>CAVSFV010000003.1:0-272685 GCA_963727325.1 uncultured Alphaproteobacteria bacterium
GTGGTCGATGGCCGCAAAACTTATCTGTTTACCGTGCGCTGGGGCGAAGAGCGCGACACTGACGATGCTGAAGGCCGGGTCGTCAACACCAGCGACGCCCGCCCTGATCGGGCAGCCATCGAAGCATTATTGCCGCGCTTTGTGGGCACCATCGAGCAGGTGCCTCCCCGCTTTTCGGCCATAAAGATTGATGGCGAGCGTGCCTACGATCTCGCCCGTGAAGGAGAAGTGATTGAAATTGCGCCACGCGCGGTAACCATCCATCGGCTTGAACTCATCGACACGCCGGACACCGATCACGCGGTCCTGGCGGCGGAATGCGGCAAGGGAACGTATGTGCGGGCGATTGCGCGCGATCTTGGCCGACAATTAGGCGCGCTTGGTCACGTTTGCGCGTTGCGGAGGAGCCGGGTCCGGCCGTTCGCCGAAAGCGACATGATTTCGCTGGAACGGCTCGAATCTTTATGCCATAGAGCGGCCGCCGGTGAGGGAAACCTCGCCGACATTCTACTGCCGGTCGAGACCGCGCTGGACGACATCCCGGCGCTGGCCGTGAGCCCGGCAGATGCGGCAAGGCTCCAACGGGGCCAAGCCGTTTTGTTGCGTGGAAGGGACGCCGCTATTATTTGCGGCACGGTCCAGGTCGCTGCGGGCGGGCAGCTCGTAGCCATTGCCGAGGTCGACCGCGGCGAGATCGTCCCCAAACGCGTGTTCAATTTGAACGGCGTGACTGGTCGCGCCGACAGACAAAAAGGTTGGTGACGATGTCGATTACGACCGCGCGTAAGGCGGAGGTTATTAGTTCGTACGCCGTCAAATCCGGCGATACCGGATCACCCGAGGTGCAGGTAGCGCTGCTCTCGGAGCGGATCAATAACCTGACCGATCACTTCAAGACTCATATCAAGGACAATCACTCGCGGCGCGGGCTTCTTAAGCTCGTGTCGCAGCGGCGTCAGATTCTCGACTATCTGCGGCGCACCAACGAGGGGCGTTACAAAGAGTTGATCGAGAGATTGGGTATCCGCCGTTGACGAATTCGCGCGCGGGACATCCCGCGCGCGCCGTGGCGGACTGCAAGATGCGTCCGCCGTTTGTAAGGCAGCATGAGCTGCCGATTAGAGCGACGGGATGAAGCCCGTCAATATCACGGTAAGGCCGATGGCCATGGCAGGATCGCCGGATGCTGTTTGGATTCGCAAGCCCGTTGCGAACGACAGCCTCTCGCCGTCTTGCTCATGGCTCTCGCGCCACCGCGAAAACCATGAGAGACAATCGAAATGTTCAACATTCATCGTGTACAACTTGACTGGGGTGGCCGCACACTCACGCTAGAGACCGGCAAGATCGCGCGCCAGGCCGACGGCGCCGTCCTCGCCACCTACGGCGAGACCACTGTGCTTGCAGCCGTTGTGGCCGCCAAGCAGCCGAAGGAAGGAATCGATTTCCTTCCGCTCACCGTCAACTACACCGAGAAATACTACGCGGCAGGCCGGATTCCCGGCGGTTATTTCAAGCGCGAGCGCGGGCCGACCGAAAAGGATACGCTGACGTCGCGTCTGATCGACCGCCCGATCCGTCCGTTGTTTGCCGAAGGCTGGCGCTGCGACACGCAGGTGACCGTCACCGTGCTCTCGCACGACCAGGAGAATGATCCCGACATCGTGGCGATGGTTGCCTCATCCGCGGCGCTGACGCTGTCAGGCGCTCCCTTCATGGGGCCGATCGGCGCCGCGCGCGTCGGCTTCATCAACAACGAATACGTGCTCAACCCGCAAATCGACGAGATGACCGAGAGCCAGCTCGATCTCGTCATCGCCGGCACGCAAGACGCCGTGATGATGGTGGAGTCGGAAGCAAAAGAGCTGTCCGAGGAGATCATGCTCGGCGCCGTGATGTTCGGTCATCGGCACTTCCAGCCGGTGATCGACGCGATCATCAAACTTGCCGAGAAGGCGGCGAAAGAACCTCGCGAGCTGGTGGTGTCCGACAACTCGGCCATCGAAAAGGAAATTCTCGGCATCGCCGAACAGGACCTGCGTGCGGCATACTCGATCGTGCGCAAGCAGGATCGCCAGGATGCGGTCGCGGCGGTCAAAAAGAAAGTGATGGAGCACTTCTTCCCCGAAGGCGCCGAACCGAAGCACGACAAGCTTGCGGTTGCCGCTGTGTTCAAGGAACTCGAAGCCAAGATCGTTCGCTGGAACATCCTCGATACCGGCAAGCGCATTGACGGCCGCGACGTGAAAACGGTGCGGCAGATCGTATCGGAAGTCGGCGTGTTGCCGCGGACCCACGGTTCGGCGCTGTTCACGCGCGGTGAAACGCAGGCTTTGGTGGTCGCCACGTTGGGCACGGCCGAAGACGAACAATTCATCGATGCGCTGCAGGGCACCTACAAGGAAACATTCCTGCTGCACTACAACTTCCCGCCCTTCTCGGTCGGCGAAACCGGCCGCATTGGTGCGCCGGGACGCCGCGAAATCGGGCACGGCAAGCTCGCCTGGCGCGCGATCCATCCGATGCTGCCGTCAAAGGAAGAGTTTCCCTACACCATCCGTCTCGTCTCCGAGATCACCGAGTCGAATGGTTCATCGTCAATGGCGACGGTGTGCGGTTCTTCACTCGCATTGATGGACGCCGGCGTGCCGCTGAAGCGGCCGACTGCCGGCATCGCGATGGGCCTCATCAAGGAGAATGAGCGCTTTGCCGTGCTCTCCGACATTCTCGGCGACGAGGATCATCTCGGCGACATGGACTTCAAGGTGGCCGGCACCGACGGCGGCATCACCTCGCTGCAAATGGACATCAAGATCGCGGGCATCACCGAGGAGATCATGAGGGTCGCGTTGGCCCAGGCCAAGGATGGGCGGCTGCACATCCTGGGCGAAATGGCGAAGGCGCTGAACACCGCCCGCGCCGAACTCGGGCAGCACGCACCGCGCATCGAGACGTTCAAGATCCCGACCGACAAGATCCGCGAGGTCATTGGCACCGGCGGCAAGGTCATCCGCGAGATCGTCGAAAAGACCGGCGCCAAGATCAACATCGAGGACGACGGTTCGGTGAAGGTCGCGTCTGCCGACGGCGAGTCGATCAAGGCGGCGATCAACTGGATCAAGTCGATCGCCTCGGAGCCGGAGCTTGGCCATATCTACGAAGGCACCGTCGTCAAAGTCATGGACTTCGGCGCCTTCGTGAATTTCTTCGGCGCCAAGGACGGGCTGGTGCATATCAGCCAGCTGGCGCCGCGCCGGGTTCAGAAGACCAGCGACGTGGTCAAGGAAGGCGACAAGGTCAAAGTCAAACTCCTTGGCTTCGACGAGCGCGGCAAGGTCAGACTGTCGATGAAGGTCGTCGATCAGGAGACCGGCGAGGACCTCGAGGCGAAGCAGAAGGCCGAAGGCGAGCAGCCGCGGGAAAGCGCGGCGGGTGGCGCCGCGGAGTAGTGCTCCGCCTGCAAAATTCGATCGGCGAAAACATAAAGGCGGCCCGCAAGGCCGCCTTTATTGTTGTTTCGCAGGCCGACGTTAAATTCGACGCGCGTACGTCTAATCGACGATGACCGGCGCCGCCGCGCCGCCGCGCGACGACCGTTTGAACACCATCAGCAACGGGATTACCGCGAGCGTCGCAATCATCAGAAGCTTGTAGTCGTCGATATAGGCGATGATCTCCGCCTGGCGGGTTATCACGGCATCGAGCGCGGCGCGTCCGGCCGCAGTCGCGGGGTTCCAGGCGCGCGCAATGAGCGGATTTTCCAACGCCCGATTGACCGCCGAAACATTCGGCACGATCGAGGCGTGATTGGCCTGGGTATTCTGCACCAAAAGCGCATTCACCACCGAAATCCCGACGCTGGAGCCGATGTTGCGCGACAGGCTGAAGAAGCCGGCGCCTTCGGTGCGTTCTGAAAGTGGCAGTGTCGCCAGCGTGGCCGCGCTCAACGGCACGAACAGGAAACCGAGGCCGGCGCCCTGGACCATCGTCACGCCGATGATCGAAGCTTGCGACACGTCAGGCGTCCATCCGGTCATGGCGTTAAATGACCATGCCGTCAGCATGAGACCGATCGCGAGCAGGATGCGCGTATCCACCCGCCCGACCAAACGGCCGACGATCAGCATCGAAGCCATGGTGCCGACGCCGCGCGGTCCCATGACGAGACCCGCCGTCACGACCGGATAGTCCATCAGCCCCTGCAGGTAAGGTGGCTGCAGTGCCATCGACGCGTAATACGTCAGGCCGACGAGAGCGATGAAGATAATCCCGGCGGAGAAATTGCGGTCGCGAAACAGCGACGGCCGCACGAACGGATTATCGGCCGTGAAGGTATGGACCAGGCAGAGGTAGAGCGCGGATACGGCGACGATCGCTTCGATGATGATTTCACCGGAGCTGAACCAGTCCAGCTGCTCGCCACGATCGAGCACCAGTTGTAGCGCACCGATCCCGACGCTCAGAGTTCCGAAGCCGAACCAATCGAGCTTCGAGGCGGCGTTCCGGGATGTCCCCGGCAGGAAGACGATAATGCCGATGAGGTCAAGAATGCCGATCGGCAAGTTGATATAGAAGACATAGCGCCAGCTGTAGTTCTCGGTAAGCCAACCGCCGAGCACCGGACCAAGGACGGGGCCGATCATCACGCCAATGCCGAACAGGGCCATGGCAAAGCCCTGGCGCTCCCGCGGGTAGCTCGCGAACAGCACGGTTTGCGAAAGCGGGACAAGCGAGGCGCCGAATGCGCCCTGCAAGATGCGGAACAGCACGATCTGGCTCAGCGATTGCGCCATGCCGCAGAGCATCGAGGCCACGGTAAAGCCCGCGATAGCGACAAGAAAAAGGTTCTTCAGTCCGAACCGGCTGGCCAGAAATCCCGTTGGCGGCGTCATAATAGCGGCCGCGACGATGTAAGACGTCAGCACCCAGGCGATCTGATCCTGGCTCGCCGAAACACTGCCTTGCATGTAAGGCAGTGCGACGTTGGCGATCGTGGTATCGAGCGCCTGCATCAGCGTCGCCAGAATTATGCAGACGGTGAGCGGGCCGCGATGGACCGTCGGTGCCGCTTCGTCTCCCATCAACGCGCCTTCGTTTGACTGCGCCCGAACCAGCCGGTCAGGAAGTGCGGAAAGCCCCGCGCGTGTCCGGTATCAACATCGACGATGACGCTCAATCCAGCGCGCAGCGGCGGCAGGTTCTTGTCACTGGTGTCGATGCGCACGCGCATGGGCACGCGCTGGACGACCTTCACCCAATTGCCGCTGGTATTTTGCGCCGGCAGCAACGCAAATTCCTGCGCCGCGGCCGGGCTGACGCTCTCGACCACACCGTGCCATTCGAGGTCCGGATAAGTGTCAACCGTAACCGTGACCGGCTGGCCCGGCCGGACGTAGGTCAGCTCGGTTTCCTTCGGTGTCGCGTCGACCCAAACGTGTTCGGTATCAACGAGAAAAAAGGCCGTCGTCGACGCGGCGAGGTATTTTCCAGGAGCGATCGACGGCACGTCGGTGACAACGCCCGCGAAAGGCGCCGTGATCACGGTGTGATCCAGCTGGCGTTGCGCCTCGTCGACTTGCGCCTTCGCCTGCAAGTATTGCGGATGTTGTGTGACGACGATGTCCGGATCGCCACCGAGCTTGGCAAGTTGCACCTGCGACTGCTCGCGCAAGGCGGCGAGCTTGCTCTTGTCGTTTTGCAGGGTGTACGAGGCTTGATCGTAAACGGCTTGCGTCGCCGTGCCGCTTTTCAACAGCATGGCAGCGCGATCGTAATTGGTCTGATCAAGAGCGACCTGCGCTTGCTGAGCAGCCGCATCGCTGATCATGCGCTTGTAGTCCTGCTTCATCAACTCGATCATCAGCGCAATCTGCGCGAGATTGGCTTTGGCGTTGTCGAGGGCAATCTGAAATTGCCGCGGATCGAGCCGATAAAGAACTTGTCCGGCCGCAACGTGGTCGTTCTCTTTGACCGCAACGTCTTGCACGATGCCCGAGACATCGGTCGAAATACCGACCTTTTGCGCATTGACGTACGCGTCGTCGGTCGACATCACCTGACCGCCGGTGACGTACCAATAGCCGCCGATGATCAGCGCCAGCGGCAGCAGCGCGAACAACACCCAGCGGATCCGGTCACGGCGCCGCAATTGACGCACCTGATCAGTTGCGGCGGTCCGCTCTTTGGAGCGCTTGTCGGTCGGAACGACTGGCGCGATCGGCGGCCGCGGCGTCTCGGGCGCTTCGTCTCGCGGCGAGGGTTTGCGGAGAGCCTCAGCCATAGCGCTGCTCTCCTGCGTGGTCGGCGGCACGTTGCTGAATGAGCCGGCGCAGATTCTCTTTCACCACTCCGAGCTCGGAAACCATCTGCTCAACGCTCTTTCGTTCGACGCCGGCAACAGCGCCTGCCACGGTTTCCTCGCCAAGGACGCTGAGCCGCTCAAGCAAAGGCCGGGCGGCCGCAGTCAGATAGAGCCGCTTGGCGCGCCGGTCGGTCGGATCCGGCCGGCGCTCGATCAAACCGCTGTCGCAGAGCTTGTCCAGCAAACGCGTGAGCGTAATGGGCTGCAAGTCCAGAACCTCGGCAAGTTCAGATTGATTGAGCCCTTCAGAGCGATCAACTCGCACGAGCACCGCCCACTGGGCGCGGGTCATACCGAATTGCGATGCCTTGTAGTCGGCATAGGTTCGCAACAGGCGAGCCACGTCATTGAGCATAAAGGCAAATTCTCGGTTAAGCGAAGGCGTGGGCATCGATCTGGCCTTGGTTGAGCAGCCTGCATAATATAAGGAAGCTTAAGACTTTGTAGATTTGCTGCTGCAAGGCAGTGTTGCAAAACATTCAAGGGCAGTTTGGGCCTTACGCCAGACCGAGATCGGCGAACGCGCCGATGTGGTGGTCCGCTGCTTCCTGGGCGAAGCAACAGAACACGACGTTCGCCAAGCCATGCGGCGATGATGCCAGCTCGGCCGTCACGGTCCCGACGGCGATCCGCGCGGCGCGATCCGGCGGAAATCGGTAGATGCCGGTCGATATGGCGGGAAAAGCGACAGACGCCAGCCGATGTCGGGCGGCCAGATCGAGTGCGGTCCGATAGCAGGAAGCCAACAGCTCCTCTTCGCTGTTGCCGCCGCCGCTCCAGACCGGGCCGACCGCGTGGATGATGTGTTTTGCCGGCAAGCGGTAACCGCGGGTAATTTTGGCACCGCCGGTTTCGCAGCCGTGAAGGGTGCGACACTCGGCGAGCAGTTCCGGCCCGGCAACGCGATGGATCGCGCCGTCGACGCCGCCGCCACCGAGCAGTGTGCGATTGGCCGCATTCACGATCGCGTCGAGCGCGAGCGTGGTGATATCGGCGACGCAGACATCAAGCCGCGCGGAGCCGACTTCAGCAGAGACAAGTGGCGTGACGTTCGCCATCACAACCCGACCTATGACGCAACGATTTATGTCGCGACAATATATATAGCGCCGATATTATGCCCACTCGGCACGCGCTTCTGCGGCCAAATCGACCGTGCTTTTGACGCCGATATCATCGAAGTGGTCGTCCAGAAAACGCCGCGCGGCGCGTTTGCCGTTGATACGCAGCGTTTCGAAGAAGCTGTAATCGGTCAGCATTCTGCTGGAGGCATCGAAATTGGTGCCGAAACGATCGAACAGAATGCGATGAACATTGACGCGCCGATACTCGCCGCGCCCGGTTCCGCGCGGCAGCCGGCCCTGATCGATCAGGCGGCCGACAAAGTCGATCGCTCGGTATTCCGCCAACAGCGACGTGTTGAACGTGATCTCGTTGATGCGATTCATGATCTCGCTGGCCGATGTCGGCGTCGCCTGCCGCACCAGCGGATTGATCTGCACGACCAGAACGTCTTCGGTTGTCGTCGTGCCAAAGAATGGAAAGATCACCGGATTGGCAAGGTAGCCGCCGTCCCAGTACGGCACGCCGTCGATTTCCACCGCGCGAAACAACAGCGGCAGACAGGCGGATGCCATCAACGCTTCAGGGGTTATTTTGTCGCGTGAGAAAATGCGAACCCGGCCGGTCTGCACATTGGTGGCGGAAATGAACAGCTGCAAATCGGGAAATGCGCGCAAGACTTCGAAATCGACGAAGCGCTCGAACAGGTCCTTGAGCGGATTGATGTTCAGCGGATTGAAATCATAGGGCGAGAAATAGCGCCCCATCATGTCGAGCCAAGCCTGCATCGGCGTGCCTTCAAGCGGAATGAACGACAACAGCCGTTCCACCACAGCCCGCTGTAACGGCGGCAGATTGCCGTTGTTGCTCACCGCACGCCAAAACTCGCCCAGCCGCTTTTGCGCTTCGGCTCGGCCGCCGCGCGCCATTCCGTCGGCGAGCATCACCGCGTTGACGGCTCCCGCGGATGTGCCGGAAATCCCTTCGAAGGAAATCCGGTCGTCGCTCAAAAGATGCTCCAACACACCCCACGTGAAAGCGCCGTGCGCACCGCCGCCCTGTAGCGCGAGGTTGATGCGCTTGGTGGTCTGCGAAGACTGCGGGTTCGCTGTGCGGCCAGCCAGCAGCGAAGCAAGAGGATTTTTCATCTTGACCCCGGCACCCTCACCGACTCGGCAGGTGCGCCGAACCGTGAAGGGCGATCGTCTCGGTGCCTTGGCCGATTTTTCTTACTCGGCAGTCCAACCGCCATCGATCGAAAGATTGGCACCGGTAATGGCTTTCGCGGCGTCTGAGCAAAGATACACGGCCAGTGCGGCGACTTCGTCGACAGTGACAAATTCCTTGGTCGGCTGCGCGGCCAGCAGCACGTCGCGCTTAACCTGGTCCGCGGTCATGTTGCGCGCCTTCATGGTGTCCGGGATTTGCTTCTCGACCAGCGGCGTCCACACGTAGCCGGGGCTGATGCAGTTCACGGTGACGCCGAAGGTCGCGAGCTCAAGCGCGATCGTTTTGGTAAGACCAGCAATGCCGTGCTTGGCGGACACATAGGCGGACTTGAACGGCGATGCGACGAGCGAGTGCGCCGAAGCCGTGCTGATAATGCGGCCCCATTTGCGCGACTTCATGCCAGGTACGGCGGCGCGCATAGCGTGAAACGCAGCTGACAGGTTGATCGCGATGATCTGATCCCATTTCTCGATCGGGAATTCCTCGATCGGAGACACGTACTGGATGCCGGCATTGTTGATGAGGATGTCGAGCGAGCCGAAGGTCTTTTCCACCGTATGCACCATAGCGGCGATCTCGGCCGGCTTGGTCATATCGGCGGGGGAATAAAAAGCCCGCACGCCGAAATCTTTCTCGATCGCGACCCGTTCCGTTTCGATCGCCGCCGCGTCGCCAAATCCGTTGATCGTGACATTGACGCCTTCGGCTGCGAGAGCGCGTGCGTAGCCCAAACCAATGCCGGAGGTCGAACCGGTTATGAGGGCCGTCTTTCCCTTCAACATGATGATCACCAATTGATGAGGTTGCGCGACTGCGCGTTGCCAGGAAACGCCGTTATTGAGTAACTTTTGCGCGAAGTGGCGGCAATGTGAGACGCTTTCTGTTGCGGCGCAACATCAAAATCGGGGGCGCGTCACGTTTTCGCAACGCCGGATAAGGCGCTAGAATGCCGGCAGAAAGCCACCGGATGATGACGACGACCAAGCCACAAGCCGTTTTTCCGGCACCCGATCACGATCACGATACCTGCACGAGCACCGCCATCGCGCACGCCGAAGAGCTATGCACCGCTCGAGCGCAGCGGTTGACGCCGATGCGGCGTCATGTGCTTGAAACGCTGCTCGCAAGCCATAAGCCGCTCGGGGCGTATGAAATCATGGAGCAATTGGGTGCGAATGGACGCCCGGCGCCGATCACGGTCTATCGGGCGCTCGATTTTTTGCGCAACAACAATCTCGTTCATCGCATCGAGAGCCGCAACGCCTTCGTCGCCTGCGTTCATGATCACGCCGGCAATGACCCCGTCGTGTTTCTAATTTGCGAACATTGCGGCGCGGTTGGCGAGGCGCCAGGCGCCGCTGTCGCCGACGCGCTCAAAGCATCGTGCCGAGCCGCGGGGTTTACATCGAAGACTCCGGTAATCGAAATCGCCGGCACTTGCTCACACTGCCGCCGACAATGACGCTTCGCCTTTCTGATGCCGCTCACGCTGTCTTGGCGTGACGGATCGCTCCGCCCTTCCCGCTCCCAGCCTTAAACGAAGCCCGTGGCTCATTCTTCACAAACTCGTCCACTTGACGCACTCGCCATCGCGACCGTCGTCGGATTGTGCCTGTGTTGGGGCTTCAATCAGGTTGCGATCAAGTTCGCGATCCACGAGATCCCGCCCATCATCCAGGCCACACTTCGTTCATTTTTCGGCGCACTTTTCGTCGGCGCGTGGGCGCTGTCTCGCGGCATCCCGCTGTTCAAGCGTGACGGCACGTTGTTGGTGGGAGTAGTCGCCGGCGCACTGTTCGCGGTTGAATTCTTGCTGATGGCCCGCGGCCTCGTTTGGACAACTGCGACCCGCGCGACACTGTTTCTTTATGTGGCGCCATTTGTGGTCGTTATCGGATCACGCTGGTTCATCCCGGGCGATCATTTTCATGCCTCACAATGGCTCGGCTTGCTGTTGTCTTTTATCGGCCTCGTGCTCGCCTTTGGGCTGCCGACCCCGGCCACCGACCCGCACCAGTTCCTCGGCGACGTTATGATGGTAGGTGCCGCCGTGGCATGGGCGGCGACAACGCTGGTCATCAAAGCAAGCGTCCTCAATAACGTTAGCGCCGAGAAAAACCTGCTCTATCAATTGGCGGTCTCGGCTCCTATGCTCGCTATCGCGGCCCTGGTGTTCGGTGAACACATCGAAGCGATACCGTCGGTGCCGGTGCTTGGCACCATGGCCTATCAGGTCGTCTGGGTGGTGAGCGTCACCTTTCTGGTCTGGTTTGCCCTCGTCGTGCGCTATTCGGCTAGCCGCTTGTCAGCATTCACCTTTTTGACACCGCTGTTTGGCGTCGCCGCCGGCCATCTGTTACTCAAAGAGCCGCTGACAGTCCCTTTTGCGGTTGCCGTGGCGCTGGTCGCAGCCGGTTTGGTGCTCGTAAATCGGCCGCGCTGAGGCTATATCCTCTGCCGATGCTATGTTGATCCCTTGCCCCCTAACGGGGAGGAAAACGAGAGCTTTGCGATGATGCAATTTTCCGGCCCGGCGGAACGGCATCGAACAATTGCCGTGAAGGTGGGCAACGTCACCGTCGGCGGCGGCGCACCGGTCGTGGTGCAGTCGATGACCAACACGGATACCGCCGACGTCGAAGGCACGACCAGGCAGGTGGCCGCGCTCGCGCGTGCCGGCTCGGAACTCGTTCGCATAACGGTCGACCGTGACGAGGCGGCTGCCGCCGTGCCGCACATCAAGGAGCGGCTGCTGCGTATGGATGTCGACGTGCCGATCGTCGGCGACTTCCACTATATCGGCCACAAGCTCCTCGCCGACCACCCCGCGTGCGCCGAGGCGCTCGATAAATATCGCATCAATCCGGGCAATGTCGGCTTCAAGGAAAAGAAGGACCGGCAGTTCGGCGCCATCGTCGAAACCGCGATCCGGCACAACAAGCCGGTACGCATCGGCGCCAATTGGGGGTCGCTCGATCAGGAGCTTCTCACCCATCTCATGGACGAGAATGCGCGCTCCAGCCGCCCGGTCGACGCACGCGACGTGACGCGCGAAGCCATGGTGCAGTCGGCGTTATTGTCGGCCGAGCGCGCGGAGGAAATCGGCCTGCCGCGCTCGAAGATCATCATCTCCGGCAAAGTGTCGGCGGTGCAGGATCTGATCGCGGTCTATACCGAGCTGGCAGAACGATCGAACTACGCCCTGCATCTTGGGCTCACCGAAGCGGGCATGGGCTCAAAAGGCATCGTCGCGTCATCCGCTGCGATGGGGTTCCTGTTGCAGCAAGGCATCGGCGACACCATCCGGGTTTCATTGACGCCCGAGCCGAACGGCGACCGCACGCTGGAAGTGAAAGTCGCGCAGGAACTGCTGCAGACTCTCGGTCTCCGAACGTTCATTCCGCTGGTCGCCGCCTGCCCAGGCTGCGGCCGCACCACCTCAACCACCTTCCAGGAGCTTGCCTCCAGCATTCAAAGCTTCATCCGCAACTCGATGCCGGAATGGAAGACGCGTTATCCCGGCGTCGAGGGTCTCAACGTCGCGGTGATGGGCTGCATCGTCAACGGCCCTGGCGAAAGCAAGCACGCCGATATCGGCATCTCGCTTCCCGGCACCGGCGAAGCGCCTGCGGCACCGGTCTTTATCGACGGCAAGAAGGCGATCACCTTGCGCGGCCCGACCGTGTCAGCCGACTTTCAGAAGCTCGTCATCGACTATATCGAGCGGCGGTTCGGCTCGAGCGGGAGAACTGCGGCGGGGTAAAGTGAACGCGCACCATGAAGCTCATCTCGTCGAAGATGACGTTCTTCAATAAGCGCGTGTTCCCGATGATCTGGTTTGGCTTCTTGTTCGTGTTTATCGCCGTCAACCTTTACACGGGTATAGGCCGGCAGCGCGTCTGTGCCGCTTCCGTTTTTCATTATGCCGGTGGTCATGATCGGCATCGGCTACTTCATCATGAAGAAGCTGGTGTTCGACCTCGTCGACGAGGTCTGGGACGATGGCAATTCACTGGTGGTGAAAAATCGCGGCCAGGAGCAACACATCGCATTGCGCGATATCAAGAACGTGAGTTACTCGCCCTACATAAATCCGCCGCGCGTGACATTGTCACTGCGACGGCCCACCGATTTTGGCGACCAAATCGCCTTCGGAGCGCCAATGCGTCTGTTGCCGCTTTGGTCGAGCCCCGCAATCAATGATTTGATTGAGCGCGTCGATCAGGCGCGCCGTGAGCGCACGTAACCGCTTAGTTCGGCTTTTCCAGGCGGCGCAGCACGTCATCGAGTTGTTCGAGATTGCGATAGCGGATGCTGAGAGTACCGCCGCTTTTACCGTGATCGCTGACGGTGACGGTGAGGCCAAGCGCGTCGGACATACGTTTTTCCAGCGCTTGCGTATCGGCATCCTTGGCAGTTGACCTGTTCGGCGCGTGACTGTTGTTCTGTTTCTTCCCGTGCGCGCGTTCGCGCGCCATCGCTTCGACCTGGCGCACAGTCAGATCACGCGTCAACGATGTCCTCCGCGAGTTGTTCTGCGTTCGGCGCACCAACCAGCATGCGCGCGTGCCCGGCCGTCAGCTTGCCGCTGTGGATGTAGGCCTTCACCGGATCGGAGAGTTTCAAGAGCCGCAGCGTGTTGGCAACATAACTGCGGCTCTTGCCGACGGTCTTGGCGATCTCTTCCTGGCTGTTGCCGAACTCTTCCACGAGCGCGCGGTAGCCTTCAGCTTCTTCAAGCGGATTGAGATCGGCGCGCTGCACATTCTCGATGATCGCGAGCTGCAGCGCCTCTGCGTCGGTCGCTTCGATGATGACGACCGGAACTTCATGCAGGCCGGCGCGTTGCGCCGCGCGCCAGCGGCGTTCGCCGGCGATGATTTCGTAACCGTCGGCAACGCCGCGCAACGGCCGCACCACGATCGGCTGAATGATTCCGCGCTCGCGGAGTGAGGCGACCAGCTCGTCGAGTTCGGCGCTGGCGAAAGCCGCCGCGGATTTCGCACATTGGGTCGCAGCGAGCCGGTCGGCAGCCGCCGCTGCCCGCGGGGGCGCTCAACCGTGCTTTCGGCGCCGACGTCACCGATCAGCGCGGCAAGGCCGCGGCCCAACCGCGATCGCGATCCCTCCTCGGCCATCGCGGTTTCTCCCGCGCTCTCGGTCATGCGCACAGTTCTTTCTCGCGCTGAATAATTTCCGTCGCGAGCCGCAGATACGCTTCGCTGCCACTGCATTTCAGATCATAGACCAGCACCGGCTTGCCGTAGGACGGCGCTTCGGAGACTCGCACATTGCGCGGGATGATGGTGTCGTAGACCTTGCGGCCCATGAATTCGCGCACGTCGGCGACGACCTGCGTCGAGAGATTGTTGCGCGAGTCGTACATGGTCAGCACGATGCCGTGGATCGTGAGATCCGGATTGAGCTGCTCGCGCACGGAATCGACCGTCTTCAGAAGTTGCGAAAGGCCCTCAAGCGCGAAGAACTCACATTGCAGCGGCACCAGGATCGCATGCGCCGCCGCCATCGCGTTGACAGTCAGAAGATTAAGCGACGGCGGACAATCGACCAGCACGTAGGTGAAGTTTGTTTGGTCCGGTACGCGCGTCTTAAGCGGCACCAGCGCATTGCGCAGACGATAGGCGCGATCGCGCGCCTGACCGATTTCAAGCTCGAGGCCGGTGAGATCGAGTGTCGATGGCGCAAGCTGCAGTCGCGGCACCGCGGTCGCGACGATCGCGTCGCGCAATGCCGTCTCGCCGGCCAGCACGTCGTAAGTGGAGTAACGGCGGCTGCGCCGATCAATGCCAAGGCCGGTTGACGCATTGCCCTGCGGGTCGAGATCGATGATCAGCACCTCTTCGCCAATGGCGGCGAGCGCAGTGCCGAGGTTGATCGCTGTCGTCGTCTTGCCGACCCCGCCCTTCTGGTTCGCGATCGCGAGCACCCTCGGCGCGCGGGCGATCCCCGGCTGAACCAGAGGCGGCGGTGTGTCGAGGATGGATGTTTCGCTCATCGCGGCCGGCTTCCCTTCTCCCGTGGCTTTGGCGCGAGACCCCGCACAACAACGATTTGGCCCCTGACGTCGGTCCGGCTTTGGACCAGGCTGAACTCAATTCTCCAACATTTAGCGGCTTCGGTCAATTCAGACCCCACATCTTGACCCTTGGGAAACAGGCCAAGTGCGCCCTTCCTCAGTAACGGATAGGCCATCGGAAGGAGTTGCGGCAATGGAGCCAGGGCCCGTGCGGTCACGACATCGAATGTTTGCACCGTTTTTTCCACAAACTCCTCGACGCGCATTTGGTGCACCGTTACCGGCGCGCCAGCGGCATGCGCCGCTTCGCGGAGGAAGGCGGCTTTCTTTCCGTTGCTTTCGACGAGGTGCATCTCGGCTCCTGGTCTGTCTGCAATCGCGCAGGCAATGACCATGCCTGGAAACCCGCCGCCCGAGCCGAGGTCCACCCACATGCGCGCCTCTGGGGCGAGCGGCACAAGCTGGAGCGAGTCGGCCACGTGGCGCGTCCAAACGGTGGCTTCTGTGGAGCGCGAAATCAAATTCATCCGCTGTTGCCAAGCCAGCAGCGTGGCAATAAAGCGATCGAGACGTTCTGTTGTTTCACGTGAAACAGGGGTCAGTTGCAGCGCCCGGTCGCGATCGACCGAAAGCTCTTCGGGCAGACAGCTGGACTGCGGCCAGACACGGGTCTTGTCCCCCGTCTCCGCTCGCGGAAGTCATGCCGCGCCGCGGGTGGGTTTTCGGCCTTTTCGTCGGAGATGCGCCACCAGCAGCGTCAACGCCGCCGGCGTGATGCCGTCCAGGCGTCCGGCATGGCCGATGGTGCGGGGCCGATGGGCCTGCAACTTGTGCCGCACCTCGTTCGACAGCCCAGGCAACGCGGCATAGTCGATGTCGTCAGGCAATACGACGCTCTCGTCGCGGCGATACGATTCAACGTCGGCAGCCTGGCGCGCGAGATAGACGTCATATTTTGCGTCGATCTCAAGCTGCTCGGCGATCTTTGGGGCCAGCTCACCGAACGCCGGCCAGATCCGCGCTACCTGATCGACGCCGATATCCGGGTACGCCAGGAGCTCAAACGCGGTCCGGCGCTGTCCGTCCTTGCGCAGCTCAAGGCCATGCCGTCCTGCCTCATTTGGCGTGACGTTGAACGTTCGCGCCATCGCCCGCGCCGCCTTCAGCGCGGCCATTTTCGCCTGATGTGCGCGCGCGCGCGCTGGACCGACGCAGCCCAGTTCAATCCCCCTGTCGGTCAGCCGCTGATCGGCATTATCGGCTCGCAGCGTCAGACGGTATTCAGCCCGGGAAGTGAACATGCGATACGGCTCGGTGACACCGCGCGTCACGAGATCGTCGACCATGACACCGAGATAGCCCTCGGCCCGATCGAATAAGACCGGGGCCTTCTCACTGGCCTTTGCTGCCGCATTCAAGCCGGCAATAAGGCCCTGTGCGGCGGCCTCTTCGTAGCCTGTCGTTCCGTTGATCTGGCCGGCCAGAAACAGGCCCGGAAGCCGCTTGGTTTCCAACGTCGGATGAAGCTCGCGCGGATCGACGTGGTCGTACTCGATCGCATAGCCGGGACGCACGACGCGAGCGCGCTCAAGTCCCGGGATAGAGGCGACGACGGCCAGCTGCACATCCTCCGGCAGCGATGTCGAAATGCCGTTCGGGTAGACGGTCGTGTCGTCGAGGCCTTCGGGCTCGAGAAAAATCTGGTGACCTTCGCGATCGCCGAAGCGGACGATCTTGTCCTCAATGGACGGGCAGTAGCGCGGTCCTCTGCTTTGGATCTGGCCGGAATACATCGGCGAGCGATGGACGTTTTCGCGAATGACTTGCATGAGTCGCGGCGGTCGTGCGGGTGATCGCGCATTGAATTTGCGGGTTTGCGATCCGCTCGGTGAGGGTGGAAAACGGTTCGGGAGGATCGTCACCGGGCTGCATTTCCAGCGCCGACCAATCGATTGTTGTGCCGTCTAGCCGCGGAGGGGTACCGGTCTTCAGCCGTCCAAGCTTAAAGCCCGTCCGCTCCAGCGTCCGCGAGAGCCCCATAGACGGCGCCTCCCCGACCCGGCCGGCCGAAATCTGGCGCTCGCCGATATGAATAAGTCCCCGCAGAAATGTACCTGTCGTGAGAACAACTGCCGCGGCGCGAAACCTGCGGCCGTCGGCAAGCTGCACCCCCACGACACGATCATCGCCCAGCAGATCGTCGACTTCGCCCTCGACGACCGTGAGGTTCTGCTGTTGACGCAAAGCGTCCTGCATGGCCGCGGCGTACAACTTGCGGTCAGCTTGGGCGCGCGGGCCACGCACGGCCGGACCCTTGCGGCGATTGAGCAAACGGAACTGAATGCCGGCTGCATCCGCCACCCGGCCCATCAGGCCATCCAGCGCATCGACCTCGCGGACCAGATGCCCCTTGCCAAGCCCCCCAATCGAAGGATTGCAGGACATCGCGCCAATGGTGGCGAATTGCTGCGTGACCAGCGCGGTTCGCGCGCCCATCCGCGCAGCCGCAGCCGCTGCTTCGCAGCCGGCGTGGCCCCCACCGACGACAATCACATCAAAGGCCGCGTCCATCGCATGCTCCGAAGTGGCGAGCTTGTAGCCTCCGCCAAATCCGCGGTCAAAAGACATGTTTCACGTGAAACATTGGCGTTCCAAAAGCTCTGTTAGTTCCTAATCCGCCGACCGTTAACGATTTATTTACCAATACAGAAATCGCGGAAGATGACGTCCAGGATGTCCTCCACATCAACCCGGCCGGTGAGTCTGCCAAGCGTCGTCGCGGCCCCGCGCAATTCCTCGGCGATCAGCTCTTCGCGATCCACGGTGCCGCCGCACGCCAGCGCGCGATCAAGCGCCGCGACGGTTTCTTCAAGCGCCCGGCGATGCCGTGCCCGGGTGACGATGGAGCTCTCGGTCGCCGAAAAATACTCGCCAGCGTAGGCCGCCAAAGCTGAAATCAGGGCGTCCATGCCGAAACCCGTCGCCGCCGAAATTGCAAAGGCTTTACTGAATATTGATTCACTGTTTATGCACAGCTTATCCACAGCCAAATCGGCTTTGTTTCGCACCAGCCAAGTCTTTGATTTAACATGAATTCTTAGCATTCTCATTGGCCGATCCGCCGGCGGCCGATCCGTCAATGACCCACAGCACCAAATCGGCGGATTCCGCCCGCGCCAACGCGCGGCGTACTCCCTCCTGTTCCACTGGATCACTGCTTTCCCGGATCCCTGCGGTATCGACCAGCGTCACCGGGTAATCGGCCAGGTTTAGATGCACCTCGATCACGTCGCGGGTGGTGCCGGGGAACGGCGACACGATCGCAGCGTCCCGCCGCGCCAGCCGGTTCAGCAGTGTCGACTTACCGGCGTTCGGCGGTCCCGCGATGGCAACAATCAATCCTTCCCGCAAACGCTCGCCACCTCGGCTATTTGCGAGCGCATCACCGATCTCACTGCGCAATTGCTGCGCAGCATAAAGCGCGGGAGCCACCAGATCCTCGGGTACGTCAGCCTCGTCGGCAAAGTCGATGCGGGCCTCGATCAGCGCCAATGCTTCGATAATTTGCCTGCGCCAAGCCTCCGCACGGTCGCCAATCAGGCCCTTGAGCTGGCGGAACGCATGACGGCGTTGGGCCGGCGTTTCCGCGGCGATCAGGTCGGCCAGCCCCTCCACTTCCGTGAGGTCAAGCCGGCCATTCTCGAAGGCCCGGCGCGTAAACTCGCCCGGCTCGGCCAGCCGGCAGCCATCGATCGCACCCAGAGCCTCGAGCACGGCAGCGATCACGGCGTAACCGCCGTGAAGATGCAACTCCGCCATATCTTCCCCGGTCTCGCTGCGGGGTCCCGGAAACCAGAGTGCAAGCGCCTCGTCGATCACCTCGCCGCTAGCCGGTTCGCGCACGCGCGCGAGTGTCGCCTGCCGCGGCTGCGGCACCCGACCGATCAGCTTCTCAAGCGCCACACACGCCTTCGGCCCACACACGCGCACCACCGCAATCGCCGCCGGGGGACGGCCGGAGGAGAGGGCAAAAATGGTCGGGCGATCGCTTCCCATTGCTCCTTGTCGAACGAATGCGGAGTGCGGACAAGTCGGCCGCAACCGGGTATCCGTTGTCGCCATGACCTCGCCTCCCCCAATCCCGTCGACCCACCAAAACCGCCTCGCACGCGAGACCAGTCCCTATCTCCTCCAACACCAGGACAATCCGGTCGATTGGTGGGCCTGGGGGCCCGAAGCGTTGGCGGAAGCAAAGCGCAACAACAAGCCGATCCTGCTCTCGGTCGGTTATGCCGCCTGCCATTGGTGCCACGTGATGGCGCACGAAAGCTTCGAAGACGATGCGACCGCCCGCGTGATGAATGAGCTGTTCGTCAACATCAAAGTCGATCGCGAAGAACGCCCGGATATCGATCAGATCTACATGGCGGCGCTGCATCATCTTGGGGAGCAGGGCGGCTGGCCGCTGACCATGTTCCTGACGCCCGACGGCGAGCCGATCTGGGGCGGCACTTACTTTCCGAAGTCTTCCCGCTACGGCAAGCCTGCCTTCGCCGATGTGCTGCGCGAGATCGCGCGGCTGTTCCGCGAAGAGCCGCAAAAGATCGAGCAAAACCGCGCGGCGCTGATGGAACGATTGGCTGGCGCCGCACGGAAGCCCGGCACCGTTACGCTCGGCGCCGCTGAGCTTGATAACGCCGCGCGTCAGCTGGGCGGGCTGATTGATCCGGTCAACGGCGGTACCCGCGGCGCGCCGAAATTTCCGCAGGCGGCTTTGTTCGAGCTGCTTTGGCGCGCCGGGCTGCGCACCGGCGAACAGCGCTATTTCGCGGCTGTCGAGATCACGCTCGACCACATCTGCGAGGGCGGCATTTACGATCATCTCGGCGGCGGCTTCTCGCGCTATTCGGTAGACGAGCGCTGGCTCGTGCCGCATTTCGAGAAAATGCTTTACGACAACGCCCAGCTTCTCGAGTTGCTCGCGATCGTGCATGTGCGCTCCGGCAAGCCGCTGTACCGACAGCGCGCGCAGGAAACGGTCGCCTGGCTGGCGCGGGAGATGACGACAGGCGAGGGCGCGTTTTCCGCGTCACTCGACGCCGATTCCGAAGGCGAAGAGGGCAAGTTCTATGTCTGGTCCTATGACGCGGTGCTCAAAGAGCTCGGCGCCGAGGATGGCGCGTTCTTTGCGCGCCACTACGACGTCACGCCGCAAGGGAATTTCGAAGGCCACACCATTCTCAACCGACTAAAACCGCTGCCTCGCTCCCATGACGACGAGACACGGCTCGCGGCGCTCCGCGCCAAACTTCTTGCGGTTCGCGCGACACGCGTGCGCCCCGGCCTTGACGATAAAGTGCTGGCCGACTGGAACGGATTGATGATTGCCGCGCTGGTCAATGCGAGCCTGATGTTCGCAGAACCTTCATGGTTCGAAATGGCGCGGCGCGCCTATTCGTTCATCTCGCGCGCGATGACGCGCGGCGATCGCCTCGGTCATTCCTGGCGTCAAGGCCAGCTCAAATTTCCCGGCCTTGCGTCCGACTTCACAGCCATGATCCGCGCCGCGCTGGCGCTCTACGAGGCAACCGGCGAACAGAACTATCTCGATCAAGCCTTGGTCTGGCAGCGCGCCCTTGATCGCGATTATTCGAATGCCGATACGGGAACGTATTATCTGACCGCGGCGGACGCCGAAGGTCTTGTGATCCGCCCAGCCTCGACCGCGGACGAAGCAACGCCGAACCACAACGCGGTCGCGGCACAAAACCTCATACGCTTGGCGCTGCTCACGGGCGACGATGTCTGGCGCCAAAAGGCGGACCGGCTGATCGCGGCCATCGCGCCGCAGGCGATCGAAAATCTCTACATGCACATGGCGCTGCTCAATGCCATCGATCTGCGCTTGCGCGCCGCCGAGATCGTGGTGGCCGGGGAGGGTGCCGGCGCCGAGGCGTTGCTCGCCGCAGCTCGCGCGCTGGCGCCCCTCGACCGCATCGTGTTCCACGCTCGCGTCAGCGGACGCGTTGCCGCCAGCGCATCCGGCCCGCGCCCAGGTTCGAAGCGTCGCGCGGCAGCCGCAGGCTTTTGTCTGCAGTCGGCGAGACCTGCTCTTTGCCGGTCACAGATCGCGGACGGCCTCCTTCGCACCATCGCCGGCATGCGACATAGTTGACGCCACGGTCTCAACCGGCGCCGGTTTGTGCATTATGGATTCGCGGGCGCACGCGCCAGCGAGGGAGATCAATCGATGCAACGGACGATGATGATTGCCGCCGCTCTGAGCGTTCTTACCCTGAGCGATGCCAACGCCGCAGAATGGTGCGGCTACGGTTCGCACGCCAAGTCTCTCATCGAATGCGGCTACTCGAGCGTCACCGATTGCGAGAGCGCCGTCGGCAAAGGCGGCATGTGCTTTGTCGATCCCGATTACGCGGCCAATGCACAACACCACATCCCGTCATGGCCGGGCTTGTCCGGCTTGTCCCGGCCATCCACGACTTTGGCTTCTCTGAAAAACTGACACGTCAACGCCCGGCGACAAAGCCGGGCGTGACCAGCGCGACGTGACGGCCGCGTTCGCTACGTATTCATCGAGTTCGAAGAATTCGCCGTTGTTCTTGGTGTTGCGCAGCTTGTCGAGCAGGAAATCCATGGCGTCCATGGTGCCCATCGGATTGAGGATGCGGCGCAGCACGTACATCTTCTTGAGCTGATCGGGCGGCACCAGGAGTTCTTCCTTGCGCGTCCCGGAGCGGGTGATGTCCATCGCCGGGAAGGTGCGCTTGTCGGCCACCTTGCGGTCGAGGATCAGTTCCGAATTGCCGGTGCCCTTGAACTCTTCGAAGATCACTTCGTCCATGCGGCTGCCGGTATCGATCAGCGCCGTGGCGATAATCGTCAGCGAACCGCCTTCCTCGATGTTGCGCGCGGCGCCGAAGAAGCGCTTCGGACGCTGCAAGGCGTTGGCGTCGACACCGCCGGTGAGCACCTTGCCGGATGACGGCACAACGGTGTTGTAAGCGCGGCCGAGCCGGGTAATCGAGTTCGAGCAGGATCACGACGTCGCGGCCGTGTTCGACCAGGCGCTTGGCCTTCTCGATCACCATCTCGGCGACCTGGACGTGACGCACGGCGGGTTCGTCGAAAGTCGAGGAGATCACCTCGCCCTTCACCGAGCGCTGCATGTCGGTGACTTCCTCCGGCCGCTCGTCGATCAGAAGCACGATCAGATAACATTCCGGATGATTGTGGGTGATCGAGTGCGCGATGTTCTGCAGCAGCACGGTCTTGCCGGTGCGCGGCGGCGACACGATCAGAGCGCGCTGGCCTTTGCCGACCGGCGCCACGATGTCGATCACGCGAGCTGAAAGATCCTTTTTGGTCGGATCTTCGAATTCCATCTTCAGCCACTCGTCCGGATAGAGCGGCGTCAGATTGTCGAAGTTGACCTTGTGGCGCGCTTTCTCAGGATCCTCAAAGTTCAGCGAGTTGACCTTCAGCAAGGCGAAGTAGCGTTCGCCTTCCTTTGGGCTGCGGATGTGACCGTCGATGGTATCGCCGGTGCGCAAGCCAAATCGCCGGATCTGCGATGGCGAAACGTAAATGTCGTCGGGACCGGGCAGGTAATTCGCTTCCGGCGAACGCAGAAAGCCGAAGCCGTCCGGCAACACTTCGACAACACCTTCGCCGACAATGTCGGTTTCGCGCGCCGAGAGTTGTTTCAGAATGCCAAACATCAACTCCTGTTTGCGCATCGTCGAGGCGTTCTCGACTTCGAGCTCCTCCGCAAAGGAGACCAGCTCCGCCGGAGTTTTGGTTTTTAGTTCTTGGAGTTTCATTTCCCGCATGCAGGAACGTCCTATGGAAATTGGGCCAGCGGGGGTTGAGGGACAAAAAGCGACGCTGGCTGGAAGAAAGAGGCCGCAGGTCTTGGGCAAGAAGGAGCGTTTAGGCTCCCGGCCCGATGCTTAAGCCGGCTCCATTCCGTGGAGCCAAAGACTCAAACCGCATCCGCCTACGTTCGGTGGGATGCTGCAAACATAGGAAAAGAATGCACGTCAGGCAAGGGGTTAGACGGATTGTGCACCATAAAACGCGTCGGCTTCAAAACGGTTTCAGCACCACAAGCAGCACGATCAGGATCAACAAGACCGTCGGTACCTCATTGATAATTCTGTAGAATTTAGCAGAACGCCGGTTTCGGTCGGCGGCGAAATCCTTAACCCATCGAGCAAAGAATCCGTGCATCGCTGAAAGTATTAAAACCAGCACAATCTTGGCCTGCAGCCACCCGGAATCGAACCATCCGTACCGAGAATCAGGCCCGAGCCAAGCCAGCGAAAGCCCAAGCAGCCAGGTTGCGATCATCGCTGGATTGATGATGCCGCGCAGTAACCGGCGCTCCATCACCTTGAAAGTTTCCGACTGCACCGACCCTTTTTCGGCACCGCAGTGATAGACAAACAAACGCGGCAGATAGAGCATCCCCGCCATCCAGGCGACGACGGCGATGATGTGAAACGCCTTGAGCCAAAGATACACGCTCATGCGCTTTCAGTCCCGCGAAGCCCAAACGTCATGCGCCTACCGACATATCGCGCACGCGTGCAACAAGTTGTTCAACGTGCGCAATCGGTGTTTCCGGAAGGACACCATGGCCGAGATTGAAAATGAACGGTCCTGAGGCAAAGCTTTCGACAATCGCATCGATCGACCGATCAAGTGCGCTACCACCGACCAGCAGCGCCAAGCGGATCAAGATTACCCTGAACAGGTCGCCGCGGCTGAACATGATCGCGTGCAAAAGCAAGATCCATGGTCCAGTCCAGACCGACTGCATCGACAGGAATGGCTTCCAGGTACGATCCGAGCCCGGTACCGGCGCCACGCGGAAAGCCAATGATCTTCGCGTGCGGAACTGCCTTGCGCACTTCGGCAACAATGCGCGCACAGGGTTCCACACACCATTTCCGGAACTCGCCGGCGGGCAAATTTCCCGCCCAGGTATCGAAAATCTGAACCGCATCAACGCCAGCCGCAAACTGCCGGATCAGATAGCTCGCTGAAGCCTCCACCAAGGTGTCGATAAGTCCTCCAAATTCATTCGGAAACCGGTAGGCAAAGAGCCGCGCCGGATGCTGATCGACGGTTCCATGCCCCGCAATCATGTAGGTGGCCAAAGTCCACGGCGCGCCACAGAATCCCAACAGTGCCACTGCCGCAGGCAGCTCTCGCTTTACCCGCGCAATTGTCGCGTAAACCGGCTCCAGTGCTGCGTGATTGATATCGCTGCGAAGACCTTTCAGGGCCGAAGGCTCTTTGATCGCATCGAGCTTTGGACCACCGCCCTCCTCGAACGACACCCGCTGCCCCAGTGCATGTGGCACCACAAGGATGTCGGAAAACAGGATCGCAGCATCAAATCCGAAACGACGGATCGGCTGCAATGTCACCTCCGCGGCCCGGTCGGGATCAAAGCAAAGATCGAGAAAGCTTCCCGCTTTGGCTCGAATCGCCCGGTATTCGGGGAGATACCTTCCGGCTTGCCGCATCAGCCATATCGGTGGAATGGGCTCACGGTTGCCGGCGAGAACGCGCAGCAAAGGTTTCTTTTCGAGAACTTTCACCACACTCCCATCCTACCTCAAATCAAATCTATTAGAATCTGTTGTAGTTGTTTGGACGGTTGATTGGACTCATACATTTGTCCCCACACGTCATCCACGGTCTACCCACATATTCCCGGTGACGAGGTCGTAATCGGGTTCGTGCACTTGAACCTTTGTTTACTGCTTTTTCTCAACCGGTCTGCCTGGTTCCGCGGCTTCTATCCACATTTCACCGATGCTCGGCGAAAGGCTCGATTTTCCATACCGGACAGCACATGTGTGGACGGATTCGCGGCCATGCCGGCTATTATCCTTGCGTGGCCGTAAAAGCCGTGGCCTTCTCCCCAGTCATCGACAGGTTATTCAATCGATCCGCATGACTCTTACAGCCGGATACTTCCACCTGCATCTGGTCTCCGATGCTACCGGAGAGACCTTGATCACGGTCGCGCGAGCGGCGGCGGCGCAATACACGAAAGTCAACCCGGTCGAGCATATTCACCCTCTGGTCCGCAATCAGAAGCAACTCGATCGTGTGCTTGCCGAGATCGAGGAATCGCCTGGCATCGTGCTTTACACGTTGCTGCAGGAGAATCTGGTCGCCAAGCTCGAAGAGAAGTGCCGGTCGCTTGGCTTGCCGTACCTGTCAATCCTCGGCCCGGTCCTGCACCTGTTTCAGGCTTATCTCGGCGCGGAATCAACCCACAAGGTCGGCGCTCAACATACGCTCAATGCCGAATATTTTCGCCGCATCGACGCGCTCAACTACACCATGCTGCACGATGACGGTCAGTTGACCGATGATCTGGAGGAGGCTGACGTCCTGCTGGTCGGCGTATCGCGGACCTCGAAGACGCCGACGTCGATCTATCTCGCCAATCGCGGCGTGAAAACGGCGAACGTGCCGCTGGTTCCCGGCGTTCCATTGCCTCCTGTCATCGAGCAATTGAAGCGCCCGCTGGTCGTCGGCCTGTTCGCGACGCCTGAACGTATCGTGCAAATTCGGCAAAACCGGCTCCTCGGCCTCAAAGCCCATCGCGACGATGACAAATACATCGACCAGCAATCCGTGGCTGAGGAAATCGCCGCCTCGCGACGGCTGTGCGCCAAACATAATTGGCCGCTGATCGACGTCACGCGCCGTTCGATCGAAGAAACTGCGGCGGCAGTGCTTGCACTTCTGGGCGAGCGCCGCCGGCACATGGCGTCATGAGCGATGTCGCTTTGGCTTGCTTCCGATTCGCTTTTGCTTGCGTCACGAAGTGCCGCGCGCCGGACGCTGCTTGAAGCCGCAGGCATTCCCGTCGAAATGCATGCGGCCGATATCGATGAACGAGCCCTTGAAGCGGACGTCGGCTCGGTCGGCTCCGGCTGAAATTGCGGGACTGCTCGCGCGCGCGAAGGCGTCGGTGATCGCAGGACTACGGCCCGGGCGGCTTGTTCTTGGCGCCGATCAAATCCTCTCGCTTGGCGCCGAGCGATTTGCCAAGCCGGCCGATCGCGCGGCGGCCCGCACTCAGCTTCGCGCGCTGTCCGGCCGCACGCATCAACTCCAGTCGGCCATCACGTTCATGCAAGACGCGACGGTGTTGTTCGAATACGTCGGCGTGGCACGGCTGACGGTCCGCTCATTGTCCGACCGGTTCCTCGATCAGTATCTCGAAACAGTCGGGAGCGCGGCGACGACGAGCGTCGGCGCCTACCAGATCGAGGGCCCCGGTGTTCAACTGTTCGAACGCGTGGAAGGCGACTATTTCACGATCCTCGGATTGCCCCTTCTCGCCGCGCTTGATTTTCTCCGGCGGCGTGGATGCCTCACGTCATGAGCAACGCGCCGCCGTTCGTTCTCTGTCTGACCGGTTCGCTCGGCATGGGTAAATCGCGGACGGCGCAGTTTTTTGCCGAGCTTGGTGTGCCGGTTCACGATTCTGATGCCGTCGTGCATGCGCTCTACGCGGGCGATGCAGTGTCGGTTATCGAGCGCGCTTTTCCGGGCACGACGGCAGAGGGAAAGGTAGACCGCACTAAACTTGCGAAACAGGTCGTTGGCGACGACGCGGCGCTTGCACGGCTCGAAGCGATCGTGCACCCGCTGGTCGCGGCGGCCCGCGACAGGTTCCTGGCCGAGGCTGAGGCGGCCGGCGCGCCCGTAGTCGTGCTCGATGTGCCGCTCCTGTTCGAGACCGCGGGACAACGCGGCTGCGACGCCGTCGTCGTCGTTTCGGCGCCGGCCGAGATCCAGCGTCAGCGCGCTTTCGAGCGACCGGGCATGACCGAAGAAAAGTTCAACGCGCTTCTTGCCAAGCAGATGCCCGATGCCGAAAAGCGCCGCCGCGCCGACTTTATCGTGGACAGTTCGCAATCGTTCGATCACGCCCGTGCCCAAGTCCGCGACATCTTGCAGGCAATCGCTAAGATGCGCGAAAGCGCCGGTGATTCGTGAAGCTGGCTCACGACTTTCGCATGCGGCATGGACCTTAGATGCGCGAGATTGTGCTCGATACCGAGACAACGGGTCTCGATCCCCTGGATGGCCATCGGCTGGTCGAGATCGGCTGTGTCGAGTTGGTCAACCGCATCCCGTCCGGCCTGACCTTTCACCGCTACTTCAATCCCGAACGCGGCATGCCGGCGGAAGCGTTTGCGGTGCACGGCCTCAGCGATGAGTTTCTCAAGGACAAGTTTTTCTTCGCGGAAGTCGCCGACGACCTGATCGCCTTTCTTGGCGATGCGCCGTTGGTGATCCATAACGCCATGTTCGATATGGGATTTCTCAATGCCGAACTTGAGCGCGCCGGCCGGCCGCTGCTCGCACGCGAACGCATGGTTGATACGCTGCTGATTGCGCGCCGAAAGCATCCCGGCGGATCAAACCGCCTGGACGATCTCTGCGCCCGGTATGCGATCGACAATTCCCGGCGCACCAAGCACGGCGCGTTGCTCGACGCCGAACTTCTTGCGGAAGTCTATGTCGAGCTGATCGGCGCACGCCAGGCGCAACTCGTGCTGTCGCAAGCCGCGTTGCCGGAGCGCGCGTTCGGCGAGCCGATCATCGTGCGCGAACGCCTGGTACCGCTGGTTGTTGCGATCACCGACGAAGAACGAGCGGCGCACCGGGCGTTTATCGCCACGCTCGGCGAAAACCCAATCTGGCGGGACTACGTCAGCTCGGATTGAGCGGTTGTGACGGCGTCGCGGCCGCAGCCGCGAGACGTTGCCGGTACAGCGAAACAAAATCAATCGGGTCAAGCAGCAGCGGCGCGAAGCCGCCGTTGCGTACCGCGGTCGCGATGATTTCACGCGCGAAGGGAAACAATAGGCGCGGGCATTCGATCAGCACGACGGGTTGCAGGCTCTCGGCCGGTACATTCTGAATGCGGAAAACGCCGGCAAAAATCAATTCGAAGCTAAACAGCATCATGCCTTCCGATTCCGCTTTGCCTTCGAGGCGAAGCGTCACCTCGAAATCCGTCACGGCGGCAGTACCGGTATTAATGGGCGCGGCATCGACGTTAACCTGGATGTTGATGCTTGGCTGCTGGGCGCCGGCCATCGAACGGGGTGCGTTCGGATTCTCGAACGACAAATCCTTCACGTATTGAGCGAGGACGCCGATGTGCGGCATCGCCGCCTGCGGCTGAGGACCGCCGTTCGTGGTTGACATGCCGTTTATCCCCGGGAGGCGAAAGTCCCGGTTGGCTAACACAGCCAAAGGGGCCGAACAATGGTCGGCGGCATCCGCTGGCCGCGCTTTGCGCCCGGTTCCGGCGCGTTGCCTACATGCACGCCCGGCGAGGGCCACTCGTCGGTCTGCGGGCCGACGATGTTGGCGCGGCGGCGCCGATCGTTTAAGTTTGGCTTAGGCATGCCTTTCGGATAACGGCTACTGGATGGTTTCCCCTGCGTGCCTACATAGAACGGGGACCGGCTGCCTCCGCGGTTTGCCACTTGGGAGCCGCGATTATGATCTACCGTTACCGCCGGGCCCGATGCCGAGAGATTTGAGACTTGTTCGACATTTACACCATCATCTTCCTCGCGCTCGCAGTGTTCATTTTCCTGCGGCTTCGCAGCGTCTTGGGGCAGCGCACCGGCCGTGAGCGGCCGCCTTATGATCCCTACTCGGCCCGCGATGCGGTGCGAAGCCCGGCGACCGATAAGGTTGTCACTTTGCCGCCGCGTCCGACCGAACCGGCGCCGTCACGACCCGTCGAGGTCACGCCGCCGGCGGTGGATCGCTGGAAAGGCGTTGCCGAAACCGGATCAAGCGTCGCGGCCGGATTGGACGCCATTGCGGCAGCGGATGCGAGTTTTGACGCCAAACACTTCATTACCGGTGCCCGCGCTGCCTATGAAATGATCGTCACCGCTTTCGCCGAGGGCGATCGCCGCCAATTGCGCAATCTGCTTTCGCGCGAAGTCTTCGACGGCTTTGACACCGCGATCGCCGAACGCGAAGGCCGGGGCGAAACCGCGGAGACGCGGTTTGTTTCCATCGACGGCTCCACCGTCACCGCCGCGGAGCTACGTGCGCGCACGGCACAGATCACCATCCGCTTCGTCTCCAAGCTCATCTCCGCGACACGCGATCGATCCGGCAACGTGATCGACGGCAATGCCGAGAAAGTGACCGACGTGACCGACGTGTGGACGTTTGCACGCGATGTCTCGTCGCGCGATCCAAACTGGAAGGTCGTCGCTACCGAAGCCGGACAGTAAGGCTCATGGTTGCACGTTGTTGCGTTCTGGTTATCGCCATCTTGTCCGCTGGTGCTGCCGGCTTGATTGCAGCCGACAGCGCCGAGCTGAGACTGCTTAAATCACCCGATATTCAATATGAACCAGTCGAGTGGACCAATCTCGACGGTTGGGCGGGCGACGATCATGCGACCGCCTTTGCTTCTTTTCTCGACAGCTGCAGCGCGCTGAAACGTCGGCAGTCGAACCGCGAGCCCACGCCGATGAGCGATGCGCTGCGGGTCGTCTGCGAGCGCGCCGTTGCGGCTATTCCGCTTGAAGAGGACGGTGCGCGCAAATTCTTCGAAGACAATTTCCGTCCGCTCCGCATCAATAAACTCGGCGACACCGATGGCTTCCTCACCGGATATTACGAGCCGATCATCGAAGGCTCACGCGTACCGACCGGCGAATTCACCGCGCCGCTCTATCGCCGCCCGCCGAACCTCGTCGCGTCCGGCCGGCGCAAGCTTGGCGATTCGTTTCCGAGCAAAGGCGTCAAAGTCGGGCGGCGTTTCGGCCGCCGTCACATCGTGTCGTATTACGATCGCGGCGAGATTGAGGATGGCGCGCTCGACGGCTGGCATCTGGAAATTTGCTGGGTGCGCAGCCAGGTCGATGTGCTGTTCGCGCAAATCCAGGGTTCGGCGCGGATCAGATTGGAAGACCACACCATCCTGCGCCTCAACTACGATTCACATAACGGCTGGCCCTACACCGCGGTCGGCCGCGTGCTCGCCGACCGCAAACTCGTTCCCAAGGATGAAGTGACCATGCAGCGCATCCGCGACTGGATGGAAGCCAATCCGGAAGCGGCAAAAGACGTGCGGCGGCAAAACAAATCCTACGTGTTCTTTCGCATTACTGATCTGTCGACCGAGGATGAAGCGGTTGGCGCGCAAGGCGTGCCGTTAGTGCCCGGCCGCTCCATTGCGGTCGATCGTTCCCTGCACACTTACGGTACGCCGTTCTTTATTTCGGCTGATCTGCCGATCGCCAACGAAAAGGTGGGCACGAAGTTTCGGCGGTTGATGGTCGCGCAGGATACCGGCTCGGCCATTGTCGGGCCGGCGCGCGCAGACATCTATTTCGGCGCCGGCGACGAAGCGGCTCGCATCGCCGGGCGCATTCGCAATTCGGGTCAGTTTGTCATGTTGGTGCCGCGCGAGCTCGATCCCGTCGCGGCTGCGGATGAGGTGCCGCTGCCGCCGGAACGCCCGACGAGTTTCTTCGCGCGCTTCAATGCTACGACGATGATCGATCCGACCGCCGAAGACGTCCCGCTCCCGGAAGCAAAACCGGTAGAGGCGGATCAGGAAACTGTCGCACAGCGAAAGCGATGACCCGGCGGCGTTCTTTGAGCGACGATGAACGAGCGCTGTGGAATGGCATCGCGCGGTCGATCAAACCAATGCACCGCGTGCGAAAAGAATCCGCAGAGCCGGCGGAGTCGGTCGGACTGGGCAACAGCAATGCAATCGAGACAACGCCGCGTGCAAAGGCGCGTCCGGTTGCAGCAACGCCACCGGCATCGAAGAAAAACGCACCGTCACTCGCACCGCTCGGCCGAAGGCTGAAGAAACGGGTGGCCCGCGGCCGCGAGCCAATCGAGGCCCGGCTCGATCTGCACGGCTTCACGCAAATGCAGGCGCACGCGGAATTGTTGCACTTCCTGCGCCGTGCGCAGTCAGACGACGTCAGGATCGCGCTCGTCGTAACCGGCAAAGGAACCGGCAAGGGGCCAGATCGACCCGAGGGCTCTGGCGAGCGAGGCGTACTCAAGCGACAGGTGCCGATTTGGCTTTCGCTGCCGGAATTTCGGTCGCTCGTTGTCGGCTTCGAGGATGCTCATCTCGGTCATGGCGGGCAGGGCGCGCTTTACGTCCGGCTGCGCCGCTCCCGCTAGAGCACGATCGGGTCTTAACCTTAACGATCGGAATATCGAAGCGGAAACGAAAACCGTCACGAAAATCGGCGAAGATCGCTCCCGTGGTTGGAGCCATTTGCGTCATGTCCGAGAACACCACCGATACGCAGCCAAAAGCCCATTCGTCGCGCGGCGATACCGCCGACCAGCGAGTCTTCGCTCAGGTTGAGAAGTGGATGGCCATCATCCGCGAAATCAGCCGCGAGCGGCAGGGCCCGACATTTCTCCGCGGCTGACGTTCGCGAGCAGTTTACAGAATAAACCGGCTGAGATCGGTGTTCTTGGCAAGATCGCCGACGTGCTCTTGCACGTAAACGGCATCGATCTTGACGGTTTCGCCTGAACGGTCCGACGCGCTGAACGATACGTCGTCGAGCACGCGTTCCATCACCGTTTGTAGCCGCCGTGCGCCGATATTCTCCACACTCGAATTCACCGCTACCGCGGTGTCGGCCACCGCGTCGATCGCCTCCTCGGAGAATTCCAGCTCCAGGCCTTCGGTCCGCATCAGCGCGATGTACTGCTTGATCAGCGAAGCCTCGGGCTCGGTCAGAATGCGGCGCAGATCATCGCGCGTCAGCGGTTTTAATTCGACGCGGATCGGTAGCCGGCCTTGCAGCTCGGGCAGAAGATCGGAAGGCTTCGCGGTGTGGAAGGCGCCGGACGCGATAAAGAGAATGTGGTCGGTCTTCACCGGGCCGTGCTTGGTCGCCACGGTGGTGCCTTCGATCAGCGGCAAGAGATCGCGCTGCACGCCCTCACGCGAGACATCGCCGCCGATGCGGCCGTCGCGGGCGCAGATTTTGTCGATCTCGTCAAGAAACACGATGCCATTGTTCTCTACGGTCTTGATGGCTTCCTGAGTGAGCTGATCGGTGTCGAGCAGTTTGTCGGACTCCTCGTTGATCAAAATCTCGTAGGAATCGTGCACCGTGACCCGCCGCGTCTTGGTGCGGCCACCGCCGAGCTTGCCGAAAATGTCGCCGATCGAAATCGCGCCGACCTGGGCACCGGGCATGCCGGGGATTTCGAACAGCGGCATGCCGCCGGACGATTGCACCTCGATCTCGATCTCCTTGTCGTTGAGTTCGCCGCCGCGCAGCTTGCGGCGGAAAGCTTCTTTGGTCGCGGCGCTGGCATTGGCGCCGACGAGTGCATCGAGGACCCGGGATTCGGCAGCCTGCTGTGCTCTGGCCTGGACGTCTTTTCGCTTCTTTTCTCGCGGATTAGCGCGATGGCAACCTCGACGAGGTCGCGCACGATCTGCTCGACGTCGCGGCCGACGTAACCGACCTCGGTGAATTTCGTTGCTTCAATTTTGAGGAACGGCGCGCCAGCAAGCTTGGCAAGCCGTCGTGAGATTTCGGTTTTGCCGACGCCGGTCGGACCGATCATCAGAATGTTCTTCGGCAGCACTTCTTCGCGCAGCCGATCGTCAAGCTGCAGCCTTCGCCAGCGGTTGCGCAACGCAATCGCGACGGCGCGCTTGGCGTCGCCTTGTCCGACAATAAAGCGATCGAGTTCGGAGACGATTTCGCGAGGGGAAAAATCACTCATGTGTCGCGTACCATCAGGACTGCGCTGCCATCGGGCGTCTGCACCGGGCCGCGTTTTTGAAACCCGGCTTTCTCGTAGGCCCTGATGGCGCGGGTATTTGCTGGACTGGGATCGGTCAAGACCAGAGGTGTGCCGGCCTTCAATAAGTCATCAACAAAAGCGCGGATGAAATGCGAGCCATGACCCTGGCCGATGAATTCGGCCTCACCGATGAATTGATCAATGCCGCGTGCATCGTCGGCAATCGCGCCGAAGCCGTGATTGGGCCATGCCGCCGGATCATAGCATTGCAGATAGGCAATGGGACGATCCGCGATTGCGACGATGAACTGTTGCATCGACGAGTGATCGAGATCGCCGCTCACCAGAGCAAATTGCTCTTGCGGATCGCCCCACCATTGCGGAGACATGGGGCGTCGCGAGCCAGCGCTGAATGGTCGGCAGATCGGCGGCCGCCATCGGGCGAAAGGTGTAGGAGCCAGGCACCATGGATCAGGCGGCCTTCAACGTTTCGACGGTGACGTTTCTGTTGGTGTAGACGCAAATGTCGGCGGCGATGTCGAGGGACTTGCGCACGATCGCCTCGGCGTCGAGCGGACCATCGGCGAGCGCGCGGGCGGCGGCAAGCGCGTAATTTCCTCCAGAGCCGATGCCGACAATGCCCGCTTCGGGCTCGAGCACGTCGCCGGTGCCGGTGAGCACCAGCGAAACGTCCTTGTCGGCGACGATCATCATGGCTTCGAGGCGGCGAAGATAACGGTCAGTGCGCCAATCCTTGGCGAGCTCGACGGCGGCGCGCATCAGCTGGCCGCGGTATTGTTCGAGCTTCAATTCCAGCCGCTCGAACAGCGTGAAGGCGTCCGCGGTCGCGCCGGCGAAGCCGCCGATCACCTCGCCGCCGCCAAGCCGGCGAACCTTGCGCGCATTGGCCTTGACGATGGTCTGGCCGATCGACACCTGGCCGTCACCACCGACGGCAACAAGGCCGTCCTTGCGGACAGTCAGGATAGTCGTGCCGTGCCAGAGAGCAGATTGGCCGGATTCGGCGGGTAACATTCGATAAAAAGCCTTTGTTCAGCGCCTGATTTATGACTTGGCTGCCGGTATTGCAAATCCGCTACGCAGAAGATGGCGAAGCGGGCAAAGCCCTGATAAAAAGCGCCGCGCGCAGCGGAGAATATGATGCGTAAGGCGTCCGTGAAACGGACTACCAAGGAGACCAGCGTCGAGGTCGCGGTCGATCTTGACGGCGAGGGCCGCGCGTCGATTGCGACCGGGATCGGCTTCCTCGATCACATGCTCGATCTCTTGGCGCGTCATTCGCGGATCGACCTCGACATTAAAGCCAAGGGCGATCTGCATATCGATCATCATCACACCACCGAGGATGTCGGCATCGCGCTCGGCCAGGCGGTGAAACAGGCACTCGGCGATATGAAGGGCATCACCCGCTACGCCGATGTGCACGTACCGATGGATGAAGCGCTGACCCGCGTCGCCATCGATATTTCCGGCCGCCCGTTCCTGGTATTCAGCGCCGAGTTCGTGCGCGACAAGGTGGGATCGTTCGACACCGAGCTGGTGCAGGAATGGTTCCAGGCCTTCGCCATCAATGCGGCCATGACGCTGCATGTCGCGACGCTCTACGGCACCAACGACCACCATATTGCCGAATCGTGCTTCAAGGGTCTGGCGCGTGCGCTGCGGGCGGCAATCGCCATTGATCCGCGCGCTGCGCACGAAGTGCCCTCGACCAAGGGCACGCTCGGCGGCTGAAGCCGGGCCTTGTTTGAGCTGCCGCAGCTAACAACATTGGCAAGAATGGAAATGAGCAATGTCCGTTTACACCGTCCATGAACCACCGTTGCGTGCTGCCGAAGCCGCGCCCAACCCGGAGCGTTTCGTTTTCGTCCGCGACGGATTCTATTTCGGGGCATTTTTGTTTTCGGTGCTGTGGATGCTGTGGCACCGGATGTGGTTGATATTGTTGATCTACGTGGTCGTCGTCGTCGGCCTGGAAGCGGTGTTGCGCTATTTTGGGTTTTCCAGTCTGCTGCTCGCCTTTATCGGGTTGCTGATCGCGCTTTTGGTCGGCATCGAGGCGGCGACCTTGCGGCGCTTTAAGCTGGCGCGCCGCGGCTGGAAGAACATCGGCGTCGTCAGGGGTGACAATCTGGAAGACGCCGAGCGCCGTTTTTTTGAGGTTTGGCTCAGCCGCACTTCAGCAGCGCGTCCAGGACCGTCCGCCTCGCCTCCGAGCCCCCCGCCAGCTCCACCACCTCAGCGCCGCGCGCATCTGCCGCGCCGGACATCATCGGCCTGTTTCCTGAGCCTGGAGCCGCCGGGTGACAGTCGCGATCGTTGATTATGGCTCGGGCAACTTGCACTCGGCGGCCAAGGCCTTCGAGCGCGCCGCGCATGACGTCGGCCTCGATCAACCGATCATCGTAACCAACGACCCGCGTGCGGTGGCATCGGCAGACCGCGTCGTCCTGCCGGGTGTCGGCGCCTTCGCCGATTGCCGCCGGGGGCTTGATGCGGTCGACGGCATGGTTGAGGCGCTCGAGGAGGCGGTCCTGAAGAGAGGCCGGCCGTTCTTCGGCATCTGCGTCGGCATGCAGCTTCTGGCCGACCGCGGCCGCGAATACGAAGTCACCGACGGCCTGGGCTGGATCGCCGGTGAAGTCGATCGCATTACGCCCGCCGATCCGCAGCTGAAGATTCCGCACATGGGCTGGAATACGCTCAACATTTCCCGGCCGCACAAGCTGGTCGATGGTTTGACGCTGGGACCGCAAGGCAGGCACGCTTATTTCGTGCACTCGTATCAGCTCAACCCGGCGCGGCCCGACGATCTTGTTGCCGACACCGATTACGGCGGCGCGATCACCGCGATCGTGGGGCGCGACAATATCGTCGGCACGCAATTCCATCCCGAGAAGAGTCAAAAACTTGGCTTGGCGCTGATCGCAAATTTTCTGCAGTGGAAGCCGTGATCCTCTTCCCTGCGATCGATCTCAAAAATGGCGAAGCGGTGCGTCTTGAACAGGGCGACATGGCGCGGGCGACGGTGTTTAATCGCAATCCGGCCGACCAAGCGCGTGTGTTTGCGGCCCAGGGTTTCGAATACCTCCACATCGTCGATCTTGACGGCGCCTTCGCCGGGAAGCCGCTGAACGGCGCGGCGGTCGACCGCATTCTGGCTGCCGTGAAGATTCCGGTGCAACTCGGCGGCGGCATTCGCGATCGTGCCCGTATCGAAAGCTGGCTCGATAAAGGCGTCGCGCGCGTTATCATCGGTACTGCCGCGGTGCGCGATCCGGCGCTGGTGAAGGATGCGGCGAAGGCATTTCCCGGTCGCATCGCGGTCGGCCTCGACGCCCGTGACGGTAAAGTCGCGGTCGAAGGCTGGGCAAAGACCTCCGAACTCACCGCGCTCGATATCGCGCAACGCTTCGAAGATGCCGGCGTTGCCGCCATCATCTACACCGACATCGCGCGCGACGGCATGTTGCGCGGTCTTAATCTCGATGCGACGGTCGCGCTTGCCGATGCCGTCGCGATGCCGGTCATTGCCTCTGGAGGTTTCGCTTCGCTCGACGACGTGCACGCGCTCCTGGCGCCGCGCGCGCAAAGACTCTCCGGCGCGATAATCGGCCGTGCACTTTACGATGGGCGTCTCGATGCAGCCGCGGCGTTACAACTGATCCGCGCAGCGCGGGCCGCCTGAAATGTTCAAGGTCCGCGTCATTCCCTGCCTCGACGTAAAGGACGGCCGGGTCGTCAAGGGCGTCAATTTTGTTAATCTGCGCGACGCCGGCGACCCGGTCGCGGCAGCCATCGCCTATGATGAGGCCGGCGCCGACGAGTTGACGTTTCTCGACATCACCGCGAGCCACGAGGACCGCGATATCATGCTCGACGTGGTGCAACGCACCGCGGAAGCCTGCTTCATGCCGCTCACGGTTGGCGGCGGCGTGCGCACAATCGAAGACATCCGCGCGCTGCTTTCCTCCGGCGCTGACAAGGTTTCGATCAACACGGCCGCGGTCGCGCGCCGCGGTTTCGTCAAAGAGGCGGCGGAGAAATTCGGCGACCAGTGCATCGTGGTTGCGATCGACGCCAAAAAGGTGTCGAAGCCGCCGGAACCAAACCGCTGGGAAATCTTCACCCATGGCGGGCGCAATCCAACCGGTCTCGATGCAGTCGCCTACGCGCGCGAAGTCGTCGCGCTTGGCGCCGGCGAAATCCTGCTCACGTCGATGGATCGCGACGGTACCCGGCAGGGCTTTGACATCGCGCTGACGCGAGCGATTGCAGACGCGGTTACCGTGCCGGTCATCGCCTCAGGCGGCGTCGGCAACCTCGAACACCTGGTGGAAGGCATTCGCGACGGTCATGCCAGCGCGGTGCTGGCGGCCTCGATCTTTCATTTCGGCGAGCATTCGGTGAGGGAAGCCAAGGCCTATATGGCCAGCGCCGGCTTGCCGATGCGGCTCGATCCGTAAGACGACCGCGTTGGTCGCATTTTAAGACGCCGGCTTGCCGACATTGGCGAGGTTTTTCGCCATCGCGACAAACTCGCTCGGCATCATGATGATGGTCATGGTGTTCTGCTCGGCGCCGACCTCGGTCAGCATCTGCATGCGGCGCAGCTCGAGTCCCGCCGGGCTTTTCATGATGATTTCAGAAGCCTTGGTCAGCTGCTCAGCTGCTTCGAATTCGGCCTGCGCCTTGATCAGACGCGCGCGTTTTTCGCGCAAAGCTTCCGCTTCCTGCGCCATGACACGCTGCATGGATTGCGGGATCTCGACGTTCTTCATCTCGACGCGCTCGACTTTGACGCCCCACGGTTCGGTCACTGCGTCGATTTTTTGTTGAATGAGGCGTGCGACGGTCTCCTGCTCCTTCAGCACCTCGTCAAGCGAATGTTGTCCGATCCCGTTGCGAAGTGTCGTCAGCGCGACCTGAATAACTGCGGTGTCGATATTCTTGACTTCCAGTACCGCCGCCATGGGATTGATGATCCGGTACCACACCACGGCGTTCACCTTGATCGGGACGTTGTCCTTGGTGATGGTTTCCTGTTGCTCGACCGCAGCCGTATTAATGCGCAGATCGACTCGGCGCTGCCATTCGAGCACCGGAATGATCCAATAAAGACCCGGCCCTTTGGTCGCCTGATAGCGCCCGAGCCGAAACACAACACCGCGCACATATTGATCGGCAATGCGCAGGCCGCCGAGACCAAAAACTACGAGCAATACAAGAATGACTTCTGGCCAAATCGACACGGTCCACTCCCTTCGTGAGCGCACCAAAGCCGCCGGGACCGGCTGAAAAAGGTCCCTTAAGGACCGCATAGATAGGAATGCGGACCCGCGGTTACCAGTCCGGCATGTCGAACCTCAACGCCGCGGAATGCCTAGAGAAAAATCCGGGAAGAAATGATAAAGGGTCATTCATGACCGCGTTCACCATCCACGACCTCGAAAAACGCGTTAAGGACCGTGCCAAGGCCGGCGCCGACGTGTCGTATACCCGCAAACTGATTGATCGCGGCGTAGTCCATTGCGCCAAGAAATTGGGCGAGGAGGCCGTCGAAGCAACTATCGCGGCCGTAAGCGAGGACCGCAATCGTATGATCGCAGAGGCCGCCGACCTCCTTTATCACCTGCTCGTGGTGCTCCACATCCGTGACGTTTCGCTCGCCGACGTCGAGGCGGAGTTGGCGGCGCGAACGCGCCAGTCCGGCCTCGACGAGAAGGCCGCGCGTAAGGGCGGCTGAGGGCATTCCCCATGGAGCAACGTACCGAGCCTGAGGTCTCGCCGTATCGCGTGTTTTCCCGGGCGGAATGGGCGGCTTTGCGCGCGGACACGCCGATGACGCTCGAGCGTGAGGAGATCGCCCAGCTGCGCTCGGTCCACGACCGGCTCGACATCTCGGAGGTCGAGGAAATCTATCTGCCGCTGTCGCGGCTGCTTTCACTTTACGTGGCAGCGACCCAACGGCTGTTTCGCGCGCAACAGGGGTTTCTCGGCACCGAAGACGCCAAGATGCCTTACATCATCGGCGTTGGCGGTTCGGTCGCGGCGGGCAAATCGACCACCGCGCGCGTGCTGCAGGCGCTGCTGGCGCGCTGGCCGAACGTGCCCAAGGTCGATCTCATCACCACCGACGGATTTCTCTTCCCCAACGCGGTGCTCGAGCGCGAAGGCCTGATGGAGAAAAAGGGCTTCCCGGAGAGCTACGACCTGCCCGCGCTGCTGCACTTTCTGTCCGATATCAAAGCGGGCCGCCGGCCGGTGCTGGCGCCGGTCTACTCACATCTTGTCTATGACGTGATCCCCAACAAATGGATCGAAATCGACCGGCCGGAGATTTTGATCGTGGAGGGCCTCAATGTCTTGCAGGCCGGCCGCCTCCCCAGGGATGGCAAGGCGGTTCCTTTCGTCTCCGACTTTTTCGATTTTTCCGTCTACCTCGACGCCGACGAGGGCGTGTTGTTGTCGTGGTACGTCCATCGGTTTTTGGCTTTGCGGAGCACCGCCTTCGCCGACCCGCAATCCTATTTTCATCGCTATGCGCGATTGTCCGATCAAGAGGCGACCGCGGTGGCAACATCGATCTGGAATCGCATCAACCTCGTCAATCTCCACGAAAACATTCTGCCAACGCGCCCGCGCGCCGACCTGATCCTGAAGAAGGGCGAGAGCCACGAAGTCGAGCAAGTGGCGCTGCGAAGATTGTAGTTCGCCGCTCTAAGCCGCGGCGCGCCGCCAGCTTTCGACTTCTGCCAACTCGGCCTCCGGCCGTTGCGTAACGACATCGCCGCGGCCGAGATAGATCGCGCCTGCTTCGCCGTCGATCGAAAGCCAGTCCCCCTCTTTGATCGCAGCGGCGCCGAATTGCGCGCAATGACCGGCGCTATCAATCGACAATCCGCTGCAGCCGACGATGCAGGGCTTTCCCATTTGGCGCGCGACCAGTGCTGCATGAGCGGTCCGGCCGCCGACTGCCGTAACGATACCGGCGGCTGCTGCAAAGCCGCCGACGTCGGCCGTTGTGGTATCAGGGCGCACCAGTATGACCGGCTCGCCTTCGGCCGCCTGACGTGCGGCGCTTTGCGAATCAAATGCCGCGCGCCCAACGGCGATGCCGGCTGAAGCGCAAACGCCACGCAGGACCGGCGCCTCGGTCACGGCCAGGCGCTTATTGACCAACGTGTCCAAGGCTACGCCATCGAGGCGCTGCAGTGCCTCGGCGTGCGTAATCCGGTTCTCATTCACAAAGTCGATCGCCAAGCGCAGTGCGGCCTGCGGCGTTCGTTTTGCGGCGCGGGTCTGCAACATCCACAGCTTGCCGTTCTCGATGGTGAATTCAACGTCCTGGACGTCGGCGAAATCTTGTTCGAGCCGCTGCAGAGCTTCGCGTAATTGCGCCGCTACTTCAGGAAGTGATCGGGCGATGGCTTCTTCGGTTTCCGGATTGTGCCCCCCGGAAACGACGTCCTCGCCTTGAGACTCGAACAGAACGTCGATCACCGGCTTATTCGCTCCGGTCGAAGGATCGCGGGAAAATGCCACGCCCGCTCCCGAAGATGCGCCGGCGTTACCAAACACCATCGCCTGAACAGTTACCGCCGTGCCCTGCAGATACTCGAGATGTTCGAGCTTGCGATACGTACAGGCCCGCTCGCTTACCCACGAGCGAAACACCGCCTGTGCCGCTGATTTCAGCTGTTCGGTTGGATCAGTGCTCAAGACGTGACCCTCATCCTCGATGACTTGCTCGTACGACGCTGCGAGTCGTTCGAGGGCTTCGGAATCAAGCATAGTCTCGCTACCGGCGTCTTCGGCAGCGATGAGGGCGTCGCGCTTGCGCGTAAAGTTACCCGGATCGATGTCAAGCACCACGCTGCCGTAGCTTTCGAGAAAACGCCGGCGGCAGTCGTGGGCGAAGCGCGGGTGGCCGGTCATGCGCACCAGACCCTGAACCGCGGGGGAGGTGCAGCCGACATTGAGCACCGTATCCAACATTCCCGGCATCGACCGCGCCGCGCCCGATCGCACCGACACCAGGAGCGGACGGCGCCGATCGCCGAACCGCCTGCCGGTGGCGTTTTCAAGAAATTCGATACCCTCGCTCAGACCATCCACCAAATGTTGACTGGTCCGGGCTTCGCCGTTCAGCGTCGCGGCACAAAGACTGATCGGTAACACAAACGCTGGCGGCACCGGCAGACCCAGCGCAGCCATGCGCGCCAAATTGGCCGCCTTGCCGCCGACCATGTCGGCTGAATATTGCTCGGCAGTTCCGGCACCGATGCGTGCGATCTGCATAAACAGTCCTATGAAGATAAGTCCGCGAGCACGTGCTCGCGGAGACGATGTCCAAACGCCGCGAGTCGGTCGGTCGATCGTTCGAGGGCGCGGGCGAGCTCCAAAACCGACAACGCAGTTTTGAGATCGATTTCGCCAGTGAGGATTCTTGCCGTTACCGCCCGTTCCGCCGCGTCGGCCCTGTGCTCGATGTCAATCAGACGCCCGACCGCGGCCAGGGCATCTTCGGTGTCGACGCGGTGGCCATCGGGCACGTCTGCCGCAGCGGTTACACCGATGGCCACGGCTTCCGTGCCTGACACGGTGGCGGTGCAAAGCTCGCCCAGCAGATCGAGCAGATCGGGCGCAATTTCAGCCGGCACGAGCGAAGCGACAAACGCCGCTTGCTCAAGCTCGTCGATGGCCTCCTCGACTTGATCGACCAGGCGTTCGATGCCGCGATCGGCGCCGAATCGGGCAACTTCACTGCGCGCGTCGATGGCGATCCGATCGGCTTTCTTTTCGATGCGCCGCGCCCGGTCCGCCAACGCGGCACCGTCGAATGATCGGCGCGCCCGCCGGTCAGCGACAAAACGCGCAATTCCGGCGGCGATCTCGCGCGCCAATCCCGCCTGTCGAACGATGATGGCCAGCAGTGTGCGATCAACCCGTTGCAGATGCGCGACCAGAGCGGCTTCGATGCGATCCCGCGCCAGCCGCACCGAACTTCCTTGCAGCAACGCTTCGGCCGCGACACGCATCACGGTTTTGAGAAAGTCGACGGCCGCGTCGCGACCGAGCGCGCGATCAAGGCGCTCGCCGAAGCCGATCCGCGTCGGCGTGGCATGATGAACCGCGGACGCAACCAATTCACTGCCGCCAAGTTCGAGGAAAGCGCGGTGACCGACGCGATGCAGCGCCGCCCAGGACAGCACCTGCACCGCATCGGTCTTGGAAACCCATTGCCTGAGGATTTTGCGCGCCTTGTTCCAGTCGATCAGAAAGACCAATGATGCACCAAGGCTTTCGAGAAACTCATCGCGCTTGGCGGGATCGTCGAACTGGAAGTGGCCGCTCACCAGATAGAAGGCGCCATCCTCGCCGAGGCCGGTCGCGCTTTTGCGCTCAAGCCCGCTCCAGTCGACGGCGAAGTTGCGAAACAGTCCGATGAAGAACTTTGCTCGCGGCAGATGGACGTCGGTATAGGTGACAGTTACGGCATCCGCGTCCACGGCAATCACGACGACATGCGCATCGGTTTCGCCGATGTCGTTCTGGATCGAAAGCCGCGTGCCTGAACGCGCTGCCGTCGTGGCCAGTCCCGGATGGCCGAACTTAAGTTTCTTCGTTGCCTCGACGCCGCGCATGAACGCTTCAACGGCCGGCCGATCCTGCGGCAGCAAGGCGTGAACGTGTGCGCCGGCGAGCACTTCTTCCGCATGAGCGGCAGCAAGCCGATTGAGAGCTTTGTGCAAATCCATGATCAGCCCGTGCAGGCTGTCGCCGTTGTCGCGGTCGGAAAGCTCAGTCAACCGGAAGATTTGTCCAAGCGCGACGTCGTCCGAAGAACTGAAAGGAGCCGATGCCCGGATCGCCGCAAGGCGTGCGGCCGCCGGCTCCGCCGAGGCGCCGTCACCGGTTTTCACCGCGTGAAGCATCGCCTCCATATCGTTCCAGATGGCAATTCCGAGATTTGCCAGGCCAGGCGCCGAGATCCGGTCGCCGGCCAACGTCGCGCGGTTGACCAGGGTTTCCATGGCGACCTGATCGAGGCCGGCATCCCGGCATTCGCGCGTCATATCGAAGCGCGCGTTCTTCGGGTCGCGGGCGCGGCGTGCGGCCGCCTGCAAAATACTCAAGCGAAGTTTCACGCGGTCGTTGGCAGCCAAGCCCTCAGCGATGAGCGATGGCAGCAGCAAATCGATCTGGCCCAGCTGCTCGATGATCTCGGATTTCATGGCGTCGGCACCTGCATTCGTCGGAAGCTACAAAAGCAGGATTAGATGACGCGCTTATTGACCTAGGTCATTCATGCGATTGTCACAAATGGAGCTGAACGTCGGATCGGACTCCAGCTATGCCGCCAGCGCCGCGCTTCCGGGTGCTGTCAGCGCCGCGGCGAGGTGCTCGCGGTCGAGCGGCTTGACCAAAAATCCATCCATGCCGGCGTCCAGGCAAGCGTCGCGGTCCTCGGCAAAGGCGTTGGCCGTCAGCGCCAGGATCGGCGTCCGCGGTGCGTTCGTCTCTGCTTCGATTGTCCTGATCCGGCGCGTCGCTTCCAGGCCGTCCATTCCCGGCATGTGCAAGTCCATCAGCACGCGGTCAAAAGACATCCCGGCAGCGCGCGCCGCGAGCCACGTTTCGATGGCCGCGGTGCCGCTTTCGACCATCGTTGGACGGTGGCCGAGTTTGACCAAAAGCGCGCGCGCGAGCAGCGCGTTGATTTCGTTATCCTCGGCGACGAGGATCGAGAGTCCGCCGCCAGCGTGCGCGACGCTTGGCTTCTCCGCGGGCTCGATGGCAGCGCCGGGATCGAACACATCATCCGTCGCAAAGCGCGCCGCGAGCGAAGCGGCGCGGATCGGCTTGATCAAATAGCCGGTGAAACCGGCTTGTTTCAGCGCCGCAAGTTCCCCGCGCATCGCCGGTGTGACGAGGATGAGACGCCGCGGAATGGCTCCCGCCATACGCGCCAGCGCTTCACTCGCGGCCGTGCCGAGGGTGTGATCGACCAGCACGGCGCTCCATAATTGCTCAGGCACTAACGCTGCGGCCACTTGATCGTCGGGGACGATTTTTGTGCGTGCACCCCAGCGCTGCAGGCGACGCGCGATCAAGGACGGTTCGATCGCAGCCGGGGCGACGATCAGAATGTCCTGACCGGTGAGATCGGGTACTGCGAGCAGCGGCTCGTCGCTATCGTTGGTGCGCGGCAGCGGAATGGTGACGCGGAATGTCGCGCCTTGGCCTGGCGTGCTCTCGACCGCGATCGAGCCGCCCATGCTTTCGATAATTCTCTTCGAGATGGTGAGGCCAAGTCCCGTGCCGCCAAACTTCCGTGTCGAACCGACGTCGGCCTGCTCGAATTCGAGAAAGACGCGCATCTGATCCTGCGCCGAAATGCCGATGCCGGTGTCGCGCACGGAAATGGCGATCACGTCGGGCGCGCTTGGCTCGACGATGATCGAAACGCCGCCTTGCTCGGTAAACTTGATGGCGTTGCCGGCAAGATTGAACAGAACCTGTCGAAGTCGCGCGGCATCGCCGACGACCCGCGCGGGCAAGCGCTCATCGACGTAGCAGCAAATTTCCAGACCCTTGGCTTGCGCGCGAGGTCCCAGAAGTTCGACCGCCTCCTCGACGAAGTCGGCGAGGACGAACGGCCGTGCCGCAAGATCAAGCCTGCCGGCCTCGATCTTGGAGAAATCGAGCACCTCTTCGATGAGCGACAGCAGCGTTTCACCCGAGGTCTTCACGGCCTTCAAATAAGTCGACTGCTCGGGCGACAGTGGCGTGTCGCCAAGGAGGTCCGCCATGCCAAGAATGCCGTTCAGCGGTGTGCGGATCTCGTGTGAGACCATGGCCAGAAAGCGTGACTTGGCGCGGTTCGCTGCTTCCGCCTGATCGCGCGCCTCGGCAAGCGCCCGCTCGGCATTGACGCGGTCGGTGACGTCGCGCCCGACACTTTGCATCTCGCTTGAGCCGTCGGAACGGACGTTGACTTCGCGCCAGGCGATCCAGCGCGCGCCGTCGGCTGCAGCGATCTTCTGGTCATGGGTGCGCGTGCCATCGGCCAGGAGAATGGTCTCGCCTTGCTCCAGAACTGGCAGCGTGAAACTGGTGGTTACAATTGCTTCGCGGTCGCGGCCGGCGAGCGCGCAGAACGCGTCGTTGACGTAGGTAATAGCGCCGAGGCTGTTCCGGCGCACGATCACGTCGTCCTGTGCTTCGAAAAAGCTTGCGGTGCGTTCCTGTGCCTCCCGGATTTCCCAATTACGGTCCGCGGCCGCGTCAAGGCTGGCCTCGAGCGTTCGCAGCTCGGCCTTCATCTGACGGATGCGCGAGATCAAAATCCCTATCGCCCCGCAGGCGGCGCCAAACAGCGAGGAGACGCCAATGGCGAACATATAGGGATCGTAGTGCGCCGAAGGCGAAGTCGCTCCCGAAAGGAAGCCGAAAGCGACCGCAAACGCCATCGTCGTGATGACGATGGCCCGGATGACCAGCGAATACAGCCTGCGGCCGAGGATGGCGGGTTTTCGAAGGGTGGCGCGAGGGCCCATGGTCCCTGTCCCGCTTGGCAAACGCGGCGCGGCTCGGTCAAATCCGCGCGGTGCCCGTTGTTATCGATGCAGCCATGCGTATCTTGGCTCGGGAACCCTTGCGTATCCCTTGCCAGAGGGTCGGACGATTGGAGCGAGGGATAATGCTTTGTTAACATCGCGCCGGATCAATCGACGGGACATTGCGAGCACGACGGCGCGCCCGGGAGAGTACGAATGGACAGTGTGGTGAATTCAAAGCGCGCGCGGGCGAAATCGGCTCCTGCGCCCGCGTTGGTGCGGCCGACGCGGGAAGCAGGCCGAGGCGGCGGTCCGCACGCTGATCCAGTGGGCGGGAGACGATCCCGACCGCGAGGGGCTGCGCGCCACGCCGTCGCGCGTCGTGCGCGCTTACGAGGAATGGTTCTCCGGGTACAAGGATCATCCGCGCGACTACCTCAAGCGGACGTTCGAGGAGACCGGCGGTTACGACGAAGTCGTCGTGTTGCGCGACATTCGCTTCGAGTCATTTTGCGAGCACCACATGGCGCCGATCATCGGGCGGGTGCACATCGGCTATTTACCGAGCAATCGCGTCGTCGGCATTTCCAAACTGGCGCGTCTGGTCGAGGTCTATGCGCGGCGGCTGCAGATCCAGGAGAAGATGACCGCCGAGATCGCGACCTGTGTCGATGAGGTGCTCAAGCCGCACGGCGTGGCCGTCGTCGCCGAAGCGACGCATCAGTGCATGACAACGCGCGGCATCCACAAGACCGGTGTCAGCATGGTGACGAGCCGGATGCTCGGGGTGTTTCGTGATCACGCCGAAACCCGTCAGGAATTTCTGTCCGCGATCGGCATGCGCGGCGCGATCAACGTCGCCAGCGGGGGCGGGTGAGGATTTACGCCGCGCGTCTGATTTCGTCGGCGAGCGCCCGGTACGATAATGCTTCGGCGATGTGGACGCGGCCGACTTTTTCTGCGCCATCGAGATCGGCGAGCGTGCGCGCCACGCGCAGCACGCGATGATAGCCCCGTGCCGATAGCCGCATCGCGTCGGCGGCTTCGCGTAGCAGCGTAAGTCCGCCCGCGTCGGGTCTCGCCACGTCTTCCAGTACAGCGCCGGACACCGCCGCGTTGCTGCGGATGTGCGGCAGCCCGATGGCAGCGTAGCGCGCGGCCTGGCGTTCGCGGGCTTGTGCGACGCGCTCGGCCACTTCGCGGCTTCCTTCGGTCGGCGGCGGCAGGATGAGGTCGGCTGCGGTTACTGCCGGCACTTCGATGTGCAGGTCGATGCGGTCAATCAGCGGACCGGAAATGCGCGCCTGATAATCCGCCGCGCAGCGGGCATTGGCACTGCGGCGGCAGGTGAAACCGGGCTCGTCGGCGCGGCCGCAACGGCACGGATTCATCGCCGCGACCAGCATGAAACGCGCGGGATAAGTAACGCGATGATTAGCGCGGGCGATCGAAACTTCACCCGCTTCGAGCGGTTGGCGCAGCGAGTCGAGCGCCTGCGCCTGGAATTCCGGCAGTTCGTCAAGAAACAACACGCCGTGATGCGCGAGCGAGACTTCTCCCGGCCGCGCATGCAGTCCGCCACCAACCAGCGCCGGCATGCTGGCGGAATGGTGCGGCGCCCGGAACGGACGCCGGTTGGTCAGTGCGCCACCTTCGATCTGGCCGGCGACCGAGGCCACCATCGAAACTTCAAGAAGCTCGGCCGGCGCCAGCGGCGGCAGAATGGATGGCAGGCGCGCCGCGAGCATCGACTTGCCGGCGCCCGGCGGGCCAACCATGAGCAGATTGTGTCCGCCGGCGGCTGCGACTTCGAGCGCGCGCTTGGCGCTTTCCTGACCCTTGATGTCGGCCAGATCCAGCATGGTGCCTTGCACTTCCAGAATCTTCGGCTGCGGCCGCGACAGCACTTGCGTGCCCTTGAAGTGGTTGGCGAGCTGAATGAGTGAAGAAGCGGCAATGATCTCGATCTCGGGGCTCGCCCACGCGGCTTCCGGGCCGCATCGCGCCGGGCAAATCAATCCTTCGCCGCGCGCATTGGCGCCAATGGCGGCGGGAAGGACTCCGGCGACGGCGGCGATCGAGCCGTCAAGACCGAGTTCGCCGAGCACGGCGAAACCGGAAAGCGCGTCGTGCGGAATGGCGCCAATGGCCGCCATCAGGCCGAGTGCAATCGGCAGATCGTAGTGGCTGCCTTCCTTGGGTAAATCGGCGGGGGCGAGATTGACGGTGATGCGGCGCGCCGGGAGCGCCAGCCCGGAAGCTATCATCGCCGAGCGTACACGCTCACGCGCCTCGGAGACGGCCTTGTCGGGAAGGCCGACGATGGTGAAGGCGGGCATTCCCGGCGCGACCTGCACCTGAACATCGACGGGTCTGACCTCGATGCCCTCGAACGCGACCGTGGAAACGCGCTGGACCATGTCCGCCCCTGCCCGCAGCGCAGAGTAGCGGAACTACAACTCAGGTCAAGAACATTTAGGGAACAGAATGGAGGGTCGGGTCAGCGGTACGACGCGTCCCTCAGCTCGTGGCGCACGGCCTCAAGGATTTCGTTTGAAAGCGTCTCGTCATCGACTGCGCGTGCGAGCGTCAGGGCGCCAACAAGCGCCGCCATCGCTGCGACCGCCTTGCGCCGCCGTGCGGCTTTGGAAAATCCGGGAAGCGCGTTGGCGAGAATGTCGAGGAGCGGCTGCAAGCCCTCGGCGAAGGCCTTGCGCACGGCGTTGCCACCGCGCGCCGCATCGGTGCCGAGCGCCGCAAATGCGCAGCCCTTGCCCGGCTCGTCGCGGTGACTTGGCGACAGATAATGCGCGAGCAGCGCCGCGTAGGGTTTGTCCGGCGCATCGGCGACAACATGCGCCCAGTTGGTCGCTGCCCGCGCCATCGACCGCCGGCTTGCTTCGGCGACGAGATCATCCTTGGAAGCGAAATGGCCGTAAAAACCGCCGTGAGTGAGGTCCGCCGCCTTCATAATGTCGGCGACGCCAATGCCGCCGAAACCCCTGGCGCGAAACAGGCCGCTCGCCGCATCAAGGATGCGTTCGCGGGTTTCGGACGCTTTCTCCCTGCTCACTTTCACGTGCGGCCCCGCAATGCATCGAAAAACAATTGACAAATCATATGACGATCATCATCAATACGCAACATAAAGATGATGACCGTCATCTAAACAATTTGGCAGGCCGGGATCAAGCAACCCCATGATCTCTTCTAAGCTCGCGATCATCCTCGCCCGCCGCAACATCCACTACGGCTGGGTCGTCGTCGGCGTCACCTTCCTCACCATGCTGGTCACCGCCGGCGCGATGGGTGCGCCCGGGGTGCTGATCGTGCCGTTGGAGCACGAGTTTGGCTGGGCGAACGCGCAGATTTCCACCGCGTTGGCTATCCGCCTTCTGCTTTTCGGTCTGTTCGGCCCGTTCGCTGCGGCATTGATGAATCGCTTCGGGCTGCGCCGGGTCATGGTCTCTGCGGCCGCGCTGATCGTTGCCGGTCTCATCGTCTCGCTGGCGATGACGCAGGTGTGGCAGCTCGTGCTGTTATGGGGCGTCGTTGTCGGCGTCGGCTCTGGCCTCACCGCCATCGTGCTGGCCGCGACGGTCGCTACCCGCTGGTTTACCCACCGTCGCGGTCTGGTCGTGGGGCTGCTCTCGGCAAGTTCGGCGACGGGCCAGCTGGTGTTTTTGCCGCTGATCGCGGAGCTCACCGAACGCTTCGGCTGGCGCGTGGCGCTGGTCTTCGTTTGTGCTCTCCTGGCGCTGGCGGCCGTGATTGCGTTGGCGCTGATGCGCGACCGGCCGAGTGACGTCAATCTTCCCCCGTACGGCGAAACCGCGGTTACGCCAGCTCCGTCTGCCGGGGTCGGCCTTGTGTCCTTGCTGTCATCCCCGCTTACGGTGCTTGCGGACGCAGCCCGCACACCGTTGTTCTGGGTTCTGTTCGCTACGTTCTTCATCTGCGGCTTGAGCACCAACGGTCTGATCCAGACCCACTTCATCACGCTGTGTGCCGACTATGGTCTCGCCGCGGTGACCGCGGCGAGCGTGCTCGCCACGATGGGCGTGTTCGACTTCGTCGGCACCATCGGTTCGGGCTGGCTGTCCGATCGCTTCGATAATCGCTGGCTGCTGTTCTGGTATTACGGGCTGCGCGGGCTTTCGCTGCTGTTTCTGCCATTCACCGACTTTTCGTTTTACGGCCTGTCGCTGTTCGCGGTGTTCTACGGTCTCGACTGGATCGCGACTGTACCGCCGACGGTGAAGTTGACCGCCGACCGCTTCGGTCGGGAGCGCGCCGGAATGGTATTCGGCTGGATTTTTGCCGGCCACCAGATTGGCGCGGCGACCGCCGCATTCGGCGCCGGGTTCTCGCGGACGGAGTTTGCGAGCTACCTGCCGGCATTCTTTGTCGCCGGCGCCATGTGCCTCATTGCGGCAGGGCTCGTGTTGACGATCGCCAAGCCGTCGTCGACGGGTTTTGGCGCGGCCGCGCCGCAACCGGCGCGGGGCTGAAAGCGGCAGCAGCCGTCAGCGCGACTGTTGGGGACAAACGCCCAGCTTATCCTTGTGCAGTCAGTGTCGTAATATTCAATTTGTTGGATTGGTTGTTCATGCGCATGCTGACGCACTCATGAGAGGCTTGCTCAGACGAAATCGCCACCCGGGGCCGCCGCTGGCAGCCGTCGTCATGCTGATGCTGCTGTCCGGGTATTGTCGCGCCCAGACCGCGACGCCGCCTGGTGCAACGGTTTGGACCGTGCCCGAAATTGGCGCGCTGCCTGACAACGATTACGGGCGGATCGTGCGGCGAGGCCGCGAGCTCATTACTGCGACCTACGCGCATATCGGGCCGGAGGTGAGCGATCCGGCAAAGCGGTATGCCGGCAACAATCTTGCCTGCGGCGATTGTCACCTCCAGGCCGGAACAAAAAAATTCGGCCTGCCGGTCTTCGGTCTCTACGGCGACTTCCCGAAATACAGCGCGCGGGCAGGCGCCGAGATCACCATTGAGGATCGGGTCAACGCCTGCATGACCCGCAGCATGAATGGCCACGCTATCCCGGCGGCTTCACCGGAGCTGCAAGCTTTCGTCGCTTACATCAAATTCCTGTCCACCGGCGTGCCGCCCGATCAACGCCTTCCGGGACTCGGCGCCGGCAACATTCCCGAGCTTCATCGCGCCGCAGATCCCCTGCGCGGCCGTGCGGTCTATGTCGCGAAATGTCAGGGATGCCACAACACCGACGGATCGGGCATTCGCCGCAGTCTGCCGACGACCGATCTCGGCTACGTGGTGCCGCCCTTATGGGGTTCAGACTCCTTCAACAACGGCGCCGGCATGAACCGTCTCATCACCGCGGCGAACTTTGTCCACTCCAACATGCCGGAGGGCGCGGATTATTTGAATCCGATACTCGCAACAGTCGACGCGTGGGATGTTGCGGCTTTCGTGGTCTCGCAACCGCGGCCGATCAAAGCTGGACTTGAAAAAGATTTTCCCGATCTCGCGCTGAAGCCGGTCGATACGCCGTACGGTCCGTATCTCGACGGCTTCAGCCCGCAACAACACAAATACGGACCGTTTGCGCCGATCCGGGCGGCCCTCGCACGCTTGAAAAGCCGAGCTAAGACCCCGCGTGGACCCGCGCCGTTAGCGGCTGGCGCGTATCTTCTCGATCTTGTCCCAGACCAGCGCCGCAATGTCGGGCCCGCCGAGATTCTTCACCGCGCGAATGCCGGTGGGGGAGGTGACGTTGATCTCGGTGAGGAAGCCGTCGATCACGTCGATGCCGACGAACAAAAGGCCGCGCTCGCGCAGCGGCGGTCCGAGCCGCGCGCAGATTTCACGCTCGCGCGCGCTGAGGTCGGTCGCTTTCGGCACGCCGCCGCGCACCATGTTGGAGCGCAGATCGTCGGGCGCCGGCACGCGATTGACCGCACCGGCAAATTCGCCGTCGACCAGAATGATGCGCTTGTCGCCGTCTTTTACCGCGGGAAGAAATTTTTGCACCACCCACGGTTCGCGGAACATCGTGCTGAACAGGTCGTAGAGCGAACCGAAATTGAGATCCTCGCGCTCCAAACGAAAAACAGCTTCGCCGCCTTTGCCGTAAAGCGGCTTCATGACGATGTCGCCCTGCTCGGCGCGAAACGCCTTGATCGCTTCCAGGTCGCGCGTGATGACCGTCGGCGGCATCAGATCGGGAAATTCGGTGACGAAGATCTTCTCCGGCGCATTGCGGACATGGGCGGGATCGTTGACCACCAGCGTTCGCGGGTGAATCCGCTCCAGCATATGGGTCGTGGAAATGTAGGCGAGATCGAACGGCGGATCCTGGCGCAGCAGCACCACGTCCAACGAGGACAGATCGATGTGCCGCGGTTCGCCTAGCGTGAAGTGGTCGCCGACGCGATCCCGCACCTCCACCGGCCGCACCGCGGCTGAAACTTTGCCGTCGCGCAGCGCCAGCCGGTCGGGCGTATAATACGACAGCTTATGGCCGCGCTGCTGGGCTTCCAGGAGCAATGCGAAAGTCGAATCGCCGCGGACGTTGATCCGCTCGATCGGGTCCATCTGTACGGCGACGTTTAATGGCATGAGAGTGATCGGTGCTGAGGGCAGGGGCGCCAACGTCTACGCAATTTCTGCGTCCACCGCTACGGCGATAGGCGCAGGGTCGGAAATTCAGCGGCTGGCATCGAACGCATTCGTAATATGCTGCGGCATGCTGCCGGGAGCGACCAGAATGACGTCGAAGCGGATGTCGCGCTGCGCATCGTCCGGGTGATGAGCAAGCCAGAGCTCGGCCGCGCCGATGATCCGCCGCTTGGTCCGTTCGGTCACGGCTTCCGCGGCGTCTGCTGCGCGTTCACGCGCTTTGACCTCGACAAAGACCAACGTTCGGCGGCGGCGGGCGACGATGTCGATTTCGCCGAGCGGCGTTTTCCAACGGCGGGCCACGATCCGATAGCCCTTGGCGACCAGCAATATGGCGGCGCGGCTTTCCGCGGAAAGCCCAAGCCGAAACGCCGCGACGCGCGCGGGGCGCGGGGTTTGTTCGACAGGCTGAGACGACTTAGTCCGGCGGGCGATGGTCTGGCTCCTTCGCGAGCGCGAGCGCGCGCTGATAGAGATCGCGGCGGGAAAGCCCGGTCGCGAGCGCGACTTCGCCGACGGCATCCTTCAACGAAACCCGGCCGAGAGCCTGGCGCAACAATGTCTCGGCGTCGCCGACGCTCGGCCGCTCCTGCGCCGCCGGCGGTGCAATGACGAGGACGATTTCGCCGCGCGTTTCACCGCCGGCGGCATAAGACCGAGCCAACGTTTCGAGGTCCCCGCGCCGGACTTCCTCGTGCAGCTTGGTCAGTTCGCGGCACAATGCCGCTTCGCGCGCTCCCAGCCCTGCGGCGAGGTCGGCGAGGGTCTCAGCGACCCGCGGTCCAGTTTCAAAAAACACCAGCGTCGCCGGAACGCGTGCGAGTTCAGCGATGCGCGTGCGTCGCGCCGTCTGTTTGGGCGGTAGGAAGCCGGCAAACAAGAATTGGTCGGTCGGCAAACCGGCGACGGTGAGTGCCGCCAATGGCGCCGATGCGCCGGGCAGCGCTGTAACCGGATATCCTGCTTCCAAAGCCGCACGAACCAGTTTGAACCCGGGATCGGACACCAGCGGCGTGCCGGCATCCGACACCAGTGCGATGGCGGCTCCCTCGGCGAGCCGCTGCAGCAATTTGGGCCGCACCGCCGCGGCGTTGTGGTCGTGGTAAGGCGTGAGCGGCGTGACGATGGCATAGCGGTCGAGCAGCTTGCGCGTCACGCGCGTATCCTCGCAGGCGATCAGATCGGCGCCCGCCAGCGTTGCGAGCGCCCGCAACGTGATGTCGCCGAGATTACCGATCGGGGTCGCGACAACATGCAACCCGGGCGCGGCATGGCCGACGTCGAAAGAATGGTCGCCGAGCATATAGCGCCGTTCGCGATCCTCGTGGCTCGGCGGTTTCCTCATCATCGCAACCTAGCGCCGCCCCCTTAGGACGTCATGCCGCGTCGAATTCTCTACTTTTTTCATTTAGTTAACCATTCGCCGCCAGAATGACAGATTGGGGCTACCTTAATATCCCGGCGCTTGGCCGCTGGTGAGGGGAGAACCGGAGTGTCCGCGGAGTTGCCGGTTAGGGGTTCGGCCGCCATACCACGGCGCCGCGCACTGGGTAGCCTATTGGCGCTAGCCGGCGTCTCGCTGGCGGCCTGCACGAGCAATTCGAGCTACTTTTCCTCACTGCCATCGTTGTCTTCGTCGCAGGGCGCCGCCCCGGAGACAACGCTTGGTAACGGCCAGGTCAAGGTTGCGCTTATTCTGCCGTTGACGGCGGCCGGCAATGCCGGCCTGGCCGGTCAGGCCATGCGCAATGCGGCGGAGATGGCGTTCGCGGAATTTAACGCCAACGCCAGCATTCAGCTGCTGATGAAGGACGATTCCGGCACGCCTGACGGCGCGCGGGCGGCTGCGGAACAGGCGCTCAACGAAGGCGCCGAGATCATCGTCGGGCCGCTGTTCGCGCAGTCGGTCACCATCGTCGGGCAGATCGCGCGGACCCGCAACATTCCGGTCATCGCCTTTTCGACTGACACCAATGTGGCGACGACCGGTGTTTATCTGTTGAGCTTTCTGCCCGAATCGGACGTGCAGCGCATCGTTCAGTATGCGACCTCGGTCGGTAAGCGTTCTTTTGCGGCGCTCATCCCTGACAATCCTTACGGGACTGTGGTTGAAGCGGCTTTCAAGCAGGATGTTGCGCGGCACGGCGCCAAGATCATCGCGCTCGAACGCTACACCCACGACAAGGCGGCGATGGCGGCCCCGGTCAAGGCTGTGGCTCAGGCCGCGGTGCGCGCCGACGCGCTGTTTATCCCCGATGGTGGGGATGCTGCACCGGATGTTGTCCAGGCGCTGGTCGCGGACAATATCAACACCAAGAAAATCCAGCTGCTGGGCAGCGGGTTATGGGAAGATGACCAACGTATCAACTCGACCGCAGCGCTCCACGGTGCCTGGTACGTCGCACCGGATCCCACCGGCTACCGGAATTTCGCTGCACGCTATCGCGCCCGCTTCAAACAGGAGCCGCAGCGCACTGCAACGCTGGCCTATGACGCGGTTGCGCTCATTGCCGCCCTGGTCAAGACTCAAGGCGCCCAACGGTTTTCGCCCCAGGTTTTGACCAACCCATCCGGCTTTTCCGGCATCAACGGGCTGTTCAGATTCCGCGCCAACGGCACCAATGAGCGCGGGCTTGCGGTGCTGCGCGTGACGCCGTCGGGCGGGCAGATCATTTCTCCCGCCCCGCGCAGCTTTACCGGCTCGGGAACCTAAGGTGTGAACTCATAACTTCGCTCGGGCGTGGGCCGCGAGAATCCGCTTTGCCCGGAAGCAACAAGTCATTGCGTCGCAGCAAATGACGCGAAGGGCAAAAGAGCCGACCTCTTTCTGAGTCCCCAGTGAACCCGTCGAGCACGTCACAGACGCGGGGCCTCAGGCGTGCTATCGTTCATACTTACACTGTGCTGTCACGCATGGTGTTCGACATAGCGTTAGGCAGGGGTGCATTCGATGCTCAAACTGCTAATTGCCGCCATGTTGGCGTTCATCCCAATTTCGACGTCACGCCCAGCTAACGCGCAAGATGCCGTCAAGGTTGGGCTCGTGATTCCGCTGACCGGACCATTCTCCTCAACCGGGCGGCAGATAGCGGCTGGCGCGCGCCTCTATATCCAACAGCGGGGCGCAGTCGTCGCCGGCAAAGCAGTCGAATTGATCGTCAAGGACGATGGCGCCGTGCCGGACAATGCCAAGCGCATCACGCAAGAACTTATCGTCAACGACAAGGTGAATATCCTCGCCGGCTTTGGGCAGACGCCAATTGCGTTTGCCGTCGCGCCGCTAGCCACCGAAGCGAAGATTCCGATGGTGGTCATGGCCGCGGCGACTTCGAGCGTGACCGAAAGATCTCCTTTTATCGTGCGCACAAGCTTTGCGCAGGCCCAACCGGTCGTCGTTATTGCGGACTTCGAGGCAAAGCAGGGCGTCAAGAAGGTGGTAACCCTCGTGTCTGACTTTGCGCCCGGTTACAACTCGGAAAAGTTCTTCAGCGAGCGTTTTGCCCAGGCCGGGGGTCAAGTCGTTGCGTCGCTGCGCATTCCACTGCAGAATCCTGATTTCGCGCCGTTCTTGCAACGCGCGCGCGACGCAAAACCCGATGGCTTGTTCGTATTCGTGCCCGCCGGACAGGCGGGTGCCTTCATTCGGCAATTCGTCGAACGCGGGCTTGACAAGTCCGGCATCAAATTGTTCGGCGCTGGTGATCTCACTGACGACGACATGCTCAACGGCATGGGCGACGTGGTGATTGGTACAGAGACGGCCTACTTTTATTCGGCATCGCATCCCTCGGAGGAGAACAAGGCTTTCGTCGGGTCTTTCAAGAAGGCGACGGCTGGCATGCGACCAAACTTTTTCGGCGTCAGCGCATATGATGGCATGCACGTGATCTACGATGCGCTCAAGAAGGCCGGCGGATCGACCAGCGGCGAGAGTCTGGTTAGCGCCATGAAAGGTATGACATGGGAGAGTCCGCGCGGGCCAATAACGATCGATCCCGAAACTCGCGACATCATCCAGAACATCTATGTCCGTAAGGTAGAGAAAATCGGTGGCGAGCTCTGGAACACCGAATTTGCCACCGTCGAGAAGGTCAAAGATCCGGTGAAGGCAGCAAAAGGTAATCCGGGAAACAAATAAAGTTCGTGCGAGTGAGGCAAAGCGACGTCCGCGACGGCTCAAACGCCTCACTTCCGCGAGGTGCGTGTCATTTCCGCTGTTTCTGATGGTGATCAAATAGCGGACGTCTCAGCACTTCGGTTACGGACCGATCGCCCGACTTTTGCACTGCGAAATCATCGAATAGTGTGGTTGAGGATGCGCGTTAAAGAGTCCAAGGCCTGGACTTTCAAGCCGCGAGATCGGCAACGACAGCATCGAGCACGGGGAAGCCCGGCATGCTGACGCGAAGGCGGCCTGCGTCGGTCGTCTCGACCAGGCCGTGCTCGCGCAGCGCCGCGATGCGTACCGGATCGAGCGGGCGGTTCATCAGCGCCGTGTAACGCGCCGGGTCGATGCCTTCGGCGAGCCGCAGCCCCATCAACAAAAACTCGTCGGCCATTTCTTCGCGCGTCAGCACGTCGTCGGTAATCAGGCCGTGGCCGTCGCGCTCGACGCGTTGCAGCCACGCCTCGGGGCGCTTTTCTGTTGCGGTCGCGTGCCGCGAGCCGTCGATGTCGAGCCGACCATGCGCGCCAGGCCCGACGCCGGCATATTCCTGCGCGCGCCAGTAGACCAGATTGTGCCGGCACTCGCTGCCGGGCCGCGCGTGATTGGAAATTTCGTAAGCCGCCAGACCGTGTGCGGCGCACACCTCCTGCGTGGTGTCGTAGAGCGCACGGGCCGTGTCGTCGTCAGGAATGATGAGCTTGCCTGCTGCGTGCAGCGTCGCGAACGGCGTCTCCTGTTCTATGGTGAGCTGATAGAGCGAAAGATGCTCCGCGGCTTCGGCGAGCGCGAGTTTAAGTTCTTCCGCCCATTCCGCGGGCGTCTGTTGCGGCCGCGCGTAAATCAGATCAAACGAATAGCGATCGAAAACGCTGCGCGCGATCGCGACGGCGTCGAGCGCTTCGCGCGCCGAATGCAGCCGCCCGAGTGCGCCGAGCGCGCGATCGTCAAGCGCCTGTACACCGAGCGACACGCGATTGACGCCGGCTAAGCGGTAGCCGCGAAAGCGCGCAGCTTCGACGCTGGTCGGATTGGCTTCGAGCGTGATCTCGGCATCGGCGGCGACGTGCCAGTGCCGCGAGATTGAATCGAGCACGGCCGCGATGGTCGCCGGCTGCATCAGCGACGGGGTGCCGCCGCCAAAAAAGATCGAGGACACGGTGCGGCCGGGTGCCCTGGCCGCGGTCGCCGCGATCTCGGCGGCGAAAGCGCGCGCAAAGCGCGGCTCGTCGATCGCGGCGTGGCGGACGTGACTGTTGAAGTCGCAATACGGGCACTTCGACAGACAAAACGGCCAGTGGACGTAGACGCCGAAGGCGGCCGGTTCATCGTTCAAGGCACGCCTCCGCAAGCTTCAGGAAAGCGCGGGCGCGATGCGACAAGCCGGTTCCGCGCGGCGGCAGGCCGTGTTTCTCTTCGCCGCTCATTTCGCCGAATGTACGGGTGTGACCGTCCGGCAGGAACATCGGATCGTAACCAAAGCCTTTGTCGCCGCGCGGCGGCCAGACCAGCGTGCCGTCGATGCGGCCTTCAAACTCCTCGACGTGATCGTCCGGCCACGCGACGCAGAGCGCAGAGACGAAATGCGCCTTGCGCCGCTCGGGCGTCATCGCGCCGCGCTCGCCAAGCCTGTCTTCGATCGTCTGCATCGCCAAACCAAAATTCCGCTCGGGGCCCGCCCAGCGCGCCGAATAAACCCCCGGTTCGCCGCCGAGCGCGTCGACCGCAAGGCCAGAATCGTCGGCGAAGGCCGGCAAGCCGGACGCGCGCGCCGCGGCTTGCGCCTTGATAAGCGCGTTGGCGCGAAATGTCGTTCCGGTTTCGTCGGGTTCGCTGAGGTTCATCTGTGCTGCTGATATGGCCTCGATCCGGTGCGGCGCCAGCAGTTCGCGCATTTCTTTGAGCTTGCCGGGATTGTGCGTCGCGATCAGAAGGCGGCCGGTGATGCGGCGATGAGCGTCACTCACATCACCGCCATTTTCTGCAGGTCGATCAGCTTGTTCACGCCTTTGCGCGCGAGTGCGAGCAGGGTGGTGAGCTGTTCCTCCGAGAACGCCACTTTCTCCGCCGTGGCCTGCACCTCGACGATATTGCCCGAGCCGGTGAGAACAAAGTTGGCGTCGGTCTCCGCGTTGGAATCCTCGGCGTAATCGAGATCAAGCACCGCGACGCCGCCGCACACGCCGCAGGAGATCGCCGCGATGTGATCGCGCAAGACCTCCTGGCTGATCATCTGACGTGTTTTCATCCAGGCGAGACAATCGTACAGCGCGATCCAGGCCCCGGTAATCGAAGCGGTGCGGGTGCCGCCGTCGGCCTGGATGACATCGCAGTCGATGGTGATCTGGCGCTCGCCCAGCGCTTTCAGATCGACGACCGTGCGCAGGCTCCTGCCGATCAGGCGCTGGATTTCAACGGTGCGGCCGTTTTGTTTGCCCGCTGACGCTTCGCGGCGGGTCCGTTCCAGCGTGGCGCGCGGCAGCATGCCGTATTCGGCGGTGATCCAGCCGCGGGCCTGGCCCTTGAGCCACGGTGGCAGACGATCCTCAAGCGTTGCCGTCACCAGAACATGCGTATCGCCGAATTTCACGAAGCATGAGCCCTCGGCGTATTTCACAACGCCGCGCTCAAGCGACACCGGCCGCAATTCGTCGGGCTGTCGGCGACTCGGCCGCATATGAAGCCTCCCTCCCGGCGGCGGTCGCGCCGTGCCGGCGTTAATTGGCCCAGTGTTGATTTGGCCAGTCTTTTAGGGGCGGGAGGTGGAACCGACAAGGGCGCGGGGCAGCGGAATAGCGTCTACGACCTCGATTTGCCCGGGTCATGGTCTTGCCGATAGGTTCGCCTTGAACAACCGGCGCAAGTGAACAAGTCTTAAAAACGGGTGTTGCAGGCGAAAACATGTAAAATACATCCTGCGCCAGCGTCTGGAGTGAATATTGGCCAGTCACGATCTTCCGCTCGCCACGAGCCAGCTGAGCCTTGCTCAGCTGAACGAGCGCTCGCGCGAGATCTTCCGCCAGATCGTCGAGAGCTACCTCGCGACCGGCGAGCCGGTCGGCTCGCGTAATCTGTCGCGCATTCTGCCTATGACTTTATCGCCGGCGTCGGTGCGCAACGTCATGTCCGACCTCGAACAGCTTGGTCTGGTCTACGCGCCGCACACGTCGGCCGGACGGCTGCCGACCGAGATCGGTCTGCGCTTTTTCGTCGATGCGCTGATGCAGATCGGCGATCTCACTGAAAACGACCGCAAGGCCATTGAGGCACAGGTTGCGGGCGCCGGTCAGTCGAAGCCGCTTGAGGCCGTGCTGACCGAGGCCTCGGGTCTGCTCTCGGGTCTAAGCCGTGCCGCCGGCGTCGTGCTCACGGCGAAGTCCAACCAGCGGCTCAAGCATGTCGAGTTCGTGCGGCTCGAGCCCGAGCGCGCGCTCGTGGTTCTGGTTGCCGAAGATGGTCAGGTTGAAAATCGCGTTCTTGATATTCCGGTCGGACTGCCGACGTCGGCGCTCGTCGAAGCTGCCAATTTTCTCAATGCCCGGATACGTGGCCGCACGCTTGCCGAGGTGCGGCTCGAGATCGAACAGCGGCTGCGGGAAGGCCAGGCCGAACTCGATGAGCTGACGCAAAAGGTCGTCGCTGCCGGCCTTGCCAGCTGGTCAGGCGGCGAGCGCGACGAGCGCAAGCTGATCGTGCGCGGTCAGGCGCATCTGCTCGAGGATCTCAAGGCGCTCGCGGATCTGGAACGCGTTCGCTTGTTGTTCGATGATCTTGAGACCCGGCGTGAAGTGGTCGATCTGCTCGGTCGTGCCGAACAGGCCGAGGGCGTCCGGATTTTTATCGGTTCGGAGAACAAGTTGTTCTCGCTTTCGGGCTCTTCAACGATTGTCGCGCCCTACCACGACGCGTCGGGCGAGATTGTGGGCGTGTTGGGCGTGATTGGCCCGACCAGGCTGAACTACGCGCGCATCATTCCAATGGTGGACTACACCGCCAAGGTGGTCAGCAAGCTGCTCGGCGGCTAGAGCTGGTTAACGCGGGTCCCGGTTCCGCTCGGCCGCCGCGCTTGATTTTTGCGGTTCGAACCCTGATATCCCGGGCAGCAACGGATGGGTATTGATATGACCGAACAGACCGCGCGCGCCGAGGACGCAGCGGATTCGCCGCAGGGCGCCGCTTCTTCGGCCGAGTCGGCCGCGGCGCCGGAGGCCGATGCAGCCGCGCTTGCCGCCGACTTCAAGGACAAGCTCCTGCGGACGCTTGCCGAGATGGAAAATCTGCGCAAGCGGACCGCGCGCGAAGTGAATGACGCCCGCGTCTACGGCGTTACGTCGTTTGCGCGCGACATGCTGGCCGTTGCTGACAACATGCGCCGCGCGCTCGACGCCGTTTCGCCGGCGCTGCGCGCCAGCGCTGAAGCCGGCGTGAAATCGCTCATTGAGGGCGTCGAGCTGACCGAGCGTGAACTTTTAAAGGCGCTGGAAAAGAGTGGCGTGCGCCAGTTCACCCCGCAGGGCGAGAAGTTCGATCCGAACGTCCATCAGGCCATGTTCGAGGTGCCTAATGCGTCGGTCCCGGCCGGCAAGCATCGTCGAGGTCGTACAGCCCGGCTACATGATCGGGGAGCGCATGCTGCGGCCCGCCATGGTCGGCGTATCGAAAGGCGGTCCGAAGTTGCCACCCACGTTCCGCTCGTCCAACGACAACGTTACTGGTTGAGAAGACGCCGAAGGACGGCGGCGGCTGAGGCGCTCTTGGTCACTTCAGCTCGACGCTGTCGCGTACCGTTCGCAGCCGTGCCAGAACGCTGGTCCATTTATCGGCGGCGCCGACTCCAATCATCTGCATGAAGCCACCGCTGCCGAAGCGCAGCCATTGCACGACCCTGACATCCGCGCCGCTACGGGCGTCTTTAGCGTCCGCCATGGTCTGGTATCCCGACTGACCGCCGATCCGTAGCGGTTCGGACATCGTTATCTGGATGTCCTTGATCCCGCCGATTTCGTTGAAAGCCAGCCGGGCAAAATTCGCGTGATCATTCGGGTCGATAGGGCCGCTCGGCAAAGCGGCAATCAACAAACGCGCATCGGGACCGCCAGTCCGCGGGGTGCCTTTGGCGGCATCCTCGGGATTTTCTTTGGGTGACTCGCTCAACATCAGCAGGCGGCCGCGAAGGACGCCGTCGATATGGAAGCCGGCGAGGTCGCCGACCGCAAAGGGCAGGAGGCCGAGTTCTTCCGCTTCCGGAACCTTCGCGCGCACCGATAATGTTGCGAGCGCGGCGCGCACGATGCGATCCGAATAGGCGGCCTCCTGATCCGGTACCTGGACCGTGACCAGTGCGGTGAGATCGTCTGCGGCAGCGACCAGCAGCCATTTGCGGTAACGCGCTTTATCGGCCACCTGCCGGCCGCTGAGGAGAAAGCCCTTGCCGGTGTCGAGCTTGATCGGCTCGCGTTTCTCAAGGCTGACGCCGTGCTTTTTCAGAATGTCGTTGTCCGTGGTTTTCTCAAACTGGGCATAGGCCGCCGCTGGCAGCACGGTGATGAGGATGGCTGCGTCCTTTTCCGGATCCGCAAAGCCGTCAAACGTATTGCTCGACACCATGCCAGGGGGCGGGACCAGCCCGACGCGGGACCCAGGCGGGAAAACGGCGTCGGCTGCCGTCGCCGCCGTCGCGAAAACGGCCGCGGACACGATGAGCGCCAGCGTCGCGGCAAGACCGCAAGCCCGGATGAAGCGGGAGGTGCAATAGCTGAGCATGCCGAGCCTCTATTGACGGTGAAAACCGGAGCTCTCGGGGGCGCTGCGCGTCACCCGGCGCATGGTGAGATTGATCCGTCCGCCTTCCGGGAGCAAGCGCGATGTTCCGGGGTAGATCCGGTCGACGCCGTGGAAAGCAAGCCGCGACTCACCGGCGAGCACGACCGCATCGCCCGAGCTGAGACGGAAAGTGCGCGTAGGCCCGCCACGCTTCAGGCCGCCGACCCGAAACTGGCAGGAATCGCCGAGCGAAATCGAGACCACCGGTGCGTCAAAGTCGGCCTCATCGCGATCCTGGTGCAAACCCATTTTTGCAGTCGGACTGTAGAAGTTGATGAGACAGGCTTCCGGCGGCTGCGGGTATTCGCCAAGCTCATTCCATGCCTTGCGCAGAGCCGGCGGCATCGGTGGCCAAGGTTGTTCGGTCTCTGGATGGGTCGTCTTGGTACCGGTATCCGGCTTCATCGGACACCCATCCAAGCTGTCCGCAGTTCGACATGCGCACTGAAAACGGTCGCCCGGATTTCGGCATCCGCGGCGTGTAGAGCGGCGCCGCAGCGAAGACGTCGCGCACCGCGGCGAGCCAACTCGATCTGTGCGTTGCGGTCGAGATATTCGGGATGGATTCGCAGCCCGGAAAAGTCCGTCGGCGCCTTCATCCGCTCGCTCATGCCTTCATCGGTGTGTCCTAGTGTAACCGTGCTTTCGCTTGAAGCTAGAAACTGGCTTGCGGCCCGATCATGCTCTCCTATATGAGCCAAGGATGTCGCTTGGAAATGGGCCGGGCGACGATAAGGGGGTCGGACAAAGGGTGCCTTTTGGGCCTGCCCGACCTGCCGTGAAAGAGAGGGTTAACACCATGGCCAAGGTTATTGGCATTGATTTAGGAACGACGAATTCTTGCGTCGCGGTGATGGAAGGCAAGACGCCTAAGGTCATCGAGAACGCAGAGGGAATGCGGACTACGCCGTCCATCGTCGCGTTTACGGACGAGGGCGAGCGGCTCGTAGGCCAGCCGGCCAAGCGCCAGGCGGTCACCAATCCCGAGCGCACAATTTTCGCGGTCAAGCGGCTCATCGGCCGGCGCTATGACGATCCGATGGTGGAGAAGGACAAGAAACTTGTCCCCTACAAGATCGTCCGCGCCTCTAACGGTGACGCCTGGGTCGAAGCCGAAGGCAAGAGCTATTCGCCGTCGCAGATTTCCGCCTTCATTCTGCAGAAGATGAAGGAGACGGCGGAGGCCTATCTCGGCAGCAAGGTCGACCAGGCCGTTATTACCGTTCCCGCTTACTTCAACGACGCGCAACGTCAGGCCACCAAGGACGCCGGCAAGATCGCCGGTCTGGAAGTGTTGCGCATCATCAACGAGCCGACGGCGGCGGCGCTGGCTTACGGGCTCGACAAGAGCAAGACCGGCACGATCGCGGTCTACGACCTCGGCGGCGGCACCTTCGATATTTCTATTCTCGAAATCGGCGACGGCGTGTTCGAGGTGAAGTCGACCAACGGCGACACCTTCCTCGGCGGCGAAGACTTCGACATGCGGCTGGTCAACTATCTGGCCGACGAATTCCAGAAAGAGCAGGGCATTGATCTGCGCCGCGACAAGCTCGCGCTGCAGCGGCTCAAGGAAGTCGGCCGAGAAAGCCAAGATCGAGCTGTCGTCAACGACGCAGACCGAAATCAATCTGCCGTTCATTACGGCGGATGCCTCGGGTCCGAAGCATCTGACCATGAAGCTCACTCGCGCCAAGTTCGAGGCGCTGGTCGACGACCTCATCCAGAAGACGATTGAACCGTGCCGGCAGGCGATTAAGGACGCCGGCCTCTCCGCGGCCGAGATCAACGAGGTCGTTCTGGTCGGCGGCATGACCCGCATGCCGAAGGTCCAGGAAGTCGTGAAGCAGTTGTTCGGCAAGGAGCCGCACAAGGGCGTCAATCCCGACGAAGTCGTCGCGGTCGGCGCTGCGATCCAGGCTGGCGTGCTGCAAGGCGACGTCAAGGACGTGCTGTTGCTCGACGTAACGCCGCTGTCGCTCGGCATCGAGACGCTGGGCGGGGTGTTCACGCGGTTGATCGACCGCAACACCACGATACCGACCAAGAAGAGCCAGGTGTTCTCCACGGCCGAAGATAGCCAGACCGCGGTGACGATCCGGGTATTCCAGGGCGAACGCGAAATGGCCTCGGATAACAAAATGCTCGGCCAGTTCGACCTGGTCGGCATCCCGCCGGCGCCGCGCGGCGTGCCGCAAGTCGAGGTCACGTTCGACATCGACGCCAACGGCATCGTCAACGTCTCGGCGAAAGACAAAGGCACCGGCAAGGAGCAGCAGATCCGCATCCAGGCTTCCGGCGGCCTCAGCGAGGCCGACATCCAGAAGATGGTCAAGGACGCCGAAGCTCACGCCGAGGAGGACAAGAAGACGGAAAGAAGAGGTCGAGGCCAAGAATCACGCCGAGGCTCTGGTCCACTCCACGGAGAAGACCCTTGCCGAGCATGGTTCGAAAGTTGGCGAAGCCGACCGGCGTGCCATTGAGAACGCCATGGCCGATCTCAAGGAAGCCTTGAAAGGCACTGACGCTGAGGCAATCAAAGCCAAGGCCAACACGCTGGCACAAGCTTCCATGAAGCTCGGTGAAGCGATGTACAAGCAGTCGGCCGAACAACCGGCCGGCGGAGCCGAAGCGAAGCAGGATGACGTCGTCGACGCCGAGTTTACGGAAATCGACGACGACAAGAAGAACAAGAAGTCGGCTTGATCCGGCGAGGCGTTTGATGCTGGCTATCGCTTACGATAGGCTGCAAAAGTCTTCACCCCCGGGGTTAACCCGGGGGTGCATCTTTTTTGCGAACGTAAGGGCGGGCTTGTGCTCGCCGAAGGGCTCATGCCCGCAGGGGGATCGGGCGCAGCTGTGATGCTGCGCGGGTAAGGCAGGGTAAGAGCGGGAATGTCCAAGCGCTGCTACTACGAAACGCTGTCGGTCGAGCGGACAGCAAGCGACAGTGACCTCAAAGTCGCCTTTCGGAAGCAAGCCATGCAGTTGCATCCGGACCGCAATCCGGGTGACGACACCGCCGAGCACCGCTTCAAGGAACTCAACGAGGCCTATGAGGTCCTCAAGGATCCCGACAAACGGGCGGCCTACGACCGCTTCGGCCATGCCGCGTTCGAGCATGGCGGCGCAGGCGCAGCGCACGGTTTTGGCGCGGACTTCGCCACCACGTTCTCCGATATTTTCGACGATCTGTTCGGCATGAATGGGCGCCGTGGCCGCGGCTCCGGCCGCGAGCGCGGTGCCGACCTGCGCTACAACATGGAAATCTCCCTGCAGGAGGCCTATTCGGGCAAGACGGCTTCTGTGCGCATTCCGACCTCTGTGACCTGTGAAGCGTGCTCCGGCAGCGGCGCCAAGCCCGGCACCAAGCCGAAGGCGTGTTCGATGTGTGGCGGGCAGGGCAAGGTTCGGCACGCGCAAGGCTTCTTTACGCTTGAGCGTACCTGCCCGAGCTGCCACGGCCGCGGTCAGGTGATCGAGAGCCCGTGCGCGTCGTGCACCGGCTCAGGCCGAGTGACGCGCGAGCGGACTTTGTCGGTGAACATTCCCGCCGGCGTAGAGGATGGCACCCGTATCCGGCTTGCCGGCGAAGGCGAAGCAGGCGTGCGTGGCGGGCCAGCGGGCGATCTCTACATCTTCCTGTCGTTGGGCGCGCACGAGTTCTTTCAGCGCGACGGCGCCGACCTGCATTGTCGCGTCCCGGTCTCGATGGTGACGGCGTCGCTCGGCGGCGAATTCGAAGTGCCCACCATCGACGGCAGCAAGACGCGGGTGAAAGTGCCGGAAGGCATGCAAACCGGTCAGCGGTTTCGCCTGCCGGGCAAAGGAATGCCGGTGCTGCGCTCGCGGCAGAGCGGCGACATGTACGTACAGGTTGTCGTCGAGACGCCGCAGAAGCTCAGCAAGAAGCAGCGCGAGCTCCTGGCCGAGTTCGACCGCCTGTGCTCGGAGGAAACGCATCCGGAATCCTCAGGCTTCTTCGGCAAGGTCAAGGAGCTGCTGGGCGGTAAAAGCGCGACCTCTGCGTGAATATTTTGCGCCCCTAGCGGCCGGTCGATAGAACACTAGCGAATTTCACCGGGTATGCGCCGGGTCCGGTCGGGCAGCCCCTGGCTGGTCATAAGTTTTCGAATGTAATAGAACGATGACATTGCGTTGCGGGAAGCTATGCCGGTTCTGGGTCTGCAAAAGTTTGAACGTAAGGTCGAGCGACAACTCCGGTTGTTAGAGCTGAGCAAGACCCTTATCGAGCGCAAGATCGAACGCCAGTTTCGCCAGCTCGACCAAAAGCGCGACGGCATCGGCAAGAAGATCGAAGAGAAAATCCGCCAGTTTGAGCGCAAGCGGGGCATTCGGCTTGACGATGAGGTGAGCTTTCTCCGCTCCTGGCTTGAGCGGCCGCTGACTGTCGGCGCGGTCACGCCTTCCGGAAAGATACTCGCGCGCACCATGGCGCGCTACGTCGATCCCGACAGCGACGGGCCGGTCGTCGAATTGGGGCCGGGTACCGGGCCGGTTACGGAAGCTTTGGTCCAGGCCGGCGTCGCGCCGTCGCGGCTCGTGCTGGTCGAATTCAATCCGACATTCTGCCGGCTGCTGCGGGCGCGTTATCCGGACGCTACCCTGGTGCAGGGCGACGCCTACAGCATGCGCCGTCTGCTTGAGACGCTGCTCTTGCAGCCTGCCGCGGCCGTTGTGTCTGGCCTGCCGCTGGTGACGAAGCCGATCAAAATGCGGCTGCGGCTCATTCGTGACGCGTTCGATCTGATGCTGCCCGGTGCGCCGTTTGTGCAGTTTACCTATTCGGTCGCGTCGCCTTTGCCGCGGCGGCTTGGCGGCTTCTCGGCGGAAGCATCCGAGCGGATTTGGATGAACCTGCCTCCCGCGCGCGTCTGGGTCTATCGCAAAGCTTGACGTTTTTTGATCATGGTCGCTCCGAAAATTCTGGTGATGGCCGGCTCACTGCGCACCGGCTCGTTCAATGCGCGACTTGCGGCGCTCGCCGCCAAGGAGCTGGCGCTGGCCGGCGCTGATGTGACGCGCATTTCGTTTGCCGATTATCCGTTGCCGCTGTTCGACCCCGATCTCGCGACCGACAACGCTCTGCCGCGCTATGCGCTTGAGCTTAAACAAATGCTCGGCGCGCATCGGGGCGTGTTCATTGCCAGCCCCGAATACAGCGCCTCCGTACCGCCGCTGCTCAAGAACGCCATCGACTGGGTTTCGCGCGGTCGCGACCGCAACGAGCCGAACTACACAACCTTCAAGGGCCGCGTCTTTGCGATCGGCGCGGCCGCAAACGGCTCCGCGGGCGGCTTGCGCGGCCTGCTGGCGCTGCGGCAAGTTTTGGAGCTCGGCTGCGGCGCCCTGGTGCTTCCCGAGCAAGTGACGGTCGGACGCGCCGCCCAGGCGTTTGACGACATGGACAACCTTAAGGATGAAACGCCTGCGGCTGCGCTCAAGGTGCTCGTGCGCCGCCTCATTGACATGGCCGGTATGATGCCGCAGGCAACGGCGTGAAAAGGAGCCTGAAAGGATAGGCAATGCCGATCGAGCCGCGCGACCGTTTGATCGTCGCGCTCGATGTATCGTCGGTCGAGGCGGCGCAAGCCATGGTCGCTCGCTTGGGCGACGCGGTTTCTTTCTACAAGATCGGCTACCAGCTCGCCTTCACAGGCGGCCTCGCTTACGCGCAGACGCTCACGAACGCCGGCAAGCGCGTGTTTCTTGATCTCAAGCTCCACGATATCGGCACGACGGTTGCGAACGGCGTCAGAAGCCTGGCAACGCTTGGCGCCACCTTTCTCACCGTGCACGCCTACCCGCAGACGATGAAAGCCGCGGTCGACGCGCGCGCCAACGGCCTGCGCATTCTCGCCGTCACGGTGCTCACCTCCTACGACGACAACGATCTTGCCGGCGCGGGCTATGACCGCACGGTGCGGAAACTTGCCGCCGAACGCGCGGCGCAGGCACGCGAGATTGGTGTGGACGGGCTGGTTTGCTCGGCCGAAGAGGCCGCAAATCTGCGCGCGATCGTCGGGCCGCACATGGCACTGGTGACGCCCGGTATCAGGCCCGCCGGAGCCGACAGCGGCGATCAGAAGCGCATCATGACGCCGACTGCCGCCATTGCCGCGGGCGCCGATTATCTGGTCGTCGGTCGGCCGATCATCGCCGCCGCCGATCCGAAGGCCGCGGCCAATGCCATCGTTACGGAAATCGCGCAGCAAACCGCAAAGGAGAAATGACATGGCGAAGGGCTATTGGATCGGGCACGTCGACGTCCACGACCAGGAGGGCTACAAGCCTTATGCCGCGGCCAATCCGGCGATCTTCAAGAAATTCGGCGGCCGCTTCGTGGTGCGCGTTGGCAAGTTCGAATGCGTCGAAGGGACGACGCGCCCGCGTCAGGTCGTCATCGAATTTCCGGACTACGCGACGGCGCTCGCCTGCTACCACTCGCCCGAATACCAGGCCAACATCAAGCGCCGCCAGCCGCATTCGGCCGTCGATCTCATCATCGTTGAAGGCTACGACGGCCCGCAGCCCTAACGTTGCTGCCAGTCGGCAAGCCCGGTATATCCGCGGCCAGCGGAGATAGCGTCATGGCTGCGGCAAATTCCGACATGCGATTGGTGATCGCCGGCGCTGGCGGGCGCATGGGCCGCACGCTGATCCAGGCCATCGCCGCAACCAAAGGCGTGACGCTTGCCGGAGCGATCGAGGCCGCGGGCTCGGCCGTGATCGGACGCGATGCCGGCGAACTCGCGGGCCTGGGCCCAAATGGCATCAAGGTGGTCAGCGATGCCGCACCGCTCGTCAAAGCGGCCGACGGGTTGATCGAATTTACCGTTCCGGCCGCGACGCTTGCTTTGGCGGAACTGACCAGCGCAGCCGGCATCGTGCACATCATCGGGACCACCGGCCATTCTGCGGAAGAAGAAGCGGTGATCGCGAAAGCCGCAAGCCGCGCAACGATCGTCAAATCCGGCAATATGAGCCTCGGCGTCAATCTGCTGGCGGCGCTGGTCAAGCGCGTCGCGCAGACGCTCGATGAGAATTACGACATCGAAATCCTGGAAATGCACCACAACAAGAAAATCGACGCGCCGTCCGGCACGGCATTGATGCTTGGTCGCGCCGCCGCCGCCGGGCGCGGCATTAATCTCGCGGCGCATTCGGTGCGCAGCCGTGACGGCATGGTCGGCGCCCGCCGCGCGGTCGATATCGGCTTTGCGTCGCTACGCGGCGGCACCGTCGTCGGTGATCACTCAGTGATCTTCGCCGGGCCCGCCGAACGGCTTGAACTCACCCACCGCGCCGAGGACCGTATGATCTTCGCGCGCGGCGCACTGCACGCGGCGCTGTGGGCGCGCGGGCACAAGCCCGGACTCTACTCGATGGCGGATGTGCTGGGGCTTGGCGATGTTTGACACTAGCGTATGGAAATAGCGAATGAGTGACCGGCTTCTTGTGCTCGTGCGTCACGGCGAGAGCGAGTGGAACAAAAAAAATCTGTTCACCGGCTGGCGTGATGTCGGCCTTACTGAAAAAGGCATCGCGGAAGCGGAGACCGCCGGGCGAAAGCTCAAGGCGCAGGGCATCCGCTTCGATGTGGCGTTCACCTCGGCGCTGGTTCGCGCCCAGCACTCGCTCGATCTTATGCTCGCGGAGATGGGACAGAAGGATATTCCGGTCATCAAGGATCAGGCGCTCAACGAGCGGGACTACGGCGATCTGTCAGGGCTCAACAAGGACGATGCCCGCGCCAAGTGGGGCGCCGAGCAGGTGCTGGTCTGGCGGCGCTCCTATGATGTCGCGCCGCCCGGCGGCGAGAGCCTGAAAGACACCGCCGCGCGCGTGCTGCCGTATTACATTCAGGAGATTCTGCCGCGCGTGCTGCGCGGCGACAACGTGATGGTCGCCGCTCATGGCAATTCGCTGCGCGCGCTGGTGATGGTGCTCGAACGTCTGTCATCGGAAAAAATCGTCGCCCGCGAAATCGCAACCGGCGTGCCGCTGATCTACCGGCTTAACGCCGACTCCACCGTAGCCGAAAAGCGCGATCTCGCCGCGTAACTCTGCCGTCTCTTCCCGGATGCGAAGGCCGCCTGCAGCCACTTGTCACCAGGCGCTTATTCCGCGGCGTTTTGGGGTTTTGACCAAGGCGTGTGAGGCAGTGCTCTGGTTTCGACCGGCCAGACCCTTTGAATCAGGCCATACAAAAGAGCCGTTGTCAGTCCGATTAATATGACGCCGTTAAGAGCCTCCAACGCGCCCATCAGCCGCCAATGATCGGCCAGGAAAAGTTGCGAATGGCCGTAGGTCGTGATGGCGCTTAGCGAATAAAGCATGGCCGCTTCACCATCTGGCAGCGCTCCCAGGAGTCGATACGCCGCCGCCCAGATGCCGGCTTCGATTGCGTGTAACGAAGTCGCCCAGATCGCCGTGCCTCCTATGCCAAGCGCAAATACCAACATGAAATTAGCCCGGCCTCTGGCCTTGGTCAGGATTTGAACCATTTTCACATTGAACAAACCCAACCCTATGACGTGAATGATTACCGTTAATACGATCAACGGGATGCTCCACGCCCAGCTGGTGTTCCACACTGTTTCACCGTCCATGGTCAGATTGCCCAAAGTTCGTTTTTTCCACCGATGCTCCAATGAAAACGCTCGCGCTTTTGTACCGCTCAGCTTGGTGCCCGCGTCGGAGCAACAATAGCCAGCGCAATCTGTGGCCTTGCACCGAGCGAACTCAGCCGCGAACGTACGGTGACGTACAATGACGTACAATGACGTACGTTAGCACACGCCATGAGGGTATTTGCTGTTAAAAAGTGAACAGCACCCGACTCGGTCCGTATCTTGAAATGCTGGTGCTTAAAGCACCCAAAAAAGTCGACGACTGCAAGTAATGCGTGAGGAGTACGTCGTTCGCTTCGCTCATTCGACCTCTCCTCGCGCGGCGGGGAGAGGTGAATTTTAGCTACGCCGCCGCTCCGACCCGCCCGGCTTCCCAGCCGAGCATCGCCTGCTTGCGGGTGATGCCCCAGTGATACCCGGTCAGTGCACCCGCTTTGCCGATGACGCGATGGCACGGCACCACGAACGACACCGGGTTCTTGCCAACGGCGGTGCCGACGGCGCGTGCCGCGGCCGGTGAGCAGACCTTGCCGGCGATGCCCGAATAGGTCGCGACTTTGCCCATCGGGATTTTCAACAGCGCTTCCCACACCCGCACTTCCCAATCGGTGCCGATCAGCACCACGCGCAGCGGCCGGTCCTCGCGCCATTCCGTCGGATCGAAGATGCGTTGTGCGATCGGCGCGGTGCGGGCGGGATCGGCGACGTAGCGCGCTTTGGGCCAGCGCCGCTGCATGTCGGCGAGCGAAGCCTCCTCCTCGCCGGCGTCAGCAAAGGCGAGGCCGGCCAGTCCGCGCTCGGTCGCCATCACCAGCGCCTTGCCGAAGGGCGACGGATGAAAGCCGAACCGCACCGTCAGACCATCGCCGCCGGATTTCCATTCGCCGGGCGACATCGCTTCGTGGGTGACGAACAGATCGTGCAGCCGGCCCGGTCCCGACAAACCCACCTCGTAGGTGGCGTCGAGCACGCTCGCCGAATCGCGCAGCAATTGCCGCGCGCCGTCGAGCGTGAGCGCCTGCAGGAAAGCCTTCGGCGTCAGCCCGGCCCAGCGGCGGAACAAATGGTGCAACTCCGTCGGCGTGACGCCGGCGGCTTCCGCGATGGCGTCAATCTCGGGCTGCTCGCGCCAGTGCTTGCGGATATGGCCGATGGCGCGCCGCACCACGTCGTAATCGGCGGCCGCGGTATCGAGCGGCGTCAGGTCGGGAATGCGATCGGGTGACAGCATGGGTGCCTCCATCATTCTGACCCCCATTTAGGCCGCCGGCAGCGCGCGAACCACCCGATTTCTGACCTCTTTCGTCATTCCGGCCGAGCCGCCCTTGCGGCGAGGGCCGGAATCCATAACCACCGGTCGTGACTATGGATTCCGGGCTCGCGGGCAAACGCCCGCGCCCCGGAATGACGCCGTCATTCCAGCACCGTCCGTGTCGGTCCGCGCTTCGCCTCGCCGAGGGCGGTCGACAGGGCCTGCGCAAAGCTCGCTTTCTCGTCGGGCCCCAGAAACGCGGCGATCGGCAGCCGCCGGCCGCGCGACACCAGGAACAATCGCTCGATGCCGAATTCCTCGTGCACGATGCGGTCGAGCTGGACCCAGACCGGGTTCAGCGTCCATTCGCGCACGCCGCCGCGCGGATTGACCTTGCGCACGGTGAGTTCGGAGGCCGTGACCGTCACTTCCTCGTAGGCGCGCGCGGCGCGAAAGTTGGCGCGGAAGGCCCAATAGATCAGTGCGACATCCAGCCCGAGAAATCCGAACACCGGCCACGCGCCCAGCAGCAAAAACACCATGCCGGAGACGAAGCTCACGCCGCCGATGCCGAGCATCAGGATGAGGAAGCCGGTCGAGCCGAGTGAGCGGTGCGGTGTGATCACGGCCGAAAAGATCGTCGGCTCGGCGGATGCGGCGTTGTCGCGGCCGTTGCCGGTGTCGTTGTCGCGAGCGTGGTTGTCGGCTGACATGGCGGCCACTATAGGGGAAACATGGCGCGCAAGACCATTCACAAGACCGTTCGGCTAAGCCCGAAAGCGGCCCCCTCCTTATCCTCCCCCGGACGCGGGGGAGGGAAGGGTGGGGGCAAAGCCGCCCGGGTCAAGAGCGGCAAGGCCCAGGCCAAGGCGGATATCGAGGCCGCCCACGGCGAATTGCCGCAATGGACCAAAGCCGAGGTCGAGGAAGCGTTCCGCCGCTTTGCCGCCGCCAATCCCGATCCCCGCAGCGAACTGCAATACATCAATCCGTTTACGCTGCTGGTTGCGGTCGTTCTGTCCGCCCAGGCGACCGATGCCGGCGTCAACAAGGCGACGCCGGCCTTGTTCAAGCTCGCCGACACGCCGGAGAAGATGGTGAAGCTCGGCGAACCGCGGGTGCGCTCGCTGATCAAGACCATCGGTCTCTACCGCACCAAAGCCAAGAACGTGATCGCGTTATCGCGCAAGCTCATCGCCGAGCACGGCGGCAAGGTGCCGCACGACCGCGAAGCGCTGGAAGCGCTGCCCGGCGTCGGGCGCAAGACCGCGAACGTGGTGCTCAACGTCGCCTTCGGCGAGCCCACCATCGCGGTCGACACCCACATCTTCCGCGTCGGCAACCGCACCGGCCTGGCCGTCGGCAAAACCCCGCTCGACGTCGAGACAAAGCTGATGGAAGTCGTGCCGAAGCGTTATCTGCTGCACGCCCACCACTGGCTCATCCTGCACGGCCGCTACACCTGCCTCGCCCGCCGCCCGCTGTGCGAGAAATGCATCATCTCGGATTTGTGCAAATGGCCGGGGAAAACCGTTAGTTCGCCGTCATCCTGAGGTGCGCGCCTTAAGGCGCCTCGAAGGATGCGGCCGAGGCGCCGTCATGTTGCGCGGTTGCGATGTTGGAGCGAGAGGTCGAAACCTGTGGCAACAATTCGCATTATTCTGCACGGCAAGGCGGCCGGCAACACCGGCGTGAGGGCGGCTGTCAACACGCTCCGAAACGACGGTCACGCCGTGGAGGTGCGAGTCACCTGGGAGCCGGGGGATGCCGCGCGCTTGACGGCCGAAGCTGTGGCCGAGGCGGCTGGAGGCAAGATCGACTGCGTCGTGGCGGGCGGCGGCGACGGCACCATCAACGAAGTTTTTGGCGCAGCCTATACGGCCGGTTTGCCCGCAAGATGTTGCCTTGGTGTCCTTCCGCTCGGCACCGCCAACGATTTCGCGCACTCGGCCGCCATACCGCTGCGGGATCTCACGGCCGCCTTGCAGCTCGCGGCGCGCGCCGCGCCACAATGGATTGATGTCGGCCTCCTCAACGGCAAGCCGTTCGTAAACGTGGTCTCCGGCGGGTTTGGCTCGAAAATCACAGTGGAGACGGACCCGCAGCTCAAGCGGCGACTCGGCGGATTGGCCTATGCGATCACCGGAATCTCCCACTTTGCGGAGCTATCGGCTAATCGCGGCCGCTTTCGCGCGGAAGACTTTTCATGGGAAGGACCTTTCGTGGCCGTCGCGATCGGCAATGGCCGGCAGGCCGGAGGCGGCGTGCCGCTTTGCCCGGACGCGCTGATCGATGACGGTCTGCTCGATTTGATGATCCTGCCCGAACTGGACCACGCGGCGCGCCTGGCCGCGTTCTCCCATCTGCTAAGGGACGGTGCGGCGGGCGTTCGCGGCGAACTCATCACGACAAGACGTTCCTGGATCGAATTTGAATCGGATGACGATCTCAACGTGAACCTGGACGGCGAACCGGTGCTCTTGAAGCGGTTTCGTGTCGAGTGCCGCCAGCGGATACTGCCGGTGTGTCTTGGGGAGAGTCCCCTGGTGACGGGCGATCAAAAGCGCCCTTGAATAGTGCTCGCTGCACGTCATGCGTCGCGCGCTGCCGCTGCGCGAGACGTGATTGATTGCGGATTTGCGCAAGTGGCCAGGGAAAACGACTCCCACACGGCAATGCGGTATACTGAGCGTCGCTGAGGAGCGAGCTGTCACCATGCCCCCAGGCGATGCGTTGCCTTCCTCTTTGCGGCCCGTGGATAAAGCGGGCCTGCCCGGCAAGGTCGTGCTCGTGCTGCAAGGCGGCGGCGCGCCCGGGTGCTACCAGGCGGGCGCCTATCAGGCGCTGCACGAGGCCGGCATCGAGCCTGACTGGGTGATCGGCACATCGATCGGCGCCATCAATGGCGCCATCATCAGCGGCAACAAGATCGAGAACCGGCTGGAGCGATTGCGGGAATTCTGGAAAAATCTGCAAACGCCGCCGTGGCCGTTCGGTCAAATCGCGCCGCTCACAACCGGCGTGCCCGGCTTCTACAGCCTCAACCCGGCGCTGGCCTGGGGCGTTGAGGCCAAAGTCGGCACCGAGCTTGCGGCGATGTATCTCGTCGATCCGCTCAAGAAGCTTTTGCCGCAGCTGGTCGACTTCGATCTGATCAATGCCGGACCGACGCGCTTTACGCTCGGACTGGCCACGGTCCGGACCGGTCAGATCCGCTACTTCGACAGCAAGCAGGACATGATCCGGCTCGATCACGTGCTGGGCTCAAGCGCCATTCCGCCGTGCTTTCCGGCGGTCCAGATCGACGGCGAGTATTATTGGGACGGTGGCATTTATTCCAACACACCGGTGGAAGTGGTGTTCGACGAAGACCCGCGGCATAGCTGCGTGGTGTTCGCGGTGCAGATCTGGCACCGCCGCGGCCCGGATCCGCAATCTCTCGTGCATGCTTTCATGCGCGAGAAGGACATTCTGTTCGGCAGCCGCACCAGAGGCCATATCGCCCGCCAGGCCGAACTTCACCGCATGCGGCGGATCGTGCGTGAGCTCGTCGACATGCTTCCCGAGGAACAGAAAAATTCTCCGCGCGTCCAGGAGTTGGCCGGCCGCGGCTGCGGCACCACCATTCATCTGGTCGAGATCAATGCCCAGCCGCTGCCAGGCGAGACCAATGCCCGGGATTACGATTTCTCACGCTCAGCGATCGAGGCGCGATGGCAGGCGGGCTACGCCGACACCTGCCGCATGATCGCGAGAGAGCCGTGGACGGACCCGATCGATCCGGCAACAAATGTCACGGTCTATGAATCCGATGCACCGGCTTAGTTCGTCGTTCGCTGAACCGATCATTATAGGAAAAGCCATCAGGCTCCCCGCGGCGAAGAAAAGCTTCCATGGGATTCCGATAAAGTTTTGCTTTACCGAACCATCTTTCCGCATATGGCCGGCTGGCTGCCCGAAGCGGAAGCTGCCCAACTGCGGTTTGAGTTCGACACCGAGATGGCACGCCTCAAGGCGGCGTGATTTTGGCCTCATCGGAATGTGCGCGTTGGCATTACACTGGGTCAGCGATTGGCGGATATGGTGTTGTGCCCTGCGAAGTCGAAACGGGGCTCACTGCTACTCAATGACACCGATTGGCTCTATTCGGACTCACTGCAAAGTCAGCCGCTGCAACTAGGACTATAGCGGGACACATTTTCATTGACAGATGTCCCTATTTCAGATACAGGGTTCAACGAATCTCGCTCACGTAAAGGACGCCTGCCGGTGACGCCGGCTGGCGGAGCGAGAGCGGTTCCCGCGGGCGGCGGCTCGTCACCTCCGCTCTCGGGCGGCTCCGGGGATATACGCCCGGCCGGCACGATGACCGGTCTGCGAGAAGCTCGCTGGACTGGGACAGGAAGGAGCGGGTAACGCCCGCTGAGACGCGCACGGTCTTTCGAACCCGGTTGTTCGAACCTTTGCGATCGTGCGCCCCGACCGAGTCCCAGGAAGCGCGTATCTGGAGCTGAGCTGTAGCGTTCGGTCGCCGCAGCAAGCGCCGTGGTGGAACGCCGACAGGCGAGCGCGCCTGCTCGCTGCCCTCCCGCGTAAGCGGGGTGGGAGAGAGTTAGGGCGTGCGCCGCATCGCAAGATGCGGACGGTTGGATCACGCGTCTGTCGGCGTTCTGCTTCCTTTTTTTCTTCGTCATTGCGAGCCACGCGAAGCAATCCAGCGGCGTCGCCGTTTAGTTGGACAACGAAGCTAGCGGTGCACTGCCCCGCTGGATTGCTTCGTCGTTGGCTCATCTCGCAATGACGGCCTTCGGGAATGGCGTGGCATAGCTCGGGCGCGTGATGCGTCGCGAGAACGAGATTCTTTGCACCTCTCCCCGCATGCGGGGAGAGGTCGAGCGCGCGGAGCGCGCGGGGTAAGGGGGCCTCTCCGCGATTCTGAGCGCCGCACTTCTGAGCCCGGCGGTTAGGCCCCCTCATCCCAACCTTCTCCCCGCGTGCGGGGAGAAGGAGGTACGCGGCAAACAACGCGGAGACTTTCAGATGCCGCCAACATTCAACAAACCGCCGGGTGCACCGAATTACGGAAAGCGGCGCTCGTTTGCGGAAGGGCGTGCGCTGGTCGATGCGGCGCACATGGAGACCCAGCGGCTTTACTGCGACGTGCTGGCTTTCTGGCGGCATTGCCGTGAGCCGGCGTGCAAGCGGCATCGGCGGTGCGCGGGCGAGCCGACCGGATGCCTGATTCGCGGCTTACCGGCGGTGCCTGAAGCGGAGCGATTGAAGGCCCAAGCCGAAGTGATCGCGGGAGGGCCGCGGCGCATCCCGCCGGCGACGCATATCGAGTGGCTGGTGCGCCGTACTGCGCTCACGACAGTCATGTCGTGGAGGTTTGGGTGAATGTTTCACGGATTATCCCTCCCCCTTGTGTGGGAGGTAGAATGGGGGGTCTGGAGGGTGCGCGCCAACGCGGACTTACGCGCAGAAGCACCCGTCCTCGCTTGTTCAAGAACCTCGCGACCCCCACCCCTAACCCCTCCCCACAAGGGGGAGGGGGATTCAAAACAGAAAATAGCGCTGCGCCATCGGCAATACCTCGGCGGGCGCGCAAGTGAGAAGTTCGCCGTCGGCGCGCACTTCGTAGGTCTCGGGATCGACCTCGATGTCGGGCGTCGCATCGTTGTGGATCATGCTCTTCTTGGAGATCTTGCCGCGGGTGTTCTGCACGGCGACGAGTTGTTTCTGAATGCCGAGTTTTTTGCCAAGCCCGGCCTTCACCGCCGCTTTCGAGGCAAACACCACGGACGACGCGGTGCGGGCGCGGCCGTAGGCGCCAAACATCGGCCGGTAATGGACCGGCTGCGGCGTCGGGATCGAGGCGTTCGGATCGCCCATCTGCGCAGCGACGATGGTGCCGCCCTTGATGATGCACTCGGGCTTGACGCCAAAGAACGCCGGCGCCCATACGACGAGATCGGCGAGCTTGCCCTTCTCGACCGAGCCGATGAGTTTCGAGACGCCGTGCGCGATGGCGGGATTGATGGTGTATTTCGCGACGTAGCGCTTCACCCGCGCGTTGTCGTTGTCGCCGGTTTCCTGTTTCAGGCGGCCGCGCTGCTTCTTCATTTTGTCCGCGGTCTGCCAGGTGCGGATGATGACTTCGCCGAGCCGGCCCATCGCCTGAGAGTCCGACGACATCATCGAGAGCGCGCCGATGTCGTGCAAAATATCCTCCGCCGCGATCGTCTCCTTGCGGATCCGGCTTTCGGCAAAGGCCAGGTCCTCGGCGATCGAGGGATCAAGGTGATGACACACCATCAGCATGTCGAGATGCTCGTCGATGGTGTTGCGCGTGTAGGGCCGTGTCGGATTGGTCGACGACGGCAGCACGTTTTTCAGTCCCGCCACCTTGATGATGTCGGGCGCATGCCCGCCGCCGGCGCCTTCGGTATGGAAAGCGTGAATGGTGCGGCCCTTGAACGCTTTGATGGTGTCCTCGACAAAGCCGAATTCGTTGAGCGTGTCGGTGTGGATCATCACCTGGACGTCGTAATCGTCGGCGACCGAGAGGCAGCAATCGATGGCGGCCGGCGTCGTGCCCCAGTCTTCGTGCAGCTTCAGCGCGCAAGCGCCGGCCTTGATCATTTCCTCGAGCGCCGCCGGCCGCGACGCATTACCTTTGCCGGCGAAGCCGAGATTGACCGGAAAATCGTCGGCCGCCTGGATCATCCGCGCCAGATGCCACGGTCCGGGCGTGCAGGTGGTCGCAAACGTGCCGTGCGCCGGTCCGGTGCCGCCGCCGAGCATCGATGTAACGCCGGACATCAGCGCCTCGTCGACTTGCTGCGGGCAGATGAAATGGATGTGAGTGTCAAAGCCGCCGGCCGTAAGGATTTTGCCTTCGCCAGCGATCACTTCGGTGCCGGGCCCGATGACGATGGTCACGCCGGGCTGGATGTCCGGATTGCCGGCCTTCCCGATGGCGTCAATGTAGCCATCCTTGATGCCGACGTCGGCTTTGACGATGCCCCAATGGTCGAGGATCAGCGCGTTGGTGATGACGGTGTCGACCGCGCCTTGTTTGTTGGTGATTTGCGATTGTCCCATGCCGTCGCGAATGACTTTGCCGCCGCCGAATTTCACTTCCTCGCCGTAGGTGGTGAAGTCCTTCTCGACTTCGATAATCAGATCGGTGTCGGCGAGCCGCACGCGATCGCCGGTGGTCGGGCCGAACATGTCGGCGTAAACGGCGCGGCTTATGTTCGTGGACATGAGGGTCTCCGTAATTTGTTGCGGCTCGCTTGGCGTTCGTCATTGCGAGAAGCGGAAGCGACGAAGCAAGCGACGAAGCAATCCAGGGCCGCTTGCGAAGGTCCTGATTGCTTCGCCCCACGCGCAATGACCAACAACGAAATCCCCAATGTTATCCCCACTGCGTTGCACAAGCGCGACGCTGCACGCTTTTTCTTGAATCACACGGCAATTGGCGTATGTTGACTTCCAGATCGCTCACGTTTGGTTCCGCCAGATGAGAGAGGTCGCCAAGGTCAGATCGGACTGGTGTTGAAGCCGCTACCGGTGTCGCACCAAGCGCTGATGAGATCCTGGTCCCAGTCGCGGTAGCAGCGCTGAGAACTTGACGAGCGAGCTTGCGCAAGCCCGCTCGTCACGGTTTTTTTGCTCCCGATCTTGCCGGCTTGGCTTTGTCCGGCTTTGCTTTTTCCAGCTTGCCCTTTTCCAGCTTGCCCATGACGTCCTGCCGGAATCCGTAGATGGTGCGCGTGCCGGCGAGCTCTACAAGCTTGATCTCGCGGCTCTGACCGGGCTCGAAACGCACCGCCGTGCCGGCGGCGATGTCGAGGCGCATGCCGCGGGCCTGTTTGCGGTCAAACTTCAGCGCCGGGTTGGTTTCGAAGAAATGATAGTGCGAGCCGACCTGGATCGGCCGGTCGCCGGTGTTCGAAACCGAAACCACGATGCTCTTGCGGCCTTTGTTCAGTTCGATCTCGCCGTCTTTGATGAACAGTTCGCCGGGGATCATGTGCTTGTCCTCTTCACGTCTCTCACGTTGCGTTTGTGCGACGCAGCGCCGGCCAGTCAGCAAACGCGAACACATAAAACATGATGATGTTTACCAGCGGAACGAAGGCGATCAGGCACCACCAGCCGCTATAGCCGGCCTTTCGCAGAATCTTGACGACCGGAACGAAATACAAAACCAGGATCAATATGACGATGAGCCAGTGAATAATCGAAAGACCGCCCATAGTTCCCTCCTAAGTCGTTTGCCATTGGCGCTTACCGTATCGGTTCGTGCACGGTCACAAGCTTGGTGCCGTCCGGAAACGTCGCTTCGACCTGAATCTCGGGAATCATCGCGGCGATGCCGTCCATGACCTGCGAGCGGGTGACCACGTGCGCGCCTTGCTCCATCAATTCGGCGACGGTGCGTCCATCGCGCGCGCCTTCGAGGATGAAATCGGAGATCAGCGCCACGGCTTCCGGATGGTTGAGCTTGACGCCGCGCTCAAGCCGGCGCCGCGCCACCATCGCCGCCATGGCGATCAAAAGTTTGTCCTTCTCGCGCGGGGTCAGATTCATGGTCTGTCACGCTACCAATTGGCGCATGATCTGTCCGAAACCCGGCCTTCACTTTTCGGGATCATGCTCTAGTTCAACCATAACCGCGGCAGCGGCATTGTATTCAAGGCCGTCAGTACGGCAATCAGATCACGACGTAATGCGGCACCATCCGGCGCGACAAGGCGGGCGACAAGAAGACCGTTCCATGCGGACACGCCGACTTCGCCGGCGAAGTCTTTCGCGAGGTCACGAATCGTCGCGGCGCCGGTTTCGTCACCGGGAATCTTGATCGCGCTGGCAATGGCCACGCTGTCCCCGGCAACCGCGCGACGCGCCAGATGTTGTGCGATGGCGCCATCGAGACGCAGCGTCTCGGCAAACACCAGCGCGCCGCCGACGCGCACCCGCCATCGGTCGAACAGATGCCCGCGGAGCACAGTTTCGCCCATGGCCGAACGTCCAAACACGATCGCCTCGGCGAGGAGGAGATTGGCGTCATGAGCGAGGTCAACGTCGATGGTGCGGCGGAGCCTTACCTGATCGAACAGAATTGTCTCCTGCGGCAACCAGGCGAGCGCACCGCCCGGCCCGACATCAAGCTTGACGCCAACCTCAGTGTCCGGACCGAGCGAGCGATAGACCTTTTCGGCGGCGGCCGTCGTCACGGTCAGGCGCGCGCCCGCGCCGACGCTCACGTCGACGTCGAACCGATCGCCGCCCGCCATTCCGCCAGCCGTATTGACGATGACGGCGTCGAGCACCGCTTTGCTGGCCGCATTCGGGAAGCGCACGCGCAAGGAACCGGCTTCATGCACGTTGCGGCGCCGGCTTTCGCCAGATTCGGCCGCCACTGCCAGCGCCACGCGTCCAACGGCGCGATTGCCGGCGAAAATCTCACTGTCGGCCGGCGTCCTCGCCAACACGTTCGCTCCCCCCGCAAAGAAAAATTACTCTGTCGAAATCAAATCGCCATCGCCCGCTGCAGCGCGCCTTCGTCGAGATTGTCGCGGTCGCAGGCGTAGACGATGGCGCCGCGCTCCATAACGGCGAAATGGTCGCCGAGTTCGCGGGCAAAGTCGAGGTATTGTTCGACCAATACGATGGCTATTCTGCCGAGCGAGCGCAGATAGGAAATGGCGCGGCCGATATCCTTGATGATCGAAGGCTGAATACCCTCGGTCGGCTCGTCGAGCAGTAACAGCCGCGGCCGCATCACCAGCGCCCGCCCGATCGCCAGCTGCTGCTGCTGGCCGCCGGACAGATCGCCGCCGCGGCGGCGTAGCATATCCTTGAGGATCGGAAACAGCGTGAAGACGTCGGCCGGAATGCTTCGCTCGTCGCGCTTGAGCGGCGCAAAGCCGGTGCGGAGGTTTTCCTCCACCGTCAGCAGCGGAAAGATTTCGCGGCCTTGCGGCACATAGGAAATGCCGCGCCGGGCGCGTTCCGGCGGCCGCAGCGCGGTAATGTCCTGGCCCTCCCAGGTAATCGTGCCGCGAGTGACCGAATGCTGGCCGGCCAGCGCGTCGAGCAGACTGGTTTTGCCGACACCGTTGCGGCCCAGCACGCAGGTCACTTTTCCCGGCTCGGCCTTGAGCGAAACGGTGCGCAGCGCTTGTGCGGCGCCGTAGTGAAGATCGATGGCATTGACATCAAGCATCAGCCCGTTCCTCGACACACGATGGTTACCGAAAAGCGGCGGGCCGCTTTTCGGGATCATGCGTTATCGCCCCAAATAAACTTCGACCACCCGCTCGTTCGCCGAGACCTGATCGATGGTGCCTTCGGCAAGCACCGAGCCTTCGTGCAGGCACGTAACCTTGACGCCCAGCTCGCGCACGAACGCCATGTCGTGCTCGACGACGACGACCGTGCGCTCGCGGTTGATCTCCTTCAGCAACTCCGCGGTTTGCTGGGTTTCCACATCGGTCATGCCGGCGACTGGCTCATCGACCAGCAGAAGTTTCGGTTCTTGCGCCAGCAACATGCCGATTTCGAGCCACTGCCGTTGCCCGTGCGACAGGCTGGCGGCAAGGCGATCGCGCACCGCGGTCAGGCGGATGATCTGCAGGAGTTCGTCGATGCGCCGCCGCTCGGGCGGGGTTTCCCGCCACCACAAGGCGGCGCGGGCGCGGCGATCGGATTTAAGCGCGAGCTCGAGGTTGTCATTGACGGTGTGGCTTTCGAACACCGTCGGTTTCTGAAACTTGCGGCCAATGCCGAGTTCCGCGATTTCTGCTTCGTCGAGTTTGGTGAGATTGTACGAGCCGTCGAACAGCACGTCGCCGAGATCCGGCCGGGTTTTGCCGGTGACCACGTCCATCATCGTGGTCTTGCCGGCGCCGTTCGGCCCGATGATGGCGCGCATCTCGCCGGGCTCGATGGCAAAGGACAGATTGTTCAGCGCCCTGAAGCCGTCAAACGAGACGGTGACACCGTTCAGATAGAGGAGTGAGGAGGTCAGCGCTTCCATGGTCTGATGCTCACTCCGCCGGCAGCGGTTCGCTCACGCCTTCCTCGGCGGCAGCCGAGGCGCGGTCGCGGCGCAGCGCCGTCCAGTGATGCAGCGTACCGACGATGCCGCGCGGCAGCAGCAACGTGACCCCGATGAACAGGGCGCCCAACATGAACAACCAATAGGGAGCGAGAAAACCCGAAGTGAAATACGTCTTGGCGTAATTGACCAGCACAGCGCCCAGGACTGCGCCGGAGAGCGTGCCGCGGCCGCCGACGGCGACCCAGATCACCGCCTCGATGGAATTGCCGGGCGCAAATTCGCTCGGGTTGATGATGCCCACCTGCGGCACGTAAAGCGCGCCCGCTACGCCCGCCATGCAAGCCGACAGGGTGAACACGAAGAGCTTGTAGGATTCCACGCGGTAGCCGAGAAAGCGGGTACGCGCTTCGGCATCGCGGATGGCAATCAGCACCTTGCCGAATTTCGAGGTGACGATGGCCCGACACAACAGAAAAGCGATGATCAGCGCCAGGCAGGAAATCGAGAACAGCGCGTTTCGGGTCGCTTCCGCCTGCACATTGAATCCCAGCAGGTCCTTGAAATCGGTCAGGCCGTTGTTGCCGCCGAAGCCGAAATTGTTACGGAAGAAGCCAAGCATCAGCGCATAGGTCAGCGCCTGGGTGATGATCGACAGATAGACGCCGGTGACACGGCTGCGGAAGGCAAACCAGCCGAACACGAAGGCGAGCGCGCCGGGCACCAGCACGACCATGAGCAGGGCGTAGGGAAAATACTCGAACCCGTACCAGTAGACCGGCAGTTCCTTCCAGTTCAGGAACACCATGAAGTCCGGCAAGATCGGATCGGCATAGACGCCGCGGGTGCCGATCTGGCGCATCAGATACATGCCCATGGCGTACCCGCCGAGCGCGAAAAAGGCGCCATGGCCGAGCGAGAGAATGCCGCAAAATCCCCAGATCAGATCGATCGACAGCGCTAGCAACGCGTAGCAGGTATATTTCCCGAACAGCGCGACCAGATAGAGCGGGATGTGAAAATCGGAGGAGGGCGGCAGCGCCATGTTGAGGATGGGAACGCCGATGGCGATCGCTGCGACGATGATAAGGAAGATGATTGCGCCGCGATCGATGGAACGAATGAGAATGTGCGCGGTCATGCTTCGACGGCTCGTCCCTTCAGGGCAAACATTCCACGCGGGCGTTTCTGGATGAAGAGAATGATGAACACGAGTATCGCGATTTTGCCGAGCACCGCGCCGGCGTAGGGTTCAAGGAACTTGTTGGCGATCCCGAGAACGAAGGAGCCGACCAGCGTGCCCCAAAGATTGCCCACGCCGCCGAAGACCACAACCATGAAGCTGTCGATGATATAGCCCTGGCCGAGATTGGGGCTGACGTTGTCGATCTGCGACAGCGCCACGCCAGCCATGCCGGCGATGCCGGAACCCAGCCCGAAAGTGAGCGCATCGACGCGCGCGGTGCGGATGCCCATCGAGGCGGCCATCGGACGATTTTGCGTTACCGCCCGCATTTCCAGGCCGAAGCGGGTGAAGCGAAGGAGCGCCAGCAGCGCGACGAACACCGCCAGAGCGAAACAAATGATCCACAGGCGATTGTAGGTGATGGTGATGCCGCCGACGTCGAATGCACCGCTCATCCACGACGGATTACCGACCTCACGATTGTTCGGACCGAATGTCGAGCGAACCGCCTGTTGCAGGATCAGCGAAAGTCCCCAAGTGGCCAGCAGCGTCTCAAGAGGGCGTCCATACAAAAAACGAATGATGGTACGCTCGATGACAATGCCGATGAAGCCGGCAACCAGGAAGGAAAGCGGAATAGCAATAGCCAGCGAATAATCGAACAGCGCCGGATTATTCTGACGTATCACTTCCTGCACGACAAACGTGACGTAGGCGCCCAGCATCACCATCTCGCCATGTGCCATGTTGATAACGCCCATCACCCCGAATGTGATGGCAAGGCCGATGGCGGCGAGTAAAAGGACCGAGCCGAGGGAAATTCCGTACCACGCGTTCTGCACGGCGTCCCAAAGGACGAGCCGATTTTTGATCCCGGCAATGGCGCTGGCCGCGCTTTTTGCAACCGGCGCAGCAGTGTCCGGCGGCAAGCTGGAGAGGAGGCCCAACGCGTCCTGATCGCCGCGCTGACGAATGATGTCGACCGCGGCGAGCTTGTCTTCATCGCTGGCTTTGTCGTCGGACAGGATGATGGCGGCGCGCGCTTCCGTCATCATCCGCTTAACGCCCGGATCCTGCTCCTTGGCGATGGCGGCTTCCAGAGTCGGCAGTACATTCTGTTCGCGCGACTTGAACACCGCCTGCGCCGCATCGTATCGCGCTTTGGGATCGCTGGCCAGCAGCGTCAGCCCACCCAGCGCGGCGTCGATCGCTCCGCGCATGCGATTGTTGAGGCGAACGTTGTCGAGATCGGCCGGCGCCTGGCCGGCAATCGGCGCTCCGGTGGCCGGATCGGTCAGCTGACCGGACTCGTCCTTGATGTAGACTCGCTTGCTCTCGGCGCTGAACATCAGCGAACCGTTCTGCAAGGCGCGGATGATCGTCGCGGCCCGCGGGCTGCCGCTGGCGGCGACTTCGCTGATGCCGGTGAGGGTTTCGTCGAAATCGTCTGCCGTAAAATGCGCGAGGGCCTCAGCGAGGCTCGCCGCGCGGGCCGTTACGGTGCCTGACCCGAGTAGGCTGAAGACCAACAACAGACCAACGAGGCAAGCTCGGCTGAAGCGCATTGCAAATCCCGGCGGTGATGCGGGAAGGCGAAACACCGCCTTCCCGCGAGCTCACTGTTACAACTTCGGCCTTACTAAGCGCCGCCGCACTTTTTGGTCACTTTGTTGTAGTTGCCGCACTTGAGCGTCACCCAGTCGGATTCGAGATCTTTCGATCCGGGGAGATAATCCGACCAAGCGTCGCCGGGCACCAAGCCCTTGGTCTTCCACACCACGTCGAACTGGCCGTCAGCTCTGATTTCGCCGATATACACTGGCTTGGTGATGTGATGGTTTGGCAACAGCGTTGACATGCCGCCAGTGAGATTTGGCGCCTGGATGCCCGGCAGCGCCGCGATCACCTTGTCGGGATCGGTCGATTTGGCCTTCTCGACCGCCTTCACCCACATGTTGAAGCCGATGTAGTGAGCTTCCATCGGATCGTTGGTGGTGCGCTTCGGGTTCTTGATGAACGTATGCCATTCTTTGATGAAGGCCTCGTTCGCCGGCGTCTTGATCAACTCGAAATAATTCCAGGCGGCAAGGTGCCCGACCAGCGGTTTGGTATCGAGACCGGCAAGTTCTTCTTCGCCGACCGAGAATGCCACCACCGGGATGTCGGTTGCCTTGATGCCCTGGTTGCCGAGTTCCTTATAGAACGGGACGTTGGCGTCGCCGTTGATGGTCGACACCACCGCCGTCTTCTTGCCCGCCGAACCGAATGCCTTGATCTTCGAGACTTCGGTCTGCCAGTCGGAGAAGCCGAACGGCGTATAGTTGATCGTGATGTCCTCGTCCTTCACGCCTTTTTGCTTGAGGTAAGCTTCGAGGATCTTGTTGGTGGTGCGCGGATAGACGTAGTCGGTGCCTTCCAGCACCCACCGCTTCACCGATCCGCCGTCCTTGCTCATCAGGTAGTCTACAGCCGGGATGGCCTGCTGGTTTGGCGCGGCGCCGGTGTAGAACACGTTGCGCTCGCTCTCTTCACCTTCGTATTGCACCGGATAGAACAGGATGCTGTTGAGCTCCTTGAATACCGGCAGCACCGACTTGCGCGACACCGATGTCCAGCAGCCGAACACGACCGAGACCTTGTCCTTGCTGATCAGCTCGCGGGCCTTTTCTGCAAAGAGCGGCCAGTTCGAAGCCGGATCGACGACGACAGCCTCGAGCTTCTTGCCAAGCACGCCGCCCTTCTTGTTCTGCTCGTCGATGAGCATGAGCATCACGTCCTTCAGCGTGGTCTCGCTGATGGCCATGGTTCCGGAAAGCGAATGGAGAATTCCGACCTTGATTGTGTCTTCGGCCCGAGCGGGTAGCGCCGCCGTTAGGCCAAAAGCAAGACCCGCCGCGGCGGCAAGCCAGCGGCGACCTCGCGGTCGCCTAGCGACCGCGCCTATCGAGTTAAGCATCGCGTTTTCCTCTGTTAGACGCGCGTGATCAGCGGAAAGCCGTCCCGCACAACGCAAATCGCAAGGAGCGTGCCAATCGGTGACAGGCGCTAAACCATTGCTCTTATGGCAAAATCTGCATACGAGGCCTGCAACCGACACGAGTCGCGCACAATTTGAATCCGAATTGCGAGAGTCCGTCGCCTATTATTTGGGCGGCGGCCACTAAAATATTCGAAAAATAGCGATGAAAAATTAGGCAGGCTGATTTGTAGCCGACGTGTTGCTCGCGGCAACTTGCTTTACCTAAGGTGGCCGCGGTCTTCGCACTCATTCAGTCAAGCGCGGCGATACAGACATCAATGCGCGGGATCGCCGAACTTCATTGTTGGCGGCGGGTCGGGAACAAAGCCGCGGGAAAATCCGCCGCGTAACGGGGTGTTCGGTCCCGGGGACGATACTCGAGCTGCGACGCCGGATCCGGCTCTACGGCCATACGGTAGAGATGCCAGGTGGCGTGACCGAGAACCGGCATGACGACCGTCAGACCAAGGAACAACGGCAACGAGCCGATCAGCAATAAGGCGGCGACGATCAAGCCCCATAGCGCCATGGTCAAGGGATTGGCGAGGACAACGCGGATCGATGTGAGTAGCGCGACGGCGGCGCCGACATCGCGGTCGAGCAGAAGCGGAAAGGATACGGCACTGATCGTCAGGACCAGCGCGGCGAACAGAAAGCCGACGCCGGTGCCAACGACGATGAGGCGCCAGCCGGGCGTTGTCGTCAGCACGTCCTCGACGAAATGGCGAATCGAGGCGGGCGCCGCGTAACCAAAATTAGAGACGTAAATGGCTTCCGCGACGGCGAGCCAGATCAAAAAGATCGCCATGAGCAGCACGCCCATCACGACGATGGCGCCAAGTGAAGGCGAACGCAGCACCTCCAACGCATGACGTGAGGACGTGTCCAGTCCGGCTTCCCGGCGTCGGCTCAGTTCATAAAGGCCGATCGCGGCGAGCGGCCCCACCAGCGCGAACCCGGCGGCAAGGGGGAAGGCAAGCGGCAGCATCGAATAACCCGAGGCCCACGAGATCAACCACAAGCCGAGTAAAGGATAAACCAGGCAGAGAAAAACAGCGTGGCTTGGCATCGCGGAAAAGTCGTCGAGCCCGCGCGCGAGGGCGCGCAGTAGATCGGTGGGCGTAATGTGCCGGACCACAGGCCGTGCTGGATTCGCGCTCGCCCCGAGCAGAATATGTGAAGGAGCCATGAGCCACCTCCCTGATTTTTTATTTTGTTGCTGTTGCGTCTGCGGACGCCCTTCGTCGGGCGCGGCGAGATCGTCAACTCATGCCATCATGGCAAGACCGGGATACCGACGCCACAGGTCCGGCCACGGAATCGGCTTTCCGCTCGTTCACAAAGCAGTGTTCAAAAGCGGCGGGTTGGCGTTTCTGCGCGGCAGCGCGGCTTGGCCGGAACTCCAAAAGATGAAGGGCGCCGGAATAAGCCCGGCGCCCCCGCAATATGAAGTGAGGATTTTTCCAGCAGCCTAGAAGATCCTCGAAAACGCCCAGTACAACGTGCCCGAGATCGCCATAGCTGCCGGCAGCGTCAGCACCCAGGCCAAGGCGATATTGCGCACGGTCGAAAGCTGCAGCCCGGAACCATTCGCCGACATCGTGCCGGCGATACCCGACGACAGGACGTGGGTGGTTGAGACTGGCAAGCCATACATGTCGGCGGCAGCGATGGTCGCTGCAGCCGTAATTTCGGCGCAAGCGCCTTGTGCGTAGGTCAGATGCGTCTTCCCGATTTTCTCGCCGACGGTGACGACGATGCGCTTCCATCCGATCATCGTTCCGAGGCCGAGCGCGATTGCCACTGCGACCTTGACCCAAGTCGGGATGAACTTGGTCGCGGCATCAAGCGAATGCCGATAGGCGTTGAGCGTCTTGACTTCCTCTGACGACAGCTTGCTGGCATCGTCCTTCATCACAAAGCGAATGGCCTCCGACGCCAGGTACATGTCGTTACGCGTATTGCCGACAGCTTCGGACGGGACCTTGGCGATCGAGCCATACTGACCGACCTGGCTTGAGATGTCGCGCACCAGCACCGCCAACGACGGGAAAGTACCATCGTCAAGCGTGTGACTGGAGACATAGGCGGTTACCGCCGGGCGCGGATTGCCCAGAACGTTGTGACCCGCGGCTCTTTGCTCGATGACCGCGCTCGCCGCTTGTGATCGCGAGGCGAAGGTCTGTAGCTCATCTGCCGGCAGCGCGCGGTTGAGTGCGTAAGCCGTCGGCACCGTTCCGATCAGGATCAGCATGATCAGGCCCATGCCCTTTTGACCGTCGTTGGAGCCGTGGAAGAAACTCACCAGCGTGCAGGTGAGAATAAGGATGCCGCGAATCCACCATGGCGGCGGATGATCACCCTTCGGCTCGGCGTAAAGCGCCGGCACGCGCACGATGGACTTGAGCAGCAACAAAAGGGCGGCCGCGAGCAGGAAACCGAACACCGGCGAAAGCAGTAACGCCTCGCCGACCTCCTTGGCTTTCGACCAGTCGACGCCGGACGTCCCGCTGCGGCCATGCAGCAGCGCGTTTGTGACGCCGACGCCGATGATGGATCCGACCAGCGTGTGGGAGCTTGACGCAGGCAAGCCGAATGCCCAGGTGCCGAGATTCCAGATGATCGCCGCTATCAAGAGCGCGAACACCATGGCGAAGCCCGCGCTACTGCCGACCTGCAGGATCAGTTCGACGGGCAGCAGCGAGATGATGCCAAAGGCGACCGCGCCGGACGAAGCGAGAACCCCGAGGAGGTTGAACACGCCCGACCAAACCACGGCGAAATTCGCCGGAAGCGATCGCGTGTAGATGACGGTTGCGACGGCGTTTGCGGTGTCGTGAAAGCCGTTGACGAACTCGAAGCCCAAAGCGATCAAAAGCGCCACGAAAAGCAGCAGAAATGGCGCGATCGTCGTGACTTTTGTCCCGGCGGCGTCGATGTCGGAATAGATGCTGTAGGCGACGAAAAGCAGCACAGCCGCAACTAAACCGCCGAAGATAATGCCGGTTATTGGATTAACCGCGCCGGTTAAATCCGGTCCCTTGCGGGCTGCCGGTTCGATCGAACCGGGTAAAGCGATGTCACTCATAGGGGGCCCTCGTTGGCTCGGAAGGGCTCCGACTTTGCGCGGGCTATATGACAGCCAGATGAAAGTAAGCTTTCAATCCCTTGGGCTTGGGTGCCGATGTTCCCGATCGTCAGTTGACCGCGACGTCGCCGTCGCCGGGCGCGGCTTCCCAGTTTTCGACGTCGATTTCCCCGCCCTTCAGGCTGTAGCAATAGGTCGTCGTTGGCTTCTTGAGGGGAACACTCAGCATCGGCGGGACAGCCGCCTCGATCATCGGGGTATAGGGCCGCACCAGGATTGATCTCGCGCGATTTTTCTGCCCGAATTCGCGCGCGGCCCAGATTAGTTCCCGCGCAATCTCGGGATCAGCGTCGCGGCAGCGGCATTCGAGCAGGTAATAGGAGTGCCCGAACCATTGCTTCATTGCCAGATAGCCAACGGCCCTCGAGCCGGCTCGCGCGACCAGCACGACTCTGGTCCGTTTGACGTTTTCAGATCCGAAGTAGAGCCAGTTGAGCGTCGGTATGTCGCGATGAGCGTAAGTCGTTGCGTTCGATGCCTTGCATGCACCGAGACTGTCAGTATCGAACTCCGAAAATTTATCGATGCGTTGGATTGACAGCGCTTTGGAGCGGCGGGTCAGAAAGGTGATCGTGTCGAGCGCGGACTCAAGGGAGGTTCCCGCGATCCGTCTGACGAGATTCGATGAACCGGCCGCCGCCGAACCACCTCTGACCAAAGCACGACCATCAGCGAGGACCCGGTAATTGGTCCGCTGCCAGCTCGCATCCAGGGACTTCATGCCGAGGGACCGCCACAGACCGGCGGCAAAGGGCGTCGAATCGGTGCCCACGAGAAGGTCGCCGTGGATCTGACCTAAGAACTTTCGCCCGACCGCCTTAGCCAGCCCAGCACCGCGGGAATTCGGATCGACCGCCGTGCTCCCGGTCGCGCAGCAAAGCGCCGGATTACCGGCGATGACATATTTGAAAGGGATGTTTGCGGTGAAGGCTGAAATCGCTCCCGTATCGGAGCGGACGACCCAGCCGCGCGGAATCCCGGCGTTCCACGCCGGGTTAAGCGCCCACCAATGATCGAACCAGCCTCGCCAGATGCGAGCCTCGCCACCAAACACCGAAGCGAGAAAACGCGCCAGATCGTCCAGCGCAATCTCCTCCAGTTCGGTCGCCAATCCCTGAAATGACTTGGCGGGTGCTTCGGTCTTGAAATCAACGAAAGTCGTGACACGCACTCCGGCGCGGCGGCCCGGAAAAGCCGGTCCGAACGACGCAAAGCAAAAGCCGCTGGCGGGGCTTTATAGGGCGGCCGCGATCATCTCGGCCCGAATAGCGTGGTTAACACTAACGACGGCAGGCGCCGCCAAAGCCGGATTGATGTGCGATAGATGCGGCTCCAATGACGATGTCCGCTACATCAAAAAGGCAGATCGAACCCGCCGCGATCAACGATGCGGCGCCGGCCTTCGCGCTTTCGCGGCCCGGTAATGGCGGACAGTCCCGCCTAGCGCCAATAGGCGGCAAGCTCTCCCGATTTCTCGCGCGCAACATCGCCACGAAGACGTTGACGATGCGCAATCACAGGCCGCTCGTCACATTCACGTTCGACGATGCGCCGGCATCCGCGTGCGCGACCGGGGCAGCCCTACTGGAGCAACACCAGGCGCGCGGTACGTTCTACATTTCCGGCGGCGGATGCGGGCTTATGAGTCCGGGCGGCCGGCTGGCAACGGCCGAGCAACTGAAAACATTGTACGCCGCCGGTCACGAGATCGGGTGCCACACTTTCTCCCACGCGGCCGTCGCGGCGATTGGCCGGAACGAACTCGTCACCGAGCTGGAACACAATCGAGCATTCTTGGAGGGTATCGACACCGGCATCGTCATTCACAATTTTGCCTATCCGTATGGCGACCTGGCGTTCGGTGCGAAACGGTGCGTCGAAACCCATTTCGAATCGTGCCGATCACTACGCCCCGGCGTGAACCGCGGGGTTATTGATCTCGGGGCATTGAAGAGCTGCGAACTCCAGAACTCCTCGATCGGACGCCAAGGCATTCGAGACACCATTGTCGACACGGCCGGCCAGAACGGATGGCTGATCTTTGTCAGTCATGACGTGGAACGCCAGCCAAGCCGGTTCGGCGTGTCGCCGGACCTCCTCGAATTCGCACTGAACACCGCCGCGACCGCCGGGTGCCACGTGGTGAGTGTCCGCCGCGCGCTGCAGATATTGCGTGGCGACGTCAAATGCCCGAGCAGCATGGGCTTACGTTAACGCCTGCTTAAAGTGCACTCCGGCGCACGTCGGACATTGGTAGCTACCCAGGCACGTCAACATTTCAGCCCCCAATAGGGGTACTCGGCGGCGCGCCTTTCACGACCGTAATCCCGTGAGCCGAGTAAGTTGCTTTAGCAATTACTAAACGTCCGTACGGTAGATTGTTAATTAGCAATAATCGTTGTGTGGCGGCGTACGCTTGACTGCATGGGCCACGCGAAAACTTAAATTTTGGGCGAAAATCCCCTCGGCGGCTTTGAGGGCGCAGCTACGATTGCTTGAGCTACAAATGACGGCGCAAATTGCACTCATTCCTGAACTTGAGGTCGCGATAGCGCATGGCTCGCCGGAGCGACGTGCCGAGATGCTGTCGGCGGTCACCGATCTTTTCATCGACGGATCGGTACGATTTTCGGATGACGAGATCGCCCTTTTTGACGATGTCATCACCCGCCTGGCGTTGGAAATTGAAGTTTCGGTCCGCTCGCTGCTGGCGCAACGCCTTGCGTCGGTTACCAAAGGACCACCCAACATTATCCGGATGCTGGCAAATGACGACGAAATCAGTGTTGCGTATCCGATTCTCGTTCAATCCGAGCTGCTCGACGATGCTGCTCTGACGCAATGCGCTCGCTCAAAGCCCCAGGGCCATTTACTGGCGATTTCGCGGCGAAAGTCGCTCAGCGAAATTGTTACCGATATACTCGTTGAGAGGGGAAACAAGCCGGTCCTGCTCAGCACCGCAATGAATCCCGGAGCGAAATTTTCTTCGGTCGGCTTTTCCGGTCTTGTGAAGCGATCGGCCGGTGACGATGCGCTGGCCACATGTGTCGGCTCACGGCCGGACATTCCCCATCATTTATTTCTGGCTTTGCTTGGTACGGCGTCCGACTTGGTTCGGTCGAAGCTCATTGCCGAGCAGAAGCATACCCGACCTGAAATTGAATACGCTGTCGCAACGGTTGCCGACAAAATCCGCAACGATGCCGGTGCCCGTTCGACGAACTACGAGAAAGCGCAAGCCGCGGTTCGGCAAAAGTTCGATGCAGGTGAGCTTGACGATGCCGCGGTTCTGGCATTTGCCGAAGGCAAACAATTTGCGGAGACCGTGGCGGCACTGGCATATCTCTGCAATGTGTCTGTCGACGTCGTCGAACAGGCCATGACCCAAGATCAATTGGATATGATACTTGTGCTCGCCAAAGCCGCCAGGCTGTCGTGGCCAACGACAAAGGTATTGCTGTCGTTTCCCACCCGGACAAGACACGTCGCGTCACGCGAGATCGAGCAATGCTCGGCGAGCTTTGAACGTTTGAATTTTGCGACCGCGCAGCACATCATCGAATTCTACAGAATGCGACACTCTCGGCCGGCCAAAGTCGAGAGCGCCGGCATCATCTTCAGCACATTGAAATCGACTTCGTGTGCGACCCGAGGCTATGGCGCTGCCATATATTTGGCGATTGCCGCCCACATCGGCTTTCGGTTGAAGTCGCTATCGAGCGGTAACGGCCGCAGCGGCGCTCCATCCGATCTCTTGTAATAATGACCGAGCCAGGTGTAGCGGTCGCTTAAGCCCCACGTCGCGATCGACAGCGGCTTTGCTGTGGAAAATACGATGTCGAGGTATTCGGCGGTATGACGCGCTACAGCCAGATCGCGCTCTTGCGCGTTACCGCGGATCTTGACGTCGTTGACGTCCATCTCGGTGATCAGCAATCGATAGCCGAGCTTAGTGACGCTGCGGAGAAAGGTCGTCAGTTCACGGTGATCTAAAATCTGATGCGCTTCGAGATGCGACTGCAAAGCGAGGCAGTCGATGGGCGTATTCCGATCCCGCAGCTTCCGCAGCAACGCGAGCAAAGCGTCCCGGCGGCGCTGCGACGTTGCGGTCGCGTATTCGATCCCGTATTCGCTCAGGCACAGCGGTGCTGCAGCGTCGGCCGCGCGCGCCAGGCGGAATGCCTGATCGATGTAGTCGGGACCGAGAGAACGAAGCCAGACTGAATTGCGGTAACCGTCGTCGAGGCGATCTTCGGGCTCAATTGCTTCATTTACGACATCCCAAGCCCAGATTTTTCCGCGATATCGCGAAACCTGCGTGGTGATGTGGCGCTCCAGGGCGGCTTTGGCCTCTGGACCGGTTGTAATCTGGGAAACCCAAGCCGGAATGGCCGCGTACCAGACCAGCGTATGTCCGTGCACCAGCATGTCATTGCGCGAAGCGAACGCCGCGATGCTGTCACCTTCCGTGAAATCAAACTCGCCCGGTCGCGGCTCGGTCCGATCCCATTTCAACGCGGTTTCCGGGACGAAGATGTTGGCCTCGGTTGCAAACTTTTCGAGAAGAATGCGATCCGGCTGGATGTTCGGCGCAGCGCCTGCGCAGCCGTATTTGACGCCGGAAGTGCGCGCATGACTGCGCAACGACGGCTCCAGCTCAAGATCGAAATCGGCCCTTGCCGGGCTAGAGCGCAGAACTGACGGCGATGCCATCGCAAAGCTTGCCAGTCCAAGGACGGCTGAGCGCCTAGACGGTTGATGGTGTCTTGGATGCGTCACGTCGTTCCCGCATAAAATCTGCCGCGGTCCATTCTAGTCGCGCGGGTTACACTTCGCTTGGCGCCCGCAACCCGATGATCAACGCTGGTTAATTTGGATGCTTTGCGCCGTTAACGACGTGTCCCGAACACGGATTTGTTAACTCGTAGCAGCCGGCCATTTGCTCTATGAACATGGGGCTGGAGCCATCTCCGGCATTCTCATTTTTTCGATTTTTGAGTCTCGCGCGGACGAAGTACGAACCTTGCAATATCGTTCATGACCAATCCGTACGCCCTGATTTACCTCGTCGCGCACGTCATCCCGGCAGCGATCGGGTTCGGTGCGCTTATCTTGTACACGCATCTCTTATCTGTCGCCGAATACGGCATCTACGTCGTGGGCGCGAGCATCGCGGGCATCATCTCGGCGATATTTTTCGCCTGGGTTCGTCTTTCGGTCGCGCGATATCAGGCAAAATCGCCTGATCTTGACTTGCGTGCCGAGGCGCTCGTGGCCTACGGCGGTACGGTTCTTGTTATCGCCTGCCTTACTCCTGTTGCGTTGCTCATTGTCCGCCCGAACATCGGTTTTGGCGTTGTTGCGGGCAGCCTGTTGATGTCGTTGTCCCTTACCGCGTTTGAAATCAGTCAGGAGTTTCGGCGCGCGCAGCTCAACTCGCTCCGCTACCTGACGATTGGTTTAATACGGAGCATATTAGGACTGGCATTCGGATACGCGGCTATCGAACTCGGCGGCGGAGGCTTGGGCCTGCTGGTCGGGATCGGCGCCAGTTTCCTCGTGGCGAATGTCTTAAGCTTCCAACGCAATGCCGCCAGGCCGCTGCAATCTTTTTCGATCGGTTATCTCAAGACCTTCGTCCGTTACGGATTTCCGTTCCTGCTCGGCGCGCTCGCCTTTGCGCTGCACGGCGCACTCGACCGATTGAGTGTCGCCTATCTGCTGGGCCCAGGCGCGGCGGGTTCCTACGGCCTTGCCGCGGACCTGACCCGTCAGATCGCGACAGTTCTCGCTTCGAGCGCGGCGGCGGCGGTCTTTCCGATTGCGTTTCGCAACCTCGCCAAATCTGGCGCAAGCGTAACGCGTGCCCGGCTCGCAGAAGGTGCGGAGCTTTTGCTGGCCTTGATCGCGCCGGTCACCGTGTGGCTTGCGATTTCCGCCGACGCGGTCGCCGGCACTCTGCTGGGCACCGAATTCCAGACCAGCGTCGCGGCGCTTCTGCCGCTGCTGGCGCTGGGCCGCATGTGCGGCGCTGTTAATCAGTATTATCTGCATGTCAGCTTTCAATTGGCCGAAAAGCCGATGCTGCAGGTTGTGCACGATAGCCTGATCCTCGGCATCAACATTGCATTGTTGTTTCCCCTGACGTTCGTCTTCGGGCTGCCGGGCACCGCTGCGGCAGTGCTGATCGCCGAAGCGATCGGCATTCTGATCGGGATTGGTCTATCGCGACGGGCCTTCAAGTTGCCCTTCAATACCGCGGGTATGGCCCGCGTCCTGGCATCGACGCTTGCCGTCGCGGTCGTCACTTACGCCGTCAAATCCGCCTCAGGCGGACATGGGTTTTCGGCGTTGCTGAGCTTGGGTGCCGCCGGTTTCGTTGCCTATGCCGGTGCGACCATGCTGTTCGACGTCGCCGGCATCCGGACGATGGTCGCGTCGTTTCTGGGGCTGGGCAGACTGGCCGAGGGTTGAGGCCGCCGATCGGGTCTGCGCGATCCTCAAATTTACTGAATGGCGATCAAATTCACGAACCGGCGCGACGGTCTACCGGGCGCCCGATTTGCTGCTGCAGCGCGCGGAAAAACAGGTAAACCAGGCGCGGCCGAAGAACGCTGTCGGGATAGCGAAAGGCGCCGACAATCAGGCAAGCCCAAAACTCGATCATCCGGCCGTGGACACAGGCGTTGCGCGCTCCGGTCCAGAAGGCGTCGATTCGAGCGAGCCGCCGCATGCGCTTCAGCTCGCTGCGCGGAAAGCGTTGCCGGATCGCCGGGTTCGAGTAGACCGCGTCGATAGCCTTGAAATTTGGTCGGAGCGGAGAATTCTTCAATCGAAAATTCGCGCTGCTGAAGTGCTGGCGATAAAGCAGCACAATGTCGTCGCGCATGGCTGCGAAATCACCCAGCACGGCAAGCCTGCACCAGAACTCCCAGTCCTCACCCCATTTGAGCGTCGGACTGAAGCCGCGAACCGATCGCGCTGCGTCGGTCCTGATGCAGATCGCGCCGCAAACGATGAAGTTCTTCGAGACGAGATACCGAAGCGTATCGCGAGCGGGAAAGAGCTTCCATGCGAGATCAGCGCGCTCCGACAATTCAACGCCGTCCGGCCTGATCCGGATATGGTGCGCGAAGCAGGCGACGTGCTGCGGGTGCTGGTCCAGCACCGTCACCATCCGGAAAAGCGCATCCGGCAGAAGGATGTCGTCGGCGTCGAGAAAAAAAACATAAGGCGCAGTGGCGACGGCAAGACCGGCGTTGCGCGCAGCGCTGACACCACTGTTTGTTTGACGAACGCACGCTGAGGCGGTTGTCGTGATAGGTTGTCAAGATTTCCGGCGTTCGATCGGTCGAACCGTCGTCAATGACGATCACCTCGATGTCCGTCAGAGTTTGCCGCAGCACACTGTCCAACGTTTGCCGCAGGAACGTCTCGGCGTTGTATGCGGCAATAACGACTGTGACTCTGGCACGCATGGGTCGGTCCAAATTCAGTTAAGGTCGCGCCGTCATCGGCGCCGGTTTATTTAGCAACGAGATCGCGGCTTGTTGCGTCCGCTTCATCCGTTCCGCCGCCAATAAGCCGCAGCCCTTGGGCGACAGTCGTCAGCCGGCAGCCGATTTCTCTGGCCCCGTCGACGGCCCATTCGAGCAAGTCCGGCGAGACGCCAAACCGGCTTGGCTGGGCGGCCACATCGTGGCTGTAAAAAATCAGCCATCCGCTGGTGCGAACGGTCTCTGCGATCAGCTCGGCGACCTTCAGCCGATCAACCGAGGCATTATCCAGCGGCCACGCGTTAAGTGCGCCAAGATCGGCGACTGTGGTGTTGATGCCGGCGTGGCCGGAGCGGCAGGAATCGAAGCGGGTTTCCAGGTAGCGTTTGGTGCGAACCGACATATCGCCGTACGGATAGGCAAAATTTCGCACAACGATATCGCTGCTGATCGTCTTCAGGACGGACTGGTTTCGATTGAGTTCTGAATCAAGCTCGTCAAAGCTCATGTAGCGGACGGCCGGATGCGAAAAAGTGTGGCATCCAATTTCGTGCCCATTCGCCCAGACTGTCCGCAGTTGATCAATTGATGCCCGCAGCGGTCCGCCGGCGTTCGCCGTGCCGCAACCGCGGCCGGCGACGTAGAAAGTGCCGCGCGCGCCGTGCCGCTCGAGGATGCTTGCGCCAAGTTCGCATGCCGAGGCAGGTACGTCGTCGAAGGTGAACGTCACCATCGGCGGTCCCGCGCGCATGTCCAACATTCGGTTGCGGCTCCAGCGCGCGAGAAACCGCGACGCCATGCTGGTGACCCTGGCCGGCAAGGAGCCGCTGTTCGGGTCCTCGGTTTGCAGCGCTAACATGGCTATCGATATTCCTCGTAGAGAATACCGAACTCGGCGGCGATGCGCCCTGCTCCTCGCGCCGCCAAAGTCAAACTGCGCATGATGGCGCTTCGGCCTCCGAAAGCGGTGAAGGGCAAGATCAGAATGGCAGAGCCGAGCAAGCCCAGGGCTTTGCACCAACGGCGCACAGTGCCGCCGACGGTGCCCGCGAAAACGCGCTCGACGCGCGTGGCGCCGGTGCCCTTGCGGAACCTTCGCCGCAGAACATAGCTGACGGTGGTCCGCGACAGCGGCATCGTTTCGAACACGTGGGCCTCGTCAGCCCAGGCGAAGCTGCGGCCTTCCCTACGGCAGCGGAAGAAGAACTCTTCGTCGCTGCCACCGGTGAAGGCGTAATCGTGCTTGAACGGCTCGTCGAGGTACTGTTCCAGAGTTGATCGCCGGATCAGCATGCTTCCCGTGCCGTAGATCATCGAGACCCGCCCGGTCGCGAACCGGGTCGGCGCATAAAGGCCGCTTTTGGCCAGCCAATGATCCGGAGCATCGAAAACCGGAAACACCGGACCGCCGACGATCTCGACGTCGTAATGCAACGCAACCCTGACCATCTCGGTAAGCCAATTCGCATCAGGGTATTCGTCGTCGTCGAGAACGGCGACATAGTCGGGCGCCGGCGCTGTGCGACAGGCGCTTATGAAGGCACGGTTGTATGCGTAGGTATGACCGCGGCGGGGCTCGATGATGCAGGTCAGCGGGAAACGAAACGTCCGCGAAATATCTTCAACGACAGCAGCGCCGGCGCGAACTTCCGCATCGTTATCCACCACGATGATCTCGAGACGGCCGGCGTAGTTCAGTTGCCCGATATGCGCCAGCAGTTTGCGCAGCCCGTCGGGGCGACGAAAGGTCGGCACGCACAAGCGAACGCTGGGTGGCGATCGTTCGGTCATGTCTGGATGAAGTTCCGGCTCATCGGCTCGCTCATCGATCATCGAGTCCAGTTTAAGAATGTTCGTCAGCCGTGCGGGCGAGCAGCACCGCGCCGTCAAAGCAAAGACAGCTCCTTGAAGCGGTCACGGTGGCACTCCTGGACTCCACGTTTAGGAGCCAAGCCACGGGAAACAAAGTGAAACCAGCCGTTAGGCTTAAGACGGGACGGGACGTAGAGACGCCTGATCGGATTGCACCGTTAACCAAAACGAGGTGGCTGCCGCCCGTTAGGGTTCGTGCAATTCAGCGCTAAAGTGAAACTCACGGCACGACCCGCGTTACCGAAATGAAACGCAAGCCGAACGCTGCCATGAAGAGAAACAGCCCGAGCGCGCTCGCATCGATCAGCAAGCTTTCGAAGCAAGAGCCGAACGCTGCAAACAAGCAGACGCGCAGGAAAAGCATCTTCAGGGGCGCCGCGTCGGCCGCTTCGGCCGATCGGTAAAAGTCGACCAGTGGGAGCACCACCAGCCACAGCGTGGCCAAAAACGAACCGGGAAGGCCGACCGTCAAAGCGAGGTTGAGATACGCGTTGTGAGCATGAGCGGCCGTGTTGGCCCAGATCGAACTGCCGCTCATCCCATAGACGACCTCCTTGGTCCCCCAAAATGCGGCAAAGCCGTAACCGGTGATCGGTCGCTGTGCGAAACGATCCAGCGCAAATTGCCAAATGTCGGTTCGGCCGGTGAAAGACGTATCCGTCAAGACCATGTCGAGCAGATCTCGGACCGATTCGAGATAAATCGATCCGAGCGATAAAATATTGAATGCAACAACGACCGACAGGGCCAGAGCGATTCCGACGCTCGGTCTGCGAATATGCGCGAGCAGCACCGAAACAATCAGCGTAATCGGCAACATGGCGATTGACGTCTTCGACCGCGTGAAGAGAAGAAAAATCAGAGCCAGCACGGCGATCAGACCGCCGAGCTTGATGCTGCGCACGCGGGCGATGAACAGTCCGAGAAAGACGAAAACGACCATCGCCGCACTGGCTTCGTTCTTGTGCGAGAACACGCCGCGCCAGTCTCCGGCCAGCTCCGGTTCGATGAAGTCGGTCGTCTGGTGGATCGCCTGTTCAGGAATGAGAAAGACGCCGAGGTAGCACGCGGCCAGCACAATTAAGACAACCACGGTCATAACGTCACTGAAATGCCTCATATTCTTAGGCAGCAGCAATGCCATCGCCGCCATCCCCACTGTCACCAGGGTAAAGGCAAAGCGGCGGGCAGACAGAGCTGGCTCCCAGGAGGTGGCGACGCACACGGCGAACCAGAGCAGCGTTATGATCAAGACCGGCCGCACCAGAACCAGCAAACGGCCCGGATCGTGGCTCATGCACCAGGCCGCCAGCAGCAAAAACAGCAGTGAGTAGCCGATCTGATTGATCAGGTTGCCGGCGTTCGTGACCTCCGGCGCATCCGAAAGATTTTCGAACGGACGAAAGGAGATCCACAGCAACAAAAATACCGCAGCGAGCAGCAGGCTGCGGATCAGCGTGCCGGCATCATCGCGCGCCGGAACGATTGCGGGATTTTGCAGCGGAAGGAGACTGAGCTGTGCCAGAGCTGCCTCGTTTGCGCGTTATGCGGACCGTCGTCTGGCCGGCCTCGCCATGCGGGCGATCGCGGTACCGGTCAGGACCGCTCCGCGGATCTTTTGGGCGTTAGCGCCAAGCTGCGAAGCAAACTGTTCGATTGAACTTATGTCCTGCTGGTCAGCCTCCGCGACCAGCAAGATGTGGTCGACCAGGTCCGCAAAGAGGTGCGTTCCTGGAGCCTTGCGGAATCCGATCGTGGCAACAATCACCATATTGAACCGTTTGGTTTGATCGAAGGCCCATGTGACGTCCGCTTCGGTGATCGGCCCGTCGCGCCTACTGTTCGGGGAGACAAACGACAACAGATTGATACCGGTTTCCCGATCGCGGACGGTGGCTTCGTTGAGCACGCTGCGTCCGGCGGCGACGTCAACAAGTCCGACCCGGCTTCTATCGGCATCGATTGCCGCGAGCGTGCGACGATCGAGATCAGCGTCGATCAGCAGCACTCGTTGCGTCACTGCTGCGGCGGCGGCAAGCGTAAGCGCGACCGCCACCGTGCCGTCCTCATCGTCAGCGGCAATGACAAGGATGCTTTGGTTGCCGCGTATTCCGTCACGCGCCAGAACCGCGTCGAGCACTTCACCGATTTGCCATGCGAAATGCGAGTTGGGATCTTGCGCGGCGGTAAGCGCGAACGAGGTGTCGACATGCGGCAGCGTCGCAAGGATCGGAATTGAGGGTGCGGCGCGGCCGGCAGGCAACTTTCTGCCGGCTGTTCCAGCTAGTCTGCCAAGTAAGGTGTCACCGCCGTCGGCGGGGGCCGGAGGAGGCGTTGGTTTATTATCCGCCTCGCTTAAGACGACAATGCCGATCCCGGCCGCTATTCCAAACAGCAGGGCGCCTACGGCGAGCATTGTGTTTGACGGTGGAAAGCTGCGGCGCGCCGGCGGATCGGCCCGCGAGATCACGCGAATGTTTTTGGTGTCGAGGCGCTCTTGCTCGCCCGTCTCGCGGGCGCGCACCAGAAACGACTCATAGACCGTCCTGCTCGCAACCACGTCGCGCTCGAGTTCGCGCAGCGTCACCATGGCCTCATTGGTGGTGATGGCGTTGCCTTTGAGCTTTTCCAGGTTGCTCGCCAGCGTCGTTTCGTTGGCGCGTGCGCTCTCGTATTCGCTGCGCGCCGACAGTGCGATGCGATGGACCTCGTTGTCGATCACGTGCCGCAGCCGCTCGGCCTGGGCCTGGATTTCGATCACCGCCGGATGCCGAGGGCCGAGTGAGATCATCTGTTCGGCCTCGCGGCGCATGATCTCTGCATATTGCGTGCGCAATGCGGCGATCGTCGGCGACTGTACGGCCTCGGGGAAGGAGCCAATGTCCTCTTGAGAAACGTGCAGGTGTTCCACCTGGTCGAGACGGGCCTTCGCAGCGGCGGTGCGCGCGCGCGCCAGTCCCAATTGATTGTTCAATTCGGAGAGCTGTTGTTCATTGACCAGCTGTCCGCCGGCGCCAAGGATATTATTTTGGGCCTTATAAGTTTCGACCCGGTCTTCGGCTTGACGTACTCGTTCCTTGAGCTCGTTCAGACGGGCTGACAGGGACTGCGAGATCTGACGGGCGGCGTCGGATCTTACCTCAGTTTGTTCCGCCAGATAGGCTTGCGCCATCGCATTGGCGATGCGGGCTGATTTTGCCGGATCGTGCGTGGTGACACTTATGTCCACGACATAGGTGCGCTCGGCGCGCTTCACCTGGATATCCCGCTTGAGCGCATTCAACGCGGAAAGAGAGCTGTCGCCAGATCCGGGGCTACCAAACCACGATGGGCGTCCAACAAATTCCGGATCGTGGTCAAGCCCTTCCGCTTTGATCACCCGCCGAAGCACGTTGTCGGAAGTCAATACCCGGACCTGGCTCTCGACCAAAAGCACCGCGGCATCGTTGGCCTGGTTCGCCGGCGCGAGATCGGTCGCGACGGCGTGCAAATCCATCGGGTCGATCAGAATCTGGGTCGTCGCGGTGTACCGATACGGAACGAAGCTGACAAACAGTGCTGCTGCGCAAAGCGAAATCGCCGTCGTTCCGGCAATGATTGCCTTGCCGCGCCAGATGACAGAAACAATCCGTTGAAAATCGTATGGGGTGGCGCGAGCGGGAGCAGACGCGAGCGGTATTTCGCCCGTCCCAGCAATAGCCAATCGGCTTTGGCGCGGCGCCTCGAACATTCCCTGCGTAGCTTTCCAACTGCCGCCGGCGCCGATCGCGCTGGCGATACCTGGTCGCGCCGTTATCAGGCGCAATTAATCCGCCGCACGCGCACTCAAGGGCAGGTCGCCTGGCATGTCCAGGCGAGTCCATATGGTTAACCAATTGATAAAGGGATTAGTGTTAATGAGACGTATACGGGCAGCGCAGAGCGGTGACGCCGCCAGGCTCCGTAGATGCGGTTATCGCCGAAGCAGGCGGAATATGGCACCTGCCGCCACGGCCAGCACAAGAATCGGTATCCAGAGCAGCACGGCGCCGACGACAGTGAGCAGAATCAATGCGGCAAGGATTCCGATCATGAGGATTAGCAAGGCCAAGCCGACCGGCCCGATCCGGCCGACATAGATCCGCTGCGTCCCGCCCACCCAAGTTGAACCATCCGGCTGCCAGGATCGCCGTTGCCATTGCGGCGCTCGATTGGTCCGGTCCGGAGGGATGATTTCCGGCTCGGCCCGGGGTCTTTCCGGAATGTCGGATTTGTCTGTCATAGCCTCGCTGCAGCGTCTTACACGCAGCCCTGTATGTAAGCGTCGGGGAGGGCGTCACAAGCAGCCCACAGCGGCCGACCTTCATGACGCGGCGCGATCCGCATGGTAGCGTTTGCGCATGAAAGCGGGTGGTCTCGATCTGCCTCGTGCCGTTTCTCTTGTCATCGGCGTCATGGTGGGCCTTTGCGGCAGCGCGATCGCGCAGGATGCGCCGACGGGGAACGACGCCGTCAGCGCCATGATTGGCGCGTGGGAATTCTCCGACGCCGATCGCGACAAAATCTGCCGCTTTAACTTCCGGCCCGAGACTGCGACCGGGGGCCATAAGCTCGACATCGACAAGAACTGCGCAAGCATTTTTCCGACGACCAAAGATATCGTTGCCTGGGCAGTCGACAATTTCGGCGGGCTTCGCCTTCTCAATGCCGGCGGCAATTCCGTGATTGAACTCAGCCTGGCCGAGGTTGGCCTGTACGATGGTTTTGACCCGGAGCAAGGCCGTTATGTGCTGCAAAGCGCCGCGGCGGCGCCGGTTCGCTCTGCCGACGATATGGTGGGCGATTGGGCGATTGCGCGTGGCACCGGTAAACCGGTTTGCGTGCTTACACTCGCAAGCAGTCCCGCTGGCGCCGACGCCTTAACACTCAAGGTGAAACCCGGCTGCGATGCGATGGTTACGCGTTTCGCGCCGAATTCGTGGCGCATGGACCAGAGTGAGCTGGTTTTGCTTTCCGCGCGCGGACAGACTTGGCGTTTCGAGGAGAACGACGCCAATACCTGGCAGCGCGTGCCGGAAAGTTCGGATCCGGTTCTGCTGGTCCGCCAGTAATTGCCGGTACAAAATTCCAGGGGGAAGCATGAGTAATGCCGCTGCCGTTTTCAGCACCAAACAAGCGGGGTACCTTCCGGCCCTATTGGGGTTCGAATGGATTGATGTGCGGCAGGGTTTTGCGCGCGGCCGGTTCGATGTCACCAAACAACACCTAGCTCCAAACGGATATCTTCACGCCGCAACGGTCGTCGCGCTTGCGGACACCGCGTGCGGCTATGGGTGCATGACGTCTCTTCCTGAAAGTGCCGCGGGTTTCACTACTATCGAGCTGAAGACCAACTTTCTCGGTACCGCGCTTGAGGGCGGTGTTGTCTGCGAAGCGCGGATGCTGCACGGCGGGCGCACGACCCAAGTTTGGGACGCTGAGGTGAAAAGCGAGGCCAGCGGCAAGACAATCGCCTTGTTTCGCTGTACGCAAATTCTTCTCTCCAAAACGCGCGGCAATCAGTAAAGCGGGCAGACAGAGACACCGCGTGAGCGTCAAACCCCCACCGGGCGAAGGGTTTGCGGTCAGCGCGCCGCTCGTCATTATTGGCGCCGGCGCGGCGGGACTTTGCGCCGCGCTGGCGGCGAACGAGGCCGGCGTGGACATCATCGTTCTCGAGCGCGATTCCGTGCCTCGCGGCTCTACGGCGCTATCGGCGGGGCTCATTCCGGCCGCCGGGACGCGCTTTCAGAAGGCGCTCGGCATCGACGATAGTCCTGCGCTGTTCGCCGCCGATCTCAAGCGCAAGGCCCACGACGAAGTCAACTCGGCGATCGTCGACATCATCGCCCGCGAGGCGGGCGCGACGGTCGAATGGCTGGCTGATCGCTACGGCCTACCGTTCTCTGTTGTGCACGACTTTGACTATCCCGGACATTCGGCGCGGCGCATGCACGGCCTGCCCACACGGTCCGGCGCGGAGTTGATCGACCGTTTGCGGCAAGCGGTGGAGGAAGCCTCGATCCCAATCATTGTCGATGCGACGGTGACGGCGCTCTACGCAGATAGTGAACGTTTCGTCCGCGGTGCGGAAATTATCCGTCCGGACGGCAGCGGCGAATCGTTGGGCTGCCGTGCGCTGGTGCTCGCGTGCAACGGTTATGGCGGCGCATCCGATCTCGTGGCCCAATATATTCCGGAGATGAACGGCGCGCTCTATTTCGGCCATCCCGGTAATCGCGGCGATGCCGTTTTATGGGGACAGGCGCTCGGCGCCAAACTTCTCCATATGTCCGGTTACCAAGGACACGGTTCTGTTGCTCATCCGCACGGCATCCTCATCACGTGGGCCGCAATTATGGAGGGCGGATTTCAGGTGAACACGAGCGGCGAGCGTTTCTCCGATGAAAGCCTCGGCTACTCGGAGCAGGCAGCCGTGGTTCTCGCCCAACCTGACGGCATAGCCTTTGACATATTTGACGAACGCATCGCCGCCATCGCGCGGCAGTTTGAGGATTTTCGGCAAGCAGAGACATCGGGCGCGGTCGTCGAAGCCCCGACCGTCGAACGCCTCGCCGAGCGGCTGAACCTGCCGGCGGCAGCGCTCGCTCAAAGTTTTGCCGAAGTCGAGCAGGCAAAGCGCGCGGGCGCGCACGACCGTTTCGGCCAATTCTTCGCCGGCGTCGCCGCGTTGTCGCCGCCATTCAAGGCTGTCAAAGTCACAGGAACATTGTTTCATACCCAGGGCGGGGTTGCGGTTGACGAACAGGCGCGTGTGATAGACGCTCAAGGCGCGCAATTGCCGAACCTGTTCGCTGCCGGCGGCGCGGCAGCCGGCATTTCCGGTTCGCATGCCAGCGGCTATTTGTCGGGGAACGGGTTGCTGACTGCGGCCGTGCTCGGCCGTATCGCCGGCTTAAATGCGGCGACGCTCGTTAAGAGCTCTCATGCTCCCTGACGCGCAGCCTGCCGACGGTCAATTCATCGACTTCCAGCGAGCCAAACCGCGCTTTCCTGATGGCCAGCCGGCCAATCGCGATTTGCCCGATCGCCAGCGCGCCGATCGCTACCGCACCGACCGCCATGGCCCCGATCGCGAGCGCCAATAACCTGCTCGGTGGGAGCGTCGTTGGTCGTCTTGTTATGCTGCGCGACATGCCGCTCTCCTGGTTTGCTAGATCAGCTTCAGACCCTTGAGGCTGGCATGGCCTTCCTTGCCGACGATGATGTGGTCGTGCACGGAGATGCCGAGCGGGCTGGCTATGCCGATGATCTGCTGCGTCATCTGGATGTCGGCGCGCGACGGCGTCGGATCGCCGGACGGGTGATTGTGCACCAGGATGATTGCGGTTGCCGATAGTTCCAGCGCACGCTTGACCACTTCGCGCGGATAGACCGGCGTGTGATCGACCGTGCCGACTTGCTGAAGCTCGTCGACAATAAGCTGATTGCGCTTATCCAGAAACAGCACGCGGAATTGCTCGCGGTCGGCAAAAGCTTGTGCGGTGCGGCAATAGTCCAACACTGCCGACCAGGATGACAGCACCGGCCGTTTTTTCACTTCACCGCGCACCAGCCTGCTTGCCGCGGCCTGCACGAGCTTGAGTTCGGTGATCGCTGCGTCGCCAAGCCCTTTCACGCCGTTGAGCCGGGCGACTGGCGCCGAAATCACCTCCGCGAACGAGCCGAAGGTGGCGATCAGTTGCTTGGCGAGCGGTTTGACGTCACGTCGTGGCAGCGCGCGAAACAGCACCAATTCGAGCAGTTCGTAGTCCGACAGCGCCTCAGCACCGGCTTCGCGAAACCGGTCACGCAGCCGCTCGCGATGGCCGTAATAATGCGGCGGGGCCTCCGAGAGGCCGTGTTCGCTCGCGTGCTTTTTTTCCAGCATGGAAACCCGGACGCAACTCCAAGGTCGCGGTGAACCTTCAACCCAGCCGGCCCCAAGGATGACTGTATTGCATTATTTTGCAATCGGGTTGCCAGGCCTTGCTTTTGACGGGGGGCCCGCAGCACATCGTGCCGCGCGCTACGATCGAGGAGATCGAGACTGCAATGTCGCCGTTACAGCGCCGCATTGCCGAGCTTAAGGCAGAGAACCAGGCGCGGCGCGCCCAAGCGAGCGCTCATGCCCGATAGGGCGGCTTCGTATATCCCTTCGGCGACAGGGTGAACACCTCAACGCCGGTGTCCGTCACGCCGACTGAGTGCTCGAATTGCGCCGACAGCGAGCGATCGCGGGTCACCGCGGTCCAGCCGTCCGAGAGTACCTTAACATGCGGTCGGCCGAGATTGATCATCGGCTCGACGGTAAAGAACATGCCGGGCTTGAGCACGATGCCTTCGCCAGGCCGGCCGACATGCACGATGTTCGGCTCGTCGTGGAACAGGCGTCCCAGGCCATGGCCGCAGAAATCGCGCACCACGCTCATGTGCTGGGCCTCGACATAAGTCTGGATCGCATGGCCGATATCGCCGGTAGTGGCGCCTGGCTTGATCACCGCGATGCCGCGCATCATGGCTTCGTAGGTCACTTCGATCAGCCGTTCGGCCCGGCGGGGGATTTCGCCGATGGCGTACATGCGGCTCGAATCGCCGTGCCAACCGCCGAGAATAAGAGTTACATCGACGTTGACGATGTCGCCCTCGCGGAGCGGCTTGTCCGAAGGAATGCCATGGCAGACCACGTGATTGACCGACGTGCAGGTTGATTTCCGGTAACCGCGATACATCAGCGTCGCGGGCGCCGCGCCGTGGTCCATGCCAAATTCGTAAACCAGCCGGTCGATGTGCTCTGTGGTGACGCCGGGTCCGACGTGGTCGCCCAGCATATCGAGGCACTCGGCCGCGAGCCGGCCCGCCTTTCGCATGCCCTCAAAGGCACCGGGGCCGTGGATCTTGATCTGTCCGGTTTTACGCAGCGGCGCGACGGCCGAGTCAACATAGGTCATGGCGTTGGAGCTTCAGGCACCGACAAAAGCGGCTAAAAGGTGATTGACCGGAAATGTAAGCATGCGCGCGTACAACGCAAGCAACTTAGCAAGCGGCTTGGCGACCAGCTTGCGCCAAGCAACCGGCGCCCGTTAGTCCTGTTCGATCGGAACCGGCGACACCATCTCGATCTCGTCGAGGCCGACCTTACAGCGCCAGGCCAGCATCTCGACGCCCCCCGCGCGCGCCTGATCGAATGCGGCCGCATAGACCGGGTCGATGTCGCGGGCGATGGCGAAGCGATCCGCCGAGGGAATCTGAATGACAAAAAGCATCACCGCGCGCGTGCCGGTTCGCCGGAGGACGGCAAGTTCACGGAGGTGCTTGGTGCCGCGTGCGGTCACGCTATCCGGAAATTCGGCCAGTCCCGGCTTGCGCATGAGATGGACGTTTTTGACTTCCAGATAACAAGGCTTCCGCGCCGGGTCTTCGAGCAGAAAATCGATGCGCGAAGCCTCGCCGTATTTCACTTCCCGGCGGACCGACGGATAATTGCGCAGTTCCGGGATCAGCCCGGATTCAAGCGCCTCGGCAACGAGCTGATGCGGATGCCCGGTATTTACGCCGACGAGTTCCGGGCCGTTGCCGAGATCTGTCTCGACCAGCTCCCATGACAGCGGAAGCTTGCGCAGCGGATTGCCGGAATCGGATAGCCAAACCCGCGACAGCGGCCGGTTCAGGCCGATCATCGCTCCCGGATTGGCGACGTGTACGGTGATCACTTCGCCGGATTCAAGCACCACGTCGGCGAGGAAGCGCTTGTAACGACGGGCGAGCGTTGCCGGGATCAGAGTTGAGACGAACCGCATGCCGCACTTAAGCCGTCGAATCACGCGCGGGGGAAGAGCCTTGGATGAAACTTCAAGCTGCGATCCGCCCGCCCAACTCGTCGTCGATATGGGCGCGAATAATTTCATCGAACGAAGACTCGGCCCGGAAGCCGAGCGCGAGCGCGCGTTGCGCGTCGAACCGGCTCGGCCAACCGGCGACGATGCGAATGACCAGCGGATCCGGCACGTGGCGAATGCGGGCGGCAATCTTGTCGCCGGCAACGCGGCGCAACGCCGCGATCTGTTCGGCCACGGTGCAGCAGAAGCCGGGCATGGTGAGATTGACGCGCTGCCCGAGCGCTTTGCTGTCGAGACCCGTGGCGTGGATCAGAAAGCCAACCGCAGCGCGTGGACTGGCGTGCCAGCTGCGCACGCTTTCATCCACCGGCAATGCGGCTTCATCGCCATTGAGAGGCTCGCGGATGATCGATGAAAAAAATCCCGAGGCTGCGTTGTTCGGCTTGCCCGGCCGCACCACGATGTTCGGCAGCCGCACACCGACGCCTTCCAGGAAGCCGCGACGGGTGTAATCGGCGAGCATCTGCTCGACCATCACCTTTTGCGACCCGTATGAGGTGAGCGGCGTAAGCGCAAAATCGTCCGGGATCGATTCCGGGAACGGGGCGCCAAACACCGCGATCGACGAGGAAAATACGACGCGCGGCCGATAATCGCCGCCGGTGGTGCGGATCGCTTCGAGGAGTGCACGTGAGCCGTCGAAGTTGACGTGCATGCCCTTCTCGAAATCGAGCTCGGCTTCACCTGAGACGATTGCAGCCAGATGGAAGACGACATCGGGCCGGCCGGCGACGGCGAGGCGCGCGGCGGCCGTATCGGCGATGTCGGCCGCAATAGTCTCAACGCGCCCGGTGAATTTCTCCGGCCGTTGCGGCGCGCTCACGTCGAGGAGGGTGAGCGTCTGAATCGGACGATTGTTGAGTACGCCGGCCTCGACCAGGCGCGCTGTCAGCTTGCGCCCGATCATCCCCGCTGCGCCGGTAATAAGGATATGCATTGCTTTGTGCTGCGACGGCTATAGCGCCATGCCGCCGTCGACCAGATGCGCTTGCCCGGTAATGTAGCTCGCCTCATCGCTGGCAAGAAAGAGGGCGAGCCAGGCGACCTCGTCAGGCGTGCCCAGTCGGCCCATCGGCTGACGCGCGACGAAATCCTGCCGCACCGTGTCAAGCGACTTTCCAGTCTCCTGCGAAACCGCCGTAATGCGTTCGCCAAGCGAGGGCAATTCAATCGTTCCGGGACAAACGGCGTTGCAGCGAACCCCCTGCTTGATGAAATCGGCGGCTACGGCTTTGGTAAGCCCGATGACGGCGGCTTTGGTTGCACCATAGACGTAGCGGTTGGGAACGCCGCGGATCGAGGAAACGGCGGAAGCGATGTTGACGATCGAGCCCGATTTTTTCCCGATCATGCCGGGCACGAATGTCTTGATCATCCGGTGCATCGATTTGACGTTGAGGTCGAAGGAGAAATCCCAGTCCTTGTCGGTGCAATCGAGCACCGTGCCTTGGTGCACATAACCGGCGCAATTGACCAAAATATCGAGCGGTCCAAATTCGTGGGAGATTTCGCCAGCGAATGCCTCGATGTCGGTCTGTGAGCGGACGTCAAGCTTCTGCAGCTTGCCCTTCAGACCCGAGAGCTTGGCGGCGTCGAGGTCGGTCGCGATCAACTTGGCGCCTTCGGCAGCAAACTTCTCCGCGATCGCGCGGCCGATGCCTTGGCCCGCGGCGGTGACGAGAGCGACCTTGCCTTGCAGTCTGTTGCTCATGTTCGCATCTCACATCGTGTATTTTCGACGCTGCGGTCGTGCGAGCGATCAACGCATCAACCGGCCTTGTGTTCAAACTATCGGCGGCTTGATCTGGTCGTCGTGCACCAGTCAGGACAATTTGTTGCGATCCTCGCTGAAGAATTTGTTCAGTTCGGCGTTGGTCACGAGCCCGGCAAAGCCATCGAATTTGCCTTCCTGGGCAATCTCCGTCGCCGCGCGGATGAAGGCATGCATCGCCACGCGCGCCAGCGAGCCGCCGACGCTGATCCGGCGCACGCCCATCGCGGCGAGATCGCTGACCGTGAAGCCGAACGCGCCTCCGCCAAGAAAATTGACCGGCTTTGGCGCCACCGCCTTCACCACGGCTTCGATCTGTTCGCGCGTCTTGATTCCCGGCGCGTAGAGGCAATCGGCGCCGGCTGCGGCATATGCCTTGAGGCGTCGGATGGCGTCGTCGAGATCCGGCACGCCGCGGATGAAATTCTCGGCGCGTGCGGTGAATACGACGTCGCCACCGGCGCGATCGACGGCGGCTCGCGCGGCTTTTACGCGTGCCAGCGACAGATCGAAGTCATAAAGCGGCGTGTCGCTCTTGGGTGAGTCTTCGATCGATAGGCCCGCCACGCCCGTTGCGATGCAGCGGGTCACGCTGTCGGCCACACCATCGGGATCGTCAGCGAAGCCGTTTTCGAAATCGGCGTTGAGCGGCACGTCGGTCGCTTCGACCAGCTCGCGATAATGCGCGAGTACGGCGTCACGATTCTGCCCGCCGTCGGGGTAACCGAGCGAGTGGGCGTGACCGGCGCTCGTTGTTGCCAGCGCTTTGAAACCCAAACCTTGCAGATAACGAGCGGTGCCAACGTTCCACGGATTGGGAATGACGAAGCAGCCGGCTTCGTGCAGCTTGCGAAAAGCTTTCCGCTTGTCGGCAACGGTCGGACGAGAACGGCTCATGTTTCACCCGGCATCTGGATAAAGGCAGTTGAGATTCGTCAGTGGTTGTTTCGCGGCACGAATTTCTGCGCCACGCGTTGAAATTTGATAGCCGGCTCAAGCACCATGCCATCTCCGAGCTGGTCGACCATCTCGCGCTGGATTTCCTGCCACGGCGTCTGGCTTGGCGGATAATGATAGCCGCCGTCCCTCGTCAGCGCGGCGCGGCGTTCCGCCAGTTCCTCGGCCGAAATTAGCATATCGGCCGTGCCCTTCTTGAGATCGATGCGCACCCGGTCGCCGGTCCGCAGTAGTGCCAAACCGCCGCCGGCCGCCGCTTCAGGTGAAGCATTGAGGATCGATGGCGAGCCCGAAGTGCCGGATTGCCGCCCGTCGCCGAGACACGGCAGTGAAGTTATGCCACGTTTGAGCAATGCGGCCGGCGGCTGCATGTTCACGACTTCGGCCGAACCCGGATAACCAATCGGACCGGTGCCGCGCATGAACAAAATGCTGTGTTCGTCAATGCCGAGCGTCGGATCTTCGATGCGCCGGTGGTAGTCCTCAGGACCATCGAACACCACCGCGGGACCTTCAAAGGCGCCCGGGTCTTTCGGATCACTGAGATAGCGCTCGCGAAATTCATCCGAAATCACGCTCGTTTTCATGATCGCGGAATCGAACAAATTGCCATGCAGCACTCGAAAACCCGCTTCCGCTTTTAGCGGCTCGTCGTAAGGCCGGATGACGACCGGATTGCTCGCTTTCGCCCCCGCGACATTGTCAGCAATTGTCTTGCCGTTGATCGTCAGTGTGTCGCCGTGAAGCCGGCCGGCTTCCAGGAGTTCATGCATCACGGCGGGTAGCCCGCCGGCACGATAATATTCCTCGCCAAGATATTCTCCCGCCGGCTGCATGTTGACGAGCAGCGGCACGTCGAAGCCGATCGTCTCCCAATCCCCGATCGAGAGCGCGACGCCGATATGTTTGGCGATAGCGTTGAGATGGATCGGCGCATTGGTCGATCCGCCGATCGCCGTGCAGGCGACGATGGCATTCTCAAACGCCGCGCGCGTGAGGATGTCGGACGGCTTGAGATCGTCGCGCACGATCTCCACCGCGCGCACGCCGGTCGCGTAGGCCATCTGTTCGCGCTCGCGATATGGCGCCGGGATCGCGGCGCAGCCGGGCAGTGACATGCCGAGCGCTTCCGCCATCGCGTTCATGGTCGACGCCGTGCCCATGGTGTTGCAATGGCCGATCGACGGCGCGGAGGAGGCGACGAATTCAATAAATTCCTTGTAGGTGATCTTGCCGGCAGCGACCTCTTCGCGTGCTTTCCACACCGCCGTGCCGGAGCCGGCAAGCCGGCCCTTGTAGTAGCCGTCGAGCATCGGCCCGCCGGAGAGCACGATCGCCGGTGTGTTGACGGTCGCGGCGGCCATCAGACAAGCCGGCGTGGTCTTGTCGCAACCCGTCATCAGCACAACGCCGTCGAGCGGGTAACCGAACAGGACTTCAACGAGGCCGAGATAGGCGAGGTTGCGATCGAGCGCCGCGGTCGGACGCTTGCCGGTTTCCTGAATAGGGTGGGTTGGGAACTCCAACGGGATGCCGCCCGCATCGCGGATACCCGCGCGTACACGATGCGCCAAATTGAGATGGTGACGGTTGCAGGGGCTGAGGTCGGAGCCCGACTGCGCGATGCCGATAATCGGCCGGCCCGATGTCAGTTCCGCGAGCGTCAGGCCGAAATTCAGATAGCGCTCAAGATAGACCGCGGTCATGCCCGGATCGTCGGGATTGTCGAACCATAGCTGCGAGCGCAATCGCCGCTGCTGACCGCTTGAATCATTACTCTTCACCATCGCCGTCTCCGGGTGCGCTCACCGCAATTCATAGATAGTCCGATTTGCCGCTGGCGCGAACCCGCTACGCAGCAATGCAGCCCGGTAAAACGGGGCAGTCTATATTGCGGCGCAGCATTGCGAAGATGTTTGCGTTTTTCGTGTAATTTGGGTTCAAGTTCTCGCCATGCTGAAGACCGTAGCCGCCTTTGATCGTATCGGTGAGGAGAATGCCTTCGCCGTGCTTGCGCGCGCGACGCAGCTTGCGTCACAAGGCCGCGACATCATCAATCTCGGTATCGGCCAGCCCGATTTCCGCACCCCGGATTTCATTGTTGAGGCGGCGGTGAAGGCGCTGCGCGACGGTCAGCATGGCTACACGCCAGCAGTCGGGATTTTGCCGCTGCGTGAGGCGGTCGCCGCCGACCTGCACAAAAGGTTCAACGTCGAAGTCTCGCCCGACGCGGTGATGATCTTTCCCGGCGGCAAGCCGACCATGTTCATGTCGATGTTGATGTTCGGTGAGCCCGGCGCCGACATCCTTTATCCGGATCCCGGCTTTCCGATCTATCGCTCGATGATCGAGTTCACTGGCGCGCGGCCGGTGCCGGTTCCGATCCGTGAGGAAAACAATTTTGCGTTCTCTGCCGAGGAAACGCTCGGCCTGATCACACCGCAGACGCGGCTCCTCATTCTCAACTCGCCGGCTAATCCCACGGGCGGCGTAACGCCCAAGGCAGAAGTCGATAAGCTCGTCGCCGGACTGGAGCGCTATCCCGACGTCGCGGTCATGTCGGACGAAATTTATGACCACATGCTCTACGACGGCGAGACCCATGTCTGCCTGCTGCAATATCCGTCGATCCGCGACCGGCTTATTTTGCTCAACGGCTGGTCCAAGACCTACGCCATGACCGGCTGGCGACTCGGTTACGCAGTATGGCCGGGCAAGCTGTACGACTACGCGCGCAAGCTTGCGGTCAATCTGCATTCCTGCGTCAACGCCGCAACTCAATATGCCGGGCTCGCCGCACTGACCGGTCCGCAGGATGAGGTGACAAAGATGGTCGCCGAGTTCGACAAGAGGCGAAAGGTCGTGGTCGACGGCCTCAACCGCCTGCCAGGCATATCGTGCGCGACACCGAAGGGCGCGTTCTACGCGTTTCCCAACATCAAGCGCACCAGTTGGAAGGCGAAGGCGCTCGCCACCGCACTGCTGGAAGATTCCGGTGTGGCGCTGATCGGCGGCCCGGATTTCGGCGTGCTCGGCGAAGGCTATGTGCGGCTTTCTTACGCCAACTCAACCGAAAATATCTTGCGGGCGCTCGATCGCATGGCTGAGTTTTTGCGAACCCGCAAGGCGGCTTGACCTCAGCCGCGTTGCGTCAGCTGGAAGCCGGCGACGACAATCACCAACCCGACAAGCTGCGAAACGCTCGGCACGACGCCAAGCGCAACGAACCCGATCAACAGCACGAACGGCGAAACCAGCGACGGGAACAGGGCGGCGCGGGACACGCCAAGTAATACGATGGCGCGGGTGAAGAGATAGGTAGCGGCCGGTCCGGTGAGCGTGCCCTGGACGATGGCCTGGAACAGGTTCTCGCGAAATCCTGCTGCCACCATATTGTCGAAAGTGAACAACAGCATCGGCAGGCCGACGAGCGACAAGATGCTGGTAACGGCCACGGCTTGCATCGCCGCGACCCGCCACCGCCTCACCAACATTCCGAAGACGGCAAAGCAGCATCCGGCGGCCACAAACAGCAGATCGCCGCCGACTCCGTGCGCGCCTATCGTCCGGAACGCTTCAGCACCGATTACGGCTAAGCCGACGACAATGACGAGTGCGCCAACGACGCGCCGCGCTGGTAACGGCTCCTTCAATACGACGCGCGCCAGAATCATGCCGCCCAGCGCCGCGCAGGATGGCTGGATAATGCCGCCATGGCCGAGCGGAACAAACAAATAACCGAGATAGCTCAGAAGCGCGAGCGGCAGCCCGCCAAACGCCGCCAGCGCGAACCCGCGCCTCCATCCTATGCCGCCGAGATCCCGCAACCCGCTGGTGGCGAGGAAAGGAAGCAGTACCAGTCCCGGCCATACATAGCGGTGCAGCGCAAGAACAAGGGGCGACACGCCGACATCGATGCCATGGCGAGCAGCGACGAAACCGAGCGCCCAGCACAAAGCCGCGCCGGCGCCGCAAGCCACACCGAGCGCCTTTGCATGTTTTACCGGCGGAGGAGCAAGATCCATTCAGGCGCGGTACCGATCAGTGTCGGCGGCCGCCCTGCACATTTCAATTACCTGGCGCCAAAGTCCGTGCGTCATCGACAATCCGCAGTCACAACCGCGCGAACATAATCCGTCGCTGTCGCCCGCGACAGTGTGTGAATCGTCATGGCTGGCTTCGCCAGGCGCGAACCTCATTCCGGTCCGTAAACGTCGGCGTCTTTGAGGAGCTCAAGACCGCCGTTGGCAACTACGCGGCCGGCCTCGAGCCGCACCACGTTGGTTGCGAGCCGCCGAAGTTCCGCCGCGGTGTGGCTGACATAAACCATGGGGACGCCGGAATCGTCGCGCAGCCGCACCAGGTAAGGAAGGATTTCGCGTTTGTGTCCTGTATCGAGCGAAGCCAAGGGTTCGTCCAGGAGCAGGAGTCGCGGACGCATCAGCAACGCGCGGCCAATCGCGACACGCTGGCGCTCGCCGCCGGATAACAGTCGCGGCCGCCGATCAAGCAAGCCGCGGATACCGAGCAAAGCGACGACGCGCTGAAACTGGTCCGCATCATACGGATGCCCGCTCATCCGCCGCCCGTAGTCGAGATTTTGATGCACGCTCAGGTGCGGAAACAACCGGCCCTCCTGGAACACGTAGCCGATTCCGCGCCGATGCGGCGGCAGGTTGATTCCCGCGGCAGCATCAAACAGCACGACTTCGTCAAGTTTGATTGATCCGCGATCGGGCGTGAGCAGGCCGGCGATCATATTGACGATTGTGGTCTTGCCGGAGCCCGACGGTCCGAACAGCGCCGTAACCCCGGTCGCGGCATCGAAGCGCGCGATCAGCATGAATGAGCCGAGGCGCTTCTCGACTTCGACCGCCAGCACGATCATTCCCCCTGAAAGCGCATGCCGGCGCGGCGTGCGAACCATTCCGAGGCAATGAGTGCGGCAAGCGCGATGACGATAGCGATCAGCACCAGGCGCCCCGCCGCCGCGTCGCCGTCGGGAACCTGCAGCAAGGTGTAGATCGCTGCTGAAATCGTTTGCGTCTCGCCGGGAATGTTGGAGACGAAGGTGATGGTAGCGCCAAATTCTCCCAGCGCCCTGGCGAAGCACAGGACGACCCCTGCGATGACGCCTGGTAACGCCAGCGGCAACGTAACGGTGAGGAACACCATGATGCGGTTGGCGCCCAGCGTTGCGGCGGCGTCTTCGAGACGGCGGTCGATCGCCTCGAGCGCAAGCCTGATCGGGCGGACCATCAGCGGAAAGCCCATGATTCCGCAGGACAAAGCTGCGCCGGTCCAACGAAACGAAAAGACGACGCCAAAGTAATCGGCGAGGAACGCGCCGATCGGGCCCCGTCGCCCGAAAGATATCAGCAACAAATAACCGGTGACGACCGGCGGTAACACCAGCGGCAGGTAAACAATTCCGTCGAGCAGAGTTTTGCCCCAGAAATCCTTGCGCGCCAGCAGCCAGCCCATCGCAATGCCAAACGGCAACGCGCAAGCGGTAGCGACGATCGCGATGCGCAGCGACAACTCTATCGCGGTCCATTCAGCGGGGGAGAGGCCAAGCACGATGGCTCTTACCTACCGGGCCCGTTTCCAGTTGAGACTGTTTGGAACTAAGCCGGTCATGATGCCGGCTTTACCAAAAAGCTGAAGCCGTAGCGCTCGAAAATCGATTTCGCTGTCTGGGTCCGGAGGAACGCAAGATATGTCGCCGCATCGGGTTTGGCGGTGATCGTCAGCGCGACCGGATAAATAATCGGGGGATGAGAGTCATCAGGGAATACGCCGACGATTTTCACGCCATGCTCGATGTTGGCGTCGGTTTCGTAGACGATGCCAAGCGGCGCTTCTCCACGCGCAACCAACACCAGCGCGGCGCGCACATTTTCAGCCATCGCCAATTTTGGCTCAACGGCCGTCCAGGCGCCAAGCTTCTCCAGCGCCGCTTTGGCATAAAGCCCGGCGGGGACCGCACGAACGTCGCCGACCGCGATACGCCCGCTGCCGGCAAGCCCAGCGAGATCGAAACCTGGGCCGATCGTCACGTTTTGGATCTTCGAATCCTTGGAAGCGATCAGCACCAGCCGATTGCCGAGCAGATTAAAGCGCGAGTCATCTTTTATGAGCTTCTTCTTCGAGCCGTAATCCATCCAGTCGACATCGGCGGAAAGAAATACGTCGGCGGGTGCGCCCTGCTCGATTTGTTTCATCAAAGCGGAACTGGCGGCATAGCTGGCGACGACCTTTGTGCCGGCTTTCGCGGTGAACACGGCGTCGACCTCGTCGAGCGCATTCTTCATTGAGGCAGCGGCAAAAACCACAATCGGTTTTTCCTGAGGCAGGGCAGGGAATGTCGCTGCCGCGATCGCAACGATCGCGGTAAACGTTACGAGAATAAGTCTTTTTGTCAGCACAACGGTTCTCCGGCGCGTTCGGTCCTTCGCGGGTCGCTTCGATGACCGCGCGAACACAAGATCGATACGACCGCCTAAAAGGAACCGTCGTTCCAGGCTCGCACGGCACGCGCACGGCGCGCCGCTCGTCGCTCCTAAAGCATAGGCGCTCGCCCAAGTCCGGACAAGCTGTGGCAACGGCACTTGGCAGTGTATGTGCTATGGTTTCAGCGGGATTCGGAGGCGCCAGATGCAAGAGCTGTGGATCGGCATTTTGGGCACGGCCGGTACGATTTTATCGACTTTTTCGCTGATGCCTCAGGTGCTGCGGACATGGCGGACGCGTTCGGCCAACGACATTTCCGCGGCCTGGCTGATTGCTGCGATGGCATCAATGATGGTCTGGGTCGGCTATGGCGGGCTGATCAATGCGCCGGCGCTGGTAGCGGTAAACATTATATGTTTTTTCCAATGCGCCTACATTCTGTTCATCAAGTTGCGTAGCGAGCGCGGGCAGATCGCCAAGCGTTCCTAAATACTGCTGCGAGTGCGAGATGGCCGAAGCAAAGCCGGTCGACGGCGAATATGACTACATTATCGTCGGGGCAGGGTCGGCGGGATGCCTGCTGGCCAACAGGCTCTCGGCCGATGCGGATCGTCGTGTGCTTGTTCTTGAAGCCGGCGGCCGCGACAATTGGATCTGGTTTCATATTCCGGTCGGTTATTTGTTCGCGATCGGCAATCCGCGTTCGGATTGGTGCTTCAAAACCGAACCGGAGGAAGGCCTCAACGGCCGCAGCCTCAGCTATCCGCGCGGCAAGGTGATCGGCGGCTCATCCGCCATCAACGCTATGGTCTACATGCGCGGGCAGGCCGCCGATTACGATCATTGGCGCCAGCTTGGCTTGACCGGTTGGGGCTGGGACGATGTGCTGCCCTTCTTTAAACAGCACGAAGATCATTTCCTTGGCAAAAGCGACCTGCACGGGATCGGTGGTGAATTGCCGGTGCAGGAGCCGCGCGTGCGCTGGGATCTGCTCGACGCGTTCCGCGCCGCAGCCGAACAGGCGAACGTCAAGTCGGTGCCGGATTTCAATACCGGCGATAACGAAGGCATCTGTGCTTTTCATGTCAACCAAAAGCGCGGCCGGCGTTGGTCAGCGGCGACGGCCTTCCTCAAGCCGGTGCTCAACCGCTCCAATCTGCGGCTCGAAACCGGCTGCCTGGTCGAAGGCATCGTGTTCGAGGGCAAGCGCGCGGCCGGCGTGCGTTGGCGGCAAGGCACCGAAGTTCGCATGGCGCGTTGCCGCGGCGAAGTGATCCTCGCGGCCGGTTCGATCGGCTCAACCCAGATCATGCTGTTGTCCGGTGTCGGGCCGGCGCAGCAGCTCGCCGGGCATGGCATTCCGATGGTGGCGGACAGGCCGGGCGTCGGCGCGAACCTGCAGGATCATCTGCAACTTCGCCTCATCTACAAAGTCGATGGCATCCGCACCCTCAACGAGCGCTATCATGCGCCGCTAGGTCTTGCCGGCATGCTCGCGGAATATGTCTTGTTCCGCCGCGGGCCGCTGACCATGGCGCCCTCGCAGCTCGGTCTGTTCACCCGCTCTGATCCCGACCAGGCGCGCGCCAATCTTCAGTACCACATCCAGCCCTTGTCGCTCGAGCGGTTCGGCGAGCCGCTGCACACCTTCCCGGCTTTCACGGCGAGCGTCGCCAATCTCCAACCGACCAGCCGCGGACACATACGATTACGCTCGCGCGATCCCGCCGACCCGCCGGCGATCAAACCCAATTATCTGTCCACCGATCAGGACCGCCGCATCGCGGCGCATTCCATACGTGTGACGCGCCGTATCGTGGCGCAGCCGGCGCTGGCGCCATATCATCCCGACGAATATCTGCCTGGCGCCGCTTGGCGCGATGACGATGAGCAAGCCCTGATAAAGGCTGCCGGTGATATCGGCACCACCATTTTTCATCCGGTCGGCACCGCGAAGATGGGTCTTGCGAGCGATCCAATGATGGTCGTGGACCGCGATCTGCGCGTCGCCGGAGTTGAACGGCTCAGGGTCGTCGATGCCTCGGTCATGCCGACCATCACGTCCGGCAACACCAACGCCCCGACCATGATGATCGCCGAGAAGGGCGCCGCAGCGATCCGCGCCGCCGCCAAGGGTCTGCGCGGATGAACGCTGCCTGGCGCGCGAAAGCCATTCTTGCCGCACCTGCGGCCGAGTGGGGGCGGATTGATAAAGAATCTGGTGACGCGGCCTATTTGCTCAGCGGCTACGTCGCTATCCTTGCGATCGTCCCGGCCATCTTTGGTTTCATCGGCGCTTGTGTTGTCGGAGCCGTCATACCCGGCGTTGGTCTGGTCCGTGCGCCGATTTTGGACGGCCTGTTCGGCGCGGTGTTTGGCTATGTGGTGACATGCGCGACCGTGCTGGTGCTCGGCCTCGTGATCTACCTGTTGGCGCCGGCATTCGGCGGCCGCAAGAATTTTTACAGTGCGCTCAAGCTTGCAGTCTACTCATATACCCCGGTCTGGCTTGCCGGCATTTTTCTGCTGGCGCCGGGCCTTCGATTCCTCGGGCTGACCGGGTTCTACGGTGTCTATATTTTTTGGGCGGGTTTGCCGCAGCTGATCAAATTGCCAGACCGCAACGTTCTGGGTTTTACTGCGATCATCGTCGCCTTCGCCGCCGTGCTGACGTTTATCGGCACTGCGTACCAGCGTACGCTGTTCGGGCCGTCACTCTTTTAGCGAACGCGAGCGGCGAGGTCTTCAAGGCGCCATCAACACCTTTCGGCAGTCCGGCGGCAGGTTCGACATCGTCAGAAAGTGCTTTTTTTCGCCGGACAGTTGCGGATGCAGGTTCCCTTCCGAGAACCAGTGATCAAGTTCGTGTCCGCAGCCGTCTTCTGCCCCTGGTGGCTGCTGCGGCTCGCAATTCGCGCTGTCGGCCGGACAGGAGATGCGGACATGGAAATGATAATCGTGCCCCCACCACGGGCGCACCTTGGCGAGCCAGCCGCGATCCGGGCCAGCCTCACGGCATAACGCCTTTTTGATCGCCGCATTGACAAAGATGCGCTCAACATCGGTGTCCTGCGCCGCGGTGCGGATGAGTTCGGTGCGCGTGTGGGTCCACACCTTCGGATCGACGTCGAGGCGATTGTCCGCGACCATGTTGACGGCGGACATGAACTCGCGTTCCTCGGTGGAAAGCTTGCGGTCGGGCATCGGCGTGAACCAGATATCGGCATCGAGACCGATCTGATGGCTGGCGTGGCCGGTGATCATCGGACCGCCACGCGGCTGTGACAGATCGCCGACAAGCAAGCCGTTCCAGCCGACTTTCTTGGCTTTCTGCGCGAGGCGTTCGAGAAAAGCGATCAAGCGCGGATGGCCCCAATTGCGGTTGCGCGACAGCCGCATCACCTGCCAGGTCGGACCGTCGATCGGCAGCGCGACCGCGCCAGCCAGGCAACCCTTCGCATATCCGCCGATCGATCGGGCGGCGAGCGGGACCGGCTTGGTTTCGCGCCCGAACAGTTCCTTGGCCGGGGTCGACGGCGCGTCGGGGTGTTCCAGCGGCGGCAGCGGCTTCTTGTCCAGCGTGCCGGCGTCTTGCGCGAGCGCCGGACTTGCCGCGACAAGCAAAACGACCAGGATCAGGCGAAGCGAAACGCGCATCATCCATTCTCCGCAGTGGCGTGCGGAATCTTTTGCCGAAACGCGACCGCGCGCGCCCTGTAACGGTACGCTGCCGCGATTAACTCCTGCTGTCCAGACGCAAACAGGTCGCAGTCTTTGCCGTGCCACGCCAGCAGCCTTTTTCGGATTCACCTTGGCATCGTGCAGCATGTCCACAAAGCGATCGGCGGGAATATTGGAATGCCCGATGCTGAATAAATCGAACCGCTGCATATTCGATAGAATCTCCGGGCCGTCATTATTGAACTGCCTACCCACAATAGTCTTTCCGCTTTACAGTTTCAGGCTGCACCACAATAGTCGAATGCGTTAGGGAGTACGTACGCCGTGCGTCGTGTTGTCGTCGCGTTTTTGATGGCCGCCTTGTCATGGGCTTTCTTGCCTGCGGAGCGCGCGAAGGCTGACGTCCTGGTAAGGGTCGATCGTGCCAGTCAAACCATGCAAGTCAGCGCCGACGGCGCCTACCTCTATACTTGGCGCGTTTCGACCGGCCGGCCGGGCTACGGCACGCCGGCGGGCGTCTTCCATCCGCAGTGGATGGCAGCACGCTGGTTTTCGCGAGTCTATTATAACGCGCCGATGCCGCACGCGATCTTCTTCCATGGCGGCTTCGCTATTCATGGAAGCTACGATATCGCGCGGCTTGGCGGACCCGCTTCTCACGGCTGCATCCGTTTGCATCCAAATGACGCGGCCGTTCTCTACAATTTGATTCAGAGCGAAGGCATGCGCAACGCGACCATCATCGTGCAGTAGATGGCGCCCAAGGATCGCTCCGGTGCGGTGCCGGGCCGCGATTCAACCGCGCGATCATCCAAAAGCGCGCTTGCAAATAGCATCGGTGTAGAAAACGGCGCCCGGCATCGGTTCGACAATCTTCGCTTTGACCATCAGATCGTAGGCTGCCGTCCAGCCGGCGGGGTTTGAGGCGAGCTTGTCTCGATAGACCGGACGGAAGGCGTCGATCGTCAACGCCAGGATGTTTTCGCCGCCGTCCGGTTTGCTGCGCTCGACGATCTGGTATTTCGTGTCCATCAATTCGATGATCGGCTTCAGCTCTTTCGCGGCGGTCATGACGCCGATCGCGTCATGGACACCGCGGAGGAAATTCGCCAACTCGTCGGGCCGCTCGGCTATCGATTTTTTCGACGCGATGTAGACCTGTCCGGGAGAGGGCGCGACTTTATCGACACTCCAGGCGACGAACGGCCTTTTGTCGGCCTTAAGCTGCGCTACGGTGGAGTAGGTCGCGATATAGGCGTCGATGCGTCCCTGCCCGATGAACTCGAACGGGCCTGGACCTTCGCCGGTCGGCTGGCGCTTGACGGCATCGGCGGCAATGCCCTCTTTCGCCAGCATCATGTTGAGGATGTTCTCGGTGGCGCCGCCCACGGAAACGACCCCGATGGTCTTGCCGGCGAATTGCTGCGGCTCGGTCAGCGGCTTGTCCGTGGAACTGATGACGAAGAAGACGTCGCGCTGAATGACCTCGGCAAAGGCGATAATATTCGGATCTTTCGCCACCGCCTTGATCGTGTCGGTGCCGCCGGTGCGCGATACCAGCACATTGCCGGCGGCAATTTGCTGGACTGCCATCGCTGAGCCACGGCCGCCGCGACTTTCGACATCAAGGTTGTGCTTGGCGAAGAAGCCGCCAGTGTCGGCGTACATCGTCTCGGCAAAACCCATGAGGAAGCCGAACGGCGTCAGATAGACGATCTTTTCCGCCGCTCTTGAGGTGCTCGCGCCAAGCGGAGCACTGGCGAGCGCCAATCCAAGACCTGCGGCGCCTTTAAGCGCTTGCCGTCGATCCATTTGCGAAGTTGGAAATTGCGTGGACACAGTCATGCTCCTTCAAAAGGCCGTTCCCGCGTCGAGCCAATGATTTGCAACATGTTGCGCGAGGTTTTGATCAATGCAAGCGCGGCGCCGCTTCGCGCTCCCCCTCCCTGCACGCGGGGGAGAGGTAAAACGTGGAAATGCGTTCTCGCGGCGCGGTCGCGCCCGAGGTGTTTATTCGCGTCATTGCGAGGAGCAGTGGCGACGAAGCAATCCAGCGGGGCAATGCAGACCGGTTTCGTTGTCCTGCTTAACTTGCCCGCTGCACTGGATTGCTTCGCTACCGCTCGCAATGACGACCAAGGAAAAAAGGGAAGCGGAACGCCGACAAACGTGTGTCCAACCTCCGCGCCCTTGCGGGCACGGCGCGCACCCTTTCTCTTTCCCCTCCCCCGCTTGCGGGGGAGGGTTGGGAGGGGGCACGCTCGCCTGTCGGCGTTCCACCGCGGCTCTTGCGTCAGCGAACGAACGCCAACGCTCAGCTCCAGGCCAGGCTTCCTGGGACGTGGCAGGACGCTCGATCCGGTACGCTCGCTCCAACCGGGGAGCGAAGACCTCGCGCTTCTAAACGGGCGTTACCCGCGCCCGCCTGTCCCAGTCCAGGGAACGCACCTCCCAGACCGGTCATAGTGCCGGCCGGATGATGCCCAAAGCCGCTCCGGCGCGGATTGCAAAACCGCGCGGGAGCACCGCACTCGCTCCGTGTTCAGGTGTGCCTCGAGAACACGACCCTTTAAGTGAGCGAGATTCGATGTGCCTTGTACCCGATTTGGGGACGAATGTCAATACAAAAGTGACACTGGCTTCAGTGACCAAACCGTGAGACTTGCCGTTACAGGTGACCACTACTCCGCGGCGTCGACACTATTTGCACCGGGTAGCCGTGCGTGCCGCCATTCACCAGGAGCCAGCACCTTGCTAGCGGATAAGATTTCAATACCGACGATACGGCCTTCGCTGTCTACATCATAAATGAACGGGCCGGCTTCCTCGGCGTGATCGATCTTTCGGGAGGTGCCGACATAGATGAAGATCGCGTCCGCTTCGGGATCATAGGTCATATTTTCATCTCGTATCGACAGCTTCCGAATGACCTCTTCTTCGTTTGTTATCTCCCCGCGTTTGATGGCGGCTGAGACGTCGGTGATGATTCCAGCGAGTGTGTCTGTAAAATCCGCTGGTACTTTATCTAGCTTCCCAGACGTCAAATCATTTGCAAAAAGAAAAATGCCAAGGCCCAGTTGATCGCGGAATTCGCTCCGCTCTCGCTTCGCTTCCTTAAGTGCGCGTACGATACCGTGAGCTGCGGCGGCGACAGTGTGGATCGCTAGTTCATCCTCGCCCGCGAGCGTCATTCTGATTGCCGCATCCAGTTGGCGTTGAGCGGCGGCCTGTTTGGTTATGAAGACTCAGACTTCCTCGGATACCATGGCACCGCGCCGTCACACATCCACCTTCAGCGCCGCGATGAAGGCCTCCTGCGGGATGTCGACCTTGCCGAACTGGCGCATGCGCTTTTTGCCTTCTTTCTGCTTCTCCAGAAGCTTGCGCTTGCGGGTGACGTCGCCGCCGTAACATTTCGCAGTCACGTCCTTCCTGAAGGCGCGCACGGTTTCGCGTGCGATGATCTTGCCGCCGATCGCGGCCTGAATCGGTACCTGGAACATGTGCGGCGGAATGAGTTCTTTCAGTTTCTCCGCCATGGCGCGGCCGCGGCTCTCGGCGCGGGTGCGGTGCACGAGCATCGCCAGCGCGTCGACCGGCTCGCCGTTGACCAGCATCTGCAGCTTGACCAGGTCGGCTGGCTTGTACTCGGTGAGGTGATAATCGAACGAGGCGTAGCCGCGCGAGACCGATTTCAGCCGGTCATAAAAATCGAACACCACCTCGTTGAGCGGCAGATTGTATTTCATCATGGCGCGGTTGCCGACGTAGGTGAGCTCTTTTTGATCGCCGCGGCGGTCCTGACAGAGTTTCAGCACCGCGCCGAGGTATTCGTCGGGCGTCAGTATGGTCGCCTCGATCCACGGCTCCTGCATTTCCTCGATATGGTTCGGATCCGGCATGTCGACCGGATTGTGAATTTCAAGCTGCTCCCCGTTCCGCAGCTTGATCTTGTAGATCACCGACGGCGCGGTCGCGATCAGGTTGAGATTGAACTCGCGCTCAAGGCGCTCCTGAATAATCTCAAGATGGAGAAGCCCGAGGAAGCCGCAGCGAAAACCAAAGCCGAGCGCGGCGGAGGTCTCCATCTCGTAGGTGAAGCTCGCGTCATTGAGCCGAAGCTTGCCCATGGCGGCGCGCAGATTTTCGAAATCCGCGGCGTCGACCGGGAACAGGCCGCAGAACACCACCGGGATGGCGGGGCGGAAGCCGGGCAACGGTTCGGCCACCGGCTTCCTGTCGTCGGTGATGGTGTCGCCGACTCTGGTGTCGGCCACCTCCTTGATCGAAGCGGTAAGGAAGCCAATTTCGCCGGGTCCGAGTTCGCCGAGTTCGACGCGCTTGGGCGTGAACACGCCGACGCGATCGACCTCATAGGCGGCGTCGGTCCCCATCATGCGGATGCGCTGGCCCTTCTTCAGTGTGCCGTCGACGACGCGGAAGAGCACGACCACGCCGAGATAGGCGTCGTACCAGCTGTCGACGAGTAGCGCCTTAAGGGGCGCGGAGGCATCGCCCTTGGGCGGCGGCAGGCGGTGGACGATGGCTTCCAGAACCTCGGGCACGTTCAGCCCGGTCTTGGCCGAGATCAGGATGGCGTCGGAAGCATCGAGGCCGATCACATCCTCGATCTGCTGCTTGACCTTGTCAGGCTCCGCGGCCGGCAGGTCGACCTTGTTGAGCACCGGCACGATCTCATGGTTGTTGTCGAGGGCCTGGTAGACGTTGGCAAGCGTCTGCGCTTCCACCCCCTGGCTCGCATCGACGACCAGCAGGGAGCCCTCGCAGGCTGCGAGCGAGCGGTTGACCTCGTAGGCAAAATCGACGTGGCCGGGCGTGTCGATGAGGTTAAGCACGTAATCCTTGCCGTTGCGGGCGCGATATTTGAGCCGCACGGTCTGGGCTTTGATGGTAATGCCGCGTTCGCGCTCGATGTCCATCGAATCGAGCACCTGCTCGACCATCTCACGCGCTTCAAGCCCGCCGGTGAGCTGGATCAGCCGGTCGGCGAGTGTCGATTTGCCGTGGTCGATATGGGCGATAATCGAGAAATTGCGGATGTTTTCGATGGGGACCGAGGCCATGCGGCGCAGATAACACTCGCGTCCAATAGCGGCAAGTGAGCCCGTTATTCAGCGCTCGTCCTCGCGAAAGCGGAAATCCAGTCTCCTGCACGGCCGCACTGGGTCCCCGCTTTCGCGAGGACGAGCGAATTACATTAAGAAACTCACCGCTGCCGCCAGACGAAGGCGGCGCTGACGACGAAATTCCAGACCGTCCCGATCATCGCCCCGCCGAGGCCCGCGATCCACCACACGCTGTCATAGTCGTAGATCCATGTGGCGATACCGACATTGGAGATAGCGCCGATGGCGCAGATGACCTGAAAGCGGATGAGGCCGGTCAGGAAGCGCCAGCCGGTGAGCCGCTGGTCGCGGTAGGTGAACCAGTTGTTGAGCACAAAATTCCAGGCAATGGCGCCGACGGTGGCAAGCGCTTGCGCCGCGCTGAATGACAGCGCGACCGCGAGCAGGCTGCTCAACAGGGTCAGATGCACGGCGATGCCGGTCAGTCCGACCAGGCAAAACAAAATGAAGCGCGCCGAGATCGTATCTTTGGTGAGCTTTGCCGTCACCAGCGCGGCGAAATCGAGCGCGATCTTGCTGTCGAGTTTACTCTCGCCGTGCTGCCGCTCGCGAAAAGTGGTTGGCAGCTCGACGGTGCGCAGCCGGCCGCGTCCGGTTGCCAGGATGTCGAGCAGGATTTTGAAGCCCTGCGAGGAAAGCGCAGGGGCCAGCGTTTCGAACACATCGCGCCGGATCATGAAATGCCCGCTCATCGGGTCGGTCAGGTCGATCCCAAGCACCAGACGCACCAGTCCGTTCGACAGACGGCTTACGCGCGAGCGTTGCTTGGAAAGGCCCGCCGAGGAGGCGCCGTAGAGATAGCGGCTGGCCACGGCGAGATCGGCACGTCCGCCGCGCAGACAATCGAGCATGCCAACAAGCAGGCTTTCGTCGTGCTGCAGATCGGCATCCATCACGGCGACGTAGCGCGCCTGGCTTGACAGCATGCCTTCGAGACACGCGCCGGCAAGGCCGCGGCGGCCGATGCGGCGGATGCAGCGCACCCGGCTGTCGGTCTCGCCGATCGCGCGCGCTGTCGCCGCGGTGCCGTCTGGAGAATTGTCGTCGACGAACACGACCTCCCAATTACAGGAGACGAGCAGGCGTGAGAGACGCTCGACCAGGATCGGAATGTTGGCCTGTTCATTGAACGTCGGCACGACGATGCTGAGTTCCGGGGCCGAGTGCACAGTCACGGTCTCTTCCGCGCGCGCAACGGCCGCCGGGCTTGCCGTTAGCAGATCGCTGGTCGCGGACTGAGACAATCCGTTCACCTCCAATTTCGGCGCCTTTATTGCTCTATCCGAAGGCTCACGCTAGTAGCTTTCGCAAGTCTTGGAACGGCAGGTTTCGGAACCGACCTCCGCTATCCTTCTTAGATCGGCCGAATGGGGCCGCTCGCCGAGAGAGATTATGTCGATCGCCGGGCGCGAACTTCCCGACCGGACACATTCAGGGTTCGCCGGCTGGATCGACCGGCTGGGCCAACCGGGCCGCCGTTTTATTGCCGGACATGCCGAAGGCACGATCGTGCTCTCGGCGCTTACGGCGTTTGTTGCGCTATGGATGGTCTTCGACGTCATCTCTTTGGCGTCGGTTGATCTGCATCCAGATTGGAGCGAAGCCGCGCTTTGGGCGCACAACTTCGCGTTCGGCTATAAGCACCCGCCGATGACGGCGTGGCTGTTTATGTTGTGGTTCGCGGTTTTTCCGCGTCAGGATTGGGCGGCCGATCTCTTGAATGTGGTGGTTGTCGCTGCCGGCCTTGGCATCACGTGGCGTTTGTTGCGTGATCATCTCGACAAAAATCGCGCGCTGTTCGGCCTCGTCGCGCTGGTTCTGATCCCGCTCTACGACATCAAGACGGCAATTCTGAACGCCAACACCGTCATGATTCCGTTCTGGGCGGCGGCGTTGCTGTTCTACCTGCGGGCGCGGCGCGGCCTCGGCAGCTTCGATGCATTTTTCGCCGGCGCATTCGTAAGCCTCACCGTCTTCGGCAAGTACTGGGCGGTCTTCCTGGTTGCCGGGATGGCGGTTGCTTCAGTCGTCGGCCCGGGGACACGACGCTTCTGGCGCTCGCCCGCGCCCTACGTCATGGCGCTTGGCGCTGCCATTGTCATTGCACCTCACGTCTGGTGGTTTGTGAATGAGCGCGGCGGCACGAGTTACACATTCGTGCGCGACACCGTCGTTGTCAGCCAGTCATTCGGCGCGGCACTGCTGCGCTCGGTGCGGTATCTGATCAACGCGGTGGCCTACGCGATCGTGCCGATCATTTTTCTCGTCGCGCTTCGGCCGAGCAGGGCGGCACTCGCCGAAATGGTCTGGCCGCCCGACGATGATCGCCGGCAGGCTTTGTTGTTGTTTCTGGTCCCGCTCGTGCTGCCGGCATTGGTCAATTTGGCTATTCCTTACCGGTTGACCGCGGACTGGACCTATCCGAACTGGGCTCTGCTGCCCGTTATCCTCTACGCTTCGCGCGAGATCGTCGTTGATGAACGTGCGGTAACGCGCGCCGGCCTCGTTGCGCTCGCGGTGACCTTGGGCGCTATCGTCGCGTCGCCCGTTGTCGCTTATGCCAGGCTGATGCGGAGCGAGGACCAATATCGCGCGCATTTTCGGCAAGTCAGCCGAGCTCGCCGACTACTTGGCGGGCAAACCCGTGCAGCTGTTCTTGGGCTCTCCAGAGATTACCGCTGGTCTGGCGTTTTATTTGCCCGCCGCGCGTCCTTTGCAGTCCGACCCGTTATCGGCCGAGGGCGGTGCGGCAATCAGCGCACGCGGGCTCGCAGTCATCTGCTTGAGCACCGACGCGCCGTGCCGGAAAACCAGTGCGGCGCTGGCGGACGCGGCGGGACGCTCGGCGAACGCTTCGTTCACGCGCCGCTTTTTGGGGGCCTCAGGTCAGCCGATGAATGTTGAGATCACCGTGGTGCGGCCGACTCTGGCGCCGGCGCGCACCACGGAGAAATCTCAATAGCGGTACTGATCGGTCTTAAACGGCCCTTCGATGGGGAGGCCGATATAGGTCGACTGTTTGTTGGACAGCTTGGTGAGCTTCACGCCGATCTTGTCGAGATGCAGCCGCGCCACCTTCTCGTCGAGCCGCTTCGGCAGAACGTATACTTTCTTCTGATATTGGCCCTGATTGGCCCACAGCTCGATCTGCGCCAGCGTCTGGTTGGTGAACGATGACGACATCACGAAGCTCGGATGGCCCATGGCGTTGCCGAGATTGACCAGCCGTCCCTCGGACAACAGGATGATCCGCTTGCCGTCCGGGAATTCGATTTCGTCGACTTGCGGCTTGATGTTTTGCCATTTGAGGTTCTTCAGCGCTGCCACCTGAATCTCGCTGTCAAAGTGGCCGATGTTGCAGACGATGGCGCGGTGTTTCATCTGGCGCATGTGATCGATGGTGATGACATCGACATTGCCGGTGGCGGTGCAGAAAATGTCGGCCCGCGGTGCGGCTTCCTCCATGGTCACGACTTCGTAGCCTTCCATCGCCGCTTGCAGCGCGCAGATCGGATCGATTTCCGAAACCAGGACCCGGCAGCCGGCCTGGCGCAGTGACGCGGCCGAGCCCTTGCCGACGTCGCCGAAGCCGGCGACCATCGCTACCTTGCCGGCCATCATCACGTCGGTGCCGCGGCGGATGCCGTCGACCAGCAACTCGCGGCAGCCATAGAGATTGTCGAACTTCGATTTGGTGACGCTGTCATTGACGTTGATCGCCGGGAACAGGAGCTTGCCCTCCTTTTCCATCTGATAAAGGCGATGCACGCCGGTTGTCGTTTCCTCGGTCACGCCGCGAATTTCCTTGGCGGTTTTGCTGTACCAGCCCGGCTTTTTGACCAGCCGATCCCGGATCGCGGCAAACAGCACTTCCTCTTCCTCGTTGTTGGGATGGTGAAGCACGGTCGGAGTCACCTCCGCCTGCGAGCCGAGATGCATGAGCAACGTGGCGTCGCCGCCGTCATCGAGGATCATGTTCGGGCCGCCGCCGTCGGACCACTCAAAAATGCGGTGGGTGTATTCCCAGTATTCCTGCAGCAACTCGCCCTTGACCGCGAACACCGGCGTGCCGCCGGCGGCGACCGCCGCGGCGGCGTGATCCTGTGTCGAATAGATATTGCAGGAGGCCCAGCGAACGTCGGCGCCCAGCGCCTTGAGCGTGTCGATCAGCACGGCGGTCTGAATGGTCATGTGCAGCGAACCGGCGATGCGGGCGCCGCGCAGCGGCTGTTCCGGCCCGTACTCTTCGCGCGTTGACATCAAACCGGGCATTTCGGTCTCGGCGATGGAAAGCTCCTTTTGGCCCCATTCGGCAAGGCCGATGTCCTTGACGACATAATCGGTATTCGAAGCTTTGGTTTTGGTCGCGGTGCTCATGATGCTCCTTGGCAATTTTCTGATAGTTGTAAGGCGTGCAAGTCAGGCGTCGGGATAGGCGTCTCGGCAAGGGAGCCGCCGGCGGATGTTCGCAGCCGCGCTCCAGTCGGCGGCACTAAACATAAAGATACCTTTATGTCCATCGTCTGAACCATGACCCGGATCAAGCATTCTGCCGATATGGACGCGGAAGTGCCGGCCTCGATCACATCGCTCCGCCAACTCGCCGCGCGTGAGGAAAGCTGTAGGCGCTGCCCACTCTACCGCGATGCTACTCAAGCGGTGCCGGGAGAGGGCCCAAGCCGCGCCGATCTGATGCTGGTGGGCGAACAGCCAGGCGACAAAGAGGATCTCGCCGGCAAGCCGTTCGTTGGGCCGGCGGGCCGAATTCTCGATCAGGCGCTGCAGGACGCCGGCATAGCGCGGGAACAAACCTTCATCACCGGCGCCGTGAAGCACTTCAAGCATGAGATGCGCGGCAAACGCCGGCTGCACAAGCGCCCGAACAATTATGAGATCGAACGCTGCAAGATTTGGCTCGACTTCGAGCGCCGCCTGGTGAAGCCGTCAACGATTGTCGCGCTCGGCGTGAGCGCGGCCCGCAGCCTGACCGGACGCACCATCACTATCGGCAAGGTGCGCGGTAAGCCGCTTGCATTAGCGGATGGGACGAGGCTCGTTGTTACCGTTCACCCGTCGGCTCTTCTCCGTATCGAGGACGACGACAAGCGGCACGTGGCCTATCGAAATTTTGTCGCGGACCTCAGAGTGGCCGCCGCCAAAGGGTCCTCATGGACCGCAGCAGAGCACGGCGGCCGGCGAGTAGCCGACCTTCCGATTAGTCCTTTTGCGGCGTTTCACCCGCGCGCGGTGCGGGTCTGGCCACGCCAGCCTGCGTGAGCGCTGCGCCGATCTGTTGCATGCGGTTGATCAAGTCTGCCGCGGCGGCCGGCGGCAAGACGAGGCGGCAGGCTGGATAGCGGCGGCCGGTGATCGGCGTATTGGGTTTGACCTCATCGATACGCGTGACCGCGAATTCGATCCGCAGCGATTGGCCGTCAAATATGAGACCGCTGACCGCGTCAGCAAACGTCTCCGGGATATCCGGGCGATCCACATACCGGATCGTCGCGGACTGGCGTTGCGCGGCGGGTGCCGCGGGATCAGCGGATGCAGTTGGACTAGTTTGGTCGGCAGCCATGACGCTCTCCCTCAGCCATTTGTTGAAACGGTACGATCAATCGTCTTCGCCAAAACGCGTCTGGATGAGAGTCGTCAACGCATCGACGACTTCGGCCGCTTGTCGGCCCGTTGCCTCCACGGTGATCGAGGTGCCGGGCGAGGCAGCAAGCATCATCAGGCCCATGATGGAAGTGCCGCCCACAGTCTCATTGCCGCGCATAACGCGAACATCGGCGTCAAATTTTTCGACGAGCTGTACGAACTTCGCCGATGCGCGCGCGTGCAGCCCTTTGCGATTGCAGATGCAGAGTTTGCGGACCACCGCGCCGTCGCGAAACGCCTGCTCATCGGGCACGCTTTCGTCGCCGCGCTGAGCCGGTTCGCTCATTTTCCGCTGAGCACGCGGCTGGCGATGGTCACATATTTTCGTCCGGCGTCCTGGGCGGCGGCGACCGCCTCGGCAAGCGGACACTCGCCGCGCACCTTGGCGAGTTTGACCAGCATAGGAAGATTAATGCCGGCGAGGACTTCGACCTTGGGCCGGCTCATGACGGAAATGGCGAGATTGGACGGCGTCCCGCCGAACATGTCGGTCAGAATGGCGACGCCGTCGCCGCTGTCGACGCGCTTCACCGCTTCGATAATGTCCCTGCGGCGTTCCTCGACGTCGTCGTCGGGCCCGATCGTGACGGCTTCAATCTGATCCTGCGGACCTACCACGTGCTCCAGGGCCGCGCGGAACTCGACAGCCAACCGCCCGTGGGTGACAAGCACAAGACCAATCATGGAACACCCCGCGGGCGCGTCCCGGTTGCACCGCACGAAAGGGTGCTCATCTTGACCATCCGAAGCCCAAGCGCAAGAGGCATTTTCGGCGGAATCTGGCGGCTGCTGCATTGCGGTAGCGCAAAGTCGAATTCAGATTAACGTCACCGCCAAGGGCCGGCTCCGGCGCGGTCCACTGAGGAAATCGGCCTATCCGAGTCTTATGGCGTTAGGGTTAACCAATCTCCAATCGGGCGCCGAATCAGGCCGCATACCGCTAAATCCAATCGTTCGGGACTGAAGTAAGGACCGCCAACACGCTGGGCAAGGCCGCCGCGTCTCTCGCAATCGGCAGCCGCGGTAATGCGATACCGTGGATTTCGGTTGTTCGCTCGTTAGTGGACGGCAGCCGTTCGGCGGCTGGCGCCGCCAGATCGACCACGAGCCCGATGACTGCGCACGGCTCGTGCGTCACTCGCAGAAGTCCGACACCGCGCACTTCGATCAAGCCGGCGAGCGCCTTGGGGGTCCGCGCCAGCAATCGTCCGCCCAATGCTTCGAGATGAACGCGATCGTCGGCGACAAGTCTCGCAAAGCGCAAAGAACCGGTGCGCGCGGCTTCAAGAAGTTCGAGCGCAAGCCGCGATTTCCCGGAGGCCGAGGGTCCGCGGATCAGCACGGCGCGCGAACCGACGAGCACGGCCGAGGCATGCACGGTCGCCGAAGCAGGCGCCATCACATCGCCGGCAGGCGCACAATAAAGCGCGCGCCGGCAATGGTCGGGGTGCCGTCGGCGTCCGGCGCGCCGGCTCTATTCTCGACCCAGATGGTGCCGCCGTGCGCGTCCACGATCTGTTTGGAGATCGAAAGCCCGAGGCCAGAGTTCTGGCCGAAACCCTGCTGCGGACGATCCGTGTAAAAGCGTTCAAACACTTTCTGAAATGCATCGGGTTGCACACCCGGGCCGTCATCGTCGACGGAAACTTCTATATGGCTCTTCAACCGCCGGCAGGTGACGCGCACCGTGCCTCCCGCCGGCGAGAACGAGCGTGCATTCTCGATCAGATTGTCGACGACCTGCCCCAAGCGAGAATCATGCCCCGGCACCTGGAAGGCCCGTGCACCGCCGCCTTCAAAACGCAACGTAACGCGCACGCCGTCGTCGCGCTTCACTTCGTTTGCGACCGTGACCACGGTATTGAGGAGCTTGGCGACGTCAACCGGCGCCGTTTCGTGGCGCTGCAGCTCGGCGTCCAGGCGGCTGGCGTCGGAAATGTCCGAGATCAGGCGATCGAGTCGTTTGACGTCGTGCTGGATGATCGCGAGCAATCGCCCGCGGCTCTCGTCGGTTTTCGCGATCGGCAAGGTCTCGACTGCCGAACGGAGCGACGTGAGTGGATTTTTCAGTTCGTGCGAGACATCGGCGGCAAAGCTTTCGATCGCTTCGATGCGGCTATAGAGCGCGTTGGTCATATCGCGCAGCGTGCCTGATAGATGTCCGATCTCATCGCGCCGCCGCGTGAAATCCGGAATTTCAACCCGCGACCGGATGCGGCGGCGCACGCTCTCTGCAGCGTCCGCCAGTCGCCGCACCGGCTCGGCGATCGTGCCGGCCAGCAAGATCGACAGCACGACCATCACGCCCGCGGCGACAATGAAGACCTTGAGAATGGCAAGTCTCTCGGCCTCCACCATGTCGTCGATATCGGCTCCTTGCGTCGACAGCATGAGCGCTCCACGAACGGCGCGGAAGCGCTGCACCGGAACCGCAACCGAAACGATCACGTCGCCGCGGTCGTTGATACGCACCATGCTCGCATTCTGGCCGTTCAAGGCTTGCGCGACCTCGGGATAGCCGCGCCCATTTCCGGCAGCGAGTTCGCGGTACAGCGGTAAGTCGCCGCGTCCAAGCCACTGCCGGATACTCATAAAGATGCGTTCGAAAAAGCTCGGCTTCTCAGCATTCGGCGCCGGCAAGTCAAAGCGCAGCACGTCACCGCGCCCGAACAGGTTACGGCTGTCGACCAGGAGCACGCCGTCGCGATCGTAGATGCGCGCACGGGTTTTTGTCGGCGAAACAAGCCGGCGCAATACCGGCGCGACGCGCTCCGGATTGATCGGGAAATTGATGCCGTATAGGGCATCCTCGGACGGACCGTAGCTTTCACCCGGATGCAGATCGAGCAGCTTGTCGGGATCAATGGTGATGGAGGAATCGGTTTCGACCGTTGCCGAAGCGGCAATCGCCCCGGCAATGATTTGTCCTTGCACAAGCAGGCTTTGAACCCGCGCGTCGATCAATCCGGCGCGAAACTGCGATAGAAACGTGATGCCGATCGACAGCGCCAGCAGTCCGGCGACATTGAGAAACACGATACGGCGGGTGAGGCTCGAAAAAGTCTGCGTGACGAAGAACTGCCACGCGCGCTGCAGCCAATGACCCACTCTGGCGAGGCCGCGCGGACGGGCACGCACGGAAACCTCATCGAGACCATCAGCCTCGATTGGGCTTTCGACCGGAGTCGATTGCGAAGCCTTCTTGTCGGCCTCTACGATTTCCAAGGTTCGATCGAGCACGTCGTCTGCCGGGGTTTCGATCAACTCCCGCCATTAAGGCGTGAGCCGGACGTTATTACTACCGCACGTCAGCCGCCCAGTCAGGGGCCATGGACCTACTTCTGCCGCCCACGACCTTTGCGCAAATGCTGCGCTTATTCCTTAAAACGATAGCCGACGCCGTACAGCGTCTCAATCATATCGAATTCGTTATCGCTGGCCTTGAACTTTTTGCGCAGCCGCTTGATGTGACTGTCGATGGTCCGATCATCCACGTAAACCTGGTCGTCGTAGGCGGCGTCCATCAAGGCGTTGCGGCTTTTCACCACTCCCGGCCGGCTCGCCAGAGCATGGAGGATCAGAAATTCGGTGACGGTCAGCGTTACCGGCTCGTTCTTCCAGGTGCAGGTATGGCGTTCCGGGTCCATGCGCAGCAGTCCGCGTTCCAGAACCTTGCTGTCAGCCTCCTTCGGCGTAACGCCATCCTTTGGCGAAGCGCGGCGCAGAACCGCCTTGACCCGCTCAACCAACAGCCGCTGCGAAAAGGGTTTGCGGATGAAGTCGTCGGCCCCCATTTTCAGGCCGAACAGCTCGTCGATTTCCTCATCCTTCGAGGTGAGGAAAATGACAGGGAGGTCGGATTTTTGCCGCAGCCGCCGCAACGTTTCCATCCCGTCCATGCGCGGCATCTTGATGTCGAGAATGGCGAGGTCCGGCGGCGCAGACTTGAAACCGTCCAGTGCCGAGGCGCCGTCGGTATAGGTCGTGATCCGATAGCCTTCGGCCTCGAGTGCGATCGACACCGAGGTCAGGATATTGCGGTCATCATCGACCAGAGCGATTGTCGGCATGGCGGCCTTCTAACATGAGTCGGCCGCAAGCATCACTTTGCCCCGGCCCCGTAAGCCTTTGAAAACCCATGTAGGGGCGGAAGTGTGACGAGACAAGGCGGAATCGGGGCAATTGCAGTGGCAGGCGTTGGAGCTGGAGAACCTTAAAAGTGGCCAAAGCCGACGATGCAGCGCCTTTGCCGGGTTTCATGCCGAACCGGCTGCCGGAGAATGCTCCCGCACCGGAGTTTGACGCCAAGGGACTAGCCAAGTCGCTGTTGCGGACCATGCGGGCCGGCGCGCTTGCGACCATCGATCGCAACACCGGGCACCCGTTTGCATCGTTGGTTAACGTCGCTACCGATGTCGACGGCTCGCCGTTGATACTGATTTCGCGGCTTTCGAGCCATACCGCCAATCTTGAAAACGACGGCCGTGCGTCGTTGCTGTTTGCGTCGGTTGGCCGCGGCGATCCGCTGGCTTATCCGCGTTTGACTGTGCTCGGCACCTTCACGCCGGTTGCCCGTCAGGATGCGCGCGAACCTCGACTGCGCCGCCGCTTTCTTGCCCGCCATCCGAAGTCGGAGCTTTACGCCGGATTCGCCGATTTCTCGTTCTGGCACCTTGAAGTCGTTTCCGCTCACCTCAACGGCGGATTTGGCCGTGCCGGCGATCTGAAAGCTTCAGATGTGTTGACGGATGTGGCGGACGCGGAAGATTTGGTCGAGGCGGAAGCAAGTGCTGTTGCGCATATGAACAAGGATCATGCTGAAGCCGTCGGGCTCTACGCGACGAAACTCCTCGGCGCCGAAGGCGGGCGGTGGCAACTAACCGGGATTGATCCGGAGGGCCTCGATTTGGCGCTCGGCGACGCAACACTACGCCTGGCATTTCCTGAGCGCGTATCCACCGCGGAGCAGATGCGCAAAATCGTGGTCGATCTGGCAAAAGCCGCGCGCGCTAAGTAGGCAGGCGATGCCTTTTCGAGGAGCATGGTCAAGCGTTCTGTTGCATCGCAGCGCGGAACGCGCCGATAAGTTGTTCCGTTAGGGCTACGGTGCAGTCTGTCTTGGCACGTGCTAAGATGCCGGATATAGGGTTGCACGCCCCGACCCCCGGGCGGCAATGGTGGTGTAACGCGAGTTGCGGAGGCGAGGGTGAAGGAAACGGGTCTGCGAAATAGTGCTCACGGGGCCGACAAATTCGGGCTGAAAGATCTCGCCGCAATTCACTGGAATTTGCCCGACACTACGTTAGTCGAGCATGCGATCGCCGATCGCGAAGGCTTTCTGGTCCAGGGTGGCGCATTCTGCGCCGAAACGGGGATCCATACCGGCCGCAGCCCCAAAGATAAATTCGTCGTCGCCGACGGACAGACCGAGAAGTCCGTATGGTGGGAAAAGAACGGCCGCCTCTCCCCCGAACAATTCCAATTGCTGTTCGACGATTTCATTGCCCACGCCCGGGGCAAGACTCTGTTTGCACAGGACCTCTATGGCGGCGCCGATCCGCGATATCGCATCAAGACCCGCGTTTATAACGAGCTCGCCTGGCATTCGATATTCATCCGCGCGCTGCTGATCAGGCCCGAACGCGCCGACCTCGCTCATTATGTCCCCGACTTCACCATTCTCTCGCTGCCCTCATTCAAGGCCGATCCAAAACGTCACGGCGTACGCAGCGAGACCGTGATCGCGCTCGATTTCACTCGGCGCATTATCCTGATCGGGGGCACCTCGTATGCCGGCGAGATGAAGAAGTCGGTGTTCACGACGCTTAACTACTATCTGCCGGCCGAGAGCGTGATGCCGATGCACTGCTCCGCCAATGTTGGTCCCGAAGGCGACGTGGCGCTGTTTTTCGGTCTCTCCGGCACCGGCAAAACGACGCTGTCGGCGGATCCCAAGCGTACGCTGATCGGCGACGATGAGCACGGCTGGGGCCCGCAGGGCGTGTTTAATTTCGAAGGCGGCTGCTACGCCAAGTGCATCAAGCTGTCGGCCGAAGCGGAGCCGGAGATTTACGCCACCACGAAACGTTTCGGCACCGTGCTGGAAAACGTGATGTTCGATCCAGATACGCGTGTCTGCGACTTCGACGATGAATCAAAGACTGAAAACACGCGCGCTGCCTATCCGCTCGAATTCATCCCGAATGCCTCGCGCACCGGTCGCGCTGGCATGCCCAAGAACATCGTGCTCCTCACCGCCGACGCTTTCGGTGTCATGCCGCCGATCGCCAAGCTGACGCCGGCGCAGGCGATGTATCACTTTCTTTCCGGCTACACCGCTAAGGTCGCGGGCACCGAGAAGGGCCTCGTCGGCGTGCAGCCGGAATTTTCGACCTGCTTCGGCGCGCCGTTCCTGCCGCGTCACCCTTCCGTCTACGGCAATCTGCTGCGCGAACTGATCAGCGCGCATGAGGTCGATTGCTGGCTGGTGAATACCGGTTGGACCGGCGGCATTTACGGTGTCGGGCGGCGGATGCCGATCAAGGTCACGCGGACGCTGCTTACCGCCGCGCTCAACGGTTCGCTCAAGAACGCCAAATTCCGGACCGATCCCTATTTCGGTTTCTCGGTCCCGACGCAGCTGACCGGGGTCGAGCCGCACCTCCTCTATCCGCAAAAGACCTGGCAGAACAAACTCGAGTTCGACCTGACCGCACGCAAGCTGGTCGATATGTTCCAGAAGAACTTCGTGCAATTCGAAGACCACGTCGAAGCCGATGTCCGCGCCGCTGCTCCCGAAGTCCGCATCGCCGCGGAGTGAGCTGATTTAGCTAGCGTTTCCACGCCCGCCATGGCGTTTCCGGAACCGGCGTAAGCGGCGGCTTGCCGTTTGCCCAGGCTAGAATGTTATCGACCAGGAGCTGATCCATCCTCTCGCGCGTGAACACCGAAGCCGAGCCGAGATGCGGCAGCAGCACGACGTTTTCCATTGCCAGCAATTCCTCAGGCACCTGCGGCTCGTTGACGAACACGTCGAGACCTGCGGCCATGATCTTGTGCTCGCGCAGCGCCGACACCAAAGCAGGCTCGTCGATTACCGAGCCGCGGGCGACGTTGATCAGAATACCGTCAGGGCCGAGCGCTTCGAGCACCTGCGCATCGATCATGTCTTTGGTTGCAGCGCCACCCGGCACGATGACGATGAGGGTATCGACGTCGCGCGCCATATCGAGCAGATTGGGATAATGCCGGTAGGCGAGCTCCGGCCGCGCTCGCCGTGTGTGGTAGACGATCGGCACTCCAAACGCCTCCAGCCGCCGTGCAATGGCCACGTCCGATACGGCCCATCCCGATCAGAGCCGACGGTGCGGTCGCGCAAGGTCGCGCGGCTGAGCGGATAATTGCCCGTGGGCCATTTGCCGGCGCGGACATAACGCTCGGCCTGCGGCAATTCTCGTACGGTGCAAAGCAGGAGGCCGATGGCGGTGTCGGCGACCTCTTCGGTCAACACATCGGGTGTATGGGTCACGACGATGCCGCGCTGCGCTGCGGCGTTCGCATCGATATGATCGTAGCCGACGCCGAAACTCGCAACGATCTCAAGGTTTGGCAAGCGCGCGAGCAAGGCATCGTCGATCGGCTCCACCGGCGCCGTCACCGCCATCGCGCGCACATCGGCGACATTGTTTAACAGTGCGGCGCGGTCTGCCGCTGCGGTGAGGTTGTGCAGGGTGAAGTTCGCGAGCCCTTTGACGATCACCGGCCGCGCCGGTCCGATCAGCAACACCTCCGGTCGTTCCGCTGGCAAAGGACTCTCCTCGAACGCTAATGCTTTATGCGGCGCTCGCTCACAGGACGAACGGAATCAAGGCGGCGACTTCGCGCCGGTAGCGCGCGTATTGCTCGCCGAAGCTTTCGTCCATGAAGCGCTCCTCCACACGCATTTTGATGAGAAAGCCAACCGTAATCGCCGCAAACGCCAGCAAGCCACGCCATTCGCCGATGGCAACGGCGGTCCCAAGCAGCGCGAACAAAAGTCCCGAATAGATCGGATGACGAACAAGGCCGTACGGTCCGCCGCGTACAAGCTCGTGATCTTGTTTGATCGTGACCACGGCGCTCCAATTGCGCCCAAGGTAGACGCGTGCCCACACCGAGAAGCCAAGGCCCGCCGCGACCATGATGAGCCCGATCGCGTACGACATCATGCCGGGCGCAATAAAACGCCCCGCGAGCCAGTGCGGCGGCAGATGAGGAAACACCAAGAGCAGGACGCCGATGACGACGAACACGCGGTTGAGCAGGAACGTCGTGATCGGTTCGCGGCGCCTGGTCGCTTTCATGTTGCGCGCGGCGACCATCCAATAAGTGAACCAGCCGAGCCACACGACGGCGAAGGGCACGACGTAGAACGAATGGGACACGCGCGCTCCGCTAGACCAGCATGGTCACCGGCGTTTCGATCAACGACCTGATCGCCGCCAACAGCTCTGCGCCGAGCGCGCCGTCAACGACGCGATGGTCGCAGGATAGCGTCGCCGTGAGCATGCTGGCGAAGGCGACGCCGCCGTCGGCATTCTCGACCGCTTGCCGGCGCGCGGCGCCGATGGCGAGAATCGTCGCCTGCGGCGGGTTGATGATGGCGGAGAATTCGCGCACGCCGTACATGCCGAGATTGGAGATCGCAGACGATCCGCCCTGGTAATCGGCGGGCTTTAGCTTTTTGTCACGTGCCCGCGAGGCCAAATCCTTCATTTCCGCCGAGATGGCAGTCAGCGATTTTGTCTCAGCGTTGCGGATGACCGGCGCGATCAGGCCGCCGTCGACGGCGACAGCAACACCGATGTCCGAGTGGGTGAGGCGCAGAATACGATCGGCCGCCCAGGCTGCGTTGGCCGCCGGCACGCGTTGCAGCGCCAACGCCAACGCGCGAATAATGAAATCGTTGAGCGAGAGCTTGAACGCCGGATTGCCGTCACGATCCTTGGGCGCTGCGGCGTTGGCTTCCTCACGCACCGCGATCAGGCGGTCGATGGTGATGTCCGTGGTCAGATAGAAATGCGGGATCGTCTGCTTCGCCTGCGTAAGCCGCGCCGCGATGGTCTTGCGCATGCCGTCGAGCGGGATTTCCTGATAGCTACCCGGCTCGTACAGTGCCTTGACCTGCTCGGCGTTCAGCCCTTCAGAGATAGCAGCGTGTGTTGTCGGTCGCGGTGCGCTTTCCACATCGTGGGCGACGATGCGGCCATGCGGTCCGGAGCCGCGCAACCGTGAGAGATCGATGCCGGCTTCGGTGGCGAGCCGGCGTGCCAGCGGCGTCACGGAGATACCGCCGGAAAGTCGAGCCGATCCGAAATTGCGCGCAGGCGTGCGCACTTCGAAAAATGGATCGAGCTTGATCGGTTGCTGTGGCGCAAGCGCAGACGGCGCTGCGAGCGCAGACACGGGTTGCGCGGCAGCTGGCGCCGCCGGCGTCTTTGGCGCTTCCGCGGCCGCCGGCGCAGGCTTGGGCGCGCTGGCAGCGGCCGCGCCGGTGCCGCCGATGACAGCGACCACCGCGCCGACCGGCACGACCTCACCCTCCGAAACGCGAATTTCGCTCAAGACGCCCGCTTCAGTGGCCGGCACTTCCATCGACACTTTATCAGTCTCGATCTCGAACAGATTGTCGCCCGGCTGGACCGCGTCGCCCGCGGACTTGAACCACTTGGTGATCTTGCCCTCGGCGACGGTTTCACCGAGTTGCGGCATCAGGATGTTCATCGCCATGTTTCCTGCAGCCGGCTCACTTGATCCGTTCCCAAGTGACTTCCAGCGTCGAATTGAGTCCTCGCAGCACCAGACGGTCGCCGGCAAATTCATAGCGGCGGATCAGATCTCCGGAATCGCCCGGCTGGATCGTGTCTTGGCGGTGATGGGTCACGGTTCCGGCTTGCTCGTCGATGGTGTAGGTGCCGAAATAAGCGATGTAATCGGTTAGCGCGATTTTGGCTTCTTCCGGAGTCATCACCGCGCCGGCCCGCTTTCGTTTTACATCGGGCGCGACCTGCACGGACATTTCGCCGTGTGGGCCGTAATAGATCATGCCCTTTGGGTTCGGGCCGCGATCAAACCTTTCGCCGTCGACCGTTGTCCCGGCGTAGCGCCAGGCGCCGATCAGCCTTTTAGCTACTTCAGAACCGGTCATCGCGCCCTTAGGCGTCACCACGTCACCGACACGTATTGCGTATCCAGAAATTCCATCAGACCTTCGTGCCCGCCTTCACGGCCGAGGCCGGATTGCTTCATCCCCCCGAACGGCGCGGCGGGATCAGAAACGATGCCGCGGTTCAGCCCGATCATGCCGAAGTCGAGCTTCTCCGATACGCGCAGGCCTTTGCTGAGGTCCTTGGTGTAGAGGTACGCCACCAGGCCGTACTCGGTGTGGTTGGCGCGGGTGACGACTTCGTCCTCCGACTTGAACGTCTGCAACGACGCGACCGGACCGAAGATCTCCTCGTTGAGCATTTTTGCGTCGTCGGACACGTTCGAAAGAACAGTGGCCGGATAGAAGAACCCGGGTCCGTCGGGCGTCTTGCCGCCGGTCAGGACTTTGGCGCCTTTCTGCACCGCGTCGTCGACCAGTTCGATGACCTTGTCGCGCCCTTCCTTGTTGACCAGCGGACCAAGCGCCACGCCGTCGTCGAGACCGTTGCCCATCTTCAGCCCCGACATTTTGGCGGTGAGCTTCTTGGCGAATTCGTCGTGCACTTTTTCATGCACATAGAACCGGTTCGCCGCGGTGCAGGCTTCGCCCATGTTGCGCATCTTCGCGATCATGGCGCCGTCGATCGCCGCATCAATGTCGGCGTCATCGAACACGATGAAGGGGGCATTGCCGCCGAGTTCCATCGCCGGCCGGATGATGTTGTCGGCGGCTTCATGCAGGAGCTTCCGGCCGACTTCGGTCGAGCCGGTGAACGACACGACGCGTACGCGCGGATCGTGAAGCATCGCGCCCACGACTTTGCCGGACGAGCGCGAGGGAATAACGTTGACGACGCCAGGCGGTACGCCAGCCTCCTCGAGAATCGGCATCAGCGCCAGCATGGTGAGTGGCGTGTCAGACGCGGGCTTGAGCACCACCGAACAGCCGGCGGCGAGCGCGGGACCGATCTTGCGGGTCGCCATCGCGGCGGGAAAATTCCACGGCGTCACCAGCACGGCGATGCCCGCGGGCTTGTGATGCACGAGGATGCGCGCGCCGGTAGCCGGCGCCACCGAATTTTGTCCAACATTGCGGACCGCCTCTTCGGCGAACCAGCGGAAGAATTCCGCCGAATACGCGACCTCGCCACGCGAATCCGACAGCGCCTTGCCGTTCTCGATGGTGATGAGCTTTGCCAGCCGTTCCGCGTCGCGCATGATCAGTTCGAAGGCCTTGCGCAAAATCTCTCCGCGTTCGCGCGGTTTTTTGGCGGCCCAGCCGGGGAATGCGGCCTGCGCAGCATCGAGCGCGGCCTTGGCATCTTCGACGGTGGCGCTCGCTACCGAAGCGACTTTGTTCTCGGTCGCGGGATCAATCACGTCGAAACGGGCGCCGTCCGACGATTTGCGCCATTTGCCGCCAATCCAAAGATCGGTTGGAACGTTAGCAAGGAGGTTGTCGTACATGGCCATGGCACTCAATCCTGTTCGACGTTACGCGTTTGCGGATTTCACTTGCCGTTTTTCAGCTCAACAAGAATGTTCTGATAAAGGTCGCCGCTTAAGTTGCGCAACTCGTGCTTCTCGCCGGCAGTGCGCCAGAGCACGCCGCCGACTTTATCGTCGGCGACAATGGTGTGCCCGTTTACGTTCTCCAGCTCAATCTTGCCGCCGGTGACGTTGATGATGACGTAGTCGAGCTTGTGGTGGTGCCACGCCTTCTTGCCGCCGGCGGGGACTTTCATGTCCCAAACCCGCACCTGATCGTTCTCGAACAGAACTTCGGTGCCGATCGGTCCGCTCGGATTTTCACGGGTCGGTTCGTTGGCCATGCTTTCCTCCACTTACGCGTTCATGCTGCGCTGTACCCGCTCGGCGATGCGATCGACGCTTGGCAGCGCAATATCTTCGAGAATATCGGCGGCCGGCAGCGGGATGTGCGGCGTCGTGATCCGCACCGGCGGACCATCGAGATCGTAGAACGCCTCGTCCGCAACGATCGAAACGAGCTCGGCGCCCCAGCCGCACAGCCGCGGATTTTCCTCCACGGTGAACAGCCGATGCGTGCGCGCGACCGAGCCCAGGATCGTCTGGGTGTCGAGCGGCACCAGCGAGCGCACGTCGACCACTTCGCAGTCGATGCCGTGCTCGCTCTTGAGCTTCTCCGCCGCCGCTAGCGCACGCGGCACCATCAAAGCGAGCGCGAGGATGGTGGCGTCCTTGCCAGGCCGCACGATCTTCGCGGTGCCAAGCGAGTCGACGATCTCGCCGTCCGGTACTTCGCCTTTGACCGCATAAAGCGATTTGTGTTCGAAGAAGATCACCGGATCGGGATCGCGTACCGCCGCCGCCATCAGACCGATCACGTCGCGCGGCGTTGACGGCGCCACGACCTTAAGGCCGGGGATCATCATGCACCAGTTCTCGACGCTCTGTGAATGCTGGGCGCCGAACCGCGCGCCGCCGCCATTGCCGGTGCGCACCACGAGCGGGCATTTGACCTGCCCGTTCGACATGTAGCGGCTTTTCGGGAATTCGTTGGCGATGTAGTCGAAGCAGACCGCGATGAAGTCCGAGAACATGATCTCGGCGATCGGCTTCAGGCCGGTCATTGCGGCGCCCATGGCGGCGCCCAGAATGGCTTGCTCGGAAATCGGTGTGTCGCGCACCCGCACCGGACCGAACTGCTCGAACAAACCGACAGTCGCCTTGAACACGCCGCCGGCTTTGGCAACGTCCTCGCCGAGGAACACCACGTCGGGATCGCGGGTCATTTCCTGGGCGATGCCGCGAATAACGGCATCGCGGTACGTCAGTTCCGCCATGCGAACCCCCCGTCTGCATAGACGTCGGTGGTGAGAATATCGAGCGACGGCGGCGGCGCGGCTTTGCACTCTTCGGTTGCCTCATCCACTTCCTGCTTCACCGCGGCGTCGATGCGCTGAATGGCGTCCTCGCCGATGCCGAACTGCTTGAGCCGCTCCCGATAGAGCTTGATCGGGTCGCGCGCTTTCCATTTGTCCAACTCGCCCTCAGGCCGATATTTGGCCGGGTCGGCGCGCGAATGTCCGCTGTATCGATAGGTCATGCATTCGATCAACGATGGGCCGTCGCCGGCACGTGCTTTGTCATACGCAGCGACTGCGGAGCGGTAGACCGCGTCGGCGTCGTTGCCATCGACGATGATGCGCGGCAATCCGTAGCTCGCGGCCCGATCGGCGGCCGGATGCTCAACCGCGGTGACGTCACCGATCGGCGTGTATTCCATGTACAGATTGTTTTCGCAGACGAACACCACCGGCAGCTTCCACACCACCGCGAAATTCAGCGCCTCGTGAAAGGCGCCGATGTTGGTGGTGCCGTCGCCGAAGAAACAAACCGATACGTCCTTGGCGCCCTTGTACTGGGCGCGCCAGGCGGCGCCGCAAGCGATCGGCAGATGCGCGCCGATGATCGCATAAGAACCCATGACGCCATGCTCGACCGAGGTCAGATGCATCGAGCCACCTTTGCCGCGCATCAGGCCGATGTCGCGCTGCATCAGTTCGCCCAGGACCTTGGTGATCGGCACGCCGCGCGCCAGCGTGTGGGCGTGACCGCGATAGGTGCAAAACGAAAGGTCGCCCGGTCGCATGGCGACCGCGAAGCCCGCCGCCACGGCCTCCTGGCCGAGCGAAAGGTGACTGGTGCCTTTGACCAGGTTTTGCAGGAACAGATCATAGGCCCGCTGCTCGGCCTCGCGGATGACGACTTGCGTGCGGTACATGGCAAGCCGTTTTTCCTCGCCGATGTCGTCGTTGAGGGGCAGGTTCGCAGCCGGCACACGGTCCTGGAGATTGGCCATGAAATATCCTTTGAGGCGCCCAATAGGATGCAGCGGGCGCGCGCAACTTAGCGCCACTTGCGAAGGTGAGGCAACGGTCCCCGGCGCGAGCTTCGCGCGTGGGCCAATATTCAATCAAACGTCCCGTTCACGCGAGCCCCGGGGCCGAACCCGAAATTGACAACCCGGACGTGCTGGAAGTGGGCGTCGATGCCTGCCTAAACGGAAGTGACGACCGCTTCGCGCGCTTCGCAATATCCCGAAAGATCGTTAATCGTCGGACGATCGCGGCCCCGACGAACCATCACCTTCGCTCTGCATCGAGTGGTCGCGCGGGCCGCGATGCCGCCGGCGCCGCCGATGCAGCGGGAAGCGGTCGGCCGAACCATCGAAGCCGTTCTGACCATTCGAGCCGTTCGGACCATTGCCCCCGTTGTGGCCTTGACCCTGCTGCGGGGGCTGCTGCTGCGGTTGTTGTTGGTGCGGCTGGCCGCCGCCACCGGTGATGAATGACGGCAGCCGTTCAACGTCCTCCTCGTTCGAGGAGTCGTTCTGCGGACGCGGCTGAAATTGTTGCGGCTGGTTTTGCTGATGCTGTTGCTCGCGCGGATAGAACGGTTGTTGGTCGCGTGGAGCGAATGGCTCGCCGCTGATCGAAGGCTGATCATCGCCGTCATCGTCGCCGTCGTCGCCGAGGTTGCCGCGCTGATCGCCACCCTGCTGAAAATAAGGCTGGCTCTGACGAAACTGCTCCTGCGCTGCCGCAATCAGGCGAAAGTAGTGTTCGGCGTGCTGATAATAGTTTTCCGCCGCGACCGGGTCGCCTGAACTCTGCGCATCTCGAGCCAGCTGGAGATATTTTTCGGCGACGTGGGATGCGGTTCCGCGGATTTTAATGTCCGGCCCATTGGACTCGTACATACGCGACAATGGATTTTGATGATGATGACCGCCACCTTTGCGGTTGCGACCCCGCATGCGCTTGTTCTGACCGTTTCTCATGATTTGCTATTCCGCCAACCCCCTGATGCGCGACGGCGCGAATGCCGCCGTTCCAAACTCACAGAACGTCACTCCAACACGACGCTTCATTCTCGACAGCCTCATATTCTTGGCAGCGCGCTGGCGCATCGGCGGCGCAACGCCACCGTGCAAATGCGACCGCGCAAATGCCGTCCTGAAACGCGATATCCGCCTTTACCGCAGCGCGGCCTGTTAACTTTTGAAACCTCAGCAATGCAGCCCTAACCGGCAGTTTCGTCGCAGTGTTGCGAACCCCTCTTGGTGCGCGACATTCTCAACAATGCGCGCGTAACCGATGGAACTTCTCGGTCTGAATTTGGCGATCCCGTCTGCCGTCTGTCCGGCTTTCGCTTGTTCCGGCTTTCGTTTCACCTAGCCTGCGCTACAAAGCCTCTAGGAGGATCGCTCCGGGCGTTTAAAGCAGCGCGGCACCCAATCGTCTCGGGCCAATTCCGTAGGCGGAAGCTAGTCGGTTCCGGGCGATATTCCAAGTGCTTTTTTGCTGCTTTTTTGCTGGGGCCCAATGCTGCAATTTCATGTCCCTTTTATGCAAGTTTCTTCGCAATGAGCGCGCGGGGCACACCATGAAGATCAAGGCGCGGCGGCGACGACACAAGCCGCGCTCCTGAAAGCAAAGCGGCGACCGCGGCGGCTTGGCCGATGCCGAGTTCGACGATCAGAGCGCCGCCGGGCTTAAGGAGCGCGGACGCCGAGCCGGCAATCAAGCGATAATAGTGAAGGCCGTCAGGTCCGCCGTCGAGGGCGGCCCGCGGGTCGAAATCGCGCACTTCAGGAGCGAGCGTGGCGATATCGCCGGATGCGACATAAGGCGGATTAGACACTATCAGATCGAACGGGCCGCGCAGCGCGGCAGCCATGTCGCATGCCACGAACGCCGCCGACGTAAACTTGAAGCGCCGGGCGTTGTGTCGTGCCACCACGAGCGCGCCGAAATTCGTATCGGTGCCGACGCCAACGGCGTTCGGCAATTCGGCGAGCAAAGCCAAAAGTAGCGCGCCCGAACCGGTGCCGAGGTCGGCTATCCGGAGCGTCCGCGTGCGCGGCCCATCCGCCTCGATCGTGGCAAGCGCCGCTTCGACCACTGTTTCAGTCTCTGGCCGCGGCACCAGGGTTGCAGAGTCGACGGTGAGTTTCAGGCTCCAGAATTCCTTGCTGCCGACAATGCGCGCGACAGGTTCGCGAGCCAGGCGGCGCCGCGCCAACTCTGCTATCGTTTCGCGCTCACTGGTGTCGAGTAGGCGGCCACTCGCCGCGGCGAGCGCGGCATGATCGAGCGAAAGCGCGTGACCGACGAGAACGCGGGCGTCCAGTTCAGGCGACTCGATATCGGCCGCACGGAATGTTTCCGTCAGCGCGCGGCGCATTCCGGCGATCGTCATGACGCCGTCGTGCGGTATCAGCACCGCGGCGTCCGAAGCTGGCATCACGCGTCCTCGGCGGCGAGCTGTTCAGCCTGACGTTCGGCCACCAACGCGTCGATTACTTCGCCGAGCGCTTCACCCTCCATGATCTGCGGCAGCTTGTAGAGCGTAAGATTGATGCGATGGTCGGACATGCGGCCTTGCGGAAAATTGTAGGTGCGGATGCGCTCCGAGCGGTCGCCGGTGCCGACTTGGCCGCGGCGTTCGGCGGCGCGCGCAGCGTCGAGTTTTTGCCGCTCGAAATCGTAGAGCCGCGTACGCAGTACGGCGAGCGCCTTGGCGCGGTTGCGATGCTGTGAGCGATCCTCCTGCATCATGACCACGATGCCGGTCGGCATATGCGTAATCCGGACCGCGGATTCGGTCTTGTTGACGTGTTGCCCGCCGGCGCCGCTCGAGCGCAGCGTGTCGATCTTGAGGTCGGTGTCGTTGATCGGAACGTCGACCTCTTGCGCCTCGGGCAGCACGGCGACGGTCGCTGTCGAGGTATGAATGCGGCCGGAAGCCTCGGTGTCGGGCACGCGCTGCACGCGATGCACTCCGGATTCATATTTCAGCTTGGCGAAGGCGCCGCGGCCGCGGATTTCGGCGATGATTTCCTTGTAGCCGCCCATCGAGCCTTCGCTCGCGGTCATGACCTCGACCTTCCAACCCTGCTTGGCAGCGTAACGCTCGTACATGCGGAACAGATCGCCGGCAAACAGCGATGCCTCATCGCCGCCGGTGCCGGCGCGGATCTCGAGAATGACGTTGCGGTCGTCCATCGCATCCTTGGGGATCAGTGCGACTCGCAATTCCTGTTCGAGCGCGGCGCGGCGCGCCTCAAGCTCCGGCCGCTCCTCAGCGGCAATCGAGCGCATTTCCGGGTCAGTCGTCGGATCCTCGATCAGGCTATCGACGCCTTCGAGCTCACGTCGTGCCGCGCGATATGATTTGACCGCTTCGACGACCGGTGTCAGTTCGGCAAGTTCGCGCGACAGCTTCACAAAGGTTTCGGCCGGCAGTGAGGCCGTGAGTTCGCGTTCCAGCGTCGCATGGCGAACAATGAGAGCCTCGAGTTTCTGATCGGGGAGCATGGTTTTCGTATCGTCGTGCCGGCCTTTTGGCTGGCATCCACCTTTCCACTTTTCGCTTTCTTTGACGCTAAGTAAAAGACGCGGATGGTTGGGACAAGCCCGGCCCTAGAGGCGTCCTCACATCTGCAAGCCGCTGTCGGCCGCGAATTTTTGCAGTTGCGCGCGGATCGGCACCGCACCCGTCGACTTCTCAATTAGGGGACATAGGAAGGCGGTGGCCTTGCGGCAATCGAGTTCAAGCAGCAGGGCCTTGACCGGTCCCATTGCCGATGGCGTGAGCGACAGCGAGCGGTAGCCGATGGCCGCAAGCGCCATTGCGCCAATTGGCTGCGAACCGAGTTCGCCGCATAAGGTTACTGGCTTGCCATGTTCCCGGCACTTGTCGGCAATGTCCTTGAGCGCGCGCAGCACCGGCGCCGACAATGGATCGAAACGGTTGGAGACGCGCGGATTGCCGCGGTCGGCCGCATACAGGAATTGCACGAGATCGTTCGAGCCAACGGAAAGAAAGTCAACGCGCTCCAGCAAGTCATCGAGCTGATAGAGCAGGGCAGGGACTTCCACCATGCTGCCGACTTCCACTTCTTCGGGCAGCTTGTGGCCATGCCGCCGCAGATGCGTCAGCTCGCGTTCGACCAGCTCCTTGGCCTGTTCAAATTCGTCGACGGTGGCGATCATCGGGAACATGATCTTCAGTGACCGACCAGCGGCTGCGCGAAGCAGCGCCCGCAACTGTGTGCGCAACAATGCGGGCCGGTCCAGTCCGAGACGGATGGCCCGCCAGCCCAGCGCGGGATTCTCCTCCTCGATATTGCGCATATAGGGCAGCACCTTGTCGCCACCGATATCGAGGGTGCGAAATGTCACCGGCTTATCGCCGGCACTGTCGAGGACAGAGCGGTAGAGCGTGAATTGTTCGCTTGATCGCGGGAAGTTCGGCGCGACCATGAATTGCAATTCGGTGCGGAACAGGCCGATGCCCGCGGCGCCGGTGTCGGCGATGTGCGGAAGATCGACGTTCAAACCGGCATTGATCAGAAGCGCAATTTTCTCGCCGTCCTTGGTTACGCACGGAATGTCGCGCAGGGCCTGATATTGCTGTTGCCGACGTGCGCGAAGTCGCACGCGCTCGGCATAGGCAGCCTCCATGTCCGGCAGCGGCCGTAGATGCAGATCACCCGACGAGCCGTCGACGATGATGGCGTCGCCCGGATCGGCGATGCCGGTGGCGTTGTCGACGTCGCCAACGGCTGGGATGCCGAGGGCTCGCGCGACGATGGCGACGTGGGAAAGTGGGCCGCCTTCTTCAAGCACCAGACCGCGTAAGCGCTTGCGGTCGTAATCGAGCAGCGCCGCGGGCCCCATCGAACGGGCGACGAGAACTGCATTCTCAGGAAGGTTCTCGCGCGACGGTGCGTGATCGCGGCCGGTGAGCTGGCGCATCAGGCGGTTGGCGAGATCGTCCAGATCGTGCAGACGTTCACGCAGATAAGGATCGGTCTGCCGCAACATGCGCGCGCGGGTGTCTGATTGCACGCGCTCGACCGCGGCTTCCGCGGTCAGCCCGGTCATCACCGCTTCCTCAAGCTTGTGCACCCAGCCGCGGTCGTAGGCGAACATCCGATAAGCTTCGAGCACGTCGCGATGCTCGCCGCCCTCAACGAGGTCGCCGTGTTCGAGCAGTTCATCAAGTTGCGCGCGAAGAGATTCGACCGCCGTTTCCAGATGCTTGAGCTCTTTCGGTACGTCGTCGGCGATGTAGTTGGTGACGACGACGCGTGGTTCGTGCAGGACCACGTGGCCGAGTGCGATCCCTTCTGAAAGCGCCTTCCCGGTGAGATGAACCGAGCGTCGCGCCGCCGGTTCGGCGCCAGGAGGCGCCAGTGCCGACAACTCGCCTGACGCGATCATTTCCGCCAGCACCATGGCGGTGGTCTGCAGTGCTTCGACTTCTTCCTCGGAATAAGTGCGCCGTGCGCGGTTCTGCACCACCAGCACACCGAGCGTATTGCCGGCGCGCAGGATGGGCACTCCAAGGTACGAGTGATAGATCTCTTCGCCGGTTTCCGGCCGGTAGGAGTAGGCCGGATGCGCCTGCGCGTTGGACAGGTTGATGGCGCTCGCCTGGCTCGCGACCAGGCCGACCAGGCCCTCGTCGGAGCGCATCACGGTGCGATGCACCGCATCGCGATTGAGGCCCTCGGTGGCGTAGAGTTCGAGCGTGGAATCGACGCGCAGCACATAAACGGAGCAGACCTCCGCAACCATGTTGGCGGCGATCAGCACCACGATCTTGTCAAGGCGTTCCTGCGCGCTGACCGGCTCCGCCATAACTTCGCGAAGCCGGCGCAACAGCACGCGAGGACCGCCGAGCGCGCCGCGCATGACGTGAGGTCCCTCGGGCAATCTTGGACCGGAGGCGTAGCCCGAATCGCCCCGGTTTATCGAAGATGGATTCGCCCAGTTTCAGAAACCGCGGCGAGCATCCTCCCGGCTATATCGAATGCCGTATGCAAACCGCAAGCCAGAGACACGGTTATGACGCTGACGGAATTTGTGCGCCGCAGCGAAAACGCGTCCGTTCGTGGCCAGTGAAGGACTTGGCCTCGAATCGCAAATCAGGTTGCCGTTTGGTCGAGGCCGTAGAGGGAATGCAGCGTGCGCACCGCAAGTTCTGTAAAGGCGGCGTCGATCAGAAGCGAGAATTTGATCTCGGAGGTGGTGATGGCGCGGATATTCACAGCCCGTTCGGCAAGCGCGCGGAAGGCTTGTGCCGCGACACCGGCGTGACTGCGCATGCCGATGCCGATAACCGAAACCTTCGCGACGTCGGTAGCGCCATCGAGCCGCCTGTAGCCGACCGCACTTTTCGACCTGGCAAGAACATCGAGCGCCCGCTGATAGTCTGCGGCAGGCACGGTGAAAGTGAGATCGGTCGTCTTGCCGTCGGCGGAGACGTTCTGCACGATCATGTCGACGTTGATGTTGGCTTCCGCCAGCGGAATAAAAATGGCGGCGGCAACGCCCGGTTTGTCCGCGACTTCGCGAACCGAGATTTGCGCTTCATCGCGGGAAAAGGCGATGCCAGTGACCACTTGCTGTTCCATGATCTCCTCTTCGTCGCAGATGAGAGTCCCTGGCGGTGTGCCGTGCGGGTCGATATCCTCGGGCCGGTCGAAACTTGAGCGGACGAAAATCCGTACATTATGGACCATGCCGAGTTCGACCGAACGGACCTGCAATACTTTGGCGCCGAGCGACGCAAGCTCCAGCATTTCCTCGAACGCGATTTTCTCAAGCCGCCGCGCACGCGGAACGACACGCGGGTCCGAGGTGTAAACGCCGTCAACGTCGGTGTAGATGTCGCAACGGTCGGCGCGGATCGCCGCCGCCACCGCGACCGCCGACGTGTCGGAACCGCCGCGCCCGAGCGTGGTGATGCGAGCGGTTTCTTTGTGGAGGCCCTGAAAACCGGCGATGACCGCCACTTCCTTGCGCTCGTTGAAACGGCGGACCAGTTCGGCGCCGTTGATTTCAAGGATGCGCGCCGAGGCATGCACATTCGAAGTCAGAATCGGAAGTTGCCAGCCGAGCCACGATCGGGCGTTGACATCCATATCCTGAAGGATGATCGCCAGCAGGCCCGCGGTAACTTGTTCGCCAGTCGCTATGACGGAGTCGTATTCTCGCGCATCGAACAGTTGGCGCTTCTTCAGGGCCGCATTGCACCAGCCGACAAGCTGATCGGTCACCCCCGACATGGCCGACACGACGACCGCGACTTCATGGCCGGCATCGACCTCACGCTTGACGTGGTGAGCGGCGTTGCGGATGCGATCGATATCGGCGACCGAGGTTCCGCCGAACTTCATAACAAGACGGGCCATAATCGTCGTCTGCGCTCTTTCCACGGCAAGCGCGCCGCCCTGCTGCTGCGGGACGGCGCGAAAGGCGCGTATAGATACCGACGCAGTGGCTAGCCTGCAACCTGCTCTGAGTGGCGCCTAAAAGCGCCTCCCGGGCAGGTGCGGGTACCGGGATTCCGGGTAGAGTTAAGTCGGGGAAGAAGTCGAACGGTCGCGACGGTCCTTGGCCCTCACGCGAATTGGCAACGCGGTTTCCTGCCAACCCGCCGCAATCCCCATCACATTAGACCAGAACGCGATCCACATCAGGATAGGCATGACCAAATCTCCTTGCGGATCTGAACAATCAATCAACGTTTTCGAGTTGCGGAAGTTCCTTCTATGGTTGGCGCCGCGGCGTTACGATCTCTTAATCTATCCGTTGGCCGGGGCCGGGTGCATTTTTGGTTCGCTCGCGCCGACAGCCATGATTGATTTTGTTTGTTGCGCCGCAACGACTGTCTGCCGCTCCTTAAGCCTATTGGCCGATTGCGGATCGTGCGCCGGCAAATAGATGGTCGGACGCTGGGCACACAGCGCGCAAATCTCCGCGAGTGTCGACTGTGCCACGGCCTCATCGGCGCTGATGCCGTCGATTGTGCCGCTCAACATCGTTCTTTCGAGATAGGATGCGTCACCGGCGAGCACGATGTCGGTGCTGCCGTCGGACACAATGACCGACAAATGGTGCGGCGTGTGTCCTGGTGTGGGCACGGCGATGATGTCGCCGGCCGTCGTTATGCGAGCGCTTCGCTGAAACGGCCCGTACGATGACTGATTCCAAACAAGCGGTTCGGGATCGAACCATTTTGGCCAACGGTCCGGCAAATAGCCGAGCAGGGCGCCGCGCATGCCTGAGGCACGCCTCAACTCCTCACCGCTTGCGAGGACACGGCTGTGAGGAAAGTGCGCAACGCCGCCATCGTGGTCGATGTGCAAGTGCGTGAGCACAATTGTTCTGACGTCACGGACGCCGATACCGAGGCTCTGCAATTGCGGTCCGAGCTCCTGCTCGGGCTCGATATCGAAGCGGACGCTCAATTGAAAATAGGGATGCCAGCGCGGCAGCGATTTGAGGCCCGCGTTGGCGCCGGTGTCGACGACAATGACGCCTTCCGGATGTTCGATCGCCCAGGCATAAACTGGTGACCACTCCGCCCATTCCGGCGAGAGGATCGGCTGCAGCTGCCGCCACAGCCCGTGACCGCGACCCTCGATCTGCGCTTGCTTGATGCGGACGCGGCCGGTCGAAATGGCGTGAACGCGCATGATGTTTCTCTTCGTGCGTGACGCTTAGCGCTGGCCAATTCTGCCGAGATGCGTGTCGCCGAACGCGGACGGATATTTGAGGCCATAGCCGAGCGCGCGGTCGAAGCCGATGTGGGCGACCCAAATAAGTCCGCCGGCAACCGCGAAGGGCACGCCACCGAATAGACCAAAAAGCGCGAGCGTGAGCGGCAACACGTAGGTGTGCGCAAAGTCATAACTGAACGCGCCCGCCCGAGGTCCCGCGAGATAGGCGAGCATCGCAAGGTCAGGGGTCAGAAAGAACAGCGCAAAGGCGAGCCATGAGAAGTCGCTGCGCCAATAGACCGTGAGAGCGGCGGCGAAAGCGGCAAGCCCCTCGAGTCGCAGGAGCAGGCGTACACCGCCGATGACGAACCCGCGATCCGCGCGGGTCGTCGAAGGTGCGGAGCGGGTGGCGAGCGCTGAATGAAAAGTGGACAATGTCATGGGGTCCCTCGTTTTGCTTTGGCCAAATCTCAGCGAGTACGCCTCAGATAGCCCCACCATTCGATAACCGGAATTGCATATTTATGTCGATCAGCTATACATTTTCGTATGATACAGCGTGCCCCGAGTTGGGACGAATTGCGCACCTTTGTTGAGGTTGCCCACGACGGCAGCCTTTCCGGTGCCGCGCGGACGCTTGGTCTCACTCAGCCGACGGTGGGTCGTCACATTGATGCGCTTGAAGCGGCGCTTGGTTTGACGCTGTTCACGCGCTCGCCGCGCGGTCTCACGCCTACGACGGCAGCGTTGACGCTGGCTCCTCACGTTGAAGCGATGGCCGCATCCGCCGCCACATTGGCGCGCGTCGCGTCAGGCGAGGCCGCAGCCGACCGTGGCGTGGTGCGGGTCACGGCGAGCGAGGTCATCGGCTGCGAAGTGCTGCCGCCGATCCTCGCCACGTTCCGCGCGGAGCATCCAGGCATTGCCGTTGAACTTGCACTGACCAATCGCACCGAGGATCTGGCGCGCCGCGATGCCGATATTGCGGTGCGCATGATGCGCCCGACGCAGAGCGGCCTGTTCGCGCGGCGGATCGGCGCGTCGCGTATCGGCCTTTACGCCCATCGCGATTATCTCGCGCGCTTTGGCGAGCCGCGCTCTCTCGCCGATCTGCCCAGCCACTGCGTGATTGGTTTCGACCGCGACAACCGCTCGTTTCGCGCCGCGGGCGATTTCGCCAAGCGGCTGACGCGCGAAGATTTCGGCTTCCGTTGCGACAGCGATCTCGCTCAACTTGCCGCGTTGCGCGCCGGCGTCGGTATCGGCGGTTGTCAGGAGAATATCGCGCGGCGCTCGCCTGACCTCGTCGCGGTATTGCCGAATGCCATTCAATACGCGCTGGAAATCTGGCTCGTCATGCACGAGGACTTAAAAGCGACACACCGCGTGCGCCTCTTGTTCGATCGCCTCGCAGCCGGCCTGACCGATTACGTGAAAGGACGTGCGCTCGCCGCCAGAGTCGCGCCGTAAACCAGCGCGATTTATTTGGGCGCACGCTTGGCGAGGATGCGCTGCAATGTTCGCCGATGCATATTGAGACGGCGCGCGGTCTCAGAGACGTTGCGGCCGCATAATTCGTAGATGCGCTGGATGTGCTCCCAACGCACACGGTCAGCCGACATCGGATTTTCCGGCGGCGTGATTTTTTTGTTGTCGAGTGCGAGCAACGCCGCAGCGACGTCATCGGCATCGACGGGCTTGGCAAGGTAGTCGACAGCGCCAAGCTTCACCGCATTGACCGCCGTCGCGATGTTGCCGTAGCCGGTCAGGATAATGGCACGCGCTTCGGGTCGGCGCTTTTTCATCGCGGAAATGACGTCGAGGCCGTTACCGTCTCCAAGCCGCATGTCAACGACCGCGAAGGCGGGCGCGGCTTTCTCGACCTGCAGCAGGCCTTCGGCGACCGTTTCGGCCGTGCGAACCACGAAGCCGCGGCCTTCCATGGCGCGCGCCAGGCGCTGCAAGAATGATACGTCGTCTTCGACGATCAGGAGCGAACGCTCACTCGGGATTGCGGCATTCGGCGGCCGGCTGTCGCCCGCGATAGCAGGAGTGGTTAACGCGTGGGTCATGGCAATTTATACTCCACAGCGCCCCCTCGACATCTAATAACTAGGACACAAGCGAAGCCGGCTCAAGGGGTTGGGCGATGGCAACGGCCGGTTGTTCAAAATCCCTGCGGTTCCAGGTAACGACGATCGAAGCACCGTGCAGCGGAGGCGCCTGGTTCGTCAGCGTGAGTGTGGCGCCGGACCGCTCCAGTAATGTCTTGGCGATGAAGAATCCGAGCCCAAGGCCAAAATCTCCGTCTTCATCTTCATCGGGGCCGCGCGAATCCGGCCGCCGATGGGTGACGTAGGGGGCCCCAATGCGATCCAACACTTCAGGAGAAAAGCCAGGACCGTCGTCGCGGATGGTGATGCTGACCTCGTCGGTCGTCCATTGCGCGAGTATTTCCACTCGCGCATTGGCGAAATCCACCGCGTTTTCGATCAAATTGCCGAGGCCGTAACGAATGGCCGGATTGCGCGGTCCGGCCGGCTCCGCAGTGCGATCGGGCGGCAGTTTCACTGTCAGCGATACGCCAAAATTGCGATGTGGCGCTATCGCTTCCTCGATCAGTGCGGAAAGCGGCGTGCGGTCGAACGGCTCCGCGGTCGGCAATTCGGTGATTTTGGCGAGGATCTCACGACAGCGCCGCGCCTGCTCGCGCAAGAGTTTCACGTCATCTGTGTGCGGCGAGTTTGGATCGAGCGCGCGTTCAAGCTCGCGCGCGACCACGGTGATGGTGGCAAGCGGCGTGCCGAGTTCGTGCGCCGCCGCTGCCGCAAGACCATCGAGCTGTGAGAGGTGCTGTTCGCGCGCCAATACCAATTCGGTGGCGGCGAGCGCATCTGAAAGCTGTCGGGCCTCCTCGGCGACTTGCCACGTGTAGACGCCGATATAGCCGATCGCCAGCAGGATCGAGAGCCAAATTCCGACCACATAGGTTTCCGGCAGTTCCAGCGGCTCTTCGGCCTCCCAGGGAAGCTGATAGTGAAAGAACACCATGAGCGTGGTGCACACGACGGCAAAAAGGCCAATCACCAGGGTCATGCGCGGCGGCAACGCGGTCGCCGCGATCAGCACCGGCCCGAGCATCATGAAACAAAATGGATTCTGCAGACCGCCGGTCAGAAACAGCAGTGCCGTGAGTTCAGCGATGTCGAAGGCCAGTACGTATGCGGCCCGGTCCGGCTCCAGCCATTGTGCTTTCTGAAAATTGAGGCGAAGCGCCACGTTGAGCAGCGCCGACAGGGCAATCACGCCGAAACAGGGCCAAACCGGGACGGTGAATTCAAGGCCGAAATGCACCACCAGGATGCCCGCGACTTGACCGAAAATGGCCAACCAGCGCAGGCGAACCAGCGTATCCAGCCGTACATTGCGCGGCCGATGCGTTGTCCGGGGCAGACCAAACATGACGCTAATGTAGCGGTAGCCGCCGGCTAATCCAAACAACTCGGTATATGGGCCTCAAGCCGCGATCGGAGCGATGCGGCCGCGTGTCCCTTCAGGGACGCCATGCGGTTTCGGCAGCACGCTCCGCGACGCTCCCCGCGCGGGCTTCTTGGATCACTTTGAGCAACGCCCGCAGGACTTCGGGAACACCTTCGCCGGTCACAGCGGAGACGACGAGCGGCGTCTTTTTGGCCGCGCGCTTAAGCCGGGCCATTTGTTGTTTGATTTCATCCGCCGTTAATGCATCGGACTTTGTTGAGCGCGACAATTTCCGGCTTGTCCACCAGACCGTGGCCATAAGCCGAAAGCTCCGCGCGCACCGTGTCGTAAGCCTCACCCGCGTCACCCATCGTCCCATCGATAAGGTGCAGGAGAACCCGACAACGCTCGATGTGACCGAGAAAACGATCACCGAGGCCAACGCCCTCATGCGCGCCCTCGATCAGGCCGGGAATATCAGCGAGCACGAATTCGCGCCCGTCGCTGCGGACGACGCCAAGCTGCGGCTGTAGCGTCGTGAACGGATAATCGGCAATCTTCGGCTTCGCCGCGCTGACCGCAGCAAGGAACGTCGATTTTCCGGCATTCGGCAACCCGACGAGACCGGCGTCGGCGATCAGCTTGAGACGCAGACGGATCGTGCGTTCTTCGCCGGGCAGTCCCGGATTGGCGCGGCGCGGCGCGCGATTGGTTGACGATTTGAAATGGGCGTTGCCGAAACCGCCGTTGCCGCCGTGGGCGAGCGCGACGCGCTGGCCGCGTTCGGTCAGGTCGGCAATGAGTGCGTCGCCATCTTCCTCGTAGATTTGGGTCCCGACCGGCACCTTGAGCATGATGTCGGCACCGTTCGCGCCATGGCGGTCCTTGCCCATGCCGGCGCGGCCGTTCTGGGCGAAAAAGTGCTGCTGATAGCGATAGTCGATCAGCGTGTTGAGACCGTCGACCGCTTCGGCGATCACATCGCCACCTTTGCCGCCGTCGCCGCCATTAGGGCCGCCAAACTCAATGAATTTTTCGCGGCGGAACGCCACGCAGCCGTTCCCGCCATCGCCGGAGCGAATGTAGACCTTGGCCTCGTCGAGGAATTTCATCTGCCCAACATCAAAAAGCGCGTTGCTGCGGCCGCCGCATCGCCCTGATATAGTGCAGATCGTTACAATGCGGCACTCGGATTTGTCGGTTTCCGAGCGGGGAATGGTAAACGTGTGGTCGGTGCTTAAACTTGCGTCGCGCGCTGCGATTTGGCGCACGACGCCAGATCCGCGGCCGGTCGGCCTTCCAAGCTTGCTGCTCTCGATCATCGCGGTCGCCGTGCTGCGGGTCGCGTTGCAATTTGTGGCCGCCGGTCCGGGCGGCGGCTTTAACGCCTACGGGCTCAATGCCATTGTCGCGTGGCTCGCGCTCGAGGCCGTTTTAGCGGCGTTATTTGTGCCGCCGGCCGCGCGCACAACGGCATTGTCGGCGGTGTTTGCACTCCTCTTTATCGCCGAGCTTGGCGCCTATGCGGGCAAAATCGCGATGACGCTGGCGCCGGCGGCGCTGGCGTCGAACGCCGTTTTGAGCGCCGCTTCTTTTGCGATCTTTGCTGTGATTTCAGTTTGGTGGATTGGTGCCGTCGTCGCGGTGCTGCGCAGTTGCACGCCGCTTCGGTGGTTTCCCGCTTTCGGCAGGGTGGTGGCGCTGTGGGCGGCGCTTTTGGCAGTGACTGCGATTCTGCCTCACGCTCCAGTCTTCGTTGGCCGCGACTTCGATGTCCGCAGCGCCAATCTGTGGGAATTGCTGCGTGCGAGGATGGCGGCATCGGCGGCGAACCGTGGTGCCGCCCAAGGCGAAGCCGCGCGCTTCGAGCAGTCGCAGCGTTCGCTCCTGCAAGCTGAAGTCGCAGCCCTTGTTCCGCCGAAGCAAGGCGCGACCAACGTCTATGCCATTGGCGTCGCCGGTTGGGCTGGGCAGGATGTTTTTCTCAAGGAACTCGACGGCGGACTGGCCGTGCTCGACGAGATCTTCCCGATCAAAGGGCACACGCTGCGCCTCATCAATCAGCACGAGACGTTCGAGAAACTGCCCCTCGCCAATCAAGGCAATTTTGTTGCTGCCGTGCATGCTGCCGGCGCGGCCATGAACAAAAACGAGGACGTACTTCTCCTCCTTATGACGTCACACGGAGAGCCGAGCGGTTTCGGCCTACGCACGCCTAACGATACAATCGCCGAACTGACGCCGACGGAGGTCGCGGCGACGCTCAATAACGAGGGGATCAAGAACCGCATCGTCATCGTATCAGCCTGCTTTGCCGGCGTATTCGTTCCGCCGCTTGCCAACGACGACACCATCGTGCTCACCGCCGCCGATGCAAAAAATACCTCGTTCGGTTGTGCGCCGGAACGCGACTGGACCTATTTCGGCGACGCTTTCTTCCGGCAGAGCCTGCGGCCTGGCAAGGATTTGCAGCATTCGTTCGAGAATGCGCGCGCGCTGATCCACGGCTGGGAACTTATGGATCACGCGACGCCGTCAAATCCGCAGGGCCATTTCGGCCCGGCGCTGGTCGCCAGGCTGGCGCCGTTCTTTGCGGCTTCATCCACCAGCGGGCAATAGATTAGCCACCTGCCGCGTCGGTCCCCACGCCTTCAGCGATGCCCACAGGCCGCGATCGAGTCGAAAGCGATCGACCGGCGCCGCCGAGTTGATGGCGCGGATGCGGGTGAGCCGCACACCGATCCATTGAAAGCCGCATTTCTCCAGCACGCGGCGCGACGCCGGGTTGCTGACACGTGCACCGGCCCGGATTGTTTCATACTCAAGTTCGCCGAACGCATGGTCGATCAGCGCTCGCGCCGCTTCCGTAGCGAAACCGCGCCCCCAAAAGGGAGTTCCGAGCCAGTAGCCCAGCTCTGGCCCATCCTCATGAGGATGCAGACCGCAGGCACCAATCAGGCGTTCACGAAACGTAATGACAAAGCAGGTTTCGCTATCGCGCTTGTTGACGGACGCGATGAATTCCTCCGCATCGGACACGCCGAAAGGATGCGGGATTCGGGCCGTATTCGCCGCAATGTGGCGGTCGTTAGCCAAGGCGGCAATCGCCTTTGCGTCTCCGCGACGGGGCGGACGTAGCGTAAGCCGCTCGGTCTCGAGCACAGGAAGGGCGTGCTCGCGCCGGGTCTGGTCGATGATGCCTTCCAACAGGGTCATGACGGGCTCCAAGAAAATCGAAAGGGGGAGCCGGCAACCGGTCTCCCCCTTTTCGAAGCCCATTTGGGCCCGCCGGTTGGACTGGATGCCGGCGGACCTCACTATGATCCACCGTGTTACTGGGCCGCAGCCGCCTCCGTCATCGGAAGCACAGATACGAAGACGCGGCCCTTGGATTTGCTACGGAACTCAACGTGACCATTGACCAGCGCAAACAGGGTGTGGTCGCGGCCGACACCAACATTGCGGCCGGGGTGCCACTTGGTACCGCGCTGGCGCGCGATGATGTTGCCGGCAACGACCTCTTCGCCGCCGAAAATCTTAATTCCCAAGCGCTGACCGCCCGAGTCACGGCCGTTACGCGAGGATCCGCCTGCTTTTTTGTGAGCCATCGCTCAAAACCTTCCTTAACTTTTACCTACACCGGATTCGTGACAAAAGCATCACCACATCCGGTCATTTTTTAGTCCTGCTCTTCGCCGCGCTCTTTGCCTTCGCCGCCGGCTTTTTTGTTTTGGCTTTCGGTTGCTCGGCAGTGCCACCTTCGGCCGATTCCGCAGCCCCCGACGCGGAGACTTCCGCGTCAGCCTTAGGGGTAGGAGCCCGCTTCGGCCGCGGCGGCGCGGTTTTGCTCGCCTTCTGACCGTCGGTCAAAATCTCGGTGATACGCAGCAGCGTAAATTCCTGGCGGTGGCCGCGTTTGCGGCGCGAGTTCTTTCTACGCCGCTTCTTGAAGGCGATGACCTTCGGACCGCGCGATTGGTCGAGCACTTCAGCGGCGACCGTCGCGCCGGCGACGATTGGGGCGCCAAGCGTGACATTATCGCCGCCGACGACCAAAACTTCGCCGAACTCGACAATCTCGCCGGGCTCGCCCTTGACCTTCTCGATCTTGAGCACGTCCTCGGCGGCCACCCGGTATTGCTTGCCGCCAGTTTTGAAGACCGCGAACATCTTTTGTCCTCGTGTTCGACCCCGGTGCTCGGAAAATGCATCCGGACCGGCTTTTTGCAGTCAATTCTGCTGGTGAATTTTAGGGCGCGCCGGCAAACCTTAACGGCAGCCCAGCGGCGCCCGCGTCCTTATGACGGGGCCGTAAACCGCTGTCAAGAAAAGCAAAGCCGACGCCGGCTCGCGGTCTGGACAGGACCGTTCTACGCGCGGACAAGCTTTGGCGTCCTGTGTTAAGAGAACGCCGACAAAACAGGAGCTTGGCATGGCCACGAACGGGAAAGACAATAAACCGAAGATCGGCTGGATCGGCGCGGGCCGTATGGGCATTCCGATGGCCGAGCGGCTGATCAAGGCCGGTTATGACGTCACCGTCTGGAACCGGACCCGCGCCAAGGCCGAACCGCTTGCCACGGTCGGCGGCAAACTGGTCGATCACCTTTCGGAATTGAAGAACGTCGATGTCCTGTTCTCCATTGTCGCCACTGGCAAAGACGTTCAGGAGGTGCTGTACGGCAAGAATGGCGTCTGCAGCCAAGGCGGCAAGATACCGCCCATCGTGGTCGATTGCTCCACGATCGCCGTCGAAGAATCGGCTGCGATCCGCGACAAGCTCCAGCAGCTGGGGGCCAATTTCGTCGCTGCCCCGGTCAGCGGTAACGCCAAGGTGATCAAGGCGGGCAAGCTCTCCGCTGTTGTGTCGGGTGACGAGAACGCCTGCAAGTCGGTGATGCCGCTGATCGAGGTGTTCGCGCCGCGTGGCGTTTCCTATGTCGGCGCCGGCGAGCTCGCACGCGTATGCAAGATCGCCCACAACGTCATGCTCGGCGTGATCATCGAGAACCTGATCGAAATGACGCTCCTGACCAACAAGATGGGCGTCCCGCGTCACGCGTGGCTCGCCTTCCTTAACAACAGCGCCATGGGCTCGATGTTCACAGGCTACAAGTCGCCGGCCTTGGTCAATCTGGATTGGACCACGACGTTCACGCCCGAGCTGTTGCGCAAGGACCTCGACCTCGGTCTTGAGCTTGGCCGCGAGATTGATGTGCCGCTGCCGGTGACGGCGGCCGCACGCGAAGTGCTGCAAAGCCATTTCGGCGCCGCGATGCTGCAGAAGAATCCGGAGGAATATTTGCAGAAGGATTTTGCGGCGCTCGCGGAGACGATGGCGCTCGCCGCCGGCATGAAGCTCGAAAGCGAGAACAAGAACGTGCCAACGGGACTGGAAAGCTGACGGCGTCGTTCCGCTGTTTTGCGGCGAAATAAAACTGAAGGTTATTTGACGTTGGTGTGAACGCTGATCGCCAGCTGCCATTGACTGTTGCGGCGGACCCAGACACGCGCGGCGTGGAATGGCGGCCGCGAATGGTCCGGCACTGTCTGTGACGCGGTCATCGCCGCACCATCGCCGTAAACGGCAAGCCGCATCGTATCAACTTCGCCGATCACGATGGCGCTGTTGGCCGCTTTTTGATGCTCGATCGTGGTGATCCGTTCGGATTTCGGCGCGGGGGTCTGGCCGGTCCCATAGCGCACGAACTCGTCCGCGACATGTTTTCCCCATTCGGCGGCGTTATGCGCGACAACCGCCTTCTCAATCGCCTGAAAGGTAACGACAATCTCCTGCTCGGCCGGAGAGCGCACGCGATAGGGGATTGTCTGGCACGGATTTCGGCATTCCATCTGCGGCAGCTCGCCTGCCGAAGGAGGGTCGCCAGGTGCAGCGACCGGAGCGTCGTCGGCGGCGAGCGCGACCTCTTGCATGAGCAGAGCGCGCCATGTGCCTTTCTGTTTGACCCAGATGTCGAGGAAGAAGACCTCGGCGTCGTGTGCGGACATGCGATGACCGACGACCGTCGCCAGCAAACCATAGAGACGAACTCTCGCATCATCGGCAGGCGCCGCCGCGTGGCTCTTCAGATCGGACAGAAAATCGCGGCGCACGCGGCTCTTTCCGTCGGCGTCGATGAAGCTGAATTGCAGCGCTAAGAGCCGACGAACTGCCGTCTTGTCGCCGGCGCGGACGGCTTCACCGAGCGCTGCATCGGCGGCGAGCACGGGAACTTCCTCTCCCGCAATCGTTTGTGCCGTTGATTGCGTTTTAAGGTACACGAAATCGGCGACGAATATGCCGACAACTAGCGCGCCCAGCCATCCCCAGTACATGGCCGCCCGCGCCGTCGCTAAGGCCGCTAACTTGCCGCTTTGCGTGGCCGACGCCATAACAACTCTTACAAACTCCGCCCCGACAGTCCGATTTTTGCGGCCTGTCGCGACACAATGCATTTTCCGGCAAAACGCTCAAGCCGTCGGGTCGGCGGGACGCCGCCGCCCAACGGCAGCGGGGCGCCCACGAACCGCCGACGGGAGGTCCGTCAAATAGTCACTAGCAGCCCCAACCCACACAGGCCGCCTTGTGCTTGCGGTGCGTCGCATGCCGTACGTGTTTGTGGGCCATGGCAAGGCGGCACGCCTTACTGAGTTCCGAATGCTTGGCGACCATGCATTTGGTGATTTTAGGCACGTCTGGAATAAAGTCGGAACATAGCCGCATCGCATCTGGCGCGCAGGCTTGGCGCTGTTCCGGAGTTCCTTGGGCAGCGGCGCTAGCCAAGCTGACAGCCAGTAGGCCGGCCGCCAACAACAGCCTGCAGTCAAGACGCGCTTTGCGCACCATACTCAATTTCCCTCTTATGAGACAGCCTGCCCAGCCGCGGTGCACCCTAGAGCATGATCCGCAAAAGGGGAAACCGGTTTTCCGGAAAGCATGTTCTTCACCGGCGACGCGCAAGAAAAACGCGCAAGAAAATACCATTCTCTCCGGCGACTCAGCCGGAAGAACGCGCGCTATACGGCCGGCACGGTTTGCGACGTGCAGCCTATGTTTTCCGATTGGCAAGGCAGGTTTGTGACGGCTGAGACGACGACGCGCAGCGGCTTAGCGAGTTTGCCACCTAAAGCCCGTCTTGGGGTGTGTGCGTTTGCCGATATCCTGATCGCATTGTTCGACCGTACGCTCGGTGATTTCGCCAGTCGTGTTGTCGAATCCGAGGTGCCGACAAAAGGTTCCATCCGGCATCGTATAGACAATCTCGCCGACTCGGTTTGCCTCGCGGTCCTCCGCGGCCGATTGGAGCATCGGATCTATCAGCGCTCGCCCGCCAACCAGCACTGCCGCCATCATCAATACGAGAAATAACGACAGAACGATACCGGTGCGAACCGCTTTGGCGTGCTGTTCATCACGCCGCGTCCGTGTCGACCAGCGTTCGAGCTTGCGCACGCCGACATGATCGACCGCCGCGGCCAACCACTCCGCTCTAGGTTCGGCATGTTGCTCCACGTGCATCCCTCCATAAGACACAAAATACGTTGAATGCCGGATAAAGAATTATGTTCGATTTGATTAAATCCGCAGATCGTCCGGAACCGCCGCGGTCGTCAACAAAGGCCCCTCCGGGCATGCCGTCCGCATAGATTGCATGGTAAAGTTTTGCGACCCGGAGACAGTGATCCCGTGTCTCCTTCGACCTTTTATTTGCCAAAAACGCGCCCGCAAAACGCGGAATCGGCCTTCCATGTCCGATGCTTGGAGTGAGATAATCGCTGACAAGGAGTAACGTGCTTAGCCGGGAGGAAAAATTTGCTGACTGCCGCGCGTAACGAAATGCTTACCAGGGTTGGCTCTGGCACGCCGATGGGCGAACTGCTGCGGCGTTATTGGCAGCCGATCGCGGGCGCGAGTGAACTGGCGGCCAATCCGATCAAGCCGGTACGCATTATGGGTGAGGACCTGGTCCTCTACCGGGACCACAGCGGCCGCTATGGGCTCATCGAACGCCACTGTCCGCACCGGCGCGCCGACCTGGCTTATGGGTGGGTTGAGGAAACCGGTATCCGCTGCAGTTACCATGGCTGGTTGCTTGACGAGACCGGCCGTTGTGTGGAGCAGCCGTATGAAGACATTGCCAGTTCTAAACCGTCACGCACCGGCTGCGACGCCAAAGCCTATCCGGTCAAAGAGTGCGCAGGTCTCATTTTTGCGTATCTGGGCCCAAAGCCTGCGCCTGAACTGCCGGTGTGGGAGCCCTTCACCTGGCCCAACGGCTTTCGTGAGATCGTGCTCGCCGACGTTCCCTGCAATTGGTTTCAGTGCCAGGAGAACTCGATTGATCCGGTGCATTTTGAGTGGATGCACGACAATTGGGGCGCCCGGCAACGCGGCAACGACGGCAACGTTGCGCCGAAACATCTCAAACTGAAATTCGAGGAGTTCGAGCACGGCTTCGTTTACAAGCGCGTGCGTGAAGGTCAAAGCGAGGAGGACCGCTATTGGACCGTCGGGCGCGTCGCGTTGTGGCCCAACGGCTTCTATCTCGGCAGCCATTTCGAATGGCGTGTGCCGGTCGACGATGAGAATACACTAAGCGTTGCCTGGTTTTTCATGCGCGTGCCAAAGGGCCGCGAACCCTACCTGCAGCCGCAAGTCCCAACCTGGGTGAGCCCGCTCAAAGACGAAAGCGGGCGGTTGATCACCAGCCACATTATTAATCAGGATATTGTGGCGTGGACCGGCCAAGGCCGCATCGCCGACCGCACCAAGGAAAATCTGAGATCGAGCGATATTGGCATCACCATGATGCGCAAACGCTTCTTTACGGAGATGGAGGCTATGGCAGCCGGCAACGAACCCGGCGGCATTATCCGCAGTCCCAATGCAGCGCACTGCATTTCGTTGCCGAACATGGCGCGTGAGCTCAACACCGAAGGTGTTGCGCTTGCCGAGTTCGACAAGCATCCGCTTCTAAAACTGCGTCTTAAAGATTTCCGGTTCCATTATGGCCAGCCGACAGAGGTGCGGCGAGCCTTCGTGGAGGCGATGGGGATTGGAGGAGCCTAGAAACGGCTGGTATAAAACAGGGAATTATTCAGGCGGCGCGTGACAAATCGGGTTGACCGGAATCAATTTTTTGCCGCTCCGCCGCCGATATCTTCCAATCTTCCCAGCGGCGGTGAATAAACAAACATGCGTACCCAAGTTGCGATCATTGGCGCCGGCCCGGCGGGACTACTGCTTGGTCAGCTCCTGCATAAACACGGCATCGACAACATAATTGTCGAGCGCCAAACCGGCGAGTACGTCCTCGAGCGCGTGCGTGCGGGCGTTATCGAACAAGTTACTATGGACCTGCTCCACGAGGCTGGCGTCGACGCTCGCATGCGCGCAGCCGGCTTGGTGCACGAGGGCGTGCAAATCTGCGTGGACGGCGTCCGTCACCGGATCTCATTCCAGGAGATGACCGGTAAATCGGTGATGGTCTATGGGCAGACCGAAATCACCAAGGACCTCATGGATGGCCGCGCCTCCGTTGGAGCGACCACTATCTATGCCGCCTACGATGTCAGCCTGCACGGAATTTTGAGTGACCGGCCGCACGTGACTTTCCGGGCCGACGGCAAAGTCCAGACCATCGAGTGTGACTTCATTGCCGGCTGCGACGGATTTCATGGGGTAAGCCGCAAGAGCATTCCGGAGGCCGCCATCACGGCGCACGAGCGCATCTATCCGTTCGGTTGGCTCGGTATTCTGTCCGATACGCCGCCGGTCTCGGAAGAACTGATCTATGTGCGACACCCGCTCGGTTTCGCGCTCTGCTCGATGCGAACGCCGACGCGCAGCCGCTATTATCTGCAGTGCAGTCTTGCCGAGGACATCGAAGCGTGGCCGGATGAACGTTTCTGGGAGGAGCTTAAGCCCCGCCTGGACAAAGAGGCTCGCGATCGCCTCGTCACCGGCCCGTCGATCGAAAAGAGCATTGCGCCACTGCGCAGCTTCGTTGCCGAGCCGATGCGGTTTGGCCGGCTGTTTCTCGCTGGTGATGCCGCCCATATCGTGCCGCCGACTGGCGCCAAGGGCCTCAATCTCGCCGCCAGCGACGTCCGCTATCTCTCACACGCGCTGGTCGAGCACTACGCTGAAAAATCCGATGCGGGTCTTGATCACTATTCGGATCGCGCTCTCGCGCGGATATGGAAAGCCGAACGCTTTTCGTGGTGGATGACCATGCTGCTGCATCGGATCTCCGAAAATTCGTTTGATCAAAAAATTCAGCTGGCAGAGCTTGACTATCTGTTCCGCTCCAAAGCGGCAGCGACGGTATTTGCCGAAAACTACGTTGGTTTGCCTTACTAGACCTTACGGTCACGTTTGTTTTCGACGCTTCGGAAACCTTTGCCGCAAGCGCGCCAAACCTGGATGGGTCCGGGTCGGAACCAAGGATAATCTGCGAGCGTTTATACGGATGATGTAAGTTGGCAGGAACCATGAGACTGTTCGCCCTCTATAGCGTATCTATTCTTGCTCTCTCAGCCATCGCTGGCCCGGCACTGGCCGATCCGCGAGGTCTGTGGCTGGCGCAGGACGGCGCGAAGGTGCGCGTGACAAACTGCGGCCGGGGGCTATGCGCAATTATGGCAAGCCCCAAGTCTGAAATTGATCCCGCCACGGGCTCGTCTTGGACCGACAAGAACAATCCCGATCCAAGCAAACGCGGTCGACCATTGGCCGGCATCGAGGTCTTTGCCATGGCGCCGGATGGCCCGGGCAAGTGGACGGGATCGGTTTACAATGCCGACAACGGCCAAACCTATCCGGGCCATGTCGTCGAGATCGATCCCAACACGATCCGGGTCGAGGGTTGTGCTGGTATTTGCGGCGGGCAGAACATGAGACGCATACAGTGACGCATACAATATTGGGCGGCTGATTGCGGCGTGCTGGAATGAGTCCGCTCCAGTCGGCGAGGCACCCCTGAGCCCGTGAATGCCCACCACCGCGGCGAATAACCCTCACAATCGTCGTGATTGACAGGCGCCTGGCGTTTTCCATTCGGAATCCAATTGGATCGATAAGAGCCCGGAAATCTCTTCGAAGAACTCTTCTTGGAACGTCTCTTGCATCGGTTGAATTCGCGCGACGCGCCTCTGCCCAGCTACCGAGGGGCGGAGTTGCGACGTGCGAACGACGGGAACAGTGAAGACGTGCTCGAATCAAGCCGACCGGTGCCGCAAGGGCCCTCCTCGCATATGGCTCTCGCCCTTAAAATCGTCATTGTCGACGAAAATCCAGTTCGGGCAGTCATCTTGGCCGACGGACTGCATGAGGCCGGCTATCGGCAAGTCACCCATATCAAAGAAACCAACAATCTCCTCGCCAACGTCTACGCCATCGATCCGGACGTCATTCTGATCGATTTGGAAAATCCGAGCCGCGACGTCCTTGCGCAAATGTTTCAGGTCAGCCGCGTGGTGAAGCGACCGGTTGCGATGTTCGTCGACCAGAGCGACACCGCCGCCATTGAAGCTGCCGTCGATGCCGGCGTTTCCGCCTATATCGTCGACGGCCTCAGGAAGGAGCGGATCAAGAGCATTCTTGATCTCTGCATCTCGCGCTTCCACGCGTTTTCTCGTTTGCAGGATGAACTTGAGCGCGCGCAGACCGCGCTGAGCGAGCGCAAAGTGATCGACCGCGCCAAGGGCATTCTGATGAAGGCGCGAAAGATCGGCGAGGCTGATGCCTATACGCTGCTCCGCAAGACCGCGATGAGCGGGAACAAGAAGATCGCCGAGGTCGCTCAATCCGTCGTCACCGCAGCGGAGCTGCTTAAATGAACAAAGACGCGCTGCGTATCGGCTTTATTCCGCTCGCCGATGCGGCGGCGCTGACGATTGCGGTCGACAAGGATTTTGCTGCGGCGGAGGGATTGGCTGTCGACTTGGTGCGCGAAGTTTCGTGGTCGAATGTGCGTGACAAGCTCAACATTGGCCTGTTCGACGCGGCGCACCTTTTGGCGCCACTCGCCATTGCATCCAGTCTCGGCGTCGGCCATTTGAAAATGCCGCTGATCGTACCATTGATGCTCGGGCTCAACGGTAATGCCATCACGTTATCGCCGGGCCTTCATGAAGCGCTTGCCGGCGCCGCTGTCGGCGATCTTGCCGACCCGGTCAATTCGGCGCGCGCTCTCGCCCGCGTTGTCGCCGCGCGTCGCTCGCGTGGCGAGGAAGCGTTGACATTCGGCATGACCTTCCCGTTCTCGACGCACAATTATCAGCTGCGTCTCTGGATGGCTGCCGGCGGCATCAATCCGGATGAGGATGTGCGGTTGGTGGTGCTGCCGCCGCCCTACATGGTGGACAGTCTTGCCAGCCGACAAGTCGACGGCTTCTGCGTCGGCGCGCCATGGAATTCGCTCGCTGTCGAACTCGGCATTGGGCGCATCGTTCATTTCGGTAGTGACATCATCGCTCGCGCGCCGGAGAAAGTCCTGGCGGTGCGAGCCTCGTGGGCTGAAAATCGCCCGGACGTGCTCGGCCGGCTGCTGCGCGCGATCAGCCGTGCGGCGGACTTCATTAATGATCCGGCCAACCTCGACGAGGTTGCTGGCCTCCTTGCTGCGCCGAACCGCCTCGGCGTGGCTTCTGAATTGGTCCGCGCCACGATCGAGGGCAAATTGCGCAGCAATCTGGCCGGCCCGCGGCGCGCTGTTTCACACTACTTGCTGATCGGCCGCGATGGGGCCGCGCGCCCCGATCCGGTCCATGCCGCGTGGCTCTATGCGCAAATGGTGCGCTGGAAGCAGGCGCCCCAGTCGACTGCGCTTCTTGACGCCGCCAAGGCTTGCTTTCGCCCAGACCTTTATCACGCAGTGTTCGGAGAAAGTGCCGACACGCCGAATTTGCCCGCGGACCGCATCGGTGCATTTACCGGCCCGCCGTTCGAAGCGGACAACGTTTCCCGCTATGGCCACATGGGGAAAGCTGCGCTGTGGTCGGTTTGACCTCCGCAATGCACAATATTTCCGCATCGTGCGGAGCCTGCGAGCATCGCCGGGTTTCTCACCTGGGCCGGAACCTCGGCTAACATGCTGGTTTCCCGCGCCCTTTTTCACTGGTGCACATTGGCACGAAGCTTGAATTGCTAGACAGAAGGTAACGGCGCTTAACGCGCCGCCTGAAGGTCTAACGACGGACCAATAGCAACGCCGCTGTCTGCGGGGAAGCGCCAGCCGCTCCTCCCGGGGCGGCGTTTTTATTTGGTTTGTTTGTCAGCGAGGACAAAGGGAAGCTCGGATGAGCAAGCGGAATAAGATCTGGATTTCGCAATGGGATCCAGACGATCAGAAGTTTTGGGAGTCGACGGGTAAGTTCATCGCCCGGCGCAACCTGATTTGGTCGATCATTGCCGAGCATATCGGGTTTTCGATTTGGCTGACCTGGAGCATCGTCGCAACCAAGTTGCCGCAGGCCGGCTTTCACTACACAACGGACCAGCTGTTTCAGCTCGTAGCGCTGCCCGGACTAATCGGGTCGCTGATACGGTTTCCCTACACGTTTGCGGTCACGACGTTCGGGGGCCGGAACTGGACGATTTTCAGCGCGACGGTGCTGTTCATCCCGACGCTCGCGCTGGCGTATTTTGTCACGCAGCCCGACACGCCATATTGGCAAATGCTGTTGGTGTCGGCAATGGCAGGTCTCGGCGGCGGCAACTTCGCCTCCAGCATGGCGAACATCTCGTTCTTCTACCCCGAGCGGATGAAGGGCTGGGCGCTGGGTTTGAATGCGGCCGGCGGAAATATCGGTGTCAGCAGCGTGCAGTTACTGACGCCGATTTTGATGGGCGTTGGTCTTATCAATTTGTATCAGGCAACGCCTGATGCGAAAGGTATCTATCTCCAGAACGCCGGGCTGATGTGGTTGCTGCCGCTCGCTATCGCCGTATTCGGCGCCATCTTCTTTATGAACAACCTCTCCACGGCGCGCTCGACATTCAAAGACCAGCTCGCGATCGTCGGGCGCAAGCACACCTGGATCATGTCCTACATTTATGTCGGCACGTTTGGCTCATTCATCGGCTACTCGGCGGCATTTCCGTTGCTGATAAAGACCCAGTTCCCCGCCGTTACGATCGGCATCGCTTTCCTGGGGCCGCTGGTGGGCTCTCTCTCGCGCCCATTGGGCGGCCTGCTCGCCGATAAGGTCGGCGGCGCAATCGTCACGTTTTGGAATTTTATCGCCATGGGCGCGGCAACGATCGGCGTCATGTATTTTGTTGAGATCAAAGATTTCACGAACTTCATGGCGGCCTTCCTGGTCCTCTTTGTCACCACCGGGATCGGCAACGGTTCGACCTACCGTATGATCCCGTCGATCTTCCGGGAGGAGGCGCTTCGCGGCGCAAAGGGCTTGGGCGACGCTGGCCGGGCATTGGCCTTAAAGACGTCCAGCATCGAGAGCGCGGCGGCGCTTGGATTTATCGGCGCGATCGGCGCCTGCGGCGGCTATCTGATTCCGCGCGGCTTTGGCGCGTCGATCGCCGCGACCGGCGGCCCGTATCTGGCACTCGAAATCTATCTCGCATTCTACGCGACCTGCCTGGCACTGACCTGGTGGTACTACATGCGCAAGACGTTTCTTTCACCGAGTGCTGCAAGTCTTGCGGAAGCACGCATCTGAGAGGGCAATCAACAGCAAATTCCGAACTACCTAATGCGACGTGATCAGCATGCCGGGAAAGACAGGAGCATGTGATGACACCGGACCAAATCAAGGCGATTCAGGAGAGTTTTGCGAAGGTCGTGCCGATCTCCGAACAGGCCGCCGCTCTGTTCTACGGGCGGTTGTTCGAGATCGCGCCGGCCGTCAAACCGCTGTTTCGCGGTGACATGAAGGAACAAGGGCGCAAGCTGATGGCTACGCTTGCCGTTGTCGTCAATGGTCTTAGCAATCTCGAGGCGGTCCTGCCGGCCGCGAGCGCGCTTGCCAAGCGCCATGTCGACTATGGCGTGAAGGCCGCCGATTACGCGCCCGTGGGCGCGGCATTGTTGTGGACGCTGGAACGCGGCCTTGGCGACGGTTGGACGAAGGATCTGGCCGCCGCTTGGGGCGCCGCTTACTCCGTATTGTCCGAATACATGATCGGCGAGGCCTATGGCCGCAGTGCCGCCGCCGAATGAGAGATTAGCGTGAGCGAGCCGCTCGTCATCGTCGGCAACGGAATGGCCGCCGCGCGGCTTTGCGACGAGCTCGCGCAACGCGCGCTCGGCCGCTACGCAATCGCCGTGATCGGCGCAGAGCCGCAGCTCGCTTACAACCGCGTTTTGTTGTCCTCAGTGCTCGCAGGCGATGTGTCGGCCAACGAGATCTTGTTGAAGCCGGCGCCGTGGTGGCGCGATCGCGGCGTGACCTTGCGCTATGGCGCCGCAGCGATCGCGGTCGACACCAAGGCGCGCACGGTGATGCTCGACGATGGCAAGAGACTGAACTTCACGAAGCTCGTCTTCGCAACCGGTTCGCGGGCGGTCCGGCTGCCTGTGGAGGGAGGCAATCTTTCGGGCGTGCTCACCTTCCGCGACATGGCCGACGTCGAATCGATCTCCGCGGCGGCGCGGCGCGGCATGCGCGTCGTCGTAGTCGGCGGCGGGCTGTTAGGTATTGAGGCGGCCTACGGTCTGGCCAAAGCTGGCGCGAGGGTAACGCTCGTTCACCTGATGGATCGACTGATGGAGCGTCAGCTCGACGCGCGCGCTGCTTCGCTCCTCAAGCGTGCAGTCGAGGCCAAGGGCGTCGAGGTTCTGCTTGAAGTCGCGACCAGCCGTTTTATCGGCGACGGACGCGTGGAGGCAGTGGAGTTCAAGGATGGCCGCACCATCGCGGCGGAAATGGTCGTCGTTGCCGTCGGCATCAAACCGAATGCGGAGCTTGCGAACGCAGCGGGCCTCGCGGTGAACCGCGGGATTGTCGTGGACGATCATCTATCGAGCAACACCGCCGATATTTTCGCCATTGGCGAATGTGCCGAACATCGCGGCGTCTGCTACGGCCTGGTCGAGCCCGCTTACGAACAGGCGCGGGTGCTTGCCGAGCGGTTCGCAGGACATAACGCAACGTATGGCGGCAGCGTCAACGCCACCAATCTTAAGGTCTCCGGGGTGCACGTGTTCTCGGCCGGAGATTTTCTCGGCGCAGCGGGCACTGAATCGATTGTCTTCGCCGATCCCGGCCTCGGGACCTACCGGAAACTGGTCGTTGCCGACGGGCACCTGGTCGGGGCGGTGCTCTTTGGCGATACGGCCGACGCGCCGTGGTATCTCGATCTCATTCGCGCGGGCGCTGTGGTCGATCCGTTCCGCGACGAAATTATTTTTGGCCGCGCGCTGGCCGAGCGCCGCGCCGCGTGAAACCGGCATCCGCGACGACGGACACTGAACAGCGCCCATGAACGCGCTGCCTCCGAACTCGCGCGCTGTGCGCACGACGTGCCCGTACTGCGGCGTCGGCTGCGGCATTCTAGCGCTGCCGGACGGCAAGGGTGGCGCAACAATTTCGGGCGATCCCGTGCATCCGGCGAATTTCGGACGGTTGTGCTCAAAGGGCGCTGCGCTTGGCGAGACGCTGTCGCTCGATCAGCGCCTGTTGCATCCGATGCTGCGGCAGGCCGACGGTTCGCTCGCACGCGTCGGTTGGAATAAAGCGCTCGACACGGTGGCCGGCGGACTGCGCGCTATTGTGGACCGCGATGGGCCGGGGGCAATTGCGTTCTATCTGTCGGGTCAATTGCTGACTGAGGATTATTACGTCGCCAACAAGCTGATGAAGGGCTTTCTCGGCTCCGCCAACGTCGACACCAATTCTCGCTTGTGTATGGCGTCGTCAGTTGCCGGCCAGCGCCGCGCTTTCGGAGCCGATACGGTACCCGGTGTTTATCGTGATCTGGATGACGCCGATCTTGTGGTGTTGGTCGGGTCGAACGCGGCGTGGTGCCATCCTGTGCTTTACCAGCGCATCATGGCGGCGAAGTCCGAGCGCGGTACCAAACTGATCGTGATCGATCCGCGTCGGACCGCGACTGCCGAGGGCGCCGATCTGTTTTTGTCGATCGCGCCCGGCATGGATACTGCGCTGTTCTGTGGTCTGCTCGTCCACCTCGCCAAAACGCAAGCACTCGATCGCGGTTACATCGATCGCTACACGACAGGATTTGATGAAACGCTGGCGAGCGCCTGCAAGATCGCCGGCGACGCGACCGCAACAGCGCGCGCAACCGCCCTTGCCAAAGCCGACGTAGAGCGATTCTTCGAGCTTTTCCGCGCCACGGAACGCGTCGTCACCTGTTACTCGCAAGGCGTCAATCAATCCGCGCAAGGCACCGACAAGGTGAACGCTGTCATCAACGTTCATCTTGCGACCGGCCGCATTGGCCGCCCGGGTATGGGACCGTTTTCACTTACCGGGCAGCCGAACGCCATGGGCGGACGCGAAGTCGGCGGTCTCGCCAATCAGCTGGCCGCCCACATGGGTTTTTCGCCGGCCGAACGCGATCGCGTCCGCCGGTTCTGGAATGCGCCCCGGCTTGTCGCCGGTGAAGGCCTCAAAGCCATCGACATGTTCGAGGCCATCGAGCGCGGAACCATAAAAGCCCTTTGGGTGATGGCGACCAATCCGGCGGTGTCGTTGCCCCGCGCCGGTGCGATGCGCGCCGCATTGAAGAACCTCGAGCTGTTCATCGTGTCCGAGAATGTCTTGAGCAATGACACCGTCGCTGCCGGGGCGCAGGTGTTGCTGCCTGCCGCCGCGTGGGGCGAGAAAGACGGCACGGTTACCAATTCGGAGCGGCGGATTACGCGGCAGCGCGCCTTCCTGCCGCTGCCGGGCGAAACGCGGCCCGACTGGTGGGCCGTCAGCGAAGTGGCGCGGCGTCTTCATTTCGGAAGTGCATTCAATTATCAATCGGCCGCCGATGTGTTCCGTGAACATGCGGCGCTTTCCGCGTTTGAGAATGGCGGCGAACGTGACTTCGATATCGGCGCATTGGCGTCGCTGTCTGATGAGGCTTATGAAGCGCTGGATCCGGTGATGTGGCCGGCGCGCGTTGGCCAGACCAAGCTTGAGCGGCGCTTCTTCGAAGCCGGCGGCTTTTTCACGCCGGATCGTCGTGCTCGCTTCGTCACGCCACAGCCGCCGCGGCTGCATGCGGCAACCGACCAAGACTATCCGTTGCGCCTCAATACCGGACGCGTACGCGACCAATGGCACACCATGACACGGACAGGAGGCAGTCCGCGTCTGTCCGCGCATTCGCCCGAACCGTTCGTCGAAGTGCATCCGGCCGACGCAGCGGCGGCGAAACTCGCCGACGGAGGCTTCGCCAAGATCACGACGCCGCACGGCGATGTGATCCTCAAGGTTTTAGTGCGACCCGGTCAACAACCAGGCTCAATCTTTGCTCCGATCCACTGGAGCGACGCCACGGCCACTGACGCGCGCGTTGGCGACACGGTTTCGCCCGCGAACGATGCGGTTTCCGGCCAGCCCGAAGCCAAAGCTACTCCTGCTCGGATCAATCCCGTTGAATACGAATATCGCGGCTTTGTTCTGACCCGTCGATCGGTCACGCTACCGAAGAGAACCTGGTTCGCTCGCGTGGCAGTGGCCGGCGGCTTTGGCCTTTTGTTTGCGACCAACGAACCGCCGGCAGTCTGGCGTGAACTGGCGCCCCGCTTGATGCCGGAAGGAGCCGAACTTGCGGAATATGCCGATCAGTCTCGCGGCGTGATCCGTATTGCCGCATTCCAAGTCGGGCGTTTCGACGGCGCAATTTTCGTTGGACCGGGACCTACGCCGCCGCAGTGGGATGCGGTGCGCTCCCTGTTCGAGACTGGCGCCCTGACCGAACGCGAGCGGCGTATGCTGCTTTCCGGCCGCAGTGGCGAAGGCATGGTCGAGGTCGGCCCAATAATCTGCGCGTGCTTTGGCGTCGGGCTTGCAGCCATCCACGAGACCATCGCGGCAGGTGCGGAAAGTGTCGGTGATGTCGGCCGGGCGTTGCGTGCCGGTACGAATTGCGGTTCTTGCGTGCCGGAACTGCGAGCAATCATCGAGCGCACGGCGCAGGCCGCGTGATCCGTCGGCAACGCGGATTTCAGGCCGCTTTTCTGCCCCACAATTGCTGCGACGCGAGCCGGGCGCCTTCAGCGAGCGCTTCGAGCTTGGCCCACATGATGGACGGATGCACGCGCCGTACATACGGCGATTGCGCGAAGCCGCAATCGGTGCCGCCAATGACGTTTTCACGCCCGACCAGTTTGGCGAGACGGGTGAGGCGATCGGCGACCAGCTCCGGGTGTTCCACGACATTGGTCACGTGGCTGATAACACCGGGAATGAGCTTGCGGCCGGCGGGCAATTTTACGCTTTCCCACACGCGCCACTCATGTTCGTGCCTCGGGTTTGCCATTTCAATGCAGTAGCCGCCGGCCTTCACCTTAAGGACCAGATCGACGATATCCTTGAGCGGCACATCGGTGACGTGCGGCGTATTAAAGCTTCCCCAACAGATGTGATAACGGATGCGATCCTCGGGCAATCCGGCGATGGCGTGGTTGAGTGCATCGATACGCACCGCGGCCCACTTCCGATATTGCGCCATTTGGTCGGCGGCGAATGCCACGTCGTACATGTAAGGCAGAAATGCATCGTCGATCTGAACGATCAATCCGGCATCAACGATCGCTTTGTATTCCTCGCGAAGCGCCTCGGCGAGTTTGAACAGGAATTCCTCTTCGTCCTTGTAGTACTCGTTTTTCGAGCGAGGAACGGCGCTTGCGGGCGCGACCACGGGCAGGAAGGCATCGGCGACGGTGGCGCCTTTCAAAGCGGCCTTGAAGATGGCGATGTCTTTCTGAACCGCGGCGTGGCCTTTATAGGCGATTGGCCCGACGCAGACAGCAGTTCCGCGTTTTGGCAGCTTCTGCGTTGGAAAGTACTCGGCGTAAAAGTCGGGAAATAATTGCTGATCCCGGCCAGCGCCGCGCGCCGTCTCAATCGCCTGTTCCTCTATGCCGGCGAGTCGATCGAGGACATAGAACGACCAGCTACGGAATTTGCCGAACTCGCCGTCGCTGACGATGTCGACCCCGGCCTGCTGCTGCCGCTTCACAACCTCGGCGACGCTGTCGGCCAGGCATCGGTCGAACGCGGATTGATCGATTTTGACGCCGTTGTCGATCGCCTCGATGTATCGCGTAAGCTCGGGCGGGCGCACCAAACTGCCGACGTGCGTGGTGAGGATGCGATCGTAACTTGTTGTCATAGGACGGAACCTCCCGACGCGGCGCGCGAGGCCGCTTGCGACATGATTATGCAGGATAGGCTATTTCGACTCAGCTTCGTAGACGCCGTTCCAGTCAGATGGCGGCGGGTCGGTTTGATAGGCCTCCATGCGCTCGATGTACATGTCATAGAGCCCGGCAATACCAAAACCGTTGGCGACCTTACGGCAGCGATCGATCAACCTCTGGGCCTCGTCCCATTGCTGCTTTCGATAGGACGCGAGCATTTGGGCATGGAGGTCGCGCAACTGCCCGCAGCGCGGATCCTGTTCGATCTCAAGCGGCCCGAGCACCGTGTAAACGACTTCTGGCTGCTTCTTGCCCTTCACCTGAATGAGGTCGATCTCCATGGTGGCGTACTTCTTTCTGGCTCCGTCCGCCGTACGTGAACCGATGACCATCGGTAGCCGATAGTCCTTGGTGCGCGATTCCAGCCGTGAGGCAAGATTGACGGTGTCGCCCAGTACCGAATAGTTGAAACGGAAGTCGGAGCCCATATTGCCGACGACGCACGGGCCGCTGTTGAGCCCGATACCGATGCGCAACGGCATGTAAACGCCGCCGCTGGCTTCAGCTTCGCGTTTGAGCTCGACGTTGAGGTTCTCGGCGCGGCTTAGCATTTCCAGCGCCGCAGCGCAGGCATTTGCCTCGTGCTCTTCGTCATCGAGTGGCGCATTCCAGAACGCCATAATGGCGTCACCGATGTATTTGTCGATCGTACCATTACGCTCGATGATGGCGTTGGTCAGCGGTGTGAGGAAACGATTCATCAGGCGAGTGAGGCCTTGCGGATCGTCCTTGTAGTGCTCGGAGATACTGGTGAAGCCGCGCACGTCGCTGAACAGAATGGTCATGCGGCGCTCTTCGCCGCCCAGCACCAGCTTTTCCGGCGATTTCGCCAGCTGTTCAACCAGCGGCGGCGACAAATAAAAGCCGAACGCCGAGCGGATTTGCTGGCGCTGGCGCTGTTCGCGGAAGTAGTTCACGAACGTGAGCACCAGATAGATCAGCCAGCTCGACATCAGCGGATAGGTGAAGTCGAATAGCAGGCTGTGGGCGACAAAAAAGTACCAAGACATGCCGATGAAGCCCGCGATCAACAAGGCCCCGAGCCCGACCACGGTCAAGGCCGGAAGCATCGGCGCGGCGATGATAATCGCAAGGCCGAAGACCACCGCGGCGACCAGCTCAGCGCCGATCGCATAGTTCGGCTGGGTGAGCAGCGATTTGGTCAGCACGCTCTCGAGGATCTGGGCGTGTACCTCGACGCCAGGCATCGCCGGCTCGACCGGCGTGGTCTTGATGTCAAGGAGGCCGACGGCCGAAGTCCCGATCAGCACGAGCTTTCCGCGAAGACGATCGGCCGGCGCGTCGCCGTGCAGCACGTTGACGGCGGATACGTACCGGGCTGGATCATGCTTGTTGAAATGAATCCAGAACTGGCCGTTCCGATCGGTCGGCAGCTCCAGGTGGGGGACGCCCACTGAACGAACGCCGGCCTCATCGGTGCGTATCAGAATGGCTCCAGAGCGGCTAACGATGCGCAACATCTCCATCGTCAGCGACGGTACCAGTATCCCTTGCGCTTCCATGACCACCGGCACGCGGCGAACGATGCCGTCGCGCTCGGGATTGATCGAAAAAAGCCCGCGTCCGGCGGCAGCCTGCTCGATCGGCAAGACATTGCGCAGCAATCCGGGAAGACTGACGAGGAACGGTTGCGGATCGGGGCCGCGAATGGCGAAGCCCGTCTGTAACGCTTTTTCTGCCGCCGAACGCGGCGTGACGATCCTCGTACCAGCTTGCCCAACCACAATGTTTCCAGCTCGTTTGATCGCGCTGGCGAAAACCTCATCGTTGCTCGGCAGCGACGAGAGTTTGTCGCGGGTTGCCTCGTCGATGCCGCGAAAGCTTGACGCTGCCACCGCCGGCGACATGCGATCGGGCTCGGCGAATACGATATCAAAGCCGATCGCTGCAGCGCCCAGTTCATGCAAGCGAGTGATGAGATCGGCAAGGACGGTCCGAGGCCAGGGCCATTGCCCAAGCTCTTTGAGGCTTGCCTCATCGATGTCGACGATGGTGACCGGCAGTGACGCCTGTTCGCGCGGGCGCAGGACCTGAAACAGGTCGAATGTCCGTAGCCTGAGTTCTTCAAGAGGCCGTGGGTCGGCGATGCGCAATGGCACCAGCCCGAGCAGGAGCGCAATGCATACGGTTCGGGCGACACCGAACTGGCGGGCCCAGCGGGCAATTCGCTTCATGGCTTAACGGCCCTGCTCTGCACCAGCCGATATTACAGCAAGGAGGCGGCTTGCGGTGAGAATCCAGGTCCGCGCCGGGTGTGCCGGGAACGACGGTTCCTACTTTTCCCGGAAGGAGCGCATCAGTTGGTCGCGTAGCGGCTTGACCAGGTACGAGATCATGGTGCGGTCGCCGGTCTGGATGAAGGCTTCGACCGGCATGCCCGGGCTCAGTTTGACGTCGCCGAGCCGTTTAATCTGCTCGGCCGTCATCGCGATGCGGACCAGATAATAGCTCTGACCGGTGCGCTGATCGACTGTCGTATCTGCGGCGATGCGCACGACCTTGCCGTTCAGTTCGGGTGTCGTTCGCGTATTAAACGCCGAGAAGCGAAGCACGACCGGCTGACCAAATTGCACCTGATCGATGTCCTTCGGCTCAACCTTGGCTTCTACCAGAAGATTGTCGGCGGCGGGCACAATGAGCATGACCGTGTCGCCGGCAGCAATGACGCCGCCGACGGTGTTCACCGTCGACTGAAAGACGACACCGTCTTGCGGTGCGCGCAGATCGGTACGTTTGAGCTGATCCTCGGCGGTAATCTTACGCTCGACGTATTCGCCGATCTTGCTGTCAATTTCGCGCAACTCCTTGGCGACGTCGCTGCTCAGTTCCTGATCGACCTGGATGATTTGCAGTTGCGTCTCGACGATCTTGCCCTTTGCTTCGGCGGCAGAGGCGATCAGCTGGCCGCGCTCGCCCTGCAGGCGCGCCGCCTCGCGTTCCAGAGAAGTAAGCCGATTGATTTGCACCAAATTCTTCGCCCACAGATCGCGAACGCCCTGGAGTTCCTGATCGATCAGCGACATCTCCTTGGCCTTGGCGTCCTGCTGGGCCGTCAGTCCGGCGATCTGTTCGTTCAATTGTTTGATACGCTGCTGAAGCTGATCTTTTTGACCGAGCCGTGCCTTGCGCCGCAGCTCGAAAAGCTTGCGCTCGCTCGCCAGCGCTTCCTGCACGTCGGGATCGTCAACGCGATCGGCGAGTTCCTTCGGCACGCCAACCGTCTCGGCGCCATCACGTTCGGCGGCGAGCCGCGCCCGGCGCGCATACAGCTCAGTGAGGCCTTTGGTGACAATAGCCAAATTGGCTCGGGTCACCGTCTCATCAAGGCGAACGAGAATGTCGCCGGCCTTGACGTGATCGCCCTCGCGCACGCGAACCTCGCCGACGACGCCGCCGGTCGGGTGCTGCACTTTCTTGACATTGGAATCGACGACCAGCGAGCCCGGCGCGATCAGCGCGCCGGAGATCTCGGCAGTCGAGGCCCAGCCGCCAAGTCCTACGGCGAGGAATGCGACAACGGCGCATCCCACGACGATGTGCCGGTGGATCGACGCCGAGGAGCCTGCCCGCGCCGGGCCGCTCATCCGACGCCTCCCTGTTCCGGCACGACTTTCAGGGCGCGCGGCGGAGTGCTCGGCTGGATGACGCGGTTGAGGATTTCCTCCTTCGGTCCGAACTGCTGTTGGCGACCCTTGGCCATCACCAAGATGTAGTCGACGCCGGCGATGGCGCTAGGACGATGCGCAACCACGATGACGATACCGCCCCGTGCGCGAACGCCAAGAATAGCTTGGGTCAGCGCTTCATCGCCTTCCGCGTCCAGATTGGAATTGGGCTCGTCGAGCACCACCAGGAACGGGTTGCGGTACAGTGCGCGCGCCAGCGCGATGCGCTGGGCCTGACCGGCAGACAAAGCGGTGCCGTGATCGCCGACGCTGGTCTCGTAGCCGTTCGGCAGATTGACGATGAGTTCGTGAACCCCGGCAGCTTTTGCGGCGGCGAGCACGGCGTCGGCATTCGGCGGGTGCTCGAACCGGGCAATGTTCTGCGACACGTTACCAGGAAACAATTCAACATCCTGCGGCAGGTAGCCGATGTGCTGGCCGAGCGCCTCCGGCAACCATTGATCGAGCGTAGCGCCGTCAAGGCGCACGCTGCCTCGCGCCGGCGCCCAAACCCCGACCAACATGCGCGCCAACGACGATTTTCCAGACGCCGTAGGACCGATCACGCCGAGCGCTTTGCCTGCCGCGAGCGTGAAGTTGATATCCTGAGACACGATCTTCTGCTCGCCGGGCGGATTGACCGCCGCGTTTTGCACTTGCAGAGTCTTGGTCGGCGGCTGCAGCGCCATCGGCTGGGAACGCGCCGGCAGGTGGCCGAGCAAGCGTGACAACCGGTGCCAACTCTGCCGCGCCGCGACGAATCCCCGCCAGTTGGCGATGGCAAGATCGACCGGCGCCAGCGCGCGCCCGCCGAGGATCGAGCCGGCGATGATGATGCCCGGGGTGGATTCCTGATGAATCACGAGCCAGGCGCCGACCGCCAAAATTGCCGACTGGAGCAACAGCCGCAAAACCTTGGAGAAGGCGCCGAGGCCGCCAACAACATCACTTGCCTCGCCGCTTGCGGCGACGTAGTCGCGGTTGAGCTTGTTCCAGCGCTGCGCAGTACGGTCGACCATCCCCATCGAGGTAATCGCCTCGGCGTTGCGCCGGCTCGATTCCATCAGAGCATTGCGTGCGGTGGCAAATTGCGTCGCGCTCCTGGTGGGGCGCCTGGTCTGCAATTCAGTCGCAACAGTGAGGATGATGAGAATAATCGCGCCGGTCAGCGCGGTCAGACCGATATAGGGGTGAAACAGGAAACAGATGGCGAGGTAGACCGGCATCCACGGCAGATCAAATAATGCCACAGGGCCAAGGCCGGAGAGGAAGCCGCGCACGGTATCGAGATCGCGGATCGGCTGAGTACCGTCCCCTTTGCTGCCGATCTTCAGCGGCAATCGAACGATCACGTCGAAGACGCGGAGACTCATCGCCTCGTCCAGGCTATGCCCGATACGGACGAGAATGCGGCTGCGAATGGCGTCGATGAGCCCCTGCGCGGCATAAAGGCCGCCCGCCAGGATCAATAACGCGACCAGTGTCGGCACACTGCGGCTCGGCAGCACCCGGTCGTAGATTTCGAGCATGAACAGGGCGCCGGTGAGCATCAGGATATTGCTCATGCCGCTGAACAGCGCCACCGCGAGGAAAGCGCGCTTGCATGACGCCAACGCCATCGCGAGTTCAGAACCCGCCAGTTGCTGCCGCGGCTGGTCTGGAACCTGATTCATTATAGGGTGCCCATTACCGTAGCACGCCAGTTATCACGATCCGCCTTACAAATTACTAGCAGCTAATGCGTTCAAGTCCCATTTTTGCTGCGTTCATTTCCAATTTTTAAGAATGACAAGACCGGATTACCGCGACGGGCATCCGCTGGCCGTGCTGAAACGGGCCGCCAGGCCGCGTTGGCCCGGACATCATTCCTAATCAGGGGGCCTGTTCGGCCATAGCGCCTCGACGGTTCCCGCGCGTTGGCCCCGGCATAATACCCAAACGACATCGCGCCGAGCCTGGGTCCCCAGGCCGGCGTCGATTTCGCGCTTAAGAGTTTGATTGTTTGGTGAAAGTTTAGGAGCGGGAGTCGAGCGACAGCCCGATGCTGAACGCCTTTTGCCGCGTCGCACCTTCCGTTCTTTTCAATTTCTTTGCAATCTTTGCCGCGGCGGTCTTTTTCTTCGCCATCGACTTCAGCTCACGAACCTCGGTCGCCGTCCAGGCACGCCGCTTCTTTGACTTCTTAGCCATAAATCCTCCCTTTCAAGAAAGGCTATATTAATCCCATACCGGGGGTGAAAGAAACACAACAGATACGTTAGAGGTTGTGAGGGTCGCAATCACCGTCCACAAACGAACCTCGCTGATACGGCAGCACTCGTTAACAAGCAGTTTGTTAGGTTGCTCTTAGCAACCTCTCGCGCCAGACGCAAATCCAACTTACACGACCAACTAGCCTTTGTTGATAGTCGACCGTTTGGTGCCGCGCGTGGTTCGGACGCGATCAGCAGACGGGATCCGGTGGCGTTTAGTCACATTGCACTGCACCGGAGAAGCCGACGGTCATGGAACTGATTAGGACCCGCCTGTCAGTGTTTCTCATCCGGCAGCTCGCGCGCCAGGCGTCGGTGCCGGGAATCTCCAATAATCTGCGGTCTTGTGCGGGTCTTGCGGGCCGATTGGGTTTTTCCTAACTTTCGCAACAGTAAGACGCCGAGGCGGGGACGCGACACGACATGGAAGAACTGAAACTCGTCGCCCTCGACAAGGATGACATCGAGGTGGTGTCGGCCCATGTGCAGGATGCGCTTGTCCGAGTGGCCGATATTTTTTGGCAACCACGCGAACATCGTTTCGTGATGGCGCTCAAGCGGTTCGACTGGATGAAGGCCGTCGATGCGGGCGGCAGCAAAGACGGTCATTCGCCGGATTACCGGCGCTGCAGAACAGCGTTGCGCTTCGAGCGGGTCATTGCCTGCAAATACCGGAACCTCGATCAAACCAGGAAGGAAGCGACGCTTAATCTGCTGGCGGTCGAATTTTCCGAGCGCGATGGACCTGCCGGAACCATTACTCTGACATTCTCAGGGGGAGGCGCCATTCGACTTGACGTGGAATGTCTGGAAGCCGAACTCGCCGATCTTGGTGAAGTCTATTCGGCGGTGGCCTGCCCGGACCACTTCGTCACGGGTGCGAAGACGGGATAGCGCAAACCTCAGACCGTCCGCGGGCGTGGCGCAGACGGGAGAGCGAAGAGTTTCATCAACACCGCGATCACTGCAAGTGTCGCCGCATAGACAATGAGCTGCATGGCCGTCGGCTGGTCCACGTAGCCAATCAGCGTGTGCAGCGCCCGTCCCAGATAGCTTTCATCGCTCAGAATCCAGGAAGTATCCCAAACCGTTTGGTCGTACGCGGTGAGGATATCGGCCTGCTGCAGAAAAGCGATCGCCTGCGCCGCCATGCCTGCGGCCAACAGCGCGATCAGCGTGCTGGTGACACTGAACAGATACCTCATAGGTATTGTGATGAGACCGAGGTAAGTCAGCAGACAGACAAACGCGCCCAGAGCGAGCCCAATAGCGCCGCCGATCAGCATACCCAAGCTGGCGCCGCCTTCCGCTGCGGCCACGCCATAAAGAAACAGCACGACTTCCGAACCCTCACGCAGCACCGCGATCGTCACGACGAGCGACAGAGCGGCAAGCGACTTCGAACCGGCAACCACCGCCTCGCCGGCGGCGCGCATGTCCGCGGCAAGCTCGCGGCCGTGCCGCGACATCCAGACATTGTGCCAGCCGAGCATCAGCACCGCGAAACCGAGGATGGCGGCGTTGAACAGCTCTTGCCCGTTGCCGCCGAACAGTTGCGACAATCCGCCGGCAAACAGCGCGACCAGGCAAGCGCCGAGTACTCCGGCCACGACGCCGCCTGCGATCCAACGCCCACGCCCGGCCACGCCCGACGTCACCGCCATGACGATGCCGATGATCAATCCGGCTTCGAATACCTCACGAAAGACGATTAACAGCGAAGGAAGCACGGCAACCTCACGACACGGCGACTGTTTGGCCACTCACGGTACGACCAGATACCCCTGCGTCTGACGATGGAAATCGTCGAAAAAATTATAGCGTCCCGGTTCCAGCGGCCGTACATGAAGGACCGCTTGGCCTCCCGGCGGGATCACCTTCTCGACGTGCAGCACGCCGCTTTCGAATTCGACGGCGATCGAGCCGAGGTTCTTGATGGTAAACACGATCGGCTTTCCCACCGGAGCGTGCACTTCGGCCGGCTCAAACTGATGTTCCTTGATCGACAGCGACAGCATCACCGGCTCATCCGCGCGTGCAACGCTCACGCTTAAAACAAAGACGCACGCGAGTATTGAGCAGAGCGTGGCAGGTGTGCTTTTTGTCATGACCCGGCAAGGGGCTGTTTGTCGCCCCTGATAACGTGGATACATCAGGAATTGGTGAACGGCGCGGCTTTTGTCAATCAGAAAGCCAAACATTAGAATTGTTATAATAAGAAAGACGCTCGGCATCGCTGCACAACAGCGTAAAAGGCATCTGGATGGCCATTCGCATCGATACACGCGCACCGGATTTTAACGAAAAATTCCGCGCCTTTCTTGACACCAAGCGCGAAGTTTCGGCCGACGTCGAGGCAACGGTGCGCACGATCGTGGCCGATGTGGCTAATCGCGGCGACCATGCGCTGCGCGACTACACCCAACAATTTGATCATTTCGATATCGACGATGTAAGCCTTCGGGTCGCACCGGAAGAAGCTGACATAGCGTTTAACAGCTGCAAGCGCGACACACTCGATGCGCTCAAGTTTGCTCGCGACCGCATCGAGGTGTTTCACCGCCGGCAAATGCCGCAGGACGACCGCTTTACCGACGCGCTCGGCGTTGAGCTCGGCTCGCGCTGGACGGCGATTGAAGCCGTCGGGCTCTATGTCCCGGGCGGCACCGCCGCCTATCCTTCCTCGGTGTTGATGAATGCGGTGCCGGCTAAAGTGGCGGGCGTGCCGCGCATCGTCATGGTGGTGCCCGCTCCCGGCGGCATTATTTCGCCGCTTGTGCTCGCGGCGGCGAAACTCGCAGGCGTCGACGAGATTTATCGCGTCGGTGGCGCACAGGCGATTGCCGCGCTGGCGTACGGGACCGAGACCATCGCCCCGGTCGCCAAAATCATGGGGCCCGGCAACGCCTACGTGGCCGCCGCCAAGCGCGTCGTGTTTGGCAAAGTTGGTATCGACATGGTGGCCGGACCCTCAGAGGTACTGATCATCGCCGACTCCAGCGGCAACGCCGACTGGATCGCGGCTGATCTGCTGGCGCAGGCCGAGCACGATGAAAGCGCGCAGGCGATCCTCATCACCGATAATGCCGAGCTCGCCACTGCAGTTGAGCGGGCGGTTGAGGGTGCGATCGGCCGGCTTAAGCGTGGAAAGATCGCGACGGCGTCGTGGCGCGATTTCGGTGCGGTCATCCTGGTGCGCGATCTCAAGGAGGCGCTGCCGTTGGTCGACGCGATTGCACCGGAACATCTGGAAATTGCAGCCGTGGATGCCGACGGTCTTGCCCGGGGCATCCGCAATGCCGGCGCTATCTTCATCGGCCCGCATACGCCTGAAGCGATCGGTGACTACGTTGCCGGTTCGAACCACGTTCTGCCGACGGCTCGTTCGGCGCGTTTCTCTTCGGGACTTGGCGTTCTCGATTTTATGAAACGCACCTCGATCCTCAAATGCGGTCCGGAGCAGTTACGGGCGCTGGCCGACGCCGCGATGACCTTGGGCACGGCGGAAGGGCTCGACGCCCACGCCCGCTCGATTGCCATACGGCTCAACCGCTGATGGCGCCCGCCGATCGAGACAAGAGTGAAACCTGCAAACTGGCGGCGGTCACGCTCGATGAGTTTTCGATCGGACGCGCGAGCCGCGACGTTGAACACGAACGCGCGGTCGCGATCTACGATCTCATCGAGGAGAATTCGTTTCGGCCGCAGGATCACGAGGGCGGGCCGTACGCCCTCCACCTCCGCATTGACGGCAACCGTCTGGTTTTCGATATCAGGCTGGCTGACGGTACGCCGATCATCGCGCACCTGCTGTCGCTGGCGCCGTTCAGCCGCATCGTGAAGGACTATTTCACGGTGTGTGACAGCTACTACGCTGCGATCCGCGGCGCGACTCCGGACCGCATTGAGGCGCTCGATATGGCGCGGCGTTCATTGCACGACGAAGGTTCGCGCATCCTGATGGAGCGGCTCAAGCGCAAGGTCGAAGTCGACTTCGACACGGCGCGGCGTCTGTTTACGCTGGTCACGGTGCTGCACTGGAAGGGGTAGGCAGCCGCGATGTCGGCGTCCACGGCGCAACCTTCCACGCGGCCCCTGGCGGTGCTGTTTGCATGCGGGCGCAATTCCATCCGCTCGCCGATCGCCGCCGGGCTATTTGGGCAAATGTTCGGCCGCACGATCTATGTTGGTTCTGCCGGCTCGCGCAAAGGCGAACTCGATCCGTTTGCTGTTGCCGTCATGGCGGAAATCGGCGTTGATATTTCGCGCCATAAACCGATGACCTTCGAGGAGCTCGACGAGCTTGAAGGGCTCAATTTCGACCTCATCGTCACGCTCGCGCCCGAAGCCCATCATCGCGCGCTCGAACTCACCCGTATGAGTGGGGTCGATGTCGAGTATTGGCCGACGGCCGATCCAACCGATGTGGAGGGCAGCCGTGAGCAACGGCTTGGCGCTTATCGCGAAGTGCGCGACCAGCTTCTGAATCGGATCAGGGAACGGTTTGCCGGCCAGCGCCGGGGCAACGAGTGAGGGATCATCCTCTGATCCAGTCTTTGAACGATGCCGCCTCGGCAGCACGGCGGGCCGTCAGCACTTGGGGAAAAGCTGTTAAAGTTGGCGTTGTGGAAACGTCTGTCATCCGCTAGTTTTCGCGCAATTTTCGGCCGGGATGCGAGGTAATGGCGCGGTCGATGTCAACGAGTCCGGATCACGAATGGCGAAGGAAGAACTGCTGGAATTTCCAGGTGTCGTCACGGAATTGCTTCCGAACGCCACTTTTCGAGTCAAGCTTGAGAATGAGCACGAAATCATCGCCCACACCGCAGGCCGCATGCGCAAGAATCGTATCCGTGTGCTCGCCGGCGATAAAGTGCTGGTGGAAATGACGCCGTACGATCTGACCAAGGGCCGGATTACCTACCGGTTCAAATGATCGGCCGAGCAAAACTCGTCCTTGCCTCCGGCTCGCCGCGTCGGCTGGCGCTTGTCAATCAAGCCGGTATCGAACCCGATGCGCTCCGCCCCGCCGACATCGATGAGACGCCGAAACGCGGTGAACTGCCCCGCGCCTGCGCAACGCGGCTCGCACGCAGCAAGGCCGAAGCTGCGCTCGCCACGGTACGACTCGATGAGGAACTGAAAGGGTCTTTTATCCTGGCCGCTGACACCGTCGTGGCCGTCGGCCGCCGCATCCTGCCAAAGGCGGAGCTGCTCGACGAAGCCGCGCAATGCCTGCGGCTCCTGTCGGGCCGCAATCATCGCGTCCACACCGCGGTGTGCCTGGTGACGCCGAAGGAAGCGTTTCGGCAGCGCTACGTGGAGACGCGTGTGCGCTTCAAGCGGCTGTCGGACGAAGACATTGAGGCCTACCTCGCCTCCGGCGAATGGCGCGGCAAGGCGGGCGGCTACGCGGCGCAGGGCATCGCCGGCTCCTTTATTGTGAAGATCGTCGGTTCCTACTCCGGCATTGTCGGGCTGCCGCTCTATGAAACCGCGGCGCTCCTGGGCGGCGAGGGCTATCCAATTCATTTTGGTTGGCTCAATGCGCTGTAGGCGGCGACTGGCCCGCAGCTGCGCGCAACCCATATTTCATTCATGCCCGACGCCGAACGCCGCCACGCCTGTCCGATCTGCGGCAAGCCCGCCGCCGAAGGGTTCCGTCCATTCTGCTCGCCCCGCTGCGCCGACGTCGACCTCAATCGCTGGCTGTCGGGCGTTTACGCGGTGCCGGTAACGGAAGATGAGGAAGAGGACGAACGCCGCGATGAAAGTGGCGAAGCGGCGAATTGATCGCCGGAGCCTATTCTGGACAGCCGGAAATCGAGCCTCTATAAAAACGCCGCTCGTGCGCGCCCGTGAATGGTCGCGTCTGGCGGGCGCCCAGGTAGCTCAGTTGGTAGAGCACTGCACTGAAAATGCAGGTGTCGGTGGTTCAATTCCGCCCCTGGGCACCACAACCCGAAATCATCCTATGACTTGTCGGCAAGCCACCTGCCTGGCTGGAATTCCTTTAAGTCAAGGATTCTGCGGGATGGTCAGGCTCCGCCGACACGACAGGAGACGCCGTACTCCGGCATGTGGACCAACGTCTTTTCGGTAAGGGCCTCCAGATCGTTCGTGTAGTCCGGCACAATGAGGATGATCCCATCGAGTTCGCCGTCTTTGACGACCTGGGCGATGCGTTTGGCGAGCGAAGCATACGAGCCCACGAACGCCCCCGGCGTTACGGCACTGCGCTTTTCCCTGCCGGCGGCGAGACGCAGCGATACGGAGCTGACGTCTTTGATGTTGGGGTTCAGATTGTATCCCAGCGCGATATCATCCAGACATTCGATATCGACGCCTTTGTCGAAATGATCCTTCCGGTCCTTGGCGTCTGTGTCGGTCTCGCCGGGGATCAGCGTAACAAGCCCGTAGACCTTTAGATCTGCCCTGCCCATCGATCGCGCGGTCTCCTTCGCGCGTATCGCGGCCGCCTTGTCCTTTGGATCCTCGCTGCCGGAGACGAACGCGATATCGCAGTTTTGGACGGCAAATTTTAAGCCTCTCTCCGAGGCACCTGCATTCGCAAGCGGCGGCATGCGCGATGGTTTCGGTCCCATCGTGGCTTCTGTCAGTTCATAGAATCGCCCCTTGTGCGAAACAATTCCTTCCGTCCAGAGCCTTTTGACCACTTGTATCCACTCGTCCGCCAGATCGTAGCGTTCGTTATGGTCGAGCCCGTCAAGCCAAAGACCGACATGCGCGAGATCAAGATAGCTCGAGCCGGTGACCAAATTCAGTCCGACACGACCCGGCCCGATCTGATCCAGTGTCGTCATAATCTTGGCAACCACGGCGGGCGGGTAAACGGTCATGTGGACCGTACCAAACACCGATATTCTTTTGGTTGCTTGGAGCAATGCGGCTGTGGTCGTCAGGGATTCCAATGAACGCATCCAATGTTCCGATGGACCCTTGCGTCCGCGCCAAATGCTGGGGCTGAGCACGAAGTCGAAGCCCAACGTTTCTGCCGCTTTGGTCACCTCAAGCACACGCCGGAACGAGCCGTCCTCCACCGCCGGCGAGTTTATCGAATGTATCCATCCGTGATTACCGACCGGAATGAAGACCCCGGCATCGATCACCTTCGTCATGTTCTTCAAACTCTGCATGGGATGATGGGTTAAGCGCGCGCAGAATTCTGCACCAGGATCGCTCCAGTTTATGTCTTGGGACCGGGAATCACCGCGCTCGGATTGACCACTGCATTGGGCGCATACGCAATGGCATCGATCTCGATCAAGAGCTCCGGAAATATCAGCGCCGCGACCTTTACGCCGGTGCTCGCGGGACGATGTGTCCCGAAGAACTCCCGTCTTACATCAAAGTACCTGTTTGTCTGCTCCAGGTCGTCGAACGACACCGTGAGGTAGTTGGTCAGGCGAATGACAGAGGTGAGATCGCAGCCGGCAAGACCGAGGACCCTGCGCATGATCGTAAAGACTTGCCTGGCTTGAGCCTGAATATCGCCCGCACCAACGACTTTTCTGTTCTCGTCCAGCGAGACGATGCCGCTGAGCCAAAGGAAATCGCCGGCTTTCACCATATGGCACATCGGCGAGTCTTCTCTCCAGCGAACGTCGTCTCTAAGAAAAAGGGGGTCTTTCATGTGGACTTGTCCTATTGCCAGTATTCGGGAGTGCGCATTTTTCCTTACCGGGTTGCACCAAGCCCGAAACTTGTTGCCGAATGATCCATGGCGCAAAGCGGGGACCCGCACACGCACCCCAATTAAAACCGTTGCGATATGCCGGCGAAGACTTGGATGGTCGGCGTTGCGCCATTGAGGCCGAAATCAGCTCCGATATCCAATTGCAGATTAGGACGCACCGTCCAGGCCAGGGCCGTATCGAAGCTCACCTGCGTGGTCCTTTGCATCGGATCGTTGTTGTAGTCGGACCATAGTTCAACGTACAGCGTGAAGTCCTTGTTGATGACCTGGTGGCTCAGATTCACCAGATTGATGTAATTGGCGTGTTGTCCGTCTCCCGCGCTGTCCTTGAGCCCATCGACCTCGGAGTTGAACACAAACGTAAATCCGTTGGGCAGGGTGATCGACAATGGCGCGATGAGGCCTTCCTCGACCGCGCCGTTCCCAATCCCCGGCGCCGCCGTCGGGGCCTTGATGTAGGGAATGAACGCAAGCGCGCTCGCGCCGCCGTCATTACCCCAAACATTGATTTTGGTACGGACGAACAGATCGCCGTTGCCCCAGTTCGTGCTCCATCTGCTGGTCGCGGAATTGTAGGTCGCGACGCCGACAATCGGCATGTTGAGTTCAAGGTCGGTGCTGTTGGTGAGACCGAACTTCAACGTCGGGTTTGGCGCCAAGAGCGTATTGGTCCGCGTTGGGCCGTTGGCCTGATCAGCGAAATTGACAATGTCGGTCTCGTACTGGAAGTGACCGGCATCGACGGTGAAGGGCACATTCGCTTTGGGCGGACGATCGGTGCTGAAATCCCGCATCTGATCGTCCGGAACAGGATTGAACAGCCAGTACTGGCTCTTATCGGGAGGGTTGGCCGATTGCGCGAGCGCCGCTCCTGTGACGCTCGTCGACAGCCAGAACCCCAAGCCGGCCGCCAGGCGGAACGCCAATCCCATGGTGCCCCCTCCCGAGACAATATCTCGGGTGCGCGTACAGATTCCAGTTGGATTTATCGCGCTTGTGACAACCGCCGCTTGGTATCCGATTGTTAACAGAGACAAGCGTAAAATGGTCTTCAAATTGGCGGGCTTCGGCATGCGGTGGCCGAAGGGGGTAAAATGCGTTTCACCGACGGCGCCAGGAATTTGCGCCTCGACATTGCCGCGTCGCGCGTCGTCTTCGATGCAGGTTCATTCTTGTCAGCGAAATTTTGTAAGGCTGCGCGACTCTCTGCCGTCGTGCTGACAGCGGTGCTGCTTGCCGCCTGCGCGCAGTCGTCCGTCGTCAACTATAAAACCGGATACCGCACCGCCAGCCGGCCGACATCCGTGGCCTCCCTGAGGATCGGCAAGCACAATCCGCTCGCGCGCGGCAAACACGCCGCGCAAAAATACGGCGTTGCCAGCTTTTATACGGAAGGAACGGAGACGGCGAACGGTGAAAAAATTGATCCGCTGGCATTGACCGCGGCGCACCGGACGTTGCCGTTTGGCACGATGTTGCGGGTGACAAATGTGGAGACTGGGCGCTCGGTGACAGTGCGGGTCAACGACCGCGGTCCGTTCGTCCAGGGCCGAGATGTCGACCTGTCGTATTCCGCAGCCGACACCCTGGGAATCGTTGATCAGGGCGTCGCTAAGGTGCGGCTCGACGTTATCCGTTAGCCGGCGTCCTCCGTCGGTAAAAGTTCTGTTGTCGGTACAGCGCCGACTGCCGGCTTGATTATCGTATCCTGGTTGGCGGTATCGGCATTTCCTTTACGCGTGCATGGTGTGGTCATGCCCACATGCCGCCCGATATCGTTTCATTCCCGCGAACATCACCATGCGGTCGAGCGGCGCCTTTGATCCTGAGAACTCCCGATATAGGGAGGCGACGTTGATGACCATGCGCTCGGGATCGAGCCACGAAGCAAAGCGGTCCAGACTTATTTTCTGCGCGGCGATTTCGTAAGGCACGTCGTTGTCGAAATGCCGGCGCGCCTCAGCCGCGATGTATTCAAAATAGGATTTCAGCTCGCGGACGGCCGGCTTTTCCGCGATCGGCCCGTGGCCCGGCACGATAATGTCGACGTCGAGCCCCAAAATATAATCGCAAGCCTTGATCCAGTTTCCGATCGGGCCCGCCCAGATCACCGGATGGCCGCCGACGAACAGAAGATCGCCGGCGTAGAGAATACGGTCCGCCGGCACATGGACCAGAACGTCACCGCGGGTGTGCGCAGCACCCAGATGAGTCAGAACCAGGCGCTTGTTGCCCACCGTGACTTCCATTGTCTTGTCGAACAAGGTCGTCGGCGGCGTGTTGACCAATCCGCGCCAGTCGAAGCGGCTGCCCATAATTTCGTGAAAAAACGCGCCGCCCTCGCCGGCGAGCTGCCACGCTGCGGCGCGCGCCGCAAAGGCATCCGGTGGCGCTTCGGCATATTCCTCGGCGCATGCCCGGCAGGCGATAATTTCCGCGCCTTCCACCAGTTGATTGCCGAAGGTGTGATCGCCGTTGGCGTGCGTATTGATCAGCTTTCGAATATTACGCGCCGCCGGAACCGCATCGCGCATGGTCGTAAGCATCTCTGCGGTGAGCGGCAGGTCGAATAGCGTGTCGACCAGCAGCGTCTGGTCGCCGTCGGCAATCAGACCTGCGTTGCTCCAGCCCCAGGAGCCGTCCGGCTGCAAATAGGCAAAGCAACCGCGCCCTAGATCGTGCAGTCCTTTCGTGTAATGCCATTTACTCATGACGTGTCTTCCCGGTTTGCAGATGCGATTTCAGACAGCCCGTTATCTTATCCTGCGATCCGCCGCGGCTAGCCGAAATTCTGCAGCATCGTCTCGCGCAGAAATTTCGGCAGCTCAGCGAGATCGCGGTCGCCGTAATTGGCGGCGACCGCCGCCGACAGCGACGCAAGCGTGCCAGCCGCCAACGGCATCGGCACGCCGTCGAGCGCACCAGTCGCTACCGCGGACATGAGATCCTTCCGCAGCGTGCGAATATCGAGTGTCATTTCGGCCCTGCCGCCTTTGAAAACGTCGAGCTTGCTCTTGAGCCAGCCGCTGGCGTAGGGCCCATCCTGAATCACATCCAGCATCTGGTCGAGGGTCAGGCCTTGCTTCAAGCCAAGCGCGAGCGATTCCGCCAGGGCCTGTACATAGCCGCCGAGGCCGAGATTGGCGGCGAGCTTCATTGCGTAGCCCGCGCCATTCGGACCCATATAGGCGATGCGCCCGGTCAGCTTTTCGAGTATCGGGCGCGCGCGTTCGAGATCCTCAGGCCGCCCGCCGACCATCGCCAAAAGCCTACCCTCACGCGCCTGCGGAATTGTCCCCAGCACAGGAGCCTCGATAAGCCGCGCGCCCCTGGCTTCGACCAGCGGCGCCAGTTCGCGGCCGGTCATCGGCTGGAGCGTGCTCATTTCGATGAAGAGCTTGCCGTTCACGTCGCCTTCGAGGAAGCCGCCCGAGCCGTTGAAAATACCGCGGACACCGTGGTCTTCGGTGATGCTCGAAATGACCATCGCCGCATCGGCTGCGACGCCTCGGGCGCCAGCGCCGATTGGCACCCCTTCCGCCGCCAGTTTTCGGTTGGTATCCGCGTTATGATCCCAGCCGACCAGGTCGAAACCTTGCTGGCGGAGCCGCTGCGATATTGCAGCGCCCATTCGACCCAGCCCGACAATTCCAATCTTCATGAACTTTCTCCCGATCGAGGCAACGAGCCTCATGCAAGCAATTCATCACGTCCGTGCCGCCACTATAGTTGAGAAGGAGCATTTGCGACGACCCGGCCCGTACCGCTAGGTTCGGGTCGCTGCGATGGGAGGGGACCAATGGCGAAACAAATGCAGGGCAAGGTCTGTGTCGTAACGGGCGGCGCCGGCAGCATCGGCTTGGCATCGGCAGAGCTTCTGCTCGCCGAAGGAGCCAAGGTGATGCTGACGGATCTGAATGAGGCCGCACTGAAGGAAGCCGTGGCACGTATCGGCGGAAATTCCGCCGCCGACGCCATCGCCTGGTGTGCCGCCGACGTCACCAAATCGAGCCAAGTCAAAGATGCAATCGCAAATACGGTGAGCCGGTTCGGCAAAATCGATGTTCTGTTCAGTAACGCCGGAAATTTCGGTACCGTCGCGCCGATCAGCGAATATCCGGAAGACGTATTTGACTCCGTCCTTGCCGTGCATGTCAAAGGCGCGTTTCTCGCCGCCAAGTATGCGGTACCGCAAATGAACGATGGCGGCTCGATCATCATCACATCGAGCATTGTCGGGGTTAAGGGCGATCCCGGCGTCTATGGCTACATCACCGCCAAGCATGCCCAGGTCGGCCTGATGCGGGTGCTTGCCAAGGAACTCGCGGGCCGAAATATTCGGGTCAACACTCTTCATCCCGGTCCGGTGGACAACGATTTCCAGTTGAACGTGGAAAAGAACCTGACGGGCGTGATCGGGCGCGACGCTACGCAATTTTTCAACGACGTTATTCCGCTGCACCGCCACGTTCGCGCCGATGAAGTGGCGCGCTCTGTGCTCTTTCTCGCCTCCGACGCCTCGAGCTTCACGACCGGAAGCCTGTTGATGGTGGACGGCGGCTTGAGCGCGTGAGGTTGATTAACGAAGCGTAAATGGATGTCGGCTAGCTAGGAGGCTGGGAGACAACGACCAAGCCTCAACGACGATGTCCGGTGTCATTAGCCGTTTGACGCAATTCGCCAAGGGTCTGGGGCTCGAACATAAGGGCCATCTCCTGGGGCTTGTGCTCAATAACATGACTCAAGGCGTCGTCATGTTCGACATGGCTGGACGCTTCGTCGTCTGCAACGAACGATATCGCAGCATGTATGGCCTATCTCCGGACGTGGTGAGATCCGGTGCTACGCTTTTGGATGTGATCCTTGAGCGTGACAAAACCGGCAATTTGGGGCGCGATCCGGCAGAGTACTGCGCCGAAGTTCTTGAAAGCATGGTTGCCGGAAAGATTGTCAGCTTCGTCGCCGAAGCACCCGACGGACGGGCCATCTCGGTCGTCAACCGGCCGATACCCGGCTCCAAGTATTGGGTCGGGACCCACGACGACATCACCGAGCGCCGTTCGGCGGAACGAAAAAACGTTTTGCTCGGTGAGCAGGAGGCGCGTCGCGCGGCCGTGGAGGAAGCGATCACCTGGTTCCGTGAAAGCGTCGAAGGTGTCCTGAAGACCGTTGCCGACAGCGTCGGCGCAATGAAATCGACGGCAACAGCGCTCTCGGCCACCTCGAGCGAAACAACCGCGCACACCGCGGGCGCGGTCAAGACCTCGAATGAGGCATTCGGCAGCGTTGAAGTGGCCGCCAGCGCGGCAGATGAGTTGGCCAAGTCGATCAGCGAAATCAACCGCCAACTGTTGCGCGCTTCGGAAGTGGTCAAGGCCGCAGCCACCGAAGCGCAGTCGACAAATCACGACATCGCCGGGCTCGCGCAAGCCGCGCAAAAGATCGACGATGTCGTCAAGCTCATTCAAAGCGTTGCCGGCCAGACAAATTTGTTGGCGCTCAACGCAACGATCGAAGCGGCGCGTGCCGGCGTGGCGGGCAGAGGCTTCGCCGTCGTCGCCTCCGAAGTCAAGGCGCTGGCCGTGCAGACCGCCAAGGCGACCGATGACATCGCCGCCCAGATCGCCGCGGTGCAATCGTCGACACATGGCGTGGTCGGCGCTATCGGCAACATTACCGGCCGGATGCAGGAGATCAGTCAGTTCACGGCCGCCATTGCGACGTCGGTCGAGCAACAAACCGCCGCGACCCAGGAGATCTCCCTGAACGTAGACGCCGCCGCGGCGGGAACGAAATCGATTGTCGCGGTACTGCAGCGCGTCTCCAGCGCTATCGTCGACATGCATGCGTCGGCGGATACGGTTTTGGCGGCGTCGCAAGCCGTCGAGAAGGCTGCAAACTCACTTCGCGGGAGCGTTGACGGCTTCCTCCGCAAAGTCGCGATTTAAAGCCGAGCCGACAAAAGCTAGGGCAACGCGCGCGCCGGCTCCATGGCGACGCGCGCGAAGGTTGCGATAATGCGCGACCCGGCGGTAAGCGACCCGCGAAAATTGCCAGCGACTTTGGATTTACCGCCGCTGCGGCGGCGATAGGGCACTGGCAGTTCCAGGACGCGGAGACCGGCGCGCGCGACGCGCATCTGCATTTCAAGATTCCACCCGTAGGTGAGTTCGCGCATGCCGAGCTCAAGCAAGGTATCGCGGCGCATGGCGCGGTAGGCGCACATATCAGTGTAACGCACGCCGTAAAGAAGACCGATCAAGGCGCCAGCGGCGAGGCCGGCGAGGATTTGGTGGCCGGCCATGCTGCCGGGCTCGCGGCTTCCGCGTGCGCGAGAGCCGATCACGAAGTCATAGCCTCCAGTGGTGATAGCATCGACCATCGCGAGAAGCGCGGCGGGGTCGTCGGCGCCATCGCCGTCCATGAAGGCGACGACATCGGCATCATCAGCTGTCTGCGCACCGACAAGACAGGCGCGGCCATAGCCGCGGCCGACAGTGATGACTTCGGCGCCCGCGCCACGCGCCAAATCGGCTGTTCCGTCGACGCTACCGCCGTCGGCAACGATAACGCGGCTCGCAATGTCGCGCGGAATGGAAGCGACCACATCTCCGATCAATTCCGCTTCATTGAACGTTGGAATGATGACAGCGACGCGCGTAACGGCCTCCTACAAACTCCAGCGTAAGCCGCAACTTGCACACGCGGCCGGCGGTTGTTCGGACGTCAGCGCGTGACGGAAATCGCGATAGGCCGGTCCAGTCCAGATTTCGCGGAGCGTCTGCTGGGTTGCATCACCCAGCGTGTAGTTCTCGTAACCGCGCTGCGAAAACGGCGCGATGCAGCACGGCAGCGCGCGGCCATTGGCGGTGATGTACATTACGGTCCACGGCCGGCGGCACAGCGACCACGGCGAACCGCTGTCGCTGCGCTTCAAACTCATGCCGGGCTCGGAAGTCGCGCCCGAGGCGCTGAATGTGATCCCGAGCGCAGCCGCGACCGCGGCGGCGCGATCGATATGGATTGTCTCCTCGCCGGACAGTTGCTCGTAGAGCGCCTGGTCCGGACGCGCCTTGCCGATGGCATTCTCCGTAAAGAACACGAGGCGTTGAAGATAAACTTCCTTGACGCCGGTCTCTGCTGCAACGCGGACGAAATCCGGCAACTGCTCGATCGTCTCGCGCAATCCGGTCAGCCACGCCGACACGCGCGGCTTGAGCTTGCGTTCGCGCTCCTGAAGTTCGCGGAACAGGCGCACGTTTTTCAAGATGCGATTGAAATAGTTTTTGCCGCGAATGGCGCGATAGGATTCGGCATTGGCGGCGTCGAACGACACGCGGAGTTCGTCGAGATCGGCCTCGATCAGCGCCCGGCCGTTCTTTTCGTTGAGAACGGTGCCATTGGTGTTAAACAGGACATAGGTGCCCCTGTCCTTCAAGTAGCGCACCATGCGCGGCAGGTTCTTGACCAGCATCGGCTCGCCGACGCCGTGTAATACTGCGCGCTGGAGATTTGGAATCTGATCGACGATCGAGCGAAACAGGTCCCAGCTCATGTCGGCTGGCGGCTCAAGCTCCTCATAGGTGCGCGGGCAGGTCGTGCACAGCAAGTTGCAGCGGTTCGTCGTTTCCAGATAAAGGCAAACCGGCTCGTGCGCGGGAACGGCGCTATCGGTACGCACGCGCTCGAAATAGCGCCGTGGGTCGATCGCAGGCTGCGCTACTGTCGCCGTTTCCGTATCACTCATCAGTATCGCTCATCAGTCCTTAATCGAAATTTTCAGGAGAGCATGCAGCCTAAGCGTGCATGAGAGTTTCGCGGCGGCGGGAGAATTCGCCATCCGGCCAGAGGCTCTGGAATAATTCCGCGGTGGCCGCAGGGTAATTTGGCGCGCGCGAATCAAGCCGCGGCCTGGATGCGCGCGGCCGGTGCAATTCGCCACCGAGCCTACGCAGGCCATCGACATCGTCCACGTCGTACCAGACCGGCAGCATGTGAACGTCGAGTTTGATCTCGCGCGCGCGCTCAAGCGTTTGCTGCGCGACGCGTTCAGTGCTCCACGCTATGTCCTCGAACATGCGGCGATGTGCGGTTTTGAGGCCCAGCAGATAGTAGCCGCCGTCGCTTGACGGACCGAGTACTGCACGGTCGCCCGGTCGTGCCAATACTCTCGCCGTCTCCACCAGGAAGGCTGTCGGCAATGTCGGGCTGTCGGAGTTGAGAACAACAGCCGAACCATGTCCGCGCTCAATAATTTCCTCGATGGTACGTAACAGACAGTCGCCGAAGTTCGGCAGGCAGGCATCAATCAAGCCGATCGCCGGCGGAAGAATGCGCGAAAAAAATTCTTCCGAACCAGTTGGCGCAAACGCGGCGTAGCCAGCAATGCCAGCATGACAACCCGCGAGCAGGAGGTTTGCGGCAATGTCCTGCAGGAATGCGGTGTTGATCGCCGCGGCTTCGTCGAAGGTCAGCGGCGGCACCAAACGTGTCTTCGTGCGGCCCGGCGCCGAGGCCTTGGCCATGATGGCGATGCCGCAGGTCTGGCCCGTAGCGGACGTGCCGTTGGACCCATTCGCCCCAACCATACGATGCCATCCCCCCAAAAAGTCGACTAAAATCGAATCCCAACAAAACTAAATCGCAGTGTTGGGCAAAGCACACGAAGGCGCCAATCACTTCCGCCTCAATGTCTTCAAGTCAGCGCGCACCAGAAAGTTATGGACTTCACAAAGTTGTGATTACGTGTGCTGTGCACGAGTTTTAGCGGCGAGCCAGCGCGATTTTGATTGTTGAGTCTGAAGGGATGATCCGTGCTTCCGCGTCGTGCCATGTCGGTGCCTTGGCGTACTCGCCTGCCGGCATATCAAGAGACGCGAGCTCGCGGCCCTGAATGCCAATGACTTCTATTGGCACGGCCACTGGGCGCGTGCCCCAGCCAAGGAAGCCGCCATACGCGACGATCAATTCAATCTTGTTGTTTGGCGTGCGCACGAGTTCGCGGACGTGGCCCAGCGTGCTGGAGCTATCGTCGAGCACAGGCAGTCCAATGAGGTCGCCGACGCGTACATTCTGCGGAAACCGCGCTTGCATGCGCTGCTCTGCAGTCATCGGCCGCTTTTCTTCTTCCATGCCGGTTGGGGGCACCATGGCTTGCGCCAGCACCGGCTGTGAAGCCTCGGCGCCGATCAAGGTCATCACCAATCCTGCCGCGATCGACTTCATCTGCATTTCACAGCTCTCCGATCAAACCCGCCGCGCGGTTTCGTGAAGCCAGTTTATTTGCGAACGGGTTCGTGTATCCGTAGAGTTACAATCACGCGCGGCAAAAAAATCAGCGCGCCGGGGAACATTCGTTGATGTCGACGCCATCGGTCAAATCACTAGCACGTCACGAACACCGTCTTCATCCGCTGCCGTTGCGAATTATGCATTGGACCAACGCAATTGCGATTTTCATCATGATCGGCAGTGGTTGGAAGATTTATAACGATGACGTGCTTTTCGGCTGGCTGCATTTTCCGGATGCCGTGGTCATTGGGAAGTGGGCGCAATACGGACTGCAATGGCACTTCTTCGGCATGTGGATTTTCGTGATCAATGGCCTCGCTTATCTCGCTTACGGCATCGCCACCGGCCGCTTTCGGCAAAAGCTGTTTCCGATTTCGATACGCGAGATTCTGGCAACCGTCGGTGACGCGTTGCGGTTCAAGCTCGGCCACGATGATCTGACCCACTACAACGCGGTGCAGAAGATTCTGTACCTCGGCATTATTATGATCGGCATTCTCATCGTCATCTCCGGCCTGGCGCTATGGAAGCCGGTGCAGTTTTCCGAGCTGGCGGCGCTGTTCGGCAGTTTCCAGACCATCCGGTTGGTGCATTTTCTGTGCATGTCCGCAATCGTGCTCTTTCTGCTCGTGCATGTGGCGCTCGCTCTGCTGGTGCCGCAGAGCCTTGTCGCTATGCTGACCGGCGGCCCGGCAGTGCGAGACGACCAGATGAATGTCGCCGACGCGACGCCAACAGCCTCGCGGTAGTCCAATGTCCCTTCGCACTCGCACGCCGTCGATTTTCCGGCCGAAAAAGCCGATCGACCAAAAGGTGCTCGGGGCGGACCGTGAGCTCATTGAGACCATCAACCGGCGGAATGTGCTGCGCGGCGCGATCAGTCTCGGCGCCTTGACGTTATTGACCGGCTGCGACGTCACCGAAGAGAAACCGGTGCAGGAGGTTTTGCGTACGGTGTCGTCATGGAACGACCGCGTTCAGGCGACGATCTTTCGGCCCGATCACCTGGCGCCGACGTTTGACGTCAGTCAGGTGGTCAAACCGCCGCGCTTCAATGCCCATTTCGACATCGAGGACGTCAAACCCGTCGATGGCGCAACCTGGAAGCTCGAGTTGGCGGGCCTCATTGCCGACAAACGGCCCTGGACCGCGCAACAGATTTATGAACTGCCGGAGCAGGAAATCATCATCCGGCATGTCTGTGTCGAAGGCTGGGATTACATCGGACAATGGTCTGGTCCAAATCTGCGCAGCTTCTTCGAACGTGTTGGTGCGGATTTGAGCGCGAAGTACGTCTACTTCCACTGCGCCGACGACTATACCGAGAGCATCGATATGGCGACGGCGCTGCATCCGCAGACGATACTCGCAACGCGCTACGCCAATGAGACCATCACCGATCCGTTCGGCTTTCCGCTGCGGCTGCGCACGTCCACCAAACTCGGCTACAAGAACGCGAAATGGGTGAAGGCCATCGAAGTGACCAACACTTTCACCGAGACGTTCTGGAGCGAGCAGGGCTTTAACTGGTTTGCGGGGATTTGACGCGGTACGACGCTACCGTTGCCGTACATAAATCCGCCAGCGGTTGTCACGGCTTTCGGCCAGATGATAGTGGGGACTTGCGGAAAACGGGTCTTTTTCCCAAGCCCCATCCTGAGGGACAACAACCGCAACTTCGCAATCGTATTTGGCGGCGAGGTCGCGGATATCTTCCGGCATGGCCTCGCCCGCGAATACCCGGACGAACTGGGCGTCGACGGTCTTGAGGCGTTCGGGCGAGAGCGGAGCGTAGGCCGCGGCCAAATCACGGCTCGCAAAACACGAATTGCGGTCGGCGAGCAGAGCCCAGGATATGTTCACCGGCCAGGGGGTCACGGCTTCGAGAAACAGCGGATTGTTGGCAACACGGACGCTGTGTCCAGCGTAGCGGCGCACCGCCGCCCAGAGTTCCGGGGCTTGCGCGAGGATCTTGCCGCCCGGTCTCGGCGTACCAACGATGTTGTCGTGGATCGTCATCACCGTGTCAGGCAGACTGAGTGCGAGCCCCGCCACCGCCGCCACAAGGGTCGCGCGTCCCGGCAGGCTTGTCAGCGCAGTAGCTATCGCGACGATGAGAACGATTTCGGCAGGGATAATCGCGCGCAACCCCAGATCGTTGTTCTCGCCCAGGGTTGAGACCAGAAGCCACGAGACCGACAGAGCGGCGCCGGCCAGGCACGTGAACAGTACGAGCGCGAGCCGCTCCGGTCCTGCTTTCATGCTGCGGAGCGCGGTCGTCAGCGCCAGCAAGCCGGCGACATAAACCGCTGGTAGTTCGATTGGTAGAATGATGAGCCAATAGCCTGGAATATCCATGATGCGGCGGAGCCAATTCGGGAACCGCTCGCCGAATACCGCGTAAGGGCTGATGGCCAGCGGGTTGCCGCCGCCGCGCGCGGCGACGACGGCGAATTGGTCGCGCAAAAACGGCGCGATCAGGCAAATGACAAGCAAGGCAGCAATCGCGAGTCCGCCGATGAGGCGCAGGCGGCGCCCCGGAGATGTTGCGGTGAAGAGGATCGGAGCGGCGGCAAGACCGGCAATGGCGAACGTCACGCCGCCGACGAAGGTCGAGCTTTCAAAACCGGCGACGACGACCAAAGCAAGTATCAAGCTGAAGGTCAGTGTTGGCCGCCGCGTGGACTGGGTCAACAGCAGCATCGCGGTGACTGCGCATGAGCCTGCCATCAAATGTTGCGGCACCCAGGTCGCCTGGAACAGCCAGCCGCCCATGCCGATCGAGTCCAAGAGGACCGGCTTGAAATCGTCGGTGTGGAATATCCAGAATAGCGTCACCCACAGCGAAGCGGCCGCCGCCAGGGCGACAACCCAAATCGCAGCGACGGGCCGCTTGCCGAGCCAAACCGCCAGCCCCATCATCAAACAGAGCGACGCGAAGGCGGTGAACCAGGTCAGTCCGATGTCGGCTTCCCAACCGCTCGCGCCGAACGTCAGCGCGACCTGGGCCGCGCTAAAATGCCAGAGGTAATAGTAGGCGAGGCGATCCGGCCCGCCGATTTGCCCAAACACCGGATTGACCGGCGGCAGGCCCAGCCGCGTCATCGCGTCGATCAGCGCGGCCTTTGAATGATCGAAGATTGGGTCGGCGAGCTGCACGGCATCGCCGGAAAACTTCGGCAAGATGGCAAGAGCCGGCACGAGCGCCAGGATGCCCGCGGCAGCAAACACCCATTGCGAAATGGCTAGATCGCCTTCGGCCTCACTGATCGGTGCCGACCGCGATAGCGAAAAAACTGCGGCGACCAGGCAAATAAAACCGCTCGCCAGGACAGCGGTCTGGGAAAAACCGACCAGGGTAAGGATTGGCAGCATCACCGCGTTGTGGGCCGCCCACCCGATCACGCCTGCGGCGCCGATCGCGAGCACGCGCGGGAACAGATGGCGCCCGATCGCGTAGCCCAGGAAAGCCCAGAACGTGGTGGCAATCAGCGCGCAAAGCGCGGCGTTGACGGGCGACGCCATGGCGAGTCCCGGCCCAAGCTAATGGAGGCTCAAGCGGATCCGATTGCTATTGGGCGGACGCGACAGGAGCAGACGCCGTGGCCAGCACCACAACTTTGGTCCCGACGAGCGTGCGGTCATAAAGGTCGGAGATGTCTTCATTGGTCATGCGAATGCATCCGGCGGAGACGTTGTGGCCGATTGTCCAAGGCTCATTGGTACCGTGGATCCGGTACAAGGTATCCTTGTTGCCCTGCCAGAGATAGAGCGCCCGGGCGCCGATCGGATTTTCCGGCCCGCCGTGCATCCCGAGACCGCTTTGCAGCTGGACCATGTGCTCCTTCAGCTCCGGTTTCCGTTCGAGCATTTCTGTCGGCGGATACCAGTCTGGCCATTCCTGCTTGTTGTGGACCGTCGCGACGCCCGACCAGCCAAATCCTTCGCCGCCCACACCGACGCCATAGCGCACGGCTTGGCCACCCGGCAGCAACAGATAGAGGTAGTGACTTCCCGGATCGACGACGATTGTGCCGGGCACTTCGCGCGAGGCGTAAGTGACAAGCTGACGGGCGAACGCCGGATCGGGCCCTTTGCCCTGTTGCTCCGATGTTGTGACGCAACCGGCGAGGCCGAGCGCAAATCCCGCGGCAGAAATGGCCACGACCACGATATGGCGGATCGACTTGACCAGGGACTTTGCCTTCATGGATGCAGCCCAACTGCCCTTGGTTTCAAACTTCATTGCGCCAGCAAACCAAAAATTAATCCAGAAAAAGTGAATTTTAGGGCGTGGCCGGTGGCCTGCCGCGTTGCGAAAGAGCAGTTGGACCCTCAACTCTCCGGGTACCACATAGTTCGAACGAACGGCTGTCCGTTGCTCTTCTCGACGGCTTTTTGCGAGACTACTATTAGGGTTGCTCGTGGAGCGCGGCTCGGCCGCAGACTTTGAATGGGAGGTCGACCGTGGTCAGATTGCGCTTTTTGGCGCTAGCCACCGGGTGCTTGGTCGGCGCTACTGTTGGTGCACAGGCCGGCCCGTGTACCAGGCAGATTATACACGTCGAGCATCAGATCCGCCGTGCGGCGTCTGGCCCGGATACCGGGCCAACCGGCAACCAGACGGTCGGTGCCCAGCTTCACCATCAGCCTACGCCCGGCTCGGTTGAAAACGCCGAAGCGAGGGCCAAGGCTGATGGCCGGGCGGCGCTTGAGCGCGCACGTCAGGCTGACGCGGCCGGCAATGCCGATGCGTGCGCGAAGGCGCTCGACGAGGCAAGAGCCCTGTACGGGCTCTAGGGATAGCTCTCAGACGACGCCGCGGATGAGATCCGCGGCGCGCTCGGCAATCATGATCGTTGGTGCGTTGGTGTTGCCGCGCACCACGCTTGGCATCACCGAGGCATCGGCCACGCGCAAGCCGGCGATGCCGTGCACGCGCAATTGGTTATCCACCACGGACCCCATCGCACAGGTACTGGTTGGATGATAAACGGATTGGGCATGCCGCTGAACATAGGCCCAGACATCAGTTTCGGAGTCGGATTTTGGAGCGAGATAGGGTTCTCTGATCTGTGCGCGCATGGCCGGCCGAGCCGCGATTTCAAGGCCGATGCGGATGCCATCAATCATGGTCTGTCGATCTTCCGGATGAGCAAGATAGTTGTGCACGATCTGCGGTTTTGCGGTCGGATCGGCGCTGCGGAGAGAAACTTTGCCACGACTCTTCGGCTTCAGAACGCAGGGACCGAAGGAGACAGCGTGTGCCGTGGGCGGGCTCAAGCCCTGCTCATGAAACATGAGCGCCGCGGTCAGGAATTGCACGTCCGGCGCTTCCAATCCGGCGCGGGTGCGAAAAAATCCGCCGGTCTCGCCGCCATTCGAGCTTAACGGGCCGCGGCCTTCGCTCTCCAAAAGCGCCGCATCTTCAGCGGTTGGCGGCGTCAGCAGGCTTTCTGTATCGGTGTACCAGCTCATCATCACCAGCGGATGATCCTGCAGCCCGACACCAACCGGCAGATCGTGACGGACAGCAATGTGCAGCGCGGCCAGGTCGGCTGCCGGCCCAATCCCAGACAGCAAAAGCAATTGTGGGGAATTATAGGTGCCGGCCGCCAAGATAACTTCGGTGTCAGCGCTTATCCGCTCGAGGCTTCCGTTGCGCGCTATCTCAACGCCGGTCGCGCGGTTGCCGTCGAACAGTATCCGTGTGGTGAGCGCGTGGGTCAGCACGGTTAGATTGGGGCGGCTCATCGCCGGACGCAAATACGCGGTTGCGGCGCTGCAACGCTTACCTTTACGCTGAGTGACCTGATAGAACCCGACGCCATCCTGGCTGGCGCCATTGAAATCCTGGTTCACCCGGTACCCGGCATCGATGGCTGCGTGCATGAAGGCGTCGGTCAAAGTGTGGCGCGTCCGCGGATCGCATACCGAAAGCGGTCCCAGCTTGCCGTGAAACTGGTCCTCGCCGCGCTCGTTGGCCTCGGCTTTGCGAAAGTAGGGCAGAACTTCGTTATAGCTCCATCCTTTCGCCCCCTCGGCAGCCCACCCATCGTAATCGGCGCGATTGCCGCGAATATAAATCATTGCGTTGATCGAACTTGATCCACCGAACGTTTTGCCGCGCGGCAGATAGACGAACCTGCCGTCGAGACCAGGCTCCGGCTGACTCATATAGTCCCAGTCGTATTGATTTTTGCGGATCAAACCCCACGCCAGCGGAACGTGGATCTCTGCTGCGTCGTCTGGGCCGCCGGCTTCGATCAATGTCACCCGGATCGCCGGGTCTTCCGTCAGCCGCGAAGCGAGCACACAACCGGCGGAACCGGCGCCAACGATGACGTAATTGGTCATGTGTTTCCCTCTCTGCGCCGTTTTTGTTTTTGAACCAAACCGCTGGATTGGCGCCATGTTAGCACTTCAGCGCCGCAAGCGCATTCCGACTCCGGCATGCACCGATCGCCAGCCGCCCGCTCTATCGGGCGCCGACAAGCGAGCACGGCCAAAGGGTGTTTATTCGCAGTCGAACGCGGGGCCTAGTAGGCCTCCTCCGCGTAGATCGGATCGACTGAGCCAGCCCAGGGTCCGTGGAATTTTTCCAACAATTCCTGCGCTGGCGTCGTCCCGCGGGCGAGGCGATCGTCGAGGATGTCGAGGTACTTCCCTTCGTCTTCGCCGCCGATGTCGAGATGCTTGCGGCGTGCCAAACCGGCACGCGCAAGCCGGAGCACGTCGGTGGCGATTTCAAATACGGTGCGGTCACCAACTCTCGCGGCGAGGCCGGCCTTTGGCACGGTGTCGCGAAGCTTTTGTCGTTCTTCTGCGGTCCAATTCTTGACCAGGTCCCAAGCGGCGTCGAGGCTAACGTCGTCATAGAGGATGCCGACCCAGAATGCCGGCAGTGCGAGCAAATTTGGCAGCGTTCCCGAATCGGCACCGCGCATTTCCAGATAACGCTTGAGCCGAACTTCAGGAAAAATCGTCGAGATGTGGTTCGCCCAGTCTGAAATCGTCGCGCGCTCGCCGGGCACAGCGGCGAGCTTACCCGCCATCAGGTCGCGGAATGACTGGCCGGCCACGTCGACATACTCATCGCCGTGCTTGACGAAATACATCGGCACGTCGAGCGCGTAGTCGACCCAGCGCTCGAAGCCCATTCCGTCCTCGAATGCCCAGGGCAGCATGCCGCTTCGGTCGTTATCGGTGTCGCGCCAGATTTCCGCGCGGAAAGAAAGAAAGCCGTTCGGCTTTCCTTCCGTGAATGGCGAGTTGGCAAACAGGGCGGTGGCGACCGGCTGCAGTGCGATGGACACGCGCAGCTTCTTGACCATGTCGGCTTCAGAACAGAAATCGAGATTAGTCTGCACCGTGCAGGTGCGATACATCATGTCGAGACCAAGCTTGCCGACCTTGGGCATGTAGTTGGTCATGATCTTGTAGCGGCCTTTCGGCATTCGCGGCATTTCGGCGCGTGTCCAGCTCGGCGTCATGCCGGCGCCGAGAAATCCGATGTGCAGCGGTCGCGCGACTTCCCGGATTTGCGCGAGATGCGCCATCAGTTCGCTTGATGTCTGGTGAACTGTTTCGACTTGGGCGCCGGATAATTCGAACTGGCCGCCGGGCTCGAGCGAAATCGCACCGCCGCCGGTCACGTCGAACAGGCCGATGACGTTTTCGCCCTCCATGATCGGTTGCCAGCCGAGCAGGAGGTTCATGCCTTCCAGCAGGGCCCGAATCCCACGCCGGCCCTCATACGGCACCGGCCGATGACCTTCGAGGGTGAAGGCGAATTTTTCGTGCTCGGTGCCGATGCGGAATTGCGCTTTCGGCCTGATGCCTTGCGCAATCCAATCGACGAGCTCGTCGCGCCGCTCGATCGGCGTCAGGTCGACTTGATCACGCGCCATGGGATCTAGGCTGGGTGCCGGCGATGATCGTCAAGCTGCCTTGCGCGTTTCCGACGGGAAACGGTGATAGAAGGTATCGCCCGTCTTCGCCATCTCTCGCAATAGCTTGCCGGGTTTGAAGCGGGGACCATATTTCTTGGCCAATCCATTACACATGTCGACGAAGGCCTTCGTGCCCATGCCGTCGATATATGAGATGGTACCGCCGGTGAAGGGCGCATAGCCAAAACCGAGAATAGAGCCGACATCGGCTTCGCGCATGTCGGTGACAACGCCTTCCTCGACACAGCGCGCGGACTCGAGCGCCTGGATCGCCAACAGCCGGTGCTTAAGTTCGTCGACGTCGATCGAGTCGGGATCAAGTTTGACAGGCTGCAATTCGGCAAGTCCCGGCCACAGCCGCTTGGGTCCAGTCTGCGGGTAGTCATAAAAGCCCTTGCCGTTCTTGCGGCCATAACGCCCTCGCTTCTCGACCATGTCTTCGAGCAGCGTCTTTTGCCGTGGGTCGATCGCGTCCGCGCCGAGATCGGCTTCGGTCGCTTTCAAGACTTTCCAGGCAAGATCGACCGCCACTTCGTCGTTAAGCGAAAGCGGTCCGACCGGCATGCCGGCCATGCGTCCGACGTTTTCGATCATCGCTGCCGGCACGCCTTCGGTCAGCATCAGATGACCCTCGCGGATATAGGTGCCGACGACGCGCGATGTGTAGAAGCCACGCGAATCGTTGACCACGATCGGGGTCTTGCGGATCGCGCGTACGTAGTCGAGCGCGGCCGCGAGCGCGGCGTCGCCGGTCTTTTTGCCCATAATGACTTCGACCAGCATCATCCGGTCAACCGGCGAGAAGAAGTGAATGCCGATAAAGCGCGGCGTATCTTTGAATGTTTTCGCCAGTGATGTGATCGGCAGCGTCGAGGTGTTGGAGCCGAAGATTGTTTGATTCCCGATCACGGCCTGCGCCTTGGCGATCACTTCTTCCTTCACCTTGCGGTCCTCGAACACCGCCTCGATGATCAAGTCGCAATCCTTCAGCGCCGCGTAATCCGGCGTCGCTGTGATGTGCGCGAGCAGCGCATCGCGATCGGCGGCGGTGGCGCGGCCCCGATTGATCTGATCGGTGATCAGTTTCTGCGAATGCGCCTTGCCTTTGTCGGCCGCTTCCTGATCGCGGTCGATCAGTACAACATCAATGCCGGCCTGGGCGGTGACATAGGCGACGCCGGCGCCCATGAAGCCGGCGCCGAGCACGCCGACTTTCTTGATCGGCTTTGCCGGCACGCCGGCCGGCCGGCGCGCGCCTTTGTTCAGCTCCTGCATAGAGACGAACAACGAGCGGATCATCGCCGCGGCTTCGGGCGAACGCAGGATCTTGGCGAAATAGCGCAACTCGACGCGCAGCGCTTGGTCCATCGGTAGTTGCAGGCCTTCGTAGACGACCTGCATGATCGCGCGCGCGGCAGGATAATTGTCGTAGGTTTCGCGCCGATAAAGCGCGTTCGCCGGCGGGAAAACCATCATGCCGGCTTTGGAATAGACCGTGCCACCCGGCAGCTTAAAGCCCTCGACGTCCCACGGCGCGGTCGGCTTGCCGCCCGCTTTAATCCAGTCCTTGGCTTTTTGAACGAGCTCACCCGGCGGCACGATCTCGTCGACAAGCTTCATTGCCTTGGCGCGATTGAGACGGAGCTGATCGCCCTTGAGCAGATATTGCAACGCATCGGCCGGCGGCATCATGCGGGCGATACGTTGGGTGCCGCCGCCGCCAGGAAAAAGGCCGACTTTGATTTCGGGTAGACCAAGCCGGGTCTTGTCGTTTTCGGACGCGACGCGGTGATGGCAGGCGAGCGCCAGCTCGAAGCCGCCGCCCATGGCGGTGCCGTTCAGCGCCGCGACCCAAGGCTTGCCGGACGTCTCCATGCGGCGCGCGATCTGCGACAGCCTGCGGCTTTCCTCAAACAAATGTTTGTTCGCGGCCTCCTCGCCCTGCGACTTGAGCAGCGCGGCAAAGGCGCGGCTTTGCGCTTCCAGCATCGTCAGGTCGGCCCCGGCACAGAATGCATCCTTGCCGGAGGTCAGCACCGCGCCCTTGATGGCCCCGTCGGTTGCCACTTTCTCGACGATCGCAGCGAGTTCCTCCATCACCTTCGCGTCGATGACATTCATCGAGCGCCCCGGCATGTTCCAGCTCACCACTGCGATGCCGTCCGTGTCGATATCGAAGCTGAAGTTCTGGTAGGTCATAGTGATCTCCCCGTCGCAACTCTGCTGGCCTCGCCCCCCGCGGGAGAGGGAAAATTATTTCGGATACGGCTTGCCGTCCTTGTGGGTGTATCGTCCGCCGCTTTCGTCTCGGATCACGACCAGGTCGACATCGGGATAATCGGCGCGTTCGTATTTCGAGCGCGTGCCGATTTCCAGATAGACCGCGTCACGCCCAGATTGGTTGACCAGGTGATGCCCGTTGCTGACGCTGGCCTTGAAGCCGGCAGCATCGCCCGCTTTGAGCACGGTCGCGCCGTCGTCCTCAATCAGCACCACTTCGCCTTCGAGGACATAGACGAGTTCGTCTTCCTTTTCGTGCCAATGCCGTAACGCCGAGGCGGCGCCGGGCTTGAGCGTCGTAAGGTTGACGCCGAACTGGTCGAGGCCGGCGGCAATGCCGAGCCGTTTGCGCGAACGGCCTTCAACGACCCGCTTAAACGGCTCGGGGTAAGTCGAGCGGCTGTCCACTGGCAGTTTGGCGATGTCGATTTTGGGCATCCGCAGGCTCTTCAAAAGTCGCCGCATCTCGAAGTGGCGGCGCGCAGCGCCGCCCCCGAAGGATGACGGATCGCTCCTCATACCCGCTCGATAATCGTGGCCGTCCCCATGCCGGCGCCGATGCAGAGCGTGATCAGTGCGGTCGACAAATTGCGGCGCTCGAGTTCGTCGAGCACTGTGCCGAGGATCATCGCGCCGGTGGCACCGAGCGGGTGGCCCATGGCGATGGCGCCGCCGTTGACGTTGATCTTGTTAGGATCGATGTCGAACGCCTGCATGTAGCGCAGCACGACCGATGCGAACGCTTCGTTGAGTTCGAACAGGTCGATATCGTCGAGCGTCATGCCGGAGCGTTTCAGCACCTTCTTGGTAACGTCGACCGGCCCGGTCAACATGATCGCCGGCTCTGAGCCGATATTGGCGAACGCACGCACACGTGCCCGCGGCTTCAGTCCAGCTTTTTTGCCGGCGCGCGCATTACCGAGCAGAACCGCCGCCGCGCCATCGACGATGCCCGACGAATTGCCGGCGTGGTGGACATGCTTGACGGCTTCCACCTCCGGATATTTCTGAATGGCGACCGAATCGAAGCCGCCCATTTCTCCCATTTGCACGAACGAGGGCTTGAGCGAGCCGAGCGACTGCATAGTCGTATCCGGTCGCATGTGCTCGTCCTTATCGAGGATAGTCAGCCCGTTCACGTCCTTTATTTTCATGACCGAACGGTTGAAGCGACCTTCATTCCACGCCGTCGCGGCGCGCTTCTGACTCTCGACTGCGTAGGCGTCGACGTCGTCGCGCGAAAAGCCGTATTTGGTCGCGATCAGATCGGCGGAAATGCCTTGCGGTACGAAATAGTGCGCGACCGCGATCGTCGGATCAACCGCCCAGGCGCCGCCGGACGCACCGATACCCACGCGGCTCATCGATTCAGCGCCGCCGCCAATCGCCATGTCCTGCTGCCCGGACATAATTTGCGCGGAGGCGAAATTCACCGCGTCGAGGCCGGACGCGCAGAAGCGGTTGATCTGGACACCGGCTACGCTGTCGCCATAACCAGCGACAAGTGCTGCGGTACGTGCGATATCGGCGCCGGCCTCGCCGACCGGATCAACAACGCCCAAGACGACGTCGTCGACCAAAGTGGGATCGAGATTGTTGCGGTCCTTGATGGCGCCGAGAGCCTGGCTTGCAAGATTAAGCGCGGTCACTTCGTGGAGTGAACCGTCGATCTTGCCGCGGCCTCGGGGAGTGCGCACGTGATCGTAAATAAAGGCGTCCGGCATGGTGTTTCCTCCCTGGCGCGCTGGCGCGTCGCTATAGGTTCGTGAAACCGAACTTTCATATAGGCCAAGTTTCCGATAATTGCAGTAGCGGCTAAAATGCCTCCGCCGGCAAAGCCATGGTCGAGGCGGCGCCGGCTTTGATGCGCGCGAGATGTGTCGTTGCCGCCGGCAACAGACGTTCGGCGAAAAAGCGGCCGGTGGCGAGCTTCGCGGACATGCGTTCGCCCGAACCGTTGGCGCCCTGTGCTGTTTTGGCTTTCGCCGCCTCGACGATGAGGCACCACATATAGCCGAGTGCGACCAGGCCGAAGAGATGCATGTAGTCGGTTGAGCCGGCGCCCGCATTGTCGGGATTGCCGAGCGCGTTTTGCATCAGCCACATCGTCGCTTGCTGCAACTCGCCGAGCGCTTGACCGAGTGGTTTCACGTAGGGCGCGAGCGCTTCGTCGGCTCCCTTGTCTTTGATGTAACCCGACACCTCCGCGAAGAACGCTTGCAAGGCCCGGCCACCGTCGCGTGGCAGCTTGCGGCCAACGAGATCGATCGCTTGAACGCCATTAGCTCCCTCGTAGATCATGGCGATGCGTGCGTCGCGCACGAATTGCTCCATGCCGTGCTCGGCGATATAGCCGTGGCCGCCGAACACCTGTTGCGCCATCACCGTGTTGGCAAAGCCCTGGTCGGTGAGGACACCTTTGATCACCGGCGTCATCAGGCCCATGTGATCGTCGGCAGCCTGCCGCTCTTTGGCATCACCGGAACGGTGAGCGATATCGCTGCGCAACGCGGTCCACAGCACCAGCGCTCGCGCGGCCTCATTGAAGGCACGCATGCTCATCAGCATGCGACGGACGTCCGGCTGCACGATGATCGGATCGGCAGGCTTGTCCTTGAACTTCGCGCCGGTCAACGCGCGGCCGGCCAAGCGTTCCTTGGCGTAGGCGGCGGCGTTCTGGTACGCAACTTCGGAAAGCGCGAGCCCTTGCATGCCAACGCCAAGCCGCGCTTCGTTCATCATCACGAACATCGCGTTCAGGCCGCGGTTCGGCTCCGCCACGAGCCAGCCGGTGGCATCGTCAAAGTTCATCACGCAGGTCGAATTCCCGTGGATGCCCATTTTCTCTTCGATCGAGCCACATGAGACCATGTTGCGCGCACCGACTGTGCCGTCTTTATTCGGGAGGAACTTGGGAACGATGAAGAGCGAAATACCCTTGGTGCCTTCCGGCGCGCCTTCGATGCGAGCCAGCACCAAATGGACGATGTTCTCGGCAAGATCGTGCTCGCCGGCAGAAATGAAGATCTTGGTGCCGGTGATTTTGTAGCTGCCGTCGGCCTGCGGCACGGCACGGGTGCGCACCAAACCGAGATCGGTGCCGCATTGCGGCTCGGTCAGGTTCATCGTGCCAGTCCATTGGCCGCCGATCAGCTTGGGGAGATAGAGCGCCTTTTGCTCGGGCGAACCGTGCACGGCAATCGCAGCGGCTGCTCCCTGCGTCAGGCCCGGATACATGGCAAAGGCCATGTTCGATGAGCAAAGAAACTCGCTGATCGCCTGGGTGAGCGCCATCGGCAGGCCCTGGCCGCCGAATTCGGCCGGTGCCGATGCGCCGATCCAGCCGCCTTCAATGAGCCGCTTGTAGGCGTCCTTAAATCCGGTCGGCGTCGTGACCGAGCCGTCGCCGTGGCGCTTGCAGCCTTCCTTGTCACCGACGCGGTTAAGCGGCGTGAGCACGTCCTCGCAAAACTTGGCAGCCTCGGCCAAAACCGCTTCGATCAGATCGGGCGTGGCATCGGCAAAGCCGGGCAAGTTGTTGTAGCGATCGATGTGGAAGACGTCGCTCAACAGAAACATCACGTCATCAACCGGAGCCTTATAAGTCGGCATGAGTTTTCCTCCCCTACCGCGACCACCGGTCATCGGCCCAACAAGTAGGTATAGGGTAGCGAATTTGCGTCAACGGTAAGACAACGGTTCTTGATGCTAATTCTGGCGCTGATTTGATTCTGACGCCGATTCTTGGCGCCTCCGTCTGAAGTCGAACCCTGGCCGCAACCAAGGGTAGCCGAGGGTCCGGCCCACCGAATGAACGATCGGTGACCGGGTGTGCCCACCTTTAACGCCTTCTTTACCCTAATCCTGAACATTCGGTCAGAGGAAAGAGAACCGCGCCCTCCATGTCGTCTGTTCGGGGCATTGGCTCGAGATCAGGGGCACACCCTGCTCCTCACGATGTGGTTTGGACGCGAGAATGAAATCGAGCGGCCCGTGGAATCTGAGAGGTCTCCGTCCGGAAGCACGCGAGGCTGCGCGGCAGGCCGCGCGCCGTTCCGGCATGTCGGTCGGTGAGTGGCTCAACAGCGTCATTCGACCTGCCGACGAGGACGATGAATGGTCGGCAGATTTCGGTCCCGAGACGGAAGAGCAATCGCCGCCGCGTCGCCGCCGTGACGACGGCGAACGCGAGCAACACCCCGGTGCAGATCGGCGTCGTCGCGAACCGGACGATTATTGGGCGCAAAGCCGTCGCCAGGAGAGCCGTCGCCAAGAGAGTCGTCGCAAAGAAAGCCGTCGCCAGGAAAGCCGTCGCCAAGAAAGCCTTCGTCGAGAAAGCCTTCGTCAGGAAAGCCTTCGCCAGGAAAGCCTTCGCCAGGAAAACCTTCGTCAAGACAGCCGTCGTCAAGACGACCGCGTCCCCGAAAAGTACCGCGAAACCAATGATGACCGCCGTGATCGCAACCGAGACGACGAGCCGTCGGTTCCGAGGGAAAGCGCTCCCTATCGCGAAGACCATCGCGGTTCCGGCCAGCCGTATTACGAAGAGCCACGCCGGGAGCGCCCCATTCAATCCCGTCGCGAGCGGGAGGACTTTCATCAACATCGTGATGAAAGCTACGTGGGCAGACCGCATCATGAACCGCCGGTGTTCGAACCGGTACATCGCGAACCGGCCCATCTCGAAGCGGCCCAGGAACGCCCGGCGTTCAACCGACGCAACGAGCCTGCAACCGCCGGGCCGCCGCATGACGAAGAGCCGCGCCGGGAACGCCCCATCCAATCCCGTCGCGAGCGGGAGGATTTTCATCAACACCATGATGAAAGCTATGCGCGCAGTCCGCGTCGTGAACCGCCCGTGTTCGAGCCGCATGTCGAGCCGGTTCATTTTGAACCGGCCCACGAACGCCCGGCGCTAAAACCGCGCAACGAGCGCGCGTTCACGGCGCCGCGAGAACACGTTCGCGATGGATTCGTCGACAAGGCAGTGGCCGAAATCATGGCACGCCAGCGTGTGCTCGAAAGCGCCGTGCCACCACGACGTCAGCGCACGCTGGACGGCGGTGCAAGCGCCGAGCCGCCGCCGGCCCAGCGCGCGGTCGACAAGGCGGCTGCTGAATTAGCAGTGCGTCAGCACGTCATTGACAATGAATTAGCGGCACGTCAGCGCGTCATCGACAATGACGTCGGCGCCGAGGCTAAGGCGCCGCAAGAAGCGCTCAACCGAGAAGCGCCTGGCCAAGACGCGCCTGACCAAGAAGCGCCTGACCAAAGAAGCGCCGAAGCAAGACGTGCCGAAGCAAGACGCGCCTGACAATGATCTGACCAGCCAGATCACGGCGCGGCGACAGGCGCTCGCGGCCGAGACCGCGGTTACCGAAACCTCATTCAGTGAGCGCGAGCCGTTGCCGCTTTCGTCGCTTCCGCCGGAAGCCCCTGCGGTCGCGAGCGAACAGCCGCCAGCCGAGGGCGGGTCGACCCATGAGGTCGATCTCAGCGGTCTCGAACAACAATTGCGCGAGATCACGATGCGGATCGAGACCCTTCGGCCGACAGCTGAACTCGAAACCGCAATCAACGGTTTGCGCGCCGACCTCGCCGAGATTGGTCGTTCGTTGACGGAGGCGCTGCCGCGGCATGCCGTGGAATCGCTCGAGATCGAAATCAAAGCTCTGGGGCAGCGCATCGATCATAGCCGTCAAACCGGGGCGGATACGGCGGCGCTCGCAAGCCTTGAACGCGGACTTTCGGATGTCCGCGAAACGTTGCGAACGTTGAGGCCTGCCGAAAGCCTGGTTGGCTTCGATGAGACGGTCAGGGGGCTCACCCAGAAAGTCGATGCGATCGCAGCTAAGGACGATCCGGCCACACTGCAGCAGCTTGAAGCTGCAATCAGTGAGTTGCGTGGCATTGTTTCTCACGTAGCCTCGAATGACACGCTGGCTAAGGTCGCGGAAGAAGTTCGTGCGCTTGCCGCCAAGATCGACGATCTCGCCGCCAATGCGGCAAGCGCGCCGGCGCTTTCGAAACTCGAGAACCGCATCGACGTTCTCGCCACCGCGCTCAACGCCTCGACGGAGGCGGGTCACGCGGTGCCGCGGGAACTTGAGAGACTCCTTTCAGGGCTCATCGAGAAGCTCGAATGGGTGCAGCTGACCCATACCGATCATACGGCGATGGCTCATCTCGAGGACCGCATCGCGACGCTGGTTAAACGCCTCGACGCCTCAGAACTCCCGTCTCGGACTGCTCGAAGGGGTGGAGCGAGGCCTCGCCGATTTGCTGGTCCACATCGACTATCTGCGCAGCGCCAAGAGTGAGGGAGATGCCCCGGCGAGCAAACCCGTCGCTGCCGAAGCGATCAACCACGAAGTCGCCCGCACGCAGGATTCTCTCGAAGCCGTGCAAGGCACGGTGGAGCACGTTGTCGATCGTCTCGCCATGATCGAAAGCGACATGCGCGTCGACCGGGCGAGGATTGCGCTTTCCGACGCGCCGATGCCGGTAGAAGCGCAGGCGCCGCCGCCGGTACCGCCGCCAGTCCGCGAGCCGGCGCCGATGTTCGCGACAGCTGGCGTTCCGGAAGTTTCGTTGGACTTGGCTACCGAGCTGCCGGTTGAGCCGCTCACACAGCCCGAGCCCGTGCAGCGCCGCCTCGCGGTTGCGCGGGCGCCGATCGATCCAAATCTGCCGCCCGATCATCCGCTTGAGCCCGGCTTCACGGCCGCGGCTCGCTCCCGCAACCCGCCATCGGCCGCCGTGCGGATCGCGGCGTCTGAAGCGGCGATTGAATCGAAACCTCCCGTGATCCCGGATCCCGGCGGCGGCAAATCCGATTTCATTGCTGCGGCCCGCCGCGCGGCACGCGCCGCAGCTCTCGCCACCCCTCCCGACAAGTCGACCGCAGCGCTCGGCGGAGGTTCGGTGCAGCCGAAGAAGCTGACCGACCGCGTGCGCACGCTGATGGTGGCGGCAGCCGTTGTCGTTATTGTCGTTGGCGGCTTTCACATTGTTTCGCGAATGCTCGAAGACGGTGGTTCAGGAAGCCCCTCGCCGGCGCCCGCGAAGCTGCCTGCGCAAACGATGCCGCCCGTGCACACGATGCCGCCTGCACCGCAAACCGAGCCGCGTTCGCAGCCTGAGCTTTCAGCTCCGGAAACAGTGCCACTGCACGTGCAGACAGAGTCACCGGCGCTGCCGGCCGGCGCTGCCACTGAGGCGAATCCGCAACCCGCCCCGACGCCGCCGGGCGGGGATTCTGCGCCGCGTCCGGATACAGCATTGCCGCCAATCACCGAGCCGGGTGCCGCGCCAACCGCCAATCCTGCAAATCGCTCGCAGTTGGATCCTGGAGGCCGGGCTGCCCCCGTAGTGGCTGGTGCGCTGCCTAAGACTGCGAAAATCGACCCCGCGTGGTCTGCGGCAGACGTTACGGGTTCTCTGCCCCAAGCTCCGTTAGCGCACAACGCGGCACCGTCCCCCGCAATGGACAAGCTGCCGGGGGCCATTGGAAGTGCAGCACTGCGGTCGGCCGCGCTCGCCGGCGACCCGTCGGCAGCCTACGAGGTGGCGGTTCGCCTCGCCGAAGGCCGCGCGGTTCCGCAGGACGATGCAGGCGCGGCGCACTGGTTCGAGCGCGCCGCCAAAAAGGGGCTGGCACCCGCACAGTTCCGGCTTGCGAGCCTTTACGAAAAAGGCATCGGCGTGAAGAAGAACCTCACCACCGCCCGCGATCTCTATCGCGCCGCCGCTGACAAAGGTCACGGCAAGGCGATGCACAATCTGGCTGTGCTCTATGCTGAAGGCATTGACGGCCCGGCCGACTACCGGACCGCTGCGCACTGGTTTGGCAAAGCCGCCGATCTCGGCATCACCGACAGCCAATACAACCTCGCCATCCTTTACGCGCGCGGCGTCGGGGTGGAACAGAATTTCGCCGAATCCTTCAAGTGGTTCTTCCTTGCGGCCGAGGCAGGCGACAAGGACGCGGCGCAAAAGCGCGACGAAATGGCCGCCCGTCTCGATGAGCAGTCGCTCGCAGAGGCGCGCATCGAGGTGGAAAAGTGGGCACCGCAGCGGCAGCCGGCGGAAGCAGTCACGGTGAAGGGTGGCTGGGAGCCGGTCGCGAACCTGATTCCCGCGGCCAAGCCGAAAGCGCGATCCTCCGCCAAGGCTTCGGTGCCGGACGCCGCCAAGACAAACTGACGGCGCGGCGCGATCAAATCTCCGCGCTGTTCGCCGCGGGATAGTTGCCACCAGGCGTTCCGGGCGTAGAACCGTCCAAACTGCTTAAGCGAGCGCCAGCAGACCAGCCGTGCAGATTTACCTTCCGATCGCCGACATACCCGTCAACGTCTTTCTGGTGTTGGCGATGGGACTTGCTGTCGGATTCATTTCCGGCATGTTCGGGATCGGCGGCGGATTTCTGATGACGCCACTCTTGATCTTCATCGGCGTGCAGCCGGCCGTTGCCGTGGCCAGTGTCACGACACACGTTGCCGCTTCTTCGTTTTCGGGCGCGGCCAGCTATTGGCGCCGCAACGCCATCGACGTGACGCTGGCGCTTACGCTTCTTGCCGGCGGCATCTTTGGCAGCGCCGGGGGTGTCGCGTTGTTCACCTGGTTGCGGTCGCTCGATCAACTCGACCTCGTCATCGGCCTGTCCTACGTGACCCTGCTTGGCATTGTCGGGGTGTTGCTGATTGGCGAAAGCGCGCGGGCGATTGTGCGCAGCTTTCAGGGCAGGCGAGCCGAACTGCGGCGGCCCGGCAGTCACACCTGGATCCACGGGCTTCCGCTTAAACTTCGCTTCAAGCGCTCGAAAATCTACGTCTCCGCAATCCCGGTGCTGGCGATCGGATTCATCATCGGTTTTATCGGCGCCGTTATGGGCGTCGGCGGCGGATTTCTGCTCGTGCCGATGCTGATTTATTTGCTGCGGGTGCCGACGGCGACAGTCATTGGCACGTCAATGGTTCTGACATTCCTCACGATGGTGGCGGCAACTGTTTTGCACGCGGCGACCAATCATCTGGTCGATGCCGTGCTCGCGCTGATCCTGATGGCCGGTGGTGTAATCGGCGCTCAGTTCGGCGCGCATGCCGGGCAGCGCATCCGCGGGGAGTGGCTGAGGCTCTTGCTTGGCCTGCTCGTTCTCGCGGTCGGTTTGCGCTTTGCGGGCCAGCTGGTTTTGCCACCCGTTAATCCCTATTCGATCCGGCTGATCGGGAGTGCGCCGTGAGGCTGGCGCTCGCCGCGGCGCTTGTTCTTGCGAGCGTGATGGGCGGCATCTGCCCGGCCGCGGCGGAACGTCTGATTGTCGCTCTGACCAATCAAACCGTCCTGATTACGTCGAATTACTCTGGTGTGGAGCTTGGACTGTTCGGTGCGATCGAGCGCGATGCCGCTGCGCCCGAGCTCATCGGGCCTTACGATATTGTCGCCACCGTTACCGGGCCGCGCGAATCGCTGCGCGCCCGACGCAAGCAACGCGTGCTCGGCATTTGGGTGAATACTGATGCGCACACTTTTGTTGATCCGCCTTCCTATCTCGCGATTTTGGCGAGCCATCCGCTCGATGCCATAACCAATGCCGAGAACCGGCGGCGGCTACAGCTCGGGATCGCCAATACGCCGCTGCCCGAACTGATCCACAACGATATCGGCGAGGTGAGCAACGATCCGTTCCGCACCGCGCTGATCCAGATCATGCGCGAAGGCGACCTCTACAGCGAGGAGCCAAACGGCGTGACGTTTCTGACGCCGCATTTGTTCCGCGCCACGATCGCACTGCCCGCACAAGTGCCGACCGGCAACTACACGGTCGACGTCAAGCTGTTCGCAAACGGCAATCTCGTTGCGCAGACCAACTCCGCCTTTGAGATCGCCAAATTCGGCTTCGAGCAATTCGTCGTCAACGCCGCGCGCGATCACGGCCTGCTCTACGGATTTGCGACCGCGTTGATGGCGCTGGTGACGGGTTGGATCGCGAGCGTGGCGTTTCGCCGGGATTAGCTTGCCTGCAACGGCCGGCGGTTAATCCGCCAGGCATCGCTCGGCGGCGATGGCGAACAGCCGACGCTCGCCGAGCATGTGCGCGGTGAACGAAAGCGTGCCGAACAAACCGAAGATCGCGCGGTCGCGCACGTTGAGGCCACCGGCATAAGCGCCGAACGCCGGCATGACGATGCGGCGGCCGTCACTGGCAAAACAGCGCCGGCTCATCGCGCGTCCACGCTGCGCCACGCGCGCCACGGGATGCAAATGACCGGCGATTTCGCCTTCGCCGGGTTGCTCGGACGGCTCGTGGCGAAACGTTAGCGGGCCGAGCGCCAAAACATCGGCGTGTTGGCCGCCGACGCCGTCGGGAAGATCGGGATCGTGATTGCCCGCGATCCAGATCCAATCGCGACCGCGTTGGAGGATCTTGAGCGCCGCGTGGTCACTGCTCGACATGCGCAACGGACCGTGATCGTCGTGGAAGCTGTCGCCCAAGGCGACCACGAGGCGCGGCGCGTAGCGTTCGACGAGGCGTGCCAGCCGCGCCAATGTCGCGGCTGTGTCGTAGGGGGGGAGCAGCACGCCGCGTTTGGCGAAGGCGGAGCCCTTTTCCAGATGCAGATCGGAAACGAGGAGGAGCCGTTCATCGGGCCAGTACAGAGCGCCGGCGCAATCCGCGAGCAAGGTCACCTCGGCGAGGACGACGGAGCCGGCTTGGGGCGTGAGCTCGGTCGCTGAATTCCCGCTGGCGCGGGAATGAGCGGTAGAAGCGCCAACGCTCACTGCATCGCCTCCTTGACCAATTCGGCTTCCGCCTCGGCGAGAAGCGAATCCGCGGCCTCGCCGTAAACCATCTCGCGCCCGATCTCCAGCATCACCGGCACCGCGAGCGGCGACACGTGGTCGAGCGCTTTATGAACGATTCGCCCCCTGATGCGCGAGAGCATTTCGGATACGCGGCGCACATCCAGGAGCCCGGTCGCTGCGTCGGCGCGGGCGGCACGCAGCAGGACGTGATCGGGCTGATGGCTGCGCAGCACGTCGTAGACGAGGTCGGTCGAGATCGTCACCTGCCGCCGGGATTTTTCCTGCCCGGGGAAGCGGCGTTCGATCAGCCCGGCGATAATCGCACAATTGCGGAAGGTCCGCTTCATCAGCGCTGACTCGGCAAGCCATGCTTCGAGGTCGTCGCCGAGCATGTCTTCATCAAACAGCGCGGCGAGTGACAAATCCCCGCGCGCGATGTGCCGGCTGACGTCGCCAAGGCCCCAAACCGCAAGCGCGTATTCGTTGGCGACGAAACCCATGGGCCGCAGCCGCGCTCGTTCGAGGCGTCGCGTCAGCAGCATGCCGAGCGTCTGATGCGCCAGCCGGCCTTCAAACGGATAGCAGACGAGATAGTGCTTGTTGGCGCGCGGGAACGTTTCAACCAGCAGCTCGTACTGGCCGGGCATTTGCGAGCGCCATTCCTGGATTTCAAGCCACTCTCGGACCTGCGCGGGCAGTTGTCGCCATTCCTGCGGATGCGCGATGATTCCGCGCACGCGCGCGGCAAGATACGTCGAGAGCGGAAATTTCCCGCCCTCGTAGGCCGGGACCTTCGGATCTTCGGCGGCGGAGCGTGAAACGTAAACCTCGTCCTCGACCAGAGCTTCGTATTTGAGAATCTCGCCGGCGAAAACAAAAGTGTCGCCCGGCACCATGGTCTCGACGAAATACTCTTCGACCTCGCCCAAAAGCCTTCCGCCGCGCGGAATGATCTTCGAAGCGCGCGAGCGGACGAGGCGGACTTTCAGCATGTCGGCTTCGACGATGGTGCCGACATTGAGCCGGTAGCGTTGCGCGACGTTGGGGTTAGTGATGCGCCAGCGCCCATCCTTGCCTTCGCGGATCCGGGCAAAGCGGTCATAGGCTTTGAGCGCGTAGCCGCCGGTGGCGACGAAATCGACCACGGCATCGAAGTCGGGACGTGTGAGCGCGGAATAGGGGGCCGCGGTTTTCACCTCGGCGTAGAGATCGCCGCTGAAGAACGGCTCGCCGCAGGCGCAGCCGAGCACGTGCTGCGCCAGGACGTCGAGCGCGCCGACGCGCAAGGCAGGCGTGTCTTGAGCGTTTTCGGCGATCGCATCGAGCGCGGCGCGGCATTCCAGCACTTCGAAGCGATTGGCTGGAATAAGGACCCCTTTCGACGGCTCGTCCATCCGGTGATTGGCGCGGCCTATGCGCTGGAGGATGCGGGACGAGCCTTTTGGCGCGCCGACGTTTATCACGAGATCGACGTTGCCCCAGTCGATGCCGAGATCGAGCGAGGAGGTGCAAACGACGGCGCGCAGGCGGCCGGCCGCCATCGCCGTTTCGACTTTGCGCCGCTGAGCCACGTCCAGCGAGCCGTGATGCAGCGCGATGGCAAGATTATCGTCGTTGATGTGCCAGAGCTGCTGAAAGATCGCCTCAGCCTGGCTGCGGGTGTTGACGAAGACCAGCGTGGTTTGATGCACCTTGATCAGCCGGTAGATGTCATCAAGCGCATGCCGCGCCGAATGCCCGGCCCAGGGCAGCCGTTCCTGCGTGTCGAGCATGGTGACATGGGGTGGCGCGCCCGCTTCGGCGACAATGAGATCGGCAGCCAACTGTGCAGCGGGACCGCTGTGTTGCGGCACCATAAAGCGCGCGAGCTCCGCGGGCTCGGCGACAGTCGCCGAAAGACCGATGCTGGTGAGATTTTCCGCCAACCGAAACAGGCGGGCGAGGCCGAGCGAAAGCAAATCGCCGCGCTTCGAAGTAACCAGTGCATGCAACTCGTCGAGGATTACGCGCTTGAGCGAGCCGAACAGATAGGGCGCATCGGCGGAGGCGAGCAAAAGCGCTACCTGCTCCGGCGTCGTTAATAGGATCTCCGGCGGATCGCGGCGTTGGCGCTGACGTTTTGATGTTGGCGTGTCGCCGGTGCGCGTCTCGATCCGGATCGGCAATTGCATCTCGGCAACCGGCGCCTCAAGATTGCGGGCGATGTCGACGGCGAGCGCCTTCAGCGGCGAAATGTAAAGCGTGTGCAGGCCGCCCTCGCGGCGCACGTTGCGGCCCATTGAAACAAGTTTTCGTCTTTCTGCTGCATTGCTTGGCGCGGCAGAAGGTACCGCGCCGCTCAGTTCCACGAGGCTCGGCAGAAAGCCGGCGAGTGTTTTACCGCCGCCGGTCGGAGCGATCAGGAGCACCGAGCGGTGCGCCTGCGCCTCTGCCAAAAGCTCAAGCTGATGCGCGCGCGGAACCCAGCCACGGCTGGCGAACCAGCGCGCAAAGACATCCGGTAGGACTGCAGCGCGCTCAATAACGGTCACGCTTCAGAACTAGCTCGTGGAGGCATGGCGGTCGAGGGCTGTGCCACGACGACCAGGCTCTCGACCGGCACGCCTTTCTCGCTCCGCACCGCTGCCTTCACGATCGGCGCGAGAGCAAGGCCAGTCTTGGCCAGCAGGCGTCGAACGTACGGCTCGCCGTGAGCGTAACGCAGCGTCGGCAGCAGCTTCACCCCGTCGCCGGAATGGGTTTCGACCGTGAACGCCAGCAGGCCTTGCGGCGAAAGTACACGCGTAATGCCGGCCATGATCGGCTCCAGGTCGCTCACATACACGAACACATCGGCCGCGAGGATGAGGTCATATTTTGCCGCGTTAATAGCCTCATCTGAAAGAAACGAAGCGATGTCGGCGGTGACGAGACGATCGTAAAAACCTTTAGCTCCCGCCTGCGCGACCATCGCCGGGGACAGATCGACACCGACGAGCTGATCGACCACAGCGCGAAAGGAGGCGCCGCCGAGGCCGGTTCCGCAACCAAGGTCAAGCATGCGCCCGAAACGCAGCCGGCGTTGTGCCGTCTGCATAGTTGCTTCGACCGCCTCGCGGAGCAATGCCGGTCCGCGATAGGCAAGGCGTTCGGTAAGTGCCGTGTCGTAGCGCGCAGCATATTGGTCGAACAGCCGCCGCACATAGGTCTCGCTCATGGCAGGGGTGGGGTCGCCCGCGCCAAGACGTGCGAGCTGAAGTCTGGCGCCGTGGTAATCCTGCGGGTCCGCGTCGCGGGCCATTGCAAATGCGGTGACGGCTCCGCTCCGGTCGCCGAGCCGGTCGCGGATGGCGCCGAGCGCGAACCAGGCGGTGGCAAATCCCGGCGCCATTGCGACGGTTTGCACCAGAACATCCGCTGCGCCGGCAAAATCGCCGCGCGCAGCCTGATCAAGCGCCCACTTGTAGCGCCGGTCGGCGAGGAGATCGCCGGAAGAGACGAAAAGCGGGCCAGTGTCGGTCATGGTGTGCTCGCGTCCAGTAGCGAAATGACTATGTATGACTCTCCATGCGACCTGAAGACATCCTGATGCCGACGCCGGCCGGCGTGTGCTGCAAGCTCGGTTCCTTTCACATCGATCCGACGCGGCCGGTTGAGCGGGCGCTGATCACGCACGCCCATTCCGATCATGCCCGCGCTGGGCACGGCGCGGTTCTGGCGACGCGGGAAACGCTCGATCTGATGCGCCTGCGTTACGGGGAGAACTTCGCCGTCACCACCCAGGCGATCGGCTACGGTGAAAGTGTCAACATCGGCGGCGTCAAGGTCACGTTCCGTCCCGCCGGCCACGTGCTGGGCTCGGCGCAGATTGCGGTTGAAGCGAGCGGTCTGCGCATTGTTGCTTCCGGCGATTACAAAGACGTTGCCGATCCGACCTGCGCGCCGTTCGAACTCATCCCGTGCGATGTGTTCATCACCGAAGCGACATTTGCTTTGCCGGTGTTCCGGCACGGCGATCCCGATGGCGAGATCGCCAAGCTTCTTCATTCGGTCGCGGTGTTTCCGGAGCGCGCCCATCTCGTCGGCGCCTATTCGCTCGGCAAGGCGCAACGCGTGATCGCCTTGCTGCGCCGGACCGGCCACGCCGCGCCGATCTACCTGCACGGCGCCATGGAAAAAATCACCGCCTACTACGCCGAACGCGGCATTCCGCTCGGCGAGCTCCGCATCGTACGCGGAGCCGACAAGGCCGAACTCGCCGGCACGATTACGCTGTGCCCGCCTTCGGCGCTGAGCGATCTCTGGGCGCGCCGCTTTCCCGATCCGGTCACCGCATTTGCTTCCGGCTGGATGCGCATTCGCGCCCGGGCCCGGCAACACGGCGTCGCCTTGCCGCTGGTGATTTCCGATCACGCCGACTGGGACGGTCTCACCGCGACGATTGCGGCGACCGGCGCCGGTGAAGTCTGGGTTACTCACGGGCAAGAGGATGCACTGGTGCATTGGTGTGCGACCCGAGGATTGAAAGCGCGCCCGCTCGATATCGTCGGTTACGGCGACGAGGAAGACACACCCTCTCCACAAGGCGAAGAGGAAGGTAGCGACGGCGCTGCAGCATGAACCGCTTCGCCGAACTGTTGGACCGCCTCACTTATGAGGCAGCGCGTAATGCCAAGCTGCGGCTGATAACGGAATACTTCCGCTCGACGCCCGATCCCGAACGTGGCTGGGCGTTGGCGGCACTCACCGGAGCGCTGAACTTCCCTCACGCCAAGGCGGGCCTCATTCGCAGCCTGATCGCGGAGCGGACCGATCCGGTATTGTTCGCACTGTCCTACGACTACGTCGGCGATCTCTCTGAAACGGTGGCACTGATGTGGCCTGCGGCACAGCCTTCCACCGCCGCGGGCGAAAAAGCGGAAGAGCTATCGCTGACCTCGGTTGTCGAGACCCTCTCAACACTCGGCAAGGCGCAATTGCCGGCGAGGTTGGCGCGTTGGCTTGATGTACTCGACGAAACCGGGCGCTGGGCGCTGATCAAACTTGTCACCGGCGGGTTGCGCATTGGCGTGTCCGCACGGCTCGCCAAGGCCGCCGTGGCGGCGCTCGGCGCTACCGATGCTCAGGACATCGAGCTGCTTTGGCCCGGGCTTTTGCCACCTTACGTCGAGTTGTTTGCTTGGCTTGAAGGCCGCGCCAACAAGCCGGCCAGCACCGACCCGGCGCCGTTCCGGCCGCCGATGCTCGCGCACGCGCTCGACGAGCCGGACCTCGCAACGCTCACGCCGGCCGAGTTTATGGCCGAATGGAAATGGGACGGCATTCGCGTGCAGGCGGTCGCCGCGCCGCAAGACGGCGGCAGGATCGCGCGCCTCTATTCGCGAACCGGAGAGAATATTTCCAAGAGCTTTCCCGATCTCATCGACGCCCTGCATTTGCCCGGAGCCATTGACGGCGAACTTCTGATCATGCGCGATCGACGCGTGCAAACGTTCAACGTTCTACAGCAACGGCTCAATCGCAAAAGCGTTACGGCGAAACTGATGGCCGAGTTTCCCGCGCATCTTCGCGCCTACGATTTGCTCGCCGACGGTGACGAAGATTTGCGCGAGCTGCCGTTTGTTGCGCGCCGTGAGCGGCTCGAAGCGTTTATCACGCGCCTCAATGAACCCCGCGTCGACCTCTCGCCTCTCGTCCGTTTCGCGAGCTGGGAGGACCTGACCGCCGCCCGCAAGGATCCAGCGACAGCTGGTGCAGGACCCGATGCCGACGCGGTTGAGGGCATTATGCTTAAGCGGCGCGATGCGTTGTACGTTCCGGGCCGCCCGAAGGGACCGTGGTGGAAATGGAAGCGCGATCCGTTCATCGTCGACGCGGTGCTGATGTATGCCCAGCGCGGTCACGGCAAGCGCTCCTCTTATTATTCCGACTACACGTTCGGCGTCTGGACGCGTGGCGATCAAGGCGACGAGCTGGTGCCGGTTGGCAAAGCGTATTTCGGCTTCACTGATGAGGAGCTGTTGCAGATCGATCGCTTCGTCCGCCGCAATACTATCGACCGGTTCGGGCCGGTGCGCGAAGTCGTGCACGAGGCGGGGACGGGATTGGTGCTTGAAGTGGCTTTCGAAGGGCTGCAACGCTCGACCAGGCATAAATCGGGATTGGCGATGCGGTTTCCGCGAATCAACCGGCTGCGCTGGGATAAGCCGCCGGGCGAAGCCGACCGGCTGGAGCGGCTCGAAACAATATTGGCGGGCATCGAGGCGGGGCGTCCGTCGTGAGCCCGTCACCGCGACGGCGGCCGGTTGCAGCAAAGCTTCGTCGCGGTCGTATCAGCGATCTCGACGATTTGATCGCGCTCGAGAACGTCATATTCACGGTCGATCTTATTTCGCGGCGAAGCTTCCGTCGTTTCCTCGCGTCGTCGAACGCCTCCGTCATCGTCGCCAAGGAAAGCGGAAAGCTCGCGGGCTACGCGCTCGTCCTCTATCGGCCGCGCTCCCATATTGCCCGGCTGTACTCCATCGCCGTCGCTCGCCATGTCGGCAAGCGCGGCGTCGGGCCTTTACTCTTGGGGGCTGCCGAAGATGACGCGCGCCGCCGCCGGCGCCACGCGATGCGGTTGGAAGTGCACGAGCACAATACCCGGGCGATCGCGCGATATGAGAAATCGGGCTACCGACTGTTCGGCCGGCGCCCTGATTATTATGACGATCATGCGACAGCACTGCGTTTTGAGAAGCCGCTTCGTGTCGAGACCAGGCGGGGTCGATCTAGTTCGGCGAAAAAATCTGTCTCCCGCGCGCGAATCGGCTTTCATGGTGTAAAGCGCAAACGGAACGGTCGCCACGCGGCTCACTTTTAGCTATGATATGCTGTGTTTTGCCTGACCCCATACGCATGATCGACGCAAATTCGAACGGCGCTGTTTTCTGGGGAGGGACCCATCCATGACCGGCTGGGTCATTCTTGTCGACCAGCCCCGCGACCTGCCGAACGCGGAGACCCCGCACAAGGTCATCACCACGACCGAGTACCTGGCGCGGCCTCGCCTGTTCGAGATGGCCCGGCCGAAACTCGTCAACCTCGCCCGCTCCTATGCCTATCAGTCCAAGGGTTATTACGCCTCGCTCTTGGCCGAGGCGCGCGGGCATCGCGTCGTCCCGACCGTCGAGACCATGTTGGAGCTGCGCGAACAGAAGCTCTACGAGTACGCTCTGCCTGATCTGGAAGACGAGCTGAACCGCTGCGCCCGGCGGGCCGATTTCCAGCCCGATAACGAGATGCGGCTGCTGGTTTGTTTCGGCATTGCCCGCGATCAACGCTTCGAATCGTTTGGCCGGCTGTTGTTCGACATGTTCCGGTGCCCGGCGCTCGAAGTCATGATCGAGCCGGGCGATTGGCTCACAATTGACCGCATTCGCCCGCGCAACATCACCCGGCTCGCCAACGGCGAAGGCGAGTTTTTCCGCCAGTCACTGCACAATCACACCAAGCGCGAATGGCGCGATCCTAAAGCGCGGTCGATCTCCAAATACGATCTCGCGGTGCTCTACGACCCGAATGAGAAGACGGCGCCATCATCGGCCGCTTCGATCAAGCATTTCGCCCGCATCGCCGACAAGATGTCGGTCGACGTCGAGCCAATCACCAAGCGCCAGCTTGCCGAGCTTGCCGAATTCGACGGCCTGTTCATTCGCGAGACCACATCGATCGACAATCACACCTATCGCTTCGCTCGCCGCGCCTGGCAGGAAGGCATGCCGGTCATCGACGATCCAATCTCGATGATCCGCTGCACCAACAAAGTGTTCCTGATGGAGCTGTTGCAGCAGAATCAGGTGCCGACGCCGCCGACCGTGATCCTTGCCGAGGACACCGATCTCGAAAAAGCGATCGACGAGCTTGGCTTGCCGATGGTGGTGAAGATTCCGGACGGCTCGTTCTCGCGGGGCGTGCACAAGATCGAGTCCGCGGCCGAATTTGCGCGCGTTGCCGACGAGCTGTTCGAGGAAACCGACCTGGTGCTGGCGCAAAAGTTTTTGCCGACGGAGTTTGACTGGCGGGTCGGCGTGCTCGCCGGCGAGCCGTTGTTCGTGTGCCAATACCGCATGGCGCGTGGGCATTGGCAGGTCGTGAAATACCGGCCGGACGGTTCGTCGCGCGAGGGCGGGTTCCGCGCCTTCGGTCTCGACCAGGCGCCGAGCGAGGTGATTGATCTCGCGGTTCGCGCCGCACGGCCGATCGGCGACGGCTTCTACGGCGTCGATCTCAAGCAGACTGATCACGGCATTATTGTCATGGAGGTCAACGACAATCCGAGCCTCGAGCATGGCATCGAGGATGCCGTCGGCAAGGACGAGGTCTGGATGCGCGTCCTGCGCTGGTTCATCGACCGCTTCGAGCAATAACTGACGTTGCTAATGCGTGGCCGGTTTGGCGGAGGCCTTCGTCACGTCCTCCAGCGGCCAGCGGGCGCGCGGTGCGGTATCGAGCGGATCGGTCAGTCCCAGCGCCAGTCGCTCGGCGCCGGCCCAGGCGATCATGGCGCCATTGTCGGTGCACAGGGCCGGCGGCGGCGCTACCAGAGCCACGCCGACCTCGAAGGCAACCCGATGCAGAACTTTGCGGATCGCCTGGTTCGCGGCCACCCCGCCGGCACAGACCAGCGCCGTCGGTGTGCCGACGCGCTCCCGGAAGATTCGCAAGCCGATGCGCAACCGGTCCATGATGACGTCGCTCACCGCCTGCTGGAACGACGCGCAGAGGTCGGCGACATCCTGATCGCTTAAGGGCGCGATTTTTTGCGCCTCCAGGCGAAGCGCTGTCTTGAGGCCCGACAGCGAGAAATTGGCGTCATCGCGACCGGCCATAGGTCGCGGCAGCGCGAAGCGCTTTGGGTCGCCGTTGGTGGCTTCTTTCTCGACCAGCGGCCCGCCCGGAAAGCCCAGACCCAGCAGTTTGGCGGTTTTGTCGAAGGCTTCGCCGATCGCATCATCGACCGTGCCGCCAAGCCGCACATAGTTACCAACGCCAAGTACGCCGAGGATTTGGGTGTGGCCGCCGGATGCAAGGAACAGGCAATAGGGGAACGGCGTCGCATCCGTAAGCCGCGCTGTCAGCGCGTGTGCTTCCAGGTGATTGACCGCGATCAGCGGCTTGTTGTTGACCAGTGCGATTGCCTTGGCCGTTGTCAGGCCAACGATGACGCCGCCGATCAAGCCCGGTCCTGCGGCGGCGGCGATGCCGTCCAGGGAACCAAAAGAGATTTGCGCTTCGCTCATTGCCCTGGAGATGATCGAATCCAGCGCCTCGACATGGGCGCGGGCGGCAATTTCCGGCACAACGCCGCCAAAGGCAGCGTGTTCGTTGATTTGCGAGAGCACCACGTTGGATAGGATACGGCCGCGCCCGTCCTCGGTCCGCTCGACCAAGGCAGCGCTGGTTTCGTCGCAGGTGGTTTCGATGCCGAGAATAATCATCAGTATATTATGACATGACCTTGCGCCCCTGGGCGCGGCCTAGCACCTGAAGGTCGGATGACACAATCGGCCAGCCAGCAACTCGCCCTGCGCATCGGCTCGCGCGGTTCGCCACTGGCGTTGGTGCAGGCGCGCGAGGTGAAAAGCCGGCTTGCCGCGGCGGCGGGCCTCGACCCGGAGCGGATTGCGATCGAAATCATCCGCACTACCGGCGATATCGTCCAGGATAGGCCATTGGCCGACGCCGGCGGCAAGGGACTCTTCGCCAAGGAAATCGAGGAGGCGCTACTTGCCGACAAAATCGACCTCGCCGTGCACTCGGCCAAGGATCTGCCGACCGAACTACCGGCGAGGCTGGTGCTCGCTGGCTTTTTGCAGCGTGAGGACCCGCGCGATGCCTTCATTAGCCACAAGGCTAAGACGTTCCGCGAGCTGTCGGCCGGTGCAGTCGTCGGCACGGCCTCGCCGCGGCGGCAGGCCTATGTCAGGCGGCTGCGGCCAGACATCGGCACCGCGATGTTGCGCGGCAATGTGGAAACCCGACTGCGCAAGCTCGAAGCTGGCGAAGTCGACGCGACGCTGCTCGCGGTCGCGGGCCTCAAACGGCTTGGTCTCCTTTCGGCGGCCACTGCAATTCTCGATCCCGATGAGTTTCTGCCGGCGGTCGGGCAGGGCGCGATTGCCATTGAGACACGCGCCGACGATGCTCGGACCCGCGCGCTCGTTGCCCTGGTCGACGATGCTGAAACGGCAACGGCCCTCACCGCGGAACGCGCCTTTCTTGCCATGCTCGATGGTTCGTGCCGGACGCCCATCGGAGGTCACGCGAGACTCCGCGACGGAACGCTCCAATTCCGCGGTATCATCGTCAAACCGGACGGGAGCGAAGCGTTCGAGGCCTGGCGCGAGGGCCGACCCGAAGATGCAGCCAAGATTGGCGCTGATGCCGGCCGCGAATTGCGCGAACGCGCCGGTGCGGACTTCTTTGTCCGGGATTGATCGTGCGCTTTCTTGTAACGCGGCCCGAACCTGACGCGGAACGCACCGCGAAGACACTTCGCTCACAGGGGCACGCGGTCACGATCGCGCCGCTCCTGCGCGTGGAGACCCTGGAAAATGTCGAGATTGGCGCCGGGCCGTGGGCGGCGATCCTTGTGACCAGCGCCAACGCCGCGCGCGCGATCGCCGCGCACAAGCACGTCGCGGAACTGCGGGCGTTGCCCGTGCTGGCCGTCGGCGAGCGCAGCGCCGACGCGATGCGCTCTGCAGGCTTTGCCGATGTCAGTTCCGCCGAAGGTGCCGCTGGCGATCTTACGGGGCTTGCAGCCAAGCGGCTAAAACGCGGTGACTTGCTCCTTTATCTTGCCGGTGCAGATCGCTCGTCGGACATTGCCGCCGACCTTGCCCGGCAAAACCTTCTTGTCCGTACCGTCGTGGTCTATCGCGCGGTTCAGGCAAACGCGCTGCCGGAAGCAGCGACGAAAGCCTTGCAAGGCGGTATCGACGGCGTGCTGCATTTCTCACGCCGCAGCGCGGAGGCCTATGTGAATGCCGCACGCGCCGCCGGTTTGTCCGAAGCCGCCATCAAAAAGCTGATACACTTTTGTTTGTCTGCCCAGGTGGCGAGCCCGCTTAATCAAGCGGGCGCAGTGGATGTTCGTGTCGCCCGAGAGCCGACCGAAGCTGCTCTGCTCGCGCTTGTTACGACGATTTCCGGCGGCTGATTTTCATTTCTGGCCGGTAGCCGGCGACGTGTTGCTGCCATCTCTGCCCCGTACTATGCCGTGGCGAGCGATGGGCTGACGGATCGAATCGGGTCAGCCTTGCCTTGGAGAACGTATGACAAGCGAGCCCGACAGCACACCGCGCCGACGGCCGCCGACAATCGATCTGACGGCGAAGGAAGTCGAAACCGCATCGGGAGCCTCCACTCAGGAATCCGCGGCAGCGGAATCGACGAAAGCAGGGAAAACGCACGCCGGCCGGAATTCCTCCGGCGGCGCGATCCCCTACGTGATCGGTGCCCTTGTGGGTGCGATCGTGGTGGCAGCCATTATTGCCGGGATTTGGTTCGGCGGATGGGTTCCGATGAGCGAAGCACCGCGAGAAGCGGCTGCTCCGAACACGCCAGCGGCAAATGCTGGAGGCGGTACCGACGAGATTTCCTCCCGGCTTGAGAAAATCCAGGAAGCGTTGAAGACACCGCGCACCGACGACGCGGTAGCCAATCGGATTGCAGCGGTGGAAGCGCAAACCAAGGCGCTCAGCGATCAGCTGTCTGCACTCGCGCGCCGCCTCGATGAGGTCGCAGCGGCTTCGCAAACGGCTTTGGCGCAAACCAAAACCGCCATCGCTGCGGCCGACGCAGCAAAAAATGCCGCTCAGACGGCTGCACAGCATGGCGATCTCGATGCGCTTGCCCAACGCATCGCAGGGTTCGAAAGCGCGATCAAATCACTCGGCTCGGAACTGACGCAGCGGACATCCAGGGCCGACGACCGTGCCACGCGCTTGACCGTCGCAGCCGAGGCATTACGTGCGGCCGTCGAACGCGGGGCGCCGTATCAGGCGGAATTGGCGGCGGTGAAATCGCTCGGTGTCGACGAGACGACGCTGGCGCCGCTCGTTCCATTTGCCGCCGAGGGGGTGCCGAGCGCCGCAACGCTCTCCCGCGAATTTACGACGCTGACGCCGTCGCTGTCGCAGACGGCCGCAACGACAACGACACCGCGCGATGGTTCGCTCCTCGGAAGGCTGGAGGCCCGAGCGCAGAATCTGGTCCGCATCACTCCGGCCGATGCGCCGCCGGGCGCTGACCCGTCCGCTGTCGTCGTCCGTATCAACAACGATGTTGCACGTGGCGATTTTGCTCCTGCGCTCGCCGGGATCGCTTCGTTGCCGGACCAGGCGCGATTGGCGGCGCAAAACTGGGTCAAGAAAGTCGAGGCACGCGAGGCGGCCATTGCGGCGAGCCGGCGCATTGCAGCCGATGCACTCGCCGCCCTCACCGGGCCGGTATCGCAATGATCCGGGTCGTCCTGTTTCTGCTGGTGGTCGGGGCGCTCGCCCTGGGCGCGGCCTGGCTCGCGGACCGTCCTGGTGACGTGGTGGTCACGTGGCAGGGCATGCGTATCGAAACCTCGCTCATGGTGCTGATCGCGGCAATCCTGGTCGCGATGGCGGTGCTTGGGTTTGTTTGGACCGTCCTTCGTACGATTTTCACCTCGCACTTGATCTTTCGCCGGCACCTTCACCGCCGCCGCGGTGAGCGCGCCTATGAGGCGATCTCGCGCGGTCTGATCGCCGTTGGCTCGGGAGATCTTGCGGCCGCGCGCCAGCACACCGCCGAAGCTAAACGCATCGCGCCGGCTGAACCGTTGGCGCTGCTCCTCGGCGCGCAATCGGCGCAGCTCGCGGGCGATCGTGAAGCGGCGGACGCGGCCTTCCGCACCATGGCAAGCCGTGCTGATACCAAGGCGCTCGGCTTGCACGGACTTTTCGTAGAGGCCCGCCGCCGCAACGATCTGGTCAGTGCACACGCGTTCGCCGAGGAAGCGGCGCGGGTCAATCCATCGCTGGGCTGGGCCGGCAAAGCGGTGCTCGAATTCCGCTGCGCGACCGGCGATTGGGCCGGTGCGCTGGCGCTGCTGGAGGGCAGCAAGCGCGCTCTCGACAAAGAAAGTTATCGCCGCCAGCGGGCGGTGATGCTGACGGCGCGCGCACTCGCTGCTGAGGACGCAGACCGCGATAATGCGAAGACGTTCGCGCTCGAGGCGGCAAAACTCGCGCCGACTTTCGTGCCGGCGGCGGCGCTTGCGGGCCGCATGCTGGCCGAGGGCGGCGAACTGCGGAAGGCGACGCGCGTCCTGGAGAAAGCCTGGCGGGCCAATCCGCATCCCGATCTCGCGCGGGTGTTCTCCGATCTACGGTTTGGTGACGCCGCGCGCGACCGGCTCAAGCGCATCGAGGGTCTGGTGAAAAAAATACCCGGCCACATCGAGGGCGCGCTGGCGCTGGCGCGCGCCGCGATCGATGCGCAGGAGTTTGGCAAAGCGCGTGCCGCGCTCGCCTCCTATCTGGCCGCGCCGACCAAGCGGGTCGCGCTGCTGATGGCCGAATTGGAGCGCGCCGAGCGCAATGACGAGGGACGAGCCCGCGAATGGCTCTCGCGCGCGCTCAATGCCGCACCCGATCCGGCATGGACGGCCGAGGGTCACGTCTCCGATCGCTGGCTGCCGGCGTCACCAAGCGGTCGCCTCGATGCGTTCGAATGGCGCGTGCCGCTGACCGGGATCGCAAGCACCGCGCCGGTGATCGAGCCGGAAGTTTCCGCCGCCACAACCGCGGCCGTCGTCGGCGCGAAGGAACTCAAGACTGACAGCATCCCAACGCTCGGGGAGAAACCGGAAGCTGCATCTGCGCCGGAGGCCCCGGCACCTGTTCGCCGTCGCCCGAGCCCGGCCCAGCCGAAGCCGGAAGCGGTGATCCCCCTGGTGCACGCGCCTGACGATCCGGGCCCTGACGCCGACGTGGTCGAAGACACCGAACCGCCGCGCGAGCCGCAGAACAGCGGTTGGCGGAAGATGTTCGAGTAGATGCCGCCATTGGCAAAAAGAAGCCCTTGAAGTTTGCGCCGTTGCGCTCCCCGCGGTGACGCGGGTGTTGCAAATTTTCGACGGTGCATGCACTATATTGCATGAACTATAACACATCCGATACTTAAGGCCGTGGCGAAGTCGCCGCCGCCGACCACTCTGGCGCAAACAGCCAGTCCCGTTCCGCCTAACGGGGTCGCACAAACAGCCGCTTTCCTCGCCGCCATCGGCCGAGAGGTGCGAAAGAACCGCGCCAAGCGCGGCATGACCCGACGGCAGCTGGCAGAGGCCTCTGAAACCTCAGAGCGGTATCTGGCGCAAATCGAGAGTGGCGCCGGCAATCCGTCTGTCAGCGTGTTGCGCGCGATTGCGCAAGCGCTCGATCTGCCCGCTTCGGCGCTGCTGCCGGAGAGCGGGACCCGCACCGCGGAGCTTGGCTCCCTTCTCGATCTGCTGGCGCAGGTGCCGGAGCGGGAATTGCCGGCCCTGACAAAGGAGCTTGCCGCGCACGTTGCGCGGGCCGGCGGTACGGATCGCGGCCAGCGCATCGCGCTTGTCGGTTTGCGTGGCGCCGGCAAGTCGACGCTCGGCCGAATGCTGGCGCAGCACTTTGATTGGCCGTTCATCGAACTCGACCGCCGCGTCGCCGAGGATTATGGCGCCAGTGTCCCCGATCTGATCGAGATGGCCGGTATGGCGACCTTCCGTCGCCACGAGCGCGATGCGCTCGATCGCGTTATTGCCGGACACGAATCGGCGATCATCACCACGGCCGGCGGCATCGTCTCGAATCCCGAAACATACGCGCTCCTTCTGCGTCGCACCCATACGGTGTGGATCAAAGCGCGCCCCGACGAGCACATGAGCCGCGTCATGGCGCAGGGCGATTTTCGCCCGATGGCGCAGAACCGGGCCGCCATGGCCGACCTCGTGGCGATTCTCGAAGCGCGCCGCGCCGACTATGCGCGCGCCGAAGTCGAACTCGACACCTCGGGTGACGCGGTCGAACAGAGCTTCACCAAACTTCTGCGCATCGTGACTCCGTTCATACGCGAGCAGCAGCCGTGACGCCCGCCGCCGCTCTCCCAGATGCGGGTTTCCTCGAACTGCCGCCGATGCAGCTCGAATATCGCATGATCGGGCCGCGTCCGGATGCGGCACCGACCATCGTCATGTTGCACGAGGGGCTTGGCTCGGTCGGACTATGGCGCGCATTTCCGGAACAATTGGCCGCCGCAACCGGCGCCGGCGTCTTCCTCTATTCACGCGCAGGCTACGGCGAATCGCGCCCCGCAAGTCAGCCGCGCGCGATCAACTTTATGGAAGAAGAAGCCCGCGATGTGCTGCCGCGCGTGCTTGAGGCGATCGGCTTCCAGCGCGGCATTCTGTTCGGCCACAGCGATGGCGCCTCGATCGTGACGATCTACGCCGGCACCATCCAGGATCATCGGGTGCGCGGCCTGGTGCTGATGGCGCCGCATTTCTTCACCGAGCCGAAGGGGCTCGCCGAGATCCGCCGCGCCCGCGATGCGTATATCGCCGGCGCTTTGCGCGAAAAACTCAAGCGATGGCACGCCGACGTCGATGGTGCGTTCCAGTCCTGGGTCGGGCCGTGGCTCGATCCAGCCTTTGAGAAGTGGAACATCACCGAAGCTCTCGGCTACATCCGGGTGCCAATCCTGGTCGTGCAGGGTGCCGACGACGAATACGGCACGCTCCGGCAGGTCGAAGCGGTGCAGGAGGAGTGCTACTGCCCGGTGGAGACGGTCGTGCTCCCGGGGGCCCGCCACTCGCCATACCGCGACGCGCCCGAGGCGACCCTCGAAGCGACCGCCGGCTTCATTAATCGATTGCTGCGCGACCATCACGAAAGCGATCGGCCGACCAATTCCGGGGTTGCGGCTTGATGCATTATAATGCATAAACGCGCCTGAAACGTTCATGCATTATAGTACAGCCAAAGGTGCCCCGTGATGGGTGATGCTGCGCATAGCGCTGAGCGCCCGCTGGCCAATGGACGGGCCCGCATCGATTTCCAGACCGAGCCGTCCCGGTACCGGCACTGGAAGCTTAATATCGCCGGTGATGTCGCCACCCTGCTGCTCGACGTCGACGAGAAGGGTGGACTGTTCGAAGGCTACGAACTCAAACTCAACTCGTACGACCTCGGCGTCGATATCGAACTTGCCGATGCGATCGAACGGCTGCGCTTCGAGCACCCCGAGGTGCGCGTAGTGGTGTTGCGGTCGGGCAAGCCACGGGTGTTCTGCGCCGGCGCCAATATCCGCATGCTGGCCGGTGCGAGCCATGCGCATAAGGTCAACTTCTGCAAATTCACCAACGAGACGCGCAACGGCATCGAGGATTTGAGCGAGAATTCCGGCCTGCAGACCATTTGCGCGATCAACGGCACGGCGGCCGGCGGCGGCTACGAACTCGCACTGGCCGCCGACCACATCATGCTGGTGGATGACGGTTCGTCTGCGGTCTCTCTGCCTGAACTGCCGCTGCTCGCAGTATTGCCGGGTACCGGCGGGCTCACGCGCGTTTCCGACAAACGAAAGGTGCGGCGCGACCACGCCGACTTTTTCTGCACCACCGAGGAGGGGGTGAAGGGGAAACGCGCGGTCGATTGGCGGCTGGTCGATGAAGTCGTGCCCGGCTCTAAATTTGAAGAGGCGGTTGCGGCGCGTGCGCGCGAGTTCGCTGCCCGATCGCGTCGTGGCAACGGTGCGCGCGGCATCACGCTAACGCCGCTTAACCGGATTTTCGCGCCGGACGGCGTCGACTACGGTGCGGTTGCGTCCGACTTCGACCGCAGCGGGCGAATTGCGACAGTCACATTGCGCGGGCCTGGCGCGCCGCCGCCCGCATCGGCCGACGCGATGGTGGCGCTTGGTGCGGAATTCTGGCCGCTCAAGCTCGCGCGAGAACTCGATGATGCGATCCTGAATATTCGTCTCAACGAGTTCGACGTCGCGGCCATCGTCTTCAAGTCGTCCGGCGATCCGGCCGAGGTCGTAGCGTACGAACAATTCCTGGACGCAAACAAAGACCATTGGCTGGTGCGCGAAATCCGCCACTTCTGGAAGCGCGTGCTCAAGCGCGTTGATCTGACGTCCCGTTCGCTGGTGACGCTGATCGAGCCCGGCTCGTGCTTTGCCGGCACGCTCGCCGAACTCGCCTTTGCCAGCGACCGCTCATACATGTTTCTGGGCCAGCGCGAAGGCGACAATAAACCACCGGCCTCCATTGCATTGACCCCGGCGAATTTCGGCGCCTATCCGATGTCGAACGGGCTGACGCGTTTGGCGAGCCGATTTCTCGCCAACCCGGCCGACGTCGAAGCCGCAAAATCCGCGAGCGGGAAGATGCTCGATGCCGAGACCGCGCAGCGGCTCGGTCTCATCACGTTCGCGCTTGACGATATCGACTGGGACGATGAAGTGCGCGTCTTCCTCGAAGAACGCGCGAGCTTTTCGCCCGATGGTCTCACAGGCCTGGAAGCCAATTTGCGCTTCGCCGGGCCTGAAACAATGGAATCGAAAATCTTCGCCCGGCTGACCGCGTGGCAGAACTGGATTTTCCAGAGGCCCAATGCGGTCGGCGAGGAAGGCGCGCTTAAGCGCTACGGCACCGGTCAGCAGCCGGTGTTCGATACCCGCAGAGTTTAGGCCCGAGAGGAGCCAGTCATGAAAATCGAGAACGTCGACTACTCGACCAAGATCCCGAACAACGTCAATCTCGTCGAAGATCGGCAGGTGTTGCGCGCGCTGGAGAGCTGGCACCCGGGCTACATCGACTGGTGGATGGACATGGGGCCGGAAGGCTTTCAGCAGGCGCAGGTCTATCTGCGCACCGCGGTCTCGGTCGATCCTAAGGGCTGGGCGAAATTCGACTATGTAAAAATGCCTGAATACCGCTGGGGAATTTTGCTCGCGCCGAAGGAAGAGGACCGGAAAATTCCGTTCGGCCATCACTACGGCGAACCGGCGTGGCAGGACGTGCCGGGTGAATATCGTGCCATGCTGCGCCGTCTCATCGTCATCCAGGGCGACACCGAACCGGCGTCGGTCGAGCAGCAGCGGTTTCTGGGCAAGACCGCGCCGTCGCTTTACGACCTGCGCAACGTCTTCCAGGTCAATGTCGAGGAAGGCCGCCATCTCTGGGCGATGGTCTACATCCTGCAAAAGTATTTTGGCCGCGACGGCCGCGAGGAAGCAGCCGAGCTTCTCCAGCGCCGCTCCGGCAGCGCGGACAAGCCGCGCATGCTCGGCGCCTTCAATGAGGCGACGCCCGACTGGCTGTCGTTCTTCATGTTCACGTTCTTCACCGATCGCGACGGCAAAATGCAGCTCGAAAGCCTCGCACAGTCGGGCTTCGATCCGCTTTCGCGCACCTGCCGGTTCATGCTGACGGAAGAAGCGCATCACATGTTCGTCGGCGAGACCGGTGTCGGTCGCACCGTCCAGCGGACTTGCGAGGCGATGCTGGCGGCCGGCATCGACGATCCGAACGATCTCGACAAAGTGCGGGCGCTCGGCGTCATCGATCTGCCGACTATTCAGAAGAAGCTCAATCTGCACTACTCGCTGTCGCTCGATCTGTTCGGTTCGGAGGTTTCGACCAACGCCGCCAATGCCTTTAACGCCAGCCTCAAGGGTCGCTTCCAGGAGAACAAGATCGACGACGATCATCGGCTGGAGCACGCCACCTATCCGGTGCTCAAGCTGATCGACGGCGAGATCAAAAGGGTCGATGAACCCGCGCTGACCGCGGTGAATATGCGGCTGCGCGACGACTACACCGCCGACTGCCAACGCGGCCTTGACCGCTGGAACAAGATCATTGCCAAGACCGGCGTCAATTTCAAACTTGAATTGCCGCATGTCGGCTTCCACCGCCAGATCGGCGAGTTCAAGGACGTGAAAGTCTCGCCGGCCGGCGTGATCGTCGATGCCGCGACCTGGAACCAGAATCTCGACAAATGGCTTCCTTCGCGCGCTGACGGCGATTACATCGTCAGCCTGATGAAGCCGGTTTCCGAGCCCGGCCAATTCGCCACCTGGATTTCGCCGCCGCGGCTCGGCATCGACAACAAGCCCGGTGATTTCGAATACGTGAAGATCGCGGCGTGATTGCTATTCCTGGGCGCACTTAGGCGCGCGCCCAGGAGCTATTAGGGCGATCTCGAGGGCGGCGTTACTCGCCTCGCTGCCGTGTCGCCTCGAACAGGAACCAGGTCCGCCGCTCCGCCTCGTCGATCCACACCTCAATCAAACTCGCCGTCGCGACATCGCGGTGTTCGTCGCAAAGGTCGTGCGTTTCGCGCAGGTTTGCCACCAGCTGCTTGTTGTCGTCGCGTAACTCGGCCAGCATGTCCATCGGCGTCACGAAATCCGCGTTGTTATCCTGGATGCGCTGCAGACGTCCGATGTGCCCTATCGAGCGCAGCGTGGTGCCGCCGATCTTGCGCACGCGCTCGGCGATCGCGTCGGTGGTCGCGAAAATCTGGTCGCCGTGCTCGTCCAGCATCAGATGGTAGTCGCGGAAGTGCGGGCCCGAAACGTGCCAATGAAAATTCTTGGTTTTCAGGTATAGGCTAAACATGTCCGCAAGCAGCGTGTTGAGCGCGCCGGCGAGGTCACGGACTGCGTTTGATTTCAGGTCCGTGGGCGTTGCGAGTGAAGCGGTCTGCAGCGACTTGGGATCTTGAGCTTTCATTGCAGTCTCCTTGACAATCTGGTGCGGGGATGCGGAATCGCCGGCGCGAGCCACCGAGAACTCAGCCTTTGAGGAATTGAAGCAGGTCGGCGTTGATCGTGGCCGCTTCCGTTGTCGGCATGCCGTGCGGGTAACCCTTGTAGGTTTTCAGCGTGCCGTTCTTCAGAAGCTTCGCCGACAGTGGTCCGGCAGCGACGTAGGGAACGATCTGATCGTCTTCACTGTGCATCACCAGCACGGGAACCATGATCTTCTTGAGGTCTTCGGTGAAGTCGGTCTGAGAAAAGGCGACGATGCCGTCGTAATGTGCCTTGGCGCCGCCCATCATGCCTTGCCGCCACCAGTTCTCAATGGTCGCCTCGGCGGGCTTGCCGGTTTTGTTGTAGTTGTAAAAGGGGCCTGCAGCAACGTCGCGATAGAATTGCGAGCGGTTGGCCGCGAGCGCGACCTGAAAGTCGTCGAACACTTTTTTGGGCAGTCCCTTCGGATTGGCCGGCGTCTGCACCATCAACGGCGGCACTGCGCTGATGATGGCCGCCTTCGCGACGCGGCTCTCGCCGTGCCGAGCCAGGTAATGGACCACTTCGCCGCCGCCTGTGGAATGGCCAACGTGAATCGCATTCTTCAAATCAAGGTGCGCGACCACGGCGGCAAGGTCGTCCGCATAATGATCCATGTCATGGCCATCGCCCGTCTGGGTCGAGCGGCCGTGACCGCGGCGATCGTGGGCGATGACGCGGTAGCCGTGATTGAGAAAAAACAGCATCTGCGCGTCCCAGTCGTCGGCCGACAGCGGCCAGCCATGGCTGAACACGATGGGCTGCCCTTTGCCCCAGTCTTTGTAGAAAATATCAACACCATCTTTGGTTTTAACGAAGCTCATCCGTGCCTCCGAATACAGCGCATTGCCGAAATGCGCCAAACTACTTGAGACTGGGGTCGCGTCACTATTATCCGTTGGTCTTGTCGATCCCTTTGTATAGTGAGCCTAAGAGCAGAAGGATTTGCGACAGCAGTCCAGGAGTATCCGCTTTTGCGGGACCATCATCCCGGCAACGGGCCCGCCTGCAGTCGTTTCAAATCGAAACGATCCACCTCACTTAGCAATTCGACGAATGCTTCGGCACCGTGCGCGAGCGCCGCTTCGCCTTTGGCCGCGCTTGCCAATGTCGCGTTACCGATCGCGCCGGTCGCGTTAATGTCCTGGGTCATCCAACCGAACCCGGCAGGGCGATACGCGCCGAGCCATTTAAATTCGCGCGCCATCGCCAGCGTAGCAGGCGTTGCGTTGGGAGCCTTATCCACCTGCACTGTTTCCGGTACCGCTGCGAGCATCAGCGACGTTTCGATGTCGCCGCCGTGAATGCCGTGCCTTTTCTCTTCGGCCGAGAATGCGCCATCCGGATAGCCGAAGCGATGCCAGCCGACAGTAACCGCGAGCATACCTAACCTCGCGCGCAGATCGCGCGCCACCGTTTCCATGGCAGCGACATTGCCGCCGTGGCTGGTGACGAGGACAAGTTTACGTATACCGCAACGCACCAAGCTCTCGCCGAGTTCCGTCCACAGCGCGATCGCAGTCGTCGCCGCTAGTGTCAGCGTTCCGGGGTACGCCAGATGTTCGACGGAAACGCCGATCCGCTGCACCGGCAGAAACGTAACCGGAAGCTCATCAGGCAGAATTTTGCGAACCCGCGCCACATAGGCTTCGGCGATAAAGCTGTCGACGCCGAGCGGCAAATGCGGCCCGTGCTGCTCAATTGCGGCAAGCGGCAGCACGGCGATCCAGCGCGCGGTCGCCGCGCCGGCGTCGGCAATCTCCTGCCAGGTCATTTCCGTCCAGTCGCGTTTTGGCGAATTCATCGGTGTTCTTGGTTCGCGTGCACTTTGGCCGTGGGAGCGTGACCTTACCCGAAACCGGTGATCACTTTTTCGGTATCATGCAGTATTGTCGCCGCGCCGGCTGAAAGGAGCAACCTATGCGGTTTGCCAGGAGATCCCGGATAGTTCTTGCGTCCTTGGGTTTATGGGCCGCTGCATTGATGGGCCCGGCCGCCGCCCAGGCTCTCGACAAGGTCACTTTCGGCACCAACTGGGTGGCAGAGGCCGAGCACGGCGGTTTTTATCAGGCGCTCGCCGATGGCACTTATCGGAAATACGGCCTCGACGTCACCATTCTCCCGGGCGGGCCGAACGCCAACAATCGCATGTTGCTGGTGGTTGGCAAGATCGATTTCTTCATGAGCGCGAACACGTTGCAAGGCTTCGACGCCGTAGAGCGGGGCGTGCCCACGATCGAAGTCGCCGCGATGTTTCAGAAAGATCCCCAGGTCCTGATCGCGCACCCCGATCGGGGCATCGATAAATTCACCGACCTGAAAAACCTGACGCTGTTTGTTTCCAACGAAGGCGTGGCGACCTACTTCCAATGGCTCAAAGCCGATTTCGGCTTCAAGGACGATAAGGTAAAGCCCTATACGTTCAATCCACAGCCTTTCCTCGTCGATAAGGCGAGCGCGATGCAAGGCTATGTCACGTCCGAGCCGTTCGCGATCGAGAAAGAGGGAAAGTTCAAACCAAAAATTTTTCTGCTCGCCGACCAGGGATTTTCCGCGTATTCGACTTTGATCGAGGCGCGTCGTGAGTTCGTCGAGAAAAAATCAGACCTGGTGCAGCGTTTCGTCGATGCGTCGATCATCGGCTGGTACAACTATCTGTACGGCAACAATGCGCCCGGTAATGCGCTGATCAAGGCGCAGAACCCGGAGATGACGGACCAACTGCTGGCCTATTCGGTCGCCAAAATGAAGGAATATGGCATCGTTGATTCCGGCACTGCCGCCACGCTTGGCATCGGTGCCATGACCGATGCGCGCATGAAGGATTTTTTCGACAAGATGGTGCGCGCCGGAGTGGTCAAAGCCGGTCTCGACTATCGCAAATCCTACACACTGCAATTTGTGAACAAGAAGGTCGGGCTCGACCTGCGACCGAAACAATAACGATCCTGATGCAGCCTGCGACCGCATTGCGTTCCGCGCCGCTTGTTGCGCTGCGCGACGTCGGCAAGGATTTTCCGAACGGCACACGCGCGCTCGCCGGGCTCAATCTCGAAGTCCGGGCGGGCGAATTCGTTTCGCTGCTTGGCCCATCGGGTTGCGGGAAGTCGACGGCGCTGCGCATCATTGCGGGTTTAAGCCAACCGACCGACGGCGTTATTGAATGGTCGCAGGCGGGCAATGCGGCAGGCAGCGGCAGCAGGATCGGCTTCGTATTTCAGGAGCCGACCCTGATGCCGTGGGCCACTGTGTTCGACAACGCACTGCTGCCGCTTAAGCTGAAGGGATCGGCTGGAAGTACCGGCACCGATCGCGTGAAAGCGGCGCTTGAGCGTGTCGGCTTGGCGGGCTTTGCAGACTCCTATCCGCGAGAATTGTCCGGCGGCATGCGTATGCGCGTCTCGATTGCGCGGGCGCTGGTCACCGAGCCGCAGCTGTTGCTGATGGACGAGCCGTTCGCCGCGCTTGACGAGATCACGCGGTTCTCGCTCAACGACGATTTGCTGAAGATGTGGCAGGCGCTGCGCACCACTATCGTCTTTGTCACTCACTCGGTGTTCGAGTCGGTCTATTTGTCGAGCCGCATTGCTGTGATGGCGCCACGGCCGGGCCGCATATTCACCGAACTTGCGATTGATGCGCCCTACCCACGTGACGGCTATTTTCGGACGTCGGCCGAATATGCCGTGTTTTGTCGCCGGACCTCGGAGGCGCTGCGCAAGGCGACGGCAGCGGGAGGAGGGCCATGACGTCGCGCGCTCCTGTTGCGCGCCACGACCGCCGCGACCAACGAGAGCGGACGTTGCGCATCGCCTTGCCAATTGTGGTGTTGGCGATCGGTCTTACGATCTGGCAACTGACGGTGCGAATCGGCGACATTCCGCCTTATGTGCTGCCTTCGCCTTGGCTCATTGCGCGGACGATGGTCTCTGACTGGGACCTGCTGTCGCGGTCGCTGCGGGTCACGCTTACAACGACAATCGAGGGCTTTTTGCTGGCGGCAACCGGCGGCGTGGGTTTGGCGGTTCTGTTCAATCAATCACGCTTGGTCGAATACTCACTCTATCCCTACGCGGTGATCCTGCAGGTCACGCCGATTGTCGCTATTGCGCCATTGCTGTTGGTCTATCTGCCGCAGTACGCGGCGGTGCTGGTTTGCGCCTGGATCGTGGCATTCTTTCCGGTGCTGGCGAATACAACGCTTGGACTGAATTCGGTCGATCGCAATCTCGCCGACCTGTTTTCATTGTACGGCGCTTCGCGCGGGCAGGTGTTGCGGTATCTCAAACTGCCTTCGGCGCTGCCTTATGTTCTCGGCGGTTTGCGTATCGCCGGCGGATTGTCGCTGATCGGCGCGGTCGTCGCCGAAATCGCGGCGGGCTCGGCGGGCGCCGGCTCAGGCCTTGCCTATCGGATTGTTGAATCGGGCTATCGGCTCAACATACCGCGGATGTTCGCGGCGCTGTTTCTGCTCTCGCTCGCCGGTATCGTGATCTTTTATTTGCTTTCGCTTGTCAGCCACCTTGCGCTGCGCCGCTGGCACGAGAGTGCGCTGGCGGTGGAACGCTAAGGCTTCACAGCGTGGCGGCGCGAGCCAGCCGCTGATCGGCAGTCAGGTGAAGGCCGCACTCTTTCTTATCGTCTTCTTCCCACCACCAGCGTCCGGCCCGCTCTGGCTCGCCCGCCGCGACGGCTCTGGTGCACGGCGCGCAGCCGATTGAGACAAACCCCTTGGCGTGAAGCGCATTGATCGGAACATTGTTGGCGACGGCGAACGCGTGAACCTGGTCGCGGGTCCAATCGAACAGCGGGCTGAGCTTCAATAGCCCGCGCTCGTCGACGCTCACCAGCCTGGTGCTCTCCCGGTGGCTCGATTGGTCGGCGCGCAGCCCGACAATCCAACCGTCGGCGCCGGCCAGTGCGCGATTGAGCGGCTCGACTTTACGGGCGTGGCAACAGGCGAGACGGGCGTCCCGCGAATTATAGAAGCCGTTGACGCCGTCCTTCTTCACCAGGGCTTCAAGGTTGGCGTGCTGCGGATAGATTGCTTCGACGCGTCGTCCATAACGCTGTTCGGTCTCCGCCCACAGCGCATAGGTTTCCGGAAACAGCCTGCCGGTATCGAGCGTCGCAATTTCTACGGTGATGTCATGTTCGGCGATGAGGTGGAGAATGACCTGGGCTTCCATTCCGAAACTCGTTGTGAGCACGACACGCCCACCGATCTCCTCGCGAAAGCGGGCGAGGCGCTGCCATGGCGTTAGCGGAACGAGGGAGCCATTCAGTCGGGATGCTCGTTCGACCAATGTGGCAGAATGGGCTTTCCCCGCCATGCCACGGCCGTTTGTGATGGATTGCGAACTGTTCGGCGCCGCCACACTCAGGACGGTGTCCGGTTGGAAGCCCGGTCCGTCGTCCAGAAGAACAAGCGATGCATCCTTTGCCGAAATTCCCATCGTTTCTTCCAACTTTCACTGCAGCCAAAGAAAGAATTTTCTTCTCTTTTTCTGGCCTTAAGTCTTTGTATATGGAAGATAATTACTGTCAAACAAGATTTCAGCGACAATCATTGTTTCGCGTTCGAAAGTCGTTTTCCGTGGCGAGATGCCGCTATGGGCCTGTCCTGATGTTGGTGCGGTGAGGCTTGACCCGCGGGGCGCATTCAGGGAACAAGGCCACGCTGCGGCGCTCTCGGACGACGCCGGCCGGGATTAACGCAGCGACCGCAGGAGTTTGAAGCAATGCCGCAGAATGCCTCGCGCCTTCCCGGACGCCAATTTTTGCAAATTCCCGGGCCGACGATGTTGCCCGACCGCATCATGCGCGCAATCGATATGCCGCTGATCGATCAGCGCGGGCCGGAATTCGCCAAGCTCGCCAAGCGCGTGTTTGAAGGCATCAAGACGATTTTTAAAACCACCCAGCCGGTGATCATCTACACCGCGACCGGCACCGGCGCTTGGGAGGCGGCGCTCGTCAACACACTGTCGCCCGGCGATCGCGTGCTGATGGTCGAGACCGGCCAGTTCGCCACTTTGTGGAAAGTCATGGCGGATCGGCTTGGGCTCAAGCCTGAATTCATCAAAACCGATTGGCGCGTTGGCGCTGATCCGAAAATCATCGAAGATCATCTGCGCAAGGACAAGGCGCACGAGATCAAGGCGGTCTGCATATTGCACAACGAAACCGCGACCGGCTGTCTGTCGCCGATCGACCAGATCCGCAAAGCCATCGATGCTGCGGGCCATCCTGCTCTGTTTTTGGTCGACACGATATCGTCGCTGGCGTCGACCGATTACCGGCACGACGAGTGGGGCGTCGACGTAACGATCGGCGGCGCGCAAAAGGGACTGATGATGCCGCCCGGCATGTCGTTCAACGCGGTCAGCGAGAAAGCGTTGCGCGCATCGAAGACGGCAAAGCTGGCGCGGTCGTTCTTTCAGTGGGACGACATGCTGACGATGGCCAAGCAGGGTTTCTTTCCCTACACGCCGGCAACGCAGATGCTTTATGGCCTCGATACCGCGATCGAGATGCTCCACGAGGAAGGGCTCGACAACGTGTTTGCCCGCCACGACCGATTGGGCGAAGCGACCCGCCGTGCCGTGCGTGCGTGGGGACTGGAAGTGCTTTGTCGCGACGCGAAATACTACTCGCCGACAGTTACCGCGGTGCTGTTGCCGGACGGCTATGATGCCGATCAATTCCGCGATGTCGCGCTCAACACGTTCAACATCGCCTACGGTGCGAGCTTCGGCCCGTTCGCCAAGAAGTATTTCCGCATCGGCCATATGGGCGATATCAACGATGCGACGCTGATCGGGGCGCTGGCCGCAACCGAAATGGCGCTTGCGGTTGCCGGCGTGCCCCACAAGAAAGGCGGCGTCCAGGTGGCGATGGATTATATCGTGTCGGCACGATCCGGCGCCACGCGGGTAGCTGCGGAGTAAAAGGCTACGCCAACGGGACGGCTGCGACTTGTTCCTTGAACGCCGGGCGCGCGGAAATCGCCGCATACCATCGCTCGAAATTGCGCAGCGGCGGCCGCTCGGGCACGAGCTGCCGGTAGCGGTTAGCCATGACCGCAGCGGGAATGTCGCCATAGGAGAAACCATCGCCCGCAACGTAAGCGGTCTTGGCGAGCTGCCCGTCGAGGATGGTGATGGCTGCTGTCGTCCGCTTTTTTGAGTCTTCGATCGCCGCGTAATCGCGCTTTTCCGGCGGTGTGCGGATCAAGCCGACAAAGCCGGGAGTAATCGCCGGGGCAAGCACGCTGAGCTGCCAATCCATCCAGGCGCTGGCTCGCGCCCGCGCATGGGCTTCAACCGGTTCGAGCATAGTGGCGCGGTACTTGGCGGCGAGATACCGCACGATCGTGTTTGATTCCCAGAGCAGAAAACCGTCATCTTCTTCGAGCGTCGGCACGAGCCCGTTCGGATTCATGGCGAGGTAAGCCGGATCGCGATTCTTGCCGAACGGCCCGCCGATATCGATACGCTCATGCGGCAGCCCGATTTCGCCAATCGCCCACATCACTTTCTGGACGTTGGACGAAGTATTGCGGCCCCAGATCTTGATCACCAATCATTCCCCTGCGCGGTTGGGTGCGCCACCCGCGTCACTCGATGCGGCGCGCTTCCTCCGGCAGCATGATCGGGATGCCGTCGCGGATTGGATAAGCGAGCTTGGCCGTGCGCGAGATCAGCTCCTGTTTCTCCGCATCATATTCGAGCGGAGTCTTGGTCAGCGGACAGACCAGGATTTCCAGGAGTTTCGGATCGATCGTGTCGCCGGGGTGGTCTGATGACATTGGCAAGCTCCTACGCCGATGACGTACCACAAATCAGAATGGCAATCTCGTTCGCCGTGGTGGTGCCGCGTTATTGAAGCGTGGTCTCACCGGTTCTGCCCTTGGCGAGTTCGATCTCGGTGACGGCCACCAGTATCTCGGCGCGGGTTTTCAGGTCCGGCGCTTCCAGCAGGGCCTGTTTCTCGGCGCTGCCATAAGGTGACATCATCGCCAATGCGTTGACCAGCGCTTCGTTGGGCGCGTTCTCAATGCCGTCCCAATCGGCCTTGAGATTGTTGGCCTTGAGGAAATCAGCGAGCGCGCGCAGCAGCGCTTTACGGTCGACCTCGTCTTCGCCTTTCCGGGCGGTGAAGTCGGCAATGAAGGGCTGATAAGTCACACGGCATTGCCGATAAGGCGTGGCGACGGCAAGCTCTTCCTCGATGCGAAAGCGGGCGACGCCGGTGAGTTCGAGCAGGTAGCGGCCGTCGCCGCTCTCTGCGAACTGGGTGATGCGTCCGATGCAGCCGATACGAAACAGCTGCGGCTTCGACTGATCCGGCCCCGGATGGGCCGGATCAGGCTGGATCATGCCGATCAGACGAGAACCGGAGCGAAGGGTGTCGTCGAACATCGCGAGATAGCGCGGCTCGAAAATATTAAGCGGCATTTGACCGCGCGGCAGCAGTAACGCGCCCGGTAACGGAAACACCGCGATCACGCCGGGCAGATCTTCAGGCCCCTTGTAGATGGCATTAATCGGCATGGCCGTACTCCGTACGCGCGCGCTTCGCCTCTGCTATGGAGACGCAATCTTACGCGAACAGGATCGACGAAAGCTTCTTGCGGCCCTCAATCGTGGCTTCGTCGGTCGGACCCCACGCATCAAAGAACTGCACCAGCTGCTTGCGGGCGCCATCGTCGTTCCATTTGCGATCACGCCTGACGATGCTGATCAGGTGTTCCAGCGCCTCCATCCGGCTGCCCTTGCCGTTGAGCGCCAGCGCGAGATCAAATCGCGCCTGATGATCGAGAGGATTGGCGGCGACCTTCTGCTCAAGTTCGGTAACAGGCCCGAGCGTCTTGGCTTGTTCAGCCAGTTCCAGTGCAGCGCGCGCCGCAGCGACGGCGGTGTCGTTGCGTTTGGCTTCCGGCACCATCGCCAGCGTCTGCTTTGCCTGCTCGATCGCGCCAGTTTCGACGTAACAGCGCGCCAGTCCGGCCAGCGCCTGGATATTGGTATTGTCTTCCGCAAGCAGCTCCGCATAAAGCGTCGCTGCGTTGGTGGCGTCGCCCTCGGCGAGCGCCGCATCGGCAGCTTTCAGCAGATCTTTTGCCTCGCCGCCGATGCTGCCCTTGGTCAAACGTTCGAGAAACGCCATCACCTGGCTTTCCGGCAATGCCCCCATAAAGCCGTCGGCCGGCTGCCCGTTGACGAAGGCGATCACGGCGGGGATAGACTGGATACCCATCTGACCGGGAATGGCCGGATGCTCATCGATGTTCATCTTGGTGAGCTTCACCTTGCCCTTGGCGGAGCGCACCGCCTTCTCGAGAATGGGCGTGAGTTGCTTGCACGGACCGCACCAGGGCGCCCAGAAGTCGACCAGGACCGGCTGCCGCTTCGATTCCTCGATCACGTCTTTGACGAAAGCCTGGGTCGTCGTGTCCTTGATGAACCCGTCGGCGGCGGTGGTGGTTTGGGCTTCCTGCAACATCTCCTTGAAACGCCTTCCCTATCAGCCCCGGCGGGGGCGCCAACTTCCCTGTTCGCCTGATTAAATGGGAATAAGGCCGCCGAATGCAATCGGAAGGTTCACGGGGCGGCGGCCGAAATCGCCTCGATCCGGGGATGGTGTCCGGTGGCTTCGAGGAACTTGAGCAGGCCCTCGCGGGAGATCGTCGTGGTGCCGGTGTTCACCAGCGGATGAAAGTTGAGCATGTCGTGGACCATCATGGCGGCGTCGAGAATGACCGTCACGAGGCCGGCCTTGTCGTTGATGACCGCAAAGGGCGTGACCGAACCGGGCTCAACGCCGAGCAGTTCGCGCATCAATTCGGCCGAGCCGAACGAGAAGCGGCCAGAGGCGCCAAGCAACCGATGCAGCGATTTCAGCTCAATCGTCGCGTCCTCCGGCGCTACCACCAGAAACAGCGTGCCTTTTTTGTCCCGCAGGAACAGGTTCTTGGTGTGACCGCCGGCCGCGTCGCCGCGCACCCCGCGTGCTTCCTCGACAGTGAATACCGGCGGATGTGTCACCGTCTCGTAGACAATCCCAAGACCATCCAGGTAGGCGAATAATTCGTCCGGCGAGGCAGGCATCGGCGGGTTTATGGGCTGCGGGCGGTGCGGTTGCAAAGCGTTGAGGTCTTTGGCATAGCTTGGCCGCGCGGTACACCTTGTGCCGTCGTCCTACCCATACGGATGCGGGTGTAGCTCAGGGGTAGAGCACAACCTTGCCAAGGTTGGGGTCGAGGGTTCGAATCCCTTCGCCCGCTCCAAATTTCCGATCAGCACAACTGCGCGTTGCGTCCTTACCGTGGTGGCATCCGCTCGAACGTTGGCAAGCCTTCCGGGATCTGGTGGAAAGCCTGCGTGTCGACAGTGAAGATTGCCATCTGCGGTTTGCCAAACTGGCCTGGCTCGTCGAGCGTGCCGACCTTCAAAATAACCGCGGGTAAGTCCGGTCGCCGCGTGACGAGATGGGTACCGCATTCGGCGCAGAACTCCCGCGTGACAGCGTTTTCGAGGTCGCTTCGCGAAAATTGCTTGGGTGTCCCTTTGGTATAATGGAAACCCTTCGGCGGCATCACCATAAACATATTCGGTGCGCCGCCGCTGATGTACTGGCATTCGCGGCAATGGCATTGCGCGCGCAGGAACGGGTCGCCCTCGGCCACATAGCGCACCTGCCCGCAATAGCACCCGCCTTCCAATTTCATCGCGGCCTCCCGATTACCGCCGAATGTCGCGGCGGAACTGTACCAGCCGGCGCGATTGTTGCGTGCTGCGCACCGACGATCAATGCCAGATTGCAAGACCCCCGCGCTGGATGCCCAATAGATTTTGGATTGCCATGCCACGGTCTATCTGGGCTTGTGTGTTGCGCCGATTTGGGAAAGCGTGACGGCGGTGATTTTATCTTATTGCCGAGACGAGCATGGCCGCGCCGAAACCGCCCGCTTTTGAAACCTTGAGCCTTCATGCCGGGCACCACCCGGATCCGGTTACGCGTTCGCGCGCGGTGCCGATCTATCAGACCACGTCGTATGTCTTTGATGATGCCGATCACGCCGCGGGTCTCTTCAACCTGGAGCGCGCCGGCCACATTTACACCCGCATTTCCAATCCGACGACGGCAGTGCTGGAGGAACGGCTGGCGGCGCTCGAAGACGGCGTCGGCGCGGTGTGCACGGCTAGCGGAATGGCGGCGATGCATCTTGCCATCGCAACGCTGCTCGGCGCCGGCGATCACATCGTCGCTTCGGCGTCGCTCTACGGCGGCAGCATTAATCTCCTGACCCATACGCTGCCGCGTTTCGGCATCACCACCACCTTCGTCAAGCCGCGCGATCACGCTGCCCTGCGCGCCGCCATCGGGCCAAAGACCCGGCTGGTGATCGCCGAGACGATCGGCAATCCGGGCCTGGAAGTTCTCGATATCCCCGCGGTGGCCGGGATTGCTCACGCTGCCGGCATTCCGCTTCTGATCGACAATACGTTTGCGACGCCGTATTTGAGCCGGCCGCTCACCCTTGGCGCCGACATCGTCATGCACTCCATCACCAAATGGATCGGCGGGCATGGCATCGCCATTGGCGGCGCGATCATCGATGGGGGCCGCTTCGACTGGCAGGCTTCGGATAAATTTCCGACGCTGACAGAACCGTATGCCGGTTATCACGGCATCGTCTTCGCCGATGAATTTGGTCCGTCCGCTTTCATCATGCGGGCCCGCGCGGAAGGCTTGCGCGATTTCGGGGCCTGCCTGTCGCCGACCAATGCGTTTCATTTGCTGCAGGGTGTCGAAACGCTGGCGCTGCGCATGGAACGGCACATCGAAAACACAGCGGCCGTGCTCGCCTTTCTGCGCAAGCATCCCGCGGTCGACTGGGTTCTGCATCCGTCGCTGGAAACGCATCCGGATTATGCGCTGGCGCAAAAACTGTTGCCGAAGGGCGCGGGCTCGATCGTCAGCTTTGGCATCAAGGGCGGGCGCGCTGCCGGCCGCAAGTTTATCGAGGCCGTGCGGCTCTCGAGCCATCTCGCCAATGTCGGCGACGCCAAAACGCTGGTGATTCATCCGGCGAGCACCACACATCAGCAGATGGATGCAGCGGCGCTCGCCGCCGCCGGCGTTGGCGAGGAGTTGATCCGCATTTCCGTGGGCCTGGAGGCGGTCGGCGACATTATCGACGATTTCGCGCAGGCGTTGCGCGCCTCGCAAAAGGCTTGAGCGATGCGGCTGGTTGTCGACGGAAAAGAAGTTTTTGCCGGGACTGGTGGCCGCGATTTCGATCCGGCTCTCCCGGCGATCATTTTTCTGCACGGTGCGGGTTTTGATCACACCGCGTGGGCGCTGCTGGCGCGGGCGTTCGCGCATCATGGCTTCGGCGTGCTTGCGCCCGATCTTCCCGGACACGGGCATTCGGCAGGCCCGGCGCTTCCATCGATTGTCGCGCTCGCCGACTGGATCGCGGCGCTGATCGATGCCGCAGGTGTCCGCGCGGCGCGCCTTGTCGGGCACTCCATGGGATCGCTGATAGCCTTGGAGACGGCCGCGCGTCATCCTGAAAAGGTCAGTGCCCTTGCGCTCATTGCGACGGCAGCGCCGATGCGAGTGTCGGACGATCTTTTGAATGCGGCGAAGGCGAATGATCACGCGGCGATCGACATGATTTCGATCTGGGGCGAGGGCTACCGCGCCACGCTCGGCGGCTCGGAAACGCCGGGCCTCTGGATGCTCGGCGGCGCCGAGCGCCTGCTCGAACGCGCGCGCCCGGGCGTGCTGTTCGCCGATCTGTCCGCCTGCAATGAATATCAGGACGCGCTTGTCGCCGCGGCGAAGGTGACCGCGCCGTCGATCGTGATCCAGGGCAGCCGGGACCTGATGACGCCCGTCAAAGGGGGCAAAGCCGTTGCCGCGGCGATTCCGGGCTGCCGCATGACGACGCTTGAAGGCGCCGGCCACATGCTGATGAGCGAGCGGCCTGACGAAGTGCTTGCCGCGTTGCGCGGCTGATCAGAAAAACGCCATAGTGCGGATTTCGATGCTTTCGCGCATCGGCGCGTCGGGCGGCGTGTTCGGATCCTCGAACGCGGAGTGACCGACGAAGCGGGCGCGCCCGTCGGTTTCCGAGTCGTAGGTCTTGAGCATCACGACGTGATCCGGCGTCATGCGCGGAAAGTACCACCAGTAATGCTTCGGCGAGTAGCGCATCACGAAAATCTCGCCGTCGCGGTCGCGGTAACGCAGCTTCATGGTGATGAAATCATCGTGCGTTGACGAAGTGACGTCGCACATCGCCAGCGGCCGCTCTTCGACAGTGCGCTTCAGCGGCTTCCAGAAATTGTAGAAGGCGACCCGGTATTTCAGAAGTGCGCCCGCTTCGTCAGGCAGAAGCTGGCGGACCCGCAGCGGCCCCGAGTTCTCGGTATAGTCGCAGTGAATGTTCATGACCGGTGCGCGCCGCGAGGTTGAATGTTCGGACCGCGTCTGCGCAACATTGCTCTGCGCGCGGATGGTGTGATCGAACACGATCACGCGCTTGGCGCCGACCTCGCGCTTGATGAATTCGCTGACGTCGCCGTGAAGCTGCGCCCGGATCGCGGCATCATCGTCCCATTCCGCGAACGGCGAGCGGAATTCGCGGAGCGCAAAACCTTCCCGGTCGAGCGAAAACGATTTCGCCCGATCCCAGCCGTCGTGGATTGTCATTTCGTGAGGATCGTCGCCGGACGCGCGCCATTGTGTGCCCGGCGGCGGCTCATAGAAGTAAACCTCGGGCTCAACGCCGGTATCGCGCGTGTAGTTGAGGGTGGTCTTGACGTCGGTCTGGCCTGTCATTCGCTCAAAGTCCTCAACGTCACAACGAAAGGCCGACACCCTCACCCGGCGGACGCGATGCCGATCAGTGCGGCTGCAGCGCCGCCTCGACCGCGCCTTGCGTCTTCTGCCAGCACGGCAGCTTTTCGACTTCCGCCATCCAGCGCCTGATATGCGGGAAATCGCCGAGCGGCAGGAGCTGGCGCTTGTGCATGTGCATCGGCGCCGCCACGGCAATGTCGGCGATCGTCACCGTATCGCCCACAAGCCACTTGGATTTGGCGAGGCGCGATTCGAGCACGCCGGCGAGCCGCTTCCAGTTCGGTGTTTCTTTTTCGAGCAGCGCCGTATCGGTCGGCGCCTTCATCAGCGGCTTGACGGCGTTTTCGATGAAAAAGATATAGCAGCTCGGCTGCCAGTGCGCCGCCTCCCATAACATCCAGCGGTTGATGTCGGCGCGTGTCTTCAAATCCTTGGGATAGTGCTGTTCGGATGCCGTCAGATCGGCGGCGTATTGCAGGATAGCGTCGGATTCCCACAGCGTGTAGTCGCCATCCTTCGCCGCCGGCAGCGTCCCGTTCGGATTGAGCGCAAGATAGTCCGGTTGTTTGTGGGCGCCGGCGAAATAGTTCACGTGGTTGACGTGATAGGGCGTGCCGAGCAATTCCAGGCCCGCCAGCACCTTGCGGCTGTTGATCGTGGCCGGGTCGAGATACACCTGCAACATGACTGCTTCTCCCTGAATTCCCCTGGGCTTTATTTGTTGTTTGTCCGGCCCGCAATGACGCTAGAACTTTTAGCATCGCGCAGGTAATCCAGCAAAACAATTCCGCCGTTTGTCGCGTGGGCTGTGTCCCGCTGTACGTTGGCCCATTGATGTGTTTCACTATCGCCAAGCGAAGGTCATCACCAAGCAAAGTCATCACCAAGCAAAGTCGTCACCAAGCAAAGTCCCGGGAGCGTGTTCCGTGAACGTCAATGAACTGATCGCCATCGATATTCATACCCACGCGGAGGAGCCGTGTGGCACGCATCCCGATGACGGCTACGATGAACTCCAGGCGCAAATGGCGATCTACTTCAACCAGCCAAACAATCGCCCCACCATCGAAGACACGGCGGCCTATTACCGCGACCGCAAGATCGGCGCGGTGATTTTTCCAGTCGATGCCGAACGCGAGACCGGTTACCGGCGCTATCCAAATGAGGAAGTCGCGGAAAAGGCGGCGGCGAACAGCGACGTTCTGATCCCGTTTGCGAGCATCGATCCCGCCAAAGGAAAAACCGGCGCGCGCGAAGCGCGGCGACTTATCCGCGAATTCGGTGTCCGCGGGTTCAAGTTCCATCCGTCGATGCAGGGTTTCTATCCGAACGACCGCAGCGCTTACGTCCTCTACGAAGCGATCGCGGAAGCCGGGCTGCCGGCGTTGTTTCACACCGGTCAGACCGGTGTCGGCTCGGGCATGCCGGGCGGCGCCGGGATCCGCCTGAAGTATTCCAATCCGATGTACATGGACGACGTCGCGGTCGATTTTCCCGACATGCCGATCATCCTGGCGCACCCGTCGTTTCCCTGGCAGGAGGAGGCGCTGTCGGTCGCGCAGCACAAGCCCAACGTCTACATCGACCTTTCCGGCTGGTCGCCGAAGTATTTCCCGCCAATTCTCGTCCGTTACGCCAACTCGCTCCTGAAACACAAAGTGCTGTTCGGCTCGGACTGGCCGGTCATCAAGCCGGATCGCTGGATCAGTGACTTCGACAAGCTGGAGATCAAGCCGGATGTGCGGCCGCTCATCCTGAAGGAAAATGCGATCAAACTCCTTGGTTTGGCCGCGGCCAAACCTTAATCGCGGGCCAAGGGGTAAAGGCGGGCCTAAACGTGGCGCGATGCCGCAACCGCTTGACCGCGGTTTCGCTCTAGTCTTTACGTTACCAGCGGATTTCGGTGCCATGGGGGGCGGGGGCTGTGGCGCTTGTGCTCGCTTCGCGCGAAAATACCCGATGATTGGGAGATAGATCGCCGGTGATGCCCGGGCGCGCTGTGCGAGCAACAAGCTTGCCTCAACGGTTTGTCAATGTCTGGCGTCGTGCCGCGGTTCGGCTGCGGCGCAGCCGCGTATTGGCGCGCGTCGATCGGTACGATGTCGCGGCGTTGCTGTTGTTCGCCACGCTGATCGCGCTCGTCGCTTTTACCTTCGCTGACTACGCCATCTCCAATGACGAGGAGGTGCAGCAGCGTTACGGCGAGATGATCATCGCTTATTATGCCAGCGGCTTCGTCGACCAGGCGTTGTTTCATTTCAGGAACCTCTACCTGTACGGCGGCCTGTTTGATGTGATCGCGGTCGGTCTCGAGAAGCTCCTTCCGCTCGATTTGTACCAAGTTCGGCATTTGCTGACGGCGCTTTTCGGCGTCGGCGGCATTGCCGCAGTGTGGGCGACAGCGCGCACGATCGCCGGATCGCGCGCCGGGCTTCTGGCCGCGCTCGCGCTTGCGGTGTGCGGCACCTGGTACGGCGCGATGTTCAACCACACCAAAGACATCCCGTTTGCCGCCGCCGTGATCGGAGCGATATGGCTCCTGGTGCTGATCGGCCGCGAATTGCCTCGCCCGCGCTGGCATCTGGTCGTGCTGTTCGGTGTGCTGTGCGGCAGCGCGCTCGGCATTCGCGTGCTCGGCGTGTTTCTGATCAGCTACGCGGCGGTTGCTGTCGCCATTCACGCGCCGTTCGGCCGTGGCGTGCCGCTGCGCACGACGCTTGCTTTTGTCGCCCGCTCGGCGCTTCCGTTTACCGCTTCCTTCATCATCGCTTATTTGATCATGATCGCGGCCTGGCCCTGGGCCGCGTTGGCGCCGCTCAATCCACTTCGCGGGCTGACGGACTTCGTCGATTTCGCTTACCCGATTCAGACCGTCCTGGGCGGTCACGTTTACCAAATGGGTGATGTGCCGCGCTGGTACGTGCCGACCTATATGGCGATCAAGCTGACGCTTTGGCTGCTGATCGGCGCCGGCCTGGCACTTGTTTTCACCATGCTGCCGCAACGCGCCGTGCGACGAGCTCATCAGGCAACGGGTCGAGGAACAGACAACGCGTGGCGAAAAGAAACGGCTCTGGTCGCGGTCGCCGCGTTCTTTCCCTTGATCTGCGAAGTGATCGTCGATGGGCCGGCGTTCTCCGGGATGCGACATTTTTTGTTCACGGTGCCGCCGATTGCGGTCCTCGCCGGATTGGGACTCAACGGGCTGCTTTTCCGGCTCGAAAACGTAAGCCGGCTGGCCGGCGCCGCCGCCGCGACGGTCATCGTGCTCGGCCTCGGCTGGAACGCCGACACGCTCTATCAGCTGCACCCGGACGAGTATCTGTTCTTCAACCCGCTGGTCGGCGGCCTCGCCGGCGCCTCGCGTAACTACGACACCGATTACTGGGTCAACACGATGCCGGAGGCGGTGACTGACCTGGAGCATTACCTGGATCGAACCGAAGGCAAAATGCGGCCGGGCCATCGTTATCTGGTCGCGGTGTGCAGCGAGCGGGTGCAATTCGAGAAAGAGGCCGATTCGCGTCTCGAATGGACGCGCGATGTCGATCGCGCGGATTTCTTTATCGCGCCGACGAACATGAATTGCGACCGCGCGCGCAAGGGCCGCGTCATCGCCACCGTCGAGCGGCTGGGCGTCGTGATCGGCGTGGTCAAGGACCGCCGCGCCATCACCCATCCGAGCTTCGCCGGTCTGAACTGACGCGCCTCGCGCCGTTCGCATCTACGCCCGCGCCACCGGCGGCACGTAAGTTTCAAGTTCCGTTGACGGCAGGTGCACCACCTGGCCAAGCTCGGCGGAGCGATACAGCGCCATCAGCATTTCGGCGACGGCAACGCCGTCCTCGAACGTCTCGATCGGCTCGCGGCGGTGGCGGAACGCTTCGACCATGTGCCGGTCTTCGCCGATATAGCCGTAGATATCGGCTTCATTCTCGACCACGGGCATCAGGCCCTGCTCGGCATTCTGCTTCTCGACCAGATCCTCGCCCTGGCCGCCGGACACGTCGCGCGACAGAAAAACTTTCAAGCCGGTGTTGAGCGAAGAAAACTCCATCGAATATTCGGGGCCAAGAAGCTCAATAACGATGCGCAGGCCGGCGCCGACATAAGCCCACGAATTGGTCGCCTCGACCAAAACGTCGTGGCCTTCGGCGTCGCGAAAGGTGAGCGCGCCGCGGGCAAAGTCTTCCGCGGGTCGCCGTGCATAATCGACTTCCGGGCCCATCATGCTTTTTAGTCGCGCGACATATTCGGGCCGGGTCCATTTCAGATTGCCGATCGTGGCGCTGGCGCTGACAAGCTTGAGATCGCCGCGCGGCGCGCCGGGCTTGCTGAGCAGGTAGCGTCCGACCTCGACGCTGTGGCAGGTCATGTCGGACAACACGCCGCCGCCTTGCCGCTGGCCTTGCCAAAACCACGGCATGTGCGGCCCGCTGTGCTCCTCGGCGGCGCGGGCCAGATAGGGCCGGCCGGACATCGGCACCGCGCGCCGCCAGACAATGTCCTTGCCGCGCTGGACCGCGCTCGAGAACACCTGGTTTTCCAGATAGCCGTGAAGAAGTTTGGCGTCGTCGGCGAGGCGGAGCATCTCGCGCGCTTCGGCGAGCGTGCGCCCGAGCGGCTTTTCACAGGCGACGCCGACGAGTTTCGCCCAACCGGCTTTCACCAGCCGATGAATTTCGCGCATGGTGTCGAGCCGCGCGAAGTTCGGCACGCCGATCCACACGGCATCGACCTCGCCGGAAATCAGCATTGCTTCGAGCGAGGCGAATGGCCGGCACGGGCCAAGTTCGAGCGCGTTGGCTTTCGCCGCCATTGCCTCGCGATGCGCGGCGGTAGGGCTAAACACGCCGGTTACGGTGACGTGGCGAACTGAAACCAGCGCTTGCAGATGAAAATTGTTGATGAAGCCCGAGCCGATAAGCCCGATCCGCAGCGTGCCGATGGGCGCGTATCCGTTCATGTTTCCCCCGGTGCGTTCTATCTATTCCACTCGCCTAATACCCTGTCGCCAGCGCACCGCGGGTGCGCGGGTCGGCGGCGCCGGTGATGCCCGAGGGCGTCACCAGGATCGAGTTGGCGGACGTAATCAGCGGCCGCACCGTGACGTTTTCGCCGCGGGCTTGCAGCGAGCCGACCAGATTGGCTGGAAGCGCCGGCTCCGCGTACACGCGATCCGGCATCCACTGATCATGAACGCGCGGCGCCGACACCGCGCTTGCGATATCCATGCTGCGGTCGATCACGTTTGAGACGATCTGCAGCACCACGTTGATGATGAAGCTGCCGCCGGGCGAGCCAGTGATCAGGAACGGCTTGCCGTCCTTGAGCACGATGGTCGGCGTCATCGACGACAGCGGCCGTTTGCCGGGCGCCGGCGCGTTAGCCGCATCGCCGAGCAGCCCGTAAGCATTCGGCGCATTGGCCTTGGCGGCGAAATCGTCGAGCTCATTGTTGAGGAGCACGCCGGTTCCTTCGGCAACGAGGCCGACGCCATAGCTGAAGTTGATCGTATAGGTGTTGGACACCGCGTTGCCGAACCGGTCGATGACCGAAAAGTGCGTGGTGTTGTGGCCTTCGCGTTCGACGATGGCGCCGGCGCGAATGGCGCTCGCCGGCGTCGCGTGCTCGGGATCGATGGTGGCGCGCCATTGCGCGGCGTAGTTCTTCGACGTCAGCCGCGCGACCGGAATCTGCACCCGGTCGGGATCGCCGAGAAACCAGGCGCGGTCGGCGTAAGCGCGCTTCATGGTCTCGACCATCAGGAACAGCGCCTGCGCTTTATCCTGCTGCGCCAGATTGTAGCCTTCGATGATGTTGAGCATCTCGATCAGCACGACGCCGCCGGAGGACGGCGGCGGCATCGAGACGATGTCATAGCCGCGATAGCTCCCGCGCACCGGCTCGCGCTCGACCGCGCGATAGTCTTTCAGATCGTTCGCCGTCATCACGCCGCCGGCCGCCTGCACCGCGGCGGCGAGCTTTTCCGCGACCGCGCCTTCGTAAAACGCGCGCGGTCCGTTTTTGGCGATCGCAGATAACGTGTCGGCGAGGTCCGGCTGTACCAGCCGGTCGCCTTCGCCGAGCACGCTGCCGTCGGCTTTCAGAAAAATCTTGGCCGAGGACGGCCACCGCGCCAGCCGCGGCCGGTCAGCCACCAGCAAATCCGCGGTGTCGTCGGCGACCGCAATGCCGTCGCGCGCCAGCCCGATCGCCGGCGCCATCAGATCGGCGAGCGTGAACTGGCCGGAACCGTATTTTGCTTCGGCGAGCGCGAGCCCCGCGACTGTTCCCGGCACGCCGATGGCAAGCGCGGAGTCGCGCGACTTTTGCGGATCGGCATTGCCCTGCGCATCGAGGAACGACGTGGCGTTGATCGCCGCCGGCGCGGTCTCGCGATAGTCGATCACCGTGTCGCCGCCGCCGGCGCGGTGTATCACCATAAATCCGCCGCCGCCGATATTGCCGGCACGCGGATAGGTCACCGCCATGGCGAAGCCGACCGCCACCGCCGCGTCGACCGCGTTGCCGCCCTTTTGTAAAATCTCGACGCCGATCCGCGCCGCCAGCGCCTCCTGCGCCACCACCATGCCGCTCTGCGCGGTGACGAGCGGCGTGGTCCGCACCGCCGCGTCTTCGCCCCGCGCGCCAGGCGGCAGTGCGAACAGCGCGATCAGGATGAATGGTAGCAGCTTCGAAACCGATTGCTCTTTCATCACTAAATTAGACACGAGCAGGTATCAGAGGGCAAACCACGGAAGTCGCAGGTCTTCATCCTGCCCCGCGCAGCGGGGGAGGATGAGCGTAAGCGATCTCGCGGCGCGCCATCGCGCCCGAGTCATGCCAACCACCACGCGCAAGAAAAAAGACCGAGGGAGGCGGAGCGCCGAAAGGCGCATGCCATCCATTGTCCGCGCTACAATCGGCAACATTGCTGCTGCCGACATCGCCGCGGACGCGCGCCAACGGGGCGCGCTCGCCTTCCGGCGCTTCGCCGCGGACTCGCCACGCCAGTCGCAACCAGCATTGGCTCAGCCCCAGGCCGTGTTTCCTGGGACCCGGCTCCGGCGGGTGTCACCCGCCTTCGCCTGTCCCAGTCCAGCGCGCTCCGCGCAGACCGGTCTTTTTGCCGGACCAACGGTGTCCAGGGCCGCCCGGGAGCGGAGTGCAAATCCGCGCGCGGGCACCGCATCCCGCTCCGCGTTCAGGCATGCCTCGAGAACACGACCCTCGGATGAGCGAGATTCTCTATCATCGTACTTGAAACAGAGACGAATGTCAATGGAAAAGAGACGGCGCTCACCGCGTCATAGGCGGGCTTGACCCGCGCATCCCTGCTGAGCCATGGAGCCGGTACCGGTTGGACCGCACGCGATGATAACGTCACAGCTCTATCCGGCTTCAGTGAGACCCCTATGAAACTTTGCCGCTTCGACGACAGCCGCCTCGGGCTCGTCTCCGCCGACGGAAGTTCGGTCGCCGATATCACGACCATTACGGCCGATCTGCCGGCGATGGCCTGGCCGCGATCGCCGATCGATCCGCTGCTGGCGCGATTGGCGCAGCTGCAGCCGGCAATCGAAGCGCTCGGACGTTCGGCTTCCTGGATCCCGATCGAGCGCGTCGCGCTGCGCAGTCCGGTCACCTGTCCCAGCAAGCTTATCGCCGCGCCGGTCAATTATCGGGCGCATATCGATGAGGCCAACGCCGACAAGGGCATCAACTTCGGCAAGACGATCAAATCGATCGATGAGTATGGCCTGTTCCTGAAAGCATCGTCGACGATCGTCGGTCCAGCGGACGGCGTGCGCCTGCCGCCGCTCGACCGGCGCGTCGATCACGAAATCGAACTCGTGGCGATCATCGGCAAGGAAGGCTTTCGCATTCCGCGCGAGCGCGCGCTTGAGCATGTCGGCGCTTACGCGATCGGTCTCGATATGACGGTGCGCGGACCGGAGGATCGCAGCTGGCGAAAATCCTTCGAGACGTTTGCGGTGATCGGACCGTGGCTCGTCACCGCCGACGAAATTCCCGATCCCGGCAAGCTGGAAATGCGCCTGACCGTCAACGGCGAGGCGCGCCAATCCGCCAACACCAGCGCGTTGATCTTCAATGTGCCGCGGCTCGTGGAATATGCGTCCTCGACCTACCGGCTCTATCCGGGCGACGTGATCATGACCGGCACGCCGGAGGGCGTCGGGCCGGTGGCCGACGGCGATGTGCTTGACTGTTACATCGAGCGGATCGGCACGATGCGCGTCCCCATCCACGGTGCGTAGCGGGTGCGCCATGCGAGCCGGAAGGTCCGCCGCGGCGTCGATGACGGCCAAGCGGAGCGATCAAAAAACAACGGGCACCCACTTGGCCCCTTGTAAGTCGTAAGACGGTAAGCCAAGTTACCGCCCATGAACCGCCCGACCCGCGCGCCCTCCGCCTTCTCCAAGATTTCGGTCAAAAGCCAGACCGTCATCCCGCGCGAAGTGCGCGAACGCCTCGGCCTCAAGCCCGGCGACACGCTGCGTTATCGCGTCACCGACAAGGGTGTGCTGCTCGACAAGGCGCCGGCGGGCGAGGCGGACGATCCGTTTGCCGCCTTCTCCGAATGGTCCGGCGAAGCCGACGAAAAGGCGTATGGCGCCCTCTGACGCCACGCTGTCGCGGCCGGGCTTGATCCGGCCACCCACGTCTTATTTCCGCTTGCTGTTGAGAAGTCGTGGATGCCCGGCGCGAGGCCTGACATGACGAAGCCTGGCATGACGCATGACAGGCGTTTCGAACCGTTTGATGTGGTCGTCGTGCCGTTTCCCTATGCCGACCGTCTCGCAGAGAAACGCCGCCCCGCGCTGGTGATTTCCAACCGCAAGCTGGCGGTCCATAGGCTCGTTTGGGTCGCCATGATCACCAGCGCAGACAACGAATCTTGGTCGAGTGACATTCCAATTGCGGATCTCAAGCGGGCAGGACTGCCCGCTCCGTCCGTCGTCCGCCCGGCAAAGATCACGTGTATCGAACCGGGTCGCGTCGACCGGCGGGTAGGAACGCTCGATAAGGCGGCGGCGCGAGCGGTCAGCCAAAAGCTGCGCGGATTTTTGGGATAGGACCTCAAGTGGCACGCGCTGAACCTCCCCGACAAGACGCCGGGTTTCTTCAGTAAGCGGGTCATCCGCGTTACATTCGCCCGATGTCCCGCTCCGAACGGCTGTTCAGTCTGCTGCAGGCGCTGCGCCGGTTTCGCCGGCCGGTGAGCGGCAAGGCGCTGGCGCAGGAGCTTGGCGTCTCGATGCGCACGCTCTATCGCGACATTGCCACCTTGCAGGCGCAGGGCGCCGATATCGCGGGCGAGCCGGGCGTCGGTTACGTGCTCCGTCCAGGTTTCATCCTGCCGCCGTTGATGTTTTCCGAAGACGAGATCGAGGCGCTGGTGCTCGGCTCGCGCTGGGTGGCCGATCGCGGCGACAATCTCCTTGGCGCGGCGGCGCGCAACGCCATCGCCAAGATTGCGGCCGTGCTGCCGTCCGATTTGCGCGAAAGCCTCGACGCCGCAAATCTGCTTCCTGGTCCCGGCAAGCGTGTGGTTGCGGATGCAGTTGATCTTGCGGTCGTGCGCAAAGCCATCCGCGCCGAGCGCAAGCTGTCGATCCGCTATCGCGACGCCGGCGGTTTGGCGACGCAACGCCTGATCTGGCCGTTCGCGCTCGGCTTCTTCGATCGCGTGCACGTGGTGGTCGCCTGGTGCGAGCTGCGCGCAGGATTTCCGTCACTTCCGCACCGACCGGATTGCGGACTTGAGCGTTACCGACGTTCGCTACCAAAAGCGCCGTCAGGCGCTGCTGAAGGCGTGGCGGGAGATGGAGAACATTCCGCCGCCGTAACGCCTCCTCGTCATTGCGAGGAGCGAAGCGACGAAGCAATCCAGAACGGCGAGGCCGGACTGGATTGCTTCGCTTCGCTCGCAATGACGAGGGAACATACACTACTGCCAAAAACTGACAGTGCTCCGCGTTACGGTCGCTCCCATCGAACCATGGGAGACACACTAATGCCGCAGCCAAATTTCATGCTGCTCTACGTCGACAGCCCGCCGGCGAGCGCGCGTTTTTATAGTGGCCTGCTGGGGTGCGAGCCGATCGAGGCGTCGCCGACTTTCGTGTTGTTTGCTCTGGAATCCGGACTGAAGCTGGGATTATGGGCGCGCCGCCTGGTTGAGCCCACGGTATCGGCAGCACCGGGCGCCGCGGAGATTGCGATCCCGGTCGAGGAACCGGCTTCTGTCGATTCGACCTACGCGGCCTGGCAGGCGCGTGGCTTGCGTATCATTCAGGCGCCGACCGAGATGGATTTCGGCCGGACTTTTGTCGGCCTTGATCCCGACGGCCATCGGCTGCGGGTGTTTGCTCCGCGTGCGCCATAGGAACGCGCGATGACCGGCTATTGGATTGGTGTCGCGTCCGCCGAGCATGTGCGGCGTGGCCGCGGCGGCGGCTTCATGCAGCTCGGCCACGGCAAGGCGGCGCCGCTAAAGCGCGTCAAGCCTGGCGACCGCATCGTCTATTATTCGCCGGCGGTGACGCTGGGCGGAAAGGACAAGCTGCAGGCGTTCACCGCCATCGGCACGGTCAACGATGGTGAGCCCTATGTGGGCGACATGGGCGAGGGGTTTAAGCCCTATCGCCGCGACGTTGACTGGGTCAAGGCGGAAGAAGCGCCGATTGCGCCGCTGTTGAACAAACTCGAATTTACCGCCGGCAAAACCAATTGGGGCTACAAATTCCGCTTCGGACTTTTTCCGATCAGCGCCGCTGATTTCAAATTGATCGCCGCGGCCATGGGCGCCCGCATTCCTTAGCGGGATGCGAGCTGCCACCTCATGTTCAACACGTAATGTTCAACACGGGTGCCCCTGCCGGCCCTTGCCAAAGGGTCACTAAGAAACCATCACACCATCGGCGGATATTTTTAAAGGTGTGTCATGGGAATTCCGCAGTATTTTTCGGCGACCTATGCGCAAGCGCGCCGGAAGTTTCTCGATGCCGCCCGCGCCGGCGGCGGCGCCATCGAGAGCCATGTCAATCCCAACGCCAAGGGGGCGAATGGCGAGGAGCTTGCCACCGATGTAGCCCGCTTCGGTGACATCGATGCGGAGAACCTTTTCATCACCTGCGCGGGCACCCACGGCAATGAGGGCTTCTGCGGCTCCGGTTGCCAGATTGCCTCGATCGAGGAGGGCCTTATCAAGGCCCGGCCGCAATCCGTGGCGGTCCTGCTGGTGCATGCCGTCAATCCCTACGGCTTTTCCCACATCCGCCGCGTGACCGAGGACAATGTGGATCTCAACCGCAATTTCCAGGATTTCACCAAGCCCCTGCCTGCGAACCCGCGCTACGCGGAAATCCACGATCTGTTGGTACCGTCCGACTGGGACGGCCCCGGCCGCGCCAAGGCGGACGCCGCGCTGCAGGCCTGGCGCGACGCCAATGGCCTGTCGGCCTTGCAGGCCGTGGTTGCGGGCGGCCAGTACGAGTTTCCCGACGGCATGTTCTTCGGCGGGCAACAGGCCACATGGTCGAACCACACGTTCCGCACCATCGTGAGGAAGCACGGGGCCGCGGCGAAGCGCATCGGATTCATCGATATTCACTCCGGCCTCGGACCGGCGGGCTACGGCGAGCCGATCTCCATTCTCGCGCGCGACACGCCCGGCTTCGAGCGGGCGCAGACTTGGTGGGGCAGCGACGTCACGTCGATAACGGACGGCACGTCAAAGTCGACTCCGGTCACGGGTCCGCTCATGGGCGGTGTCAACGAGAGCCTGCCGAGCGCGGAGGTTACGTCGATCGGGCTCGAATTCGGCACCGTCGCACTGCTCGAGGTGCTGGAGGCGCTCCGCGGCGACAACTGGCTCTATGCCCGCGGCCTCAAATCGGGGCTTGGCATTGACTCGGCGCTGGCACGCGGCATCAAGAAGAAGGCCCGCGATGCGCTCTACGTCGATACCGACGACTGGAAGGAAAAGGTCTACGCCCGCACTGCCGACTTCACCCTAAAGGCCTATCGCGGCCTGACTGGCTAGCGGTGCCGCTCGCCGTTGAGCCTGGCTTCCTGCCAGCCGTCACAACATCGACGGCAGGACGCGGTCTGGCGGGCGGTGGCCGTCCATGAAGGTCTTGATGTTGACAATGACCTTCTCGCCCATGTCGACGCGGCCTTCGATCGTTGCCGAGCCGAGATGCGGCAGCAGCACGACCTTGCCGGCTTTGGCGAGTTTGACGAGCTTTGGACTGACGGCAGGCTCATGCTCGAACACATCGAGGCCGGCGCCGGCGATGTCGCCTGACTCGATCAGGCGCGCCAGCGCGTTCTCGTCGATGACTTCGCCGCGCGCGGTGTTGACCACATAGGCCTCGGGACGGATCACCTTGAGGCGGCGCGCCGAGAGCAGGTGATAGGTCGCCGGCGTGTGCGGGCAATTGATCGAGATGATGTCCATGCGCATCAGCATCTGGTCGAGGCTCTCCCAGAAGGTGGCGCTGAGTTCTTCTTCGATGCGCGGCGCGACGCGGCGGCGGTTGTGGTAGTGGATCTGCAGACCGAACGCCTTGGCGCGGCGGGCGACGGCTTGGCCAATCCGACCCATGCCGACGATGCCGAGCCGTTTGCCCCAGATGCGATGACCGAGCATCCAGGTCGGGCTCCAGCCGGTCCATTCCGTCTCGCCAAGCAGCACCTGGGCGCCTTCGGCCAACCGCCGCGGCACCGCGAGAATCAGCGCCATGGTCATGTCGGCGGTGTCCTCGGTGAGGACGCCCGGCGTATTGGTCACGGTGATGCCGCGCTGCAGCGCGGTCGCCACGTCGATATGATCGACGCCGTTGCCGAAATTGGCGATCAGCTTCAATTGTTCGCCGGAATGGCTGAGCACGGACCGGTCGATGTTGTCTGTCACCGTCGGCACGATGACGTCGGCGATTTTGGCGGCCTCGGCGAGCTCGGTTTGGCTCAGCGGCTTGTCTTCGAGATTAAGCCGCGCATCGAATAATTCGCGCATCCGCGTTTCGACGCTGTCGGGGAGTTTACGGGTGACGATGACCAGCGGCTTTTTGCCCGATGCCATTTTCTGCCTCTTGCACTACTTCTTGCGCAACCAGAGACGTCAGTGGCGCATGATCGGTTCGGAAAACCCGCTTGCAAAAGCCTGCTTGCAGTTTCCGGATCACGCTCGAAGCCGCCCGGCTCTCCCGGTCCTCTTTAGCCGCATCCGCCCGTTAAGTTCTCGTTAAGCCGCCTCGCCGAAACTTAAACGTTGAGAGGCGGCACATCTTTTCTCTCTAGCAGATGGCTGCGTTCCGACAAAGCGCGCCGGGGGTCCCGGCATAACCGCGCGCCGTTGCGTTTGGGGGCGTCTCGCCGTGGCACTCGGCCGTGTCAGGTATGTGTTTGTCTGGGTATGGGTCGTGCTGGCGGCCCTGTTTGCGCTGACGGTCGCCATGGAACGCGCGCAGGCCGGCGGCGACGCTGCGACAAGCGGGCTCCCGGTGCCGCGCTTCGTCAGCCTCAAGACCGACCGGGTCAACGTCCGCGGCGGCCCGGACAAGGATCACGACGTCACCTTCATCTATACGCGGGCCGGCTGGCCGGTGGAGATCACCGCCGAGTTCGAGAATTGGCGCCGCATCCGCGATTCCGACGGCTCGGAGGGCTGGGTCTGGCACTCGATGTTGTCCGGAAAGCGCATGGCGGTCGTGCAATTGAAGTCGAAGACCGACCTCGGGCAGCTCCGCGCCAAGCCCGATCCGCAGAGCCCGGTCACCGCGGAGCTCCAATCGGGCGTGCTCGGCTCGGTCAAGCATTGCACCGGCAACTGGTGCCGCGTCGCCGGTGACGGCTTTGACGGCTGGATCGAGCAAAACCAGCTCTGGGGCGTCTATCCCAACGAGAAGGTCGAGTAAGACGCGCTTTCCGCTTAATGGACGTTTGCTATTTCTGCGCGTCCAACAACGCGATCAAACCTTTAAGGATTTCAATCGGCGGCGGCGGGCAACCGCGAATGTGCAGGTCGACCGGAACGACGCTCGAAACCCCGCCGGCGACGGCATAGCTTCCCGCGAACACGCCGCCATCGGCGGCGCAGTCCCCGAGCGCCACCACCCATTTCGGATCCGGTGTCGCCCGGTACGTTCGCTCCAGCGCCTGGCGCATGTTCTTCGTCACCGGGCCGGTCACCAACAGCACGTCGGCATGGCGCGGCGAGGCAACGAAGCGCAGTCCGAAGCGTTCGAGATCGTAGAACACGTTGTTGATGGCATGGATTTCCAGTTCGCAGCCGTTGCACGAACCGGCATCTACCTCGCGGATCGAGAGGCTGCGGCCGAGGCGGCGTCGCGATGATCGCTCGAGGCTCGCCGCCAGTTCGGCCATCGCCACATCATCACGGGACGGCGGCGCTTCGGTGAGCGGTCCGTGGGTGAGGCTCTCGAACAGCGTCCTGCGCATCAGAGATCGTGCCCGGAATAAGAGCAATTGAACGATTTGTTGCAAAGCGGGAAATCAGCGACGATGTTGCCCTCGATCGCCGCTTCAAGGAGCGGCCACTGGAACCACGATGGGTCGCGCAAGTGGCAGCGGCTGACCCGGCCGCCGTCGATCCGGATCCAGACCAGCACATCGCCGCGGAAACTTTCGGCAAAGGCCAGTCCTTCGCCGCCGGCCTCGTTGATCGTGGCGGCGATCGGCCCCGCTGGCAGACGCTCGATAAGCTGGTCGATCAGCGCCAAACTTTGCTCGACTTCGCGGATGCGGATCCAGACGCGGGCGTTGACGTCGCCCTCGTTCAGCACCGGCACGTCAAAATCAACGCGATCATAGGGTGGATACCCCGGCGTTTTGCGCGCGTCGAAAGCGCGCCCACTGGCCCGCCCCACATATCCGCCGGTTCCGAATTGTCGTACGAGGTCGCCATGCACGATGCCGGTGCCGACGGTGCGGTCCTGCAGCGAAGCGGTATCGTCGTAGAGCTCGATCAAGCTTGGAAAACGCCGCCGGACATGTTTGAGCAACTCTTTGACGGACGTCAGAGAGTCAGTGCGGAGGTCGGCCGCAACGCCTCCGGGAACAACCTGGTCGATCATCAGCCGATGCCCGAAACAGCTTTGCGCGGCGCGTAACACCAGCTCGCGCAGCGCGCCGCAATGGGCGTGCATCAGCGAAAACGATGCGTCGTTGCAGATGGCGCCGATATCGCCGAAATGATTGGCCAGCCGCTCCAGCTCCGCCATCAGCGCGCGCAGGT
>CAVSFV010000004.1:0-8364 GCA_963727325.1 uncultured Alphaproteobacteria bacterium
ATGCGATCGGCGAGCGCGACTTCATCGTTCTCAAGCCCGTTGCGCTCGCGGCCGAACACAATGGCCACGGTTTCGCCGGCCGCAACATGATCCGCCATTTCGGCCGCGGCTTCGGCCGCTCCGACCACCGGTTTGGCCTGGTCATGGGCGCGTGCGGTCGCCGCCAAGACGAAGGCGCAGTCGGCGATCGCTGCTTCAAGGCTGTCGTAGATGACCGTGCCGTCGAGAATACGGTCAGCACCGGCCGCCATCATCACCGCTTTGTCGTTCGGCCAGCGCTGCCGCGGCTTGACCAAACGCAGCCGTTCCAGACCGAAATTCGCCATGGCGCGCGCGGCCGCGCCGATATTTTCGCCAAGCTGCGGTTCGACCAGCACGACGATCGGCGCCGGCCCGGCGCGCCATCTCTTGGTCTTGTCGGTGCCGGCGCCCGGCATGCGCGCTCCTCGGCGGGCAAATGACCCGAAGACGCAGCCCCTGCCCAAGCCGGCCGCTGGCGTCAAGCGGCGGCATTTATCCAGCCTAAAAACCCGCCGGCTCGCGCCGGAATTCGCTTCGGCGCAGAGGGCTTTTACCAGCGGAATGCGGGTGCTATAGGGCGCGCGCTGAACTCCCGTCAGTCGAATTCCCGGTTGGCGATGTCCGCGCCGCGAACAACTCATTTGAGGGCCGGCGGGAGAAATCATTTCAGCGCGCCCGGCAATGTTCAGTTTCCGGTCGGCCCAAACAGGCACGGCGACCAGAGGTGCAAGCATGGCAGATCTCGAAATCATGTGGACAAAGGTCGACGAAGCCCCGGCGCTCGCGACCTATTCCCTGCTGCCGATCGTCGAAGCCTTCGTGGGCGCGGCGGGCGTATCCGTCGAGCTCAAAGACATCTCGCTGGCCGGTCGCATCCTCGCCAATTTCCCCGACAAGCTCACCCCCGCGCAACGGATCAACGACGAACTCACCGAACTCGGCGAACTCGCGATGCGGCCCGAAGCCAACATTATCAAGCTGCCGAACATCTCCGCCTCGATCCCGCAGCTCAAGACCGCGATCAAGGAACTGCAAGGCAAGGGCTACGCCGTTCCGGACTATCCGGACAACCCGGCGACGGAAGCCGAAAAGGACATCAAGTCGCGCTACGCCAGGGTGTTCGGCAGCGTCGTCAACCCGGTATTGCGCGAAGGCAATTCCGACCGCCGCGCGGCTGGCGCCGTCAAGCAATATGCCCGCAACCATCCGCACAAGATGGGCGCCTGGAGCTCCGTTTCCAAATCGCACGTGGCGTCCATGTCGGGCGGTGATTTCTACGGTTCGGAAGTCTCGACCACCGTCCCGTCGGCGACCAACGCCCGCATCGAGTTGGTCGGCGCCAACGGCGCCGTCACGGTGCTCAAAGCCAAGACGCCGCTTGCGGCCGGCGAGATCATCGACGCAGCGGTGATGAGCCGCAAAGCGCTGCGCGCCTTTTTTGCGGAGCAGATCGAAGCCGCCAAAACGGAAGGCGTGCTGTTTTCACTGCACGTCAAGGCGACCATGATGAAGATCTCCGATCCCATCGTGTTCGGTCATGCCGTTTCCACGTTCTTCGCCGATGTGATCGAGAAGCACGCCGCAACGCTCAACCGTCTCCGGGTCAATCTCAACAACGGCTTCGGCGATCTGCTCGCGAAGATCGAGACGCTGCCGGCGGCCGAAAAGGAAGCGATCAAAGCCGACATCGCCGCCGAATACGCGAAACGGCCGGGCCTCGCGATGGTCAACTCCGATAAGGGGATCACCAACCTCAACGTGCCCAGCGATGTGATCGTTGACGCTTCGATGCCGGCGATGATCCGCGAATCCGGCCGCATGTGGGGCGCCGATGGCAAGCTGCACGACGTCCTCGCCGCGATCCCCGATCGCAGCTATGCGACGATGTATCAGGCGGTCATCGAGGACTGTAAGGCCCACGGCGCGTTCGACCCGAAGACCATGGGCTCGGTTCCCAACGTCGGGTTGATGGCGCAGCAGGCCGAGGAATACGGCTCGCACGACAAGACCTTCGAAATTCCCGCGGACGGAACCGTCCGCGTCGTCGGCGACGACGGCAAGGTGCTGCTGGAGCGTCCGGTCGAGACCGGCGACATCTTCCGCATGTGCGAGCTTAAAGACGCGCCGATCCAGGACTGGGTCAAGCTCGCCGTGCGCCGCGCCCGCCTCACCGGTACGCCGGCGGTGTTCTGGCTTGACGCCAAGCGCGGTCATGACGCGCAGGTCATCGCCAAAGTCGAGAAATACCTGAAGGATCAGGACACCGCGGGGCTGGACATCCGCATTCTGCCGCCGGTCGAAGCGATCAAGTTTTCGCTCGCGCGCATTCGCAAGGGCGAGGACACGATCTCCGTCACCGGCAACGTGCTGCGTGATTATCTGACCGATCTGTTTCCGATCATGGAGCTCGGCACCTCGGCCAAGATGCTGTCAATCGTTCCGCTGATGGCGGGCGGCGGCCTGTTCGAGACCGGCGCCGGCGGCTCGGCGCCAAAGCATGTGGAACAGTTCCAACAAGAGGGCTATTTGCGCTGGGATTCGCTCGGCGAGTTTCTCGCGCTGGGCGCGTCGCTCGAACATCTGGCGCAGACCTACAAGAACGCCAAAGCGCAGGTTCTCGCCGAGACGCTCGACGCGGCGATCGGCCAGATCCTCGCGTTCAACCGCTCTCCGGCGCGCAAGGTCGGCGAACTCGATAATCGCGGCAGCCATTTTTACCTCGCTTTGTACTGGGCGCAGGCGCTGGCCGCTCAGACCAAGGACACGGAGTTACAGGCCCGCTTCAAACCGCTGGCCGAGACGCTCAGTAAGAACGAGGCCAAGATCAATGCCGAACTGATCGGCGCGCAAGGCAAGCCGGTCGACATCGGCGGTTACTACCTCCCCGATTCCGCCAAGGCATCGGCGGCGATGCGGCCGAGTGCCACGCTCAACGCCGCGCTCGCCGCGCTCTGACGCGGCCCGGCGGCGTCCCCGCCGGTTCAGGGCTGTCTGCCGCTACTGACAGACGTGCGATGTTTTCATGATCACCTTGTCGCCTGCGGCGTAGAGGCCATCGCCTTCGCCGCATCGCGCGGGTGGCGCGCCCGGACTGGCGGCGAACGGATTGCTGACCCCTTGCCAATATTCCGCATTCGGAGGCTTGATGTTCTTGGACTGCTTGAGCGCCACGAAATAGTGTTCGGTGCCCACCAGCACCACGCCCTGGCCCTTCTCATAAGTGTTGTAGTCATTCCATCCGTCAAAGCGAAGCATCGAGCTCGATTGGCCCTGCCGCAGCGTGTAGACCTCCCACTTCACGTGACCTTTGCCTCCCTTGTTGTCGAGAGTGACATCAAGGGCGTTCTGGATTCCGAGCATGCGTGCGCTCACCACCTCGTGGCCGGCAACGACATCGACAACCTGAACTATCAGTCCCACCGTATCGCCATTGACGACACTGACTTTTATGCCTGCCGGCTTCACGTCTGCCGGCTTCACGTCTGCCGGCTTTGCCGGAGGTTTCGGGGCAGCGGCCTCTTCGAGAAATTCCGCGCTGGTAATCTCCACGACGAAATCTTTCAAATGTTTCGCCGCGTCTTCCGGCTTGTCCAGGCCGCCCACACCATTGTAGACCGGCACTGATTTACCGCGATCGATGGTAACGTCCCAACACCAGGGCGCAGGACTTTTGGTGGAGCCCATGCAGCCTTTGAGGCGTATCTTTCTGCCCGGGTCGGTGTTGGTTAAGGTCGCGTGAAATTTCTTTTCAGATGGGGAATAGTTTTTATTATCCACTTTAAAGGAATTGCACGCGTTGCCGTTACAAGATGCCTGAGCACTCTGTGCCAATAGGGTAACAGCCACTGCAATAAAAAAGGCCGCCTTCAGAAGATTCATGACCCGGCTCCTTCTGTTGTTGGTCAATGCCCGACGCGCCCGAGTTTACCTGGCTTATCCTCCCGCGCGCTGTCGCTTCCGCCTGCAGTTGAATGTTACGGCCAGTGCGCGCAGGTCACAAGGTTACGGCACAAAAGGGTCTCTTGTTGGCACCAAGCGGACGTGCTCGTTGCACCCGCAATGTCCGCTTTCAGGGATGAAACAGGCTTCGGTGCGCTGACGTATTTTTCAGTACCCATCGTAACGCGGCTTTTAAGGCCAGAAAGCCGATGCTATAGAGCCCGCTTGTAGCTGTGGGTAGCGACATCCGGGCGCGCGCCTGATCACTGCCAATCCGGCCTGCAACAGACCGCGCTCCAACGGGATCGAAGCTCTATGGCGAAAATCAAGGTCACCAACCCCATCGTCGAGATGGACGGCGACGAGATGACCAGGATCATCTGGCAGCTCATCAAGGAAAAACTGATCTTTCCCTATCTCGATATCACGCTCCTGTATTTCGATCTCGGCATCCAGAAGCGCGACGAGACCCGCGACCAGATCACCATCGACGCCGCCGAAGCGACCAAAAGAGTCGGCGTCGCGGTGAAGTGCGCGACCATCACGCCCGACGAGGCGCGGGTGAAAGAGTTCAATCTGCACGAGATGTACCGTTCGCCGAACGGCACCATCCGCAACATTCTGGGCGGCGTCATCTTCCGCGAGCCGATCATCTGCAAGAACGTGCCGCGGCTGGTTCCCGGCTGGACCCACCCGATCATCATCGGCCGCCACGCCTATGGCGATCAGTATCGCGCCACCGATTACCTGGTCCCCGGCAAGGGCAAACTCTATCTCACCTTCGTCGGCGACGACGGCACGGAAATCAAACGCGAGGTTTTCCAGTTCCCCGGATCGGGCGTCGCGATGGCGATGTACAACCTCGACGACTCGATCTACGACTTCGCCCGCGCGTCGATGAACTATGCGCTCAACCGCGGCTATCCGCTCTATCTCTCGACCAAGAACACCATCCTCAAAGTCTATGACGGCCGTTTCAAGGACATTTTCCAGGAGGTGTTCGACGCCGAGTTCAAGGAAAAGTTCGCCGAGAAAAAGATCACCTACGAGCATCGGCTGATCGACGACATGGTGGCGGCCGCGCTCAAATGGTCCGGCGGCTACGTCTGGGCGTGCAAGAATTACGACGGCGACGTGCAGTCCGATACGGTGGCGCAGGGCTACGGTTCGCTCGGCCTGATGACCTCGGTGTTGACGACGCCCGACGGCAAGATTGTCGAAGCCGAGGCGGCGCATGGCACGGTGACGCGGCATTACCGCGAGCATCAGAAGGGCCGCGCCACCTCGACCAACTCGATCGCCTCGATTTTCGCCTGGACGCGCGGCCTCGCCCATCGCGCCAAGCTCGACAACAATGCCGAACTCGCCACATTCGCCACCACGCTGGAGCACGTCACCGTCAGCACGGTGGAGTCGGGGTTCATGACCAAGGACCTTGCGCTCCTGGTCGGTCCCGACCAAAAATGGCTCTCGACCACCGGTTTCCTCGACAAGGTCGATGAGAATTTGAAGAAAGCCATGGCTACAAAAGTTCTGGCAACAAAAGCCACGGCAACAAAAACCCTGGCGTGAGGAGCAGACATGGCGATGACCCCACGCGGCGATCAAACTCCGCCTTATCAAGCCCTGCTCTACCGAGCGCTGCTGTTATTCCCGCTCGCGATGGCGGCTATGGCGGCCAACACCGCGCGCGCGCAGATGCCGCCGGCGATCGCGGCGACGGACGCCAAGCCGATCGTGACACTTCATGCCGAAGGCGCGCAGATTTATCAGTGCAAAGCCGGTAGCGACGGCAAGCTGGCCTGGAGCTTTCGCGAGCCGATCGCAACGCTCTTCGCCGACGGTCAGACGGTCGGACGCCATTATGCCGGCCCCAACTGGGAATACACCGACGGCAGCGTTGTGACCGGAAAGGTTGCCGGCAGCGCGCCGGGCGCGACCAAAAACGACGTCGCCTGGCTCAAACTCGACGTGGTCGGGCGGCGCGGCAGCCGGCGTGCTCACCGCCGCCACCCTTGTGCAGCGCATCAACACGTCAGGCGGCGCGCTCGCGGGTGACTGCGATCGTGCCGGCGCCTTGCGCAGCGTTCCCTATTCCGCGGATTACGTTTTTCTGCGCTAGGCGCACGTTACCGGATCGGCCTGGGCTGGCGGCTGCCGCGCAGCCTGCTTATCTGCGTGTTTATGGCTAAGCGAAAGCTAAACGTGCTCGCAACGGTCGCGGTCATTGTGCCGCTCTTGGCGCTCCTTGCGGCGGCTTTGTGGTATGCCGCCAACGCCTGGGTGTCGCTGAGCGGCCCGCCCATGCCGGCGAGCGGCTATCTCGCCATGGTTCTCGGCATCGTGTTTTCGCTGATCATCGGCTGCGGGCTGATGGCGCTGTTGTTTTACTCAAGCCGCCACGGCTACGACGAACCATACCGCGCCGACGGCGACGGCCGCGATTGAGCGGATTTGGCCCCAACAAACAAGACCCGAACAGAGCAACGGCCACGCAAACAAATTGTGTGACGGCCATCAACTCAATTTAAGCATTTTGGCGGTACTAGTGCCTCCAAGGAGAGCGATGGTTAAGCGTCTCTCTCTGGAAGCAGCGGACGCCAGAAACGGCAAACGCGCTCCGCCAACGAAATTCGGAGGCAGGCCAATGTTTTTCCCTCGCAAGCCTACACGGTGGATCGCCGCCGCGCTGATCGCCGCATCCACTGCGCTCGTCGCAACGCCGGGCTTGACCATGCCGCGCTATGACGGCGTCTGGAGCGTCTCGATCGTCACCAAGAAAGGCGACTGCATCGCCAGCTACCGTTATCCGATGCTGATCGACCACGGCGTGCTGGCCAACGGCGGCGCCATCGCGCTGAACGTCAGCGGCCGGGTCGCCCCAAGCGGCGTCGTCAAAGTCGTCGTCTCGAGCGGCGACAAGAGTGCGACCGGTTACGGCCGGCTCGCCGGCAATACCGGCGGCGGCTCCTGGACCGGCGCGTCGTGCTCGGGCTCCTGGAGCGCCGAACGACGCAGTTAGGGTTTCCGCTCTGCCGCTGCGTCGAACTCATTCCCAACGTCCCGCTGAAAACGTCATCGCTGGACGTCTCACTGAAAACGTCACCAGCTGAAGTCATCAAAACGTCATTAGCCGAAAACGTCATGGCCGGGCTCGACCCGGCCATCCACGGCTTTCATGACGCTGAACCTCGGAAAGCCGTGGATACCCGTGACAAGCGCGCGAAGCGATGCGGTTCTTCGCACGGCCATGCACGGGCACGACAGCTAAAAACAACTCACGCTTCGGCGGCGTCGTCGTCGTCGCTTTCGCTGTCTTCACCGGCGAGAATTTTTTCCGCGATCAGGCCCGCATTCTGGCGGACCGCCGCCTCGATTTTCGCGGCGATGTCGGGGTTGGCCTTGAGGAAGCTCTTGGCGTTTTCACGGCCCTGACCGATGCGCTGGCTGTCATAGGAGAACCAGGAGCCGGATTTTTCCACGACGCCGGCCTTGACGCCGAGATCGACCAGTTCGCCGAGCTTGGAAACGCCCTCGCCGTACATGATGTCGAACTCGACCTGCTTGAACGGCGGTGCGAGCTTGTTTTTGACGACTTTGACCCGCGTTTGATTGCCGACCACCTCGTCGCGTTCCTTGATGGCGCCGATGCGGCGGATGTCGAGGCGGACGGACGCGTAGAATTTCAGCGCCTGGCCGCCGCTCGTCGTCTCGGGCGAGCCATACATGACGCCGATCTTCATCCGGATCTGATTGATGAAGATCACCATGGTGTGGGAGCGGTTGATCGAGGCGGTGAGCTTGCGCAGCGCCTGGCTCATCAGCCGCGCCTGCAGGCCGGGCTGACTGTCGCCCATCTCGCCTTCGAGCTCGGCGCGCGGCACCAGCGCCGCGACCGAATCGATCACCAGCACATCGACGGCGCCGGAGCGAACCAGCGTATCGGCGATTTCCAGCGCCTGCTCGCCGGCGTCGGGCTGCGAGATCAGAAGATCGTCGACATTGACGCCGAGCTTGCGGGCATAGATCGGGTCGAGCGCATGCTCGGCATCGACGAAGGCGCAGATGCCGCCCTTTTTCTGCGCCTCGGCGATGCAATGCAAAGCCAGCGTCGTCTTGCCGGAGGATTCCGGCCCATAGATTTCGACCACGCGCCCGCGCGGCAGCCCGCCGATGCCCAGCGCGATGTCGAGGCCGAGCGACCCGGTGGAGACGGTCTCCACGTCCATGTTGCCCATGTTCTTGCCGAGCCGCATGATCGAGCCCTTGCCGAAATTGCGCTCGATCTGCGACAGCGCGGCATCAAGAGCCTTGGTTTTATCCATGGACGATCCTTCGACGAGACGAAGCGCTGCACTCATGTTCCGTGCTCCTTATGGCCGGGATGACCGGGATTCGAAAGGC
>CAVSFV010000005.1:0-388678 GCA_963727325.1 uncultured Alphaproteobacteria bacterium
ATGGGCATCTCTACCTATCAGTCTTATTGCGGCGCGCAGATTTTCGACGCGGTCGGCCTGCGATCCGAATTCGTCGCCAAATACTTTACCGGCACGGCAACGCGCATCGAGGGCGTCGGTGTCGAGGAAGTCGCCGAAGAGACCGTGCGCCGTCATCGTGACGCGTTTTCCGACGCGCCGATCTATCGTGCCATGCTCGACGTCGGCGGCGACTATGCGGTGCGGGTGCGCGGCGAGGATCACGTCTGGAATGCGGCGACGGTCGCGGCGCTGCAGCACGCCGTGCGCGGCAATTCGCGCGAAAAATACCGCCAATACGCCGAGTTCATCAATGAGCAGTCGGAGCGGCTCTACACCATTCGCGGCCTGTTCCGCCTAAAGTCCGCCGGCGATGACAGCCGCGAGGCTGTTGCCACCGAAGAAGTCGAGCCGGCCGTCGAGATCGTCAAACGCTTCTCCACCGGAGCGATGTCTTACGGCTCGATTTCGCGCGAGGCTCATACCACGCTCGCCATCGCCATGAACCGGATCGGCGGCAAGTCGAATACCGGCGAGGGCGGCGAAGAATCCGATCGCTATAAGCCGCTGCCGAATGGCGATTCCATGCGCTCGGCGATCAAGCAGGTCGCATCCGGCCGCTTTGGCGTGACCGCCGAATACCTCGTCAATTCTGACATGATGCAGATCAAGATCGCGCAGGGCGCCAAGCCCGGCGAAGGCGGCCAGTTGCCGGGCCACAAGGTCGACACGACCATCGCCAAAGTGCGGCACGCCACGCCTGGTGTCGGCCTGATCTCGCCGCCGCCGCATCACGACATTTATTCGATCGAGGATTTGGCGCAGCTCATCTTCGATCTGAAAAATGTCAATCCCGATGGCGACGTCTCCGTCAAGCTCGTCTCCGAGATCGGCGTCGGCACAGTCGCTGCCGGCGTGTCGAAGGCGCGCTCCGATCATGTGACCATCGCCGGCTTTGAGGGCGGCACCGGCGCTTCGCCGCTGACATCGATCAAACACGCCGGATCGCCGTGGGAAATCGGCCTTGCCGAAACCCACCAGACACTGGTCGCCAACCGGTTGCGCGGACGTATTGCCGTGCAGGTCGACGGCGGACTGCGTACCGGACGCGACGTCGTGGTCGGCGCGCTCCTTGGCGCCGACGAATTCGGTTTCGCCACCGCGCCGTTGATCGCCGCCGGCTGCATCATGATGCGCAAGTGCCACCTCAACACCTGCCCGGTTGGCATCGCCACCCAGGACCCGGTGCTGCGCAAGCGCTTCACCGGCCAGCCGGAGCATGTCATCAATTTCTTCTTCTTCGTCGCCGAAGAAGTGCGCGAACTCATGGCGGCGATGGGTTTCCGCACTTTCGCCGAGATGATCGGACAGATGCAGATGCTTGACGTGCATCAGATGGTCGATCACTGGAAAACGCGCGGGCTCGATTTTTCCCGGCTGTTCACCAAGCCCGACGTCCCGGCTTCGGTTGCGATCTACAATTGCGAACAGCAGGACCACAAGATCCACGACATTATAGACCGCAAGCTGATCGAGCAGTCGCAGGCGGCGCTGGACAACGGTGAACTGGTACGGCTGAGCCTGCCGATCACCAATACCGACCGGACCACCGGCGCCATGCTGTCCGGCGCAATCGCCAAGCGCTACGGCCATCACGGCTTGCCGCACGATACCATCGTGGCCCGCTTCAAAGGTCACGCCGGTCAGAGCTTCGGCGCATTCCTTGCGCGCGGCGTAACGTTTGAGCTTGAGGGCGACGCCAACGACTATGTTGGTAAGGGACTCTCGGGCGGACGCGTCATCGTACGGCCGCCGGCCGAGTCGAACATCGTGCCGGAAGACTCGATCATTATCGGCAACACCGTGCTCTACGGCGCCATCGAGGGGGAATGTTACTTCCGCGGCGTCGCCGGCGAGCGCTTCGCGGTGCGCAATTCAGGCGCGGTGGCAGTCATCGAGGGCGCCGGCGATCATTGCTGCGAATATATGACGGGCGGAGTGGTGGTCGTGCTTGGCCGCACCGGGCGCAATTTTGCCGCCGGCATGTCGGGCGGCATCGCCTATGTGCTCGATGAGGACGACAGCTTCGCTTCGCGCTGCAATCTTGCGATGGTTGAGCTTGAGCCGATGCCACAGGAGGAGATGCTGAACGAGCGCCTCTACCATCAGTCCCGCGATCTCGAAGCCCACGGCCTGGTCGAAGTCATGAGCGACATGAGCCAGTTCGACGCCGCGCGGCTTTATCTGCTGATATCGAGGCACGCCCGCTTTACGCATTCGACGGTCGCTGCCAAAATCCTCGGCGATTGGTCGACATGGTATCCGAAGTTCCGCAAGGTCATGCCGGTCGAGTACCGTCGCGCTCTCAACGAACTCAAGGCGCAAGCCACTGCCATGCAGGCCGCCGAATAGGCGCGCGATAGAGAGCGAAGTGGGCAAGGTAACCGGGTTTCTCGAATATGAACGCGAAGACCGCGACTATGAGCCGGTCGAGCAGCGCATTCGCCATTGGCACGAGTTCGTGCTGCCGCTGCCAGAAGCGGACTACCGCACGCAAGCCGCGCGCTGTATGAATTGCGGGGTGCCCTATTGCCAGGGCACCGGCTCGCTGACGCCCGGCACGCCGGGCTGTCCGGTCAACAACCAGATCCCCGACTGGAACGATCTGATCTACGCCGGCAACTGGGACGAAGCGGCGCGCAATCTGCATTCGACCAACAATTTTCCGGAAGTCACCGGCCGGGTCTGCCCGGCGCCGTGCGAAGCGTCTTGCACGCTCAACATCGACGACAATCCGGTCACCATCAAATCGATCGAATGCGCAATCGCCGACCGCGCGATCGCGCAGGGATTAAAACCCGAACCGCCAATGGTGCGAACCGGCAAGAAGGTCGCGGTCGTGGGCTCGGGGCCGGCCGGACTTGCTTGCGCGCAGCAACTCGCCCGCGCCGGGCACGACGTTCACGTCTACGAGCGATGGGCGAAGGCCGGCGGGCTACTGCGCTATGGCATTCCCGACTTCAAAATGGAGAAGCACCACATCGACCGCCGCGTCGCGCAGATGCAGGCCGAGGGCGTGGTGTTTCACTATGGCGCCGATGTCGGCGTCAATGTCGGCGTGCAAAAGCTGCTCGACGGTCACGATGCCATCGTGCTGACCTGCGGCTCCGAAAAGGCGCGCGATCTGCCGGTTCCCGGCCGCGAACTCAAGGGCATCCACTTTGCCATGGAGTTTCTGCCGCAACAGAACCGGCGCGTCAGCAACGAACCGGCCGGCGACGTCGAGCCGATCCTCGCCGGCGGCAAACACGTCGTCGTCATCGGTGGCGGCGACACCGGCTCCGACTGCATCGGCACGTCGATCCGTCAGGGCGCGCTGTCGGTGACCAATTTCGAAATTCTTCCGGCGCCGCCGACCCACGAGAACAAGGCGCTGACTTGGCCGAATTGGCCGCTGAAGCTTCGCACTTCATCGAGCCACGAAGAAGGCGCCGAGCGCGATTTCGCGGTGATGACGACGCGCTTTTCGGGAGCCAACGGCTTTGTGAAAAAGCTCCACTGCGTGCATGTCGACGCCAAATTGAACAACATTCCCGGCAGCGAGTTCGAGATCGACGCCGAGCTTGTGCTGCTGGCGATGGGCTTCGTTCACCCGATGCACGAGGGAATGATCAACGACCTCAATCTCGCGCTCGACCGGCGTGGCAATGTCAGCGCCTCAACCGAAGATTACCGTACCTCGGTCGACAAGGTGTTCAGTGCCGGCGACATGCGCCGCGGCCAATCGCTGGTGGTGTGGGCGATCCGCGAAGGACGCCAGGCTGCCGTCGCGGTCGACAAATATCTGATGGGTTCGTCGCTGCTGCCAGGGTGAAGACCGGCGAATAGTCCCGCATCGTCATCCTCAGGTAGGTCGCGCGAGGCTCGAAGAGTAACCGAACCAGGCCGGCTACTCTTAAAATCCGGCCCAACGTCCGCGTCGCTCTCCGAAACCGATCAAAACTCTGCACGGCCGCGAAACGCCCGCGAAGGGCCCAATCGCGTCGTTTCCGCACCGCAGAAAAATACGATGCTTCTTCGCTGTCGGCCATCGTGAAGTCAGCCGCTGACCTGCCGATGAGGGCGTGATACTCTACCCTACATTGCAGCAGGCATGATCCCATCGGCGAGGGGTCAAAATGACGATCTGCATTGGAAGGCGAGAATTTATATCCGCGCTCGGCGGTGCGGCAGCCGGGTTGCCGCTCGCCGCGCGCGCGCAGCCGCCGGCTAGGCTCCCGACTATTGGGCTAATGACCCCTGATGCTTCGGGTTGGAGTGCAGAAACTGCCGCTTTTATCCAGCGACTAAGTCAACTCGGCTGGATCGAAGGTCGCACCGTCGCGATCGAGTATCGCCGATCGGAAGGACATCCCGAGCGCGTCGCCGAATTTGCGGCGGAGTTTGTGCGGCAAAAGGTCGACGTCATCGTCGCTTATGGAGGCGCCGTTGCTGCATTGAAGCGCACGACAGCGGTCATCCCCATCGTCTTTGCAATCGCGGGCGATCCGGTCGGCAACGGCTTTGTCGAGAGCCTGGCGCACCCGGGCGGCAACGTCAGTGGAATGTCGCTCCAGAACACCGATACTACCGGCAAGCGCCTCGAACTCTTGCGTGATGCGGTCCCCAACCTCCGCCGGTTGGCAATCATGTTTAATGCCGACTATTCCTCAACTGTGCGGGAGACGGGCGAGGTTCAAGCGGTGGCTCGCACGCTAGGCCTCGAAGTCGCGCCACACGGAATTCGGCGCACGGAGGATATTGCCTCCGTCTTCGAGACTCTTAAATCCCAAGCGGACGCACTTTACGTCGTCGGTGACACTCTCACTCTCGCTAACAGAACGCCAATCGTTACGCTCGCGCTCGGCACGCGGCTGCCGACGATCTTCGATAACCGCATTAATGTTCAAGCAGGGGGCTTCATGTCCTACGGAGCAAACTTTCCAGCTCTGTTCCGGCGCGCTGCCGAATATGTCGACAAAATTCTGCGCGGAGCGAAGCCGAGCGACCTTCCGGTCGAGCAGCCGACCAAATTCGATCTCGCCGTCAATCTCAAGACCGCCAACGCGCTTGGACTCACCGTGCCAACCGCGCTGCTGGCTACCGCCGATGAGGTGATCGAGTAAACCTTTCGCAATGCTATACAGGCCGAGGGCCGAGGGCCGCCAGGCGGCGGCCACCGTCGACAAATATTTGATGGGGTCGAGCCTACTGCCGCGGTCGCGGCTGGTCGTCTCGCCGCTTGCCGCGGTACAGATGAAATCTTCGTTCCGCTCGCGTCGCCGTTGTTCTCGGCTATCATGTGCGCGTCCACGCCAGGAGGGACAAGGAGGGATAGATGAGAACTGCCGCAAAATGGATACTGGGTGCCGTCGCCGCTGTTGCGCTGGTCGGCATCTCGCAGGCGCAGGATTCACCGAACCGGAAGGAAATGAAGAGAACCGACCTGACCGGCACCAACATGGAGGTCATTCTTTCCACCGCCGAATACAAGCCGGGGGAGACCATCGCTCGCCACATCCATCATGGCGAGGAAGCGTTCTATGTGCTGGAAGGCGCCACGGTCGAAACGCCCGACGGAAAGCAGATTCAGCTTGCGACCGGGACCGGCTCGATCAACCGCCGCGATGTTCCCCACGCCGGGTTCAAAGTCGTCGGTGATAAGCCGCTGAAGCTGCTTACTGTACACATTGTTGATAAGGGCGCCCCGCTCTACGACGCACCGCCGAAATAGCCGCCCGGAACCGGAATTGCTCTGGCTGCGGTTTCAGCGCCGGCAGAAACTTAGTCGCGGCTCGGCGTAAGCGGTAAAGCCGGCCGTGGCGGAGCGCCGTCGAGCGCGGCGCGCGGCTGGCCCGGACGCGCCGGCGCCGGCGCAACGGCCGGCGCAGCTTGCATCCTGCCATTCGCCGGCTTTTTGCCGTCGTTTTTGTTCGGCTCGCTTTTGCCGCCGTCATTCTTTGATGCAGGCTTTGGCGCCGGCGGTGCTGATACGTCAGGCGGCGCGCCGGGCATCTCCTCGGGCGCAGCGGTGGCGTTGGTCCGCGGCCAGGAAAAATCGTCGGCTCGGCCTGGCGGCGCCGCAAGCGCCTCGCCATGGTTCAGCACCTTGGTCGCAATCGGATCAGTTTCCCGCTCAGCCGGGCGATGGCTCGCGCCCAACAGATCACCACCCTCCCCGCCTCCGGTCGCGGTGAGTGGTATGACCGGACCGATCTCGGGTCGCGCGTTCCCCTTCGGTTGCTCTTCAGGACCTGGCAAAGCCACCGGCACAACGTGGCTATTCATCACCCGGCGCAATTCATGTTCGACATAGTGAGCGAGTTTCTCCGCACCGGCCTTGGTGAAATTCACGCCGTCGAAGGTGCGCAGCCGGCGAGTCTGGCCCTCGAAATCCGGCCCCTGCGCGGCGAAATTACCTTTGTCGTCGACGAAACCGTCCCAGACATCCACATAGGTCACGCCCGATTTTTCGGCGCCCGCGCGGAAGAGTTCGTCGAGATAGCTCATGTCGCTGGTCGAGCGTGTACCGCGGACCGCCGGTAATCCGACCCACAGCACCGGCACACCCTTTGACTTGAGCGCGGCGATCATCTCGTCGATGCGCTTGCTGTAAAGCTCACCCCATGTGTCGCTGTGAAATTCGTAGATGCCTCCCGGAACCTTGCGCTCGGGCGCCGCGACTGCCGGCTGCTCGCCCTCACGCTTGGCCGCATCGGGCGAAGCCGACGGTGAAGCCTTCGCATCTTTTGCAGGCGCAGGGCGTTCGCGCAACGGAAGGCGATCGTTGAGGCCAAGCATGACAACGATGGCCGCTGGATTTTCCGGCGCCAGCAAATCCTTGATGGTTTGCGACCATTCCTGCACCTCGCCGCGCGCCGCCTCATACCGCACGAGACCTGAATAGGGATGGATTTTGCGGACGATGCCTATTTCCGGCGTATCGGCGAATGCCTCTTCCAGCCCATAGCCGAGCCAGTCGGCGAAAGTGTCGCCGATCACGATGACAGTCGACGTCGGCGGTGTTTCGACTTTGCGCGGAGGCGGAGCTTTGGTCGGTTCATAGGCTTGCGGCGCGCGCTGTTGATATGACGGACTAGGCTGATTGGGATTGTAAGAGTTGCGACCGTTACCGCCCCCAAACGGAAACTGGAAAAACTCGCGGAACTGGACCCGCTCGGCGCCGGGCCGTTCGGTAAACGCTGAACGGCTGCCGGAAAGCTGTGCGTCGGCGGGAACCGCCAGTGTCAGAGCTGCTGTTCCGAGACCAATCCCGATTGCCAGTAATCGGCCTTCAAGTGTCATAGCGGAGCCCGCTGAGACTGCCCACAAAACATGACGCGATTTGGCCCTTTCCGAAGAGTGGGCGTGAGCCATCATATATTGGTCAAAGATGTCAATGTCAGGATGCGGCCATCACCACCACACCCGGAAGAAAATAAGTTCTACCGATGCGGCAGGCAACTCGCGGCGGCCGCGGTCCGCCATTTTTCGTTTGCTGATCCGCCGCTGCCAGACGTCAAGACTGCTGCAGCCAAATGAAAAACACTCGATAATGCCAGAGCGTCAACATTCCACGCGCGCTATTTCATTGCAATGCCGCGGTGCGGAATTCTCGTTGAATGACGGCTTCCGAGAACGTCCGTGTCACCGGATGCGATCTGTGATATGATTTTTGCTGCGTGCATCATTGCCTGCGCCGTCAGGATGCGGCAGCGGCTTCGTGCACCAAAAAAACGCGGGCAGAAGCCCACGACAAAAACTCAAAATCCGGGAGGAACTCATGCAACGACGCGAATTGCTGAAATACGCCGGCGCGACGGTGCTGACGGCACCGTTTGTGCGCGCGGCGAGGGCGGACACGGGACCAATCAAAGTCGGAGTGGTCGGCGCAAAAACCGGCCCGCTGGCGCCGGGCGCGGCGGTCACACACTTTCCGCCGTGGCGGCTTTGGGCACACGAGGTCAACCAAGCCGGCGGCCTCAAACTTAAAGATGGACGGCGCAAGGTCGAGTTGATCGAGTACGACGACCGCACCCAGCCGCCCGAAGCAATCAAGGCCGTGGAGCGCCTCGCCGCGGTGGACAAAGTCGATTGGATCGCGGGGCTTTACGGCACCGGCTTTAACGTCGCGGCGGTGCCAACTTTTGCCAGGCTGGGCTACCCGCAAATTCCGGTCGCCTGCGTCACTGAACTCGGCCCTCAGCTGGTGAAGAAATATCCGCTGCTGTTCTTCGGCAACGGCACGCTCACTCACTACAGCACAAGCGTAATTGAGATCCTCAAGAAGTTCCGGGAAAGCGGCCAGATCGGCAACAAGGTCGCGATGGTCAACATCGCCGATGAGTACGGCATTGAAATCTCCAACATCAGCAAGTCGCAGTTTCCGGCGGCCGGCTTCGAAATCGTCTACAACAAATCATACCCGCTCGGTACGCAGGACCTGGCACCTGTCATCAAGAGCGCGAAGGCAACCAATCCGGACGCGTTTATCGCCTGGTCCTATCCGCCAGATACCTTCGGTTTGACTGAGCAAGCCAAGATCGAGAACTTCGATGTGAGGGTGTACTTCAACGGGATCGGCTGTGCGTTCCCGAGTTACTACGCAAAATTCGGGTCCGCCGCCGAGAATATTCTCGGCTGGGGCGGTGTGCCGGATAACCCGGAAAGCCGCGCCTTCTACAAGATGTACAAGGAGGTTACCGGCGTCGATGCCGACTTCAATGGCAGCCCGCTGTACTACGCGAACAACCAACTGCTGACGCAGGCAATCGAAGGCACGGGAACGCTGGACCGCGAAGCCATCGCCGCCCACATCAAAAGTCATACCTACAAGACGCTGCTGGGCGAGTTCGACATGCGCAATCAATTGCTCAATCGGCTCTACACGGCGGGCCAATGGCATAACGGATGGTTCTACGCGGTTGGCGGCGTCGGTTATCCCGCCTCCGATTATGTGCCGGCCAAACTGAAGACCAGTTGGGCGTAAGCAATCTTCCCGGCGCTACCGCGCCGGTCGGAAAGCCGAATACATCTGCCGCCGCAATCGTCTCCGGCCCCAATCGGGCCGGGACGAAACATGGCAACACCACCGATTTTCACAAACCTGCGAAGTCAAAAAACCTGACATAGGGAGACTTGAAATGCCCGTTCGTACCACCGTCGTCGGTTCCTGGTGGCTTCATCCGGAAATGGAAGAGGATTTGGCTCGTCATCATGCCGGTCAATGTTCACCGCAGGAAAGCGAGGCCATCCTCAATCGCGCCGCCGCGAAAGCGATCCAGGAGCAACGCGATCTCGGCCTGGACGAATGGACCGGCGGCGAATACCACACCGACAACTTCATCCTCCACATGCACAAATGCCTGACCGGGCTCGAAGTCGACAAGCCCCAGGCCGACGACGTGTTCGATTACGACGACATGACCCACGCCAAGATCGTCGGCAACATCACCGCGCCGCATGGTCTCGGCTATCTGGAGGCCTTTCGCCGGGAAAAAAAATTGCCTGGCGGCGTGCGCAAGGCCGCAGTCGTCGCCCCCTATGAAGTCGTCGTGGCTGGCCGCGACAACCTCGAAGCCATGAAGGCGCAGGTGCCGGCGCTGACGAAGATCATCAATCAGGAATTGCGGGCGATGGCCGACGAAGGCTGCCCGAACGTGCAGCTCGATGCCCCGATCTTCGGCGCCGAAGTCAATATGGGCTTCATGACGGCGCAGCAGGCGGCCGATCTGATCGCGCCGTGTTTTGAGGGCGTCAAGGCGAAGAAGTCCGTGCATTTCTGCAACGGCAATCTGCGCGGCCGGCCGATCTCGCACGCGCTGCATTGCGCGCCGTGGGTGGACATTCTGGAGCGCCTCGACGGCATCGTCGACATCGCGGCCTTCGAGGTCAAATATTTTTTCCAGTGGATCGAACGGGACTCGTTCAAACGAATGCCCAAGAGCATGGCGCTCGCCGCCGGGATCGTCGATGAGGGCAGCTACTGGATAGAGACGCCGAAGAAAATCCGAGAACGCATCGCCGACTGGGCCCGCGTGGTCGGCGAAGAGCGGCTCTGGGTGTCGCCGTCGTGCGGCTTTGGCCGCCATCCTTCCCGCAACAATCCGGTGCTGCGCGCGAAAATGGAAAATATGGTCGAGGCGGCGCGCACGCTTTAGCAAACGTAGCCTGCGGCCCCAACCTCGGCCCGCGGGCTAGTCTTCAATCACGGCAACAATTTCAACCTCGACCAGAAAGCCGGGATTGGACAACGCCGTGACGCCAATGAGCGTGCTCGGCGACGGGCGGCTTGCATCCCAGGGAACCGGCACCGCCCTGTCGCTGAGCACTTTCATGAATTCCGGCACGCCGACGACGTACATGCGGCGGAACACGACATTGTCCCACGTCGCGCCCGCGGCTTTTAGCTGCACAGTCAGTCCGTCCAGCACCGCAAGATATTGGCCGCGAACGTCGCCGGGATGCATCGGATGATAATTTTCGTCGGCGGGAGTTTGCCCGGCGATGTAGATGAGCTTCGATGGCTTCTCGATCGTCAGCACACGCGTGTAGTTAGGATGCTTAAAAAGACCGGGCGGGTTTATGTATTTTCGCGGCATCACGCTCCCCTTTGCTTCGCGCGTTCGACGTGCCTTCGCTCAACGAGTCGACAGCCCCAGCTAATCTTACAAGCGCAAAAATGACCAGGGTTTGAGGAAGGTCACAAACTTGTGAGCGAATCCGTAAAACTTGGAGCGACGCCCAAACGTAGCTGTCTCGGCTTCCCGCAATCGGGATGCGCAAACAGAGAGCAAGGGAGTGTCATTCATGCGCTATTTCCAAAGGACCGCGCTGGCCGGGGCCACCGCAGTCGCACTAGCATTAGGGGCAACTACGGTCGCACCGACATTCGCCGCAGAGATGACCAAGATGGTCGGTGGCGCGGCGATGTATCCGTCCAAAAATATCGTCGAGAACGCCGTCCACTCCAAGGACCACACCACGCTCGTCGCCGCCGTGAAGGCCGCCGGCCTGGTCGATACGCTTGAAGGGCCCGGGCCGTTCACCGTATTTGCGCCCACCAACGAGGCGTTTAGCCTGTTGCCAAAGGGCACGGTGAACACGCTGCTCAAGCCCGAGAACAAGCAGAAACTGACCGAGATACTCACCTATCACGTGGTGCCGGGTCGCCTGACCACCAGTGAACTGCGGGAGAAAGTCAGGGCCGGAGGCGGCATGGCCGAACTCAAAACCGTCGCGGGCGAAAACCTCACCGTCAAGGAGAGCGGCGGCAATCTCTGGATCGTCGACGCGAAGGGTGATGTGGCCCGCATCACCATCAGCAACGTGATGCAATCAAACGGCGTCATCCAGGTGATCAACAAAGTGATGCTGCCGGGGTGAATGCCGTCGACAGCAGCGCGCACTGTTAAGATCCCATCGGTCCTTTCCCGTTCCTCTGGGAGAGGATCGGTCGGCTCGCTCAGCCCGCGAGCTGATTAAGGCTGCCGCAACCGGTCGAGCACCGAGCTTGAGGCGAAACCGTCGGGTATCTGGCCCGATGCAGTCTGGAAATGGCGGATCGCAATGCGCGTGCGCGGCCCGAGGAGCCCGTCAGGCGCGCCGACATCGAAGCCGCGGCGCGCCAACAGCTGCTGCATCTCAAAACGCTCGGCGATGGAGAGCGCCCGCTCGTCGCGCGGCCAGCCGGCGATGAATGGCGCGCCACCGGCGAGCCGGTCGGCCAAATGACCGATGGCGAGCGCGTAGGCCTCGGCCGGGTTATATTTCATGATCACGTGAAAGTTCGGCAGGAGGAGGAAGGCAGGTCCGCGTGCGCCCGCCGGCAGAAAAACATCGGCGCGATCGGACAAGCGCGGAAATGGCTTGTTGTTCGCCCGCCTGATCCCGAGCGCCTGCCATTGCCCGACCGTCATCTGCCGCGAACGGTCGGCGAGCAGATAATCGAAGTTCGGCGGCAGCACAATCTCGTAACCCCAGCTGTCTCCGCTCGCCCAACCATCCGTTTTCAGATTGTTCGCCGTCGAGCCGATGACGTCGGGAATTGAGTCGACGACGTTACGCCGGCCATCGCCGTCGAAGTCGATGGCGAAGCGTTTGAAGGAGGTCGGCATGAACTGCGTCGGTCCGAACGCGCCGGCCCAGGAACCGACCAAACGCTCGGGCGCAATATCGCCACGCTGCAGGATCTCCAGCGCCGACAAAAACTCCTCGCGGAAATATTCGCGGCGGCGGCCGACGCAGGCGAGCGTCGCGGTCGAGCGCAGAACCGAGCGGTCGCCGCCCATCGTGCCATAGTTCGATTCGACACCCCATATGGCCGCAACGATGTGGCGATTGACGCCATAGGTGCGCTCGGCGGCGGCAAAGACCTGAGCGTATTGCGTCAACAACTCACGCCCGCGGGCAATACGGTCGTCGCTGACCAGCAAATCGAGATAATCCCAGGTCGATTTGTTGAACTCCGGTTGGGCGTCGAGCAGATCCATGATGCTCAGGTCCGGCGTCAATCCGGCGGTGTAGCGTTCGAAATTGGCTCGGGACACGCCGCGGCGTTCGGCTTGCGGCCACAGAGCTGCGAGGCAATTGCCGAAATCGGCGGCAGCGGCCCGGATCGCGTCTGCGGTCATCAAGGGGTTGCCTGATGCGCCCGATTGGCCGCTCCACTCGCGCGCCCCGCTAGCCGGGGCTGGAACCGTGGAGCTTGCCGGCAATTGGAGCAGTCGTGACAGCCAGCTATCGGGTTTATCCTGCGCCATCGCCGCACCAGCCATGCTGGCCGCAATGAGACATACCGCGGAGAGGCGAAGGATTGGCGCGGAAATTGCCATAAATGATCTCTAACCGCTTCCGTCTGACATGGATTTCCGTGGGTGGGGCCGCAATGGACGACTGTTATGTTACCGCAGCTTTAATCGCGGGCCATTTTGCGACCGGGCTGCGAACAGTGCCGTTCATCGACCGGCAACGTCTCGGGGGTAATAACTAAAGCGACCCAAGAGCTTCTCAAGAGCTTCGCCGAGCCATCACTTCCGCTTCCATGGCTTCCTTTTGCTTGCACAACGATTTAGGCAACAAAGCGTCTGACACCCTCCCACCCTTGTGATCCCAAACAGCAAACCATGAAACTTGTCCGCAAAGCCGTGTTTCCCGTCGCCGGGCTCGGAACCCGCTTCCTGCCGGCGACCAAAGCCATGCCGAAGGAAATGTTGCCGGTGGTCGACCGGCCGCTCATCCAGCACGTCGTCGACGAAGCCCGCGAAGCCGGCATCGAACACTTCATCTTTGTCACCGGCCGCAACAAGGGTGTTATCGAGGATCACTTCGACCGTCAGGTCGAACTGGAAATGACGCTGTCGGAACGACAAAAAAACAGGCACTGGATATGCTCCGGGACGATCTACCGGCGCCCGGAACGACCAGCTTTACCCGCCAGCAGGAGCCACTCGGGCTAGGCCATGCGGTGTGGTGCGCGCGTGAGCTGCTTGGCAATGAGCCGTTCGCGTTGCTGCTTCCGGACGTGCTGGTTCAGCACCCGCGCGGTTGTCTGGCGCAGATGATCGATGCGGCGCGCGAGATCGGCGAGCGAGCCAATATCGTTGCCGTCGAAGAGGTACCGTTCGAGCGCGTCGACCAATATGGCGTGGTCGGCGTCGGCGCATCCAAGGGCAAAATGTTCTCGATCACCAGCATGGTAGAGAAGCCGCCGCGGGAGCGGGCGCCGTCGAACCTGATCCTGACCGGGCGCTACATTTTGCAGCCCGAGATTCTCAATGTTCTGGCAACCCAGGACCGCGGCGCCGGCGGCGAGATACAACTCACCGACGCCATGATCGAACTTTCGCGTACGCAGCCGTTCTACGGCTTGAAGTTCGATGGCCGGAGCTTCGATTGCGGCTCGAAGGTCGGATTCCTCGCCGCCAACGTGTCGTACGCGCTGGCGCGGGAAGACATCGCGCCGGAGTTCCGCGAAGAGATCAAGAAAATCCTCAACTAACACGATCCGGAAAAGTCGAGGCCGATTTCAGGGAGATCGTGCGCCGCTAAAATCTGCGCCACGGGCGGGCCGCCGCTCGCCGGCGTTCAGCGCTGCCAGCGCAGGCCCAGCAGCACCGATGTTGCTGTGAACGAATTTCCCGGTTGTGAGGCGGTCTGCCAATCCTGCCGCAATTCGGTCCTGATCTGCCATTCGCGGTTGAATTTATAGATGGCGCCGACCGAGACAAAATAACGATCGTCAGTGAGGCCGGACCCGGTGTAATCGTCGGTGCCGTAGCCAAGCTTCATGACACCAATGAGCCAAGTCCTGAATGCGTGGTCAACTTCAAGGTTGAGGTCGCGGCTGAACTCACCCGACGCGAAGTCGACCGTTGTTTCGTAAACCTGTGAAGTGGCGGTGAGCTTGGCGGTCGTCAGCGCTGTCGCCTGCCAGATGAGAGTGCCCGCGGCGATCGGCCCGCTGATGTTTGGCAGCGTCGGATCCTGATAGTGGCGTTCGAGATAGCCCAGCGCCATTTCGCCGGTGACCGTCCCGAAAATATCGATGACGCTGCCGAGTTTCACCGTCGTGCCGGTGGAGTCGCGCTGCAGTCCGTTCCGATCGAATTGTTCGTCGTGAATCCGTTCGTCTTCCTGTACTTCCAGGAATGGTTTCATCCCCGGATCGACTTCATAGCCGACCCGCAAGATGGCCGCATATTGGTCGAAGTTGCGGTCTGCATTGGTCGCAGTCTGGCCGTCGGTAAGCAGCGACTGATCATAGGTGGCGCGGTCAAACGTGCCTTTGAGCGAAAGCGAAAGCCGGTTGAATTGTTGCGCCAGCCCGAGCGTACCACCGAAGTCCTGGTTGATCGGCAATTGGGCGAGCTGCGTCTGCAGGTTGGGGCTGCCGGGATTGTCGGTCGCGACAATGATGCGGTCTTCGAGCAAGATTTGCGTGTCACTCGTCACGTCGACGCGGCCGTCGATCTTGGAATTGAGAAACGGGACGTTCAGCGAGGGAACGAGAGCGCCGGAGGCATATTCGGAATAGGATCCGACGATGTCGGCGGTGAGCGCGTGGCGTTCCCAATCCGAGGCGGCCTGCAGTTCCGGCGCCACAACAAAATACCCGGATGCCGGACCGGTCGGCGACACGTGTCCGGGATTGGTACTGTATACGCCCGACAGATCGATTGACGGCAACAGCAGAAAAGACCCCGCCCGGATGCCCACCGGGGCGAAGGGATCGTTGCTTCCGATCGGCAGCGGCTTTTGTGGCAACGTTCCCGGTGGAAAGGCGTTGAGCGGCGGCAATGTCGGCGCCGGCGTGGTGGCGGAATAGTCGAAGTACTCCACCGGCGGAACCGACAACGACGCGCCGGCCCGGTTGGCGGCCGACAGGGGATGCACTTCCGCGGGCGGATTGCTGATCGGCAGTTCATCGGGTGGCGGCGGTATGATTGCGCCTGGGCGCCTCGCCGCGTTCTTCGGATAGACCTCCGGCAGCGGATTTTGCAGTGGTGGAGCCGGTGGCGGCGGACTAGGCGGCGTGTACGTCGGCACCTGTGTAAACGTCCCATTCGGTTGCGGCCCGGCCGCGGCCTTCTGCGCGGCGCGTTTCTTTCTTTTCCCCTTTGGCATGTTGGTGGAATCGTAGCCGGTGTCGCCCTCGCCCATGCCATTCGGACTGCCGTAGGTCGGCGTCGCGCCGATCCGCGAAGACGCGGTGAAGGTGTTGGTCGGCGGCGCTTGATTCGCAAGCGGCGCAGATTGGCCGGGCTTTTGAAAGCGCGGTAGTGTCAGCGGGTTGCCCTGAAGCGAAGGCTGGAGCAGATCGCTTGGTGGGGAAGGCGGCGTTTGCGCACGGGCCGTCGGCGTCAGCGCCATCGTCCAGACCAGAAGCAGACCCGCCGCGCCTACCACCCCCCGACAGATCGTCGCGAGCGGGCTCGACGCCGCCAAGGCGCACGCCATCCCCGCCGTCCGCCTCGCCTCGGGAATTGCCAAAGCCAACCACCGTCACGGAGCAAGCCGGCGCGCGGATCGTCCCGTGCAGCGGCCGCGCGATGACCCGCACGGGCCGCCCAGCGGCGCCCCGAATGGTTAACGGAAATAAAACGGCTATGGTTAACGAGAGGTTGATTTTGGCGCGAAGGCCGTCGTTCTTGGCGTCGCTACAAGCCGTTAGCACGGCATCCGGCCGGGAATTCAGCCAACCCGGCCGCCCCGGCGCTACCGAACGATCATACCCAGCCCTTAAGCTCGCGCATCGCGAGTTGCCAGATCATCAGCATGCCGGCTTCGCTGTCGTTCAGACAGGGTATGGCGGCGAAGTTCTGACCGCCGTAGCGTTTGAAGACCTTGGCATTCTCGACCGCGATTTCTTCCAGGGTTTCGAGGCAATCGGCAGAAAACCCCGGTGTGATCACGACCAGATTTTTTACGCCCTTCTTGGCCAGCGCCTTCACCGTCTGGATTGTGTATGGCTGGAGCCAGCGGCTACGGCCGAAGCGCGACTGATACGTCATCATCAGCTTGGCTTCATCGAACTTGAGCTGGTCGCGCAACAGCTGCGTGGTCCTCGCGCATTGGCTCTCGTAGGGATCGCCCTTGCGCACATAGTCCTGCGGCATGCCGTGATAGGATGCAACGATGACGTCCGGTTGGAAAGGCAGCGCCTTCAGCTCGGCCTTGAGCGAAGAAGCCAGCACCTCGATGTAATAGGGATCATCGTAATAGGCCGGCATGATGCGGAGCGCCGGCTGGCGGCGCTGCACCATCAGGAAACGGAACACCTCGTCGCAGACCGTCGCGGTCGTCGGCGCCGCATATTGCGGATAAAGCGGCATCACCAGGATGCGATCGCAGCCGCGGCCAACCAGCGCTTCGAGCCGCGAAGCAATCGAAGGCTGTCCGTAACGCATCGCCCAATCGACAATGACATGTTTGCCGAGCGGCTCGAGAATGCCTGAGAGCTTTTCCGCCTGCGAGCGCGTGATGGTCTTAAGCGGCGACTCGTTTTTCTCGTTGTTCCAGATTTTTTTGTAGTCGCTCGCTTTGCGCCGCGAACGCAGCGGCAGGATAATGCCGTGAAGGACGAGCTTCCACAGCACCGAATTTTTCTCGATCACCCGAGGGTCGGTGAGAAATTCTTTCAGGTAGCGGCGGATCGCGCGGGGCTCAGCGGCATCGGGCGTGCCGAGATTGACGATAAGCACGCCAATCCCGGATGCGGCCGGCATCGCCTTGCCAAACGCACCGGAATCCGCGGCGGGCTTCGCGGCTACCGCGGAGACAGTCGCGGACGCTGTTGCCTCGACCGCAGGCGCTGCGGGCTGTTCAACTGCGACCGGGGTTTGGGCCCGGAGCGGTGCAGTGACCTCCATCGGAACCTCGACTGGCAAAAATGCAGAAAGCTCGGCCGGGGCGTCATTGATAGCCGGCAGCATCTTGTCGGACGAGACTGTTCCGGGAACCACGGGCGGTATGAGCGACGCCGCAACATTTGGGGTCTCAACCCGTTGCGGCAGCTTCGCGCCGTCGTCGCCGGCTTCACCGGTCGTCCCGGGAATTGAAGGTCTGTCGTTCATCGATCCAACATAGGCGATCAGGGGCCGGCTTGCATGCGTTCAGGCACTAATCGCAGCCGCTTGCGGCGTTATTGCCGCCGGATTTACGTGGGAACCCTTACCGCTTCCGGGCTCCGGCGTCCCAGTCTCACTATAGCCTCAATCGCCAGACTGGTGTCCGCCATCACGTCCAATCCCGACGCTTAAGATGGAAAAAATCATGCTTCGTAGTATTTGCCTCGCTTCGGCCCTGCTGGTCCTCGCCACGACCAGCTGGGCGCAAAACAATCAATCGCCTTCGGCCGAGGAAAAGGCGTGCCGCGGTGATGCGCATCGCTTCTGCCGCGACGCAATCCCGGACGAATTCCGCATAGCCTCATGTCTGCAGGAGCATCGCGACCGGCTCAGTCACGCTTGCCGCGCTGTCCTGGACGGTCACGGCATGTAATGTTTCATTCCCGAGCGCAGCTCTGTCGCGAACGGCAATGACCAATCACTCCGCGGCTTTGAGCAACGCCGGGGATCCGGTGTTGAACTGTTCGAGCAACGCCGCCTCATCCGCCTTGGCGGCGGCGAGGTGTCGTTGTTTAACGTGGCCGAAGCCGCGGATTTTCTCCGGGATCACGGCAAGTCCTACAGCAAGATGGTGATTGTCGGGTGTCAGCGCGGCGAGCACCTGGTCGAGCATGGCTTCGTAGTCTTCGATCAGCTTGCGTTCGGTGCGGCGTTCCTGCGAGCGGCCGAACGGATCAAACACCGTACCGCGCAGGAATTTAAGCTTCGCCAGCACTCGGAACGCCGGCAATAGCCACGGCCCGAAGCTCATCTTGCGCGGCAGACCGGTGGTCTTGTCGCGGCGCGCCAGCAATGGCGGTGCGAGATGAAATTCCAGACGCAGTTTCTCGCCGGAGAACGCGCTTTCTACTTGTTGCAGGAACGCGCCGTCGGTGTAGAGCCGCGCCACTTCGTATTCGTCTTTGTACGCCATCAGCTTGAACAGATAACGAGCGACCGCATCGGCAAGCCCGGTTTTGCCCGGCGCGCGTTGGATCTCGGTCGCCTGGACGCGCTCGACCAGCGCCCGATAGCGCGCCGCATAGGCGGCATCCTGATAATCGGTGAGATATTTAACCCGCCGCTCCACGGTCTCGGCGTACGACTCCGACAAATGCCGCGCATCGCTCGTTGCAGCCGCGGCCGGCTGCGCCAGCTTTTCGACGGCGGCGCGATCGACCGCCGCGCGGCGGCCCCAGTGAAACGCCGCCGTATTCATCGCGACCGCCTCGCCGTTCAGCTCGATGGCCTTCTCGATCGCAGCCGCCGAGAGCGGAATCGCGCCGAGTTGGTACGCATAGCCGACCAGGAACATATTGGCACCGAGCGATTGCCCGAACAGCGCGGTCGCGATCCGCGAGGCATCGATGAAATGGGTCTTGTCGCGGCCAGCGTCGGCCGTGATGGTCCGCTTCAGTCGCTCGGTCGGCAGCGAGAAGTCGGCATTGCGGGTGAACTCGCCGGGCAGGAATTCGGCGGTGTTCACCACCATCTCGGTGGCACCGGGCTTGACTGCCGCCAGGATCTTGCGCGTGCCGGCAACCACGATGTCGCCGCCGAGGACGAGGTCGGCGCGGCCGGCGGCAACCCGGATGGCGTGAATGTCTTCGGGCTTTTCGGCGAAGCGGATGTAACTGAACACCGCGCCGCCCTTTTGCGCGAGCCCCGCCATGTCGAGCACGCCGACACCGCGGCCTTCGAGATGCGCGGCCATGCCAAGGATGCCGCCGATGGTCACAATGCCGGTGCCGCCGACGCCGGTGACGATAATGTTGTAGGTCTGAGAAATAGCCGGCAGCGTCGGATCGGGAAGCACCGGCATCTTGTGATCGGCAGCGACGCCGGTGCCCTTCTTCAACAGGGCGCCATGCACGGTGACGAACGACGGACAGAAGCCCTTAACGCAGGAAAAATCTTTGTTACAGCTCGACTGATCGATGGTGCGCTTTCGTCCCCATTCGGTTTCGAGCGGCTGTACCGACACGCAATTCGATTTCACACCACAATCGCCGCAGCCTTCGCAAACCAGCTCGTTGATAATCACCCGCTTGTCGGGATCGGGGAAGGTGTGGCGCTTACGGCGGCGGCGCTTTTCCGCAGCGCAGGTCTGGTCGTAGATCATGACCGTAACGCCGGGAATTTCCGCCAGCGATTTCTGCACCTCCATCAGGTCGTCGCGATGGTGCACGGTGAGCCCGGCCGGCCACGAGATATCGGGCGGATATTTATCCGGCTCGTCGGTGACCACGACCACGCGCCGGGCGCCTTCGGCGGCGACCTGGCGGGCGACCTGGGGTACGGTGAGGCCGCCGTCATTAGCCTGTCCGCCGGTCATCGCGACCGCGTCGTTGAACAGAATCTTGTAGGTAATGTTGGTTTTCGACGCGATCGCCGCGCGGATCGCCATATAGCCGGAATGATTGTAGGTGCCGTCGCCGAGATTCTGGAACACGTGCGCGCGCGTCGAGAACGGCGCTTCGCCGACCCAGTTCGCCCCCTCACCGCCCATCTGCGTGTAGCCGAGCGTCGAGCGATCCATCCACTGTGCCATGAAATGGCAGCCGATGCCGGCGTAGGCGCGCATTCCTTCGGGCACGACCGTTGACGTGTTGTGCGGACAGCCGGAACAGAAATACGGGATGCGCTGGGCAATATCGCGCGTCTCCGCAGCGATCCGCTGCACGTCCTTCAAGCGGGCGACGCGCTGCGCAAGTTCGTCGTTGCGATGATACTTGAGCAGCCGTTCGCCGATGCAGACCGCTACGTCGTTGGAATCAAGCGCGCCCTTGACCGGGAACAGCCAGTTGCCCTGTTCGTCGCGTTTGCCGATGCAGACCGGCTGGTTGGCGGTTCCGTATAATTCTTCGCGGACCTGCACTTCGATGAGCGAGCGCTTCTCCTCGACGACGATGATCAGGTCGAGACCGGCAGCGAACTCGGCAAGCTCGCGCCGGCTGAGCGGCCATGGGCATCCCACCTTGTAGAGCCGGATGCCGAGCTGATTGCATTTGACTTCGTCGATGCCGAGTTCGTCGAACGCCTGCCGAACGTCAAGGTAGCTTTTACCGGTGGTAATGATGCCGATCTTGGGCTCGCGTCCGCCAGACGTAATGGTGTGGTTGATCTTGTTGGCGCGCAGAAACGCGAGCATCGCGTCGCGCTTGTAATCGTGCAGCCGCGCTTCCTGCGCCAGGATCGGATCGTTCAGGCGAATGTTGAGGCCGCCTGGCGGCATGACGAAATCAGTGGGTGTGACTATATTGACCCGATCGAAGCTTGCATCGATCGTGGCCGTCGAACTCGATCGTCTCGTGCATCGTCTTCAGCGCCACCCAGGAGCCGGTGAAGCGCGACATCGCCCAGCCGTAGAGGCCGTAATCGAGAACCTCCTGCACGCCGGCCGGGTTCAGGATCGGAATCATCACATCGATGAAGTGATATTCGGACTGGTGCGCCGTGGTGGACAATTCCGCCGTGTGGTCGTCACCCATCAGCGCCAGCACGCCGCCGTTCTTTGCGGTGCCGGCCAGATTGGCATGACGGAAAACATCGCCCGTCCGGTCGACGCCGGGGCCCTTGCCGTACCACATGGCAAAGACGCCATCGAATTTGCCTTCGCCGCGCAGCTCAGCCTGTTGCGTGCCCCAGACGGCGGTCGCGGCGAGGTCCTCGTTGATGCCACCCTGAAAGCGGATGTCGCTTTTGCTCAGGAACGCTTCGGCGCGCTGGAACTGGCCGTCGAGCCCGCCCAGCGGCGAACCGCGATAGCCGGTGACGTAGCCGGCCGTATTGAGACCGTTGCGCCGGTCCAGCTCTTTCTGCATCAGGCACAGCCGCACCAGCGCCTGAAACCCGGTGACGAAGACTTGGCGGTGGCCGAGGTCGTATTTGTCGTTGAGTTTGACGTCGCGCAGCGCCATCGGGGGCAATCTCCGGGGCTAGTTTGCCCTCAGGAACACGATTCTGCCAGAGGGCAGCAACCCGACTAAATATAAGCCTTGCGCTGGTGCGGGCAATGCGGCCACGGCGACGCGGCCCAGTCACTGCACCAGTCCGAATACAACTTGCGGCGCGGCGAAACCGGCGACCGCATGCTCTCCGAGGCGGCGGAATTGATCCGGAAAGTGGCCGGCAAAATCCGCCGACGCAACGATCGTTTCGCCGAGCTTGGACGCGACCTTTTCCAGCCGCGCCGCAAGATTCACCGCCGGGCCGATGCAGGTGAAGTCAAGGCGGTTGCCGCCGCCGATATTGCCGTACATCACCTCGCCGACATGGAGCGCGAGCCCGAAGCGTATCGGCTCCTCATCCTCGCTGACGCGCGGAAGTTCAGCGACGCGTTTTCGCACGTCGAGCGCGCCCGACAGCATGCGGCGGCATACTTCGCCGGCATCGCTGTTGCCGCTGATCGGAAAGATCGCGAGCAAACCGTCGCCCATGAATTTCAGCACCTCGCCGCCGTGTTCGGTGATCGCGGGCACCTGGCATTCGAAATAGCGGTTCAGCCGATCGATCAAAGCCTGCGGCGGCAGTTGCTCCGACAGGGTGGTGAAGCCGCGCATGTCCGACAGCCAGATTGCGGCGCGAATTGCTTCCACATAACCCCGGCGGATCTTGCCTGAAAGGATCAGCTCGCCGGTCTGATGCCCGACGTAAGTGTCGATCAGGTTTCCGGCCGTACGCCGCAACGCGCGGATTTCCGCAACCCGCGCCAGCGGCGCGATGACGGCTTCAATGTCCGCAAACTGTTTCGGCGTGAATCCGCCCGGCGCCTTGGTCGACCACGTCGCGACGTGGATGGTGCCGTCGGTGAACAACAACGGGAACGCGGCGTAATCGGTGCAGCCTTCGGCCCGAAGGTCCCGCAAAATGGCAAAGTCGACCGGGCAATCGGCATCGGCGAGGCGGCGGCGCAACGGCATGCGCGTCGCGTAAACGGTCGTGAACGGACTTTTCTGAAAGTCGTCGGTGTCGACGAGCGTAAACAGCGCGTTGGACGTGGTCACGCCGGTATCGGCCTGCCACAAAAACCGGCGGCCCATGACGTCCGGGTGCAGGGTGGTGACGAACACCGCAACGCGCCAGAGCGGTATGCCACTATCGACCAGGCGTTCACACAATTGCGCCAGAACATCCTCGGAATTCGGACCCGAGATGGCGCCTGCGGCGAGCCACTCGGTGATCTGACGAATGTCGCCCATCTGAGCCGCCGCCACTCCCCTATGCTTTGGCGCTTGGCCGCGCCGAAACCTGCGTGTGCCAACGGCGTAAATGCTGGCAGGTTTCGGGAACCGCAAGCTTCACCCAGCGCGCGAAATCGACCGCTACTAAAGTCGTTATATCGGCGACGCTGTAGCGCGCGCCGGCGACGAATTCATTTTGTTCAAGGCGCGCGTCCATCTGCTCGAAGAAGCGCATGATACGGATGCGCCCGCGCTCGGCCAATGCCGGAATCTGCTCGTAATCATCCGGGCCCGGCAGCGCACGGCCCTTGAGGCCTGGCGTTGCGTTACGCAAGGCTTCCATCCCTGCATAAAAGCCGTTCCGTTCCGCCGTGCGCTGCCAGGTGGCGATGATCGCTTTTTCCTCGGCGCTCTCGCCCATCAGAGACGGCTGCGGATGGAGCGCCTCGAAGTAAATGCAGATGCCGATCGCATCGTTGATGCGCGTGCCGTCGTCGAGTTCGAGCACCGGCACCGTGGCGTCGGGATTGATGGCGCGAAACGCCGGCGTCAATTGCTCGTTGTTGCGCAAATCGACCTGCACCGTCGGCACACTGATGCCTTTCTCGGCGAGGAAAATGCGCACCCGGCGCGGGCTTGGGGCGGTGATGCAGTCATAAAACTTCATGGGGTAATTCCTCGCATGAAATCGCGTGCGCTCGCGATCAGAAGAAAGGCAGATGCGGATCGCGCGGCAGTCCGAACTCCAGACGGCCAAAATGCGAAAAATTCTGCTCTGGATTAAGCGCCACATGCGCGGCGGCGAAATGAATATCCCGCCAGGCGCGCTGGATCGGATGTGATGCGGCAAAACCGGCGGTGCCGCTCATGGACATGAGCGTATCGATCACGCCGACGCAAAACTCGGCCGCCCGGCTGCAGTCGCGCATCGTCCGCGCGCGTAGAGTCGGCGACGGTGGCTCCGGCGCTTGCGCCACATCGATGACGCGGCGCAGAAGGAGCTCTGCGGCATCGAGATCGGCGGCGGCCCGCGCCATGCGGACCTGGACACTGGCGAATTCGGCAATAGCCGCGCCGCCCCGGCCGGCGCGCCGGGTCTTGGTCCAGTCGCGAAACGTCTCGTAAGCGCCGAGCGCGGCACCCAGCATCGGCGTTGCAAACGTCAGTGGCGCATAACTGATCCACGGTGCGCGATAGATCGGGTGGGAGTGCAGCTTGCCGCCCGGCGTCCTGCCTTCGCGAATGTCGGACAGCGCCAGCGTGTGACTTTCAGGGACGTAAACGTTGTCGCACACGATCGTATTGCTGCCGGTCGCCTGCATAGCGCTGGTGAACCAGGTATATTTGATCTTGAAATCTTTCGGACCGATCAGAAAAAATTTTGCCTCCATGCCGCCGCCGGCGGCTTCGACCAAACAGCCGACGATGACCCAGCGGCTGTGATTGACACCGCTGGCGAACGGAAATTCACCGGAAATGCGATATCCGCCCTCGGCCGCTGCAACCTGGCCTGAAGGCTGAATCGAAGCCGCGATCGAGACATCCAGCCCATTTGCCCAGACCGCTTGCTGCGCCGGTTCGGGAAACTGGCTGAGATAGTGCGGGTGGTGAATCATCAGACTGGCACACCAGCCGTGCGACGCGTCGGCCTTGGCGATCTCGCGCACAACCTCGAACCAGGTGTCGAGGCCGAGGCCATAACCGCCGAACCGTGGCGGGATCAAAATGCGGGTAATACCGGCTCCAAGAAGCGCGTCGACCGATTGCTGCGGCAACGTGCGCGCTTCCTCCGCGGCGGCGGCGCGATCGCGGATGCCCGCGGTCAATTCGCCCGCGCGCGCCAATACCGCCTTGTGGGTGTTGGCGGCTGGCGCTTCGATGGTGGGTGTCATGAGAAACGGTTCCCGGGCTACACTTCGTTTGATCATTACATTTTACGCTCGGGAAAATCCTTCCGGCGTAGCTTCCTTTGGAAGCACATTCCTACTGATAAAAGCAAAGCGGCGCATACGCAATTCTTCGGCGAAATCCAAACGGCCTGATTGATTGCGGCATCAAGCGCGAGAACCTATTGTCTGTTGCATGCGGTGACTTCCACATCGCACGCAACTCAAGGTTAGTCACGAGGCAGAGTCATGGCCAATTTTACTCCGATCTCCGCTGCCGTTGGTGGTGCGCTGATCGGGCTTTCCGCCGTCTTGCTGATGCTGCTTAACGGCCGCATCGCGGGCATCACCGGGATCGCCGCCGGCATCCTCGATCCGCTGAGCGGCGACCGCGACTGGCGCGCGGCGTTTGTCGTCGGCCTGATTGCCGCGCCGCTCTCTGCCTTGCTGCTCGGCTATTCGCTGCCGATCGTGCAGATGCCGGCGAGCTACGTGACCGTTGCTGTCGCCGGCCTGCTCGTCGGCTTCGGCACGAGACTCAGTAACGGCTGCACGTCCGGACACGGCATCTGCGGCATCGCGCGGCTGTCGCCGCGATCGATCGTCGCGACCGCCATTTTCATGGTCGCGGCGATTATCGTGGTCGCGATCACGCGGCACGGATTTGGAGGTTGAATCCATGCGCGCACTGGCAAGTCTTATTTGCGGTTTCATCTTTGGCTGGGGCCTGTTCCTCTCGGGCATGCTGCTGCCGACCAAAGTTCTGGGCTTCCTCGATTTCCTTGCGATCCCGAGCGGGAATTGGGACCCGAGCCTCGCCGTGGTCATGGCCGCAGGGCTCGCGGTCACCGCCATCGGCTATGCATGGCTGCGGCCGCGCACGCCGATGTTTAAATCGCGGCTCCAGTGGCCGACACAAAAGGCGATCGATACGCCGTTGGTCGCCGGTTCAGTTCTGTTCGGTGTCGGCTGGGGTATGGTCGGGCTCTGTCCGGGACCGGCGATTGAGAATCTCGCGACCTTGTCGCCCGGCGTGATCGTCTTCGTCGCCGCCATGGGAATCGGTATGGCCGCGCATAATTTCTGGCAGGCACGCGGCGGCGCTGCGGAGCCCGCTACGCGAACGCTCGCGCCGGCGAGCGCGACCGACGGCTAGCGCGATCGCGTGCTCGATGAGGCGGGAGTGCGATCGTTTCTTACTCTTCTTTGCGGAAGGGTAAGCAATTCAAGTTTTGGAATCACGCCGCCGCCATCAGACGGTCGGCCCGCGTGTGCATCAGCGGCTGAATGTACTTGCCGAATTGCTCGATGCCGATGACGAAGTCGTCGAAGGTCAGCATCAGACCCTTGGTGCCGGGGACGCGAGCCGCCTCATCGAGCAGCCGGGCCACGGTGGCGTATGAACCGACCAACGTCCCCATGTTGAAATTAACCGCTTGCTCGGGAAGATTGATCGTCGCAGCGGTGGAAGTCGCGGTCGCGGTTTTGTCCTGGCTACCTTGATCGGCCATCCACGCGAGCGCATCGACATCCACGCCATCCTTGTATTTTTGCCACTTGGCCATCGCCGCCTGGTCGGTTTCGTCGGCGATCACCATGAATAGCACATAGGCGCCAACGTCACGGCCGGTCTTCTCGACTGCACTGATAAGCCGCTGATTGGCCGCGGTATGGGCGGACGGCGTGTTGACGCCAGTGGCGAGCAAGAAGTTGTAGTCGGTATATTTCGCGGCGAAATCCATGCCGATCGGGCTTTGGCCGGCGGCGACGATTTTCACCTTGCCGGCCGGCGTCGGCTTCATGTGGCAATCGTTCATCGTGAAATGCTTGCCCTTGAAATTGGAAACGCCGTTCGCCCACAGCTCGTTCATGACCTGGACGTACTCGGCCGCATACTCGTAGCGGTAGCCGAAATATTGGTCGCCAGGCCAAAGACCCATTTGATCGTACTCGGCCTTCTGCCAACCGCTCACGATATTGATTCCGAACCGGCCGCCCGAAATCGAATCAATGGTCGTCGCCATGCGCGCCACCATCGCCGGCGGCAGAGTGAGAATGGCGGTCGACGCGAAAAGTTTGATCTTCGAGGTGACGGCCGCGAGTCCGGCCATCAACGTGAAGGATTCGAGATTGTAATCCCAGAATTCGGTTTTGCCGCCGAAGCCACGCAGCTTGATCATCGAGAGTACGAAGTCGAGGCCGTAATGCTCGGCCCGCTGAACAATTGCTTTGTTCAAATCAAACGTCGGCTTGTATTGCGGAGATGCATTCGAAATGATCCAACCGTTATTCCCGATCGGTATGAAAACGCCCATATCCATAGCAGCGAAGCTCCGTTTGGCGGACAACACGCGAGACAGTTTTGCGGCGAGAAACCTAAGCCGTGCCCAACCCCGCACGCATACTTCGTGCCAAGTCTTTCGGGCGGCGCGCAAACGGCCAGCAAAACGAGCGACGAGCGGGTTTGGCCGATTAGGACAGGCTCAGTGCCTTCAGATCGGGCGTCTGCCTGCACAAATCTTGTGAGCTACTTGTTCCGGAAGTGCGGCATCACCTCGGAGACGAACAGTTCCAGAGATCGGGCACTCTGTTCGTAGGTCAGGTTGCCGTAGGCGAAGCGCGTGATGAAGTAATTGGCGCCTGTCACTTCGAGCTGGCGCGCGATCTCGTCGCGCATCGTGCGCGGCGACCCGGTGATGATGCGGCCGGCATCGCGCAAAAGTACATCCTCGATTTTGGGCGGCGGCCGTGGATCGTACTTCGCCCATAGCCAGGCGTACTTTTCGAACCAGGCGGCGTAGGCCTCCTGGCCTTCCTTACGGGCGACTTCGTCGGTCTCGGCGAGGTAAAGATGCCGGGCGATGCCGATTTTGGCGATCGGCCGCGAGGCGTTTTCCTGGTTGGAAGCGCGGCCGCTTTTATAAGCGTCGACAAGAACCTTGGCGCGCGGCGTCGGCGCGAGGAAGGCGACGTTGTGGTTCTGGCTGCCGGCCCAAGCGGCGCCCTCCTCGGAGCCGGTGGCATACCAAAGCGGCGGATGCGGCTTCTGGTACGGCCGCATCGCCATCGGCACGTTGAAGTACTTGAAGTACTGCCCGCGAAAGTCGACGGTCTCGCGCGTCAGCGCCATCATCAGCACCTCGTAAGCCTCGTTGTAGATCGACTGACTTTCGAGGTGATTGATGTTGTAGAACGCAAGCTCGTAGGGCGAGATGCCGCGCCCGACGCCGATGTCGAGCCGACCCTTGCTGAGATGATCCAGCATGCACAGCTCACCCGCGAGGCGCAGCGGATTGTACAGCGGCAGGATCAACACCAGCGGCGCCAGACGAATCGACTTGGTGATCCGCGCCGCGGCGGACAAAAAGATCAGCGGCGACGGCGCCAGCCCGAGCGGCGTGAAATGGTGCTCGGTGATATGGAAGGTGCTGAAGCCGGCCTGGTCGAACAGCTCCATCAGCTTCAGCCTTGCGTCGTAGGTTTCATGCACCGGCACGTTCTGCCGATCGAGATGATCGACGACGCCAAATTCGATCGCCATGCGGAGACTCGTTTCTGTTTTGACCGATACGGATCAGGATTTATGCGAATTATGCCTCTTGCGCGTCGATCAGCACGAAGGCGATGCGGCACGGCTCGGTGCCGCGATTGACCCAGGCGTGGTTCGTCCCCTGCTGGACGAGCACGTCGCCGGCTTTCAGATGAATTTCCGAACTCGTCGAGCAGCATGTCGATTTCGCCGGACATGACGATCGCGTAGTCGATGCTGCGGGTGCGGTGCATCGCCGGATGGCGCGGCGCCCAACCTTTTGCGGGCATGTGGTCGGTGCCGATGCTGCGTGTCATGTGGTCGACCGGCAACTTTGTATCGTCGAACGGGTGGAAGTCGACGATCCGGAAGACGCTGCCGCCGGGCGGGGGCGGAATGCCGATGGTGCGATCGCCGCGGTCCTGCCGATCCGCTGATGTCGGCAGGCGTCACATCTGTCGTCCAGAGCAGAAACGACTTTACCCCGCTCTCCGCTTGCTCTCTGACTTTGACCGGCGCGCCGTCGAACAGCACCACCGCTTTGCCGTCCGCCTCATGGCTGGTGACGACGCGTCGCACTTGGCTCTGCATTACGCTTATCCGTCCCTATGTTCCGCTTATCAGGGCCGCATCTAGCAGACTTGGGAAGCAAGTCGTCAAGAATACGATCGACGATGCCAGCGTTGCATGCTGCGCTGGACGCGAGACATTCGGGGGAAGCGTCAGACGCGCAACGCGACGACCTGCCCACCGTCGGCGACAACGGTCGCGCCGGTCATGTAACGGCCGGCGTCGGACGCCAGCAGCAAAAGCGGCCCATCGAGATCGCGGTCCTCGCCGAAACGGCCCATCGGAATTTGCCGCTTCATCGCCGCGCCACGATCGCTGGCGAGATAGTCGCGGTTGATTTCAGTGACGATCCAGCCGGGTGCGATGGCGTTGACGCGAATGCCCTTGAACGCAAGTTCGATGGCCAGCGCTTTGGTGAGCTGGATCACGCCGGCTTTGGCGGTGGCATAACTGGCGACGCCGTTGTCAGGACTCATGCCGAGCACTGAGGCGATGTTGACGATGGCGCCGCCTTTGCCGGCGGCGAGCATTCGCCGCGCCGCCTCCTGCGCCCAATAGAACACCGCGTCGAGATTGGTCGACAGCACGCGCCGCCAATCCTCCTCGGCAATTTCAACGGCCCGTTTCGACTGCACGATGCCGGCGTTGTTGACCAGCACCGTGACTGTGCCGAAAGCTTTCTCCGCGGCATCAAACGCACGCTGCATCGCCGCTCGATCGCGGACGTCGGCTTCGACGACCAGCGCCCGCCCGCCTGACTTCTCGATCTTCGTTTTCACCGCGTCGAGGCGATCGGCGCGTCGCGCTACCAGCACGACTTCGGCGCCATTCTCCGCCAGCACTTCGGCAAACCGCACGCCGAGCCCGCTCGACGCACCGGTCACCAATGCCACCTTGCCGGTGAGGTCGAAGATTTGTGCAGCGGTCATACATCCTCCCTTGCGAAACCTCTCGCCCGCGAGCGGGTTTGCATTAGCACGCGGGTCCCGGAGAGGAACGCGGTACCGGAGGCTTTATGTCAAAGCCATTGATCGTGTCCATTCCACATCGCCTCGGCAAGGACGAGGCACTCCACCGGCTGAAAACCGGCTTGGGCGCCGCCAGCGCAAAGTTCGGCCATCTGTTCAGCGTCCAGGAAGAGATTTGGACCGGCGATCATCTCCAGTTTCGGGTCAGCACGCTCGGGCAAGAGGCCAGCGGCTCCATCTGGGTCGCCGAGGACCACGTTCGGCTGGAAATACTTCTGCCATGGCTGCTGGCGAAACTCGCCGCGACCCTGCAGCCGCTCATTCGCCGTGAAGGCAATTTGCTGCTTGAGAAGAAGTGAGAGGCCGCGCTTCCGTCAGCTTGCAGGAACACAAACTGTCGGCCACGGAACCTTCGCCCGAGGAAATGGTTCAGAGTTTGCAATCAGGGACCAATTAAAGGGGCGCCACCAGACCGCCGGCTGCTTGACAGCGGCCCGCTTAGTCCTATACTTAACCATATGGTTAAGTTAAGTTCTGAGCCGCTGGATCGCACTTTCGCCGCGCTTGCCGACCCGACGCGGCGGGCTTTGGTGGAGCGGCTTGCCGCGCACCCGGACCTCTCCGTCAGCGCACTCGCCGAACCTTTCAAGGTGTCGCTGCCGGCGATCATGAAACATCTCGACGTGTTGTCCGATGCCGGATTGGTCGCGCGCACCAAATCGGGCCGTACCGTCACTTGTCGCCTGAACGCCGCACCCATGCAGAACGCTATCGCCTGGCTCAACCGCTACGAACGCTTCTGGTCCGAGGCGTTGCAGCGCCTCGCCGCTTTCCTGGAGGAGGATGAATCATGTCCGTCGACACCGCCGTCAAACCAAGTCTCACCCTCAAGCGCAGGCTCCAAGCGCCGCCCGCCAAAGTCTTCGCCGCCTGGACCGACCCGGAAAAAATAAAGCGCTGGATGGGACCCGGCGACATCGTCACTGAGCGGGCGGTTAGCGACCCGCGCGCCGGCGGCCGGTACCGCATCGAGATGCGCTCGCCCGACGGCAAGCCGCACAACGTCGGCGGGGTCTATCGCGAGGTCGTCGCCAACGAAAAGCTGGTTTTCACCTGGGCTTGGGATGCTGCACCGCCCGACGACCCTTACGAATTTTTGGTCACGGTCCTGTTCAAGGCGGACGGCGGCGGCACGTTGCTGACCGTTACGCACGAGAAGCTCTTCGACGAAGCGTCGCGCGACGGCCACGAGCATGGCTGGATCGGCGCGCTCGACAAGCTCGAGAAATTCGTCGCCTGAACGACACAGCGAGAGACTACTGAACTAACAACCATCCTGAATATCATCCCTGGAGGCATGCGATGACCTGGACGCACGGCCAGTTTCACTGGAACGAGCTGATGACACGCGACGTGGAAAAGGCGAAAAAATTCTACGCCGAGGCGATGGGCTGGAGCTACGATACGATGCCGATGCCGGGCGGCGGCACCTATACGCTCGCGATGGCCGACGGCAAGCCCGCCGCCGGCATCTTCGACATCAGCGGACCCGACTATAAGGGCGTGCCCGAAAGCTGGATGCCCTACATCGCCGTCGACAACATCGACGAGCGCGTGAAAAAGGCAACCAAGGCAGGCGCCAAAGTGATGAAGCCGGCTTTTGACGTCCCCAACGTCGGCCGCATCGCGATCCTGCTCGAGCCCGGCGGCGCCGGGGTTGGTTGGATGACGCCGACGCCTTGATCAGCCGACGCATCGAGGAGCTGCACCATGGAACCGCACAAGATCGTCTCTCACGATGAATGGGTCGCGGCGCGCAAGGCGCATCTTGCCGAAGAGAAGGCCTTTACCCGTGCTCGCGACGCGCTAAGCCGCAAGCGTCGCGAGCTGCCTTGGGAAAAAGTCGCAAAAAATTACCTGTTCGATGGCCCTGAAGGAAAAGAGACTCTAGCCGATCTGTTTGGCGGCAAAAGCCAGCTGATCGTGTACCACTTCATGCTCGGTCCCGACTGGGAGGAAGGCTGCAAGAGCTGCTCGCTGCTCGCCGATCACTTCGACGGCTCGGTCGTCCATCTGGCGCAACGCGACGTCGCGTTCGTTGTCGTGTCACGGGCGCCGCTTGCGCAAATCGAAAAGTTCAAGCGGCGCATGGGCTGGCACTTCAAATGGGTATCGTCGTTCGGCAACGATTTTAACTTCGACTACCAGGTGTCGGCCACGCCGGAGGAGAAGGCGAAGGGCATCGCCAACTACAATTACGAAGTGACCGAATTCCCGAGCGAGGAGCGGCCCGGCACCAGCGCGTTCTACAAGAACGCCGCCGGTGAAGTCTTCCACACTTATTCGTCCTATGGACGCGGCCTCGATATGCTGATCGGCGCCTATAACTTCCTCGACCTCGCTCCCAAGGGGCGCGACGAGGAAGGCCTGGCGTACGGCATGGCCTGGGTGCGCCATCACGACAAATACGACGGCACAACAGTCGACCCGAAGGAGACCTACCGGCAGCCGAAGGCTTCGGATTCGTGCTGCGATTGAGCACGCGCGCGAGCGTGTGTTCTGCGCAATACAGGGCGGATTGTGCTTGCCAATCCGTCCTACGAGCCACAGTCTCTTTGAATATTTTAAATCAGCTTGAGGGGAAGGAAACGAAATGTCACCCGAAGTGAAATACCTGGCGCTAACAGCTTTGCTGACGGCGTCGTTATGGATTCCGTTTGTCGTTGCGCAACTCGTCACCAATGGGCCGCTCAAGCCGGCGAACTATGTCGATCCGACGACGCGGCCGCTGCCGCTCTGGGGTCAGCGGGCCAACCGCCTTTACATCAACGCGGTGGAGACGTTTGCGCCGTTCGCCGCGATCGTGATCCTGGTGCAGCTGGCCGGCAAGAACGATGCCATGACGGCGTTCTGGACCATGAGCTATTTCTGGCTGCGCCTTGCGCACGCCGTCGTCTATCTGGTCGCGATTCCGTATATTCGTACGATCATTTTCGTACTCGGGTACGTGTGCGTGATCGAACTCTTCGTCGAACTGATGAAGTGACGTTGCCTCTTCAATCGCCAGGCGGGCGCAAGCAACAAAAGCACTCCGGGTCGAACCGGAGTGCTTAGCGCACAAAAATGGAATCAGCGGGTCGGGACCGGCTTCTCGCCGCGATAGTCATAGAAGCCGCGCTGGGTCTTGCGGCCGAGCCAGCCGGCCTCGACGTATTTCACCAGCAGCGGGCATGGCCGGTATTTTGAATCCGCCAGCCCTTCGTGCAGCACCTGCATGACCGAGAGACAGACATCGAGCCCGATGAAGTCGGCGAGCTCCAGCGGCCCCATCGGGTGGTGCGCACCAAGCCGCATCGCATTGTCGATCGCCTCGACATTGCCGACGCCTTCGTAGAGCGTGTAGATCGCTTCGTTGATCATCGGCAACAGGATGCGGTTGACGATGAAGGCGGGGAAATCTTCCGATACCGCGATCTGCTTGCCCAGATTGGCGATGAATTGCTTGGTGGTGGCAAACGTCTCGTCGTCGGTGGCGATGCCGCGGATCACCTCGACCAGCTCCATCAGCGGCACCGGATTCATGAAATGGATGCCGATGAAGCGCTCGGGCCGGTCGGTCGAAGCGGCAAGCCGCGTGATCGAAATCGACGAGGTGTTGGTGCCAACGATGGTTTCGGGCTTCAGTCCCGGACAAAGCGCGCTGAAGATCTTGCGCTTGACTTCTTCCTTCTCGGTCGCCGCTTCGATCACCAGATCGCAATCGCCGAGCTCGGCAAGGGTCTTTGCCGGGCTGATGCGCTTGAGCGCGGCGTCGCGCTCCTCGTCAGTGATGCGCTGCCGGCTGACCTGGCGCGCCAGATTGCCGCTGATGGTGGCGATCCCCTCGCCAATGCGCTCGGAGACGACGTCATTGAGCAGCACATGAAGCCCGGAGAGCGCGCAGACGTGCGCGATGCCGTTGCCCATCTGTCCGGCGCCGATCACGCCGATTTTGTGTATCGGATGCGCCGCGCCGGCGGACGATCCGCCGCGCGTCTTCGGGCGCTCCTTCACTTCGACCATCTTCGCTTACCTTCTTTGGTGCACACCACCTCGAGGTCAACGACCGCGTTTTTCGAGCTCCTGGGCCAGCTCCGGCAGGGCCTGATAAAGGTCCGCCACCAGTCCATAGTCGGCAACTTGAAAGATAGGTGCTTCCTCGTCCTTGTTGATCGCAACGATAACTTTCGAATCCTTCATACCAGCAAGATGCTGAATAGCACCTGAAATGCCGACGGCGATATAGAGGTCCGGCGCCACCACCTTGCCGGTCTGGCCGACCTGCCAATCATTCGGCGCATAGCCGGCATCAACCGCCGCGCGCGAGGCGCCGACGGCCGCGCCGAGCTTGTCGGCAACGGGCTCTATATACTTGGTGAAGTTCTCGCGGTTTTGCATCGCCCGGCCGCCGGAAATGATGATTTTGGCCGAGGTCAGTTCCGGCCGCTCCGACTTCGACAGTTCCTCGCCGACGAAGCCTGAAATGCCGGGATCGGCAGCCGCTGCCGCCGGCTCGACCGGTGCCGCCGAACCGCCCTCGCCGGTCGCCTGGAAGGCGGCGGTCCGCACGGTGAGAACTTTTTTGGCGTCGTGCGAACGCACGGTCTGAATGGCGTTGCCGGCGTAGATGGGCCGCTCGAAAGTGTCGGGCGCCACCACCTTGGTGATCTCGGAAATCTGCATCACGTCGAGCAACGCGGCGACGCGCGGCATAATATTTTTCCCGGATGTCGTAGCCGGCGCCATGATGGTTTCGTAGGGGCCGGCGAGCGAAACGATCAGGGCCGCGGTCGGCTCGGCGAGCATGTGCTCGTAAGCGGGCGCGTCGGCGAGCAGCACTTTCTTGACGCCATCGAGCTTGGCCGCGGCGTCCGCGACCGGCTTGCAGTTGTGACCCGCGACCAGAATCTGCACATCGGCGCCAATCGCCTTGGCGGCGGTCAGCGCCTTGTTGGTCGAATCTTTGAGTGACTTGTTGTCGTGTTCGGCGAGCAGAAGCGTCGGCATCAGATGGCCCCGGCCTCGTTCTTTAATTTATCGACCAGTTCAGCGACGGATTTCACTTTAACACCGGCTTTGCGCACCGGCGGCTCGGTGGTTTTAACGACCTCAAGCCGCGGCTTGACGTCGACGCCGTAATCGGCGGCGGTTTTGTCGTCAATCGGCTTTTTCTTCGCCTTCATGATGTTCGGCAGCGACGCATAGCGCGGCTCGTTCAAACGCAGATCGGTGGTCACGATCGCGGGCATTTTCAGCTTCACAGTCTGCAAGCCGCCGTCGACCTCGCGCGTCACCATCAGCGCTTCGCCTTCGATCGCCACCTTGGACGCGAACGTACCCTGCGGCCAGCCAAGCAGCGCAGCCAGCATCTGGCCGGTCTGATTGCTGTCATCGTCGATTGCCTGCTTGCCCATGATGATGAGGCCCGGCTGTTCCGCGTCGGCGATCGCCTTGAGGATTTTTGCCACCGCCAATGGTTCGACGATGCCGTCGGCTTTGACCAGAATGCCGCGGTCGGCGCCCATCGCCAGCGCGGTGCGGATCGTCTCGGCGCTTTGCGCGGCTCCGATCGAAACCGCGACGATCTCGGTTGCTTTGCCGGCCTCCTTCAGACGGATCGCTTCTTCGACCGCGATCTCGTCGAACGGATTCATCGACATTTTAACGTTGCTGAGTTCGACGCCCGAGCCGTCAGATTTGACCCGGATTTTCACGTCCTTATCAATAGCCCGCTTCACGGGCACAAGAATCTTCATGGTCGGTTTCGATTTGTTTTGTCCAGCGCAGCGCTAGGTCCCGGTGATGCTGCAGTGCGGGAAAGTATCGGTCGTGGCGCTCGCGGTCAACGGATCGGCCGGGTGAAAGGAAGCGTGCTGGAAAGCCCGCCGTCAACCGGAAAGGCGTGTCCGTTAACGTACGAAGACTCGTCGCTGGCAAGAAACAGCGCCATGGCGGCGATTTCCTCGGGGCGGCCGGCGCGTTGAAGCGGATTGAGCTGACCGATCTTATCCTCCTTCCCGCGTTCGCGCGCCCGCTCGAACAGTTCGCGCGTCATTCCAGTCTCGATCAGGCCGGGGCAAATGGCATTGACCCGTACACCGGTACCCAAAAGCGAGTTCGCCGCCGTCTGCGCCAGGCTGACCACGCCGGCCTTGCTGGCGCTATAGGGTGCCCCGCCAGCGTTGGCGCGCAGACCCGCGACCGAGGCGGTGAGAATGATCGACCCGCTGCCTTTGGCAATCATGTGCGGGGCGGCGTGTTTGATGGCGAGAAATGTGCCGACCAGATTGACCTGCAGAACCCGCAGCCAATTTTCCACTGTCTGTTCCAGCAGCGGCGGCGGAACGAGGCCGCCACTGATCCCCGCGTTCGCATAAACCACATCAAGCCTGCCAAAGGCCGTGACGGCGCGGTCGATGAAAGCTTTGACGTCTTCTTCCTTGCTGGTGTCGGCGGCGACAGTCTGCACCTCGCCGCCATGTTGCGCGATCGCACTTGCGGTGTCGCTCAACGCCTCGGCCTTCTGATCGACGATAACGAGCCGCGCACCCTCGCGCGCAAATAAAATCGCGCTGGCGCGGCCGATGCCGCTTGCTGCTCCGGTAACGATTGCAACCTTGCCCTCAAGCCGGCCCGTCGTGTTTGCCATCTGGGCCTCCCCTCTCCGATAATTTTTTTGTTTTAGATCACCGGTTTTGGCCCGGCTGCCATAGCTCGTCACGCGCGCCCTTGTCGTTGGCATAACGGGCGGCGACGAACAAATAATCGGACAGCCGATTGACGTATTGCAGGACCTCCGGCGTGACGCTTTCGCCGGGCTGATCCATCAGCTCGGCAATCAGCCGCTCGGCGCGCCGGCAAATGGTGCGGGCGAGATGCAGATAGGCCGCCGCCGCGAAGCCGCCCGGCAGGACGAATGATCGCAGCGGGCTAAGGTCGGTGTTGAGCAGGTCAATTTGGTTCTCAAGCCATGTCACCTGCGCCGCGGTCGCGGTCAGACGTGCACCGCCCGGCCCCTTGCCCTGGTCCGGCGTCGCCAGGTCGGCGCCGAGGTCAAACAGATCGTTCTGAATTCGCGACAACGCGTGATGGAGCCTGTGTTCGCCACTGGTATGCAGCCGCGCGATGCCGAGCGCGGCGTTGGTCTCGTCGAGGGTGCCGTAGGCGGCAACGCGCAGATCGTATTTCTTGCGCCGCGCGCCGGTGCCGAGCGCGGTGGTGCCGTCATCGCCGGTGCGGGTGTAGATTTTATTGAGAACAACCATGGCTTATTTTGCCGTCACCCAGATGGTGAACATGATGATCACGATGGCGATGAACTGCAACAGAACCCGCAACCGCATCAGCTTCTGCGAGGTGTTGCCGGAACCGCCGCGCATCATGTTGACCAGGCCCAGCAGCAGCACGACGGCAACCGCGCCGATGGCGATCGGGACGAGGGCGTGAGAGAGGAATCCGGACATGAGGCGCTGTTGTAGCCCCGATTGAGCGACCCGGCTACGCCTGATCCACGCTCCGAGCTGTGGCATTGGACCGCCGGATCGCCCAGTGCCGGCACAGGAGCAGGGGGGCGATGCCACCGGCGATTGCATACGAGATAGCGCTTTGCCAGATCATCGCATGCGTTAGATTTCAAAACGACCCTGCGCGCTTAACCTTGAGGGAGGGACAATGACTATCGTCGGTCCGACATCGACGGAGCTTGCGAAGATCGCCGGCGATCTCGGTTTTCATTTCGACGACGCCGATATCTCGATGTTCCGAGGAATGATGCGCGGCGCGCTCGACGCCTACGCGGCACTGGACCAGCTTCCCGACGCGCTGCCGCAACCCCGCTACCCCCGCCTGCCCGGCACGATACCCGCGGCGGACGACAATCCGTTCGGCGCTTTTGCGCGCATCACCGAAATTTCCGGCGCGGCAAGCGGCCCGCTTTCCGGCAAGCGCATTGCCGTCAAGGACTGCATTTGCGTCGCCGGCGTACCGATGATGAACGGCTCGGCGATCTTCGAAGGCTACGTGCCGGAAGTCGACGCCACGGTCGTGGCGCGGATCCTCGATGCCGGCGGCATCATCGTCGGCAAGTCGGCCAATGAGGACTACTGCTATTCCGGCGGCAGCCACACCAACGCGCGTGGCCCGGTCCACAATCCGCACCGCCCGGGCTTCACCGCCGGCGGCTCGTCCTCGGGATCGGGCGCGTTGGTCGGTGGCGGCGTGGTCGACATGGCGCTCGGCACCGATCAGGGTGGCTCGGTCCGTCAGCCCGCCTCGTTCTGCGGTGCGGTCGGCATGAAGGCGACATTCGGCCTGGTGCCCTGCACCGGCAATCTGGGCATGGAATATTCGCTCGACCATCTCGGGCCGATCACGCCCAGCGTCGCCGACAATGCGTTGCTACTGGAAGTGATCGCCGGCCCGGACGGACTCGACAGCCGCCAAAATAATATCAAGCTCGATCGCTACACCGCCGACCTCGGGACCGGCGCGAAAGGATTGCGCATCGGCATCCTCGACGAGACGTTCGGATTGCCGCAGTCCGACAAGCGCACCGATGCGGCGGTGCGCGCCGCAGTCGTCGCATTCGAAAAACTCGGCGCCGACGTCGAAGTGGTCTCCATTCCGATGCATCGTTACGCCGGTGCGATCTGGATGCCACGTGCTGCCGAGGGCTGTCTCGCGACCATGTTCCACGGCAACGGCTTTGGCTTCGGCCCGGCCGGCGTCTATCTGCCTTCGGCCATGCAGCACCAGGCCATGTGGCGTCATCAAGCCGATCTCCTGCCTGACACCGTCAAGCTCGCGATGCTGGTCGGCGAATACATGCTCCGCGCCTATAGCGGCCGCTATTACGGCCGTGCGCATAATTTGGCGCGTCTGCTCGCCGAACATTATGACCAGGCTCTGAAACGCGTCGATATTCTGGCATCACCAACCGTGCCGTTTCCGCCGCCGCGGCTGCCCGCGCCGGATGCGCCGCGCGAAGAAGCCGTGGCGACCGCCTTCGGCGTTACGATCAACACGGCGCCATTTAACGCGACCGGTCACCCCTCGATGAGCCTGCCCTGCGGCTGGATCGACGGGCTCCCTGTGGGCCTGATGCTAACCGGACGCAACTTCGACGAACGACTGCTCTATCGCGCCGCGTCGGCGCTGGAAGCACATCTGGCGCGTGACGGCGTTACCGGCCCCGAAGCGCGCGAAAAATCCTTGCCGGCAGAAGCGAAAGCATCGGCCGCCTAATCAACACGCGGAAACACCGGAGACTTCCCACGATCGACGTCCTGCGGGCTCAAATCATTCCGCCGGAATTGCGTCCAGTTTATCGGCCGGGATCGCCGCCTGCTTGTATGCCTCCGCCATCGTCGACGACAGGCTGTAACTTCTGGTCTGATTGCAGCCGTAGCAAACGAACGTCGTCCGCTGCATCTGAGGCGCTCTCGGATGCGGCAGCGTCGTAACGAACATCATTTCAATTCGACACTTCGGGCAGGGTGCCGTGATTGGGGGGGCATCAGCCATGGCGCCATAGCCTATGTGAACCCTACTTTGTAATGGCAGAGGGTTGACGATTGGTTGAGGAAGACCACGGCCTTTAATTCGACCCGTCCAGCAAGCGCCGCGCGATCACGTGGGCCTGGATTTCGGCCGCGCCCTCGAAAATATTGAGAATGCGGGCGTCGCACAGAATCCGCGAAATCGGGAATTCGAGCGCAAAGCCGTTGCCGCCGTGAATCTGCACGGCGTTGTCGGCCGCCGCCCAAGCAACCCGGGCGGCAAGGAGCTTGGCCATCCCGGCCTCAAGGTCGCAGCGGCGGCCGGAATCCTTCTGTCGTGCGGCATAGTAGGTTAATTGGCGCGCGATCATGATCTCAACCGCCATCATCGCCAGCTTGTCGGCGACGCGCGGAAAATGGGCGATCGGCTCGGAGAATTGCACCCGCGTGAAGGCATAGCTCCGCGCCTCTTCCAGCGCGGCCTGCGCGACGCCAACGGCGCGCGCCGCAGTTTGAATGCGCGCGGATTCGAAGGTCGCCATCAACTGCTTGAAGCCCAATCCCTCGACCCCACCAAGCAAATTCTCGGCCTTCACTTTGAAGCCGTCGAAGGCGATCTCGTATTCCTTCATGCCGCGATAGCCGAGCACACCGATTTCGCTGCCCGACATGCCCGGCGCGGGAAACGGATCCTGGTCGGTGCCACGCGGCTTTTCCGCGAGCAGCATGGAGAGGCCACGATAACCCTTCTCGTTCGGGTTGGTGCGAACGAGCAGCGTCATCAAATCGGCGCGCACCGGATGCGTAATCCATGTCTTGTTGCCGTGAACCTTATAAAAGTCGCCGTCGCGCGCAGCCCGCGTCTTGAGCGAGGCAAGGTCGGAGCCGGTATTCGGCTCGGTGAACACCGCGGTCGGCAGCACTTCGCCGGACGCAATTTTTGGCAGCCACTTGCGTTTCTGCTCTTCCGTCCCGCTGCCGAGAATAAGCTCGGCTGCGATTTCGGAGCGCGTGCCAAGACTGCCAACGCCGATATAGCCGCGCGACAGTTCCTCGGAGACGACGCACATCAATTCCTTGCCTAACCCCATGCCGCCGTAATCCTCGGGGATGGTCAGGCTGAACACGCCAAGCTCGGACATCTGCACGATGACATCGAGCGGGATGTATTCGTTGCGCAGATGCCATTCCTGCGCATGCGGCACGACCTGACCTTCCGCGAACTTGCGCATTTCCTCGCGGATCGATTCCAGCGTGTCGTCGAGGCCGCTGGCGCCGACAGTCGCGTCGTGCCCAAACTTCATCAGCTCGACGAGACGCGCGCGGCGCGGCGCGGTGTTGCCTCGCTCGATCAGTTGCTCGACCGCCGGTGTGATGCGCGCCGCAACCGCCGCGGCATTGAGCCCGAGATCGGAAAGCCGCACGATCTCACCCTGACTCATCGGAATTCCGCCGAGGATCTGTGCCAGATATTCGCCGGCGCCGATCCGCACGATGTGATCTTCGACTTCACCGAAGTGACCAGTCTCCGTCAGGCGCTCGGCATACGCGCCAAGCTGGCGGATCGCGTCGACGTAAGTCGCGAGCCAGGCAAGGCCGTGAGCAGCGCGCTGTTCGCGATCGAGGATGCGCGGGGCAACGCGGCCATCCCGGGTCACCCGCTCGGCGACCGACCGGCGGGCATCGTCGAGTATGGCTTCGACGGCCTGCACCGCGTGGTGCAGGGTGGCAATCAGTTCTTCGCTGGTGGGGATTTGGGCCTCGGCAAGCGACATAAGTGGCTCCGCTCACTGGATTTTGGACGGTCCCCGGACTGTGCGGGCAAGCTTACGCGTGCGGTGCACAAAAGCCAATCGCGCGGACCGAGCGGCGGCCCACCAGCCGAGCTGAATGGTGCCGACACACAACACGACAATCCAGAGAAGGAAGCGAAGCTTGATGGCGGCGGCGGCCATTCCGTGGCGCGGCGTCAGTTGGCCAATGGAGCCGTCCAGGCATCGTAACCGTAGACCCAGTCCGGGTTGGTCTGGTCGCGAAGCCAGGTGTTTGTTCGCGATCCGAGCTGGACTTGCGACGTGCGCGGCTTGCGGGTCGAACTCGAAACGGCGAAAAGCGTCGGCCACTCCCGACCGGTCGGCGCCATCGAGGCAGCGTGACAGCACAGCGGCATCCTCGAACGCCATGGCAGCGCCCTGCGCCATGTACGGCGTCATCGGATGGCACGCATCCCCCAACAGCGTGATGTTGCCTTCGGCCCAGCGCGGCAGCGGATCATGATCGACCAGCGGTCTCTTGTGAACGGCCGGACATGAAGCGAGCACGTGCTGAACCTGCGGATGGAAATCGGCGAACGCGTCGCGCAACACGTTCACGTCGCCGGTTGCGGACCAGGATTCGATTGCGAAACCGGGTTCAGGCTGGCTGGTCACAAAGTAGACTTCGCTGCGGTCCGGCTTGACGTAATAAATGACGATGTGGCGATCCGGACCCCACCACTTTGTGCAATCGTCAATCGGATATCCGTTAAGCCGCGTTGCCGGGTATACCGTGCGGTAGGCGATGCGGCCGGTAAACGCCGGATTGGTCTCGCCGAACAGCGTGTCCCTGACGACCGAGTTGAACGCCATCGGCGCCGACGACGGCATCGGCGTCGGCGCTCGCGCCATTGGCGAAATCAAGCCTGACGCTGCCGTCTGCACGCTGTTCGAGCGCGACAAGCTGATGCTCAAGCCGCACCACGCTCTCAGGCACGACGCTCGCCAAGGCGGCGTGGAGATCGCCACGGTGCGCGAGCAGATAAGGCGCTCCATAACGTTCTTCGGCGACCTCGCCGAAGATCATGTCGAAGCGAACGTCGCCGGTGTCGAACTCTTTGTTGTTCCAGGAGCGGGGATAAAAGGCGGTCGCGCGCATGTTCGCCTCAAGTCCGAGACCGCGCAGGACCTTCATGGCATTACAGCCGATCTGAATGCCGGCTCCGACGCGAGCGAAGCGCCGGGCCTGCTCGTAGACGGTGACCTCAACGCCAACCCGCCGCAACGCGGCCGCGGTCGCAAGTCCGCCCATGCCCGCGCCAATGATTGCTACCGAAAGCCTTTTCACGTGGACACACCTCGATGTGGGGATAGTTTTGCGAACGGAACCGAAAGCGCTCGCACGCGTTATCTCGCTTGTTGCGTTTTGGCCGGGACTTTAACCGCCGCGAACTTTTCGAACTCGACATTGTAGAGTTCGCCATCGACCTTCTCGACGCGGCGAATATAAACATCCTGGATCATCTCACGGGTTTCCGGATCGATCGACACCGGCCCGCGCGGGCTTTCCCAAGCCATCCCTTTCATGGCGGCGATCAGGGCATCGCCATCGGTGTTGCCGGAAGTCTTATTGATCGCCGCGTAGACAAGATGCAGGGCGTCGTAAACCGCCACCCCGATATGGTCCGGCCGGATGCCGTTGCCGGCGTTCTTGAAGCCCTCGACGAAGGCCTTATTCATCGGGGATGGATGGGCTGCGGAATATTGCATCGACGTGGTCACGCCGAGCATGGCATCGCCCGCCTGGTTCAGCACGGCGTCGTCAGTGATATCGCCGACGCCGATCAGCTTGATACCGGATTTATTGAGACCACGCTCCGCATATTGACGCATCAGCGCCGCCGCGAGGCCACCCGGCACCCACACGAACAGCGCATCCGGCTTGGCGTCGCGGGCGCGCTGGAGGTAAGGCGCATAGTCGGCATTTTGTAACGGCACGCGCACGGCCTCCACAATCTCGCCGCCGTCGGCCTTGAACTCGTCGATGAAGGCCTTTTCGGCATCGATGCCAGGGGAATAATCGGACACCAGCGTGACGACCCGCTTGATGCCGTTTTTCGCCGCCCACCGAGCCATCGGGATCGTGACCTGGCTCTGCGCGTACATGGTGCGCACGATGTACGGAGAACGCGCCGTGATGACCGAGGCCACGGCGCCGACCACGATCATCGGGATTCTCGCCTCAGTGGCGATCGGCGCCACCGCGAGCGCAGGCGGCGTCGGGTTATAGCCCGCCAGTACCGCCACCTTGTCATTGACGACCAATTCCTGCGCGATGCGCTTGGCCTGATCCGGGACCCCGCCATCGTCGCGGATGATGAGTTGGATCTGGCGGTTGGCGACCGTCTCGCCATTCTGCTCCATGAACAGCTTTGCGGCGGCGATCATTTGCTTGCCGTTCTCGGCGAACGGCCCGGTCAAGGGCCCCGACAATCCGATTTTGATCGCGTCCTGTGCGCCGACTTCGCCGCCGGCGGACATGAACAAGATACCTGCCGGCGGCCGTGGCAATGGCAACCACAAGCAACCGTCTTCTGAACTTCTCAAGTGTGAGGCGGAGCACGGTGGTATCTCCTCCTGTCACGGCCTTCGAAAGCTGGCGAGATGCCGCGAACGCCGGTGGGCTTGGAAGCGCCTTAAGGTTTCGCACCCCGATTTGAGTTTTCAGCTGACGACGCGTTCCGATCATGCCCTCGCATAACGGCCGCGATTGAAAAAGCGATCCTTTTGGTCCTCTGACGCCGTCTCGCGGTTCGACGTGATGGCGGCGATCTTCACGAGCGCTGACTTCACTGCAGGCCGCTCGCTGATGGCATTGAACCAGCGCGCGAGGTTGGGGTTGTCTTCCCATTTCACCCCCTGCATGTCGTGATTGCGCGTCCACGGGAACGTCGCAATGTCGGCAATGGTGTACTCGTCGCCGCCGAGATAAGGCACCTTGGCCAACCGCTGCTCGAGCACCTCATAAAGCCGTTTCACTTCGGTCTGATAGCGTGTCATCGCGTAAGAAGTGTCCTTGTCCTTCGGCGAGAACAACTTGAAATGGGTGAACTGGCCGAACATCGGACCGACGCTCGTGAGCTGGATCATCAGCCACTGCAGCACTTCGTATTTCTTCGCCATGTCCGTGGGCAGGAATTTTCCGGATTTTTCCGCCAGATACATCAGGATCGCGCCGGACTCGATGACCGTGTAGGGTTTGCCGCCCGGGCCCTCGTGATCGACGATCGCCGGAATCTTTGCGTTCGGGTTGATCTTGAGAAAATTCGGGTCAAATTGGTCGCCCTTCCAAACGTCGACGAAATGCTCCTTGTACGGCAACTTGGTTTCTTCGAGCATGATGTAGATTTTCTGCACGTTCGGGCTGGTCAACGCATAGAGATCGATCATTGCAATGTCCTTGATGTCGCGGGAAGCGGTGAAAACTATCGGGCCCGGCGGCGGCCTGCAAGGTGTCGCCATACAGCCCCACTCCGAAGCTGATGGTGTTAGTACGTGATAACAGAACAGCCGATCAGCAATCTCGGCTTATGATTAGAACTTCCGGGAGAGAACATTGGCCCACGGCGAAACCTTCCGCGACGATCGTCGTGCGATCAATCCGGCGTTCAACCGCCGCAAGCTCAAACTCGGCACGTTTCAGTCCAATCTCGACTACGGCTGCCTGATGGCCGACGTCGAGGGACGATTGAAAATCAGCTGGCCGAATACCGTCGCGCTCGCCCGGCTCGCCGACGCGATGGAATTCGAAGCGCTGGTGCCGGTTGCGCGCTGGCGCGGCTTCGGCGGCAAGCTCAATCCGCAAGGTCCGGGCTTTGAGACTTACACCTGGGCTTCGGGCATTGCCGCTTCGACCGAGAAGGCCGGAATTGTCGCCACCTCACATTGCTCGATCAACCATCCGATCATCGCCGCGAAGCAGGCGACCGTCATCGATCACATCTCCAACGGCCGGATGATCCTCAACATCGTTACCGGCTGGAACAAGCCGGAGATCGATATGTTCGGCGTCGAAATGCTGCCGCATGGCGATCGCTACGACATGGCCGAGGAATGGCTTGGCATCGTCAAGCGGCTGTGGACTGAAGACGAGGAGTTCGATCACGAGGGCAAGTTCTACAAGATCGTAAAGGGCTATCTGCAACCGAAACCCATCCAGGCGCCATATCCCGCGATCATGAACGCCGGCGGTTCGGAGCGCGGTCGCCATTTCGCCGCCAAATATTGCGACCTGGTCTTCACCGCACTTGGTGCGCCGGACTTCGAGCAGAACAAAGCCCAAGTGGAAAGCTACCGCCGGCTCGCGCGCGAGGAATATGGACGGGAGATCGAGATCTGGACCTCGGCGAATATCGTTCAGGCGGAGACTGAAGCTGAAGCGCGGCGTTACGACGCGTACGTCGTCAACGAGAAAGGCGACTGGGAGGCGGTGACGTTCGCGCTCGGCACCTTGGGTCTTAATGCCCAAACCTTTCCGCCCGACGCGTTACAGCACCTCAAAGGACTTTTCATCGCCGGGTGGGGCGGCTACCCGCTGATCGGCACCAGGGAACAGGTTATCGACGGACTGAAGATACTCTCCGCCATGGGTCTCGACGGGGTGCTGCTGTCATGGCCGCGCTACGAAGAAGGCATGCGGGAATTCAAGGACGTGACCTATCCGCTGCTGGTGCAGAGCGGACTGCGTTAGCACCAGCCGACCAGAGGGCGGACTACGTCTTCTTCCGTTTGGTCTTTTTACCAGAATACTCTCGTGCCGGCGCGTTCTTGATCGATCCCGTCGGCGGAACCGGAGTGCCAAAACGGATACCGGCGGTGAGGAACGCGACCATGTGGGCGACCGCGGCCCCTTCGTCGTCGGGGCGGCAGAGGCCTTCGCTGAGCCGCACGATGCGCCCGGTATCGGCCATCACAAACACCATCGCGCCCAGCATGAACTGATAGGCCCAGCGGATATCCCGCGCCGATCGGTCAGGGAGCGCGGACGAAAGCGCCTCCAACAGTCTGTGCGCGATAGGATCGATCAGATCGCGGATGATTCCGCGCGCCTCGGAATTCGGGTCGGTCGTTTCATGGGCGAGCAGACGACCCCAACTCGGATCTTTATCGCGCGCGCGCAGCCGCAGCATCGGTATCACCAGCGCCTTGACGATGAGTTCGAGCCGGCGATCGAGGTCGGGCTCGCTCATGGCGATGGCGAGACCGGCGAGGCGTTGCTCGACGATCGCCGGCACCCGGCGATAGAACACGGCGCGGTAGAGCCCGAGCTTCGATTCAAAGTGGTAGCTCACCAGCGCGACCGGCACGCCGGCGGCTTCGGCGATCTGACGCAGGGAAGCGCCGTCGTAGCCGAAGCGCGCGAACACCCGCTCCGCCTCCGCCAAAATGCGTTCCGGCGCCGGCACGCCGGCAGCGCTGCTGTCGGGCCTGACGGTTGTTTTCTGGTGTTCGGCCGCTTTCACTGACATCGAAGTTTCGCGCGATTTGAACGACTGATCAAGATACTTGTCATCCCGATCAAAGTATTTTAGCGTCTGTCCCTACGCAATGCCCGGCCCCGCAAAAATTTCGGGTCCGCAAACAAAACAGCAAAGACCCGGGGGGAGGAAGACTGTGCCGAAGTGGCAATACAGCCGTGGCTTGAAGGATCTCGGCAACGGACTTTGGGCGTATCTGTTGCCCGACGGCTCGTGGGGCTGGAGCAATGCGGGCCTCATCGTCGACGGCGACCAATCCATCCTGGTCGATACGCTGTTCGATCTCAAACTGACCGCCGAGATGCTTGCGGAAATGCGGCGCTCGATCCCTGCAGCCAGCCGGATCGGCACACTCGTCAATACCCATCACAACGGTGATCACACCTTCGGCAATCAACTGGTCGAAGGAGCCATCATCGTTGCGTCGAACGCCACCAAGGCCGACATGAACCCCGAAGAGCCGGCGCACTACCAGCACATCAAGGCCGAGGCCGGAAGGCTTGGGCCGGGTGGTGCGTTCATTTCCGAACTGTTCAGTCCCTTCGACTTTTCCGGCATTCACCTGCGCATGCCGGACAAGACCTTCAGCGGCGAATATGAATTGAAGGTCGGCGACAAGACCGTGCGGCTGATCGAGGTCGGTCCGGCGCACACCCGCGGCGACACCCTGGTTCACGTGCCGAAAGACCGCGTCGTCTACACCGGCGACATCCTGTTCAACGGAGGAACGCCGATAGCTTGGGCCGGCCCGGTGTCGAACTGGGTTCGCGCCTGCGACCGCATTCTCGGCATGGACGTCGATGTTGTGGTGCCCGGTCACGGACCGATTGCCGACAAGACGGTGGTACGCGAGATGCGCGGCTACCTGCAATTTGTCATCGATGAAGCGCGCAAGCGCTACGACAAAGGGATGAGCGCGCGCGATGCCGCGTTCGACATTCCGCTTGGGCAATATGCAAGCTTGGGAGACGCCGAGCGAATCGTGGTGACGGTGTGGAACTTGTTCCAGGAGTTCAGGGGCGAGCACACCGAGCCGGATATTTTCGCGCTATTCGAGATGATGTCCGCCTACCGCGATCGGCAGCGCAGTCACGCGCACGTCCACGGACACCATCATCATCACGGCTGATCGCACGCCGGCAATTCATCAAAACAGCCGCCGCGCGCGGAACAACAATCGGAGGACAACGATGAAAATGACCATAGCGAATGGCGCCGCTTGCCTCGGCGCAGCCCTGCTCGCCGCAACTCTGGCCGCCGCGCCCGCCGTCGGCGCCGATCCGATCCGGATCGGCTTTGGCTTCTCGCAGACCGGGCCGCTCGCTCCCAATGGCAAGCAGGCGCTGCTCGGCGCCAGGATTTGGGAAGAGGAGGTCAACGCCAAGGGCGGACTGCTCGGCCGCAAGGTCGAACTCGTCGCCTACGACGATCAATCGAACCCGGCGAACGTGCCCGGCATCTACGCAAAGCTGCTCGACGTCGACAAAGTCGATCTCATCATGGGTCCGTACGGGACCAATCTCGTGGCGCCAGCCTTCCCCGTTGTCATGCCCAAAGGCAAAGTGATGATCGGTCTGTTCGCGCTCGAGGTGAACAGTCACTTTCACTATCCGAACTATTTCTCGATGGTGCCGTACGGACCGGACCCAAAAGTTTCCTCCGCCGAAGGCTTTTTCGAAGTCGCGGCCGCGCAAAACCCGAAGCCGCAAACGGTGGCCATCATCTCCGAAGACAGCGAGTTCGGCCACAACGGCGCCGACAGCGCGGAAATCAACGCCAAGAAGCACGGCATGAAAGTCGTCTACAACAAAAGCTTTCCGCCCGGCACAACGGATTTCGCGCCGGTCATTCGCGCCGCCGCAGCGACCAACCCCGACATCGTGGTGGTGTGCTCCTATCCGCTCAGCTCGGTCGGAATCGTGCAATCGGTCAACGAGCTCGGCTTCAAACCAAAAATGATCGGTGGCGAAATGGTCGGCCTGCAGGCGACCGTGTTCAAGGACCGGCTCAAGTCGAAGCTCAACGGCTTCATCAACTACGAAACCTGGGTGCCGTCGCCGAAACTGATGGCGCGCGCCAAGCCGTTCTTCGACAAATACCAGGCGCGCGCGAAAGATGCCGGCGTCGATCCGCTCGGCTATTACCTCGGCGGCTGGGGCTACGCCGATTTCCAGGTCCTCGCGGCAGGCGCCGAGGGCGCGAAGAGTCTCGACGACGCGAAGATCGCCGATTGGCTGCACCACAACGAGGTGCACACCATCATAGGCGACATCAGTTTCGGTCCGGAAGGCGAGTGGACCAAGCCCGCACTGATGCAGGTTCAATATCACGACCTCACCGACACAGCGAACCTCGAAACCTGGCGCGGCATGAGCTATCAGACTGTCGTGTATCCCCCCGACCAAAAAACCGGCGACGCAATTTATCCATACGAAAAGGCCAAATGATCGCCGGACGATATCTCCGAACGAATTTGATCCTAAACAACGTGATTTTCCGGCGATGACGCAAGACGCGCCGCTGCGGTCCGCGCTTCGGCGAGACGCTTGGGCAGCATCGCGTCCATGCGGCGCATCACGGCAGCCAGAACGTCAGGCGGTGCCGTCCCTGGCCGGCCGGCAACGCCGCCGGTGTCCCAGACTTTTTCCGCACCAAGACTTTTCTCGCACCAGCGCGCTTCGCAGACGGCTTTAAATAACGTATCTGAAGGCGTCGACACTCCGCGCCGAGGCGGCCCACATTGCACACCATCCGCCTGTGCTTTCGCATCCTCGCTGAAGCGTTCCTTCGCTTCAGCCGCGATGATGGCTGGGCCATCGCAAGCCACATCGCTCTGTCGGTTCTGATGTCGATGTTTCCGTTCCTGATCGTCGTGACGGCGCTGGCCGGCATTGCCGGCTCGGTCAATCTGGCCAACGAAGTCGCCCGGCTGATGTTCGCCGTCTGGCCGAAGGAGGTGGCGGGACCGCTCGCGGACGAAATTCATAACGTGCTCACGACGACGCGCAGCGGCGTGTTGACGCTGGGCGCCGTGTTCGCCGTGTATTTTGCTTCGAGCGGCGTCGAAAGCCTGCGGATCGGATTAAACCGCGCTTATGGCCTCACCGAAAAGCGCAGCTGGTGGCTGCTGCGGCTTGAATCGATCGGCTACGTGCTGGTCAGCGCGATCGCATTCCTGGCACTGGCGTTTCTGGTGGTTCTCGGGCCGCTGATCTTTCGCGCCACCGCGGCCTATGCGCCCTGGATCGCGCCGCTCAAGGCGCACTACGACATCGCGCGGTTCGGCGTCGGTGGTTTCGTGATCGCCGCGTCGCTGGTGATCCTGCACCTGTGGCTGCCGGCCGGACGGCGGCAGTTAGGCAAAGTGTGGCCGGGCATCGCGGCCACGCTGGCGTTATGGCTCGCCTGCGGCTTTCTGTTTGGTCGCTACCTCGCCGATTTTGCCAATGCCTACGTGACCTATTATGCCGGACTGGCGTCGGCGATGATCGCGCTGGTGTTTCTCTATTACTGCGCCTGGATTTTTATCTTCGGCGGCGAGCTCAACGCCGCAATCGGGCGGGTGCTCAATAAAAGCGACGACGCTATCGAGCGACCTTACCGTTAGCGAAAGTCGAGTTAAAGGACGGGCGGAGCCCGGCGAACCTTGCCTACACGAAGGTCTTAGTTAATTAGCCGAACGCACAATCGTCCTTCGGGCCTCTCCAAAACATTGTTGCCCATTAGCGCGCGTGACAGTGGGTTGGGTTGCTGGGGCCAAGACCCCGGATCTCCCCCGAACACCGGCTTTGTCACGGAATTCTTATCCTTAAAGGAACCTGGAGACGAGGAGTTCCCGATGCGAACGACCTGGATGCCTCACGAGAAACATGGGCGACTTACAGAGCAAAGCGACTTGCCGGACAGCGTTTTTGCGTTTCCCAAACAGCGGAAGGAGCCGCTGACCGATGACCGGCACGTGCGCAACGCCGCCGCGCGGTTCGATCAGGTCATCGATGTCTCCGATGCCGATCGTGCTTTGGCCTTCGCCAACATCGAGAAGGCTGCAAAATACTATGGTGTCGACCTTTCCGAGACATCGTGGCGCGAGTTGGGTGTCCATCCGCAACTCCACCGGAAAGAGGCCGCTGCCAGAGGCGTTGAGACCAAGCGCGAGCGAGGAGAACTAAAAGAGGCTGCTGCGAAAGCGATTGAGACGAAGCGCAAGAGCGGGGTGTTGCAAGAAGAAGCTGACAAAGCCGCTGCGACGCGCGAGCGCGAGAAACGCGGCCAGCATCGCACTGTTTGACGAAGGCGAATCAATGTGGAAAGTGCTGGCCGCCCACGTGGGCGGACGCCGCTTTACGGTGCGTGTCAATCCCGATCACACGATCGAACCCAGGGGAGACGTCGATGACGGATCAAGACCGGACCGGTAGCGGACCGCATATGCCTGCTGCGGACCATCGGACGCTGCAGGCCATCTTCCATCATCCGGTTCCTCACAACCTCAGTTGGATGGACACGCTGCGGCTGTTGACGCATTTGGGGTCAGCCGAGGAAAAGGCAGACGGCAAGTATTCGCTGACGATAAGGGATCGACATATCATCTTTCACAAGCCGCACAGCAAAAATCTTAACGCAAGTGAAATCACGGAACTCCGCCACTATTTCGCGTCTGCAGGAGTTTCACCCGAAAATCCATACGGATCAGGTCCGGCGGCCAAGCCGGAATCGGTGGATGTTGTGGTGTTGATTGATCATCACGGTGCGAAGCTTTATCGACTTGGTCTTTCCTCGAATCAACGTGGCGAAGCTATCAGACCCTACGATCCGCATCATTTCCTGCACCACCTTCACCACCGCAACGAATTGCAGGAACGTGGGCAGCGCGCGGCGGAAGACCTGACTTTTTACGACAAGATAGCCGAGGCCCTGCGCGATGCCGACCGTATCGTGCTGCTTTCGCACGGCACAGGTGAGAGCAACGCGTCGCAAATCCTGGCGGAACGGTTGAAGAAGCTGCACCCCAACGTCTATGCGAGGATCGTCCGGCAGGCCGACGTCAATACATCCGCTATGACGGAACCGGAAATCGCCGCATACGCACGACAGGCCCTTGGCGACTAACCAATAACCGGCTTGCAACAAATTTCAGGCAGGGCCTTTGCCGTGGTCCGTTTCGTGTACTTCTCTGTCGAGTGCCCTTTTAACAAATTCGACGGAATCGATTGCCGCCCCAAGTTGGGCGCGAAACTGCTCGACCGCTTGTTTCATCGGCAGCGGCTGGTCTGGCCACCAGTTAATAGCCTGACTCATTGCTTCTTCGACAGTTCGCAACATTTGCTCTATTGCAATTTCACGGTAGGTTCTCGCCATCGCGCTATCGCCTTCTCTTCCAAGACATAAAACCTCAATCCCCGAATAGGATCGGTTCGGTCTCGTTCGCGTCCACCACGACGTTCCGTTGCGTTGGTGTACTCGAGCATGTGTTTCGCTATCGCCTCCTCCCGGGACTGTGGTGAGAGGCGCTCATGAGCCTGCGCCTGGTTTATTCAAGTCCGTAATGCCGGTGGCACGCAGCGCAAATGCCGTCCAGCCGATCGCTGACCTCGGAGATCGTTTTCAGATCGTGGGCTTCGGCGGCGACGTAGGCCTTGTTGGCGGCATCGGCGAGGCGTTTTACGTAGACGTTCCATTCCGCATCTCGCGCCCGCTGCGGAATCATCAGCGCGTTGGTGGCTTCGGCGAGCGTGGCAGCGCCGCTCACGATCCGCTCCCAGTCTGCGTCGGATTTGGGGGAAAGATCGTGCTCGCCCTTATCGTCGATCACGACGCCGTTGACACTCCAGACAATGTTCGCCGCTGGCGTCAGGACGTGTTCCATGAAGGTTTTCATGTCCACATACGGCTGGAACGGTGGCATTCGATCGTCATTCTCGCCCAGTGACGGCGACGCAATTGCGAGGGCGACGGCGGTAGCGGCAAGGAGGGCAGTCAAGATACGGGCGCCGCTCATCTCATCCAATCTGCATCGTAAAACCGATCCAGCGCCCGCACGCGACCACCGCGATCCAAAGCAGCATCGATATGCCGCCCGCCAGCCGTGCCGAAAGCGGCAGCCGGGCCTGATTGTCCCAACGCGTCTGATTGCTGGCGCTGAGGAAATGGAACACCAGCATGTTAACGCCCGCGGCGGCGATCAGCAAAAGTTTGGCGACGAAGAAGCCGTTGCCGAGATATTTGGTCGCGTTGGACATAAACATCAGGAAGCCGGACGCCACCGCGACCGCGAATGCGCCCCATGTGAGCGGTAGGATTCCGCGCGTGAAATCGCTCACGGGGCGTTTCACCGAGGCAAGCCCGAGGAGCCGGAGATCAACGGCCATGATGGAGCCGACGACGAGGCAGATCGCCAGCACATGCACCGACTCAATCAAAGGAAACAGCAGATCATTCTCGCGGATGGCGTCAGCGAGACCGCTGTCTTCAAGGAACCCGATGATATCCTTGACGTGCAGCATCATCCGACCTGCGTATAGGCAATCCAGCGGCCGGCGAAAATGATGCAGCACCAAACCAGGATGGAAAGCGTAGCAGCGAGCCGCGCCGCGGTCCGCCGGCCGCGATTCTTTTCCCAAAATTCCGGGGCTGCGGCCAACGACCATTGCAGGACGAGGGTCAGCAAAATGGCAAAACCGAGCAGGGTCATCTTGAGATAAAAGGTGGTGTTGAGCAGCGAGCGCCGCGGCTCACCGATGATGAGCAGGCCCCCGGTAACCAATAGGATCAGCAATACCGGCCAGATCACCGGAAGGAAGCGCCGCGCCACGTCCTTGAGCGGCACCTCGCGTTGCAACACTCGCCACAGACGCAAGTCGACGATGACCGCGGAAAAGAACAGCACGGCAATGCCTAGAATGTGAATCGTCTGGAGCGTTGGAATGACCCAGCCTGCCGTCTGGATCGAGTGGCTGAGGGCCGTCGAGCCGAGCCACTTGGCAAAGTCTCCGACGATGGCGCCGGTCACGACATCACTGATCGGCGGGGGTAAGACTGAAACTCAGCTCCTTGCCGTCCGGCAAATTGACTTTCATCAGAAAGCCCCCGGGATTGCCATCGCGCAACGGCGCATAGTGAAAAATCGCATGATCGCCGGGCTGCAGCGACCGCTTGGTCCAACCTGACCGCGTCAGGACCCCGGGGCTAGACACTTCGAACACCCAGGTCTGAGCCGGCTTGCCATCCTTGGCGTCGGCTTCGATGACGAAAGTAATGTGCGGGTTGGTCCAGTTGACCGTCTTGACCGTGCCTTCCATCGTTTTGGGATGTTCGATGTCGTAGGCGGCACCGGAGTGGTGCGCCATCGCGACGCCAACCAGGCCAAGCGTCAAGCCAGCTACAAGAACAGCAACTTTAGGCGACACCATCGACGAGTCCTTATTTCACCGCGCGGACCGAACCGTCCGGGTTTTGTGGTTGTGGGACGAATATGTCGTTACCGTACTGATCCTTCCCGGGAACGAGATCTTCCTGCTCGCATTCGCCTTCGATGATCTCGTAGTGACGGTCGGGATAGCGGCGGAAAATGCGGGTGGTCTTCCAGGTTCCGGTCAAGACCTTCGGCGCCGTGATTTCCAGATCGTCGTAAAGAACATTCGGCTTCGCCAGATGAAGCCGCTCGACGATATGCATATCACCGTTGTTTGGTATCCCCACCGCTTCACTGGTTGCGATGTAAGCCTGCGGCGCGATGGCGGTGGTGTCGATCACGAGGACGTCGCCGTCCCAATGTCCGATCGAGTTGCCGTGCAGGGTCAGATCGGGGTCGTCCGGATGCGCCCGCCCGTCCATGTAGATGCGCCGCATCCGGTTGCCGTCGACCTCACCGAGCATGGTGATACGGCCCGGAGTTGTCAGAAATTCAAACGCATTGTGGGTGATCAGCATCCAGCTCGGCATACCGTGCGGCAAGCAATGACTCAGCACAAGAAAGGGCCGGCCGGCCTTTTCTTCGTCGATCAGACGCTTGATCTGCGGCACAATCTCCGGCTTCCAGGGCGGAACGTTTTCGGTTTCCTGACGATGCTGATCCCTGACGTCGGGAACCCACACACCGTCGAAATCGGACGGCGCGGCCTGGGCCAAGGAAACAACGGAAACGCCGGCCAGCGTCGCCAAAATACCAAGTGTCGCGGCCTTCTTCACAACGGTATTCACGTTCGAAGTCCGTGTTCCTATGCAAATGGTAGTGTAGGCCGCTCTGCACCGTGTGTGAAGTCACGCGCCGTCAACCCACAAATGCAATCTCGCAGCACAGCCAGCGCGCCGTCCGTCGGCTCAACCGGACTTTTCCGCCTTCAATGTGCGCTCGACATTCTTCATGTGCTCGAGCGCCCGGCCTTGAACTCTGGGAAAATCGACTTTGAGTGCTTCGAGAGTCTCGATAATCGCGGCGGACGTTACCAGCCAGGAGACTCGCTTGTGGTCGGCGGGAACGACGTACCACGGCGCGTGCGCGGTGGAGGTCGAACGGATCATATCCTCAAAAGCTTCCATATAATCGTCCCACCGTTGTCGTTCGGCGATATCGGCGGTGGAGAATTTCCAGCGTTTGCCGGGTTCGTCGAGTCGCGCCAGGAAACGCCTGCGCTGCTCCTCCTTGGAGATGCGCAAATGGAACTTGAGCACGATCGTCCCGTTACGCGCGAGGTACTCCTCGTACGCGCAGATTTCTTCGAAGCGCTGCTTCCAGATACCCTTGCCGGCTGACGGCACCCTCTCGCGCGCCAACAAACTTGGATGCACCCGCACGACGAGAACTTCTTCGTAATAGGAACGATTGAAGATACCGATGCGACCACGCGCCGGCAGGCGGGAGGATACGCGCCAGAAGAAATCGTGCTGTAACTCCTCCTCGCTCGGCGCCTTGAAGCCGTGCACCTCGCATCCTTGCGGATTGATACCCGACATCACGTGCTTGATGACACCGTCCTTGCCGGCCGCGTCCATCCCTTGCAGCACGATGAGCAGCGCCCAGCGATCCTGCGCATATAGCCGTTCCTGCAACTCCGCCAGTCGGGCAATGCCGTCGGCGAGCATCGCCTTGACGTCGTCCTTGTCGATCGCAAGGCCAAAAGTTTCGGCGGGATCGCAGTCGGCCAGCCGGAAATGGCCCGGTTTGCTGACTCGACAATGTTTCAAGATTTTGGCGAGCTTCATCTGTGCCTCACAGACCGTGTCATCCGGCGCCTCGCCGCCAGATTTCCTCCAAATAGGCCACCAGAAATCCCGGTATGCGGTGGTCGACATCGGCGCGTCCGCGCACAATGTGGATATCGCAGAATTCCGGCCGCGCCTGAGTCGCGAGATGGCGCATGATTTGACCGCGGAGTTCCTCGGCGTTCTGCGGCGCCCTGACGAGCTTCATCAGGTTTAGAAAGCCGCGGTCATGCACCATCGTCCAGCCTGGACGGACATCGAGCCCGTTAATCTCGAGACCGGTTTCCTCGAGAAGCTCGCGGCTGACGCTACCGGCAAGATCGAGGGTCGCATCGGCGCTTATGTCGTCGAGATCCGGCGTGCCGGAGGGGAAATAGATCGAGCCCGCGCTCGCCGTCGACGAGTCCATTTCGCCAAGCAAATAGGCGCCGTCGGCGGCTTGCAGGACGGCCGAACCGAAAACATTGAAGACGCTGGCGTCAGGAAAGCCCCAGTCTCGCCACGCCAGGAAACTGGCATAATCGGTCTCGAAGCAGGGGCCTTGCAGTACCCGATTGCGAATCTCGTAGCCGCGGAGCATGAGCATACGGCCATTCCAGATCCCGGGTCGATCGGCCTGACGGCGTGCAAAGTACCGGTCGATCTGTTCACGTTGCGCGATGGCAAATTCCCACGAAAACGGCTCGACCGCGATCTCGGCGCGATCGATTTCGGCGATTTCGATATTTGCCCCGTCAGAGGGCATCACGTGCCTGGCGGCGTACTCTGGCGCAGCTTCGCGCAAGACGCGCTTGCGGATGGCGCGCTCACTCGTGCCACGGATTCACGAACAACCCTACCATGCCGGTTACGCCCTTCAGATGCGCAGGCGGCGGCCCGAACTTTGCAATCACCTCGTCCCGCGTCAAACCCGGCGGCAGCTCGCCCGGTTCGAAATCGGTGGCGATGAGAATGAAGGTGTAGTGATGCGGCGTCGTATTGGGGGGCGTGCAAGGGCCCGAATAATTTCCGACGCCCATGGTGCTTTTACCGCCGACATATTTGTCGGACGGCTTACTTACTTCGCCTTCGGCAAAGCCAGTGACGGACGCCGGGTATCCCGTAGGCGACCCAGTGGCTCACGCCGGAAGGCGCGCGACCCTCGGGATCGGACATCAGGAGGGCAAAGCTTTTGGTGCCGGCCGGAACATTGGTCCACGAAAACTGCGGCGAAATATTTTCGCCCACGCAGTTTGGATTACCGGCGCGGTCGTTGGCGACCTTTTTCGGCATGATTTTGCCGTCCTGAAACGTGGTCGAGGTCAAGGTGAAGACATCGGCTGCGTGGACGGCCGTTCCCGCAAGCGCCATCACCATGGTGGCCGCTGCCGCGAATAAATGTCGCTTCCTAAGCAAGTGGAGCCTCCTGTAATCCAGACTCGCCCGTGCGCGCAGTGTTGGCCGCCGCGGCCAGGAGATCAAGTCAGCTCACGGCACCGATCAACCCTCAGACGCGCGGCCTAGTTCCGCGACCGGTCCACCAGGGCCCGATCTTTAATCCACGGCATCATCGCCCGCAGCTTGGCGCCGACCTGCTCGATCGGATGCGCAGCGCACGCGGCCCGCATCGCTTTGAACGAGGTCTGGTTGACCTTGTTTTCCAGCATCCAGTCTTTGACGAATTTGCCGGTCTGGATGTCGGAGAGAATCCGTTTCATCTCGGCACGCGTTTCGGCGTCGACGACGCGCGGGCCGGAAACGTATTCCCCGTACTCTGCCGTGTTGGAGACCGAATAGTTCATGGTGGCGATGCCGCCTTCGTAGATCAGGTCGACGATCAGCTTCACTTCGTGCACGCACTCGAAATAAGCCATCTCCGGCGCGTAGCCGGCATCGACGAGGGTCTCATATCCGGCCTTCATCAGCTCGACCAAGCCGCCGCACAGCACGGACTGCTCGCCGAACAAGTCGGTCTCGCATTCTTCACGGAAGCTCGTCTCGATGATGCCGGCGCGGCCGCCGCCTATGGCCGCACCGTAAGAGAGGCCAAGATCGTGAGCATTGCCGGAAGCATCCTTGTGAATCGCGAGCAGGCAGGGCACGCCCGCGCCGCGCTGATACTCGGAACGGACCGTGTGGCCCGGCCCCTTCGGCGCGATCATCATGACGTCAAGATCGGCACGCGGCTCGATCAGATTGAAATGAACGTTCAGCCCGTGCGCGAACATCAGCGCGGCGCCGTCTTTCATGTTGGCGTGAAGATGCTGGTTATAAATGTCGGCCTGCAATTCGTCGGGCGTCAACATCATCATCAGGTCGGCCCATTTGGCGGCTTCAGCCACTTCCATGACCTTGAGCTTTTCGCCCTCTGCCTTTTTGACGCCCTGCGAACCTTTGCGCAAAGCCACCGCGACGTTCTTGACGCCGGAATCGCGCAGATTAAGCGCGTGGGCATGGCCCTGGCTGCCATAGCCGATGACGGCAACCTTCTTGCTCTTGATCAGATTCAAATCGGCGTCGCGGTCGTAATAAACACGCATGATGTCTCACCCCTACCCGGAGGCCAGCCTCTGGCCTTTGCTTGCGGTTGCTGCTTCTAGTTTCTGGGAGCGGCTGGGACAAGCCCGGTCCGCACCCCACGGCGGCGTATTGGCGGCTTTCCGTTCGCCTCGCAAATTCCGTCGAATTGCTCACGAGCGCGCGCGATTTTGGGCTGGTTGCGGATCGCCCAGGCGCCAAGCGCCGAAACCGGGTTGAGCAAATCGCGGCCCAGCGGGGTCAACGCGTAGTCGACCCGCGGCGGAATAGTCGGAAACGCCGTTCGCGTCAGCAGGCCATCGCGTTCAAGGCCGCGCAAGGTGAGAGTCAGCATACGCTGCGAAATGCCGCCGATCGACCGCCGCAGTTCGTTAAAGCGCATCGGGCCCTCGCCCAGCCGCGAAACGACCAGTACGGACCACTTGTCGCCGACGCGGGCGAGTACGTCGCTGACCGCCCGGCAATCCCCGGGTAAATGAATGTCGCTTGGTTTCATCGATGTGCCTTCTTGCGCGTTTCCGTCACAGGCACTTATTTAGCCTCAGTTATCATTTTAACCAGAGGGACCCCCGCCAATGGCAAAGCCGCTTCTTGCCGTCATCGTCGGCAGCAACCGCCGGGAATCGATCAATCGCAAGCTCGCACAGGCGATGGCAAAGCTCGGCGCCGACAAGTTCGACGCCAGGATCGTCCGGATCGACGACCTGCCGATGTACAATCAGGACAACGAGAACAACCTGCCCGCCGAGGTCGTCCGTTTCAAGGACGAATTGGCGCGCGCCGACGGTGTCTTGATCGTCACGCCGGAACACGATCGGTCTATTCCGGCGGTCCTGAAAAACGCCGTCGATTGGGGCGCGCGTCCGTGGGGCAAGAACTCCTGGGCCGGCAAACCGGGCTTCATTACCGGCACCTCGCCGGGCGCCATCGGCAGCGCGCTGGCGCAGCAGCATCTGCGCTCGGTCATGACCGGCCTCGGCATGATCCTTCTTGGCGGCGAAGCCTATGTCACGTTCAAGCCGAACCTCGTCGACGACCACGGTAACATCGGCGACGAGAACACGCGGAAGTTCCTGCAAGACCACATCGACCGCTTCGCGTTCCTGGTCGGACGGCTGACCGGGGAGCCGGCGCGCTCGGCGGCGTAGCACCAATTCGTCATTGCGAGCCAACGGGTCCGGCTCAAGGTGGCCGGCCCCGATGACAAGCCCCGCGAAGCAATCCAGCTTGCCTCTCGGTCCTGGATTGCTTCGTCGTTTCACTCCTCGCAATGACGCGTTACATTCCCTCCGGCCCGCGGCCGATGGCGACGACGCCGGTGCGTGAGACTTCGACAAGGCCGAGCGGCAGCATCAGATTGACGAAGCTCTCGATCTTGTCGGTGGCGCCGGTGATTTCGAAAACGAAGCTTTCGTTGGTCGCATCGATGACGCGGGCGCGGAAGGCGTCGGCGAGCCGCAACGCCTCCATGCGCTGCTCGCCCTTGCCGCGCACCTTGACCATGGCGAGTTCGCGCTGCAGCGACGGGCCGCTGCTGGTCAGATCGACGACGCGATGCACCGGGACCAGACGTTCGAGCTGGTTCTTGATCTGCTCGATCACCATCGGGGTGCCGCGGGTAACCACCGTGATGCGTGACAGGTGCTTCTCGTGCTCGGTCTCGGAAACCGTCAGCGAGTCAATGTTGTAGCCGCGTCCGGCGAACAGACCGATCACGCGTGCCAACACGCCAGGCTCGTTGTCGACCAGTACGCAGAGCGTGCGGCATTCGATGGCTTGGCTTGCCGATGCGGCGGGATAATGCGTCGTGGCGGTCGGGGCGTTCACGTAACAATCTCCTAAGTACGATAGTCCACGATCGTCATTGTGAATCCATGCTTCACAGAAGAACTGGATTGCTTCGCGGAGCTTGTCATCGGGCCGGCCACTTTGGGCCGGTCCCGTTGGCTCGCAATGACGCAGCTACACCATCACCTTGCCTTCTTCGGTGATGGCGTCCTCAATCCGCGTCGCCGCATCGCCCAGCAGCATCTCGTTGTGGGCGCGGCCCGATGGAATCATCGGAAAGCAATTTTCCGCCGGATCGACCACGCAATCGAACAGCACCGGCTTTTTCACATCGAGCATCTCGCGGATCTTCTCGTCGAGTTCGCCCGGATGCTCACAGCGGATGCCGTGCGCATGATACGCCTCGGCGAGCTTGACGAAATCCGGCAGCGCTTCGCTGTAGGAATGAGAATAGCGGCCGCCGTGCAGCAATTCCTGCCATTGCCGTACCATCCCCATATATTTGTTGTTGAGAATGAAAATCTTGATCGGCAGGTCGTATTGAACAGCCGTCGACAATTCCTGCATGGTCATCAGCACGGACGCCTCGCCGGCAATGTCGACGACGAGCGAGTTCGGGTGCGCGACCTGCACGCCGACCGCGGCGGGCAGGCCGTAACCCATTGTGCCGAGCCCGCCTGAGGTCATCCAGCGGTTCGGCTCCTGAAACCCGTAGAATTGCGCCGCCCACATCTGATGCTGGCCGACTTCTGTGGTGATGTAGACGTCGCGATCCTTGGTCTGTGCGTAGAGACGCTCAATCGCGTATTGCGGTTTGATGATCTCGTTGGAGTTGCGGTAGGCGAGCGAATTCTTTGTTCGCCACTTGCCGATTTGCTCCCACCACGCTTGCAGCGCCTTCTTGTCGGGAACGACGGCGCTGGCGCGCCACAGCCGCACCATATCCTCCAGCACATGCGCGCAGTCGCCGACAATGGCGAGATCGGCTTTGACGTTTTTGTTGATCGAAGACGGATCGATGTCGATGTGGATCTTTTTCGAACCGGGTGAGAAGGCGTCGAGACGGCCGGTAATGCGGTCGTCGAAGCGCGCCCCGACGGCGATCATCAGGTCGCAATCGTGCATCGCCCAGTTGGATTCCCAGGTGCCGTGCATGCCGAGCATGCCGAGCCATTGCTTATCGGCCGCCGGAAACGCGCCGAGACCCATCAACGTCGAGGTAATGGGAAAACCGGTGAGCTTGGTGAGCTCGCGCAGGAGCTGACACGCCGCCGGACCGGAATTGACCACGCCACCGCCGGTGTAGAACAGCGGGCGCTTCGCGGCGGCCATCATGTCAATGGCCTGTTTGATCTTGTCGAGATCACCTTTGACCTTGGGCCGGTAGCCGCGATGCTGAAATTCCTTCGGCTTCGAATACGTGCCCTTGGCGAACTGGATGTCCTTTGGGATGTCGACCACGACCGGGCCCGGTCGTCCACTCGAAGCAATGTGGAAAGCCTCGTGCAGCGCGCGCGGCAGATCCTCGATGGTTTTGACCAGATAATTGTATTTGGTGCACGGCCGGGTGATGCCGACGGTGTCGCACTCCTGAAAAGCGTCATTGCCAATCAAATGCGTCGGCACCTGCCCAGTGAGAACGACGATCGGGATTGAATCACACAGCGCGTCAGTGAGACCCGTGACCGCATTGGTCGCGCCAGGCCCCGAAGTAACGAGCACGGTGCCGACCTTGCCGGTCGAGCGCGCATAACCCTCGGCAGCGTGCACGGCGCCCTGCTCGTGCCGCACCAGGATGTGATTCACCTTATCCTGCTGGAACAACGCATCGTAAATCGGCAGAACCGCACCGCCCGGATAGCCGAAAATGTGCTCTACGCCCTGATCGGCCAATGCTGCGATCACCATTTCCGCGCCGGTCATTTCCGTCATGGCTTGCTCCATTCTCTCCCAACCCTCCCCCTCCATCGCTCCCCGGCTTGCGGGGAGAAAAGCAGGGGATTCAGCAAATAAAAAAGGGCCTCAGAGGGCCCTTGTTTGCGCACCGCCGCGTATCGTGGGTAGATCATCTACCCACGGCGGTGCGCCTTCCTACGAGTACGATCGACTTCAACACGGAATTCCGCACGAGACGTGCCCTCTCAGATCGGAGGTGCTTATAAGCGTTGCAACCGCGCGGGTCAAGCTTTTGGCCACTGCAAATCAACAAACGCCCCGCCCCGGCCGTCACGTCGAAAGCGCCCGCAGCTGTGCCTCAACGGTATGGAGCGCTTGTTCCGGCTGGACCTGCGCAAAGCCGGGCAGCTGATTGCGGAACCAGGTGGCCTGCCTTTTGGTGTACTGGCGGGTGTCACGCTGACTGCCTTCGATTGCTTCCGCCAGCGTCAGTTCGCCTTTTAGATGGCGGATGAGCCACGGCACGCCGTGCGCCTTCATTGCCGGCAGATCGGGATCGAGATGGCGCGCCGCCAGCGCCCGCACCTCCTCGATGGCGCCCGCGGCGATCATCGCCTCGAAGCGTGCATCGATCCGCCGGAAAAGTTCGTCGCGGTCGGGCATCAGGAAAATCTTGGCCGCGCGCGACGCGTCGAGGCCGGCCGGCATGCCTTCTTCGTGCCACGCGGCCAGCGAACGTCCCGTTGCCAATATGACCTCAAGGGCGCGACTGATGCGGGAGCGGTCGCCCGGCATCAGTCGCGCAGCCATCGCCGGATCGCGCTGACGAAGCTCCGCGTGCAACGCGGCGACGCCTTCGGTTTTAAGCCGTGACCGCACCGTCGCACGAATGTCGGCTGGAATCGGCGGCACGGCGGCAAGTCCGCGCGTGAGCGCATTGAAATAAAGGCCGGTGCCGCCGACGACGATCGCGGTGCGGCCTTCGTCTTTCGCAGTCGCCAACGCTGCAGAAGCCTCAACGCACCAGCGGCCGGCCGAAAAGTTCTCCGCCGCGTCGATATGGCCATAGAGGACGTGGGGTGCGCGCCGTTCCTCCTCAGGGGTAGGGCGCGCGGTGATGATGCGAAGATCGCGGTAGACCTGCATTAAATCGGCATTGATGATCGTACCGCTGTGTTTCTCCGCGAGCGTCAACGCCAACGCGGATTTGCCGCTCGCGGTCGGCCCGGCGATGAGGATTATTCGAGCTTTATTCACCGGGTTGACGTAATGCGGATTTGCGCGAATTGAAATCCTGAAAGGCCGACCCAAAGCACCGCATGTTTTACGTGGCAACACTGATCTCGCATCCGGACCGGCCGGCGGTAAACGCCACCTTGGCTGAAAAAGTCGCCCGTTATCTGCCGCATGGACGCCCGGTCGATTGGCTGGCGCCGGGGATCGCGGTCGACGTGGCGTTTTTGATCGAGGACGCGGACGCAGACGCCGCCTCCTATAAAGAGAATCTGCTGCGCGACCTCGCCACCGATATCCGCGACATCACGGCTGGAGAGCCGGTCGACGTCGTCATCCAGCCGCACGATGGCCGCCGCAAAAAGCTGCTGCTCGCCGACATGGATTCAACGATGATTGCTCAGGAATGCATCGACGAACTTGCGGACTACGCCGGCTTCAAGACCCGCGTCGCGGCCATCACCGAACGCGCGATGCGCGGTGAAATCGCCTTCGAGCCGGCGTTGCGCGAACGCGTTGCGTTGCTCAAAGGCCTGCCCGCAGCGGTCATCGATGAAGTGATCGCCGAGCGCATCAAACTCATGCCCGGCGGGCCGACGCTGGTGGCGACCATGCGGGCCAACGGCGCGTACACCTGTGTGGTTTCCGGAGGCTTCACTGCTTTTACGACAAGCATCGCGGCTGCAATCGGCTTCGACGAACAACGCGCCAACACGCTTCTCACTGACGCGACCGGGAAACTCACCGGCCACGTGGCGGAGCCGATCGTCGGCCGCGAGGCCAAGTTCGACGCGCTGATCGCGCTGCGTGAGCGTTTGCATCTTGGCCACGAGGAAACACTCGCCGTCGGCGATGGTGCCAACGACATCCCGATGGTGAAGGCAGCGGGCCTGGGCGTCGCGTTTCACGGCAAGCCCGCCATCCGGGATGCGGCACCAACGGCCTGCATCGACCATGGCGATCTGACTGCGCTACTGTATGCGCAGGGCTACCGGCGCGAGGAATTCGTCGAACCCTTGCCGCGCGGATAGTGCGGATTTGCGGCTTGCAAGCGGCGGCCCGTTGCGGACCGCGCACTTGTCGAGGCGATTGCCTCCATATGATCAAGCGAAGAGAAATCTGATCGCGAGAGGCGCGTCAGCTCTCCGCCTCTCGCGTCGGGGTATTACCGCGCCCAGCGCAGACGAAGCTCGGAAACGCCGGCCGCAAGATTGACGCCGGTATTTGCTTCAACCGAAAGCGGCTGGAGCGCGATCGAGCGCCGCGAGCCGCCGACCAGCGCATTCGCGCCAAGCCCGACACCGAGCGCGACATCAGCGCTGGCACCAACGTAGTGACCGGCCAATGCGCCGCGGACGTACCCGCTGGTCGGCGCAAAAACCGCCCAGACCATGCGTCCACGGCCCTTGACCCCAATATCGAGGCCGGCGGTGCTCAAGGAACCGACATAGATTTCGGACGGCGCCGCCACATCGGGTGTATAGCGGCAGGACAATCGCTGTTTAGAACCAATGATGAAGCCGACGGTCGGTGCCAGATTGCAGGTCAGCGCCCCTACTTTAGCGCGGCCTTGCGCCGAAGCCTCGGTCGCCAATCCCAGCGTCCCAGCCACGGCTGCGACGGCCAAAATTCGAAACAACTTGTTGTTCACACTCTTCTCCCTGCATGCGCCGACGGCGCCGGACGATGAAAGCGGCACACGTCTATTCGCTACCGGGAAAATGAGCAACCCCAGGACGCGTTTCCACGATCCTGGGGTTGATTGACCGGGCACGGGGGCGACGGTGTACCCGAACAATAGACTGCAGGTTACTCCCGGATTCTGTTCCGTGCCGAATTACAAATCGGTAAGGAAAGGCACAGTTCCGTGAAGCTGTGCCGACAGACGCGGGTGAGATGATTGCCACCGAAGTGACCAGCCAATTCCCATGAGACTATTGTCCGGCGGACAAAGCGGCGTTGACCGAGCCGCGCTCGATGTCGCGATTGCGCGTGGGATCGCCTACGGCGGATGGTGTCCGCAAGGCGGCTGGGCCGAGGATTTTCCGCAGCCGCCGGGATTGTTGGCCAAATACCCCGGTCTTAGAGAGACGCCGCTCGCCGATCCGGCGCAGCGGACGGAGTGGAATGTGCGCGACGCCGACGCGTGCCTGATCATCGTCGACACCGGCGGACTGGAAGTTTCCGCCGGAACAACGCTCGCCGGCGAACTCGCGCATCGCTATCGCAAACCGCTCATGGTCGTGAACTTGCAGCGGGCGGATGTTCTCAAGTCCGCCGCCCTGTGGCTGCGCGTCCAACAGGCGAGACTTGGTGACGAACTCAAGCTCGCCATCGGCGGTCCGCGCGAAAGCGAGGCGCCAGGCATTTATCAGCGCGCCGCAGCGTTTCTGGAACAGTTGCTGGAGTGAGGTGGGCTGACAAATTCAAGGCCGGGAGAGCGCCGTTCTGAGGCTATTGGGCTTGCCTTCCCGGCGCCCGTTCACGGAACGGGATAGGCAGACCGGACCCAGTCGGGCGACACTATCCACCGCATCGTTGCGCCTGCTTCGCCCACTTCCCATTTGGCGTTAAGCTTGCTTTGCGACTCAAACGGAAGCCGCAAAGACGAAAAGCCGATGCGCCAATATCTCGATTTGATGGAACGTGTGCTCGCCGAAGGCGTGGAAAAGCGCGACCGCACCGGCGTCGGCACCGTATCGATTTTTGGCCATCAGATGCGCTTTGACCTGGCGCGACGGTTTTCCCCTGCGTCACCACCAAAAAGCTGCATCTCAAATCCATCATCTACGAGTTGCTCTGGTTCCTGCGCGGCGACACCAACGTCAAATATCTCGACCAGCACGGCGTCACCATCTGGGACGAATGGGCCAACGCCGACGGCGATCTCGGCCCGGTCTATGGCCGGCAATGGCGCTCATGGCCGACGCCCGACGGCGGCCACATCGACCAGATCGCGAACGTGCTCGCCGAAATCCGCCGCAACCCATCTTCGCGCCGGCTGATTGTCACTGCTTGGAATCCGGGCGAGAACGATCTCATGGCGCTGTCGCCGTGCCACTGCCTGTTCCAGTTCAACGTCGCGGACGGCGCGCTGTCGTGTCAGCTGTACCAACGCTCGGCCGACGTCTTTCTCGGCGTTCCGTTCAATATCGCGTCCTACGCCTTGCTGACTTTGATGGTCGCGCAGGTGACGGGGCTCAAGCCGGGTGAATTCATCCATAGCTTCGGCGACACCCACCTTTATCTCAACCACATCGACCAGGCCCGGCAGCAATTGGCGCGCAGCCCGCGCCCATTGCCGACGCTGCGACTGAACCCGGCGGTGCAGAGACCTATTTGCGTTCAGCTACGAAGATTTTGCCCTCGAAGCCTACGAGCCGCACCCGCACATCAAAGCCGCCGTGGCGGTGTGACGCTAAGCTGCGCAGCTCGGGCCCAGAACTGCGACGAGCGCTAGAAATGAACATCGTCCTCATCGCCGCTGTTGCCGAGAACGGCGTGATCGGCCGCGGCAACGCGCTGCCGTGGCGGCTTAAATCCGACATGCAGCACTTCCGGGCGTTGACCATGGGCAAGCCGGTTATCATGGGGCGCAAGACCTATCTGTCGATCGGCAAACCGCTGGCTGGCCGTACGACCGTCGTTGTCAGTCGCGATCGCACTTTCGCAGCGCCGGGTGTTGTGGTTGCGCCGAGCCTCGCCGACGCCATAACGACCGCGCGCGGCGACGCGTTGCGACGCGGCGCCGATTCAATAGTCGTCGCCGGCGGTGCCGAGATCTACGCGCAGGCGTTGCCGCAAGCGACACACCTCGCGATTACCAAGGTGCGCAAGCGCGTTGAGGGCGATGCTTACTTCCCAACAATCGATTTGAATATTTGGCGCGAAACCTCCCGCGAAGAGCATGAACCGCGAGCCGAGGACGAGGCGGCGTTCGCTTTCGTGAGCTACCAGCGGGCAAAGTGACGCTGCGCCGGCTCGTCAGGGCGACCAACGGCGCGTTGCAAGGAACCCTGCACTCCCCTATATCCCCCGCAACCAAGCCGGCTGGTCCACCCGGCATTTCAGGAGACATTTGATGCCGTGGAACAACCAATCCGGTGGCCCTTGGGGATCGGGGTCCCGGGGACCATGGGGCTCGGGACCGCAGCAACCGGGAGGCGGCTCCCGGCCGCCCGACCTGGAGGAGTTTTTGCGGCGCAGCCAGGACCGGCTACGCGGCTTTCTGCCCGGCAATCTCGGCGGCCGCGGTATCGCACTGATTGCGCTGATCGCTGTGGTGCTCTGGGGCTTTTCCGGCTTCTTTCGCGTTGAGCCCGACGAGCTCGGTGTGGTGCTCCGGTTCGGGAAGTTCACCCGCGAGGTGCAGCCGGGACTGAATTATCACCTGCCCTATCCGATCGAGACCGTGCTGACGCCGCCGGCACTGCGCATCAACAAAATCGACATCGGCATGCGCCCGGTCGAAGACATGCGCCGCGGCACGTCCGTGCGCGAGGTTCCGGAGGAGAGCCTGATGCTCACCGGCGACGAGAACATCGTCGACGTCGATTTTTCGGTGCTGTGGAAAATCAAGCCGACCGGCGTCGGCGACTATCTGTTCAACATTCAGAATCCTGAAGGGACCGTGAAAGCCGTAGCCGAGGCCGCCATGCGCGAGGTCATCGGGCGCGGGACGATCCAGCCGATCCTCACCGGCGCGCGCCAGAACATCGAGACGGCGGTGCAAGAGCTGATGCAGAAGACCCTCGACAAGTACGATGCAGGCATCCAGGTGCAGCAGGTACAGTTGCAAAAAGTCGATCCGCCCACGCAGGTGATCGACTTCGTTCCGCGATGTGCAAGCCGCGCGCTCGGATCTCGAGCGCGCGCAGAACGAGGCGCAGACCTATGCCAACAGGGTTGTGCCCGAAGCGCGCGGGCGCGCCGCGAAGATTACCCAGGATGCGGAAGCCTATCGCGAGCAGACCGTCGCCCAGGCAAAGGGCGAGACCTCGCGCTTCCTGCAAATCTACGAGCAGTACAAGAAAGCGCCCGATGTGACCCGTGAGCGCATGTATCTTGAGACCATGGAGCGCGTTCTTGGCGGCAGCGACAAGACGATCATCGATACCGGGCCACAGCCCGGTCCGGGCGTCGTACCTTACCTGCCGCTAACCGAACTGCCGCGACCGCGTTCCTCAACGTCGCCGGGCGGCACGTCATCGGCTGGCGGCGCATCAGCAGGAGGCAGCCAATGAAACTCGGCCTCGCCGGCGGCGCCCTCGCCATCTTGCTGCTGATCGCCGTCGTCGTCGGCTACAGCACATTTTTCACCGTCAACCAGACCAAGCAAGCGCTGGTGGTGCGGCTCGGGCAACCCGTCCGCGTCATCACCGAGCCGGGTCTCAATGTGAAGGTGCCGTTCATCGACACGGTCATTTACATTGATAAGCGAATTCTCGACCTGGAGTTCGCCGGCGCAGGAGGTCATCGCCTCCGATCAAAAGCGGCTGGTCGTCGACGCCTTCGCGCGTTATCGCATCATGGACCCGCTCAAGTTCTATCAGACCGTTGGAGAGAACGGCGCCAATTCCCAGCTTGCCATCCTGCTCAATTCGGCACTGCGGAGCGTGCTAGGTGGAGCGACCCTCGTGGACGTCGTGCGCAATATGCGCGAGCAACTGATGTCGCAGGTGCGAAGTCAGCTCGATCATGAGGCGCAGCAGTTCGGCATCCAGGTCGTCGACGTGCGCATCCGCCGCGCCGATCTGCCGGAGCAGAACAGCCAAGCCGTTTACCAGCGCATGCAGACCGAGCGGCAGCGGGAGGCGGCCGAATTCCGCGCCCAAGGCAGCCAGAAGGGCCAGGAAATTCGCGCCAAAGCCGACCGCGACGTGACGGTTTTGTTGGCGGACGCCACGTCACAGGCCGAGCAGGTCCGTGGCCAAGGTGACAGCGAAAGAAATCGCATCTTTGCTGACGCTTATAACCGCGATCCTGGCTTCTTCGCCTTCTATCGCTCCATGCAAGCTTACGAAAAGAGCATGCAACACGGCGATACGCGGTTGGTATTGAAGCCCGACACGGATTTTTTCCGGTTCTTCTCCAATCCTTCCGGTCAGGCAGAAGCGCCGGCGACCGCTAGTCCCGCGGCACCGGCGTCACCCAAACCGGCAAGCCCGAAATAGAGCTAACGCGATCCCTACGACGCCAAAGCGCATCGGCCTCGCGCGTTCATGACCGACTTTCTCGCCGCGCTTGGCCTCGTCTTGGCAATTGAGGGGATTCTGCTGGCCGCATTCCCGCTCGGCACCAAACGTGCCATGGCGGCCGCGCTGGAGACGCCGGATGGCCGGTTGAGAATTGCCGGGTTAATTTCTGCTTTGATCGGTGTGGTTATCGTCTGGCTCGTCCGCCACTGACCTGTCACAGAGTCGCTTTTCCGCCCCAATCGGGTTCGTAATAGCGTGGCGCGCCTTGGTTGCGACCTTGCGTCCCAAGCGCGACAGGGCCACTTTCCCGTGAATTGTCCCTCAGGAGCAGCGACTACCATGCTTTGCCACTTCTCCCGGCTCGTGCGCCATGGTGCGGCCATTGCCGCGATTTCCGCGGCGATCATCACCCTGCCGGCGTGGGGCGCCGCGGCGCGCGGACCCGAGAACATCGCCGACGTCGCCGAACAGGTGATCGATGCCGTAGTCAACATCTCGACGTCGCAACGGGTGGACGCAAAACTCGGCAACATGCCCGATCTGCCGCCGGGCTCGCCGATGGAGGAGTTTTTCGAGGAATTCTTTAAGAACCGGCGCGGTCAGGGAGGACCGGGCGACGCGGATCGCTCGCCGCGACGGATCAACTCGCTCGGATCGGGCTTTATCATCGATGCATCCGGTGTCGTGGTCACGAACAACCACGTGATCGCCGATGCCGACGAAATCCACGTCATCCTTAATGACGGCACCAAGCTTCCCGCCGAACTCATCGGCAAAGACACCAAGAGCGACCTCGCCTTGCTGCGGGTTCATCCCGATACGCCGCTCAAGGCGGTAAAGTTCGGCGACAGCGACAAGCTCCGGCTCGGCGAATGGGTGATCGCCATCGGCAATCCGTTCAGCCTCGGCGGCACGGTCACCGCCGGCATCGTCTCGGCGCGCCACCGCGACATCAATTCAGGTCCGTATGACAACTACATTCAGACCGATGCCGCCATCAATCGCGGCAATTCGGGCGGCCCACTGTTCGACCTCAATGGCGACGTCATTGGCATTAACACGGCGATCATCTCGCCGTCGGGGGGCTCTATCGGCATCGGCTTTGCGGTGCCGTCGAACACTGCCGTTGCGGTCATCAACCAGCTCCGCCAGTTCGGCGAGACGCGCCGCGGCTGGCTCGGCGTACGAATCCAACAAGTCACCGATGACATTGCCGAGAGCCTCTCGATTAAGCCGCCGCGCGGCGCGCTGGTTGCCGGTATCGACGACCGCGGGCCGGCTAAACCCGGCGGCATCGAACCGGGCGACGTTGTTGTCAAATTCGACGGACACGACATCAAGGAAATGCACGATCTGCCGCGCATCGTTGCGGACACGCCGGTCGGCAAGGACGTCGAGATCGTCGTCATTCGCAAGGGCAAGGAAGAAACCCACACCGTCAAGATCGGACGGCTCGAAGACGGCGAAAAGCTCGCCGCGGCGGATGCCAAGAAAAACGCCGCCCCGGAGCAAAAGTCTGTTGTGCAGAAAACCTTGGGGCTTGAGCTTTCCAGCCTCTCTGATGACCTTCGCAAGAAATTTAAGGTCAGAGACAGCGTGAAGGGAGTGCTGGTGACCGCGGTTGACCCGAATGTAGCCTCAGCCGCGAGCGACAAGCGGCTGTCGCCGGGCGACGTGATCGTCGAAGTCCAGTACGAGGCCGTCGGTAATCCGGGCGACTTGCGGACCAGGCTCGACGCTCTAAAGAGCCAGGGGAAGAAAGTTGCCGTGCTGCTGGTCTCCAACGGTGACGGCGAAACCCGCTTCGTGGCGCTGAGCCTCCAATAGAAAAAGCGAATGGCGAACGGGGACTGGCGAATATGAGGCGGTAAAAAGCCGCCGCCACGCGTAATTCCCGATTTCGCTATTCGCTACCTGCCCTCGCAAACCTCTTTTTTCGTCAACGTTTTACGCCTATATTCCTGGTGCCGGCGCAAGCCGGCTATGGCGATAAATGGCCGTCGTAATAAACCTTTCGGACCCGGGGGCGGTACCCGGCGACTCCACCAAATCCAGGAGTCGGTTATCAAGACGACGCTCATCAGAGGATGCTTCTGATTAGCGATCGCTGATCACCGATTCCTGCTTACGGGGTCGAAATAGGATCGACGAGGGCGTAAAGGACGTTCTTTTGCTCGGCATGGTTCCGCCGTTATCGGGCCAATTCATAGTTGCAAACGACAACTATGCTCCGGTTGCTCTGGCCGCGTAAGCGGCTCGAAAGACCGACTTAAAGCCCTAGCGGGTTAAGCTCCGTTAGGCGGGGTTCGGAGGCACCTGGCAACAGAAGCCTCCACTTTCCAGATATCGGGAATTCAGTGGTCAATCGTCAGAAGTGGCAGGACAGACCCAGTCTGGACCACTATGATTCTAGTGCCTATCTGATGACTCAAACTGACGACCTTTGATACTTGACCGTTGATGCCTGACATGGCCACCGATCACATTCGCTATGACATTCTGGCGCAAGAGGCTTTGCGCGGCGTCGTACGCACGGTGTTGGCGGACGCAGCGAAGAAAGGTCTGCCGGGCGAGCATCATTTCAAGATCACCTTTAATACCACGGCGCCGGCCGTTAGGCTTTCCGAGCGCATGCGCGGTCGCTATCCGCAGGAAATGACGATCGTCCTGCAGCATCAGTTCTGGGATCTGATCGTGACCGATCAAGACTTCGAGGTCGGCTTGTCGTTCGGCGGCATTCCGGAGCGCGTCGGCGTCCCGTTCGATGCGATAACGGCCTTCTATGATCCGTCGGTGCAATTCGGCTTTCAGTTCGAGATCATCGAGGCCTCGACGGAAGGCGATGCCGGCGTGAAGCCGACAGAAGATACTGCGGGCCGGGTGACGACCAAGCCGGAAAGCTTGCCCAAGCCGGAAAGCCTGCCCAGTCCCGCTCCGGCGGCAACGACGGCGCCCGCACCCGACAGCAGCACCGGCGGCGAGGTCGTGCGGCTCGACCGGTTCAGAAAGAAGTAGCTGTGTATCCTGCGAGGACCGCTTCGCGGCCACCTCCGGAAGACGCTGCGCGGCAATGAAAACCCGCACCGAAACCGACAGCTTCGGACCCATTGAAGTCCCGGCCGATCGCTACTGGGGGGCGCAGACCGAACGGTCCCGCAACAATTTCCGCATTGGCGATGAGCGCATGCCGCGCCCGCTCATCACCGCGCTCGCGATCGTCAAACGCGCGGCAGCGGAAACCAATCGCCAGCTCGGTTCACTCGACGCGCGGCGCACTAAAGCGATCGTCGAGGCTGCTGACGAAATCATCGACGGCAAGCTCGACGATCAATTCCCGCTGGTGGTGTGGCAGACCGGATCCGGCACACAGACCAACATGAATGTGAACGAGGTGATCGCCAACCGCGCCAACGAGCGCCTCGGTGGCAAGCTGGGAGAAAAATCTCCGATTCATCCCAACGATCACGTCAACATGAGCCAGTCGTCGAACGATAGCTTCCCGACCGCGATGCACATCGCGGCCGCGCGGGAAATCGCGGAGCGGCTCATTCCCGCACTGCTGCATCTGCAGGCAGCGCTTGACGCCAAGAGCAAAGCCTTCGCGTCGATCGTCAAGATCGGCCGTACTCATCTACAGGACGCAACCCCACTGACGCTTGGGCAGGAGTTTTCCGGCTACACGGCGCAGGTCAAATCGGGCATTGCGCGCATCCGTGCCGGGCTGAAGGAACTTTATCCTCTCGCACAAGGCGGCACCGCGGTCGGCACCGGACTCAATGCCAAGCGTCAATTCGCCAAGCTGTTCGTCAAAAGAGTTGCCGACGACACCGGACTGCCGTTTATCACAGCGCCGAATAAATTCGAGGCTTTGGCCTCGCACGGCGCGCTTGCCTTCGCTCATGGCGCCCTCAATGCGCTGGCGACCGATCTATTCAAGATTGCCAACGACATTCGCCTGCTTGGTTCCGGACCGCGCTCAGGCTTCGGCGAATTGATCCTGCCGGAAAATGAGCCGGGATCGTCGATCATGCCGGGCAAGGTCAATCCGACCCAAATTGAAGCGCTGACCATGGTCTGCTGCCGTGTGTTCGGCAACGAAACCACCATCACCGTGGCGGCCAGCCAAGGCCATTTTGAACTCAACGTCTACAAGCCGGTCATCGCCGACGCCATGCTGCAATCGATCCGGCTCCTGGCCGATGCGGCTATCTCATTCACCGATCATTGCGTGACCGGCATCCGCGCCAACGAGCCGCGCATTCATGAATTGATGGAGCGGTCACTCATGCTTGTGACCGCGCTTGCTCCCCACATCGGCTACGACAAGGCCGCGCAAATCGCCAAGGCGGCGCTCGCCCATGGCACCACGCTCCGGGAAGAAGCGATCCAGTTTGGCTATGTCTCCGGCGAAGAATTCGACCGGCTGGTGCGGCCAGAACGGATGACCAGACCCGATCCTTGATCGTTAACCATGTCCCCCCAAATCGCTGGCGCCGGTGTTGGAATAGCTAAAAACTGCGCCTCGGCAGACAGTGCGCCACTGCCGCCATAATCGCACGATCGTAAAACCTGTGACTGCCGTCACTGTGGACTAGCGCAATCCACGTCACCCTCAAGATGCTTCCTCCAGACCAGAAGTCGGAGGACCAAGGGTGAGTGCCGATCTCATGGGTGATCTCGTCAACCTCCGAATGGCGCGTAAGCAAGTTAAACGTCGCCAGGCTGAGCAAGCGGCCGCGTCTAATCGGCTTGGGCACGGACGCTCAAAGGCCAAACGCGCGCTGGAGCGATCCCACAGCGACAAAGCCCTTAAGCATCTTGAACAGCACCGCATCAAAAGGAGAGACGGGCAATGAAATCGCCAGTCGTCAAACGCTCCATCGTTATTGCTGGTCACAAGACGAGCGTCAGCCTCGAGGACGCATTCTGGAGCGCACTAAAGGACATCGCCATAACCCGACGCATGACCTTGTCGGACCTGGTCGGCTCCATCGATTCCGACCGCCAACACGGGAACCTGTCGTCAGCGATACGGCTGTTCGTCCTCGATCACTACCAATGCCGTATCAACAACGTCGGCGAAACGACGAGTCCGCCGCTCGGCGACATCGTTTTGGCGCCGCGTATTCCGTCAGTTCTGTGAGCCGAATAGTAAATCGAGCGGCGAGTGAACCACGGGCGGCGGAGGCGGCGGAGCCTTGGCGCGTCGGCGATCCGGCTGGTTCGTTCCTATGGTCGCGGTCGTGTTCACTGCCGCCGGCCGCGGCATCGCGACACTGGGTGGTGGCGCGGTGCCGGCAGCGTTGTCAGATTGGACCGGCGGCACGACGCTAGAGCCTTCCGGGCGCAACCGCTCGAAAGCGCGGGACCCGAGCGTCGTCCCAACGAGTGCGTCGGCGTGATCTGACGTTTCGAGCACCGTGCCCCTCGGAATATACCGGATTACTGCCGACGTCGGACGGAAGGCGGGCCTCAAATTCTCGTCGCGTCGGCTCGCTTCGATCAGCTCAAGGCGTCGGGTTTGCAGTTCGGCGGCACGAAGCGAGAGCCACGCCACCAGCGTCGAAACATCGAGCTTCCTCTCGGGTGCCGCCAGCGGACCCTTCACAGTGACGGCGAATTCCGGCCGGGTCGGAATCAGGGCATTCGGCGCCGGCTGCCCCGACAGCGTCAGGTGCGAATTAAACGTCAAGCTGTTGAGATCGAAAATGCCATCAAGTGAAAGCCGCGCCCCGTCCCCGGCACTCACGGTCGTCTTGGCAAGATGAATTTGCCCGGCGGCGATCGTGACGTCCGCGTTCGCTTGCGGCACGCCAAGTCGGCCATTATCCACGGCTGCGCTCACCGCGGCCTTGATTTTCGGCAGCTCGATCGCGCCGCTGAGGTCGGCTGCACGGATGGCTGCATCGAAAGCCGCCGCATCGATCCCGGCAAAACTTCCATCGCTGAGTGAAATCGCGCCACCGCCATGGAGTGAGCCGACTAGCGCGTCGGGTGACGCTCCCAGGCCTGCGCCTTGCAGCTTCACCGTGAGGAGGCCGTTGACGCCTTTGCCGGGCCCCAGGAGCTTCGCGGCATTTGCGGCCGTAAGTTCAATGCGTCCTCGCACAGCAAAGTCCCGAGCGTCGTGGCTGACTGCGATTTCACCGTTAAGGCGTCCGCCGCCGAAATTGCCGTCAAGGTCGCTCAAGGCAATTTGGGTCGGCTGGAGTCGTACGACGCCCCTCAGGTCACGCACCACCCAAGCCGGCGTCAACGCGGCGCGATCGAGTTCAAAGGTCACGGCCCCGCTTGCCTTGCCAAAGGCGCCGGCGCCGATCGGCTCACGCGACCAAGCCGTGCTCGAAGCCGGCGCGACGTCGGGTAGCCCGAACAGCAACGCGGAGGCAGACGCGAGGTCGAGTTCATCAGCCGCGATGTCGCCGCTGACATCGATTGGATTCGCCAATTTGAGATCAAGCCGTCCGCGCACCGACGATTTGCCGGCGGCGACGACCAGATCGGTGAGTGAAACATTGGTACCGGCAAAACCCACAATGGCGCTCGCCGCGATCGGCGCAGCCGTACCAGGCTGCCCGGTCATGGCACGATGCAGCGGTCGGAGATCGGCGGCCGACGCTTTGATTTGCAAGCTGCCGCTCGGCGCCTGTTCACCACCCAAATGCAGAGCACCATCGACCGCTGCAGAAAACCCGCCGGCGGCGGCAAGGCTGTTAACGCGCACGGCTCCGTTAAGCGGTCCGCTGGCCGAGAGCGTCAATTGGCCCGGCAGTTGATCGACCGCCAGCACGCGGTCGAGGCCGAGCAGTTGTACCAGCGCGCCGCCATCATCGGCATCAAGCCGGCCGGTCATATGCACGACGGCCGCACTCACATGCTTCGGGTCTCCCGTTGCGTCACCGTTAAGTGTGAGACGCGTCGCCCCCAGGTCGCCGCCGAGTTCGAATTTCGCCACTGAACCGCCGCTGCCGGCGCGGTCCACCGTCAAAGCCGCATGGACTTTCGCCGGCGCCAGACGATCGTTGAACATCCGGAACGCCTCCGCAACCTGCGGCTCCAAACGGCCGACAATGTTGGTCAGCCCGGCAAGCGTCCTGGCATCAAGGTCGAACGTTATGCGCCCGCGTGGCTGGGACGACAATTCGTCGATACGGCCGCTGATATCGAGTCCGGCACCGCCGAGATCGCCAATCGAAAGCCGGTCGATGTGCAATATCCCCGCATCGAACTTCACTTTGGCATTGATCGCCCGCGCATCCACGCCGGCGAATGTCGCCTTGCCGACATCGACGACGAGAGCGGCCTGATGCGGCATCTCAAAGGCGCCCTCCGACACCGCCGCCGCAACGAAGGCGGCCAACGCATCGACATCGAGCGTCGCGGTGTGAAGCTCGCCGTCCACCGTCGCCGGCCGGTTGGCCGTCGCCCACGTATAGGCGAGCCGACCCTGAATGTTTTCCTGGTCTAACGCAGCCGACACCCGATCGACCAGGAAGCGGTCGCTCGCGAGCGTGATCTCGCCATGTGCGCTCAATGTCTGACTTGGACCGGGCAGCGGATCCTTGCGCCCCTCAAGCCATGCCATCAGCGTTTTCAAATCGACCGCTTCAAGTTTCGCCGGCCCGGAGAAAGAAAGGCCGTGCGCACTGTCATCCAGCTGACCGCTCAGATTGACCTCCGTGAAGCCCGGCGCGAGGAACGCAAAATCCTTAAAGCCCCAGTTTTTCCCGTCGAAGCGCACGGTGCCATGCAACGATTGGAGCGTCGTCCCGCCGACCGTCACGGCATCGAAGGCAACACCGATACTACCCGGCAACGGCGGCTTGACCGTCGCGACGAACGCTTCGAAGAAGCTCTTGATCATGATCAGCGGCGGCCGGTGCGTGACATCGGGATCGGCAAGCGCGCGATCGACGTCCACTTGGCGCGCCGAGACATTGCCGTCGAGGCGCGGATGCTCGCCGAATGTCAGCTGCGCCTTTCCGCTGAAATTGACCGCTCGCTCTTCCGGCCCGTATTGCAGAGCGAGGTCCTGCAGCGACGCTGATGCCGGCGTTGCGCTAACCTTCCCGGTCAGTTGCCAGGGCTCGTTCAGCACCCGCTCGCCGCGCGCCAGTGTCACCCCGGCGAGCCGCGCCAACGACAACGTGCCTTCGAATTGTGGAAGACTGTGACCGAAGCTGAGCGTGCCTTCGATCTCGGTGGTCAGCGGATGATTGGACGGGTCAACGCCGAGTTTGACTTTGAGACCGCCGTCCTCGAACCGGCCACCTGAAATCCGATAGCCATAGAGTTCGTCGCCGACAACGAAGGCGCCTTCGCCGTGGAACGGGCCAAGGAAAGAGCGAATGTCGCCATTAAATCCGAGTTTCTGCAACGTGACGCGCGCGCCGGACCCGGCATCGGAGAGAATAATGCGGCCACCCTCAACATTGAGCCGCGATATAGTGAGCGCGTCCGGCCGGAATGACGGCGAGAGCGCCGGCCAGTCAATGGCTCCGGAACGATCAAGCGCGAGAGTGAGTTGCGGTGCGACGAGATGCAGGTCCGTGGCCCGCACTTCACCGCGCAGCAGCGAACCGAGCCCAAGTTCAAGCTCGACGGTAGCGGCCCGTACTTGGGGAGGCCGGCCGGCTTGGCCGACTTCGACGTCACGCAACGCAATGCGGGGCGTCGGCAGAATGCGCGCATCGATGGCGCCGTTGACGCGCACCGGCAGGCCGACCAGAAGGCTCGCCTCCTGCTCAAAAGATGCGCGGTAACGGCTCCAATCGACGACAAGCGGGGCGACCAGCGCCGAAACCAGCGCCAGTATGATAGCAATCGCCAACCCGAGCAGGGTCGTCTGCACGGCACGCTTCCCTAATCGCCTGAATGACGCATCCGGCAAGCCTGCTAAAGCCTAGTGCAAGGCCGACGGTAATGCACGTCCCCGATCGTCGGACTAGCTACGATTGCCGGCGAATCTATGTCGACTTTTCAGGCGTTTACCTTTGCGCCGGCCGGCCGCTCAAAGGTCGACGATCTTGCCCGGGTTCATGATGTCGAGCGGATCGAGCGCGCGCTTAATCGCGCGCATGGCCTCAAGTGCCGGTTCCCCGTGTTCAGCCGCCAAATATTTCATCTTGCCTTGACCGACGCCATGCTCGCCGGTGCAGGTTCCACCCATCGCCAGCGCGCGATCGACCAGCCGCTCGAGGAACGCTTCGATGCGCGCGACCTCCTGCTCGTCATTCCGATCGACCAATAGCCCGACGTGAAAATTGCCGTCGCCGACGTGCCCGACGATCGGAGCGAGGAGATTACTCTCGGCGATATCGCGCTGCGTCTCGGTCAGGCATTCGGCGAGCCGCGAGATCGGAACGCAAACATCGGAGGCGAGCGCCTCGGCGCCGGGACGAAGCCCGCGTTGCGCCCAATAGGCATCGTGGCGCGCCTGCCACAGCCGCGTTCGATCCTCTGCACGGGTCGCCCAATCGAACGGACCACCGCCGAACTCCTGCGCGATTTCGCCGAAGCGCTGCGATTGCTCGGCGACGCCCGCCTCGGTGCCGTGAAACTCCAGAAACAGCATCGGCGTCTCCGGCAAATTCAGCTTGGAATAAAGGTTCGCGGCGTGCACCTGCAATGCATCGAACAGCTCGATCCGCGCCACCGGAATGCCGGACTGGATGGTTGCGATCGTCGCTTTGCAGGCGGCCTCGACCGAAGGAAACGGACAAACCCCGCCTGAGATTGTCTCCGGAATACCGGACAGCCGCAGCGTGAGCTCGGTGATGATGCCCAACGTGCCTTCCGCGCCGACGATCAGACGGGTGAGATCGTAGCCCGACGATGATTTTTTTGCGCGCGTCGCGGTGGTCATCACCTCGCCATTGGCGAGCACGACTTTGAGCGACAGCACGTTGTCCTTCATCGTGCCATAGCGCACGGCGTTGGTGCCCGAGGCGCGCGTTGAAGCCATGCCGCCAAGCGAAGCGTCGGCGCCCGGATCGATCGGAAAGAACAGGCCCTGGTCGCGCAGATATTCGTTGAGCTGCTTGCGCGTGATGCCCGGCTCGACCACGCAATCGAGATCCTCGGCGTGGACGGCGAGCACGCGGTTCATGTCGCGGAAATCGAGCGAGATGCCGCCGTGCGGCGCGTTGATCTGGCCTTCGAGCGAGGTGCCGGCGCCAAAGCCGATCACCGGGACGCGCTCGGCCGCGCATAGCCGTACAATCTGCTGCACATCTTCAGTCGATTGCGGAAACACCACCGCATCCGGCGGCTGGTTACCGATCCAGGTCAGGGTATTGCCGTGCTGCTCGCGGACCGCCTGCGACGTGACGAGGCGATTGCCAAACATCGCCGCGAGCGCGGTGATGACACCCTCCACCGCCTTGCGGTCGTGCTTCAACTCTTCCCAGGCTTCGGTCATTACCATTGTCGTATTCCCGTTTCCGGCAGGTTGGCCATCGCGCGAAGACCGGTCAAGTAGGACCGCCGGTCCGCTTGCATCGCTCGAAAAATCCGCCACATTCGCCGTCTTTCCGGCCCGCGGTAGTGAAGGGAAATGAATGCTCGATCGCCTCGACCCCGAACCAGCCTTTTTCGCCCCTTTCGTCTCTTCGGTGATGCGGGTCGAGCCGGCCTGGATCGACTACAACGGCCATCTCAATATGGCCTACTACAACGTGCTGTTCGATCGCTGCGTCGATGAGGCCTACGAGCTGCTCGGCTGCGGCCTCGCTTATCTGGAGCAAACCCGGCATTCGACGTTCACCGCGGAAGTGCATATCCGCTACTTGCGCGAACTTCACGCCGACGACCCCGTGCGCGTCACCTTTCAGCTGCTCGATTACGACTCAAAGCGCATCCACTACTTCGAGGAACTGCATCACGCCGAGGAAGGCTGGCTGTCGGCCACCTCCGAGAACATGACGCTGCACGTCGACATGACCGCGAAAAAGACCGCGCCGTTTCCCGATTTCATCACCGCGCGGCTCGCCCGCATGAAAGCCGCCCACGCGCACTTGCCGCCGCCCGACGGCGTTGGGCGCCGGATCGCCATGCCCAAAAGGACTTGAGTTTTTGGCTGCAAAGTCTTTAATGGTAGAAATACTCAATGGCATTCTACCATGGGAACGCCGCAGCTTAATATCAAGGACGCCGAGACGACCCGGCTGGTCCGCGAACTTGCCGAACTGACCGGCGAGACGCAGACGGAAGTCGTGCGTAAGGCGCTGCGCCAACGTCTGCAGCGCGAGAAGGCTGAGCGTGAGGCCGTCGATGCCCGCACGGCCGAGGAGAAGCGCCGCGAGTTCGAAAGGGTATTGGCTAAAATCCAAAAAATTCAGGAAAATGTGCGCCGACGGGGACTAGCGGAGAATGCGCTCACCGACGACGACCTGTATGACGAAAACGGGCTTCCGAAGTGAACGTCGATACGGTCGTTCTCGATTCTTCAGTTTTAGTTGCGATATTCAAATCCGAAGCCGACACTCCTCGCCTGACCGAGAAAATCATCTCGTACAAGAGGAAGGTCTTGTCCGCAGCCACTTGGTTGGAAGCGGCAATTGTGTGTGAAAGCCTCTCCCAGCGAGGCGGCAACGAAGCAGACTTCAATGACCTCGTTGCTGAGCTAAGAATCGAAATCATCCCGTTTACTCCGGACCACGCTCGCCTTGCATTCGATGCGTTCCAGCGCTTTGGCAAAGGCCGAGGCGCCAAGGCGTCGCTTAATTACGGCGACTGCTTTGCCTACGCTCTGGCGAAGGAGCTGGGAGCGCCGCTGCTGTTCAAAGGCAACGACTTCGCGCAAACGGACCTGCAGCCGGCGTAACTGAAGCAAGGTGTGCGCTTCGACCGCCTTGCCTCGCAAAAGCCGCTCGCAGATGCCATCTTCCCCATTGAGAATCGCGGAAAACCAGCGCCTTGGCTGATCCTTTGAGACACACCGATCCGCTCGAACCACCGGCGCCGACGCCGGGCGGGATCGCCGCGCGTGCGCGCGCCGGCGGATCCGGCGCGCCCTATCTCGCCGGGCTCAATGCCGAGCAGCGGCTGGCGGTCGAGACCCTGGACGGGCCGGTGCTGGTGCTGGCCGGGGCCGGCACCGGCAAGACGCGGGTGCTGACCGTGCGCATCGCTCACATTCTCGCCACCGGCCGCGCCCGGCCGAGCGAAATTCTCGCGGTGACCTTCACCAACAAGGCGGCGCGCGAGATGAAGCACCGCGTCGGCGAGATCGTCGGCCACGTGGTCGAGGGCATGCCGTGGCTGGGCACCTTCCATTCGATCGGCGTGAAAATCCTGCGCCGCCACGCCGAGCTGGTCGGGCTGAAAGCCGACTTCACCATTCTCGACGTCGACGATCAGGTCCGGCTGATGAAGCAACTGCTGGAAGCCGAGAACATCGACGAGAAGCGCTGGCCGGCGCGCGTGCTGGCAATGATGATCGACGGCTGGAAGAATCGCGGCCTGACGCCCGAACAGGTGCCGCCGGGCGAAGCGTCAGCCTTCGCCAACGGCAAGGGCCTCAAACTCTACAAGGCCTATCAGGAGCGGCTGAAAATCCTCAACGCCGCCGACTTCGGCGACCTGCTGCTGGAGAACATCCGGCTGTTCCGCGAACACACCGAGGTGCTGCGTCAATACCAGGGGCGCTTCCGCTACATCCTGGTCGACGAATATCAGGACACCAACGTCGCGCAGTATCTGTGGCTGCGGCTCTTGGCGCAGCGGACGAGCCAAGCGGCGATTCTTCACCCTCCCCTGGAGGGGGAGGGTCGGATCGCCGAAGGCGATCCGGGGTGGGGTGACCACGAAGCCGCAATTGCGGCACCGCCGTCACCCCCACCCGGCGCGCTGACGCGCGCCGACCTCCCCCCTCCAGGGGGAGGTGTTCAAGCCACCGCTTCAGCTGGCGCCAAAAACATCTGCTGCGTTGGCGATGACGACCAGTCGATCTACGGCTGGCGCGGCGCCGAGGTCGACAACATCCTTCGCTTCGAGCACGATTTTCCCGGCGCCACGGTGATCCGGCTGGAGCGCAATTACCGCTCGACCGGCCACATCCTCGCCGCCGCATCGCACATCATCGCCCATAACGAAGGCCGTCTCGGCAAGACGCTGCGCACCGACGACGTGCCGGGCGAGAAGGTGACCGTGACCGGCGCCTGGGATTCCGAGGAGGAAGCCCGCGCCGTCGGCGAGGAGATCGAGCAATTGCAGCGCGACGGCCACGCGCTCAACGACATCGCCATCCTGGTGCGCGCCTCGTTCCAGATGCGCGAATTCGAAGATCGCTTTGTCACGCTCGGACTGCCCTATCGGGTGATCGGCGGGCCGCGTTTCTACGAGCGCGCCGAAATCCGCGACGCGCTCGCCTATCTGCGCATCATCAATTCGCCGGCCGACGATCTCGCCTTCGAGCGCATCGTCAATGTGCCCAAGCGCGGGCTCGGCGACGCCACCGTGCAGCTCCTGCACGACCACGCCCGCAAGCGCCGGGTGCCGATGACCGAAGCGGCGCGCGCCGTCGTCGAAACCGATGAGCTCAAGCCGAAGCCGCGCGGCTCATTGCGCGGGCTTCTCGAAGCGCTCGACCGCTGGCGCAAGCAGCGCGACGACATTCCGCATACCCAGCTCGCCGAGATCGTGCTCGACGAATCCGGCTACACCGAGATGTGGCAGAAGGATCGCTCCGCCGACGCCGCCGGCCGGCTGGAGAACCTCAAAGAGCTGGTTCGCTCGATGGACGAGTTCGAGAACCTGCAGGGCTTTCTGGAGCACATCTCGCTGGTCATGGACAACGAGAAGGGCGCCGCCGAAGACGCCGTCAGCATCATGACGCTGCATTCGGCCAAGGGCCTCGAATTCAACACCGTGTTCCTGCCCGGCTGGGAAGAAGGCGTCTTCCCGAACCAGCGCACGCTCGACGATCAGGGCCGCGCCGGGCTGGAAGAGGAGCGCCGGCTGGCGCACGTCGGCATCACCCGCGCCCGCAGGCGGGCGAAAATCTATTTCGCCACCAACCGGCGCATGCACGGCCTGTGGCAGACCAACATTCCGTCGCGGTTTCTGGACGAACTGCCGGAGGGCAATGTCGAGGTCACCGAGTCCAAGGGCGGCTTCGGCGGTTATGGCGGCTACGGCGCCTCGCGCTTCGACGCCATGACCTCGTTCGGCTCCAGCTACAACACACCGGGCTGGCAGCGCGCACAAGCCAAGAAGGACCGCGGCGGGTTTTCAGATATCGAGGCGGACTACGAAGCCGACGAAGACCTGTCTCACCTCTCGCCTCGCGGGAGAGGCCGCCCCCACTCTAACCCTCCCCCGCGTGCGGGAGAGGGCAAGGGAGAAGGAGGGTGAGGCGCAACGCGGCTCCAGCAAAAGCGCGAGCGACGATAGCCCCTCGCCTTCCCCGTGGCGCGCGCGCGACGAGCGCCCCGCCACCCGCCGCCTGCCGCTCACCATCGAAGGCGAGCTGGTCGCCAAATCGACCGGCACCATCTCCGACTTCACGCTCGGCGACCGCGTCTTCCACCAGAAATTCGGCAACGGCAACGTCACCGCCATCGACGGCAACAAGCTGACGATTGCGTTCGACAAGGCGGGCGAGAAGCGCGTGGTGGATTCGTTTTGTGGAGCGGGTGTGAGAAGCTCACCAGTGAAGCTCGGACAAACAAATAGCGCAATAGCGTCGCTCTGCAAGTCTTCGTCGTCACGCCCCATCGCTGTGCCGCGCTGTAAAGATGCGGTCGCCGCCACTCGTCATGGCCGGACCTGTTCCGGCCATCCACTCTTTCTTGTCCTCCGCGTCTTTGTTTCGGCTAGGTTGTTAAGTCGTGGATGCCCGCAACAAGTGCGGGCATGACGCGATGGAGAGGTGTCGAGCACTCGAGTCCCCATGCGCTGTGTGAACGTCATGGCCGGACTTGTTCCGGCCATCCACGTCTTTCTTCGGCGAGGCTGTTAAGTCGTGGATGCCCGCAACAAGTGCGGGCATGACGCGATAGAGAGGCGTCGAGAATCCGAGTCCCCATGCGCAATACGAACGTCATGGCCGGACTTGTTTCCGGCCATCCACGTCTTTCTTCGGCGGGGCTGTTAAGTCGTGGATGCCCGCAACAAGTGCGGGCATGAGGCCGGTGGGGAGGCGTGGAGCGCTAGAGTCCCCGTGCGCTGTGTGAACGTCATGGCCGGACTTGTTCCGGCCATCCACGTCTTTCTTCGGCGAGGCTGTTAAGTCGTGGATGCCCGCAACAAGTGCGGGCATGACGCCATAGAGGAGTGTTGAGCGCGTCTAGATCAGCGTATCGTAAAGATCATCCCATTCCGGATTCGCGCCGTGAATCAACCGGACCTTCCAGGCGCGCGGCCAATGCTTGATCGTTTTCTCGCGCTGGATTGCGTAGCGAATATCGTCAAAGCGTTCCGCATAGACCAATCGCTTCAGCCTGTGGTGCTTCGTGAAACCATCAACCAGTCCCTCCCGATGTTCGTAGGCTCGGCGGGGCAGGTTGCTCGTAACGCCAACATACAGCACGCCGTCGCGCCGATTGGTCATGAAGTAGACCCAGCCACCTGCCATTTTTTGATTTAAGCAAGGCGTGGATGGCCGGGACAAGCCCGGCCATGACGGCCTCTTTGCAAGCGACACCAAGGTACGGCCAGTGCCCATCACCCTCTACATCGACGCCGACGCCTGCCCGGTGAAGCAGGAGGTGTATCGCGTCGCCGAGCGTCATGCGCTCAAGGGCACGGCGCTGAAAGTCTTCGTCGTCAGCAACAGCCCGATCGCGGTGCCGCGCGATCCGCTGATGGAGCGCGTCGTGGTCGGCGGCGGCATGGATGAGGCGGACAACTGGATTGCGGAGCGGGCGCGCGCGGGCGATATCGTGATCACCGCGGATGTGCCGTTGGCGAGCCGCTGCGTCAAAGCCGGCGCGGAAGCGATCGCGCCGAACGGGCGTCCCTTCACCCAAGATTCGATCGGCATGACGCTGGCGACGCGCAATTTGATGGACTCGCTGCGCAGCGCCGGCGAAATCACCGGCGGCCCGAAACCATTTGGGCCGCGCGACCGCTCGAGCTTTCTCTCGGCGCTGGATGCGGCCATCGTGCGGCTGACGCGCGCGGGGTTTGGGCGGGCTGCCGGGTAGCGTCCGGCGAACGCCTCCGCGGGAATCCGCGTCTCGGCGTCGTTGTCACGTCGTCCTGTTTTCATTGACAATGATCCCCGATTATGTTACACGCCGAATGCTCGCTCACTTCAGGGACGTCTACCGGTGACAGCCGTTGGATGGGGCGAGTGCAGTTCCTGCGGGCGGGCTTGTAACCCGCTCCCGGGCGGTCCGGGCATCGACCCTTCCGGCATTATGACCGGGGCGCCAGGTGCCTGGCTTAAGCGCGATCGACGGCGCGGGTAACGCCTGCATCCTCTTGGTCGCGTGAAGCGCGGCCTGGGCTGAGCTGGAGCGTTCGCTCGCTCCGGCAAGCGCTGCCGCGGAGCGCCGGAAGGCGAGCGGCTCCCGCACGAGCCGCTGCCGCATCAGCAGACGGTTGCGCACACTGCGCAGACCTGTCTGCGGCGATGCGGCCAATGGATGGTGCGCCTTTCGGCGCTCCGCCTCCCTGTTGTTCTGGAGGCGGATCTAAAAAGAGTTGTTTCGTTCCTGCTTCGTCGTGACGCAAAACTCGGACGCAGCCGCGTCGCGAGAACGAATTTGTTTTCCGCCCCGCGATAGCGGCGGAGGGGGACCGCGCCAACGGGTCCGGCCCGAAGTGGCCGGCCCGATGACAAGCTCCGCATGGTGGAGGGGGCGTCGGCGATTGAGCTTGATCGGCGTCGACGGAATCATCGTCGAGGCCCGCGCCCCTCCCACCGCGCTACGCGCGGTCCCCCCTCCCCGCTTTCGCGGGGCGGGATGAACAACGCCATTCGCGTGCTGCCCGCCGGGTGCGCTCATTTGACGTCATCCTGGCGCAGCGGGCATCGCGTTAACATATTCAGTACGCGTTTTCGTCTATCAATGGGCGTTATTGCGCGGTTGCCTTGAACCAATCGGCCACGGGAAACTTGAACTGTGGCGCGGTCTCAACATCATCCGATCGGGTGTGCCTATGCGTTCCGGTGCGTTCCTTTCTCTCTCGTTCGGCGCTGGTGTGCTGGCGGTCGCCTTTGCTGCGCCGGCCTCCGCCACGATCCTTGTCAACATCGACAAAGACACCCAGCGCATGACCGTCACGGTTGACGGAGCGCAGCGCTACGTCTGGCCGGTTTCGACCGGGAGAGCCGGCTACGACACGCCGAGCGGGACGTTCAGGCCCAATCGCATGGACGCCGATCACCTGTCCCAGGAATGGGACAACGCGCCGATGCCGCACACGATTTTCTTCGATCTGCACGGCCACGCCATTCACGGCTTTAACGATACGCGCCGCATCGGCAGCCCGGCCTCGCATGGTTGCGTGCGGCTGGCGCCGCAAAACGCCGCCACGCTGTTCGCCCTGGTCGAAGCCCAGGGCATGAAGGACACGACGGTGGTCGTCAGCGGGCATACGCCAACCGGGTCCGAAATCGCGCGGCGCGGTGGCGTCCCGGTCGCGACCCCGGCGGCCGGGCCGCCGGTAGAGATCGCCCCCGCTCAACCGCCGGCTTCCGACCGGCAGGAAGCCGTCGCTTACGGACAACAGCCGCCGCCCACATTGTTCGGGCTGCCGCTGTTCGGCGGACCGGAGCAGCCTGCCGCCGCGCCGCCGGCCGCGCCGCAGCAGCGGACCGGCTTTTTCGGACAGCCGCCGCAGCCGCCGCCTTACGGGCAGCAGCCTTACGGCCAACAATCGTATGCGCAACAGCCTTACGCGCAACAACCGTACGGACAGCAGCCCGGATATGTGCGGTCTTCCGATGGGCGGGTTTACTACGTGCAGCCGGACTCCCAGCAACCATACGTCCGGCAATATTGAGGTAGCCGGCGCGCCGCGCGCCTCACATCGGCTTCTGGAATTTGAGCACGAAATTGTCGACCGGCATGGTCGGCTTGAACGTGACGAAGTCGCGGGTGTCCTCGGGGTGACGCCAGAAGTCGCCTTCGGCGACGAGCCGGAAACCCGCCGCCTCGATCTCCTTGCGCAGCGCGCTTTCCTCGATGCGATGCAGCGTCTTGCCGACGGAGGTGCCGTCGCCGTCCTTGGCGAAATGATCGGCGATCACCAGCACGCCGCCGGGCTTGAGCGCCGCGAACATTTTGCGGTCCATCTCGGCGCGATCGACGTTCATGTAGGTGGTGTCGTGATAGTAGAACAGAAACGTGATCAGATCGATATCATGCAGGTCGGCCGGAACCGGATCGTCGAACGGCCGCGACAGCAGCACAACGTTTTTCATCGCCGGATTTTTCATGCGCGCTTCGAAGTTGGTCCTGGCGCGCTCGCTGCCGTCGGCCGGATATTGCGCGTAGACGACGCCGCTCGGCGCGACCGCGCGCGCCATCAGTTCGGTCGAGTAACCGCCGCCGGCGCCCATATCGAGTACCTTCATGCCGGGATGCGCCGCGGCGAACGCGAGAAACGGCAGCGGCGGGCGGCGCTGGTCGGCTTGCCGGTCGGCATCGCTGCGGTCCGGCGCGGCGACGATGGCGGCGTAATCCGGCGCCGGCTGCGCGGATGCGCCGGCCGCTATCAGCAGCGCAGCGAGACCGGCGACGAGACTGCACGCGAATGCCGTGGATTGAGTGCGTGCGCCATTCTCGATCATCGCCTTCCTCCTGCAACCGCAAGTCCGCTGTGTACGTGTTGTGCAGAACTATAGGGGATCATGGTGGATAACCGACAGACAAACCCGGTATGGCGTGCGAACAATTGCGCGTGAAGAGCGCGACGCGGTTGAACGCCCTGACCGTGTGAATTGCGGGGATCGGTTCGGAAACAATCGTCGTGTCAATGTCATCCAAACTGCCTCCCACGCCGGTCGCGACGTTGACAACGGATGAACAATCCGCCCGCCGGATCGCCGCCATCGTTTCCGAAACCTATGACGGCGACAATGTCGCCGTCGCGCTTGTGGATGCGGGCGGCGGGCGATGGCGGGTCGCGATTCATTTTCGCCCCCCGCCCGATGAAAATTCGCTGCGCGCGCTTGCGGCCTCCGCGGCAGGTGCTGCTGCCGCCGAAGCGCTCCGTTTCGATCTGGTCGCGGCGGCCGACTGGGTGCGCGACAGCCTCGCCGGCCTGGCGCCGGTCAAGGCCGGCCGCTTCATTGTCCACGGTGCGCACGATCGTGCCGGCATCCCGGCAAACCGCATCGGCATCGAGATCGAGGCGGCGCTCGCCTTTGGCACCGGCCATCATGGCACCACGCGCGGCTGCCTCCTCGCGCTCGATCGGCTGTGCAAAGCCTTGAACAACCGGCGCCATGTTGTGCGCATCCTCGACCTCGGGACTGGCAGCGGCGTGCTTGCCATTGCGGCCGCCCGCGCGCTGCACCAACGTGTGCTTGCAACCGACATCGACATCAGCGCGGTCCGCGTCGCGCGTGCCAATGCGCGGCTCAACCGCGTTGGCGGCATAGTCGAGATCGTGACGGCCGACGGAACGGCGGCGCCGGCCTTGCGCAGGCAGGCGCCATTCGATCTGGTCTTCGCCAATATCCTGCTTGGACCGCTGTTGCGGTTGGCCGCACCACTGCGGCGGCTGACCGCCCGCGGCGGCCGGATCGTGCTCTCCGGCATTGTGCCGGCGCAGGCCAACGCCGTGATCGCAGCCTATCGGCCGTTCGCGCTCGAACGGCGGCTTGATCTCGATGCCTGGACCACGCTGGTTTTCGTGCGCAGCGCGAGCAAGGTGCCTCGGCGTTGCCGGGCGCGTCCGAGCCTCATAGATTGCCGCGCATGTTCGAAGCCAAATTCCAATCATTCGAGGATCGCAGCGACCGCGGCGAGAGCGCGCCGCGCGTGGCGGCGCTGCGCGCCGAACTCGCCCACCGCGGACTCGACGGGTTCGTCGTGCCGCGCGCCGACCGCTTTCAGAACGAATACGTGCCGCCGAGCGCCGAGCGGCTCGCCTGGCTCACCGGTTTCACCGGCTCCGCCGGCCTCGCCATCGTGCTCGCCGATAGCGCCGTACTGTTCGTTGATGGCCGCTATCAGCTGCAGGTCCGCGATGAGGTGGACAGCGCGATTTTTTCGATCGCGCATCTCGTCGACAATCCGCCGCCGGCGTGGATCGAAGCCAATTTGCGCGCTGGAATGAAGCTCGGCTATTCGCCCTGGCTGCACACGGTCGATGGCGCCGAGCGGCTCGGCAAGGCCTGCTCCGCCGCGGGCGCGAGCCTCGTTGCGGTCGAAGACAATCCGATCGATGCCATCTGGACCGACCGGCCGCAGCCGCCGCTCGGTGCCGTGGTGCCGCATAGTCTGCGTTTTGCCGGCGAAGACGCCCACACCAAGCTCGAGCGCGTGCGGGCGGAGATGCAAAAATCCACGGCCGACACGCTCTTGGTGGCGGACCCGCACGCGGTGTCGTGGCTGTTCAATATCCGCGGCAGTGACATTCCGCACACGCCGGTCGTGCTCGCCTTCGCCACCGTGCCCAAAGAGGGCCGGCCTGCTTTGTTCATCGACCTGCGCAAGCTGAGTAACGAAGTCCGTTCTTATCTGGAAGAGATCGCCGACGTGCGCCCGAACGCCGCGTTCGAACGCGATCTTGCCGCGCTCGGCAGCGAGCATCGCCGCCTGCAGCTTGACCCCGCCACATCTCCGGAGGCGATCGCGCGGCTCGTCATCGACAACGGCGGCGAGATCGTGCGCGGCTCCGATCCCATTGCGCCGATGAAGGCGGTCAAGAATGCGACCGAGATTGCCGGCGCGCGCGCGGCGCAGCAGCGCGACGGCGCGGCCATGACGCGCTTCCTCGCCTGGTTCGACCACAACGCGCCGCGCGGCGAACTAACCGAGATCGACGCGGTCGAGGCGATCGAAAGCTTTCGCCGCGAGACCGGCCTCCTCAAGGACGTTTCGTTTCCGACCATCGCCGGCGCCGGGGGCAACGGCGCCATCGTCCACTACCGCGTCACCCGCAAAACCAATCGCCGCATCGCGCCAAATGAACTTTTTCTGGTCGATTCCGGCGGCCAGTATGAAGACGGCACCACCGACATCACACGGACCATCGCGGTGGGTTCGCCGAGCGCCGATATGCGGCGCAATTTCACGCTCGTGCTCAAAGGCCATATCGCCATCGCCCGCGCAGTTTTTCCCGAAGGCACCAGTGGCGCACAACTCGATGCGTTCGCACGGCAGTTTCTCTGGCAGGCCGGGCTCGATTTCGACCACGGCACCGGCCACGGTGTCGGCAGCTATCTCTCGGTGCACGAGGGGCCGGCGCGCATTTCCAAACTCGGCGGCGCAAAACTCAAGCGCGGCATGATCCTCTCCAACGAGCCCGGCTATTACCGGACCGGCGACTATGGCATTCGCATCGAGAATTTGATTCTGGTGAAGGAGGCGGCCGCCGTGCCGGGTGCGGAGAAGCCGCTCAATGCCTTTGAAACACTGACATTGGCGCCGATCGACCAACGCCTCATCGAGCCTTCACTGCTGACCGCCGACGAAGCCGCCTGGATCGACGCCTACCACGCCCGCGTGCACGAGACGATTGCCCCGCTGGTTGATGTGACCACGCGCGCCTGGCTGCTCGCAGCGACCAGACCGCTGGCCCGGACCAACTAACACGGCTCCTGTTGCTGGAACTTTTGTTTGTTGACGGCGTTTTACCGCAGGGTTTGGGAATGAGCGAGGAACCGTCATGCTCGGGACTATTCTGATCGTTATTCTGATTTTGTTGCTGATCGGCGCATTGCCGGCGTGGCCTTATAGCACCGGCTGGGGCTATTACCCCGGCGGGGGACTGGGCCTCATTCTGATCATCGTCATTGTGTTGGTGCTAGTCGGAAGAATATAGCCGCACACTTACCAGAGGCCGTCATTGCGAGCGGAGCGAAGCAATCCAGTCAGCGTCTAAGAGTGGATTGCTTCGTCGCTTTGCTCCTCGCAATGACGCGGATATTCAACGCATCAGCTTAGCCCACTCGTCCTCGGTCAACACGGCAACGCCGAGTTTTTTGGCTTCGGTGAGTTTTGAGCCGGCGCCCGGACCAGCAACGACGTAGTCGGTCTTTTTGGAAACCGAACCGGAAACTTTGGCGCCAAGACGTTCCGCCGATGCCTTGGCCTCGTCGCGGGTCATCTTCTCCAGCGTCCCGGTAAATACCACGGTCTTGCCGGCGATGCGGGAATCCGTTTTCGGTCTCTCGACGTCGAGAATTTTCACCTCTTTGGTCAGCCGCTCGACGATGCCGCGGTTGTGGCTTTCGCCGAAATATTCCTTCATGCTTTCGATTACCGTGTCGCCGATCTGATCGAGCGCATCCATCTCGGCGATCGCTTCATCGTCGCCCTTGGTGACTTTCAAACAAGCGTCGTGGAACGCCTGCCAGGTCCCGTAGCCGCGCGCCAGCGCCAGCGCGGTGGTCTCGCCGACGTGGCGGATGCCGAGTGCATAGATGAAACGATCCAGCGAAATCTCGCGCCGCGCGGCGATGGCGGCAAACAGATTGCGCACCGAGGTTTCGCCGTAACCCTCATAATCCTCAAGCTTAATCCGCGCGTTACGCGCCGGCAGCGTGAAGATCTCGGCCGGCTCTTTGACCCAACCCTGTTCGAAGAAAAACTCGATCTGCTTCTCGCCGAAACCGTCGATGTCGAACGCGCGGCGCGAAACGAACAGCTTCAGGTGTTCGATTTTCTGATACGGACAGGCGAATTCGCCGGTGCAGTGCGCGCGTGAGCCCTCTTCGCCGCCGGCGGTCTCCTCGCGCACAATGTCGGTATGCAGCGGACAGGGACATTTCTTCGGAAAGGGATACGGCTTGGCATCCTTCCGGCGCTTGTCGATGACGACATCCACCACTTGTGGAATGACGTCACCGGCACGCTGAATAATGACGGTGTCGCCAATGCGGATATCGCGGCCGTCGCGTAAAGGTTCGCCGTTGCCACCGATACCCTTGATGTAATCCTCGTTGTGCAGCGTGACGTTCTGCACGATGACGCCGCCGACGCCGACCGGCTCAAGCTTTCCGACCGGCGTCAAAGCGCCGGTGCGACCGACCTGGATTTCGATGTCCTTGAGCACCGTGGTGGCCCGCTCGGCGGGAAACTTGTGTGCGATCGCCCAGCGCGGCGAGCGCGAGACGAAGCCAAGACGTTCCTGCCAGTCGAGGCGATCGACTTTGTAAACGACGCCGTCGATGTCATAGTCGAGGTGCGAGCGTCGCGCTTCGATTTCGCGATGGAATGCGAGCAGTTCCTCGACCGAGTGGCAGAGCTTGGTCAGTGGATTGGTGGCGAAGCCGCAACTTTCGAACCACTTGATCATGCCGGACTGAGTATCGGCCGGCATCTGGCTCATCTGCCCCCAGGCGTAGGCGAAGAAGCCAAGCGGCCGCGACGCGGTAATCGACGCATCGAGCTGACGCAGCGAGCCGGCTGCGGTGTTTCGCGGATTAACGTATAGCGGCTTGCCGGCCTCCGCCTGCTTGCGGTTGAGTTCAAGAAACGCCGCCTTGGTCATGTAGACCTCGCCGCGCACCTCGCATACCGGCGGAACGCGCTTGCCCTTGAGGTGCTGCGGCACGTCCTTCAGCGTGCGAATGTTGGCGGTGACGTCCTCGCCCTCGTTGCCGTCGCCGCGAGTCGCGCCGGTGACGAGCTCGCCGCCCTCGTACCGAAGCGACGTCGACAGGCCGTCGATCTTCGGCTCGGCGGAAAATGCGATCGCCTCGTCTTCGGCAAGCCGCAGGAACCGCCGGATGCGACCGACAAAATCGACCACGTCCTGTTCGGCAAACGCGTTGTCGAGCGATAGCATCGGGACGGCGTGGCGGACTTTGGCGAACCGCGCCGACGGGGCTGCGCCGACGCGTTGCGTCAGGCTCTCGCGCGTGCGGAATTGCGGAAAGCGCGCCTCGATCGCGCCGTAGCGCAAGCGCAAACGGTCATACTCGGCATCGGAGACGGTCGGCGCATCCTCCTGGTAATAACGCCGGTCGTGTTCCGCGATTTCCGCCGAAAGCCGCGCGTGTTCGACCTGGGCCTGTTTCTCCGAAAGGCTTTCGACTGCAGCCTCGTTCTTTTCGCGGCGCGCCATGACGAAGTGTCAGCCCGCCGCCCGGATCAAACGCTCAGCAGCGGCGCGGGCCTCGGCGGTAATCTCGGCACCGGCCAACATACGCGCTATCTCCTCGCGGCGGCGTTCGGCTTCAAGCTCGACAACGCGAGTGGCGACGCGCTTGCCCTTGGCCAGCGCGTCCTTGGTGATGAGGTAGTGCCGGTCGGCCCGCGCTGCCACCTGCGGCGCATGCGTCACGGCGATCACCTGCACGCCGGAGGAAAGTCGCGCCAGACGCACGCCGATCGCATCGGCAGTCGCGCCGCCAACGCCGGTATCGATCTCGTCGAACACCAGTGTCGGCGCCGAGCCCCGATCGGCAAGCACCACCTTGAGCGCGAGTAGAAACCGGGCCAGCTCACCGCCGGAAGCGACCTTCATCAGCGGGCCCGGCCGGGTGCCCGGATTGGTCCGCACCCAAAACTCGATCCGATCGAGCCCCTCGGGCCCTTCGTCGTCGGAGTCGATCTGGGTCGAAAATTGCGCGCGCTCAAGCTTGAGCGGCTTCAACTCGGCGTTCACGGCTTTATCGATCTTTTGCGCAGTCCGGCGCCGGTTGGCCGAAAGCACCTGCGCTGCCTCGCGGTAGCGGGCGGTCGTCGCTTTAGCCTCGGATTCCATCGCCGCGAGCCGTTCCGCCCCGGCGTCGATCAGCGCCAGGTCGCCGGCGTATCGGCTCTTGAGCGCGGCGAGATTGTCGACTGGCGCATTGTATTTGCGTCCGGCGGCGCGAAGCGCAAACAGCCTCTCCTCGATGCGCTCAAGTTCATGTGGATCGTAATGCGCCACCCGCAACGCATGTTCGAGATGCGTGCGCGCTTCATCCAAAGCGTTGAGCGCGGCGTCAATCGCTTTGACGACCGGCTGGATCAACGCCGGCGCCTGGGCGGCACGGCGCTCCAGCCGCCGCAACGCGGTCGCCAGTGGCGGCACCGCCGATTGCGGTCCGGAAACGGCTTCCTGTGTGACCCGCAAATCCTCAGCGGCTTTTTCCGCCTGCATCATGGCAGCGCGCCGGTCGGCAAGTGAAGTTTCCTCCCCTGCCTCGGGGGCGAGCTTGCCGAGTTCGTCGACCGCGTGCCGCAGCCATTCCGCTTCACGCCGGGCACGCTCGACTTCGGCGCGGTGCGCCGCGACCGCAGCCTCGCGTTCGCGCCGTTCGTTCCACAACCGGCGCACCTCGGCGGCTTTGCCTTCGATGCCACCGAAGGCATCGATGAGCGCGCGATGGGTTGAGGCTTCGACAAAGGCCCGGTCGTCGTGCTGGCCGTGGATTTCCACCAGCGCCACGCCGAGCGCCCGAAGTATTTGCACGCTGACCGGCTGATCGTTGACGAACGCGCGGGTGCGGCCGTCGGCAAATTGAACGCGCCGCACAATCACATCGTCTTCCGTGCCCAAGTCATTTTCGGCAAGTATGCGGCGGCCCGGATGATCTTTGGCGATCTCGAAGGTCGCAATCACCTGCCCCTGCTCGGCGCCTTCACGCACCAGAGCCGCCTCGCCGCGCGCGCCAAGCGCGAGCGCGAACGCATCAAGCAGGATCGATTTGCCGGCGCCGGTTTCGCCTGTCAGCGCGGCGAGGCCCGAACCAAAGTCGATGTCGAGGCGTTCGATCAGAACGATGTCGCGAATGGAAAGGCGGGCGAGCATGGAATCAGCCGGCAAATGACAGAAAACGGGCGACGGATGATACTCGATTCCCTGTTCCGCGGTATGTCGTCTCGTCAGGCGCTCAGCCCAGCCGCCCCTGAAGGGCGCGGCTCATCCAGGAATTCTTGTTCTCGGCAGGCTCGCCGCCGGCGGATCTCACCAGCTTGTAAGCGTCCTGGTACCAGGTACTGTCCGGGAAATTGTGGCCGAGCAGGGCAGCTGCGGTCTGCGCCTCATCGATGATGCCGAGCGACACGTAGGCTTCGGTCAACCGCTCCAACGCTTCCTCGACCTCGCGGGTCGTCTGGTATTGCGTCACCACGACTTTGAAGCGGTTGATCGCGCCGGTGAAGTCGCGCCGTTTCATATAGAAGCGGCCGATTTCCATCTCTTTGCCGGCAAGCTGATCGCGCGCCAGATTAATCTTCTTCTTCGCGCTGACAGCGTACTCGGTCTCTGGATATTTGCGCACGACCTCTTCAAGCGCGCTGATGGCTTTGTCCGCCCGCGCCTGATCATGCATTACGTCCAGTATTTGATCGTAATATGATGCGCCGATCAGGTACTGCGCGTAGGCGGCGTCCGAACTGCCGGGATGCAGTGTCACGTAGCGCTTGGCGGCGTTGATGCAATCGTCATATTTGCCGCCCTGATAATAGGCATAGGCCGACATCAGCAGCGCCTTGCGCGCCCAGTCGGAATAGGGATTCTGGCGATCGACCTGGTCGAATTTCTTCGCAGCGTCTTCGTACTCCTCCTTGTTGTTGAGCAGGAAGAGACCTTCGTTATAAAGCTTATCGGCCGGATCCTCCGGGACGAGGTCCTCTTCTTTCTTGAACATATCCATCATACTGCTGCAGCCCACGCTCGGTGCAGCCAACAGCAACAGCGCGGCCACGCCGACGACCGCGCGCAGTTTGCGATTGGATCGTTGCGATCCCTGTAAATGCGGCATCATGAACTGATGACAACCCCGCCCCGACGACCCTTGAATTTCCCGCTGCGCTTGCGGCGCATTGCGTGAAAACGCCGGCGGCGCAAGCCTAATTAGCCCGACATTCGGCCCGGATTAAGGCCAAAAAGTCTGACAAATCAAGGGCGATAAATCAGGAAATATCCGGCCCGTAAGCCGGCGCCGCAAGACCGGCGACGTCGGCATGGCCGCGCACACGGCGTACCGGCTCTTCGAGATCGCTGTAGGTCCACGCGCTTTGATCGGCCATCAGCGCTGTGACGACCGCATGGTTAAGCTTGTGGCCACCGCGCACTGACCGATAGGCGCCGATCAGAGGCGCGCCCGCAAGCGCCAAGTCGCCGATGGCGTCTACCGCCTTGTGGCGGACGAACTCGTCGGGGAAGCGCGTGCCCTCGGTGTTGAGGATGCGGTTCTCGGCGATAACGACAGTATTTTCGAACGAGGCGCCAAGCGCGTAACCGGCATTCCACAGCTTGGTCACGTCACGCATGAAGCCGAAGGTTCGCGCCCGCGCGAGCTCGCGGCGGAACAAATTCGGCTCAACGTCGGCAGCGAAAGTCTGACGACCAATCAGCGAATGATCGAAGTCGATTTCGGTTTCGACACGCAATCCATACGCATGCGGCCGCAATTCGCCAAAGCAGCCATCGGCGTTGACGCGGACCGGCTTTAGCACCTTGATGCAGCGACGGGGCGCCGGCAACTTCACAATGCCGGCCCGATCGATTGCTGCGACGAATGGCGCAGCGCTGCCGTCCATGATCGGTACTTCGGGGCCGTCGACTTCGACCACGACGTTATCAACACCGAGACCAAAGAGCGCGGCGAGCACATGCTCGGTCGTCGATACGGCAGGGCCGCGGCGATCACCAAGCACGGTAGCAAATTCGGTTGCGGTCACCGAACGGAAGTCCGCGGTAAGCTCTCGATCCTTTTGGCCAGCAATGCCGGTGCGCCAAAATACGACGCCAGTATCGGCCTCGGCAGGATGAAGTGTGACAGTAACGGGAGAACCGGAATGAATGCCAATCCCGGAAACGGCCACCTGCTTGCGCAGGGTCGTCTGCTTGCCGGATTGCATGCCCTTGGTCATGCCTTCGTCCCAGAGCTGAGACCCGAACCGCTTAGATCCAGACCAAGCCAATTCAAAGAACCGTAGGGTTCGCAAACCGCGAGCGATGTCAGCAAGATCGCTGCCCCCCAACCCATGCCCCGATACCAGTCCCCTCGTCCGAATAAAAACATACCGGCGACATCGTTACGGGCCAATACACGGTTTCTTACCGAGTGTTACCTTGGTCCGGCCCCATTTCATGCCCAAAGCCGCCACATGGGTCACCAGGGCCCGGGCCCATTCATGCGGATTTATATTCGGCAGCAGAGCCCGATCGGACAACAAGGGTCCGACGCCGAAGATTAGAGTTTAATATTCAATAACTTAACTAACAGCTACCGACGCACAAAGCGGCGAAATAGCAAGTTTCGTCGCCGCTCCGGATTGCGTTGCTGGACAATTGTCAATTCGCTTGCCGACGCAGGAAGGCCGGAATGTCGAGCTGATCCTCTTCGGCCCGGTTATGCACAGGGGCCTGCCGTCCGTGCTGGTCAAGGCCCTGAGGCGATGAACGCTTGGCGTATTCGGAAACCGGCTCTTGCCGCGAATCAAGCCGCGGCGAAGGCCGCCCCGGAAGCCGTTCGTTTCCCGGCTGCGGAACTCCTGGTGCCCGCCGCACTGCCGGGGTAGGCGGCGGTGCCTCTTCCTCCTCGTGGCGGCCCAGACCGACGGCCGCGAGCCGTTGCAGGAGTGACATTCGGCGCTTTTCGGGGTGCTGCTCCGGCGGGATTTCTCCCCGCTGGGCGCGAATTTCGTTCTGCGCGGGGACAGGGAGCTCATCGATCCTCGGCATCCGCATCGCGCGGGACGACGCCCGTTCTGGCGCCGGCGGGATAAACGCCTCCGGCTCTTCGGGCTCCGGCACGCTGGCGGAAGGATCGATAAACAGCGAAGGCTTTGGACCAAGCGGACGGATCGTCACTTCTTGGCCGGCGGCCTGCGGAAGGATGGCTGCAGCGACCGCCGCCTTGGCCGATTCGATCGGATTCGCTGACCGGCGCGGCGGCCGGCAAGGCCGCGGGCGACCGAATCGGTTCGGACCGTTCGACGCGTTCCGCCAACCGCTCGTTGTCCGCTCGCAGACGCTGCGCGACTTCGGCAATGCGCGCCTCGGCCGCCGACACCGACGGTCGTTGCGTAAGCGCCTGATCGATCCCGGTGGCGACTACCGACACGCGGATGATGCCGTCGAGGTTTTCGTCAAATGTCGCGCCAACGATGATATTGGCGTCCTGATCAACTTCCTCGCGAATCCGCGTCGCGGCCTCGTCGACCTCGTAAAGCGTCAGATCGCGGCCGCCGGTGATGGAGATGAGGAGGCCCCTTGCACCCTTCATCGAAGCGTCGTCGATGAGCGGGTTCGAAATCGCCGCTTCCGCCGCGGTGAGCGCCCGCTTGTCGCCTTCGGCTTCGCCGGTGCCCATCATCGCCTTGCCCATTTCGCGCATGACTGCGCGCACGTCGGCGAAATCGAGATTGATCAGGCCTTCTTTGACCATGAGGTCCGTGATGCAGGCGACGCCCGAATACAGCACCTGATCGGCCATGGCGAACGCATCGGCAAACGTCGTCTTCTCATTCGCCACACGGAACAAATTCTGATTGGGAATGATGAGCAGGGTGTCGACGCACTTGTGAAGTTCGGTGATGCCATTTTCGGCGGTGCGCATGCGGCGCTGACCTTCGAAATGGAACGGCTTGGTGACAACGCCGACGGTGAGGATGCCCATTTCCTGCGCCACTTTGGCGATTACCGGAGCTGCGCCAGTGCCGGTACCGCCGCCCATGCCGGCAGTGACGAACACCATGTGGGCGCCGGAGAGGTGATCACGAATCTCATCCATCACTTCTTCAGCAGCCGCGCGGCCCACGTCGGGCTGCGATCCAGCGCCGAGCCCCTCGGTCACCTGCGAGCCCATCTGAATGATGCGCTCCGCTTTGGACATGGTGAGCGCCTGCGCATCAGTGTTGGCGACGACAAAGTCGACACCTTGCAAACCGGCGCTGATCATATTGTTCACGGCATTGCCGCCAGCGCCGCCAACTCCGAACACGGTGATCCGTGGCTTAAGCTCACGGATGTCGGGGATTTTCAGATTAATGGTCATGGGTGCCTCTTCTTTCATGCGCAGGCGTCAGCAACGCCGAGCCCCGGCCAGTCCGCCACCGGCCGTGTTGATCCAACTCGCAACATGCTGGCTTCGCGTCTGGGGGCCATCAGAAGCTCTCGCGAAGCCATTGTCCGACGCGGGCGAAATAGCCGCCCGTGCCATTCATTCGGTAATGCCTGCTGCCGCGTATTTCGAAGTATTCGAGATGCGCTGCCTGCGGGTAGACAAGAAGTCCCGTTGCCGCCGCAAAAGCGCCGCCCTTTGCCGCGTCCGGCAGTCCGGCGATGCCGAGTGGCCGGCCGATGCGGACCGGCCGGCCGAGAACGCGCGCGGCGAGTTCAGATAATCCAGTCATTTGGCTCGCACCGCCGGTGAGGATGACGCGTCCCCGCGCCTCGGCGGCGAATGAAGTCGCCGCGAGCCGGTCGCGCACCATCTCCAGAATCTCTTCGACGCGAGGCTTGATGATTTCCACAAGAGACGACCGCGGAACGAATTGCGCCTGTTCGCGCTCATCTGCACCGACCGGCGGCACCGTGATCATGTCGCGTTCGTCCGATCCACCGACCAGGACACTGCCATAAAACGTCTTGATTCGCTCGGCGTCGGCGACGCTGGCATTGAGCCCGCGCGCAATGTCGAGTGTTACGTTCTGGCCACCCAGTGCGAAGCCTTCGGCGTGCACGAAACGGCCACCGAGAAAGACCGCGATGGTCGTCGTGCCTGCGCCCATATCGACGACCGCGGCACCGAGATCGGCTTCATCGTCGGCAAGAACGGAAAGGCCGGCTACATAAGGACTCGCCACCATCGCCTCGACAGAGAGGTGGCACCGCTCGACCGCCAGCATCAGGTTGCGCGCGGCCGCGGTTTCGGTCGTCGCGACGTGCATGTCGACACCGAACCGCTCACCCAACATGCCGCGTGGATCGCGGATGCCGTTGCTGCCGTCGATCGAATACCCGATCGGCAGCGAATGCAGCACCGCACGGCCTTCGCGCATCGAATGCCGATTGCCGGCCGCCAACACCCGCGCAATATCGCCCTCGGAAACAGTAGAACCCGGGATTTCCACCTCAGCCGCAAACAACTCGCTTGCGAGCCGGCCGGCCGAAATCGAGAGCACCACAGATTCAATCTCGACCGATGCCATGCGCTCGGCGCCGTCCACCGCCTGGCGAATGGCTTCCTCGGCCTCCGCCAGATTGGCGACGCCGCCGGCTTTGGTGCCGCGCGCTGCGGCGTGACCGAAGCCGACCACCTCGACCGCATGGCTTCTTCTCGTCAGAACTTGTTGCGGCGGATGCGGCCGCAGCCGGCCGATCACGCACGCAATCTTGCTTGAGCCGATGTCGAGCGCGGCAACGAGCGCGCTTCGCCGCGGCGAGATCGGCTTCATCTTCGGCGTCAGACCATAGTGCAGCGCGCTCATGCGTCGCCCGCCTTTTTCTTCTTCTTGTCTTTGGAGGCGTCCTCACGGGCCTGCGCTGCGGCATCGGACAATCGCACGCTCACGCGGTCGGGCAGACGCAGATCAACCGCAACGATGTCGCGTGACAGCAGTTTTTTATCGCGATCGAGAGCAACCAAACGATCGAGCGCCTGCTCGATATCGCCTTCTGGCAAACGCACGTCGATGCCGTTGTTGAGCCGCAGGTTCCAGCGGCGTTCGGCCACGAAAATCGAGGCGCGCAATTGCGTTTGAACGTCCGGATGACGGGCAACGACGGCCAGGAAATCTTTGGCCTGCCGCGCGGCGCCCCGACCGACGACCATTGGCAGGCTGCGGTAGCGATCCTCAACGAATGGCTCGAGGACAGTGCCATCTTCAGCAATGACACTGACGCGTCCGTCTTTTTGCCAAAGCGCGAAGGCAAGACGCTCAGTGACCGTGATCTGCAGGCGGTCGGGATAGAGCTTGAGGACCGCCGCATCGGCGATCCAGGGATTCGCCAACAGCCGAGCCCGCGCTGCGTCGGCATCGAGGAAGAGAAGCGACGCGCGACCGGTCACGCCGGCTATGGTGAGGATCTCTTCGCGGCTGACTTCCTTCGATCCGGTCAGCGAAACCGCTGCAATACGGAATCCGATGGCGTTGGCGGCGCCATCGCGGGCGTCCTTCAGCCAATCGACAACGTCGGCGACGTGGCCGCCGGCGACAGCGCCGTAACTCAGCGTCCCGGCGAGCAACAGGATCGAGGCCGTGATGCCGACACCAGGCGGCGGTAGCCGTACAAGGCGCAACCCCAAACGTCCGATGAGACCGTATCCGAATATCCGGCGATAAGGCATCGGCCAGGTAAAGCGACGCGTGCGAAGGCGATGAGAACGATTTTCGGCGCGCGAGTGGCGTGGCTCGTCAACGAGCGGGCCAACCTCCTCCGCCGTTTTCGGCCTCGACCGCATCAGCGGTTGATCGAGGCGTCCTCCACCATCCATCGCACCAGCTCATCGAAAGTAATGCCCGCATGGGCGGCGAGCTCAGGCACGAGCGAGGTTTCGGTCATGCCGGGTTGTGTATTGATCTCAAGGCAGACCAGCTTTCCCGTCCCCCGATCGTCGTAGCGAAAATCAGCGCGGCTCACGCCGCGGCAGCCAAGAGCGCTGTGAGCAGCCAAAGTGAGTCTGCGGACTTCCTGGTAAACATTTGGTAAAATTTGTGCGGGGAGCACGTGCCGGGAACCGCCAGAGGCGTATTTGGCCTCGTAGTCGTAGAACCGGGTCGCCGGCTCAATTTCGATCACATCGAGCGCGCGGTCGCCGAGGACAGCACAGGTTAGTTCCTTGCCAGGGATGAATCGTTCGATCAGAACCTGTTCACCGAACGCCCAATCATCGCGGTAAAGCTCCTGCGGCGGGTGCGGATGCTCCTCCGTGACAATGAAAACTCCCACGCTGGAGCCTTCCGCGATCGGCTTGACCACGTAAGGCGGCGGCATCAGATGGCGTTGCGCGGCTTCAAACCGCGACGCCACCATATCGTCCGCAATCGGAATATCAGCGGCGCGGAATAGCGCCTTGGCATAGACCTTGTGCATCGCGACCGCGGACGCGAGCACGCCGGAATGGGTATAAGGAATGCCGAGAATTTCCAGCACGCCCTGTAATGTGCCGTCTTCGCCAGGGCGTCCGTGCAGGACGTTGAGCGCGACGTCCGGTCTTGCCGCGGCGAGCACGGTTGCGATGTCGCGCCCCGCATCGATGGGAGTGACCCGGTAACCGCCGCGCCTGAGCGCGTCAGCGCATGCTTGTCCGGAGCGCAACGAGACTTCGCGCTCGGCCGACCAACCTCCCATCAGAACGGCGACGTGCTTGGCCATCGGTCAGCCAAAATACCCCATCCGGCCCCCGTGAGCCGGATCGCTGATTCGCAGGCAAAGCAATAGAATCGACAATGGGCGAAAGGTCGAGAGTCTCAATGACCGGCAACTGCCGGAATAGCAGCGCCAGCGTAGAGCCAGGATAGGCATTGGTACAGATACGCCTCGTCCCAATCGGCCACGGTCGCATTGCGGACATCGCGGGCGATGCCTTCGTCGAGGTGGTAGAAATCCCACAACGATCGGGATTCGAGTTGCACCCGCGCCGTCCGCAGCAATCGCGCAGTCTCGAAACGCCGGAACGCCGCCGGAAAGTCTCCGTCCGTGTCCTCGATCAGTTCGCCGAGACAAAGACCATCCTCGATCGCCATGCAGGCGCCCTGCGCGAGCGATTGCAAGGGCGGATGCGCGGCGTCGCCTAGCAGGACGACGCGGCCTTTGTGCCAATGACGCACCGGAGCGCGGTCGCCGATCTGCCAGCGGCGGCCGAGATCCATCATCGCCAGCAGCCCGCGCATCGAGGGATGCGCCTCGCGGTAGGTATGTTCGAGCTCGGCGCGATACGATGCGACATCGCCTTTGTCACCGTGAGTCGAGGTGCGGAATACGGCGACAATGTTGAACAAGGTGTTGTGCCGGAGCGGATATTGCACGATGTGCAATCCCGGTCCGCCCCACAACGCGACGCAATCGCGCGGTACGTCGACCTTGAGTTCAGCCATCGGTACGATGGTGCGATGCGCCACATAGCCGATCGGGCGCGGGTCGCCGTCGCCGATGAGCTTTTGCCGGAACAGCGAACGAACACCGTCCGCGGCAACAATAGCGGCACCGGAGAACGATCGGCCATCTGCCGTCGTCACGCCGACACTGTCGCCGCGATCTTCGAAGCCGGTCACCATGGCGTCGGGCAGCAATTCCACTTTGTCGTTGTTCCGGCATGCATCGAGCAAGACGTTATGCAGATCGATGCGATGAACGATGATGTAAGGATATTTGAACCGGGCGCGAAACGAAGCGCCGGTCGGAACGCGGATCAGCTCCTTGCCGGTCAGCGCATCGATCATCAAAACCGCAGGCGGCGAATCGGACACGGCCAGAACCTGCTCCATCAGGCCCAGGCGATCCAAGACGTGAAAAACATTTGGGCCGAACTGGATGCCGTAGCCGATGGCGCCGAATTGCGGTGCTCCTTCAAGCACACGCGCAGATCTGCCATGGCGCGCTAGCGCGAGCGCGGTCGTAAGCCCGCCGAGCCCGCCGCCGACAATGATGATCGGATCGCTTTTAGACATTGACCCAAACTAGCACTTCGCGGCGTTATCCCGCCACGCCGATGCGCTTGATCTCCCATTCGAGTTCAACGCCGGAGCTTTCTTTCACCCGCTTGCGGACGGTTTCACCGAGCGTCTCGATGTCGGCAGCGGTTGCAGTGCCGAGATTGAGCAGAAAATTGGTGTGCATTTCAGAGACCTGAGCGCCACCGAATCGCAACCCGCGACAACCCGCGGCGTCGATCAATTTCCACGCCTTTTGCCCGGCCGGATTCTTGAAAGTGGATCCGCCGGTGCGGGTCTTGACCGGTTGGGTCGCCTCGCGCAATTCGGTGATCTTGTCCATTTCAGCCGCGATCACCGCCGGATCGCCGCGCTCACCGCGGAACAACGCCTGCGTGAAGATGCAGCCGTCCGGCGCGCTGCTGTGCCGATAGGCAAAGCCCATATCGTCGTTGCTGAACACACGAACGCGGCCGGTGCGATCAACAGCGCGGGCTTCGATGAAGGCGTCTTTGGTTTCCCGGCCATAGGCGCCGCCGTTCATACGCAGTGCGCCGCCGATGCTGCCCGGAATACCGCGCAGAAACGATAGGCCGGCGATGCCGGCTTCCTGCGCGGCGCGCGCGACCTTAACGTCAGGCACCGCGGCGCCAACGCGCAGATCGAGGCCCTCGATCGTGATATCGTTGAACCCGCGCCCAAGTCTGACGACAACGCCCGGCACGCCGCCATCACGCACGATCAGGTTGGAACCGAGACCGACAATTGTAACCGGAATTTCGGCCGGCAAATGCGACAGCAGATAGGCGAGATCGTTCTCGTCCTCCGGCATAAACAAAATCTGCGCCGGCCCCCCGACACGAAACCAGGTCAGCTCGGCAAGCGACTGGTTTGCCAGAAGCCTGCCCCGAAGTGCCGGCATTTTCGACCGCACATCAGCGACGATGTCGGGAAAGCTCAAGCGGCCGCCTCCACCGCCTTGTCGAGCCATGCCGCAAACACTTTTTTTCCGAGTTCGCGCGTTGCCGGCCCCTGCGTGCGGGCTTGCGCGCGCAACTCGCGCGGATCCAGACCTGCTTTGGCGAGTTCCACGGTGTGGCCCACGAGCCAGCTTTCAAATCGGGCCGGCTCCGTTTCCAGATGAAATTGCAAGCCGAGTTGCTGCGGCGTGCGCAGAAATGCCTGCACCGGACAATGCGCCGTGGAGGCAAGCTGCGTGCAACCTGCAGGCAATTCACAGTTGTCGCCGTGCCAATGCAGCACGGAATTGGCACCAAGCGGCGCCAGCACCGATTTCCGGCCGGCGGGGGACAGCGTCAACGGCGCCCAGCCGATCTCCTTGACCGGCCCCGGCGCAACGCGCGCACCAAGCGCCGCCGCCATCAGCTGCGCGCCGAGGCAGATGCCAAGCATGGGCTTGCCTGCTGCAAGGCGCGCCGAGATCGCCGCGATCTCATCGGCGATGAACGGATACGCGTCCTGCTCATAGACGCCGATCGGACCGCCGAGCACGATCAAAAGATCGGGCGCCAGCAGCGTTCCCGGATCGAAAGGCTGAACCCCGGCATCATAATAGCGAACGCCATAGCCGCGCGATGCAACCAGGGGACCGAGCACGCCGAGGTCCTCAAAGGCGACGTGGCGAACCGCCAGACAGGTTTTTGTCATCGCGCGAGTGTCTCGTCGAGCGTTATCCTTTTGGGAAGCTGGCTTCCGCTTTTCCGGATCATGTTTTTGCCGCCGCCAATTCTCCCGGCAGCGCATAGGCCCACTGCGTGATCGAACCCGCGCCGAGACAGACGACAAAGTCTCCGGTTTTTGCCATTCCCGCGACCAGCGGCGCAAGCTTCTCTGGACCGTCAAGTGCAACAACGCGGCGATGTCCGTGGGTGCGCAAACCCTGCACCAGCCCGTCACGGTCGGCGCCTTTGATCGGCGCTTCGCCGGCGGGATAGACATGCGCAACAATCACCGCATCGGCGTCGTTGAAGCAGGTGCAGAACTGCTCGAACAGATCGGCGAGGCGCGTGTAGCGATGAGGCTGTACGACGGCGATCACCTGCCCTTTGGTCGATTCGCGCGCCGCCTTTAGAACTGCCGCGATCTCGACCGGGTGGTGGCCGTAATCGTCGATGATAGTGACACCGTTCCACATCCCGGTCCGGGTGAACCGCCGCCGCACGCCGCCGAAATTGGCCAGCGCTTCCCTGATTACGTTATCGCTGACCCCGAGTTCATGGGCTGCCGCGATCGCCGCTGTGGCGTTGAGCGCATTGTGCCGCCCCGGCATCGGCAGCGCGATGTTTTTGATCTCATGGACTGAGTGGCCGGTCCGTGCGCGAAATAGAACGCTGAACAGCGAAGTCCCGCCGGCATGCGAGACATCGACCAGCCGCACGTCCGCTTGAGGATTCTCGCCGTAGGTGATGACGCGCCGATCTTCAATTCGACCGACAAGCTTCTGCACCACCGGATGATCCGTGCACATCACCGCGAAACCGTAGAACGGCACGTTCTCGACAAAGGCTCGAAACGCCTCTTGCACCGCCTCGAACGTTTTGAAGTGATCGAGGTGTTCGGGATCGACGTTGGTGACAATGGCGATGTCGGCGGGGAGCTTGAGAAAGGTGCCGTCGGATTCGTCGGCCTCGACGAGCATCCATTCGCCGGCTCCCAGCCGCGCATTGGTGCCGTAGGCATTGATGATACCCCCGTTAATCACGGTCGGATCGAAACCGCCAGCATCGAACAGCGCCGCCACCATGGATGTGGTCGTGGTCTTGCCGTGGGTGCCGGCAATGGCGACGCAGCTTTTCAGCCGCATCAGCTCGGCGAGCATTTCGGCGCGGCGAACGACCGGCAACCGCTGTGCGCGGGCCGCGACGAGTTCCGGATTGTCGGCCTTGATCGCCGAAGAAACGACTACGACCTTGGCGCCGTCCAGATTTTCGGCCGCATGCCCAATTGCAATCTGCACGCCTTTTTCGCGCAGCCGTTTGACGTTGGCGCTTTCAGACTGATCGGAACCCTGCACGGTATAACCGAGGTTCACCATCACTTCGGCGATCCCGCTCATGCCGATGCCGCCGATGCCGACGAAATGGATCGGGCTGATATCGCGCGGCAGTTTCATGGATTCTCCCTGGCCAGCGTGGGGCCGATATAGCGGGCGCGCGGACGGATCAGTTGACCGGTAGCGACCTGCTCGAGCACGTGTCCGATCCAGCCGACGGACCGGGATAACGCGAAGATCACGAACGGCGCCTGTCTAGGCAAACCATGAGCATCTGCCAATGCCGCAAGTGCAAAATCGACGTTTCACGCCCTACTAACCGGTCAGGCTTTCATAATTCCCGGGATCACTAAATCCTCGCCACCTTGAGAACCAAATCGGCTAATCGATCCGCGGCATCAAGCCTGCCCAAAGTTCGTGCCGCCGCGGCCATTACAGCCAGGCGCTGCGGCGCAGCCACGATTGCGGCGATTTCGTCGGCAAGCCGTCGCGGCGTGAATTGATCCTGCCTCAAACGTATGGCGCCCCCGGCCTTTTCCAGCACGCCGGCATTGGCGAATTGATCCTGATCGAGCGCGTGCGGCAGCGGCACCAAAATCGCGGGACGGCCGATGGCCGAAAGCTCGGCTACGGTTGAAGCACCCGAGCGGGCGATGATGAGATGACTTGCCGCAATGCGCGCCGGCAAATCGGAGAAAAATGGCGCGACTTCGAAAGGCAGCGTCAGTTTGCCGTAAACGCTCCGCACACGGTCCAAATCCTCCGCGCGGGCCTGCTGAACGATGGCGAGTCGGGCGCGCAATTCCGGTTCAAGCAATTCGATTGCAGCGGGAACAACATCGGCCATGACCCGCGCGCCCTGGCTGCCGCCGAAGATGAGAAGCCGCATAGGATCAGTGGCTGCCGGATACGGCATCGCCGCCGCCGTTACGACCGCCGGCCGAACCGGGTTGCCAGTGAGCGTGGTTTTTGCTGCAAGGGTAGGGGTATCGCTGAACAAATCGGGGAACGAGGTGGCGATTGCGGTAACGCGCGGCGCCAACAGGCGATTGGCACGTCCGATGACTGCGTTAGCATCGTGGATCAGCGTTGGAACGCCGCGCCAAGACGCGGCCAGCACCGGCGGAATCGTCGGATAGCCACCAAAGCCGACCACGGCAGCGGGTTTGATCCGGCCAATCAGCGCGAAGCCTTGCATGACACCAAAGCCCAGCGTGGCCGCGGTGCGGATCAACGCGACCGGATTGCGTCCGCGCAATGTGGCGCTGGCAATGACGTGGATTGTGTCATCGGCAAACGTGCCGCCGCCATAGGCTGCCGCGCGGCGGTCAGAGGCAAGATGCACCGGCATACCGCGCTTGATCAGCGCTGCGGCCAACGCTTCGGCCGGGAACAAATGGCCGCCCGTCCCACCCGCCGCGAGGAGGACCGGTGCCGGCCCCGGCGCGTCCATCACACCGGACTCGCGGCGAACACCATCTCGCCGGAAAGCCGCGCCTGCGGCCGTTCTCGCGTGAGCGCGATCAGCATGCCCATGCCGTACGCGAGCGAGATGAGCGAGGAGCCCCCATAGGAAATGAACGGCAGCGTCATCCCTTTGGCCGGCATCAAATGCAGATTGACCGCCATGTTGATGGTCGATTGCAGCCCAAACAGGATCGCAAGACCGGCGGCGGCGAATCGGATGAATGGGTCGTCGTTTCGCATCGCTTTGATCAAAGCCCTGATCACGATGAACGCGAACAAAGCCACAAGAATAAGACAGAGCGCGACGCCGAATTCCTCCGCGGCCACCGCGAAGACGAAATCGGTATGACCTTCGGGCAGGATGCGCTTGATCGTACCTTCGCCGGGACCACGCCCGAACCAGCCACCGCGGACAAATAACTCGGTGGCTATGTCGATGTTGAAGGTATCGCCGGAAGCGGGATCGAGAAACCGATTGATGCGCTGCGCTACATGCGGAACCGTGTAGAACGCCGCGACCAGGCCGGCGGTTGCGGTGACGCCAAGGCCAAGCATCCAGATAAACCGCATGCCTGCCATATAGAACAGTGCGCCCCAAACCAGCGTGACGAGCATGGTCTGGCCGAAATCCGGCTGCAGCACCAAAAGCGCGACCACGACGACAAGGAGGACCAGCGCGACGGTGTTGGCCGGCATATCGGGGCGCTTGCCGGATTCGCTAAACAACCATGCGATCAAAATCACGAAGGCGGGTTTTAGAAACTCCGACGGTTGAATATTCATGCCCAGGATCACCAGCCAGCGCCGGGCACCCTTAATCTCCGCACCGAAATATGGAGTGGCGGCGACCAGTACGAGGCTGACAAAGAAGACGACGAGCGCAAGTTTGCGAATTTCCCGCGGCGACAGAAACGAGGTCGCGATCAAGACGATGGCGGCGGGGACCAGGAACAAGACCTGCCGGTTGACGAAGTGGAACGGGTCAAGGCCGATGCGCGCGGCGACCGGCGGGCTCGCCGCAAGGCACAGGATGATGCCGCCGAGCATCAGCGCACCAAGCGCCGCCAGCGTCAGCCGGTCGATCGTCCGCCACCATTCGCTCAAAGGCGTGGGTTGCGCGCGCGAGGCCATCATGTCCCCAATTGCCGTCCCAAAAGGAAATCCCCGCGCCCAGTGGTGACACCGGGATGGTTTAAGGGGGATTAAGAACAGCCGTCACGTCATCCCCGGCAGCCCGCGCACCAGCGCCCGGAACGCATCGCCCCGGATCTCGAAATTTCGGTACTGATCAAACGACGCACAGGCCGGCGAAAGCAGCACGACCGGTTCCACCGCCGTCGATTTCTCCGCATCGCGCATGGCGGCGGCAAGCGCTTTGTCGAGCGTCCGCGTGATCTGGTGCGGAACGCTGCCTCCGAGAGTGGCCGCGAATTCCTCCGCCGCCTCACCGATCAAATAGGCCCCACGGATGCGCGGAAAGAATGCGCGGAGCGATTCGATACCGCCGGTCTTCGGTTTGCCACCGGCGATCCAGAAGATGTCGTTGAAGCAGGCAAGCGCCTGAGCGGTCGAATCGGCGTTTGTCGCCTTGGAGTCGTTGACGAAAAGCACCGCGCCGCGCCGGCCAACTTCCTCCATGCGGTGCGCCAGACCGGGGAATGAGCAAAGCCCCGCCTGGATCGCCGCCGGCGAAAGCCCGAGCGCAAGCGCAGCCGCTGCGGCGCAGGCGGCGTTCTGCGCATTGTGCAGCCCGCGCAGCGAACCGATCCCGCCGATCTCTGCAATTAAAGAAGTCTTCCCATCGGCCGCGCGCATGATCCGCTGCTGCTCGACGTAAAATCCCTTGGTCAGGGCATGTCGCACGGAAATTCGCAGCACTGCCTTGCCGGACCGCTCCAGCCGATCGGCAATTTTGAGGCACCATTCGTCGTCGACGCCAACGATTGCCGTCCCTCGCTCCGGCACGCCGGCGACGAGACGTTCTTTCACGTCCGCGTAGTGCCCCATCGTGCCGTGACGATCGAGATGGTCTTCGCTGAGGTTGATCAGGATGCCGATTGAGGGATCGAGCGATGGTGCGAGATCGATCTGATAGGACGAACACTCTATGACGTGGACGCGCAAAGGTGGAACGCGGTCCGCACTTGGCGGCGCCAGCGACAGGATCGCAGTGCCGATATTGCCGCCGAGTTGCGCGTCCATGCCGGCCGATGCCGCAAGATGCGCAACAAGCGCCGTCGTCGTCGACTTGCCATTGGTGCCGGTAATAGCGACGAAAGGCGCATCAGGCGCGCTGCGCCGGCGCTCGCGGCAGAACAGTTCGATATCGCCGATCACTTCAACACCGGCTTTTTGCGCCAGCTCGACCGTCCAATGCGGAACAGGATGCGTCAGCGGAATTCCGGGTGCGAGCACCAGAGCCGAGACGTTCGACCAGTCGATGCCGCGCAAATCGGTGACCGCAATACCGACAGCTTGCGCCTTGGCTACGCTCTGCGCATCGTCGTCATAGGCCAATACATCAGCACCGCCGGCCGCGAGTGCTCTTGCGCTCGCAAGCCCCGAGCCGCCAAGACCAAACACGGCGACCTTTTTGCCGGCAAAGGTCGTGACTGGAATCACGACAAAGCTACCGCAGCTTCAGGGTCGACAGCCCCGCCAGCGCGAGCACAACCGAAACGATCCAGAAACGAATGACGATCTGCGGCTCGGTCCAGCCGAGCTGCTCGAAATGGTGATGGATCGGCGCCATCTTGAAAACGCGCTTCCCGGTCAACTTGAACGACACGACCTGCACGATGACGGACACCGCTTCGAGTACGAACAGCCCGCCGATCACCGCGAGCACGATCTCGTGCTTGGTCGCGACTGCAATCGCACCAATCATGCCGCCAAGCGCAAGCGAACCGGTATCGCCCATAAAGATCGACGCCGGCGGGGCATTGAACCAGAGAAAACCAAGCCCGGCACCGAGCACGGCGCCGCACAGCACCGCGAGTTCACCGGTCCCCGCCACATAGTGGATCTGCAGGTAGTCCGCGAACACCGCATTGCCGCTGAGATAGGCGATCATGCCAAAACTCGCCGCCGCGATCATCACCGGCACAATGGCCAGACCATCGAGGCCGTCGGTCAGATTTACGGCGTTACCGCTGCCGACGATGATAAAAGCCGCAAACAAAACGTAAAACCAGCCGAAGTTAAGCACGAGTTCCTTGAAAAACGGAAACACCAGCGAGGTCGAAAACGGCAGATGGCCCAACCGGACAATCGCCAGGCACGCGACCGCTGCAATGACGGCTTCGATGGCGACGCGCGTGCGGCCGGGAAAGGCATTGTGCGTCTGCTTTGTGACTTTCAGATAATCGTCATAGAAGCCGACCAACCCAAAGCCCAGCGTGACGCCCATCACGACCCAGACGTAGGGATTGGCGGGGTTAGCCCACAACAAAGTCGAGACCAACATGCCCGAAAGAATCATCAGGCCGCCCATCGTCGGCGTGCCGGCCTTGGTGATGAGATGCGATTTCGGACCGTCGGTCCGGATCGGCTGGCCTTTTCCCTGCAGCAGCCGCAAGCGATCAATGATGAACTGGCCAAACAGAAACACGAACAGCAGCGCCGTGATGACCGCGCCGCCAGTCCGGAACGTGATGTAGCGAAACACGTTGAGAACGGAAAGCTTGTCGGAAAATTCAATCAGCCAATAAAGCATTACGACATCAACCTCGTGCGCCGGCCGTCTCGAGAGCATTTGCTCCCGAACTTTCCTGGCGCACGGAAAGCCGTTGCAGCGCTTTGACGATCGGCGCCATGCGCGAGCCCAGCGAGCCCTTGACCATGACGACGTCGCCGGCGCGGATCGCGGCCAGCACTTGCGCTTCGAGCGCGGCGGAATCCTCTGCATAACCGCCGCGACGGCCGGCGGGAAGGGCCTGCCACAGCGCGCGCATCAGCGGACCGCAGCAGAAAACGAGATCGATCGCGTTAGTGTTAACGCCGGCGACAAGGCCGCGGTGCAGCGCCCGCCCTCGCGGCCCAAGTTCGAGCATGTCTCCGAGGACGGCGATGCGCCGTCCGCGCGGACCAACCGGCGTTTGACCGAGCAAATCAAGCGCAGCGGCGACCGAGGCCGGGTTGGCGTTATAGCTTTCGTCGATGATGAATGAGGAGCCGCCGGGCAGCTCAAGCTCGATGCGCGCGCCGCGACCGGAAGCCGGCTTGAATTCGGAGAGCGCCAGCGCGGCCAGCGCCAGGTCAGCGCCCGCAAGCACCACCGTCGCCAGGACGGCGAGCGAATTGAGGACGAGATGGCGGCCTGGCGCGCCGATCTTGTAGGCAAGTTCGGTGCCGAGGATTTCGGCCTGCACTGTCGAGCAATCGGGACGCAGCGCGCATTTTATCAGGCGCGCGTCGGCCTTTTCGTGTTCGCCAAAAGACACGATGCGCGTAACGCCCGCCTCCTTCGCCCGCCGTTTCAGGTGAGTGAATTGCGAATTGTCACGATTGAGAACTGCGGCGCCGCCGGGTTCGAGCCCAAAAAAGATTTCCGCTTTGGCGTCCGCGATCTTTGCGAGCGAACCGAAGAATTCGAGATGCACCGGCGCAATTGTCGTGATCGCAACGACGTGGGGGCGCGCGAGCCGCGACAGCGGCGCGATCTCTCCGGAATGATTCATTCCCATTTCCAGCACCGCGTAATGCGCATTCGCCGGACAGCGCGCGAGCGAAAGCGGCACGCCCCAATGATTGTTATAGGAGGCGACGGATGCGTGCGTTTCGCCGTCTTTGGACAGCGCGAGCCGCAACGCCTCCTTGGTTCCGGTCTTGCCGACCGAGCCGGTCACGCCAATGACCTTAGCGTGCGTACGCAGCCGCGCCGCCGCAGCAAGCGACCGCAAACCCGCCAGCACGTCGGGCACCACAAGCAGCGGAGCATCTGGCGGCAGTTTTACCGGCGGATTGGTGGCAACGACAGCGAGCCCCGCCCGGGCCGCGAACGCCGACGACACAAACTCGTGTCCGTCGCGGCGATCGGCGATGGCGAAGAACGCCTCGCCCGGGCCGATGGTGCGGCTGTCGATCGAGATACCGTCGACGGTCGGCGGCAGCGGACCACGCCGCTCGGCACCCATGGCCGCCGCCATTTCGTCGACGGTCCACAGCGCGGACGCGCTCATGCGGCAAGCTCCTTTAGCGCCGCGGCGACGGCTTCGTGATCGCTGAACGGCACCACCCGGTCGCCGATGATTTGGCCGGTTTCATGGCCCTTGCCGGCAATGAGGAGCACATCGCCGGGATGTAAAGCGGCGACCGCGGAACGGATCGCTTCGCCACGATCGGCGATCTCGTCAGCACTTGGCACAGCCGCCATGATCGCCGCACGGATTGCCGCGGGATTTTCGCTGCGCGGATTGTCGTCAGTCACGATCACCCGATCGGCCTTAGCGGCGGCGACGGCCCCCATCAACGGCCGCTTACCGCGGTCACGGTCCCCACCCGCGCCAAATACGACCACAAGTCTACCTGTGGCTGTGGATCGCAACGCGTCGAGCGCCTTGGCTAGCGCATCGGGCTTGTGGGCATAGTCGATAAAGATCGGCGCGCCTCGATTTGCGCCGACCAGTTCAAGGCGGCCCTTGGCGCCGGTGAGATGCTCAAGTGTCGGGAACACTGCTGCCGCATCGCTTCCAGTCGCGATCGCAAGGCCGGCGGCGACAAGCGCGTTCTCGACCTGGAATTCGCCGACCAGCGGCAAACGCACCTGAAAAATTTTGCCCTCATGTTCGACTCGCAAAGCCTGAGCGAACCCTTCGACGACCGATTCAACAAGACGGATGCCCGTCGCCTTGTATCCGACACTGATAATTGAAAGACCGCGCGCGGTGGCCACCGCGATAACCGACTTAGCGTGTTCGTGATCGACGTCGATAACCGCAGTGCCATCTGGTTCCACAAGCGCTTCGAACAACCGCAGCTTGGCGGCGAGGTAAGCGTCGAAACTCGGATGATAGTCCAGATGGTCGCGCGTGATGTTGGTGAAGGCCGCAGCCGCAATTCGCAAGCCATCGAGCCGAAACTGGTCGAGACCGTGCGAGGACGCCTCGATCGCGAGGTGCGTGACCCCGTCGGCGGCCAGCGAGTCCAGTGAACGGTGCAGCGCCACCGGGTCTGGCGTGGTCAATGAGCCATAAGTCTCGCCGCGCGGCGAAACGATGCCGATCGTACCGATGCTGGCGGCGCGATGGCCCAGCGCGTTCCAGATCTGACGCGTGAACGCAGCAACAGAAGTTTTGCCGCTGGTGCCGGTAACGGCGGCGATGGTCCGCGGTTGCCGGGGAAAAAACCTGGCCGCCATGAGCGCGAGCGCGCGGCGCGCATTACTGACCCGCACGAAACTCACCCCCGCGGGCAACGGCGCTTCCGGCGGCCGCTGCGCCACGACGGCAACAGCACCCGCCGCGATCGCGGCGCCAATGAATTTTAATCCATCGGTCTTGCCGCCTTCGATGGCCACAAAAACGTCGGCGGGCTGGATCGCACGCGAGTCTGCTGACACGCCGCCGACTTCGACGTTGGCGTGGCGAGCCTCGAACTCGGCATCTGCGGGCAGAATTTCGCGAAGCTTCATGGCGGTCGCTCAGACGGCCCCCGCCTTACCGGCTTTCCTTCATCGAGGCCAGTATCAGGTGATCGGCGTCGGGCAGGTCGAGACGCGGTTCAACACCGAGCAGCGGGGCGATCCGTGCGACCACGGCGCCCCCGACCGGAACCGCGTTCCAACCCGAGGTTCGAAAACCGCTGGTCTCGGGTAAAGCTTTTGGGTCGTCGAGCATGATCAAGAGGAGATAGCGCGGGTGGTCGGCGGGTATCACGGCCATGAAATCGGTCAGAACGCTCGATTTTGAATAATGCCCATTGATGACCTTGTCGGCGGTGCCGGTCTTGCCGCCGATGTAATAACCGGGGATGTCCGCTTTCCGCGCGGTGCCCTTTTCGACATTGAGGCGCATGAGATAACGCATCATTTCGCTAGTCTCGCGCTTGATGACCTGCTTGCCGAGCGACCGCGCTTCCTCTTCACTGCGCTTGAGAAATGTCGGCGGGATCAGAAGGCCGCCGTTCATCATCGCCCCTACTCCCATTAAAGCCTGCAGCGGCGCCACCGAAAGACCGTGACCGAAGGCGATGGTGATGGTGTTGAGTTCGCCCCAATGACGCGGCACGATCGGCTCGGCGCTTTCCGGCAATTCCGTGCGCAGCCGATCGAGCTGACCCAGTTTTTTCAAGAACGCCTTGTGCGCGTCGACGCCCATAGCCAGCGCGGTGCGGGCGGCACCGATGTTAGACGAGTACGTGAAAATTTCCGGGATGCTCAGCATCCGGTTCTCGGGCTCGAAATCGTGGATCTGGAACCTGCCAACGTGCATAGGTCCGTGACCGTCAAACGCCGATTTGAGCGTGAACCTTCCGGAATCGAGCGCCATCGCGATCGTGAAGGCTTTAAACGTCGAGCCCATCTCGAAGACGCCGGTGGTCAACCGATTGATGCGCGTCGGATCGAGCGCCTCATGTGGATTGTTCGGGTCGTAATCCGGCTCTGACACCATGGCGATGATTTCGCCGGTGCGCACATCAAGAACCAGTCCGGCCGCCGCCAGCGTCTTGAACTTGGTGTGCGCGGCGATGAGTTCGTCGCGCAGCGCATGCTGTACGCGAAGATCGACAGCAAGCTGCACGGGATTTTGCAGGCGGTCGGTGGCAAGGCCAGCCATATGCAGAGCGGCGAGCCCGTGGCCATCGAGCCACTTCTCCATGCCGGCGATGCCCTGGTTGTCGATGTTGACGTGGCCGATGACGTGCGACACCTCGGGACCGTTCGGGTAGTCGCGCTTGTTTTCGTTCAGGAAACCGATGCCGGGCAGGCCTTGGCGATAGATTTCCCGCTGCTGCTCCGGCGTAATATCGCGCTTGAGCCAAACAAAGCCGCGCTTGGATGAGAGCCGCTCGCGCAGTTCAGCGGCATCAAGATCCGGCAGATCGGCGGTCAACAGCTCCGCCGCCTCATCGACGTCAATCAGATGGCGAGGTTCCGCGTAGAGCGACGGCACGCGTATATCAGTCGCCAAGATTTCGCCGTTGCGGTCGAGAATATCCGGCCGCGCCGTGGCGATCGCGTCACCGCTTACAGCACGGTGCGGATTGCGGCCATCGGATGCGGTCGCAAACATCACCAACCGTAGCGCGATCACCGCGTAGACGGCGGCAAACAGCAGGATCGCCAATCCTATGCGCGCCCGCGCCTTGGCCGCACGATCAATCTTGTTGTCGTAAAGGAGCCAAAGAATGAGGCGCCGCCACCTCGCCATCGGCCGCAGACCTTCGCTATGCGCGATCGCGGTCATTGCTTCACTGAATCCGGGTTTGCGGTGGGCAACGGGTCCTCCGCCGGGCTCGACGTGTCTGGCGACGGCGCCGCTGAGGCGCCAAGGCTTCCCGTAGTATCGGGCTCTTCCAGCTGCTCGATAGCGGCGCCGATCGGATCGGGACTATCGTGCTTGAAGAATTGCGGTGGACGCTCCGGCAATTTGTCGAGCGAATCGAACTGTAGCGGCACGATGGGCTTGAGCGGCAAATAGCGCTTGGCGAGCGCCTCGATCCGCGCCGGGTTGTCGAGCTGGCTCCACTCGGCGCGCAGCTCGGCGACGGTGTCGCGCGCCCGCCGGACTTCGCCACGAATCTTTGCGAGGCGTTCGGCCTGTACGGTGGAATCGAATTTGATCCGATAGACATAAGCCGCGGCGAGGATCAGGGCGCCAATAACAACGAGATTGAGGATCCGCAGCGTCATACTCGGCCCCGCATAACGTCGTTTAGCGAGGGTACCCGCGGCAGCAGCGTCTCCACCGCCTCCGGACGGGCCGCAGCATCGGTCCGTTCGGCTGCGCGAAGCTTCGCCGAACGGGCGCGCGGATTGGCGAAGGTCTCAGCTTCGTCGGGCGTTTCCGGCTTTTTTGTCAGCACGCGAAATGTCGGCGGTGGCGGCGCGATCTCCGGACGGTGCCGGGACAACGCTGGTGCACGGCTTCGTTCGGCAAGAAAGTTTTTGACAATGCGATCCTCAAGCGAGTGGAACGCTACGACAACGAGACGCCCTTGCGGCCTGAGAATGCGCTCCGCTGCAACAAGCCCGCGCGCCAGTTCAGCAAGCTCGTCGTTGACGAAAATCCGCAGCGCCTGAAAGGTGCGGGTGGCGGGATGGATCATGCCTTCGCGCGCATGCACCACGCGGGCAACCACGTCTGCGAGCGCACGCGTTGTGGCGATCGGCTGCGCTTCGCGTGCCTTGGCGATGGCGCGCGCAATCGCACGCGCGTGACGCTCTTCACCAAGGGTGCCGATGATGGCAGCGAGATCGCGCGGGCTTGCGTGGGCAACAACATCAGCTGCGTTGGGGCCGATATGTCCCATTCGCATGTCGAGCGGTCCGTCGAACCGGAACGAGAACCCGCGGACCGCCTCGTCAAGCTGCATCGAAGAAACACCGAGGTCGAACACGACGCCGTCAACCGCAGCAATGCCGCAGCTTTGGACGGCCGCTTCAAGGTTGGAAAAGCGATCCTCGATCACATCCAACCGCCCATCTGCTGCACTGACGAGGGTGGCGCTTTCTGCAACAGCGTTTTGGTCGCGGTCGATGCCGATCACCTGCGCGCCCGGCGTGGCAAGGATCATGCGGGAATAACCGCCGGCGCCAAACGTCGCATCGACGTAGACGCCGCCCTCACGCACGCCAAGCCATTCGACCGCGCGGGAGGCGAGCACGGGAATGTGACGAGCCAATCCGCCAGCGACAGCACCGCTGTCGTTGCCCGCCATCATTCCAGTACTCCAGGCGGCTTTTGCCCCGCCGTCTCGGCTCCCAATTGATGTTTGAAGACGCGAACCTTGTCGGTGGCTTCGGCCAGTTCCGCGTGAAACCGGCCGGGCTCCCAAATCCGAAATTTGTGGCCGAGACCAACAAACACGGCGGCGTCGGTGATCCCCGCGTGGCTCTTGTGAGCATCGGAGAGCACGACACGGCCTTGCCCGTCGATCTTCAGGCTCTCGCTCGAACCGTAGAGAGCGAGCGAGAACTGCTCGCGCTGTTCCGAGAAGGGTGAAAAGTCCGCAATCAATGTCTCGATTTCGGCAAACAGCGCATTGCCGCCGGCATCCAGCGCCGGCCGGTCGAACGCGGGATAGCAGTAAAGCCCATCGAAACCGTCGCGAGCCAGCACGGCGCGGAACGGAGCCGGCACCGACAAACGGCCCTTGGCATCCAGACGGAGCATATGGTGGGAAACGAACCGATCCATCTAGCCCCTCGCCGAGCGGCCGGCTTGGCGGCCTATGCAGTCGGCAATCCCCGGCTGACCCAGCACCTCTGCCGCGCCTTGATCCGGGCCAGAAAGGCTCATTTGGGAATAGTTGGGCTATCATGGGACAACATGGGCGTCAACGGCACGACCCTCGCCGCTTGGCCGCTCCGTTCGAATTCGATTAGTGAGGGGTAAGCTTAAGGAAAGGTTGAAGTTTGCAGTCTGATCCTCACCTAAATCCGGGAGCATTGGGCGACACGCAGAAATCGTGTTTGTGAGCCTGAGCGTCGGGCTTAGAGTTTAGGTATGTTGGACCGCGTATTCGAAGCCAATTCCTCCGTCGTTGCCGAAGTCAGGCCCTCGCCCAATCATGACGAGCGGGCCGGCGGCCGAAGCCCGGATATGATCGTGCTCCATTACACCGGGATGGAGGACGCTCTCGCTGCACTTGATCGCCTTTGCGATCCGCTCAGCAAAGTCTCGGCCCACTACCTGGTTTTCGAGGACGGACGCGTTGTGCAGATGGTCCAGGAAAGTCGCCGCGCCTGGCATGCAGGACAATCACTGTGGTCCGGCGAAACCGACCTCAACTCCTGCTCGATCGGAATTGAGATCGCCAATCCGGGTCACGATTACGGCTATCCCGATTTTCCGAAACGGCAGATCGCAGCGGTAACCGCACTCTGCCGTGGCATCTCGACCCGCAATACCATCCCGCCAACGCGGGTGCTGGCGCATTCCGATATTGCACCATCGCGCAAACGGGATCCGGGCGAGAAGTTTCCTTGGCGTACGCTTTACAATTCCGGGATCGGGCATTGGGTCGATCCAACTCCCATTGTCGACGACAATCGCGTGCTTGCGCTTGGCGACCGCGGCGGCGCAGTGACTGCGTTACAGGAGACGTTGGCCAAATACGGCTATGGCGTGACGACAAATGGGACCTACAATTCGACCACGCACGATGTCGTGGCGGCTTTCCAGCGTCACTTCCGGCCAGAGCGAGTCGATGGTGTCAGTGATCAATCGACACTTAGGACGTTGCGGGACCTGCTGGCTCACGAGACCCGCGGACGAAGCATCGCCACCCGCACGCGACGCGGCTCCTGACCGCTTAAGCACTTGCATACTCATGACTTGACGGCGACGGCTAATATTCTCATCCCTATCATGTCAGTCGGTCGGGCGGCCGCTCCGGTGAAACCGAAAGGTTGCCGGGGAGGAAAGTCCGGGCTCCATAGACAAGCGGTGCCGGATAACATCCGGCGGGCGCGAGCCTAGGGAAAGTGCCACAGAGAAGATACCGCCGCGGCGCGTTGCGTATTCCGCGGTAAGGGTGAAAAGGTGCGGTAAGAGCGCACCGCGCCGGCGGCAACGCCGGCGGCACGGTAAACCCCACCGGGAGCAAGACCGAATAGGGACGGCACGAGCGTTTGTTGCGCGCAAGCGCAGCCAATACTCAGATCAGTGTCTGGATCCGCCGTCCGGGTAGGTTGCTGGAGGCGCCGGGTAACCGGCGTCCAAGAGGAATGGCCGTCACGTATGCGGACCACTTGTCCACATGCCATCCAGAACCCGGCTTATAGACTGACTGATAGCTTTAGGGCGCCCGCCGGACCTCCGTCGGGCGCCCACCAAGTTTTTGTGAGCGTGTTGGCACGCCAATTGAATGGAAATAGGCGGTCCCATGCCAGGATTGAGCGTGCCTCCCGAGCGTTTCTGTGGATTAGATATGCTAAAAAATCGGAGAAAACGGCTATTTCATCCCAAAATGGAGGGGCGCGATTGCCTTCCCGGGTAGAAATTTCTATTTCCTCATCTTCGGGATGCCAACATGAACCCCACGCCCACTGAAATGCAGACGACCAGGATCGGGCCTTTGGCCCGGCTTCCCGCGTTCTTTGCGCTGGAAGGAAAGCGCGTCGTCGTCGCCGGCGGTGGCCAAGCGGCAATCTGGAAAGCCGAGCTTCTTTCAGCGACCGGCGCGCGAGTGCTTGTATTCGCACCGGAGCAATCTGAGAGCTTGCGCGTACTCGCTGCGGCGCCACCTGTCGGCACGATCATCGTTCACGAGCGGGGTTGGACACCGGACGATATCATTGGCGCGTCTTTCGCCGTCGCTGAGTGCGCCGACGACGCTGAAGCGGCGCGGTTTGCCGCGGCGGCGCGCGATGCAGGTGTACCGGTCAACGTCATCGACCGGCCGGCCTTTTGCGATTTTTCTTTCGGAGCAATCGTCAACCGCTCGCCGCTTGTGATCGGCATTTCGACCGACGGCGCCGCGCCGGTATTTGGTCAGGCGATGCGTTCGAAGATCGAAGCCTTGATCCCGAAGGGATTCGCGCGCTGGGCCGACGCCGCGCGCAATTGGCGGCCGCGTGTACAGGGCCTCGCGCTGTCGTTCCGCGGACGGCGGACGTTCTGGGAGAAATTCACCGATCGCGCTATTGCCGCGCCCGATCAGGCCCCGAGCGAGGCCGATCTTGAAGCGCTGCTCAAGCCGAATTTGGCGCCCGAGACCGGTTCAGTGGTTCTTGTCGGCGCTGGTCCGGGCGATCCGGAATTGTTGACGCTGCGTGCGGTGCGGGCACTGCAATCGGCGGACGTGATCCTGTTCGATAGTCTGGTTTCGCCGGAGATTCTCGATTTCGCCCGGCGCGAAGCAAAGAAAATGCTGGTTGGCAAAACCGGTCACGGCCCATCGTGCCGTCAGAACGATATCAACAGGCTGATGGTTTCGCTGGCCAGAGCGGGGCGTCGTGTGGTGCGGCTCAAGGGCGGTGACCCGATGATCTTCGGGCGCGCTGATGAGGAAATCGCAGCATGTCGCGCGGCAGCCATAGCGGTTGAAGTCGTACCAGGCGTGACGGCTGCGCAAGCTGCCGCGGGCCGACTAAAAGTCTCGCTAACACGCCGCGCCGAGGCTCGCCGGGTGCAGTACATCACGGGTCACGGCAGCGACGGCAAATTACCTGACGATATCGATTGGACGAGCCTTGCCGATCCGGCCGTAACAACAGTCGTGTACATGCCGACGCGGACGCTGCCTGACCTTGTTGCCAAAGCGCTCGACGCTGGCCTTGATCCGGCGACGCCTGCCGTAGCGGTCGCTCACGCGACCCGACCCGACGAACGCGTCATCAGCAGCGAAATCGCCAAATTGCCGGCGCTTCTGGCCGCTGAAGCAGCGATGGGCCCGGTCGTCGTGATGATTGGTCAGGTATTTTCTGACTACGCTGCGGATAACGCTCTGGCGGAGCCGCGCCTGGCCCACGGGCAAGGATAGCGGCCGCCCGCCTCAGGCCCTTTAAAAATCTTCCTATCCGCAATTATGCGGGCTGAAAGAAGCTGTTGCGAAACGCCGCCTCGGCTGCCTATTTAGGACCGCATGGATACCGTGACTGCACCCTCTGCCACGCCCGCGGGCGCGCCCGAAACGGCGCGCGCTGGAACTTTGATCGACGTGCAACTCGCCGCCATCGAGCCGGTCGCGCGCGACACCAACGTTTATACGTTCCGGCGACCCGACGGCGGACCGCTGCCGGCCTATAAGCCTGGTGCTCATATCGATCTCCACTTGCCCAATGGACTCATCCGTCAGTTTTCGCTGCTCAATCCCGCCGACAATCCCGAGAGCTACGTCGTCGCCATCAAGCTTGACGCGGCAAGCCGTGGCGGATCGCGCTACATCTTCGATGATCTGCGCACCGGACACGCGCTGAAGATCAGCGCCCCGCGCAACAATTTCCCGCTGGTCGAGGATGCCCCTGAGGTCGTCCTTTTTGCAGGCGGCATCGGCATTACGCCGATCTGGTGCATGGCGCAGCAGCTCCAGGCGCAGAATCGCCAGTGGAAGCTCTATTATGCGTGCCAGTCGCGGGCGGACATGGCCTTTCTGGCGTCGATAGAGAAATTCGGCCCCGACCGCGTGCACCTGCATTTCGACGACGAAGCAGGTGGCAAGTTTCTCGATCTGGCGGCCGCCATCGGCGCCGGTTCGGCGAACGCACACTTTTATTGCTGCGGCCCCAATCCGATGCTGAAGGCATTCGAAGCTGCCGCCGCGAGCCGACCCCGCCATCAAGTTCATGTCGAATATTTCACGCCCAAAGAAGAGGCCGGGACTGGCACGTTGGGCGGCTTCTGGGTTGAACTCGCGCGATCAGGCGAAGAGTACTTTATCCCGGAGGGCAAAAAGATCCTCGAAGTGCTCTACGAGGCGGGCGTCGACGTGGATTATTCGTGCGAACTTGGCATCTGCGGCGAATGCGTCACGCGCGTCATCTCCGGCATTCCCGAGCACCACGATTCGGTGCTCAGCGAGGAAGAGCAGGCATCAAACGAGACGGTCATGATCTGCTGCGCGGGCTGCAAAAGCGAGCGTCTCGTTCTGGACATGTAGACGTCGTGTTGAGTGAGTGGGCATACGTTGGTCGGTAACGGTATCGCGTTGCTCTTGGCGCGCAATTGCGCTAAGTCCGCGGCCAACCGGGCAGGGTTGGAGGAATGCTATGACCGACCACGGTGAGGTCGAATACGCGACTGCAGACGGCATGGATTATGCCGCGCACGAACAGATGTACCGGAATTTCATCACGTTGGTGAAGAGTATCCTCGGCGCTGTCGTTGTTATTGTGATCCTGATGGCTATTTTCCTCGTCTGATTCGGGTTGTTCTGCCGAAACTCGGCTTTGTGCTTAACCCGCAGCTGGTAACGTATCGTCGCAAAGCCGAACGCACGCACAGGCGGGTGTCGGAGGAATCATGAAGGTCGCGGTTGCTGCCGAGGTCGAGGCGAACGAGCCGCGGGTCGCGGCCACGCCGGAAACCGTCAAGAAGATGATTGGTCTTGGCGCTGAGGTCGCTGTCGAGCCGGGTGCCGGATTGAAATCCGGAATTCTTGACGCCGATTTTTCCGCCGCGGGCGCTACCGTGACCAAGGACGCCGTAAGCGGTGCCGACATCGTGCTGAAGGTGCGGCGGCCCCAAACCTCCGAGCTGTCGCACTTGAAAAAAGGCGCCATGGTCATCGCCATCATGGACCCCTACGGCCATGAAGAAGCGCTGCAAGCGATGGCGGGTGCCGGAATTACCGCTTTCGCCATGGAGCTTCTGCCGCGCATTACCCGCGCGCAGGTGATGGATGTGCTCTCGAGCCAGGCCAACCTCGCCGGCTACCGTGCGGTGATCGATGCCGCCGCCGAATACGGCCGGGCACTGCCGATGATGATGACAGCGGCCGGCACCGTACCGGCGACGAAGGTGTTCATCATGGGCGCCGGTGTTGCCGGCCTGCAAGCGATCGCTACCGCGCGCCGCCTCGGCGCCATCGTCACCGCGACCGACGTGCGGCCGGCGGCCAAGGAGCAGGTCGAAAGCCTCGGCGCGAAGTTCATCGCGGTCGACGACGAGGAGTTCAAGGCGGCGGAAACAGCCGGCGGTTACGCGAAGGAAATGTCGAAAGAGTATCAGGCCAAGCAGGCGGCTCTGGTCGCCGAGCACATCAAGAAGCAGGACATCGTCATCACTACCGCGCTCATTCCCGGCCGGCCGGCGCCACGGCTGGTGTCGAAGGAAATGGTGGCATCGATGCGGCCAGGCTCGGTGGTGGTCGATCTCGCCGTCGAGCGCGGAGGCAACGTCGAAGGCGTCAAGGCCGACGCGATCGCCGAGACCGGCGGCGTCAAGATCCTCGGCTACGCCAACGTGCCTGGCCGGCTCGCGGCGACGGCGTCGAGCCTCTACGCCAAGAATCTTTATGCATTCCTCGAAGTTCTGATCGACAAGAAGACCAAAGCGCTCTCCGTCAATTGGGACGACGATATCGTCAAGGCGACGGCCCTGACCCGCGACGGCGCCATCGTGCATCCGAACTTCAAACCCAAACCTGCTGCTTAGACAATTATTGCTTCGAAGACTGCGGCGTAGCGAAAGAGGAGGCTCGGCATGGTTACGCTCTCGGTGCTCGCTCAGCTGGATATTTTATCGGCGGCGAGCGGCGGCGCGATGCACGCTGTGAGCGACGTTGTCGACCCGTTCGTGTTCCGGCTTTCGATTTTCGTACTCGCGGTTTTTGTCGGCTATTACGTCGTGTGGTCGGTGACGCCGGCGCTGCACACACCGCTGATGTCGGTAACGAACGCGATCTCATCGGTCATCGTCGTCGGCGCTCTGCTCGCGGTTGGCGTTACGCTTGTTGCCGACGATGCCGGCCCGATCTGGGCACGTGCTTTCGGTTTCGTTGCGCTGACGTTCGCCTGCGTCAACATCTTCGGCGGCTTTATGGTGACGCAGCGCATGCTCGCCATGTTTCAACGGAAACAGAAATAATCATGAGCGCCAACCTCGCCGCACTGGCCTATCTGGTCGCAGGCGTCCTCTTCATCCTGGCGCTGCGCGGGCTTTCGCATCCCGACTCAAGCCGCCGCGGCAATCTGTTCGGCATGATCGGCATGCTGATCGCGGTCGCCACCACCCTTGCGGCCCATCCGCCGGCCGGAATTGGCGCCTGGGGACTTGTGGCACTGGCGGTCGTGATCGGTGGCGGCACCGGCGCGGTCATCGCGCGGCGCGTGCCGATGACATCGATGCCAGAGCTCGTCGCCGCCTTTCACTCGCTGGTCGGCATGGCGGCGGTGTTGGTCGCGGCTGGCGCTCTCTATGCGCCGGCAGCCTTCGATATTGGCGCCGAAGGCGCCATCCACGGCCAAAGCCTGATCGAAATGTCGCTCGGCGTGGCCATCGGCGCCATCACCTTTACCGGCTCGGTCATCGCCTTCCTGAAACTCTCCGGCCGGATGAGCGGCAAACCGATCACGCTGCCGGGGCGGCACGTCATCAACATCGCGTTAGCCGTCGCGCTCGTTGCGCTCATCGTCTGGTTCTTTGAGGCGCAGCAGCATCTCACCTTCTGGCTGATTACCGCGGTGTCGTTTCTGCTCGGCATCTTGATCATCATCCCGATCGGCGGCGCCGACATGCCTGTCGTGATCTCGATGCTCAATTCCTATTCCGGCTGGGCGGCTGCCGGCATCGGCTTCACGCTCGGAAATTCGGCGTTGATCATCACCGGCGCGCTGGTCGGCTCCTCGGGCGCGATCCTGTCCTACATCATGTGCAAAGGCATGAACCGCTCGTTCATCTCCGTCATCCTCGGCGGCTTCGGCGGCGAAGTGGCGGGGCCGGCGGCGGGCGCCGAGCAGCGGCCGGTCAAACTTGGATCGGCGGAAGATGCCGCTTATCTTCTGAAAAATTCCTCGCGGGTCATCATTGTGCCTGGCTACGGCATGGCCGTGGCGCAGGCGCAGCATGCGCTTCGCGAGATGGGCGACAAGCTCAAAGCCGCAGGCGTCGACGTCGCCTACGCAATCCATCCGGTCGCCGGCCGCATGCCTGGGCACATGAACGTGCTGCTCGCTGAAGCCAACGTACCTTATGACGAAGTGTTCGAGCTTGAAAACATCAATTCGGAATTCGCCCAGGCTGACGTCGCCTACGTGATTGGCGCTAACGACGTCACCAATCCGGCTGCCGAAGAGGATCCCACATCGCCGATCTATGGCATGCCGGTGCTGCAGGTGTGGAAGGCGGGCACTGTGATGTTCAACAAACGCTCGCTTGCCTCGGGTTACGCCGGCATCGACAACCCGCTATTCTATCGTGACAATACGATGATGCTCCTTGGCGACGCCAAGAAGATGACCGAAGAGATCGCCAAAGCGCTGTGAGAGCGACGGCGAATGGCCGACGATAATCCTTCGCCCAAGCTGCCAAGCAGAACACGCGCTTCCCGCTGGTCCGCGCCCCGATCGGTTCCCGCTACCTCCAACCGTTTGCTGTTCCGCCTGATCGGTATTCCCGCGCTCGCCTTCGCCGGGGTTCTGATCTATCGCGGCGTCGCCGAGCGACTGACGCTGCCGGAATGCGATTCATCGCGCGCCAAATCGACACTGTCCGACGTGCTTGACCAGCTCAAAGTCGAACCGCTTCGCGACGAGCCGATCAAAACGATCGCGAGCAGAAAGGATCAAGTGGAGTGCAGCGTCGCGCTGCCGCTATCCGACGGCGGCACGTTGAACATCGACTACAGCTTCTTCTGGCAAGGCAGCACAGCGCAGATGAAATATTCGATATCGCGCCGGCCCGCGCAAAACTCTGTCATCGCTCCGCCGCGCTCGGAGTAAGCGTTTGGCTAAACCGTCGCCGGTGTGCGATATGCCGCGAGGAACGCCTTTATCGCGATCCGCACCACTTGCTCGATGCGATCGAGGCTCGGTGCCGACGCGAAGTTGAAAACCATCGATTTGAAAATCATCGCCTGGCACGCTTCCATGAGTTGCGCTGCGGCGATTTCGCAGTCCTCGACGACCAGCGTCCCCGCCTTAGTCTGAGCGTCGATATAGGCCGCAAGCTTCGCGATTCCTCTTGCCGGACCGGTCTCGTAAAACCTTGCACCGAGTTCCGGCATACGATCGGCGATGGCAATGACGATGCGGATCGCCGAGGCCTTTTCCGGCCGGCACAAAAATTTGACATACGCGACGCCGAGCCGCGTCAGCACCGCTTCGACATCGTGATCGTTGGGATTAAGCTCGAAAATCCCTTCCGCCTGTGCTTCGCATTCCTGCTGGACGATGGCCTCGAACAGTTCTTCCTTGTTCTTGAAGTACACATAGAGCGTCCCCTTGGAGACGCCGGCGGCGCGGGCAATGTCGTTCATGCTGGCGGCGTCGAAGCCTTGGGCCAGAAACACGGCCCGGGCGCCATCGACGATCTGCCGGCGCTTGTCGTTTTCGTCATCGGCCGTGGCGCCGCGCGCGCGCTCCAAGGTGGCAGTTTCGCTCATTTCTAGGCCTTTTCCCGTATTTGCCTGTTCTTGGGGCGCTAACTCTCGCCCGTTACCAATCTCCGTATTCAATATATATTGACCGAACCGTTCGGTCAATATTGACTTTTGACTTATGCTCGCTTATTGATGACCGAACCGTTCGGTCACCCGAGCTTTTCTCGGAGTTCCCAGAGGAAATGCGAGACATGTATCGCAACCAAGAGAGTGATCTCTCCCGTCTCCCGGTCGTCACCGCCGAAACTCAAACTGGCGACGAAGCAGCCGGGGCGCCAGTTGTGCCGGGCTCGACGCAAGCTCGGGGGCCGGCGCCCTTATTGCCAGCTTCGAAAGAGACTCCGGCACCCCCGGCTGGGAATGCTCTGAAAAAACGACCGAACCGCCGCAGGATCGGAATGGCCATAGTGGCCATTCTCGCGGTCGGTGGGGCTGCTTGGTACGGCTATGATTATTTGACGGTCGGGCGCTTCATGGTCTCGACCGATGACGCTTATGTGCAGGCCTATAATACGACGCTCGCCACCAAGGTGTCTGGATATCTCTCCAGCGTCCCGGTGACCGACAATACCCACGTCCACACCGGGGACGTCATCGCCACTATTGACGACGGCGACTACCGCCTTGCGGTCGATTCGGCGCGCGAAAAAGTCGCAACCCAGGAAGCAACGATCGCGCGGATGGCCCATCAGATTGCGGCCCAAGAGGCCGCCGTTGAGCAATCGAGGACGCAACTCGTTTCCGCTCAGGCAGCCGCCACGCGTACCGAGCTGGAACTGACCCGGCAGAATCAGCTGGTGGCGCGTGACGCTTCGAGCCGCCAACTCCTCGAGCAAGCGCAAGCCAATCGGGACCAGGCGGTAGCCGGAGTGCAGGGCGCCCGAGCGGCCATCGAATTCGGCCGCGGCCAATGTCGATGTACTCAAGGGGCAGCGGCAGGAAGCAATCTCTACGCTCAGCGAACTCAAGACCGCACTCGCCAAGGCGGAGCGCGATCTATCCTTCACCGTGATCCGCGCACCACTCGATGGCGTGATCGGCAATCGTGCCGTCCAGACCGGCGATTACGTGCAGACTGGCCAGCGGCTGGCGAGCCTCGTTCCGCTCGACGATGTTTATGTCACCGCCAATTTCAAGGAAACGCAACTCGCACACTTGCGGCCTGGCCAAAACGCTTCGATCGCCGTCGACGCGCTCCCCGAGCATTCGATCGAAGGCTCGGTCGAGAGCTTCTCGCCGGCGTCCGGCTCGGTGTTCTCGTTGCTGCCGCCGGACAACGCGACCGGCAACTTCACCAAGATTGTGCAGCGGTTGCCGGTGCGCATTCATGTGCCCGCTGACGTCGCTCGCGAGGGATTGCTGCGGCCCGGGATGTCGGTCGTGGTCCGCGTGAACACCAAGGCGACCGCGGTCGCCGAAAGCGCCGCGACCACCAAAAGCGCGGCGCGCTGAAAACGACGCGCCAAACGTTCAATCGGGGCCAGGCATGACACAAGCCGCGACCGCGACGTTTGGAGCCGAGCCCGGCGCTGCAGCCGCCGACCCTGAACGCGTCGATCCGATGCGCCTCGTCGCATTCTTGGCGATGTGTTTCGGCATGTTCATGGCGTTTCTCGACATTCAGGTGGTGTCGGCGTCACTCTCGGAAATCCAGGCCGGTCTGGCGGCCTCGAGCGACGAGATCACCTGGGTGCAGACCTCGTATTTGATGGCAGAAGTGATCGCCATTCCGCTGTCCGGCTTTCTCTCGCGCGCGCTGGGCACCCGAATCATGTTCGCGACCGCCGCCGCCGGCTTCACCATCGCCAGCCTGATGTGCGGGCTGTCATCATCGATGGGCGAGATGATCATTTGGCGTGCCCTGCAAGGGTTCATCGGCGGCGGCATGGTGCCGACGGTGTTTGCTTCCGCTTATGCGATCTTTCCGCGCTCGCGCCAGCCGGTGATTACGCCGCTGATCGGGCTCGTCGCCACGCTCGCGCCGACCATCGGCCCGACGGTCGGCGGTTACCTCACCGATGCGCTGTCATGGCACTGGCTGTTCTTCATCAATATCGTGCCCGGCATCATCGTGACCATCGCGGCGGTCACCCTGATCGACTTCGACAAGCCGAACTTGGCGCTGTTCGAACGGTTCGACTACGTCGGGCTCATCTTCATGGCGCTGTTTCTGGGCGCGCTCGAATATGTGCTCGAAGATGGACCCCGCTACGACTGGTTTGAGGATCCAACCATCGCACTTGCGGCGGTCGTGTCGGCAAGCTCGGCCGTGATCTTTTTCATGCGCGTGCTCGTGGCACGGCAGCCGATCGTCGACCTGCGCGCGTTTACAGACCGCAATTTCGCGCTTGGCAGCATGTTTTCTTTCGTACTTGGCATCGGCCTTTACGGCCTGACCTATCTCTATCCGGTTTTTCTCGGCGAAATTCGCGGCTTCAACGCACTTTTGGTCGGCAAGACCATGTTCATATCCGGCGTTACCATGTTCGTCTGCGCCCCGATCGTCGGCCGGCTGATGGGCAAGATCGATCCCCGCCTGATGCTGGCCGCGGGTTTCGCCATCGTCGCGGTTAGCAACTGGCAGGCGACATACATCACCAGCAACTGGGATTTTTGGGAACTGTTCGTGCCGCAAGTGCTGCGCGGCTTCGGCATGATGTTTGCGATCGTGCCGATCACCAGTATCTCGCTCGGCACGCTGTCCCCGGACATGTTGAAGAACGGCTCCGGCCTGTTCAACCTGACACGCAATCTCGGCGGCGCGGTTGGCCTCGCCGGCCTCAACACCGTGCTCGACAAGCGCATCGACCTGCACCTGGCCCGCCTGCACGATTCGATCACCTGGTCACGGCAGCCAGTCATAGAGGCGCTGAACAATTTCGCGGCGCGTATGCCGGGTTCAGATGCGCACAACATGGCGCTCAAATACCTGTTCCTGTTTGCGCGCCAGCAAGGAACAGTGATGGCCTTCGCCGACGTATTCCTGCTGCTGGGCTTGCTGTTCCTGGTGTTTGCACCGCTGGTGTGGTTCATGCGCCGCCCGCCGCCCGTCACCGCCGCAGCGCCCATCGACGCGCATTGATCTCAGCTTGCAGCGTTATGAAGCTGCGCCGGGCTTTCCGTAGCCGCCCGCGGTTGGCGTCTGGATGATGATCGCTTCGCCTGCGTCGATGGTCGTGGCGTCGCAGCCGGCAAGCTTCTCGACGTGGCCATCGCGGCGCCGCACCGAATTTTCGCCAACCTGACCATCGGCGCCACCGGCAAGCCCAAACGGCGGTACGCGGCGATGGCCGGAGAGAATGGTACATTCCATTTTTTCCAGAAAGCGGATGGTTCGGATGATGCCGTCGCCGGCATTCCATTGGCCGCGGCCGCCCGAGCCTTTGCGGATGTGGAAATCTTCGAGCAGAACCGGATAGCGGAACTCCAGAATTTCCGGGTCGGTGAGCCGCGTGTTGGTCATGTGAGTGTGCACGGCGTCGGTGCCGGGAAAGCCAGGACCCGCGGGCGAGCCCGAGCAAATGGTTTCGTAATACTGGTAGCGCGCATTGCCGAAATTGAGATTGTTCATGGTGCCCTGCGCCGCAGCCATCGCACCGAGCGCACCGAACAGGCAGTTGGTCACTTCCTGCGAGGTCTCCACATTGCCAGCGACCACTGCTGCAGGAAATTCCGGCGACAACAGCGATTTTTCCGGAATGATGATCCGGATCGGGCGCAGGCAGCCGGCATTCATCGGAATGTCGTCGTCGACCATGACACGGAAGACGTAGAGCACCGCGGCACGCGTCACCGGCTCGGGCGCGTTGAAGTTGTTGGGCTGCTGCGGGCTGGTGCCGGTGAAATCGACGGTCGCTTCGCGACGCTCCTTGTCGACGCTGATACGCACTCTGATAACGGTGCCCTGATCCATTTCAACCGCAAACGCGCTGTCATGCAGCCGGTCGATGACACGGCGCACGCTTTCGGCGGCGTTGTCCTGGACGTGATTCATGTACGCCGTGACGACCGGCAAAGTGAAATGCTGCACCATCTTGCGCAGCTCCTGCACGCCCATCTCGTTGGCGGCAATCTGCGCCTTCAGGTCATTGATGTTCTGGGTCGGATTTCGTGCCGGGTAGGTCGCACCGGTCAGAAGTGCATTGACCTCCTGTTCGCGGAACACGCCGCCTTCGACCAGCTTGAAATTGTCGATGTAGACGCCTTCCTGCTCGATCGTTGTCGCGTTCGGCGACATTGAGCCGGGCGCGATACCGCCGACATCGGCGTGATGACCGCGCGAGGCCACCCAGAACAAAATCTCCCCGGCTCTTTGCAGGGAGGAATCGGGTGCAAAGACCGGCGTACAGACCGTGATGTCAGGCAGGTGCGTGCCGCCGTTATAGGGCGCGTTGATGGCGTAGACATCGCCCGGACGGAGGGCGCCGGCATTTTCGCGGATGACAGTCTCGACCGCACGATCCATCGAGCCGAGATGCACGGGCATGTGTGGCGCATTGGCAACGAGCGAGCCCTTGCCATCAAAGACAGCGCAGGAGAAATCAAGTCGCTCCTTGATGTTGACGGACGACGCCGTGTTCTGCAGCGCCACGCCCATCTGTTCGGCGATCGACATGAACAGATTGTTGAATACCTCGAGCATCACCGGGTCGGCGTCGGTGCCGACGGCGTGCATGTGCGGACGCGGCTCAACGCGGGCGAGCACAAGATGGTCCTTGGCGGTGATCTCGGCCTGCCAGCCGTCTTCGATCACCACGGTCTGGTGCGGCTCGACAACAATCGCAGGGCCCGCGACCTTATGGCCGGGAGCGAGTTGCGCGCGCGTGAACACGGCCGCCTCGTGCCAACTCCCGCTGGAAAAGAAACGCGTCCGTCGCGCCGGCGCCGGCAATACAGCGGTTGTGATCGCGCGCTCCTCCTCGGTGAATTTCGCTCCGCCACCGATCGCTTCGACCGAAATGGCTTCCAGAATCACCTGACGCTTGGGATCACGAAAGCCGAATCGCTGGCGGTGATGGGCATGAAACCACAGCTGCATGCTATCGGCTTCCTGGAGATACCCGAAAATGTGCCCATCCATTCGCAGCGGCAGCGCCGGCGGAAAGTCCTGGTAGGTTTGGGACGGTTTGTATTTGGCGCTCAATTCCTCGAAGTGCTTCACGCGCGCCGTGTAGTCGGCGTCGGAGCCGCTCCATCCGCCGTCATAGATCAAAGCCGTATCGGTGCCGCTATAGCGCGCGTGCACTTTGATGGCGAAGCGGATGTCGTCCGGCGGCACGTCCTGGCGCAGCAGTTCATCCCGTGCCTCCCGCGCCAGATCTTCGACGATAGGGACAAGCCGCTTTTCGAGTTCATGCTCGAATGAATTGTCCGGCAACGGTTCCTCAATCGCGCGCTGGCGCACGGCGCGAATATCCGCGAGCCCCATCCCGTAGGCTGAGAGTAGCGAGGAAAACGGATGGATGAGCACCGTGGTCATGCCCAACGCATCGGCGACCAGGCAGGCGTGCTGACCGCCGGCGCCGCCAAAGCAGTGGAGCGCGTAGCCGGTCACGTCGTAGCCGCGCTGCACCGAGATTTTCTTGATCGCGTTGGCCATGTTCTCGACCGCGATCTTGATAAATCCGTCAGCGACCTGCTCCGGCGTGCGGCCGTCGCCGACATCTTTTGCCAGCGCCACGAAACTTGTGCGTACGGCGTTGGCGTCGAGCGGCTCGCTTTGTTGCGGCCCAAATATTTTCGGAAAGAAATCGGGAATGAGCTTGCCGACCATGACATTCGCATCGGTCACGGCCAAAGGACCGCCGCGCCGGTAGCATTTCGGGCCGGGATTGGCGCCGGCCGAATCGGGGCCGACGCGAAAGCGCGCGCCGTCGAAGTGCAGGATCGAGCCGCCGCCGGCCGCCACCGTGTGAATGAGCATCATCGGCGCGCGCATGCGCACGCCGGCCACTTCCGTCTCGAAGGTGCGTTCGTACTCGCCGGCGAAATGCGAAACATCGGTGGATGTGCCGCCCATGTCGAAGCCGATCAATCGCTTAAAGCCGGCCTCGTGCCCGGTCTCGGCCATGCCGACCACGCCGCCGGCCGGCCCGGAGAGGATCGCGTCCTTACCGCGGAACAAATCCGACGCCGTCAAACCGCCTGACGACATCATGAACATCAGACGCGGCTCCCCTCCCCCGGCTGCGACGGATTGAGATCGTCGGCCACTTGCGCCACATACCGGCGCAAGATCGGCGACAGATAGCTGTCGACCACGGTGGTGTCGCCGCGCCCGACGAGCTTGATGAGTGGTGAAACTTCGTGACTGGCGGACACTTGCGGAAAGCCGAGTTCGCGGGCGAGCGCCGCGACTTGCCGTTCGTGCCCGCTGTAGCGATAGCCGTGCATGAGCACGACGGCGACGGCGCGGATGCCGTCCGCCTGGGCGCGAACAAGTTCCGCCCGCACCGATGCAAGGTCCACCGCGCGCTCGACCGTACCGTCGGCGCGCACGCGCTCATCCACTTCGCCGACCCGCTCGTAGAGCATGTCCGGCTTGATGATGTGGCGTGCGAAAATCTTCGGCCGCGCCTGATAGCCGATGCGCAGCGCGTCGCGGAAACCCTTGGTGATGAGAAGAAGTGCGCGGTCGCCCTTGCGCTCAAGAAGCGCATTGGTCGCGACCGTCGTACCCATCTTCACCGCGCCAACAAGCGACGCCGGAATGGCCTCGCCTGGCACCAGCCCAAGCAGGTGGCGAATACCCGCTACCGCGGCGTCCGTGTAGGCCTCCGGGTTTTCCGAAAGGAGTTTGTGGGTAACGAGTTTGCCGTCCGGGCGCCGGCCGATCACGTCAGTAAAGGTACCGCCGCGGTCGATCCAGAACTCCCAGCTTCGGGGCGATTGATCCATGGCTTGTGACCGCGGCTAAGGTAGGAGAAGATATGGCGGAGAAAATCCGCCGCGAAGTTTGATTGAACCCAGGATCAGGAACGAAATGCACAAGACCGCACTGTCTGAAACCGCCTTGGCCCGTGGCAAACGTCTGTTCGGCAAGTTACACCCGTTTGAGACGATCAATCCGCGCCGCACCGCGCTCCTTGTGATCGACATGCAAAATTACTTCGTCAAGCCCGGGCATCAAGCCGAGACGCCGATGGCGCGCGAAATCGTTCCCAACATCAATCGTCTCGCCGCCGAGCTGCGGCGCCGGGGCGGCCTCGTGGTCTGGATTCGCAACGGCACGAACGATACGCGTCAGAGCTGGTCGACCTACCACGAACATCTGCTGACGCCTGAGCGCATGCGGCGCCGCTATGAATCGATGGAAGAAGGCCATGACGGTTTCGAATTTTGGCACCTCAACGATATCCGGCCCGAGGACACCTGTCTGACAAAGAAGCGCTATAGCGCTTTCATCCAGGGCTCCTCCGATGTCGAACGACATTTGCGCGAGCGCGACATTGACACCGTACTGATCACCGGCACGGCCACCCATATTTGCTGCGAGAGCAGCGCGCGTGATGCGATGATGCTCAACTACAAGACCGTTATGGTGGCGGACGGTCTGGCCGCCAATACTGACGAGGAACACAACGCCTCGCTGTCCGGGCTCTACGGCCAGTTCGCCGACGTGCAGACCGTCGATGAAGTCGTGCAGTCGCTGGAACGCGGCGACCAGGCGCGGGCGGCGTAGGTTCTGTGCCGCTGGTCCTCGATTGCGTTTGCGCCGGGACCGGCGGATCCAAGTTATTTGTCGCGCGCCAACAGCCCGGCAACCATCCTGATCTCGTTGCGGGCATATTTGGGCAACCCGGCACTGATTGAATCGCCGGAGTTGAACGAGGACTGTCCCATTAACACCTGCGCCGGCACGAGGTTGCGCAGCACCGGCACGTTCTCGAATTCCTTCTGCTTGTCGAGTACGCTGGTCTCGACGGCCAGCGCCATGTAGGCGGTAACCACCGTCTTGTCTGCGTCGGTCGGATGATTCTGAAAAACGCCAAAGAATTTTCCGAACTTCATGATCTGATTGACATAGAAAATGTTCTGCTCAAGCACACCGGCGACCGCCGTATCGAGTCCCGTCAAATCCTTCAGTCCGGCCTGATCGACGTCCGCGGGCGCGGGTTGTGACAGCTCGCTTTCGAAATCGATGTGATCGGAAACCTTCTTGGGGCTGTCACGCAGCTTATTGACCAGCATGATTCCCATCGGAATCTTGCCTTCGAGTCGATAGCTCGAACTCGACGCAAACCAGTGACGGCCGTCCGGTGCACCACTTACGATCCGGATTGGCGTTGCCGGTCCCCTGCCGATCCTTGAACGCATTTATGTCGGCGGCGGCAAGCTCCTTGTGTTTGATCGCCGGATCAATCTTCTCAAGAAAGGCGAGAGTCACATAGTGCGAAAGATCGATGGCGCCTGGCGATCGGTTGATGATGAAGCGCGCCCGCGCCACGTACATGGTCAGCTTCTCGGTAACGGGCGCCCTGACAGCGCCGGCGCTCGCCACTTTGGTTACGGTCGGCTCGGCGTAACTGGGAAACAGCGACAGGAATTTCTTCTGTTCGGGCTGGGTACGTACCCATTCCTGAAAGCTGATCAGCTTGGTTGCGTCGCCGCCGGCGCTCTTCTGGTCATCGCTGACCGCAATTGTTCCGGGCGCGAGCTGCGCCACTTCCAAATCGCGGAAGCCAGTCACGTCCTCGACGCGAAAGTCCTGCGCCCCGGCTGCGGAAAATGAGCAAATCAAGATAAAGCCGGATAGCGCGATCGGGCAGGAAATCCGCATTTGAACTTTCTTTAAGCGGCGGAGAAATCAGTTGGTGCGCTTGCCCCAAAAATAATCCGGGTCGCGGCGAACACCATTAGGCTCGCTTTCTGAAGAATCACCGAACAAAGGCGCAAACAGGCCACGCAACGGTTGTGGCAAAGAAGGTTGCGGAGCCGCAGGCTGAGGCGGTCCTTGTTGCCAGCCCTGGGCTGGATAATAGGACCTGCCGGACACGAAACCGTTGTCTCCCTGCGCTGCCCAATAGCCTTCGCTGGTCGTGGTCTCGCGTGCGCCATAGGCGTCCTCGCGGGACACCAACTGATACTGCGTTTCCTCAAAGCGGCCGGTAGCATCGAGGCGGAAGTGCTCGACGAAGCCGCGGCCACTGGTCACCCGATCGCCGGTCGCATAATCGATCGGCAGATCGATCAGATGAAGCTTGGCCTCGCGTGACGGCCCGTTGAGCGGCGTTTTCGGGGCAATGCCTTGCGACCAAATCGCATCAATGATCGGCCGGAAGATCGGCAGCGCCACCCTGGCGCCGGTTGCGTTGCTGCCAAGCGAGCGGCGCTTGCCGTCGCCGTTGTCGTAACCGACCCACACCGCCACGGTCACGTCGTTGGTAAAGCCGATGAACCAGCCATCGACCGCGTCTTCGGTAGTCCCGGTCTTGCCGGCGACGTAAGGAGACAACGAACCAATCGCCCGGGCGGTGCCGCGTTCGACAACGCCCTGCAAGATGGTTTTGAGCTGATAGAACGAAGCTCGATCGGCGGCGCCGATCCAGGGCGCCGGTGCGGCCGGGTACTGATAGATCGTCCGGCCGTCGGCTTCGATCGAGTCGATGCTGTGCGGCTGCGGCCGCTGGCCCTCGTTGGCGACAGCCGCGTAGAAAGCAGCCAGATCAATCATCCGAACCGGCTGGGCGCCGAGCACGAATGGATAATAGCGAACGCATTCATTGTAGATCCGTGCCGCAACCGCAGTTGCGCAAACGTCGTCCAGGCTTTTCTCAGGATCCGCATCGATGCCGCCGTCGAGCAGGTGCGCAGTCACCATGTTGACCGAGTTTTCGAGGCCGCGGCGCAGCGTCAAGGCGCCGCCCGAGCTGCTGTCGGCGTTGCGCGGTGACCAGAAATCTTCTTCGCGGACTCTGCCATTGTACTCGCGGGCAATAATGCCGCCGCGTATTCCTGTGGCGCCGATCGGCGGCAAGGTAATGGGATCGTCAGGTATCAGAGTATTCGGCTGCAGGCCTTTTTGCAGCGCCGTGAGATAAGTCAGCGGCTTGATCGCCGAGCCCGGCTGGCGCTGTGTTTGCACGGTGCGATTGAGCTGGCTCAACGGATAGGAAAAGCCCCCGGCCATCGCGAGGATGCGTCCGGTCTTGTTTTCCAGCACCAGCGCCGCACCTTGAACTGTTGGCCGCACGCGCAACTGCGCTTGCGCTGAACCCCTGCCCTTACCCTCGAGCACACGCACAAAAACTACGTCGTACAGGTTCAGAAGTCGCCAGTTCACGCGGCTCATCAGCGGCACCACGCGGCCGTCGGCGAGGCCGACGTGGATGGCGCCCTTCTTGTCCAAAACAACCGCAGCCTGCCAGTGCACGTCGTAGAGTGGAAGATGCGCGGCAAGGAGCGCCTGTTGCCAGGCTGGCATGGTGGTCGGCACGCTTCCCGGCGCGCCGGTCTGTTTCGGGCCGGTAAGTTTTTGCACCGCGTCCGCAATGTTGGCTTCAGGCCCATGAAACTGCGTGCGCCCGGACGCCGTTTCGTAAAGCGCCAGACCTTCCTGCAACGCGGCTTCGGTCTCGCGCTGCAGGGCCGCGTTGATTGTCGAATGCACAGTGTAGGACTGGGCGGTCAAGCTCTCGACGCCATCCGTCTTCGCTTCGCGCCCGACGTAATCGACGAAGTCAAATCCTGAGTCGCGATGCGGCCGATCGAAGGCGACGAGCTTGGGCAGATCGGCGGAGGCCTGGTCTTTTTGCGCGGCGCTGATGACGCCATCTTCCTGCATCCGGCCGAGCACATAGCCAAGGCGCTCCTTGGCGCGGTCGGGATGCCGGTCCGGATTGAAATAGCTCGGGCCCTTGAGCAGGCCCGCCAGCATGGCGCCTTGAGCAAGCGTCAAATTCTTGACCGTTGCGCCGAAATAACTGCGCGCGGCCATATCCACGCCCCATGAGCCGCGGCCGAGATAGGCGGTATTGAGATAGAGTTCGAGAATTTCATTTTTGCTGAGCGTGCTTTCGAGCCGCGAGGCCACGATCATCTCGCGAATCTTGCGTTCGTAAGTCACGTCCTCGCCAACCAGGAGATTCTTCACGACCTGCTGCGTGATGGTCGAACCGCCTTGCGGTCGGCCCGGATCGGCGAGATTGCCGATGAAGGCCCGGATGATACCGCGCTCATCGATACCGTGGTGCTGGTAGAAGCGGCGGTCCTCGGCGGCGGTGAATGCCTTCTGCACAAAGTCCGGCACATCGGAGAGCGATACCCAGATGCGCCGGTTGCCGGGCTCGAATACTTCGGCGAAGTTCCCGCCCTTACCGTCCAACACCGTGCTCATGCTCGGGAGCTTCCGTCCCTTTAGTTGCGCCGGGTCGGGCAAATCGGCTGCAGCGTTATTGAAGAAATCGATGACTTCGCCGAGGTCGACGACCGGCTGGGGCACGCTCTCGTTCTTGCAAAATTGCCGGTAAGCGGTGTTGAGATCGCCGAAATTGATGCCGTGGAAAGCCTTGACATCGCCAACCACCGCCTTGGGATCGTCAAGGGCGGTCGAAATCAGGTCGTCGAGGTTGATCAATTCGATATCGAAGGCCTTGCGCATGTGGGCGCAGCCATTGCGCAGAATCTGCACCACCTCGGCCTGATCCTGCACCCGATCGAAATGGGTTTTGACCGCCTGCGGCTGGGTCATCACCTCGCTTAACGCCAGCGCGGTCGCAAATATCTTGACCAAAATCATGCCGATACCAGAAACGAGGACACAACCGAATTCGAGAGACGCCGATAGCAACAACGTCGAGTATAGGCATGTGATCCTTACAAAAGGACTTTTTTGCGGACCTGTTGTGCCGCCGGGCGGTTGCGTTCTCGTGACGGGTTCATTTCGCGCCAGAAAGCCTAAGGATCATCCTGAGGGACATCTCTTCGGGAGCCCGGTCTTTGGCAGCCAGCCCAAAATTTCGGCATGAAGGCCTAATTCTTCTTGGACGCCTCCAAGCCGTCGAAGTGATGGCGCTTCTGCAGCCATGCCAGCAAGATCAGTGCCGGCAGACCAGCGAACGCGCAAACGACAAAGAACCACGCCCAGCCCGCCGCCGCGGCAATAAAGCCGGCACCAGACGACAGGTACGTCCGTCCGACCGCGGCGAGTGCGGTGAGGAGCGCGTATTGAGTGGCAGTATGCAGCGGATTGCGGCATAGCGCGGAGAGATAGGCGACAAAGACGACCGTGCCGATGGCGCTGGTAAAATTCTCGCTAATGATCGCCACGGTAAGCCACGCAATGTCGTGGCCCAGGACCGCCTGCCATGAAAACGCAAGATTGGCGACGCCTTGCAGAAGGCCCCCGACCAGGAGGCTCATGGGAAGCGAACAGGCGCGCGCCAAGAAGCCGCCGGCAAACCCGCCGATCAGTGTTGCCGCAAGGCCGACGCCTTTGATGATGGCGGCGTATTCATTCCGCGAAAAGCCGAGATCAATCACGAAAGGCGCCGTCATCGCGCCGGATAAGGCGTCGGTAAACTTGAAGAGGATTACAAACGCGAGCGCCACAAACGCCATGTCACGCGTCAGAAATTCGGAAAACGCACCGACCGCCGCTTCGGTGACACGCTGCAGCGTATTTTCTCGTGCGTGCGCCGCATTGGCGGCCTTCGACTTTTCCGGCTCTGTTGCAATCAGCGTGGTCGCAACGCCGATCAACACCAGCGCCGCCATCAAAGCGTAGCCTGCCGTCCAGGCGCCGTGGTAGCTGAGCCCGGAGCCCTGCAAGGCGCTCACCAAAAACAGCGCACCCGCGGTCGAGGCGAGCATACCGATACGATAGGCGGCAACGTAAGACGCCATGCCGGCCGCCTGTTCGCTCTCATCGAGACTCTCGACCCGGAAGGCATCGACAACGATGTCCTGCGTCGCCGACGCGGTGGCGACCAGGAGAGCGCCGACGGCAACAAGCAGCGGCGAAACCGCCGGATCGCAGGCGCCGAGCAGCACGATCGCAGCGATCAGCAGAAATTGCGACAGGAGTAACCAGCCGCGCCGCCGGCCTAATCGCCGCGACAACAGCGGCACATCCAGCGCGTCAATCAGCGGCGCCCACAGGAACTTTATAGTGTACGGCGTGCCGACCAAGGCAAACAGGCCGATGGTACCAAGATCGACACCCGCCTCGCGCATCCAGACCAGCAGCGTCGACCCGGACAGCGCCAGCGGCAAGCCCGACGAGAAGCCGAGAAACATCACAATCAACACCCGCCGCTGCAGGTAGACGGCGAATGTATCGGCGATGGAGGTGCGGGCCGGTCCGTCGGTCATCGGCGGACGCCAATATCACAATCCGCCATTCCAGGGTGGCTCAAAGGCCTTAACCCGGCAATCGATTACTCTCCCGCCTCAAGCTTGAAGACCGGCGCGGAGATGACGTTCGAATTGGCTGATGCTTGGACGCTCAGCTCGACCTGTTGGATGCGCTCGCCGTGCGCTTCGATCTTGTCGATCGAAATAATGGCCTGCCGAATGTCCTCGTTTGACTGGTTGAAATGGGTCTGCAGCTTGCGGACGCGATCGCCAAGCAAACTCACATCTTTCACCAAGCGTCCGACCTCGTCGCGAATCTGGTCGGCCGCCTCGCGCATGCGGGCATCCTTCTGAATCTGTTGCACCACCTGAATCGCAAGCATGAGGATCGACGGCGATACCACGACGACATGCGCCCGATAGGCCTTCTGGACCAGATCGTCGAAGCCGTCATGCAGATCGGCGTAGACCGACTCCGACGGCACGAACATGAAAGCGATCTCCTGGGTCTCCCCCGGAATCAAATATTTCTCGGCGATGTCGTTGACGTGCTTGTTGACGTCCGCGCGCAACCGCTGCGCCGCGGCTTTGCGCTCCTCATCTGACTTGGCGTCACGGTAAGCCGTAATGCCTTCGAGTGGAAACTTGGCATCGATCACCAGCGGTCGTTTGTCAGGCAGGAAGATACAGCAGTCAGGACGGGTCTTGTTGGCGAGCGTGTGCTGAAATGCGAAGGCCCCTTTCGGCAGGCCGTCCTGGATGATCGTTTCCATTCGCCACTGCCCAAACGCGCCACGCGATTGCTTGTTGGCAAGCACCCCCTGCAGCGATGTCACCTGGCTGGCGAGGTCGGTGATATTTTTCTGCGCGCGATCGATGACCGCCAGCCGTTCGGCAAGCTTTTGCAGGTTCTCCGACGTGCTCTGCTTGGTCTTTTCAAGCAAATCGCCAAGGCGATGCGAGACTGAATCGAGCCGCTCATTGACGGTGCGTTGCAGCTGCGACTGGCCGTTGGCCAACAGCCTGATGGCGCCTTCGAGGCGGGCGGCGGCATCGGCCTGAGCCCGAGACAGCTCGGCCATTGTTGCGTCCTCTGTTGGTGCAGGACTTCGGGATCGCCAAAGCACGACGGCCATTGCCGCGAGAGCGGCGACTGCAACAAAGACGGCTATGACGGCGATAGTCTGGGAGGCATCAGGCATGGGTTGCTTCTACGCGATTCGTCGGGGTGGGCACCGGGCCTGTGTGCCAGAATTGCCTTATCAAGAACAAAGAGAGAACATCTATATCCCGGACATGACGGTCGATGCAACAAATTGCGTGCATTGACCGCGCTATGTGCACCCCTTACATCGCCGCCGAGGCGGGTGAAACATGGCTGTGCGCGAGATCCTAAAGCTTCCCGATAAGCGGCTGCGGCTTCATTCCGAGGCGGTGAAGCGCCCCGATGCGGGCATTCGCGCGCTGGTCGATGACATGTTCGAGACCATGTATGCCGCGCCCGGCATTGGGCTCGCGGCCATCCAGGTTGGCGTCGCCAAACGCGTCGTGGTCATGGACCTGTCGAAAAAGGAAGACGCGCACAAGCCGCAGGTTTTCATCAATCCGGAAATCACCTGGGCGTCGGACGAAAAATCGACCCATGAGGAAGGCTGTCTCTCGATTCCGGAATTCTACGAAGAGGTCGAGCGGCCAAGCGAGATCAAGGTCAAGTTTCTCGACCTCGACGGCAAGAGCCACGAGATTACGGCGAAAGGACTGTTCGCAACGTGTTTTCAGCACGAGATCGACCACATCAACGGCGTGCTGTTCATCGACCACATCTCCAAACTCAAGCGCGATCGCATCGTCAAGAAATTCACCAAGGCCGCCAAGGCAGCGGGTAAGACAGCGAAGACCAAGGTGGAGGCCTAGTTGCCGCTCCGCCTCGTGTTCATGGGCACCCCCGACTTCGCGGTGCCCACGCTTCTGGAAATCGTCGGTGCCGGACACGAGATCGTCGCGGTCTATACCCGCGCGCCGCAGCCAGCCGGACGCGGCATGGAGCTACGTCCGAGCCCGATCGCGCGCGAGGCGGAGCGATTCGGGCTGCCGGTTTTGACGCCGAAAACTCTAAGGGGTGCCGACGCCGCAGCAACAATGCGCGTCCATGGCGCCGATGCGGCGGTGGTCGTGGCTTACGGGCTGATCCTGCCCAAGCCGATCCTGGAAGGTTTTCCGCTCGGCTGTTTCAATCTGCACGCTTCGTTGTTGCCGCGCTGGCGCGGCGCCGCGCCGATCCAGCGCGCTATCATCGCCGGCGACCGCGAGACCGGCGTGATGGTGATGAAAATGGAAGAAGGCCTCGACACCGGCCCGGTGGCGATGGCGGAGCGCGTACCGATCGGTCCGGATGTGACCGCTGGCAACGTGCACGACACGCTGGCTCGGCTTGGCGCAGATTTGATGCTGCGCGCGCTCGCCGCGCTGGAAAAGGATGCCCTTCAACTGACGCCGCAAGCAGCCAGCGGCGTGACCTACGCCAAGAAAATCGAAAAGAACGAGACGCGGATCGACTGGACCAAACCGTGGCAGCAAGTCCACGACCATTGCCGCGGGCTATCGCCGTTTCCCGGCGCCTGGTTTGAATTCTTGGATAACGGCGGCACGGGCCGGATCAAGGTTTTGCGCACGACCAAGGGCGAAGGCCACGGCAAGCCGGGCCATGTGCTCGACGATCGACTGACCATCGCCTGCGGCGATGGCGCGGTGCGGCTGATCGAACTGCAGCGCGCCGGCCGGCAACCGATGCCGGCAGCCGAGTTTTTGCGCGGAACGCCGATTGGGCGCGAATGCGTGCTGGTTTGACGCGCCGCGCGTTTCTGCCGAAGTGACGCGGCCATGCCTCGCTACAAGCTCACCATCGAGTATGACGGCACGCCGTTCGTCGGCTGGCAGGTCCAGGACAATCGCGTCTCGGTGCAGGGCGTCATCACCGAAGCGATTGCTGCGTTTACAGGCGAGCACGTCACGCTGCAGGGGGCCGGGCGCACCGATGCGGGCGTGCATGCACTCGGCCAGGTCGCCCACGTCGATCTTGCCAAGGACTGGGACGTCGACACCGTGCGTGACGCCATCAACTTTCACCTACGCCCGCGGCCGGTCGCGGTGCTCGTGGCGGAATCTGCTGCCGACACCTTCGAAGCGCGTTTCTCGGCGATCAAGCGGCACTATCGCTACCGCATCATCAATCGCCGCTCCGATCTCGCGCTTGAGCAAAATCGCGCGTGGCGCGTGCCGCGGCCGCTCGATAGCGCAGCGATGCACACGGCCGCGCAAAAGCTCGTCGGCCGGCACGATTTCACCACCTTCCGTGCCACCGAATGTCAGGCCAAATCACCGGTGAAGACGCTGGACCAATTGGATGTCGCGCGCGATGGCGATGAGGTGCGAATCACAGCGTCGGCGCGCTCGTTCTTGCATCATCAAGTCCGCTCGATGGTGGGGTCGCTCGTCCACGTCGGCGAGGGTAAGTGGAGTGCGGACGATCTTGGTGCGGCACTGACCGCCCGCGACCGCGCCGCCTGTGGCCAGGTCGCGCCACCTCACGGGCTTTATCTGGTGCGGGTGGAATATTAGCGCGTTGCGAAATATTTCTCGATGATCCGCCGGTAGATCGCCGTCAGCGCAAGAAGGTCAGCGACCGGCGCGCATTCGTCGACCTGGTGCATGGTCTGTCCGACCAGGCCGAACTCCAGCACCGGGCAATAATCCTTGATGAAGCGCGCATCGGAGGTGCCGCCGGAGGTCGAGAGTTTCGGCTTGCGGCCGGTAACATCGGCGATCGCGGCGATCGCGAGATCGGTGAACGGCCCAGGCTTGGTGAGAAAGACTTCCGCATTCGAGGGCTGCCAGTCGAAAGCAAATTGTACGCGGCCTGCAGCGGCAGTCTGAGCGCGCTGCTCAATCAGAGTTTTCAGTCCGATCGGGGTGTGGCAATCGTTGTAGCGGATGTTGAAACGCGCGCGGGCCTGTCCCGGAATGAGGTTGACGGTTTCGTTGCCGACATCGACCGAAGTGAATTCAAGATGTGATGGATCGAAATGCGCGCTGCCGTCGTCGAGCGGCGCCTGCAGTGCCGCAATCAGCATGACCAGTCCGCGGATTGGATTGTCGGCGCGCTGCGGATAAGCGACGTGCCCCTGGCGGCCATTGACGATCAGCGTGCCGCTGAGTGAGCCGCGCCGGCCGGCCTTGATGGTGTCGCCGAGAGCCTCGACGTTGCTCGGCTCGCCGAGGATGCAATGGTCAAAAGTCTCGCCGCGCTGCGCCGCCCATTGCAGCAGCTTGGTCGTGCCGTTGACCGCGACGCCCTCTTCATCACCGGTGATCAGAAGCGAAATCGAGCCGCGCTTCTGCTGGCCGCCGCCGGCGGCGAGGTAGTCCAGCGCCGCCGCGGCAAAGCAGGCGATGCCGCCCTTCATGTCGACGGCGCCACGGCCGTAAATCTTGTCATCCGCCAATTCGCCGGCGAATGGCGGATGATGCCATGTTGCCTCGTCACCGGGCGGCACGACGTCAGTATGCCCCGCGAACATCAGATTGGGTTTTTCGCTGCCCACGCGCGCGTAGAGGTTTTCGACCGGCGTGGTGCCGGGTTCGGCAAAGGTCATACGATGAACGGCAAATCCCGCTGACGCCAACACGTTTTCCAGGTAACCCAGCGCCCCACCCTCTTGCGGGGTAATGGAGCGGCAACGAATGAGATCGCGCGCAATGGCGACGGGATCGGCAGTCATCGCCATTAAACCTTGGCCAGCGGATCGGGACCGTTCGGGTTCGGGCCGACCGTGCCCCTGCGGAAACCAAGCTCTACGAGCAAGGCTAGACCGAACACGGTAAACGGCACCGCGATCACCAGCGACAGCATGCTCGGCGCTTCGTCGTTGCCGGCCACGCCGAGTACGGTGAACAGGTCGAGCAAGGCGCCCGCACCAAAGAAAACGATCAACAACCAAACCGGCAGGTTGCGGTCATGTGCGCGTTTCACCGCAACGGCAAACTCCGGATAAGTGAAGGCTAGATCGACGATGGCGCTTAGCCGGTCGCCCTGAATCTCCTCGGCAATGAGATGGCCGAAGATCTCGGCAATCGCGAGAATGCCCATCGCAAACCAGAACGTCTGGCGGCCGATGCGGCCGTGAAAACCGTTGAGAAGGTGAGCCCAATCCATCGTCGCGACGCGAACTTTCAGTCCCGCAGCAATTCGTTGATGCTGGTCTTGGCCCGCGTCTTTTCGTCGACGCGCTTAACGATGACGGCGCAGGAGAGGCTCGGGGTCGCGCCGCCGCCCGCACGCGGCGGACCCGGCAGGCTCCCCGGCACCACCACCGCGTAAGGCGGTACTTCGCCTTGAAAGACTTCGCCGCTGTTGCGGTCGACAATCTTGGTCGAGGCGCCAAGGAACACCCCCATCGACAGCACAGCGCCTTCGCGAACGATCACGCCCTCGGCAACTTCCGAACGCGCGCCGATGAAGCAATTATCCTCGACGATCACCGGCTCGGCTTGCAACGGCTCGAGCACGCCGCCGATGCCGACACCGCCGGAGATGTGACAGTTCTTGCCAATCTGTGCGCATGATCCGACCGTCGCCCAAGTGTCGATCATGGTGCCCCGATCAACGTAGGCTCCAAGGTTGACGAAGGAGGGCATCAGCACGACGCCCGGCGCGATATAGGCAGAACGCCGTACGACGCAGCCAGGCACCGCGCGAAATCCGACAGAGCGAAAATCCTTTTCGTCCCAAGCATCGAATTTTGACGGGACCTTGTCCCACCACACGGCCCGGCCCGGCCCGCCCGGGATCACGCTCATGTCGTTCAGGCGAAACGACAGCAGGACCGCCTTCTTGAGCCATTGATTGACGCGCCAGCTGCCGTCGGCGGCCTTTTCCGCCACCCGCGCCTCGCCGCGGTCGAGCAGATCGAGTGCGTCCTCGACTGCCTCGCGGACTGCGCCCACTGTCGTAGGCCCGATCTCGTCGCGCCGCTCAAACGCCTGCTCAACCGCTTCGGCCAATGATTTGGTGTCGGATTTCGTTTGAGTTTTGGCGAGTTCAGCGGCTGGCATGAAGAAAATCTCCAGGTGCGGCGGTTTTGTCGGAGCGCGCTTGATCGATGTCAAGCATCGCGGTCGTTGTGAGCCCTCAAATTGGAACTTTTCTTGCATAGTTCGCTTTGAAGCGAGACGACCAAAGGTGCCCAATGATCACGATGGGAATAGCAGTGCTGGCTGGCATGTTTTATTGGCTGGGCTGGTACAAAATGGCGTTCTGGATTCTGACCTATGCGATCGTTTATGGCGGATTGAATGTGTTGCGCGGCGACAATCAAAGGCAATGGCTATTTCGGCGCGATTCCGCCCTCATCATCGCCGTTCTCGTTCCGGTCACATGGCACATCGGTGAGCTTGCGGGCTACTTCTGAAGGACTTCAGGGCCTCGCTCCTCGGCGATAACTCGTAAAAAGCCGGTCAGATCGTCGGTGACGTGATCGACATGCGGGGCGTCCCGCCCTGCAAGCTCCCACTCTTCGCGAAAGACTTCGCGGGTGCCGCTCGGTACCACTAGCACGGTAGTCATGCCGAGTGCGTGCGGCACTTCGAGATTGCGCGAAAGATCCTCAAAAATCGCAGCCTTGCGCGGATCGACATCGTGTCGCGAAAGAAAGCGATCATAGACGGACGGACGCGGCTTCGGCTCGAACTCAGCGGCAGCGACATCGAACACATCGTCGAAATGTTCCGCGATCTCCAACCTCGCCATTACCGCCTCGGCGTGACGCCGCGTCCCGTTGGTGAGAATGAGCTTGCGTCCCTGAAGCTGTGCTATGGCGGCGCCAAGTGCGGGATTGGGTGTCAACGGTGAATGATCGACCTGGTGCACGACTTCCAGAAACTCGTCCGGATTGAGGCCATGCTCCTCCATTAAGCCGCGCATGCTGGTGCCGTAGCGGCGGTAATAATCCTTCTGGACCCGGAAGGCTTCCTCAGGCGTAACGCTCAGGAAATTGGCGATGTAATCGCGGATCCGCTCATCGACCTGCTGCCAGAGATTGATGTGATGGGGATAGAGCGTGTTATCGAGATCGAATACCCAAGTCTCGACCGCGCCAAAGCCGCGAACGTGAGCCTGGACCTGGCCTTCAATCTGACGCTCGATCATTCCCGGCGACTCGTTGCTGCCACACTTGCCGGCGAGGACGCCGTAAAGCTAGCCGAATCAGTAATAGCAGCCGGTCAGCCGGGAGCAATGATGCAAAAGGCGTTGCGCAAGTCGGTTCCGTTCGTGCAGGCGGTGCTCATCGGCACCCTGGCCGCTGCGGCTTTGGCCGGCTTCGCGATGTTGATTTCCCACGCCCGACGAACGCTATGATGGGGCTTAGACCGCTTCCCGCCATGCTGCCGCCGGAACCAGTCCTTGGAGCGCGCCATCGTGCAGCCGCACCGGATCGCGCTCGCCTTCCATCGCCAGCCGCAACACCGAGCGCGCCAGTTCGTCCGGCCGTACCGTGCTGTTGCCAACCGCCTTGAGCGTGAGCCATGCCTCGTCGAAGGCGGTCTCCAGGATCACCAGTGTCTGAGGATCAAACGAAGAGCTTTGGAACCCGCGCATAGTCCGTTCCTCACCGCGATTGTACGGACAACGGATTTACCGAATAGTGAAACATCGTCCCGAACTTGGCCGAGTTTGTGACCGATTGCTTGTGACAATTGGCATCAATAACGCTGTCGCCACGCGTCATACCATCGGATTATTCCGGGACAACGGCGCACATATCGCACTTCGGCCGGTTTCGTCATTTCCATAATTGAAAACCGATCAGAGCCGCGAGCATGATCCCGCTGCCGACAGCCTGAAGCGGCGTGATGACCTCTCCAAGAACGGCTGCGCTCAGCACCATCGCAATCATCGGCTCGAAATTGGTAATCAACGCCGTGCGAAACGGACCAATGCGGACCGTCGATACAAATATGAAAAGGATGGCGACCGTCGTGACAACGCTCAACGCGACGAGCGCCACCCAGCCGCCGTCGGTTTGCGGCGGCTGCCAGGTCTGAGTGAAAAGCGCCACAACGGCGAAGATCACGAGCTGCGCTATCACTGAGTACCACGTCGTCAACCGCGCGTCGGCGCCGACGAGGAATGCGCGGGTGAAAATCAGTACTCCGGTTCGGCAGCACGCCGCGCCGACAGCAAAGGCAATGCCGGCGAGCGCCAGGCCGGCCGGATGAGCACCGATCATGATTGCGAGGCCGACGAAAGCGGCGAGCGCGCAAAGGATCCCTTGCCAGCGCAGGCGCTCGAGACCGGTCACCGCGGCGACCAGTCCGGTCAGCAACGGATAAACAAAATAGGTCAGGATCGCCGTCGGTACGTCATTCGCCTCGATCGCCTTGAACAGACAAAAGATCAGCACCGAGAACAACACGCCAATGCCGACCGATATCAGGCGGACGCGTGCGTTCACCGTCGGTGGTTTTGGACCGAGCCGCAGCCATACTGTCATCAAGGCGAGCCCAACCACGCTGCGAAACAACAGCATCGTGAGCACGTCGCAGTGCGACGCGATAATAATCTTGGCGAGCACGTCAGCGACGCCGAGCGAAAATGCAGCGGCGAGCCCGGGCGCCACCGAAAAAACAAAACGGGAGGCCAAGCGGAACAACTCGTGTGGAAATCCGCCTGACGCAATACGCGGCGGCGGCCTGCGCCGCAACCCGGATTGTGGGCTGGCGCAGACGCGAAAAACGACTAGGTGCGTTCGATAAAGACGTGTTCGCGTTCGGAGGCCGGAAGCGCAACCGGCGCCGCCGGTTTCTCGAATCGCTCTTTGATGACCAGCGCTGCCCGGATGAATGGCGCGATGAGTTCGCCCCTTATAGTGTGAGCATGCTCGCGATCCGGCTCAACGCCGAATTCAAGTGGCTCGCGCTCCGCGGCCGGAATGTACAGCGTCCCGAACATCCAGTCCCACAGCGCCAGACAGCTGCCCATATTTTTATCGAAGTGCGCCGGATTTCGTGAGTGATGAATCTGATGATGAGCCGGGCTCATCAGCAGATGACCGAGCCAGCCGGTGAAAGCGATCCACAACTGCGAATGCTGCAGGTGCACGTAGAAATAAACAAAGAACACCAGAATGATGTTGGTCTCGGAGAGGCCGTATTGCGAGGCGGGCTGGCCGAGCAGGTAATCGCCGACCCCATTCGCAAGTCCCATCGAGACGGCGAGAATGTTGATGAAGATGCACATATAAATCGGGTGCACGCGAAAATTTGTCAGCGGCGTGAGCGCGGTCGCCGAGTGGTGAACTTTATGGAATTCCCAGAGGAACGGGATGCGGTGCGAGAGATAGTGATTGAGCCAATAGCCGAGCTCGTAAGCCAGGAACAGCATGACGGTGATGATCGATCGGGAAACAAATGTTGGCAGCGGCGCAGGCGGCACGATGCCGAATGCGCGTGTCAGCAGATCGACGATACTGCGGCTCAGCGTATCGTACGACAGCAGAGCCCAGCCGAAGATGATGCCGAAGACGAACACGTTGAAATAAAAATAACCGAGGTCGGCCAGGCTCGACTTGCTCAGGAAGATCCGCCTGGGAAACAGCGCCCGGAGCAAAGATCTTAGGCGAATGCGCCGGCCCTTTTTGTATCGTCGCGCGGCAAGGACGACCAACGCGACGCACAGGGCGCTGACGAGCGAGAGCAACGAAATATGCGAACCCGGCGACAGGAACGCTTTGCTCAGTTGGCCAAAAAAATAAGAGATGCCTGGCGAGAGATCCAAGCGCGCCTCCGCAACGTGCGAGAAGGGCCAGTGTTACGCGGCCATTGGTAAAGGCGGCGTTGTCCCGCTGCCGCACACGCGGTTAACGGCGGGTAAATTGGATTTTCGTTATTGCGCGTAGAGCGATGTAATTCAATCGCCCCCGCGGTTCTGGATTGCTTCGTCGCCTCACTTCGCGCAGCGACGGCGTGCGTATTATGCGTCAGTTGTGAATGAGCGTACCGGCACCGAGCTCCGTGAACAATTCGAGCAGCACGGCATGCGGCACCTTGCCGTCCAGGATGACGACACCCTCGACGCCGCGTTCCAGCGCCTCGATACACGTTTCGACTTTCGGAATCATGCCCGCGGATATGGTGCCGTCGGCGATCAGCCGGCGCGCTTCATTGACCGAGAGCTGCTTGATGAGATTCTTCGATTCGTCGAGCACGCCCGGCACGTCAGTCAGCAGCAGCAGACGCTTGGCTTTCAGCGCACCGGCAATAGCGCCGGCGAAGGTATCGGCGTTGACGTTGAACGTGCCGCCGTTGACGGCGGCAGCGACCGGCGCCAATACCGGAATGAGTTCGCGGCCGAGTATCTGATTGAGTACCGTAACGTCGACCTTGTCCGGCTCACCGACAAAGCCGAGATCAACCACCTTCTCGATGTGAGAATCCGGGTCGACCACGGTGCGCGTCAGTTTGCGCGCGACCACCATGTTGCCGTCCTTGCCGCAGAGACCCACCGCCTTGCCGCCGGCTTCGTTGATGTAGCCGACCAGCTCTTTGTTGATCGAGCCAGCCAGCACCATTTCGACAATTTCCAGAGTCTTTGCGTCGGTGATGCGCAGCCCCGCCGCATAATGCGATTGGACGCCGACCCGCTTGAGCATGGCTTCGATTTGCGGGCCACCGCCGTGCACCACGATCGGATTGATCGCGGTTTGCTCCAGCAGCACGATGTCGCGGGCGAATTCGCGCGCCAGGCTTTCCTGGCCCATGGCATGCCCGCCATATTTGATGACGATGGTTTCTTCGTCGTAGCGCTGCATGTATGGCAGCGCTTCCGACAGGATACGCGCCTGCACCTCGGGGCTGATAGGGTCGCTCTCGCTCATTGGCCAATCTTTCGGCGTTCAACGGCTGCGTTTCGGCGCAGTGTATGTAGCCGCGTGACGGCGTAACGACAATGCGTTCACAGCCGGCGCTCCGCCAGCAACCGCGCGATCGCCGCACGAAGCTGCGGGACGCCGGTGCCCACCTGCGCGGAGGTAACAATCAGCTCTGGAAATGCCGCCGCGCGCTTTCGCACACCCGCTTTCACCGACTCGCAGCGTTTCTCCAGTTCTGCCTCGCTCACCTGGTCGCATTTCGTCAGCACGATTTCATAACTGACCGCGGCCTCGCCGAGTGTGTCGAGAGTGGCCTCGTCGACGCTTTTCAGGCCGTGGCGCGCATCGATCAACACGTAGACGCGCCCGAGCGCGGCGCGTCCGTGGAGATAATCGTGAATGAGGCGCGTCCAGGCCGTGACCTTGCTCTTGGCCGCCGCGGCGTAGCCGTAGCCCGGCAGGTCGACCAGCACCAGCCGATCGGCTCCGGCAAAAAAGATCAGTTCCTGGGTGCGGCCGGGCGTGTTCGAGGTGCGCGCGAGTGATCTGCGCCCGGTCAGTGCGTTGATCAGACTCGATTTGCCGACATTTGACCGCCCGGCAAATGCTACTTCAAGGCCACTCGGCCGCGGCAGCGATTCGACCGAACTGGCCGCCGACAGAAAGCTCCAATCGCCGGCAAAGAGGCGGCGGCCACGTTCAATTTCGGCGTTGGAAAAATCGGCCACGTTGCTCATGAATCGGCCGATGTGAGGGCCGGCTATCCCTTATCGTATCCGTCGGCCGGTACGGATAGTAAAAAGCGAAAAGGGGACATCCCCGTCCCCCTTCGTAACAAGCTACGGCTGGTCGTCCCGGCAAAGAGCCGGAAGTTTACACAACCGACGCTTCGTCCTCGTACGATCCGGTCGCAACCGGGGCGTAGGCCGGATTCTTGGTTCCGCCCTGGTAGCGCACAGCAGCCGCAACAGCGGAAATTCCAATTTGGCCGTAGCACAGATGTAACGCGGTATGCTGATCGGAACGCCTAGACGGCTGATTGGCCGAATTGGCTGAGATTTCTTTCATTGTCGAACCCCGTTCCCATTCTTTCGAGAGATGATGCCGCTCTCAGCGGCGAATTGGGCGGAAATAGGCGGCAATTCGTCCACCGGCATGACATCTGCCCCCTTGCATTCGGCCCGCACTAAGCTGACAGGAGTCCCGGTAAACCCCCGGTTAACGTGTACGAAACATATTGCTGACGCCGCCTAAGGCGCCCGTAAGCAAGGTCGAAAGTGCGACATTCCTGCAACACATCGCGTTGACATGGATCAACAGATGCTTGGACCGCTGGAATGATTGCGGCGACTTCGCTATGGGGGACTTGCTTGGAAATACTGGGGCGAATTCTGGGCTGGGCGGGGGAAGAGCAGGTAATCTTATGATCATGCGTGCGCTAGCATTCGTAATAGCCGCCATCGCGCTCGGCGGTTGCATTCCAGACACCGGGACACTCGAGCCCTCAACTCAAGCTGGCTGGAAGCAAAAGGACAAGGACCTGATGTCCAATCTGCCGTACAATCAGGCGGCAGTTCCGGAAGCTTACCGCCGACGCATTGTCGACTATCATCGCAAGGAAGCGCCCGGTACGGTGCTCGTGGATAGTGACGCCAAGTATCTTTACTACGTGCTGCCGCAGGGCAAAGCCATTCGCTACGGTATCGCCGTAGGCGAAGAAGCGCAGGCTTGGAGCGGTATTGCCAAAGTCGGCCGCATGGAAGAGTGGCCGCCATGGATTCCGACCCCCGGCGAACAGACGCGGCTTGGCCCGTTGCCGAGCTATGTCACGGGCGGCCCGCATAACCCGATGGGCGCACGCGGCATGTATCTTTACTCGAACAACAAAGACACGCTCTACCGCATCCACGGCACGAACCAGCCGGAACTGATCGGCAGCGCGGTTTCGTCGGGCTGCATTCGCATGACCAATGAGGATGCCATCGACCTGTACAATCACGTCAAGGTTGGCAACATGGTCATCGTTCTTGGACCGCACCAAGGGGACGCGCCGTTTAGCCCGCGCATCGCGCTCGGATCGTCCAGTACCAACTGATCGCATCTGAATTGTGGCTGATAATGCCTGGCCTTGTGCCAGGCATTATCGTTTTTAGAGGGTTCAAACGCCGAGCTGGATGTGCACGATTTCGGGCGGCACACCGAGGCGCGCCGGGATGAGGCTCGTGCCGAGCCCGCCGGAGACGATCAGGTGGCGGTCCTCTTCGACCACGTGGCCGTAGGCGAAGCGCGTGCCATATTTGGAAGGAACAAAGACCGGCCAGATCAACGGCACCCGAATTTGTCCGCCATGGGTGTGACCGGACAACGTCAGTGCAACGCGCGCGGGCACGCGCGGAAATATGTCAGGCTCGTGCGCCAGAAGCAGGATCGGGTCTTTCGTTTGAACTTGGGCCAGGGTTCCCGGCAAATCGTCAACACCGCGAAAGCGGCCGCGCCCGAGCCGATAGGCGAGTTGGTCGCCGAGACCCGCGAGCCAGAAGCGCTGATCGTTCGCGCCTAGCATCACCGCACGGTTTTCGAGCACGGGAATGCGAACGTCGGCGAGCGCCTGGCGGATATCCGAGACGTTGTTCCACCAATCGTGGTTGCCGAGGATTGCCCAGGTGCCAAGCGGAGCCTGGAGCCGCGCCAGCTCCGCGGCCCATACCGCGTATGGAAGAGGCCTATCCACGAATCGATAGCTGGTCGTGTAGTCGCCGAGCAGCACCACGAGATCGGATTTCAGCCGATTGGCGGCTTCGACGATCTGTCGAATGTGCGGCAGAGTCATATCCGGACCGCCGGCATGCAGATCGGCGATCACGGTGATCGAAAGCTTGCGGCCAACAGGCCATGTCGATGGACGAGGTGTGTAGCGCGTGACCACGAGACCATACGGCTCGATCCCGCCGGCGTACACGCTGGTCGCAATCGCGGAGAGCCCGAGCAGTCCGGCCGTTCCGGCAAGAACGTGGCGCCGCGTTACACGCCCGCCACCGACCGGCTTTGCGCCTTCTTCTATTTTCGCCTTTGGCACCATTTTCATGACGCCGGTCTTAGCGTGCTCAAGCTAACGGAGCACGCTGTTCCGGCGAGATCTTCGTGCCTTCTGCGGTTATGGTTTCCACGCTCGTGCTTCGCTTCGATGCGAGCGGTAAATGTCACGCCGCCGTGAGCCGTTCGCGCGTAACCCAATCGAGCGCCTTGTCGAGCGCGCGTGTCAGACGGTCGAAAAGCTCCTCGATCTGCACCGCGTTAATAACGAGCGGCGGCGACAGCGTCAGTATGTCGCCTGCGACCGAACGTACGATCAGCCCCTCATCCTCGGCGAAACGCACCACGCGAGCGCCGACGCCGTGCTGCGGATCAAACGAACGCTTGCTCGCCTTATCAGCGACAAGTTCCACGCCGCCGATCAACCCAAGTCCGCGCGCTTCTCCCACCATCGGATGCCGATTGAGCGCCGTCAGCCGTGCCTGGAACAAAGGAGCGCGTTTGGCGGCCTTCTCGATGATGCGGTCTCGGGTGTAAATCTCGATCGCCTTCAACGCGACCGCCGCCGAGACCGGGTGACCGCCATAGGTGAAGCCGTGGCCGAACACGCCAATTTTTCTACTCTCGGCAAGCAGCGCTTCGTACATCAGCTCCGGAATCATCACCGCTGCGATCGGAAGATACGCCGACGAAAGTGCTTTCGCGACCGAGATCGACTGCGGGCGAAAGCCGAGCTTCTCGCAACCAAACATCGTGCCCAGCCGCCCGAACCCGCAAATCACCTCGTCGCTGATCACGAACACGTCGTGCTTGGCGCACACGGCGTTGATCTTCTGGAAATAGGTCTGCGGCGGCACGATGACGCCGCCGGCGCCCATCACCGGTTCGGCGATGAATGCCGCCACGGTCTCGGGACCTTCCTTGAGGATCATCGCATCAAGTTCATCGGCAAGGCGTGAAGCAAATTCTTCCTCGCTCTCGCCGTCGTGCGCAAAACGGTAGTGGTGCGGACAACCGGCGTGCAGGAACCCCGGCAGCGGCAAATCGAAATCGCGGTGGTTCCCGACCAGGCCGGTGAGCGACGCAGCCGCGATGGTGACACCGTGGTAAGCCTTCACCCGGCTGATGATCTTCTTTTTCCGTGGCAGGCCGCGTGCATTGTTCAGATACCAGACCAGCTTGATCTGGGTGTCATTGGCCTCCGAACCGGAATTGCAAAAAAACACCTTCGAGATTGGCACCGGCGCAATCTCTTTGAGCTTTTCCGCAAGCTCGATCGCCGGATCGTGGCTCCGTCCGGTGAACAGATGCGCGAAGGACAATTTGCGCATCTGCGAGGCAGCGGCTTCGACCAACTCCTCGTTTCCGTAGCCAAGCGCGGTGCACCAAAGGCCCGCCATGCCCTCGATGTAACCCTTGCCCTCGCTGTCATAGACATGAACGCCCTCTCCGCGCTCGATGACGAGAGGCCCGGTTTCGCGGAAGCTCGCGAGATTGATGTAGGGATGCACCAATGTTTCGACGTCGCGGGTTGCAAGATTGCTGAGCGGGGGCATGGAAGGTCTCTGAGAAGTTTCTCGAATGAATGTCTGTCTTGAACGCCTTTTGCGGCATCCGGCCATTGCTTGCAGGTCTATTGTGGCTGGAGCGGGCCGTCAAAGCCCATCGGCGCACGAAAACCCGCACTTGAACCCCGAGACGGCGCCCCGTAAGCAAGCGCCTCATCAGGTGAGGAGTAGCGCTTGTCCGAGGCCGCAACGCTAGAACAGATCGTCGCCAGCAAAGCCGCCGCAGACGGCTTCATACGCACGCGCTGGTGGTGGGTTCGTCATGCCCCGGTTCGTGCGGACGACGGCCGGATCTACGGTCAGACCGATTTGGCGTGCGATTGCAGCGATGCGCGGGTTTTTTCGGGGCTCGCGGCGCTGTTGCCGCGCAAGGCGCTTTGGATCACGAGCCATCTGTCACGCACTCATCAGACCGCGCAAGCGATTTGGGCGGCGGGAAATTTCGAGCCAACGCCCGAATTTCAGCAAGACGAAGGTCTTGCCGAACAGCACCTTGGCGACTGGCAAGGCCTCGATCGCCGCGAGTTTCTAATGAACCGCACGCAGGAGCCCGCTTCGTTCTGGTACGCCAGCGCAGAAGAGCGCGCGCCAAATGGCGAGAGTTTCGTCGATCTGCTGGCGCGCGTCGGCACGGCGATCGAGCGTGCGACCGAGGCCCACCGCGGTAAAGATATCGTTGCGGTCGCCCATGGCGGAACGATCCGCGCCGCGATTGCCATTGCGCTGGGGCTGGAGCCGCGCGGCGGCTTTGCGTTCATGATCGACAATTGCTCCCTGACCCGCCTCGACCATTATCAGGGCAAGCACGGCTCCGGCTGGCGGGTCAAAATGATCAATCACCAGCCCTGAGCAAAGCGGGACGGGCAAGGCTTTAATGAGCAAGGCTTGGAAGAGCGAGGCCGGATCGAAGGCGCAATCGCCTTTTCATCTGATCTGCGAGTCGATCTTGCCGGACTGCGATGTTGACTTGTCTCCAGGCACGAGCGGACGAGGCCGCGGTAGCGGAACGGGGTCTTCGATGCGCGCCGCCACCCGTTCGGACGATGTCGCGGGCTTCTGCGCCTCCACGATCGGTTCAAGCACGTCCCACTCACACAATTTGAAACCTTTGCGGTGTTCGGCGAGGTCGACGTGGACATGCTCCTCGTGGTAGCCGTCAGAACCAGGACCCAACACGGTAGAAAACCGCGCACAGGCGCTCGTCCGCAACGCCTCCCGCCAGGCTTTTGCGACCTTGACGTCCGTCAAGGCGAGCACCCTTCCGTCGGATACTCTGAAGTCCCCGATATCGAATGCGTTGGCGCGACCATGCTCGCTCATCCGGGCACCGCGGATACGATTTTGGGTGCGGCACTCGTATGAATCGAGATTGTCGATCCTGCGCAGCGTCACCCCTTCGATGGCTTTCGCAGCCAGAGCAACGTCCTCCCGGACCCATCGCGCAACCTGGTCGGCCAATGTGCAGCGCAGCGTTGCCGGGGGGACGACGGCGACTTTGGTCTTATCGAACAGGATAATGCTTTGCAGCATCACCGCGTCGGCCGCGACGCAGTCGCCGGCGGCGGCGATCGGCGGCAGCGGTTGGAACTGCGCGAGTTGCGCCAGTCCGATCTGACAGGCGGACGGAATGCGCGGCAACGGCGATAAAGCATATTGCGCTGCGGCACTTCCCGCCGTGCCTAAAAGCAAGGCAAGTACAATGGAGCCCTTCACGCGGCTGCTCCTCCGGCGGTCATGGCACTTTCTTTGGGTTGGCGATCGCTGCGGGTTAACGCTGCAGACGGACTTAAACGGAGCCTCGTATCCAAAAGGGCCGAAGGCAGCGTGGTTACTCTAAAACAAAGCACCATTTTCATCCTCACGCTACCCGGCTAAATTGGCGCAGCGTCGGTCGCCCTGCACGGCGGCATGACAGAACAACACGCGCTGGAGGAAACCCATGCTTGGTCTTATGCAGGATTGGCCGCTCCTGTGCCACCGCATCATCGACCACGCCGCATTAAATCACGGCGGTCGCCAAGTCATCTCGCGTTCGATCGAAGGACCGATCCACCGCACGACCTATTCCGAAATCCGCGCCCGCGCCTTGCGCGTCGCGCAACGGCTCGACCGCGACGGCATCAAGCTCGGCGACCGCGTGGCGACACTTGCCTGGAATACCTGGCGCCACCTGGAAAGCTGGTATGGCATTCTTGGTATTGGCGCCGTCTATCACACCATCAATCCGCGGCTGTTCCCGGAGCAGATCGTGTGGATCATCAATCATGCAGAGGATCGGGTGATGATGATCGACCTCACCTTCTTGCCGCTGCTGGAGAAAATCGCCGACAAACTGCCGACGATCGAGCGCTACATCGTCCTCACCGATCGCGCCCACATGCCGGCAACAACACTGCGCAACGCGGTTGCCTATGAAGATTGGATCGCCGACGTCGACGGCGACTTTGCCTGGAAATATTTCGACGAAAACACAGCCGCGGGCATGTGTTACACCTCGGGCACGACTGGCAATCCCAAGGGCGTGGTCTATTCGCATCGCTCGAACGTTCTGCACACGATGCTGTCGTTGCAGCCCGATGCGATCGGCATCTCATCGCGCGATGTCATCATGCCGATTGTCCCGATGTTCCACGCCAATAGTTGGGGACTTGCATTCTCCGCGCCCATGGCGGGGGCAGAGATGGTTATGCCGGGCGCCAAGCTCGACGGCGCATCGGTCTATGAGTTGCTGAACGACTACAAAGTCACTTGCACGGGAGCTGTTCCGACCGTCTGGCTGCTGCTGCTGCAGCAACTGGAAAAGACCGGTGACAAACTGCCGTACCTTGAGCGCGTCGTCATTGGCGGTTCGGCTTGCCCGCGCGCGATGATCAAGGCTTTCGAGGAAAACTACGGCGTGAAGGTCTTCCATGCCTGGGGCATGACGGAGATGAGCCCACTCGGCACCGTCGGCACCATGAAGCCGGAATATGCCGATCTCAAAGGTGACGCGCTCTGGGACGTCAAGCAGAAGCAAGGCTATACGCCGTTCGGTGTCGAGATGAAGATTACTGACGATTCCGACCGCTCGTTGCCGTGGGACGGCAAGACCTTCGGCCGCATCAAGGTGCGCGGGTTCGCGGTGGCCAAGGGCTACTTCAAAGAGCCTGGCAGCGTTCTCGATGAGCATGGCTTCTTTGATACCGGCGACGTCGGCACCATGGACCCGCTCGGCTACATGCAGATCACCGACCGTTCCAAAGACGTGATCAAGTCTGGCGGTGAATGGATTTCATCCATCGATCTGGAAAATCTCGCGGTCGGTCATCCTAAAGTCGCCGAAGCGGCTGTGATCGGCATCCACCATGCCAAATGGGACGAGCGGCCGTTACTTGTCATCGTGCTCAAAGAGGGGCAATCCGCCACCAAGCAGGAAATACTCGCTTTCCTCGACGGCAAGATCGCCAAATGGTGGATGCCCGACGATATCGTTTTCGTTGCTGCAATTCCGCATACCGCGACCGGCAAGATTCAGAAGACCACATTGCGAGAGCAGTTTAAGGACTACGTGCTGCCCACGTCCGTCGCTGCGGAGTGAGCAACGCCGCGTTGTCGCGGACAAAATCCTCGTTGCTTTGATGCGCCGCGACACGGCGCATCGTGCGGCGTGGCTGCGACGTCTGCTCGAGAATCCTTACGACTGACGTGGATGAACTTCGCGCAACCCGGGTTGAACCCGGGCGATTTGTTATTTGTGCGTCGCAATATTTTCACATTCTGCCGTCACCACACCGTTCGGCTCACGTGAGGAGAGCCGATCCAAAGTTCCATCAACAGAGCAAAAGGGCAGATATGGCTGGTCATAGCCTGGCTAAGCTTGTGCTTGCTGCAACTCTTGTCGTGTCGATCGTGGGTGCGCCGATCGCGGCGTCGGCGCAAAGCGGAATAGCTTCGATTTACTGGGGAGGGCGGACTGCCACCGGTGAACGGGTGCGGTCCTCCGAATTGACGGCAGCGCACCGGACGCTGCCGTTCGGAACCATGGTGCGCGTCACCAACCGGGGAACCGGCCGTTCGGTTGTAGTTCGGATCAACGATCGCGGCCCTTTCAGGCGCGGCCGCATTATTGACGTCACACTCGCGGCCGCACGCGCGTTGGGTTTCTCCGTTAACAGCGGGCTGGCGCGGGTCACGCTTGCGGTACTCGACACACCGTGATGCGAGGTCGGTCCCGAAAGGACTTTCCCGCTCGACTTACAACCAAAAAAGGCGGGGGTGTCGGCCCCCGCTTTCGTTTATCGCGCTTCTGGAAGCAACAGGCCGACCGATACTTGGGGCGGCCTCCCGGGCGCTGATTGTCCAACTCTCTCCTCATTCACACTCAAGCAACCATTGTGGGCGACCATGCCCGTTCCGACCGATGGTTTGATTCTGTCGTCATGGAACCGCTCGACCCGATTCCTGTCTACGAAGCGCGCCTGGCGATGCACAGGATCGACGAGCGGACGCGCTCCGTGCTCGCCGAGACATGGCCTCTGCTGGCCCCCCATCTTGAGCGGACAATCGACGCGGTTATCATAGCCATCAAGGGATTGCCGGTGATCGGCGAGGTGGTCGCGCGGAACAGTGAAACGATTAAACGACTCGAAGTGGCACACCTCCAGGCTCTGTTGGGTGGGAAGCTTGATCGGACCTACGCCGAATCCTGCCGACAGACGGTGGAGAAGGAGGCCGAGTTGGGCCTCGATTCCCGCATCCGCAGCACCTCGGGAAGTTTCGTTGTTCAGATGTCCATTGAGGTTCTGGCGCGCAAGCACCGCTTTGCGCCCGCAAGAATGGCCGAGCGCGGCAAAACCATAGCGCAAGTTATCAGCTTCGACGTGTCCAATGCCATTACGCTGCACCGGCAAGCGGCGGAGCGGGCGGCGCTGGCGCGACGGAATGCAATCGATGCGGCGATTGCCGACTTCGACGCGGCGATCGGCGCGGTGATTGCAGCAATCAAGGAAGCATCGGCTTCGCTGACGACGACGGGTGAAACACTGAAGCAGGTCGGGGAAGACTCGCTCAGCCGCATGGCCGTTGCATCATCTGCATCCCACGAAACCGCGCAACGTATGGACGCGACAGTGGTGGCGACGGAAGAACTATCGGGATCAATTCAGGAGATCGGTCAACAAGCAGCCAGTGGTCTTGGGATGGCGAAGTCTGCCGTCGCGGACACCGAACGCACGCAGCGCGTCATCGGCTCGCTGAACGACGCCGCCGAACACATCGGTTCGGTCGTCAGCACGATTTCCGCAATCGCATCGCAGACCAACCTGCTCGCGCTGAACGCAACCATCGAGGCGGCTCGGGCGGGAGAAACCGGCAGAGGTTTCGCCGTCGTCGCTGCCGAGGTCAAAACGCTCGCCAATCAGACTTCGCGCGCCACCGGCGACATCTCGCAGCAGGTCACCGCAATCCAGGAAGCAACTAAGCGGTCGGTGGAGGAAATCTCTTCGATCGCGCACACGATCGGCAAATTGACGACGGTTTCGACCAGCATCGCGTCGGCGGTGCAACAGCAGAGCATGACCACCCGCGGGATTGTGGAAAGCATTCACAATGCCGCCGGCCATACGGCGCGCGCATCGGTCGAGATCAATTCGGTCGACGAAGCCGTCACGCGCAGTGTCGACGCCGTCGGCGACATCACTACCTGGACATCGCGGCTGTCGGCGCGTGCCAACGACCTGGAAACCAAGGTCGCCACCTTCTTCGCCCGTGTTCGCGCGGCATAGAAGATCCTGGCGTTTCACCCGTTTTCGCACATTTCTTATTCCGCGCTCTGGGCTAGAGTGGCGCATTGCGTCACCGGGAGAGAGCCATGAGCGAGCCTGCGGTCAAACAAATAGTACTGGCGTCGCGACCAAAAGGACCGCCGATTGCAGAAAATTTCCGCTTGGAGACCGTCCCCATGCCGGCCCTGCCAACGGGCGGGCTGTTGCTGCGCGTGCTGTATCTGTCGCTCGACCCTTATATGCGCGGCCGGATGGACGACGCGAAATCGTATGCCAAGCCGGTCGGTATCGGCGAGGTCATGACTGGCGAGTGCGTGTGCGAAGTCGTCGGATCCGATCGGCCGGGTTACACCAACGGCGATATCGTTCTCGCGCACACTGGTTGGCGCACGCATGCCGCCTGGAGCGGCCCGGCGCTACGCAAACTTGACCCCAAGCAAGCGCCGATCACGACCGGCCTTGGCGTGCTCGGCATGCCGGGCTTCACGGCGTATTCCGGCTTGTACGTCATCGGCAAACCGAAAGCGGGCGAGACAGTCGTTGTTGCCGCGGCAAGCGGCCCGGTCGGCGCGTTGGTCGGACAACTCGCCAAGATGGCCGGGACGCGCGCGGTTGGAATTGCCGGCGGTGCTGACAAATGCCGGTATCTCATCGAGGAATTGCGATTCGATGCGGCGATCGACCACAAAGCCGCGGACTTTCCCGAAAAGCTCGCTGCAGCCTGTCCAAATGGCATCGACGTCTATTTCGAGAACGTTGGCGGCGCTGTCTGGCAAGCGGTGCTGCCTTTGCTCAACACTTACGCACGCGTGCCGGTGTGCGGACTGATCGCCCAATACAGCGCCACAGGACAATCCGCCGGCCCCAATCTCCTTCCAGCAACCATGCGCGCCGTGCTCACGCGGAGTCTCACCGTGCGCGGCTTCATCAACACCGAATTCGTCGCCGAGCATTATGCCGAATTCCTCAAGACCGTCTCGGCCGGGCTCGCCGACGGCCGCATCCGCTATCGCGAGGACGTCACCGAGGGACTGGAAAACGCTCCGGCCGCTTTCATGGGTCTGCTGCAGGGAAAGAATTTCGGCAAGGCGCTCGTGCACGTAGCCAGTTTGTGATGGCTCAACGCTTCAGCCGCTTCCGCCGACCCCGGTCGCCGTAGGTAATTGGGCAACCCTCGTACACATCGCTAATGCGAATGGGCCATTGATGCGGCCCATTCTGCTGCGGTTCGCAGTGATCCCTTACTCCGCCGGCTGCTTAGGCTTCGGCTTTGTAAAGGTGCGCTTGAGATTGCCCCAGAGTTCAATCTTCGCGCCATGCCTGTGCATAATGGCGCTTTGCTGCATGACCGAGAGCGTGTTGTTCCAGGCCCAGTAGATCACCAATCCCACCGGAAAGCTCCCGAGCATGAAGGTGAAGATGATCGGCATGTAATTGAAGATCATCTGCTGGGTGGGATCCGGTGGCGCCGGATTGAGCTTCATCTGCACCCACATGGTGACGCCCATGATCAACGGCCAAATGCCGAGATGCATGAAGCTCCCGATCATCGGTAGCACGGTGGGATCGAACGGAATGAGCCCGAACAGCGTGAAAATGTTGGTCGGATCCTGCGCCGAGAGGTCATGAATCCAGCCGTAGAACGGCGCATGCCGCATCTCAATGGTGATGAACAGCACCTTGTAGAGTGAGAAGAAGACCGGAATCTGGATTGCAATCGGCAGACAGCCGGCCACCGGATTGATCTTTTCCTTCTTGTACAACTCCATCATCGCCTGCTGCTGCTTCACCTTGTCGTCAGCATAGCGCTCGCGAATCATGGTCAGTTCCGGCTGCACCGCCTTCATCTTCGCCATCGAGGCGTAAGATTTGTTGGCGAGCGGAAAAAACAGGAGCTTGACCAGAACCGTAACGATCAGGATCGCGATGCCGAAATTCCCGACCAGATGGAAGAAGAAATCGATGGCGAGAAACATCGGCTTGGTGAGGAAGTAGAACCATCCCCAATCAATCAACAGGTCGAAATGATTGAGGTGAAGCGCCTGGTTGTAGCCGCCGGCGTTGGCGAGCGGGAAATTTACGCCGACGACCGATACTTCCTTGGCGCCAGCGAACAGCCGCGCATCGGTGCCGCCGGTCGTGCCAGGCGCGATACTGATTGGGTCGAGCAGATAATCGGTCTGGTAGGTCGGCTGTCCACCGACTTCGCTCGCGGAGAAACGCGCATGCACTTTGGCGTCGGTATTCGGCAATAACGCCGATGCCCAGTATTTGTCGGTGAAGCCGAGCCAGGCGTCGGTAACGTCCCAGTGCAGCTCTTTCTTGTCGGCGATTTTCTTGTAGGTCTCTTCCTGCTCGCCGTCGCTGCCCATCACACCGATCAGGCCTTCGTGGAGGATATAGTAGCCGAGCGTCTTGGGCGTGCCGTGACGGGAAATGAGCGCATATGGGAACAACGTGACCGCAGCCGCACTTTTGTTCTGCACATCGTCCCGGATGGTGAAAAGATAATGGTCGTCGACCGCGATGGTGCGGCGGAACAGCAACCCCGTGCCGTTGTTGTAGGTGAGCGTGATCGGATGCTCGACGCCGAGCGTGCCGCTGCCCTCCTGTGTCCACAACGTATCCGGCCCGGGCATTTTTTCAGTGGTGCCGGAAGCAGGCACCCAGCCAAATTCCGCGTAGTAAGCCTCGGGTGCGCCCGACGGCGAGAACAGCACAATCGGCGGCGAATTGGGATTGACGGTCTCCCGGTATTGCTCAAGCGAGAGATCGTCGATGCGCGCGCCCTTAAGATCGATACTGCCGTTAAGCCGGGGCGTCGAAAGGGCGACATGCGGTGAAGCCGCAATCAGCGACTCGCGCGACTTCACCAGCCCCCGAGCTGATGTTCCGACCGCACTTGGGATCGACGGAGCGCCGGCTTGCGGGCCCGGCATGGCGGGGTTGGCGGGTTGGGCTGTGCCCGGCTGGATTTGCGCCTGTTCCTGTTGCTGCTGCTTGAGCAGGGCGTCGTGGCGCTGCTTCTCCATCTGTGGATAGCCGATGAAGTACTGCCAGCCGACCACGACGATAAGCGACAGCACAACGGCGAGGATGGTATTCTTATGTTGGATCATTCAGCGCTCATGCGGCAGGGTGCCGGTCGGCTTCGATGACGGAGTAGTCGGCAGCGTCCGGGTACGGCCCCGCCGTCGCGGCCGTGATGGCGAACCGGCCTCATGTAGGGAGTTTGAGCTTGCGCCACCAGTTCCCTTCGCGGCCTCGCCGCGAATCTGAAAGAGCGCGGCATCGAAATCCTGCATTATCTCGCCGAAAGGAGCGGCCAGCGCCGCCCGCCGCCCGATCAACACGTAATCATGCCCAGGGTTCAGGCCTTCGGCCCGCGCTGCCACCGATAGTCGGACGACTTCACGTAAGCGGCGGCGCACCCGGTTGCGTTCCACGGCGTCACCTACCTGGCGGGATACGGTGAAACCAATGCGGATGGCCCCGTTCTCGGCGCGCCGGCGCGCCTGCAACACGAAGGCTTTGCCGGACACCCGCGCCCCACTCGCTACGGCCCGAAAGTCGCTCCGGCGCTTCAGCCGTTCAACGACGACAGCGGAACGGGCGTCCCCAATCACGCACTGAGCCGCTTGCGCCCATGCGCACGCCGCGCCGCAACTACCTTACGGCCGCCGTTCGTCGCCATGCGCGCGCGAAAACCGTGCCGGCGCTTACGCACCAATTTGCTCGGTTGATATGTCCTTTTCACGAGATTTTCTCCGCTGCACGCGCAATTGCCGCGGCTTATACGGGACCCCTCTCGGCCCGTCAATGCGACCCCGTTGGCGGGCATTTGCAGACGGCTTGCTCCGCGAACTGGAAGTATAGCATATGTGTGACAAGGTTGAGACCTTACCCCCGCCAACGTTGGCCGTTCGGTTTTGCGTTTTCACGGCGGCGGCGGGGACTTTTGCGCCGGGATATTTGCACCAAGACTTACGCGCTAAAACGACTCGTATTATGTGCGGGCCTGAACATCCGTCGGCGAGATTTGCGCGCATTGCGATGAAGTTAGCGGGCTGATGACGCCAGAAACCAACGAGCTTAAACCGGCGATTTGCGTGATTGGCTCGGGCCCCGGCGGTCTTGCCGTCGCTGCGGCGGCCGCCGCCCGCAATGTACCGACGGTACTGATCGAAAAGGGCCGCATGGGCGGCGAGAATCTCAACCGCGGCAGCGTGCCAGCGCAAGCGCTGATGGCCGCCACAGAACGCATCCACAGTTTGCGTAATGACGCGCGCTTCGGCATCAAAACCCAGCGCGTTACCGTCGATTTTGGCGCGGTCAACGCGCACATGCGTGACGTAATCGGCGCGCTGGCGCCAAATGCGGCGCGCGAGCGCATGACGGGCTTGGGCGTCCAAGTCGTCGAGGGCGCCGCCCGCTTTACCGATCCACGCACCATCGCCGTCGGCGACCTTACGGTTAAAGCGCGCAGGTTTGTGATCGCCACCGGCTCAATACCAGTTATTCCGGCGATTTCCGGCTTGTTCAACACCCCGTACCTGACGGAGGAAACTGTTTTCAATCTTGCGGAAGTTCCGCGCCATCTCATCATCATTGGCGCCGGCGCAGCCGGATTAGAACTGGCTCAGATCTTTTGCCGACTTGGTTCAGAGGTCACGGTGCTGGAAGCGGCAACGCCGCTGCGAAGCGATGACGCTGAAGGCGCCGCCGTCGTACTTGATGCACTCACGCGCGAGGGCATTAAGCTGCGAACCGGCATCGAAATCGCCAAAGTCAGCCGCGCACTGGCGAAGGTGCGGGTCGTCCTTGGTATGGATGGGAGCGCAGAGACGGTTGAGGGTTCGCATCTCCTGATCACTGCGGGGCGGCAGCCAAATCTGGAGGATCTCAATCTCGACGCTGCCGGCATCCGCACGACGAGCCATGGCCTCGTCCTCGACAAGTCACTGCGCACCACCAACAAGTCGGTGTATGCCGTCGGCGACGCCGCTGGTGGTCCCAAATACGCTCATGTCGCGGACTACCACGCCAGCTTGGTCATCCGGCACGCACTGTTCCGCGTGCCGGTGCGCGTTAACCACGAGACCCTTCCGCGGGTGACCTATACCGACCCGGAATTGGCCCAGGTCGGTCTCCTTGAGGAAGAAGCGCGCGCTCATTCCGGCGCCATCCGCGTGCTGCGCTGGCCTTTTCGGGAAAATGACCGCGCGCAGGTCGAGCGCATGACTCAAGGGCATATCAAGGTCATCACGGACCGCGCTGGCGAGATCCTTGGCGTGACCATCGTCGGCCCTCATGCCGGCGAAGCCATCGCCGCCTGGACGTTGGCGATCAAGGAAAAGCTTAACATTCGCGCCATGGCCGGCGTCGTTGTTCCCTATCCGAGCTACGCCGAGGTGGGAAAACGCGCGGCCATGACCTATTTCAGCCATGGTTTGACGATTCCGCGGACGCGTCGCATGATGCGATGGCTGCGTCGTATGAGATAGCTTTGGCGGTAGATAGGCTTGAATAGCGCAGCGAGGCTCCATCGATGAGCGATGAAACCGCCGCGCGGCCGGAGCCGGTCCGTGCGTCACGCTTTGGACTTTCGGGCAAGCTTCTCGTTCTCACGATCTTGTTCGTGATGCTCGGGGAAGTGCTGATCTATGTTCCAGCGGTCGCCAATTTCCGCGTCAACTGGCTGAAAGACCGCCTGGCCAGCGCCTATACCGCAGCGCTCGTCCTGGAGGCCGCCCCAAACGGCATGGTGTCGGACAGCCTCGCCAAACAAATTCTCAACTCGATCGGCGCACGTGCCGTGGCGATGAAGATGGGCAAGCAGCGCCGCTTGCTCGCCGTCGGCGACATGCCGCCGCCGATCGATCATGACTTCGACATGCGCAACTTCATGACCTTCGATTCGATCACCGACGCGTTCATGTTGATGTTCGACACACGCAAGAACGTCATGCGCGTTGTCGGCCCAGCCCCAATGGGCGGTGACTACATCGAGATCGTTATGGACGAGCCGCCGCTGCGCAAGGCGCTGCTCCGATACTCCATAGACCTGTTGCTGATCTCACTGTTGATCTCCGGTATCACCGCGGCGCTGCTTTATTTGACGCTGCACTATACTTTCGTACGCCCGATGCGCCGGATCACCGCCAACATGATGGCGTTCCGCGCCGACCCGGAGAATTCTGCGCACATCATCGCGCCGTCGGCGCGTGCCGACGAGATCGGCGTTGCCGAGCGCGAACTCGCAAGCATGCAGACCGAACTCGTTTCGATGCTGCATCAGAAGAACCGGCTTGCAGCGCTTGGCCTTGCGGTCTCGAAGATCAACCACGATTTGCGCAACCTGCTTGGTTCAGCGCAACTCATCTCCGACCGGCTTTCGAGCCTGCCCGATCCGGGCGTGCAGCGCTTCGCGCCAAAGCTGATGCGTGCGCTCGAGCGCGCCATCGCCTTTTGCGAGTCGACATTGTCCTACGGGCGGCTACAGGAGCCGCCGCCCGAGCGAAAGCCAGTCCTCCTCGAGCCGTTGGTCGAGGAGGTGAATGAAACACTGGGCTTAGGTCCCGACGCCCCGATCCGGTGGATTAGCGCAGTCGAGCGCGATCTGGTGGTTGATGCCGACTATGACCAGCTGTTCCGCGTGCTGCTCAATCTCTCCCGCAACGCCATGCAGGCGTTGGAGAGCCGAGCGGCGCGCGATCCAGGCCGCGACCAGATTCGCATCACTGGCCGGCGCGAGGGTGCCGTAGTCGTGATCGAAGTCTCCGACACCGGACCGGGCTTTTCCAACAAGGCGCAGGCCCATCTGTTCGAGGCATTTCAGGGCTCGACACGCACCGGCGGCACCGGGCTTGGCCTCGCCATTGCGGCCGAACTGGTGCGCGCCCACGGCGGCGAGATCCGCCTGGTCGAGGGCACGATCGGCGCAACGCTTCGCCTGACTATTCCGGATCGCGCAGTGGAATTGAGCGCCCGCCGGGGTGCTCGCGCGCAAGGCTGAATCGATCCACCGGCGTAACTTCGCAAGGAGCCAAGCGAACCAATGGCACAGTCTTCCGTGAGCGATCTCGGCGCGCAGTCACATCTCGACGCATTGCTGGCAACGGTCGGGCCGGTCGACGGCCTTGAAATCATTGATGTCGGTTGCGGCGAAGGGCAGTTGACGCGCGCTCTCGCCAATCGCGGTGCGCGGGTCACGGGGTGCGACCCGTTCATAGCCGAAACCGCTTGGACAAAGCATGGCACCGGCAGCTACCGCCTGGTCAAGGCGGCGGCTGACGCCCTGCCTGAACCCGATCGTTCGGCTGATCTCGTTTTGTATGTTTTCTCGCTCCATCATGTGCCGGGAGCAAAGCTCAAGGACGCGCTTGCCGAAGCGCGCCGTGTATTGCGGCCTTCGGGCCGGCTGTACGTGGCTGAACCGCTCGCGCAAGGACCGCACCAGTACATCATGGAATTATTTCACGACGAGACCGCCGTGCGAAAAGCCGCGGCCACGGCGCTGAGCAGTTTTGCCAAGCCTTATTTCTCAACCGACCGCGTTTCCAACTACACCGACGCGCGAAGCTATTCCGACTTCGACACATTCGCCGGGCGCATGATCGCCAACATGCGATTTAATGGCTACACTGAGGAGGCTGTGCTGGCGCCGGACGTCCGCCACCGCTTCGCCGAAGCCCACGCAGCGCACAACGGCAAGTTCGATCAGCCAGTTCGCATCGACTATTTCTGCCCTTGATCCATTACGCCGCGATTTGATCGATGCACGATCCCGGCTAGATTGCCGAAAGCAATTTTAATCGGGGGGCTCGATGAACGTCGCAACAGACGACGCGGGAACATTTACCTACGACGACTTCGCGACGGCCGGCACTTGGCCGACCGACAAGTGGTACCGGCACCTACCGACACCAGAGCTGTGGGATCCGGCAGCTATCGTGGTCTGTGGCAGCGGCACACTCGCGGTCGAAGCCCGTCGTTTCACGCTGACACGGCGCGATGGACACGACAACGTCAAAGCGCTGATCTATTCGACCGCGGAATTCAGCCCCGGCGAACGCGGCCTGCTGACAGTCGAGGCCGACATGCGGGTCGAAACCTTCGGCACGGAGCGCAATCCTTTTGGCGCCGATCACGGTGACGTGCGTCTCGGTTGCGGCGCTTTGAACACCATCGATCTGAAGACTTTCATGGTGTTCGACTTTTTCGTCAGCGGCAGCCGCATCGTGCCACTTTATGAGCGGCTGCCATTCGGCCAGAGTAAGGACAATCCATATCCAGCCTTCACCGAACTGATTCCGATTTCCGTTCCGACGTCGCCGGGTCAATGGCATCACTACGCGATCACTTATGATCGGGCGAATGACCGCGCTACATGGCTGGTCGACGGCGAAGTCGTGGCCGAGCGCGAATTCGTCGGCGCTCCGCCCGGCCAACGCGGACCGATCGTGAAAATCGACAGCATCAAGGTCGGCGGCGGTCTTTTCACATTGTTCGGCGATCTGCTCAACGATCGCGCCAAGACCGGCGATGGTGAAAAAATTCCCGGCCTCGATCCGAACTATGACCGAACTTTATTCGGCCAGGGAGCGAAGGTAGAATTCACGCCATTCAAGATTACGCGACGATGAACAGTCCCGGACCGACAAGGCGAAGGAAGAAGATCACATGGTGCCCGCATCTCGAACCATCAAAGTCAACAGCGATCCGAAGGAGCCGAAGCTGACGCGGAGCCTGGTCTGGCGCGGCCTGGTAATGAAAGCTGAAAACCCGTTGCCGTTTGTGCCCGTCATCACCGCCTGTCGAATCGTCGAGCGGCGAGGTGATCACCAGTTCGTGCGCGAAATCGTCGACAGAGGCGACATCATCACCGAGGTCGTCACGCTGCAGCCGCAGCGGATGGTAAAGTTCGAACGCACGTCCGGCCGCGTCCTCGGCACCATCCTCAACGAAATCATTGAGGACGACGAAGGCGATCTGGCGCTCAAGTTCACCTTCACACTTAGCGTAGACGGGGTCGAGCCGGGCAGCGCGGCAGAACGCGACTTTGCCGGCCAGATGGAAGAAGGCTACCTGATGGCGGTTGCGGCAACGCTCAAGGCGATGCGCAAGCTTGCCAGGGAGAACGCGCTTCCCGCCGTGTAGGAAGCGTCAAGTATCGCGCAATAAGCGGGAAGTTATAAGGACGACCAAAATGACTGCACAAGCAGATCATGCGACCAAGCGCATCAATCCGCCGGAACTTGGCACACCGCCGGGTTATTCGCAGGTCGTTGACGTTCGTGCCGGCCGCCTTGTCTTCATCGCCGGTCAGACCGCGCTAAACCGGGAGGGCGAGTTGGTCGGTAAGAATGACTTTGCCGCGCAAGCCGCACAGGTGTTTCACAATCTCGGCGTCGCCCTTGGTTCGGTGGGCTGCAACGCGGGGGACCTGGTCAAGCTCACGGTTTTCCTCCGCGACATGGATCATCTGACCACTTATCGGGAGGCGCGGAACCAGTTTTTCGCGAGCGTAATGCCGCCCGCAGCGCCTGCGGTCACGTTGGTGGAAGTGTCGAGACTTTATGGTTCTGATTTTCTGATCGAGATCGAGGCGATCGCCGCAGTTTAAGCGGAATAAGTATTCGCCGGAGGCTGCGAAATTTTTTGGAAAGTCCACCCCTGGCCTAGCGCAAACCTTTGGCTTGGCCCTCAATAGTAATTTCACTCTTAACTGAATTGGCGATGTAGCAGGCCGCATGCGCCTCATGATGGAGCGCTTTCACCTCGGCCGCTACTGGACGCTTGTCGCCTACAAATTCCACATGAGGATTTAAAGTGACCTTAGTCATCCATTCCGAGACACCGTCCGTCTTAGCCATGACGCCGATCGCGCGGTCATCATATCTGGCGACGACGAATCCCTTCTGGGCGGCAAGGCCCAAGAAAAACAGCATGTGACAGCTTGAAATCGACGCCAAAAACGCCTCCTCCGGATCGACACCGGAAGGATCGGAGAACGGCAATTTCACGACGTGCGGCGACGATGAGGCCTTCACCCGCGCGCCACCATCAAACAGCCATTCATGGGCGCGGCTGTAGCGCCCATCGACAAAGCGCTCGCCGGGCTGGCTTCGCCATCTCACGTTCGCTTCGTAAGTCACACTCACATTGAAACTCCGCGTCAGCGCAGGCCCGCCTGCTGCAGCAGCGGAAAAGTCTCGGTCTGAAAGCGCTTCATGTCTGCAACATAACGCGGCCACGTGAGGACGATGCCGTCAAAGCCCGCGCGTTCCAGAATTGAAAGCCCATCAACCACCTGCTCCTTGGTGCCGATCAGCGGATAGCCGACCCAGCCGGCGATGAAGTGCTCCTTCAGGGTTTGCAAGATCGCCGCCGGGATCGATTGCGAATTGATGCCCATGGTGTTGACGAGATTTTCGACGCCGACCCAATCGCCTTTCTCGAACACGCACTCCTTGTAGAAGGCGCGCGCGTCCGCCTCGGTGTCGCCCTGAAAGATGTAAGCGTTGGTCCAGACCTGGATTTCGCGCTTACACTCATCCCATGCGGTCTTGCGCGACGACTCGACACGGGCTCGCATACTGTCGAGATCGTGCGCTTCGAGATTGACGAAGTTGACGTCGGCGTGGTGCGCCGCGAACTGCCGGCCTTTGGGCGAAACGCCGGCGGCCATGATCGCCGGATGCGGCTTCTGGATGGGCTTCGGCGCCATGATCGCGCCTTTGACGTTATAGAATTTGCCGTCGAAATCGAATTCCTCTTCGCTGGTCCACAGCCGCTTGATGATCTCGATCCATTCGGCCGCCATCTCGTAGCGCGTATCGTGCTCCAGGAGCGGTGCGCCGAACATCTCGATTTCCGGCCGGTACCAGCCGGTGACGACGTTGAGCACGAAGCGGCCGCCGCTGACATGATCGATGGTGCCGGCCTGCTTGGCGGCCATGACCGGATGCATGGTCGGCACATGCGATGTGGCAAACACCGCGGGATGCTTGGTCAAAGCCCCCATCGCGGCCGCCCAGGTAAAGCACTCAAAACCTTCGCCATTAAAATTCGTGCTGCCGCCGAAGCCCTTCCAGCGCCCGACCGGAACAACGGCTTCGAGTTGCATCTCGTCCGCCATCATCGAGATCGCCGCAGTGCTTGGCCAATGGGCCTGCAACACGCCGTCGACCGACGACATGGTGGCACCGCCGGAAAGATTGCTGCAGAAGGTTCCGAGTTTCAGCTTGCGGTCGTTGAAAAGCGGATTGCTCGCTTCGCGCAACTGGTCCGCTCTGTTTCGCATGTCCATGCCATAACCTCCCGACTTTGCGTTCGCATTTCTTGTTACGCCGTCGCAAGAACCCTAAGATGCTGTCCTGCTTGTCGCAAGTCGCCGGTACGATTGCTGCCATGCGGGTTTGTTAAGTCCGGAGAAAGCAATGATCACGCTCTACCATCACGGATCGTCGGTTTGCGCCGCCAAGGTTCGCATCGTACTCGCTGAAAAATCGCTGCCGTGGGATGGCGTTTACGTCGACATTCTGCGCGGCGATCAGTTCGATCCGGCTTATGTCAAGCTCAATCCCAAAGCCGTCGTCCCGACGCTGGTCCATGACGGCAAGGTCATCGTCGAGTTCGACGGTCATCTGCGAATATCTGGACGAGTGCTTTCCCGATCCGCCGCTGAAGCCCGCAGACCCCGAGCATCGCGCCGCGATGCGATTGTGGACCAAGGCGGTCGACGAGTTTCTGCATCCAGCTTGCGGCGAGATCACCTTCGCAAGCTGCCACCGGCACATCATCAAGCGTTTGCCGCCGGAAAAATTCGCCCAGTTTCTCGATAGCACGCCGCCGGTTTCTGTGACCGCCGACTGGCACGCACGCAAAAAGGAAATCGTGCTTCAGGGTATGGCCGCACCACGGATCGATCGGACTTTCCGGCTGTACGACAGCTATCTCCAAAAGATGGAAGACGTGCTGGCGGATCAGCCCTGGCTTGCCGGCAACAGCTACTCGCTCGCCGACATCGCCGTGACGCCGTATGTGAACCGGCTCGACATGCTGGGCATGTCCGAAATGTGGATCGGCAGGCGACCCCGGCTTACGGACTGGTTCGAGCGGATAAAATCGCGGTCGAGCTTCAGGCCGGCCTTGCTCGACATGTGTCCGCCCGATCTCACCCGCGACCTCAAGACATTCGGCACGAAAAGTTGGCCGGACGCAAAACGCCTGTTGGCGGCCTAGGTACCGACGTGAGCGAGGAGAAACCGCTTGCCGGACGTGTCGCGATCGTCACCGGTGCGGGACGCGGGCTCGGACGCGCCATGACGTTGGGGCTGCCGCGCGCCGGCGCCGCTGTCGTGGCGACGGCAGCGCGAGAGAGCCGCGAAGTCGAGCGTGTTGCCGGCGAGGCGGCCGAAGCCGGCGCGCCGGACCGCGTGGTACCGGTTGTCGCGGACGTCACCAAGGAGGCGGACTGCGGACGCGTCGTGGCGACGGCGATCGAGCGCTTTGGACGCCTCGATGTTCTGGTCAACAACGCCGGGCGCGGCATGAAGTACGTCAGCGAAAATTTCATGACCGAACCGACACGTTTCTGGGAGACATCACCCGACGCATGGCGCCTCGTGATCGATACTAATGTCGTCGGCCCATTCTTGATGGCGCGGGCCGCCGTGCCGCCGATGCTGGCGGCCGGATGGGGCCGCATCGTCAATGTGTCAATGAACGCCGAGACGATGCGCCGGCGCGGCTTCTCGCCTTATGGTCCGTCGAAGGCGGCGCTGGAATCCGAGACCATCATCTGGGCTCAGGATCTCGCCGGCACCGGCGTCACCGTCAACGCCCTCCTCCCCGGCGGCGCGACGCTGACAGGTATGATTCCCGCCGGCTTTCCCGACCACCTGCGCTCCACGTTGCTCGACCCGTCGGTCATGGTGCCGCCCTTGCTCTATCTGGCGAGTAACAAATCCGACGGCGTCACCGGCCGGCGCTTTGTTGCCGCCGACTGGCGCGGCGACAATCCCGAAGCGGCGGCCGCCGACGCGGGCTGGTAGCGAAGCTACCCCGCTGTGTGAAAAGCGGCGCGTTCCGCGGCATTGCGGCGCGGCATCAGCAGCGTTGCGGCGGCGCCGATCAGCGTTACCGCTCCCGCGGCATAGAAGAGTGCGGGGGTTGTCCAGTCGAGCGCGATGAGCGCGCCGGCAACCAGCGGCCCAATGATTGCTCCCACGCGCCCGACGCCCATGCCCCACCCTACGCCGGTCGAGCGGATCGCGGTCGGATAGTAGGCCGCGGTGTAGCCGACCGAGCCGACGAGCGACGAAATCAGAAAGAAGCCGGCGCAAAACACCGAGGCCAGCAGCAGCGTGACATCGCCGCTCACGGCTCCGGTCACGACGACGAAAAGCGCGCACCCGGCGAAAGTGACACACAGCATGCGGCTGCCATAACGATCAACCAGCCGGGCCAGCGAGATGCCGCCGAGCAGGCCGCCAATCTGCAACAACGCCGGCGCAGCCACCGCCTGCTGCAGCGATTTGCCGGCGGACGTGATCAAGGTCGGCAGCCAGCTGGTCATGAAATAGAGGTCCAGATAGCCGACGACGAAGGCGCACCAGATCAGCAGCGTCGTCAGCGTCCGGCCCTCGCCGAACAGATGCCGCATCGGCAGGCCTGGCAACGGCGTTTCCGAAATCGAAAAAACAGCATTGTCCGGCAGAGTGATACTCCGATCGATTTTGCGCACGATCGGAACGAGCCGCGGTCCGGAGCCGGGCTGCAGCAAAAGCCATCGCGGAGATTCCGGCAAAAACACCAGCAGCACGAGCGCGAGGATCAGCGGCAGCACACCGCCGACCAAAAAGACCGACGGCCATCCAAACATCGGTATCAGCGCGCCGGACAAAAAGGCTCCAAGAGACGAGCCCACGGTATTTGCCAGCGCGACCAGCATCGCCAGCGCGCCGCGCAACCGCCGCGGCGAAAAGTCTGAAACCACAGTCAACGTCGTCGGAATGGCGCCGCCGAGCCCGAGCCCGGTGATGAAGCGCCAGATCATGACTTCGTTCAGCGTCCCGGCGGTCATGGTCAGGAGCGAGCAGACACCAAACAGAACCACCGCGCCCAGCACCGCGATCTTCCGCCCCAGCCGATCGGCGACAGGGCTGATAACCAGCGAACCGATAAACAGGCCGAACAGACCGGAGCTGAAAACCGGGCCGAGTTCCGAACGCGGCACGTTGAAGGTTTTGATCAGGGCCGGTGCGACGTAACCCATCGCCTGCGCATCGAATCCGTCGAGTACAATGACCAGCGAACACAAGCACAAAATCAGCACCTGGAAGCCCGAGAGCTTCGGACGATCCAGGACTTTCGACAGATCGATCGTGGCAGCATCGTTCATTCGTCATTGCCCTCTGCACCGGATTGAACCCGGCCATTATCAGTCACGAACCCCGTGTCCAAATTCCGATGTGATGACGGGAGGATACTTTATCGCTTTCAACCGGCGGTACGACAACGCGAAACCGCGGGAAGAGGCGCCCGGTAGTACCTCTTCCGTGGGCCAAGGTCCGGGCTCGGACGAGCGCGCGGCGCTGCGCCTGCATAACGAGGCAATGTTATTCCGGTGGCTGCCACGCCGGCGCGGTGAGCCGGCGCTTGCCGTCCGATGCGCGGCGCTCGCCAGCCTGTAGGGGAAGCTTGTCCCAGAGCTGGCAGGTGACCTGTTTGTGCTTCTGGTCCAGGCCCTCGCAGTAATTGGTGTATTCGCAGATGCGCACGTCCTTGCCGAAGCCAAGCTGCACTTTGCGAAACCAATCCGGATCCGCCAGCGATTGACGCGCTGCGCCGACAATGTCGCAGACGCCTCGCGCCAGATAATCTTCCGCCACCTCAAAGTTATGGATGCCGCCGGCGCACACGACCGGCACCTGACTGCCGGCATCGCGCACCGCTTTGCGGATTGCCGCAGTCGGCGCGGCGTTGCGGCCGAACGGCCCGCGTTCGTCGGAAATGAATTGCGGCATGCACTCGTAGCCGCTTGGGCCGGTGTAGGGATAGACCGCGCCGCCAATGCCTGGCTGTTTGGCGTCGTCGAACTTGCCGCCGCGCGACAGCGAGATGAAATGCGCGCCGGCACGCGCGAAGGCGACGCCGAAATAAATCGCGTCTTCGGCGGTACTGCCGCCGTCGATGCATTCTTCCGCCAGGTAGCGGAGACCGACGGCAAGTCTTTTGCTCACCCGCCCGCGTATCTCGGCCAGAACTTCAAGCGGCAATCGGGCGCGATTTTCAAGCGAGCCGCCGTAGCCGTCCGGTCGCGTGTTGGTGCGCGAGAGAAACGACGACATCGTATAAGCGTGCGCGTAATGCAGCTCGACGCCATCGAACCCGGCCGCTTCCGCGCGAACGGCCGCGTCGGCGAACAAGCCCGGCAGCACCTGCGGCAGACTTTTGATGTGCGGGCGGTCCATGTCGGTAACGCGCTCGCGGTAGCCGAATTGCAACGCCTCCAACTCATCGGGCGTCAGTACACGGGCGAGATCATTTGGACCGAGTGCGCTCAGGCGAGCGCGAATTTCGGCGTCGGACAAATGCGGCTCGCCAAGGGCAGCGCGATGGCGGTCGGTGATTTCCAGAAAGCGCTCGAAAAACTTCTTCGGTTCGGGCCGGCGACGAACGGCCAGAAAATCGATCAGTTGGATCAAAAGTCGCGTACGGCCTCCACTGGCTCGCCGCACCGTCTCGACCAGCCGGCGCAGGCCGGGCAGGAAGCGGTCGTGCCCGATGCGCAGGAGCGGTCCACTCGGCACATCGCGGATGCCAGTCGCCTCGACGACGATTGCGCCGGGCATGCCGCGGGCGAAACGCTCATACCACTCGATGACTTCTTCGGTAACGTAACCTTCTTCGGTTGCCCGCCACGGCACCATGGCGGGCACCCAGGTCCGCTGGGCGAGCGCGACCGGGCCGATGTCGACGGGAGAAAATACGCGCGAGGCAGCTGCCTCCGCTGCGGATGGCACGCGTCCAGCCGAGGCCTCGTATCGGATCCGTTGCGGGGGTCGCCACACGACTTTATTCCACGTTGTTTACCATTCTGGACCGCGCCTTATACCACGGTAGTCGCGCGATTTTGCCGGGAGTTGTGCCGTTCGACGACGCTTGCCAATAGGCCGGGGAGCCGATAGCTATGGCCCGCGCCGCAAGCGGCCATTTTTCCGCACGGCGGACCGCGCCCGTAGCTCAGCTGGATAGAGCACCAGACTACGAATTTGGGGGTCAGGAGTTCGAATCTCTTCGGGCGCGCCATTTTCTTATAATCAAATAATTGCGCAGTTGTCTTCAACTCTCACATGCATTCTCACGAGGCATAGTCAGCGCCGCAAATTGTCTGTCGACAAGCCGCAAATTTGAATGACACCGCCGCCTGCCTTCCTTCACTCTGGACAGTCACTCAAGAGCAAGCTTAGCGCTACTTTTCCCGCGCGATTGGCCTCAGTCGCAGTCTCGAAAAATGCCTTCGAACGCTCGATCGCGCTGTTTCTACCGGCGCGATAAATCTCCCATTGCCAAGGTTTCGGCGGAAGTGCGCGATTCTTTACAACAACGGAGAAATCAGCGTGAGCGATCATGGCTAAGACTCTGGCGCGAGCGTGGCGCAAAGGGGCGACAAGCGTCCACGGGTGGACAAAGTGAGACAATCCGCGCGATCGCGCGGTTTTCCGGAAGTCTCGCGGCCGGACTGGCAAAAGGTACTTTCAACCATATATTATCAGGGTTGTTTGTCGATCTGTATCCAAACGGTGTTTGATTTTAGTTCGCGAGGGCCGGCCGATGGCTGATTTTGATTACGATGCTGCAGCCGAACTGTTCCCGACACGAAGGCGGGTGCCGAGGCGCGAGCCGTTCGGGTACAAGCGGTTCGCGCAAGCCGCAGAAGCCATTCGTTTCGCGATGGAAGACTTGCCGCCGGAATGTCTCATCGGCGCGTTTCTCGAAGTCGATGAACAGAGATACGGCAGTAACGACATCCGCCGTTTGTACGAAAGCGCCGAGTACCCTCTGGCCCGCCGCAGTATCCGATCGTGACCGACAAGACCATAGACCTCGACCAGCGTCGCGGAATGATCGCGCAAAAGGCGACCGAGCTGCGGCGGCTGTTGGCCGATGTCGAGAGCAACGAGAAGACGTTGCGCCTGCGGCAGGACGAATTGGAGGCTCACTTGTTGGCGGCCCCAGCCGCAAATTGGCATGAGGCTGCGGAAAAGGCTCGCTATCTCCTCAATCTTTTTGGCGCAACCCTCGCTGCACAGGATCCGCGGCGACAGACACTGATCGCGGCCGTGCTCGCCGACTTCAGGCGGCTTTCCGGCGAAAGCTGACGGGGCCGTCTTGGACCGAACGATCGCTTTTTCCGAAGCGCCGTCAAATCGGCAGTGCCAGCCTGACGAGATGATCATCATCCAAGCTCCCGAAGTGCCGCGCGATTGATCTTCCCGGTCTGGGTTTTCGGCAAGGCGTCGACGAATTCGATAGCGCGTGGATATTTGTAGGGAGCAATCGACTGCTTCACGAATTCCTGGAGCGCACGTGACCGATCGTCACCGGCTTCCATCGCGTCGCGAAGCACGACGAATGCCTTGACGATCTGTCCGCGAGCGGAATCGGCGACGCCGACGACGGCGCACTCGCTGACGCTGGCGTGCTCAAGCAAGACTTCCTCGATTTCCTGCCCCGAAATGTTGTAGCCCGCGCTGACAATCATGTCGTCAGTGCGCGAGTGGTACCAAAAAAAGCCATCCGCATCCGCGTGAAAGGCGTCGCCGGTCAGGTTCCAGCCGTTGACGACGTAGGCTTTCTGCCGATCCGGATCGTTGAGATAGCGGCAGCCGATGGGGCCGCGCACGGCGAGCCGCCCGACCGCACCAGGGGGCAATGGATTCATGGCTTCATCCACAACCATGACCTGATAACCGGGCAGCGCGATCCCGGTTGATCCCGCACGAATATCGCCGCGCGGCACGCCGATGAAGGCGTGCAGCATCTCGGTAGAGCCCATGAAATCGAGAATACGAATGCCGGTTCGCCGCAACCACTCGTCGAAAACTGCGACCGGCAAATGCTCACCGGCCGAGCAACAGGTGTGGAGCGCGGAAAGATCGAACCTCACGGTATGGGGCGACATGCCGCGGTACATGGTCGGACCGAGCAGCAAGGTCGTCACGCCGAAATCCTGCGCGGCCTGCAGCATGAGTTCGGGGTTTACCTGCTCGAGCAACACCGTGGAACTGCCGCGGCGCATCGGGAACAGCAGCAGCGAGCCCAGACCATAGGTGAAACCAAGCGGCGCACTTCCGCTAAAAATATCATCCGGGCTCGAGCGCAACGTTTCAGCCGGATAGGTGTCGCACATAGCGAGCACATCGCGGTGAAAGTGCATGGTGGCCTTCGGCGGTCCGGTGGTGCCGGACGTGAAAGCAATTAAGGCAACGTCATCGTGTGACGGCACGACGTTCGGGAAGGCGTCGCTCCGGTCTTGCATCAACCGCTCCAGACTGCCGGCGGACTCTGAATTGAAGTACCGGACTTGGTTGAGCGACGGACACGTGAGCCGCGTTACTTCGAGTTCGGCGGCGAGCCGGGCATCACAAAGCGCGAATCGTGTTTCGGTCTTGTTGCAGATTTGAACAAGCTCCCGCGAGCGCAGAAGCGGCATAGTGGTGACCGCGATACCGCCGGCCTTGAGAACGCCAAACCAGCACGCCGCGAGCATCGGATTGTTCGCCGAGCGCAACAGCACGCGGTTGCCGGGAACGAGCCCCATGTCGTCGACCAGGACGCCGGCGATGCGATTGGCCTTTTCGAGAAGCTCGGCATAGGTCCATGTCGCCCGCAGTGAGCGCACGCATGGCCGTGGGCCGAGCCCTTCGGCCACGGCGCGATCGAGCAACTCGACCGCGGCATTCACGTGCTTCGGATAATTGAGGCGCGCGAGAGCCTCGTGGTCGATCACCGGCCACAGTTCGGCCGGCGGCAGGCCCCGGCGGGCGAAATCATCCTGGTAGACGCTCTCGTCCAACACGACGGTGTCTCGCGGACTCGCGATTATTTACAAGTCAAATGTTTATATCTAAGGTGTTCACGAGTTAAATGGCTGCAATCGCGTGAGGATCCATGAACCGCAAGCCACCGTTTCGCGCCGACCACGTCGGCAGCCTATTGCGGCCGCAAGAGCTTATCGACGCACGTCACAAGCGTCGCAACGGTGAAATTGGCGAGGACGCGCTGCGCGAAATCGAGGATCGATCGATCCGGGAGGTCGTCAAATTCCAGGAAGACATCGGCCTGCAGGCCGTGACTGACGGCGAGTTTCGGCGCGGCGCGTTCTTTAGTCATTTCGTGAAAAGCGTCGCCGGGATGACCGTGAAAATTACGCCGTTCACTTTCTCGAACGATGCGGCCGACAGCGTGCAGGCATACGGGCCCTACACCGCCGGAAAGCTCAAGCGCAGCAAGGGTATCACCACGAACGAATTTAAATTCGTCAGGGCCCTGACCGATCGAGCCGTGAAGGTGACGATGCCCGCTCCACCGTATGTGAATTTCCTCGGCGGCCGCGAGCGGGTCGACCAAACCGCTTATCCCGATATCGCCGAATACTTTGCGGACCTGGCGGCGGTTTACCGCGAGGAGCTGGCGGATTTACACGCACTCGGCTGCACCTTTGTCCAACTGGACGAAGTGCCGCTGGCGATGATGGAGGACCCTCGTGTCAACGACCAAATTCGCAGCTTGGGAGAGGATCCCGATCGTCTGATCGAGGTCTATATCGACGCAATTGCAGCCGCCGTCCGCGGCAAGGCGCCTGACATGGTTATAGGGATGCATCTATGCCGTGGAAATTATCGCGGTCGCTGGCTCGCGTCGGGCGGCTACCAGCGGGTCGCGGAGCGCCTTTTCAATATCCCGGGCATCGACGTTTTTTTCCTGGAATACGATTTGCCGCGCGCCGGAGATTTTTCGCCGCTCCGCCTGCTGCCGCGCAGCAAGTGGGCCGTCCTCGGTTTGATCAGCAGCAAGACCGCAATCCTGGAAGACCGACGAGCGATTTTGAAGCGGATCGATGAAGCCGCCAAGTCCGTGCCGATTGATCAGCTTGGAATTAGCCCGCAATGCGGATTCGCGACCAATTTGACCGGCAGCCCGCTTACGCCCGCTGACGAAAGGGCAAAATTACAGCTGGTTGTCGACCTCGCCCGGGAAGTGTGGAACTGACAATGGCGCTTGCTCGCAACACCAGCGCGCTCAAGCCGTGCATCGACGATTTCGAGACCCGGGGCGCCGCAAGCGACCAGGAAGATCTGCGGCTCTGGCTGCGAATGATGGCAGTCCACAAGCTTGTGACCAACGAAGCGCGCCGGCGATTGCGCGCGGCTTTCAACATGAGCCTTTCCCGGTTCGACCTGATGGCACAACTCGACGCGAACAACGTCGGCCTGCGCATGGGCGAGATCTCCAATCGCCTCATGGTCACGACCGGGAACATCACCGGCCTGACCGATGAACTGGAGGCCGAAGGTTTGGTCGAGCGTTTGGCCGATCCGCACAGCCGACGAGCGCTGCTGGTGCGGCTCACGCCGAAAGGCAAAAGAGCGTTTCGCGCCGCGGCAAAGGCGAATGAAATCTGGATCGCCGAGTTCTTTTCCGTGCTGTCGGCCAAGGACAAGACGGCGATGTTCGAAATTCTCGGTACGCAAAAAGCATTTCTGCAGACGCGGGTCTCACGGCGGTCTTCAACAAAGTAGACGTCAATCGTCAACGCATGGAACTTTGCTGATAACCTCGTTATCGTCAGAATTGCCCTTTCCGGGCCACCTGCACTTGCCTTTATCCGCCAATTGGCAAATGTTCCTACGATCGCGCAGCATAGCTCGCGATCGTGAGTTCTATGGCTCTTTCGATCGCAAAGAGCGCGTTGCAGCGGTGTTCATGTACAATGCGCATTATACGCGGCAAAAAGGCGATGGTGACCGGCGCGGCATCAGGAATTGGCCGCGCGATCGCGTTGGAACTCGCGAAAGAAGGCGCGGATTTACTTCTCGTCGATATCAAGACGGATGCACTCGCGTCTGTTGCGCAGGAGGCGCGGGATCGCGGCGTCAATGTGATGACTATTGTCTGCGATCTGGCCGACCCGTCCCAGATCAGCGCCACTGTCGAACAGCTGCGCCATACCTGGAAACGACTCAACATCCTCGTCAACAACGCAGGCACCACATACTACGGCCAAACCCACCTGATGACCGGCGAGCAATGGAAGCGGATTATGGCCGTCAACCTTATGGCGCCCATCCAGTTGGTCCATGAATTGCTGCCGATGCTGCTGGCGGCCGATGACGCTCACATCCTCAATGTTTGCAGCATTTTCGGGCTGGTCACTTGGCGCAAGACGACTGCGTACCAGACCAGCAAGTTCGGTCTGGTCGGTTTCAGCAACGCATTGCGAGCCGAATATTCCGGCGAGACTTTCGGGGTGACGGCACTCTGTCCGGGCTTCGTAGAGTCGTCACTGCTCGACGACTGCGAGACTGACAAGGCCGATCGAAAGGCGAGGGTGCCAGCGTGGATCTGCGCAACTCCCGAAAAGACTGCGGTCAAAGCCGTTCGCGCGATTCAAAAAAATAAAGGGTTGGTTCTGGTCACGCCCACCGCACATTTTTATTGGCGATTGATGCGCTTCTCCCCCGCTCTGGTCGATTGGCTGACGCGCGAAGGCTGGCGTCGACGGAGGAAACCCGCCGCTCCCTTGCACACCGACGCCAGCGACAGCCAGGCAGTTCCACCGCCGACAGCAGCCAAGCAAATACGCGGCTCAATTCCCGGCTGAGTACAGCTTCCGCTCATTGTGCAACGCACATTTCGCTCGCCTTGATCCGGCGAAGGGCAAATGATCTTATCGCTCGCTGCTCTATTTGTAACCATGATTTCTTGTCCGGGTGAACGACAATGAATGTTCTCAATCTGCCGCGTCCGGCCTGGATGACCGAGGATCTCGTCCTGCTGGAAGAACAGGCGCGGCGTTTCCTTGCCGCCGAATTCGGTCCGCATCTTGAGAAATGGCACGAGGAGCACGCTTATCCGCGCGAGGTGTGGACCAAGGCCGGCGCGGCGGGCCTCCTGTGCGCGTCAATACCGGAGGAATATGGCGGCGCCGGCGGCACCTTCGCGCATGAAGCGGTTATTGACCGCGAATATTCGCTCGCCGGCTTCGATACGTTCGGCGCGTCGCTGCATTCCGGCATCGTCGCTCCGTACATTCTTCGCTACGGCACCGAGGAACAGAAGCGGCGTTGGCTGCCGAAACTGGCGACCGGAGAGATGGTCGGCGCCATCGCCATGAGCGAGCCCGGCACGGGCTCGGACCTGCAAGGCGTGCGCACCACCGCAAAGCGCTCCGGCAACGGTTATGTGCTCAACGGCTCGAAAACCTTCATCACCAACGGCCAGCACGCCAATCTGATTATCGTCGTCGCCAAGACCGATCCCAAAGAGGGCTCCAAAGGCGTCTCGCTGATGGTGGTCGAAACCGACGATGCGCAAGGCTTCCGCCGCGGCCGCAAGCTGAAGAAGCTTGGGATGGACTTAGCCGACACCTCGGAATTGTTCTTCGAGGATGTAGCGCTTCCCGCGGAAAGCCTGCTCGGCATCGAGGAAGGCCAGGGCTTTTATCAGCTGATGAAGGACTTGCCGCAGGAACGGCTGATCGTCTCGATCCACGCGGTCTCCATGATCGAGCGAGCGCTCGGCCTGACCATCGAATACGTCAAGCAGCGTCAGGCCTTTGGCAAAAAGATCATCGACTTTCAGAACACCCAGTTCGTACTGGCCGAATGCAAGAGCGAAGCGACGGTCGCCAAGGTCTTTCTCGATCATTGTATTGAACGCCACGTCAAGGGCGAGCTCGACACCGTCACCGCTTCAATGGCGAAATACTGGCTCACCGATCTCCTCGGCAAAATCGTCGATCGTTGCCTGCAATTATTCGGCGGTTACGGCTATATGGACGAATATCCGATATCGCGGCTCTATCGCGATGCGCGGGTGTTGCGCATCTACGCCGGAACCAACGAGATCATGAAGCTGCTCATTGCCAGAAGCCTGTAGGAGGAATTCGTGAAAAAGAAAAAAGTCATTAAACGCGGGAAAACGGCCAAAAAATCGACAACCGGCAAAAAAGCGAAAGCGATCAAAATCCCGATATTCCATCACGCGCTTCTGAAAACCTCGCGCATGCAGGAGATGATCGACTGGTACGCTGCCGTGGTCGGCATTGAGCCGGTGTTTCAGGCTCCCGGCATCGCGTTCCTCAGCAACGACGGCGCCAATCACCGGATTTCGCTGGCTGGCGGCCCGCAGTTTCGCGACAACCCGCAATTTCGCACCTACGCGGGTCTGCACCATCTCGCTTTCGAGTATGCGTCGGTCGACGACCTTCTTGATTCCTGGCAGCGGCTTCGTGACCAATACGGCTACGAGCCGCATGTTGCGGTCCATCACGGTATGACATTGTCGTTCTATTACGTGGATCCCGACGGCAACAGCGTCGAACTGCAGGCGGATTGCTTTGGCGATTGGAAAAAATCAAAAAAGTGGATGCGCACGTCGCCGCAATTCAAAGCCGATCCGATCGGCAAATTCGTCGTTCCGGCCAGGATGGTCGCGGCCCGCTCTGACGGTGTGAAGCAGAAGGAGTTGCTGCGGCGCGCCTATGCCGGCGAATACGCCCCGTCAGCTCCCTACGACTTCCGCGTCGACTTTTAATTCTTTCGCGACCCAGTCGATCAGGCCACGGTCGGCGCCGCGTGGCGCGATCAGTGAAAGTCCGAGCGGACAACCCGCCAGCGTGCCGAGCGGCAGTGAGATCTGCGGCAGGCGCGCCAGCCCCGCGATGCACAGCAGCGCAAACGCCTGCGCACGAAACGCTTCGAGCTCGGCGACCGGCGTCATAAGCTTCGGTGCGATGCCTGGTGCGGTCGGCAGACAGAGCACCGCATCATCACCGAGAAGCGCGTCCATGTGTCGGACCACCTCCTCGCGGAGACCCCGCATTTGCTCCACTTCAGCGGGGTCGATGGTGCGGGTCCAGCGGAATCGCTCCGCAATGCCGGGGCCGAAATTGGGATCGTGAGCATCGATCCAGACGCTATGTCGCTTGCGGATTTCGTCGCCCTGCAGGATACGAAATATTTTAGGCCACGCCGCAGGATCGCCGGTGTAGACGCAGACATCGCGATGATCCGCGAGCGCTTCCTTGAGCCGCGACACCGGGGCGGCCAGCGCTTCAGTAACTTCGGAACCGGTGGAAGCGAACGCGTCTTGCGCGATCAACATGCGCTTCGGCGTGAAATCGGACGCCGGCAACAAAACCTCGCCGACGCGCCGCATGATTTGCGGATCGTGCGCAAACCAGCCAACCGTGTCGAAGCTCGCAGCGAGATCGACGATACCGTCGGCCGGAATGAGGCCGTGCGTCGTGCGTATGCCATAAATGCCGCAATAGCTTGCCGGCAGCCGAACCGAGCCGCCGCAATCGGTGCCGAGCGCGAAATCGACGAGGCTGCCGGAAACCGCGGCAGCCGATCCGCTCGACGAGCCGCCGGGTATCCGCCCCGGCGCTTTGGGATTGATCGGCGTGCCGTAATGCGCGTTCTCGCCGTTGAGGCTGTAGGCGAGTTCATCAGTATGGGTCTTGCCCATCATCTGCGCACCGGCTGCGAGCAGCCGCTCGACCGAGGACGCGGTTCGCGACGCCGGCGCGTGGGTTTCGAGCCAGGTCGGATTGCCATTGCCGGTGCGATGGCCGGCAATGTCGAAGACGTCCTTGACGGCGAAGCTCAGGCCGCGCAGCGGGCCATTGGGCGCTCCGTTCAGCTCGACATGGGTATGACGGCAGAATGCGTTGTACGGATCGTGCACGATCATTGCGGCCGATGCAGCGTCGGGCGTTGTCGCGACACGGTCTTGCGGCCGCGCTTGAAGGCGTAGAGGACCGGCGTCAATTCGGCGACCGCCAGTTCCGGACTCACCGAATCGAGCACCACGAGATCGGCGGACTTGCCGACATCAAGCCCGTAGTCGCCAAGCTGCATCATCTTGGCCGGCCGTTGCGTCACCATGTTGAAACACTCGCGCATGTCGGCCTGCATTCCGACCTGACAGATGTTGGCATAGAGGTTCGCCATGCGCATCAGCGAGCAGTCGCCGAACGGCGTAAACGGATTGAGAATGTTGTTGCTCGACAGCGAGCAATTGACGCCATGATGCAGCAGCTTGTGCGCCGGAACCACGCCGCGGGTGACATTGTGATCGTGCTTGTGGTGACGTCCCATCAGATAAAGATCGGTTGAGGGCAGCACCGTCAGCGCCACGCCCGCGTCGGCGAGCCGCTTGGCCATGGCCTCGAACGCCGGCAGCGGCAGGCTCGTCGCCCTGGTGACATGGCCGATGGCGACGCGGCCACCGTACTGAAATTCCTGGGTGCGCTTGCAGACATGATCGAGCGTCATGCCGTCCGCGGTCGGACCGAAATCGAGATGCATGTCGATATCGACGTCGTAGTCGCGCGCCAGTTCGAAGATGCGGTCAATCTGGCCCGGCGGATCGCTGTCAACATAGGGCGCGCCGCCGATGACGCGACAGCCGCGCTCAAGACCTTCGATCAGAAGTTCGTCGGTGCCGGGATTGTTGAGCAAGCCTTCCTGCGGGAATACGCATAGCTGCAAGTCGATGGCCCATGAATATTCCTTGATCAACGGCAGCACGCCTTCAAGTCCGCGCAAGCCGACGCCCGGATCCACCTCAACATGGGTACGCATGTGCGTGGTGCCTTGCAGGATCGCCTTCTCCAGCGTGCGCACGGCGCGGGCGTGGACATCTTCCGGCGTGAAAGCGGCCTTGGCCTTGGCAGCTTCGGCAATGGCCTCGTCGAGATCGCCCTTATCCGACTTAACGCGATCGAGGATGCAGGATTTGTCGAGATGAATGTGGGTCTCGACGAAACCCGGAGACACCAGACGGCCGCCGAGATCGATGGTTTCGCCGTCGGCCGCAAGGCCAGATTTGATCGCGGCGATCTGCCCGTCGGCGATGCCGATATCCGTCAGTTCATGCTCGGCGCCGATGCGGCGCGCGTTTCTAAGAATAAGATCCATGGTCCCTCGCGTTACGGATTCACTCTAGCAATCACGCCGCGGCACCGCGATTGCCCGGATACGCATGCACCAGCGCGAGGTCTTTAGCCACTTTCATGCGGCTGCAAGCATCATTTCCGCGCCCTTTTCCGCGATCATGATGGTCGGAGCGTTGGTATTGCCGGACACCAGTGTCGGCATGATCGACGCGTCAATGACGCGCAAGCGCTCGAAACCGCGTACGCGGAGCTTTTCATCGACCACGGCCATCGGATCGCCGCCCATTTTGCAGGTGCCGACCGGATGATATTCGGTCTCCGCGCTGTTGCGGATGAATTCTGTGAGCTCGGCGTCCGATTGTTGCGCCGCGCCGGGAAACCGCTCTTCGCGAAGGAAAGGCTTGAATGCCGGCGCCGCCAAAATCTCGCGCCCGCGCCGGATGCTGTCGATCAGGATTTTGAGATCGTAGTCTGAAGCAAGATAATTGGGATCGATCACCGCGGGCTGCAGCGGATCACCTGAAGCCAATCGGATTTCGCCGCGGCTTTGCGGCCGCAAACAGCACCCGTGCAGGGTAATGCCGTCACCGTCGAGCTTGGTGCGGGCGTGGTCGAAGACTTGCGCCGGGATGAAGTGGTATTGAATGTCGGGCGTCGCGGCGCCAAGCGCGCTGACAATGAATGCGCCGGCCTCGGCGACGTTGCTGGTGGCCGGACCAGTACGCCGGAACAGAAATTCCAGCGTCGGCATGATCGGGCCGAGCCCGCGGCCTTTGCTGTCAAGAGTGATGCCCGGCGTCGCATACTGTAGGATGTTGACATTGAGGTGATCCTGCAGATTTTTGCCGACACCGGGAAGATCGTGCTTAACCGGCACACCGATCGCCCCAAGCTCCTGCGCCGGCCCGATGCCGGTGAGGAGCAAAAGCTGCGGCGAGTTGATCGAGCCGCCGGCGAGCACGACTTCTTGCGTCGCGCGCGCCGTCTGCAGCTTGCCACCGCGCACATATTCGATGCCGACGGCGCGGCCATTCCTGATCACGACGCGGGTCGCTTGCGCCTTGGTCAAAACAGTCAGATTTTTCCGCGCGGCCGCCGGCCGGAGATAGGCCGTGGCCGCGCTGCAGCGTTCGCCGTTTTTCTGCGTCACCTGAAACAGGCCGCAGCCGAGTTGTACGGCGCCATTAAAATCCGGATTAAGAGGAATTCCGGCTTGTTGCGCCGCCTCGACAAAGACGTGGCTCAGCGGATTGGTGTATGGCCGTTCGGCGACGTTGAGCGGACCGTCGCTGCCGTGAAATTCGTCGTGCAGGCGCTCGTTGCGCTCGGCCTTCGTGAAGAACGGCAGCACGTCGGCGTAGCTCCAGCCGGCATTGCCGAGCTGCCGCCAATGATCGTAGTCGGCCGCCTGGCCGCGCATATAGACCATAGCGTTGACCGAACTCGAACCGCCCAAAATCCGGCCGCGCGGCTGATTCATGCGCCGGCCGTTCATCGCTTTTTGCGGCGCCGTCTCATACATCCAGCCGAACCGCGGCGTGCCTAGTCTGGCGATGCCGGCCGGCATACGCACGAACAACGACTTGTCGGAGCCGCCGGCTTCGAGGAGCAACACGCTGGCTTCGGGCTTTGCCGACAGCCGGTTCGCCAGCACCGAGCCCGCGGAGCCCGAGCCGACAATAATGTAATCGTAGCCTTTCTCCGCCATGACGAGCGCGCCTTATGCGAGCGGATCGGCCGGCAGCCCAAGGCGGAACTTGCCGTGATTTTCGTACGCCGTATCGCTCATCACCTGATGCAGCCCGGCCGTGTTGAGGTCGCGCACCAGCCGGCCAAGGACATGCGGATGATGCAGGCCGGTGTTTCCGCCGAAATGAAACGCCGTCGTCGCCGTCTCGATCGCAATGTCGGTGGCGTAGACCGCCGCCGCGCGCACGTCGGCAATCGCCGCGCCATCCGGGATTTTTCCGGCGCTCGCGATCTCGTACAATTGCTCGTAACGCTGGTGCAGCAGCGCGCGCGCCGCCCGCAATTTCAGATCGGCCTCGCCGATGAAGCGATGTACCACCTGCCGCTCGTCGAGCTTCGAGGATCGAAATGCGCCGCGTGTGGTGGTGGCGAGCTTGATCAGCTCGTCGAGTGCGCGGCGGGCGCCGCCGATCGCGACGCTGCCGTGCTCCTTGGCGACGTAGGAGAACGGCGGCAACAGGTACGAAGCGCCGCCACGCCGCGGCTTCGGCTGCAGCAGGTCCCACACGAACGTCTGCTCTTCCGGCAGCGCAAGATTTTCGACCGAGCAGTCGCACGAGCCGGTGCCGCGCAAGCCGACGACGCCGCGCCAATTGTCGTAGAGCGTGGCTTCGCTTTTCGGAAACGCGGAGAACATGACAATCGGGCGGCCGCCGTTTTCGGCTTCGCTGCCTTCGACGATCGTGCCGCCGACAACCCATTCGCTGTGCCCAATGCCGCTGTTGAAGCGCCAGCGGCCGCTCAGGCGAAAATTCTTGCCGTCGCGCACCGCGCGGCCGGCGGGAAAGAACGAAATCGACGCGGTCGGGATGTGGCCGTTGGCGAACACCTTGTCGAGGCCCGCCTGGCTCAGGAACGTTCCGAGCGAAGCGATGCCGGTGGCACCGACCATGGTGCACCAGCCGCTGGTCAGATCGTTGTAAGCGAGGCCCTCCAGCACCAGCATTTCCGTTACCGGATCGGCTTCGGCGCCGCCCATTTCCGCGGCGAGCTTCAACCGGAACATGCCCGCTTCGCGCAGCGCATTGACGGCTTCCGGCGCGAGCGTGCCAAGTTCTTCGCTCTTGGGACCGGAGGCGCGCAGCGTTTCGGCGATGCGCTCGACGCCGTCGAGCAGCATTTTGCGCTTTTCCACGCGGTCTGTCGGAAATGCCTTGATCATGTTTCCCCCAGATGCTCGCAGCGGCCTATTGGCTCGTCTGCGCTCGGGCGCGGGCGGCCGCGGTGCGCGTCGCCACCCGGTCGAGCAGCGCGATCATATCCTCGACCTCGGCGCGGTCGAAGCCCTGCGTGATGAACACGATCTTGCTGCGGCGGTCGGCGTCCGGCCAGCGCTCGAGCCACGACAGGTTGTGCAAGAGCTGCTGCGCGCCCTGGATCACGGCCGGACGGTCGGGCTCTTCGGCGACATTCACGATGCCTTTCACCCGCAACAGGTTAGGCCCGAGATTCTGTTGCAGGGCGTCGAGCAACAGCCGCAGCGCCTCGCGCGGAATTGGCTTATCGCGGGTGAAGCAGAACGAGGCAATGTCGCGGTCATGCAGATGGTGATGATCGTCGTCGGCGTGATCATGGTCCGCGTGATCGTGATCATGGCCGTCATGCCGGTCGTACGCAGCAGCATTAAGCCAAGCGCGCGCGTCGGCCCTGGCATCGGCCGGATTGAAGCCATCGCCGCGCAAGATGCCGAGGCTGAACGACGGAGCGTCGATCCTTGAAATCTTTGCCGCCGGGTTGAGGCGATGCAGCCGTGCGGTCAGTGAGGCTTCGGCTTCGCCCGCTTCGGCGGCCTCAACCAAATCGAGCTTGGTGATCAGAATTTGGTCGGCCAGCGCGACCTGACGCACCGACTCGATATGCTCATCGAGCGTGTGCGGGCCGTTGACCGCATCGACGGTCGCAACCACGGCACCGATGCGATAAAGCCCGGCCAACGTCGGATCGGACAGGAATGCCTGAATAAGCGGCGACGGATCGGCAAGGCCTGACGTCTCGATCACGACGTGATCGAAGCGCGGAATCGCACCGTCTTCGCGCTGGTGATAGAGATTGTTCAGCGTGGTGACGAGATCACCGAACACGGTGCAGCACAAACACCCGTTCTCCAAGACCATGATGGTGTCGTCGCTCTGCGCCGCCAGCATATGATCGAGGCCGACTTCGCCGAACTCATTGATCACCACGGCGGTGTTCGCCATCGACGGATCGCGCATCGCGCGATTGAGCAGCGTGGTCTTGCCGCTGCCGAGAAAGCCGGTGAGGATGGTGACGGGCGTATGGGACACGTTGGTGTTCTCGCGGCAAAGCCGATCCGATCTCACCACATATATAGGAAAATCGCGCCGCCATTTTCATCCTCCCCCAGCTTCGTTTCGCCAAGCGGGGGCGGACAGGCTTCAAGCCACCAGTCGCACCGGCTGGGCTAACAGCTGCGCCACCTCGGCGGCCGGCACGGCTTTGCCGAACAGAAAGCCCTGGGCCTGATCGACGCCGTGTTCGAGCACGGCCTTGGACTGCGCCTCGGTCTCGACGCCTTCGGCGGTGACCGACAAATTCAGGCCCCGGCTCAACCCGACCATCGCGCGAATGAACACTACACTTTCGCCGGTGATGACCAGCTCTTGAATAAAGCGGCGGTCAATCTTGAGCTTGTCGAAGCGCAGTTCGTACAGGTGATAGAGGCTCGAATAACCGGTGCCGAAATCGTCGATCACAATACGGACGCCGGCATTGCGCAGCGTCTGGATGGCGTGGCGCGTGGCTTCGAGGTCCTCAACCAGCGCGCTTTCGGTGATTTCCGCCTCCAGCCGATGCGGCGGAAAGCCGGCGTCGCGCATGACCGTGAGGATGGCATCGGCGAAGGTACGGTCGCTGAGCTGCGACGGCGAAAAATTGAAGGTCAGAGAGATGTCTTCGGGCCAGTGGACGGCGTCGCGGCAGGCATCGCCAAACAGCTGGCCCGACACGACGTCGAGGAGACCGAGCTCTTCCGCCAGCGGAATAAACGTATCGGGCAGGATCAGGCCGGTGACCGGATTGTGCCAGCGGGCGAGACTCTCGAAACCAACAATCCGCCGTGTTTTCAGGTCGACGATCGGTTGGTAATATGGCCGTAGCGCATCGCCGCCGATCGCCGCTCGCAAATCCTTCTCCAGCAGCGACCGCTCGCGGATGTGAGCGTCCATTTTAGGATCGAAGAAACAGAATTCGGTGTGCAGCGAACGGGCGCGCGACAACGCAACATGGGCGCAGCGCAGCAGTTCGTCGACAGTCGCGTGGCCGCGCCCGGCTTGAGCGATGCCGACACTGGCGCCGATACTGTGCTGCTCGATGCCGATCTGCACCGGCGCCCTGACGATTTCGACCAGCGTACAAGCAATCCGGCGTGCCTGGTCGGGGTCGCCGCTTGCCAGACAAAGCGCAAATTCGTCATCGCCGATCCGTGCGAACATGTCGCCCGGACCGGCGCGCTCGCGGATGCGGGTGCCGATCTGCAACAGCGCCTCGTCACAGCCGAGATGTCCGTATACCTCGTTGAGCTTCTTGAACTGGTCGAGACCGAGCAGCAGCACGCTCATCTTGTGGTTGGCGTCTTTCAGGACATTGCCGACGTCGTTCTGAAATTGGCGCCGGTTCGGCAATTGTGTCAGCGGATCGCGCATCGACGCGGTTTGCGCCTGAAGCTCGGCTGCAAGCCGTTTCGCCCGCTCGCCGCGCTGGTCGCCGATGCGGCGCAAGCTGAACACCACCAGCGCCACGCCAAAAAAGTACATAAACGACGGCGGTTCAATCTGGGTGCCGAGCAGCTTTTGCAGCAGCACCATCCCGCCCCAATCGGTGACGGCCATGTACGCCACCAAGCAGATCGAGAAAATCACCAGAACGTCGATGACTTCCCGCCCAGAGGACGCGGTCACCGAGAACGGAATGAAGCGCTTAAGGGATTTGCTCAACGGACCCTCTCCAACCCTCAACTTTGTCCGAAAGGCTTCACTTTTTCATGAATCAAAACGCCGGATCGCAACGTCGTTTGCGGTTTGTTTACCAAGTCTGCCAAACGCACCTTTTCCTCTCGAGAAGAAGGGCGTCGAAATCTCGTCAGTGCGAGGAGCGCCGCACACTCACCCGACGCCAAGCATCGCCGAGGCTTTTTCCGCGATCATGATCACCGGCAGGTTCGTGTTCGCCCGTGTCACGCAGGGCATGATGGAGGCGTCGGCGACACAGAGGCCATCGACGCCGACGACGCGGCAGTGCTCGTCGACCACCGCCAGCGGATCGCCCGCGGCGCCCATCCGGCATGTGCCCGACGGGTGGTAGAACGGGATCGCGCCGCCGCTGACCCATTCGCGCAGCCGCTCTGCGTCGGCGATCAGCGCCTCGAGATCGGGCCCCGGGCTGACGTGGTTTTTCAGAAGCCATTTACGCAGGGCTGAGGAGCTTTCCATCAGCACCGACCCTGCATTTGCCAACACGCCATTCCACACGGAGCGGCGATTTAAAGCGCGAACGCGCGGCGTGTAGCGAGCGGGAAAAATCTCCGCGGCAGCCTCGCGGACGCTCGGATGCGCCAACACTTCGCCGGCGATGCCGACCCCTTGAATGAGCCGCGCCAGGTCGCGGGGATCGGACAAAAGATTAAATTCGATCCGCGCTTCGGCGCGCGCGTCCGCGGAGACGATCTGCAGGCGGCCGCGCGAATAGGGCTTGTAGACGCAGATGATGACCGCGCCGAGCGAGCGGCCGAGACGATGCCAGGAAATCCGGTTCGGCACGGCCCAGTACATGTCGGACGTGGCACAGCCCTCGACGCCGGAACTGTAACGCAGCGACAGGATCTGTCCGCGAGCCAGCGCACGCGGCTGGCGCGCTTGCGGCCGCAGATAGCAGCCAATGGAAACGCAAGGGTGATCCTGCAGGTTTTCGCCGACGCCCGGACGATCGGCGACGACGGCAATCCCGATCTCCTGCAAAAGCTTTCCCGGACCGACCCCCGAGCGCTGCAAGATCGCCGGCGAATGCAATGCGCCGGCGGCGAGAAGGATTTCGGCACCGCGAAACTCGACAATTCCGCCGGCTTGCCGGACCCGCACACCAGTCGCACGGCGGCCTTCGAACAATACGGCTTCAACAAAGGCATCCGGCAGAATCCTCAAATTCGGTCGCCGCCGGACGTCCGGCGTCAGATAAGCCATGGCAGCCGAGACGCGGTGCGTCGGCGTGCTTGAGGTCGGGACCGAGCAGAAGCCGTTTTGCTCGTCGCCGTTCATGTCGGCGACGTAGTCGAAGCCGCGCGCCGCGGCCGCCTTGGCGATGGCGCGGGCAAAACCCGGCCAATGCTGACGCGGCACGCGACCGATCGTGATGGGGCCGTCTTTGCCATGCAGCGGCCCGTTCATGTCACGGTCGTTTTCAAGCTTGCGGAAATACGGCAGCACATCCGCCCACGCCCAGCCGCGCGCGCCCGCTTGCGCCCATTCGTCGTAGTCGCCCGGAAGGCCGCGCAATGCGACCATCGCGTTGATGGCGGACCCGCCGCCCATCACGCGCGCCTGCTCGTAATAACGCGGCTGCGCGCCCGCCGCCGCGACGCGTGAATACACTTGCAGATCGGGCCAGAAATAATCCGGCCGGTAATACGAAGAATAATAAGCGTCGCGAATGTCCCACGGCTCCTCGCCGGGGGGCGTATCGCGTCCTGCTTCGATCAGGAGCACCTGCTTGGCGGCGTCTTCGCTCAGCCGGCTCGCCAGCACGCAGCCCGCCGAACCCGCGCCGACGATGATGAAGTCGTAGATCACGCCCGGCCTCCCTGTGCAGAACCGCGCCGACATTTTTCCGCGTCGCGTTCCCGGCACTATGCGGATCGCGTCGCCACTTTGGCAAATGCGAGAGACACACTCATCCTGCCCCGCGTAGCGGGGAAGGGGGACCGCGCTGCGCAGCAGCGTGGTGGAAGGGGCGTGGGCGATGAGGCGCCGCCCATTGCCGCACGGCCCCCTCCACCACGCTTCGCATGGTCCCCCTCCCCCGCTCCGTTTCACAGCGCGAGGGCGGATAAGCGAAATTGTTCTCGCGACGCGATCCGCGCCCGAGGTTTGCCAACAACGACGCGCAAGAAAACGTAACAAGAAAAAAAGGGAGGCGAAGCGCCGAAAGGCGCATGCCAACCATTGCCGTGCCTCGCAGCACGGCAGCGCGCCATGCAGACAAGGGCGCATAGTCGGCACCCATCTGCTTTTCGGGGCGCGCTCGCCTTCCGGCGCTCCGCGGCGGCGCTTGCCCCGGCGAGCGAACGCCAGGACTCAGTCCAGGCCGCGCTTCACGCGAGCGGGAGGATGCAGGCGTTACCCGCACCATCGATCGCGCTTAAGCGAGGCACCTCGCGCTCCGGTCCTAATGCCGGAGGGGACGATGCCCGAACCGCCCGGGAGCGGGGTCACAAGCCCCGCCCGCAGGAACCGCCCTCGCTCCGCGATCAGGTGTGTCTCGAGATCACGTCCCTTTGGCGAGCGAGATGGGGCGCGGTTATTGTCATCGCGGCGGCAAAGTCAAAGGGTTTCGATTTGTGCCGATAAATCAGAAGGTTTTGCCCCGCGCGTTTTCTCCGCAAAACGACGCCGTGCGCTTGATTCTTTGGCGTTGACTGCAATTCCCCTCCCCACGCGGCTAGAGCGAGTAAAGCCGTCGTCCGCATGAGCGCAGCGATATGCGGGATTTTCGTGAATAAGACCCCGGATGTCGCTACGCTCATCCGGGCTACGCTCGCTGTGTCGCGTTTCCGACACTATGCGGATCGCGTCGCCACTTTGGCAAATGCGCTTTAATCGCCACATAAAATCGGCCGACCCGATGACAACCAAAGTGGCGGCCTCTGATGGGAGCTAGTGAATGCCGTGGACCCCGAATGACGCCCAAAGGCACACGCACAAAGCGACAACACCGACGCTGCAAGAGCTTTGGGCAAAAGTCGCCAACGAAGCCTTGGAACGAACTGGAGACGAAGGCCGCGCGATCCGGGAAGCGAATGCGGTCGTCGGCCGACAGGCGGACGACCGCTGACGTGCAAATCGGCAGTCCGGACTGAAGGCTGAGACTGCCGAACCGCCCGACTGGATTGCTTCGCTTCGCTCGCAATGACGAAAACAAAGAATGTAGGCTGGGCCGTGAAGACCGAAGCCCGCGTGGACTTCTTTAGACCAAGACGGGGGCACGTCGCTTCTCGACTTTGCCGACCGCACGCTCGCTACCTCTATAGCCGGACATGATGTACAGCCCAACCATGACAGGTTGCGTCATGCAGCCGCCAAGACGGCCTTCCTGACCGCCTGCGGTAGAGCGATCGCGCGAAAGAACGCCTTCGGATAGAGATAGTCGTCTCCCGACTCATCGACGACCCGCAGTAAGCCGCGCTTCTCGGCATCAGCATCACGCAGCTTCACGTAGATTTTCCGCTTTTCCAGGGACACAGCGTAGCCGTCATTGTCGATGCATACGACAAGCCGTTTCACAGATGTCTTGGGCTTCATCTCGATTTCCAGGCCTGTGCCGACACCTCACACGTCATGCCCGCGCTCGTCGCGGGCATCCACGTCTTTGGACGAGAAACAAGTCGTGGATGGCCGGGACAAGCCCGGCCATGACGGAGCAACGTTCAACTGACGATGACCCGTCATCCTGAGGTGCGAGCGGAGCGAGCCTCGAAGGATGCGGCCGAGGCGCCCGGGCGGTCGCCCTCGAACACCCCCATCGGATAGTCCGTCATCCTGAGGTGCGAGCGCAGCGAGCCTCGAAGGAGGCGGCCGAGGTGCCCGGGCGGTCGCCCTTCGAGGCACGCCGACTTTGTCGGCGTGCGCCTCAGGGTGACGGGAAAAATCAAAACACCTCGCAGCCCGGCAGCCCGCAGGAGATCAGCCGGTCGGACGGGAAGTTGGTGATGATCTGGCAGCCGTCCTTGGTGACCACGACTTCTTCTTCGATGCGGGCGGCGCCGGAGCCGTCTTCGGCGCCTTTCCAGGTCTCCAGCGCGAACACCATGCCTTCCTTGAGCGGCGTGTTCTGGCCGGTGTAGCGTTTAGAGATGATCGGCCGCTCCCACAGCGAGAGCCCGACGCCGTGGCCGTATTGCAGGAGGAACGCTTCGGCTTCGTCGCGATAGCCGAATTCCTGCGCGTCGGGCCACACCTGCGCCACCTGGTCGGGCGTGATGCCGGGGCGGATCAAATCGATCGAGGCGGAAATCCATTTCGACGCGGTCTCGTAGGCGTCGATCTGATATTTGTTCGGCTCGCCGCAGATGAAGGTGCGGTAGTAGCAGGTGCGGTAGCCGTTGAACGAATGCATGATGTCGAGGAACACCATGTCGCCCGGCTGGATGATGCGGTCGGAGAAGGTGTGCGAGTGCGGCCGGCCGCGCTGGCCCGACACCGAGTTGACGCACTCGACCCGCTCGGAGCCCAAGCGAAACAGCCGGTCATTGGCGATCGCGACCAGCTCATTCTCGCGGGTGCCGGGACGGATGGCGCGGGCGATGTCGACGTAAGTGGCGTCGACCATCGAGCAGGCGAGTTTCAGAAGCTCGATCTCGTCGGGGGTCTTGACTTCGCGGGCGTCGAGCATGGCCTGCTGGCCGTCGACCACCTCGATGCCTTCCTTCTCCAGCGCGCGGAGCATCGGCAGTTCCATCAGGTCGATGCCGATCGGCTCCTTGTCGATGCCAAGCTTCATCAGGACTTTCTTGATCTGCTTGGCGAAGTCGCCCTGGATGTTGAATTGCAGCGGCAAGCCCGCCCTGCATGGTCGAAATCGGGGCGGCGACATTGTCGGCGATCCACGGCGAGGAGATGCGCTTGGCCGGCGGGGCCGGGTCCCACAGCATCGGCTCTCCGACCACCGGGCAGAGCGCATAGCGCATGAACTTGTCGCGCGCCCATTCGCCGATATGGGTGCCGGTGATGTAGCGGATGTTGTCGAAGTTGAACGCGAGCACCGCGCCCAGGCCGGCGTGGCGGATCGCCGCCTGCGCGCGCTTGACCCGCTCCTTGTGCAGGCGATCGTAATCGATCCCCTTCTCCCAGTCCTTGGCCATCGTGCCCCAGGAGGCGGTCGCCTGCTTGCGGTTATATTTCATGTCGTTTCCTCACTCTTCTCGCGGCAAAGGGCACACTGAAAAATCCACGGCGCGCCAATCGGCAAACCATTAGCGCATGCGGCAGAGGGCGCAACGGGGATTTTCAAGCGGGGATTTTCAAGGGGACGTGAAAACTGGTAGGGCTACGCCGCGTTCAACAGTTTCAACGGTTATGGGCAGGAAACGGCGATGACGATTGCGGTAGTAGGCGCCACCGGAAACACCGGCCGGGCGGTGGTCAAAGAACTCAAAGCCTTGGGCCAGAACCCCATCAGCGTCGTGCGCAACGCCGACAAGGCGCGCGAAGTGCTCGGCGCCGACGCCAAAGTCGCGGTCGCCGAATTGACCGACCGGGCGGCATTGGACAAAGCGCTGGCCGGGGTCGAGAGCGTGTTCGTGGTCACCGGGCACAATCCGGGCATGGTCGAGCAGCAGAACAATGTGCTCGATGCCGCGCTGAAGGGCGGCGCCAAATATCTGGTGCGCGTGGCCGGCGGCCGCGCGGTTGTCGGAGCGGATTCGCCTTCCGTGGTCGGCCGCGGCCACACCGCGATCGAGGAAAGGCTCAAAGGCAGCGGCATCAAGTGGACCATCCTGCGGCCCGGTCTGTTCATGCAAAACCTGATCGGCCAGGCGGCGTCGATCAAGGACGCCGGCAAGATCGTCGGCACGGCGCCGAAGGACATGAAGATCGCCTTCATCGACGTGCGCGACACCGGCGCGGTCGGCGCGCGCATCCTGATCGATCCGGCGCCGCACGCCGGCAAGACCTACGAATTCACCGGCAAGCTCGTCAGCTTTCAGCGAGATCGCCGACACGTTCGCGTCGGTGCTGGGCAAGCCGGTCAGCTATGTGCCGGTGACGGTGGAGCAGACCGAACAGGCGCTGAAAGCGCGCAACCTGCCGGACTGGCTGTTCGCGCACATGCTGCTGATCGCCAAGCTCACGGCGGACGGCGCGTTCTCGACCGAGCATACCAAAGTGATTGAGGACATCGTCAAGCGCCCGCCGATCACGATCAAAAAGTTCATCGAGGACTTCAAGGGGGCGTTTGGCTGATCGTCATTCCGGGGCGCGCGAAGCGCGAACCCGGAACCCATAACCGCTGACGCCGGGGTTATGGATTCCGGACTTGCAGCTGCGCTGCAATCCGGAATGACGCGTGATGGAGCCAATTCGTGGCCGAAAAACTTGAAGGCGGGTGTGCCTGCGGCGCGGTGCGTTATCGGCTTACGTCAGCGCCAATGTTCGTGCACTGCTGCCACTGCCGCGACTGCCAGCGGCAAACCGGCAGCGCGTTCGTGCTCAACGCGCTGATCGAGGCCGACCGGGTCGAGCTTAAGTCGGGCCAGGTCGAAGGAACCGCCGTGCCGACCGACAGCGGGCGGCCGCACGTGATCCATCGCTGCCCGTCCTGCAAGGTCGCGGTGTGGAGCAATTACGGCGGCGTGGAAAAATTGCGCTTCGTACGCATCGGCACACTCGACGAGCCGTCAGCGCTCACGCCCGACGTCCACATCTACGTCCGCTCGAAGCTGCCCTGGATTACACTTCCCGAAGGCGTCCCGGCGTTCGACGCGTACTACGATTCCAAAAAGCTTTGGCCGCCAGCGAGCCTCGAGCGCCGCCGCGCGATTTTCGGATGATCGTCATCCTGCCCCGCGTAGCGGGGAAGGGGGCGTCGGCTATGACGCTTGCTCCACCGCCGAATGCCCCCTCCACCATGCTTCGCATGGTCCCCCGCCCCCGCTCCGTTTCACTTCGCGGGGGCGGATAAATCACACAAGCCCGCTCGCCCGGGCCTGATCCTTCGCCATCACCGCCCAATCGTGCTCGCCTTCGCCGTGGGCGACGGCGCCGACCAGGCGGTCGCGCCAGACATTGCCGCTGGGCAGCGGCACGCCGACCGCTTCGCCGGCGGCGAGCGCGAGGTTGGCGTCCTTTAGGCCGGTGACGGCGCGCTGCCCGGCGGGCAGGTATTTCTCATCGGCGATGAACTTGCCGTAGGTCTTGTAAGCCCAGCAGGCGAACAGACCTTCGGCCAGCACGTTGTAGAACACGTCCGGTGCGACGCCGTATTTGCGCGTCAGCGCAAAACCTTCGCCGAGCGCTTCGATGGCGCAGCCGAGCACGAAATTGTTGGCGATCTTGATGGCGGCGGCGGTCACCGGCTCGGCGCCGGATTCGATCACGCGCCCGGCGAGCGCATCAAACAACGGCCGCAGGCGCTTGACGGTTTGCTGCGGCCCACCGACCAGCATGCTGGCATTGCCCGCGGCAACGACTTCAGGACGGCCGAGCACCGGCGACGCGATCAAAACCTGCCCGGCGGCGGCGTGGATCGCGGCAAGCTTCTGGATCGCGGCAACGCTGTGCGTGCCGGCGCAAATGTGCACACCGCCCTGCGGCAGCGCTTCCTTCAAGCCGCCGGCCTGGGTCACCACGTCGAGCACCGCGGCGTCGTCGGTGAGCATGGTGAAGACCGCGTCGCCGAACGTGGCCGCCGCTTTGATCGAAGCCATCGGCTTGCCGCCGTGATCGGTCAGCGGCTTCATCTTATCCGGCGTGCGATTGTAGACGCCGACCTCATGGCCGCCGTCGATCAGACGGCGCGCCATCACCTGGCCCATCCGGCCAAGCCCGATAAATCCGACCTTCATGGCATCTTCTCCCAACTGTTCCCCTCCCCCTTGTGGGGAGGGGTTAGGGGTGGGGGTCGTGAGGTCGCGCGCAACGTCAACGCCCAAGCTCACCTCACGACCCCCCTCCCCACCCTCCCCCACAAGGGGGGAGAGAAAAGAATCGCTAGACCAGTTGGCTGCGCACCCAGTCAAGCTCGCGGTAGATATAGTCGACGATGTCGCTCGACTTGAGGCTGTCGGGCAGCATGTCCCAGGTGTAGGTCTCAACTTCGAGATGGCGCGACAGCGGCTTCTGCTTGTGGAAGCGCAGCGCATCCTCGATGGCAAAGCGCGTGGTGCGGAACTGCCCGAGATCGTCGAGGAACACCGGGACGTGGATGTGGGTGCGCCACTCGCGCGGCCCTCCCGGATTTTTCTCAAACGCCGCGATGGCATCGTCGACGTTGAGGTAACGGTTGATCTTGCCGTCCTTCTTTTCCATCGTCTGGGTCAGATAGATGGTCTTGGCGTAGCGTTTCAGCGTGTCGACCACCGGCTGGGTGACTTCCGGCATATGGAGCGCGGCGGCTTCCTGCAATTTGAAAACCGGCACGCCGGCGTCGACCAGCTTCTGCAGCGACTCCGCAATGTTCTCGTACTCGACCGCCTGATGACAGATGTCGTAGACGATGCCGAGATGCCGGCGCAACGCTTCATTGGCTTCCGCGATCGGCACATGCGCGAGCTTGGCGAGTTTCTCGACCGCTGCACCGGCATAGAGATGCTTGGTGAAATAATCGATCGTCTCGTCGGTGGTTTCGAGAAAGCAGAACGGCTCCGGCTCGAGCGCCAACCGCACCGTGCGCCCGGTCTTGGCCTCAAGCGCGATCAGATGGGCGACGACACGCAGCACATTGTTGGTGTAGCTCGCGACCACGTCGGGGCCGGTCACGCGGGCTTTGAAGCCGAGCGGCGCGGTCTGGATTGAAGGCGCAATTCCAGGCGGACAGACATCGGCGAGAATGTTGGCGACATTAATGGTGTACTGGGTGCGCTCCTCCGAGCGCCAGTCCGGCTCGTACACCTGCTCCTTGACCAGCTCGTTCTTGAAGTGGCCATAGACGAAGGCGTTGGCGGTGTAGATATACATGTCGTTGTCGCCGAGAAATTTTTTCAGCTTCTCGCGCTCGGCCGGACTGTTAGCCAGCGTTTCCGCGGTCTTTGCCGCCAGCCGGATGCACACGCCGAACGATTTGTTGCCGGCGAAGCGCGCCTTCACTTTGGGCAAATAGGTGTTGAGCGAATTCCACAATTGCGGCCAGTCGTCGGCGGGATGCACCAGCGTCGAATAGGTCAAAAGGCCGAGGCCGTTGCCAAGATCCATTTTTTGTTTCCTGTTGTTTGCTGCTTATCGCGACGTCAACCGACGTGCTCGACTTTCCCCGAGGCCGCCGAGCGGATGATCGTTTCGGTGGCGGCGACGCCGTCGATCACCTGATCGAGCGGAATCGGATAGGCCGGGCCGCCTTGCGCTGCCTTGGCGAAGGCTTCGAGCGCGGCGCGAGAGATGTCGAGGCTCGCCGCCTGCCATACCTTGGCCTCGCCCTTCACCGGCTGGAATTTGCAGGTGCCGAACAGCCGCATGCGCCGCTCTTCTGACGAAGCGCCGGCGACATGGGTGAGACCTTCCAGCCGCACCCAGCCCTTGGAGCCGAACACCTGGAAGCTGAAACCGGGGCCGGTCGTGGTCATGGTGCCGAGGTAGCCCGACATGCCTTCCTTCATGCGCACCAGGATTGAAGTCGTGTCGTCGGCCTCGATCGGGGCGGCGCGGCGGAAGCTCTGGGCGAAGGCGTGGTCGATCGGCCCGCACAGATCGATCATGCCGTCGATGGCGTGGACGCCCATCGGCATCAGGCCACCCAGCGGCGTTTCGGATTTGTCGGCGCGCCAATGGCCCGGATTGATGAACAGCACGTTGGGAAACGTCATGGTCGCTTCGACGTGCAGGACGGTGCCGAGTTCGCCGCCACGGATCATGTCGCGGAGCTTGATCATTTCCGGATGGAAACGGCGGTTGTAGCCGACCGCGAGCGTGACGCCGGCCTTGCGCACGGCCGCAATGGCATCTTCAGCCTCGCGCTTGGTCAGCGTGAACGGCTTTTCGCAATAGACGTGCTTGCCGGCGGCGGCCGCGGCCATCACCTGCGTCGCATGCATGGAGTGCGGCGTCGCCAGCACCACGGCATCAACACCCGCATGATGCAGCATGTTGTCGTACTCGGCGGTGAGGTGCAGACCCTTTTGCTTGGCGAAGGCCTCGACCTCGGGAGTTACCGTACGGGTCGTTGCCGACGTGAAACGGATGACGTCGCTGTTCTCCGCCGCCTCGACCAGCGTCTTGCCCCACCACCCCAGTCCGACGATGCCCGCTTTGATCACCTGCTACTCCCGCAACTTTCGACGTGTCCGATTTTGGTTTGGCGTTCCTATCTTGGCCACGTCAGCATGGCCAGCACGACACAGCTCAGCATCCAGAACACGCAATACTCGACGCCGCCGATCACCCAGATCCATTTTTTGGTCACCTTGTAGGTCGCGGCTCCAGCGACCAGAAGATGCAGGGCGGCGATGACGGCGACATAAGGCGTGTAGATGCCGAACACCAGCCCGATGGTCAGCAGTGTCTCGACCGAGCCGGCAAAATACATCCAGGTGGCCGGCGGATTGAACTTCGCGGCCTTGAAGAAGTTCAATGTCGCGGGCTCGGTGAACTTGCCGACGATGTGTGGAATGAAGAACAGTCCGCAGATCAACCGCAGAACCACGACGCCATTGGTGAGATCGAAGACTTGCGCCCAGTGCGACATGATACTTCCCCGTTTCCCCGAACCTTAAACTAGCCTGATCGCTGCCGGATTGCCATTTGTTGCCGGCAACGCACGTGGCAGGGCAAGCGCCCACCGGCAAGCAAGGCTATGGCCCATATTGGCCGTCATTGCGAGGAGCAAAGCGACGAAGCAATCCAGCCCTCGGCGTTGAGACTGGATTGCTTCGCTTCGCTCGCAATAACGAATTACAGCACCTCGAACATCTGATAGATCGGGCCCTCCGGCAGGCGGTGGCCGATGCCAATGCTGAGAATGTTATTGAGCCAGCCATATTTCTCCGACGCCGTCTCGTACGACGCCGAGATGCGCAGATAATAGTCGGTCGCCTTCACCACCTCGCCGCGGGCGATGCGATCAAGCACCTCCTTCGGGCCATGGCGGATGCCCGGATAGCTCATGCTGATGATCGCGTCGTCGTCGGTCTTGAGACAGATACGCACGTTGAGCATGAAGGCGCCGTCGCCGGGCCGCACCGCTTGCCAGTCGCTGCCGCCCGGAAGGAGCGTGCCGCGCAGCTTCTCGCCCTCGAACCGGCCGCCGGTAATGACGCCGATACGCCGGTCGACGCCAGGAGCCTTGCCGACATTGATCGGCGGCGCCACGTCAAGCAGCAGCGTAAACAGCGGCCGCACTTTGAGCTCGGTCATCTCCTTCGGCAAAATTTCCGACAGCGGACGTGTGGCAGCCACCGGCGATCCTCCCTTTATTTTTTAGCGCACCCGGCTGTGCCGGGCGCCGCAGACCAGGACGTGAACCCATACACGAGCAGCAAAATAATTGACATGGACGCGCCGTCCAATGTCCATAAATTTTGGCAGGGCCGATGTGACGCCGATTGGCCGGGGGAACCGGCGATACCGATGAGAGCAGCAGGATCGCCTGACGAGATCGGGCCTCGATCTCGGCGCCGCGGTCCTGTGCTTCAGGATCGCATTTGCGGCGTTCTGCGCCTGAAACTACAAACCGGAGCCGGTAGGGGGCTTATTTCAACTGCGTCGAGATCGACGAAAAAGTGGTGTTGAGCTTGGTGCCGAGGCCCTTCACGACCGGGATAATGACGAGTGCAATGCCGGCGGCGATCAGGGCGTATTCAATGGCCGTGGCACCGGAATCGTCTTTGAGAAAGGCTCGTACGCGACCCAACATTGTTCACCTCGGCTGAAGATGCATCCAGAAAAGCCCAAGCGATGTGGCTCGCGTCAAAGGCTCGATATCAGTTGGTGACCTGGGTGTCGGCAACTTGGGTGGCGACGTTTCTTGCAGATTGCCAAAGTACCGCCACCAGCACACACAACCCACTGACTGCGCCAGCTACCACACCGAGAAGGACCTCGCGCTCCGTCAAGTCGAAGATTTGAGCGGCGACGAAGAACGTGGCGTCAAAAGACGCGATCGAAATGGCGGTTGGGAGCGCGAGCGAATTCAGTTGCTGTATCATCTTCCGCTCCAACAATGGCCTCGCCGTGCTGGCCTGGATCGAAGCGTCGGCGAAAGGCAGCTGCGAACTGCACCAGACCGCCGCCGGTGTACCGAATATATCTTAAGTAGAAACTCTTGCCGTGGGCGGATTCCCAGCCGGGAAAATCAGAAAATTTTAACATATTTGGCGGCGCACGGATGCCACCCGGGCTGCAGAACGCAGCCGCATCAGTCCCGCATCATTTCATCGCGCGGCCCCGGCCGCGCCCGACGGCATTACCTGACCCGCCCGCGCGTAAAATACAGTTCGGTGAAGCTGCAGGTCATAGGGTCGTCGTAGTGCGCGAGGAGCCCGTCGACGAGTCGATCGGCGTTTATTTTTGATCCCAGGATTTGGACGATGTGCGGGTACGCCGCCTGCAACTGCTTTTCCCAGTTCAATCTTCTTTCCGGGTCGATGCGACCAATCACCGTGAACAGCGTATCCGTTTCAATCTTGACGTCGACATCATCAAAGCCGAGCGAGATCATGAACGGGGCGACCTTGCGCCCGATCTCGCAGTCAACCAACTGAGAGAGGACCTCATGGATTTGGCGAGCCAGGTCAGGCGCTATCGGAAAGTGCTCAATGCCAAATCCGGCATAGTCGCAGGACACCACGAACCCGCCAGGTTTTGTTATTCGTTTCAACTCGGCCAGCGCTCTTTGGGGAGCTTTCAGCCACTGCAAAAGGTACTTGGTCCAAACGACATCAAAACTTGCGTCGGGGAACGGCAGCGCAAATACGTCCGCGCACTGAAAGGTAAGGTTTCGAATATTCTCGCCGCGGGCAACAGCCTCGGCAAAGTCCAGGTATTGCTGCCGCAAATCCACGCCGACCACTTCAACCTGCGGAAACGAGCGCGCAATCAGCCTCGACATCGATCCGGAGCCGCAGCCCGCATCAAGTACACGATCATTGGCCGACACTGGCAAGTGCTGCAAATGGCCTTGAATTTTCGCGAGTTGCGCTTGCAGTTCCAGACGTTCGCACTCTTCATCGCTGTGAATGACATAGGGTAAGGAGTATTCCGACACCTGCCACATTCCTTCCACTTACAACCTTGCATTGTGGGACATCGTATCAAGAAAAATGTCCTAGACAAGCTCAAGGCAGAGGAGAGGACAAAGATCTGAAGGATGAAAACCGGCTTCGGGACAGCAGCCGCTTTAGTCACGGCTTTCGCCTCGCACGAATGTTGCACGGCGCAGTGCTGCGCCGGCCAATGCGAAAGCTTGGCGTCGCTCTAAGCCGCCGCGCTGCGCGACGCGCCTTTTTGTTTGCCCAGAAATTCGGCAATCGCCGCGGTGACGGCTTCAGGTTGCTCCAGCGTCGAGCCGTGACCCGCGCGAGGAATAATGAGGAATTTGGCGCCATCGATGGCTTGCGCGATGCGCTGCGACATTGCCGGCGGCGTGCCCACATCTTCCTCGCCGACCGCCACAAGTGTTGGCGCTGTGATCTTGCCGAGCTCTGGATAGAGGCTCTCGCGCGCCAGAACGCCATTAACGGCGCGCCAGATCGAACGGCGATTGGCCGAGAGCTGCGCCTGCCAGTCAGAACGCTCATCGGCACGCGCAGGATCCTTCAACGCGGTCTTTCCGTGCAAGGCAGGCATGATTGCCTTGGTCACCGCCTGCATGCCGAACAGACGCACGATCAGATTCAGAATTTTGTATTTCAGCTTGCTGGGCTCAGGATCTGCCGTCGTATCCAGCAGAACGAGCGAACGGATGAGGTCGGGCCGCCCCACGGCAAGTCGCATGGCGACAATGCCGCCCAGGCTGAGGCCACAGAAATGCACCCGGCCAAGACCAAGCGCATCGATCAACGCTGCCGCATCGTCGGTCAGCGTAGCCATGCTAATGGCGTCAGCGGCATCGTCAGCGCTTCTGCCCTGGCCGCGATGATCGTAGGCAATACAGCGATAGTTCTCCTTGAGCTTGGCGATCTGTGGCGCGAACAAGCTGGAGTTCCACAGCAGACCATGACTGAAAACAATTGGCGTTCCAGTGCCGCCGGTATCTTCATAATACAGCGCAGTGCCATTTACGCGGATCATTGGCATGTTCTGAGCTCCCGGAACGCGCGATTTTTGTGAAATAGCCCTCTTTGAGGCATTTTCGCTCAGCCGGCTTACGTATCTGTAAAGAAACGCTCTTTGCCCGGGCTAGCGTCAATATTTCATTGAAATCGGGCGCCGCACGCCAGTATCGCGATAGCAAGAGCCGAGAATTGTTTGGTTAACAAAAAGTAAACGGAAACTTTCGGCGTCGTTTGCTCTGCGCAACTGCTGGCGGTCCCAAAGTCCGGACCAAATTTTCAGCTGCCGCGATAGGTGGAGTAGGACCAGGGCGTAACCAGAAGCGGCACGTGATATTTGCCTTCGGGTTCCGCAACCGCAAACCGGACCGGCACGAGGCCGAGAAACGGCGGATCGGACATCGGCGCGTTCTGCCGCGCGAAGTAATCGGCGACTGCGAAACGCAGTTCGTAGGTGGCGATCGGGATTGGCGTTCCGGTGAACAGCGGCTGATCCGTGCGCCCGTCGGAATTCGCGACGGCTCGCTTGAGCGTACGCGCCGTTCCCCCGGCTCCGATCTCGCAAAGTTCGATTGCAACGCCTTGCGCCGGACGTCCGCTGTGGGCGTCGAGCACGTGGGTTGAAAGATGGCCGTGGACCTTCAAACGGTCATCTGCCGTAACCCGCTGGTCGAGCCGCAACGCCGCGATGCGAAAGATTTCGCCGAGTGCGGTTTTCTGTTCGCTGCCGGTATCGTTCTGCAGCCGCCGCTCGAATTCGCGCAGGATCGATTCCTTGCCGTGGCGGCGCACGCAAACGATAAACGGCATGCCGAACTTGGCGCGGTAGGCGTCGTTGAGGCGATGAAAGTTGGCGAACTCCGCCTCGCTCAAACTGTCGAGTCCGGCCCCGGCTTGCTCGGCGGTTGAGTTGGCGGTGAGTTTGCCCTCGCGAGCCGCTTTGCCGGCAAGATCGGGATGGCCATTGATAAGCGCGCGCTGGCGTTCGACGCCGGCTTTGCGCACCGCATCCGTCATCGTCTGATAAAGCGCCGCCAGGCTCGCGAACGGCCGCGCCGCGTAAGCTTCGTCCGCCACCCACGGCGCAAGCTCCATCACTTCGCCAAGCGCAGCATTGAACGTCTGGCGATCGGCGGAGTTCAGCGTCGTGAGCGTTATCTGTTCCATGCCGACGACCTGAGGCCTCACGCAATCGCCGGCGCATCGGCGGCAAGATCGCGATGCTCGCGATGCCAGTGCCGGGCGATATCGAGCCGCGTCGCGATCCAGACCCGATCGAAACCCGCGAGATAATCCAGAAAGCGCATCAGCCCCGCGGCCCGGCCGGGACGACCGGCGAGCCGGCAGTGCAGACCGACCGACATCATTTTCGGCGCCCGTTCGCCCTCGTTGTAGAGAACGTCGAAACTGTCGCGCAAATAGACAAAAAACTCCTCGCTGTTGGCAAAGCCCTGCGGATTGATGAAACGCATGTCGTTGGCATCGAGCGTGTAGGGAATGATCAGGTGCGGCGTCTGCGGGCCCCTCACCCAATAAGGCAGATCGTCGGCGTAGGAATCCGACGAATAGAGAAAGCCGCCGTCGGCGAGCACGAGCTTGAGGGTGTGCTCCGAGGTCCGGCCGGTGTACCAGCCGAACGGCCGTTCGCCGGTTGCCTCGGTGTGCAGCCGGATCGCTTCACGCATGTGGGCCGCTTCGTCGTCGTAGGAAAACTCTCTGTAGTCGATCCATCTGAGGCCATGGCTCGCAATCTCCCAGCCGGCTTCACGCATCGCGGCGACGATCTGCGGATTGCGCACAAGTGCGGTCGCGACCCCGTACACCGTCACCGGAATATTGCGCGCAGTGAACAGCCGCCACAGCCGCCAAAAGCCGGCGCGCGAGCCGTACTCGAACATCGATTCCACGTTCATGTGGCGTTGGCCGGGCCATGGCTGCGCACCCAGCACGTCGGTGAGGAAGGCTTCCGACGCCTTGTCGCCGTGAAAGATCGCGTTCTCCCCGCCTTCCTCGAAGTTCATCACGAACTGCACCGCAACACGCGCGCCACCGGGCCAGCGCGGATCGGGAGTATCGCGGCCGTAGCCCAAGAGATCACGTGGATAATGTGGCGAGGACGGTGGAGGCATTGCGGCTTTCGTCGCAGTTTTCAGGAGCCGACGAACCCACCATGGCAGAGGCGCCGCCGGCTCATCAAGTGTCCACAGGGCGCTTACCGCGCGGTAACAAGCCGAGATTGACCAAGCCTGACGATGCCGCCATTAAGACGCAACTCAAGGTGAGACCATGCACGCGGTGCAGGCGGCGGACCACGGCACGCTCGGTCAGGCGATTGCAGATCGTCTGGTCGAGTTGGCGGCCGTCAGCGACGAGCCCGGTACTCTCACGCGGCTTTACCTTGGACCGGCGCATCGGACCGCCGCCGACCTGGTCGCCAAATGGATGCGCGAGGCGGGAATGACGACCCGCATCGATGCGCTTGGCAGCGTGGTCGGCCGTTATCGCGGGCGCGACGCCGGACCGCTCACGCTGATACTCGGTTCGCACATCGACACCGTGCGCGACGCCGGCCGTTTCGACGGCGCGCTTGGGGTCATCGTCGCCATCGAAGTGGTGAAGGCGGCGTTCAAGTCCGGCAAACGTTTTCCGTTCGCCATCGAAGTGGTGGCATTCGGCGATGAAGAGGGCGTGCGCTTTGCCTCTACGCTCGGCGGCTCGAAGGCGCTCGCCGGCCGGTTCGATTTCAAGGCCCTCGACGAAACCGGCGACGACGGCGTGACGCGCCGACAGGCCTTAAAGGCGTTCGGCACCGATCCGTCGCGCGCATCCGAAGAAACGCTGTCGCCCGACCAGGCACTCGGTTACGTCGAAGTTCACATCGAACAGGGGCCGGTGCTCGAGCAGGAGGGACTTCCGGTCGGCGTCGTCACCGCCATCGATGGCGTCACCCGCGGCACCGTCGAGGTCGACGGCGTCGCCGGTCATGCCGGCACGGTACCGATGCCGATGCGCAAGGATGCACTCGCCGCGGCGGCCGAGATGCTGCTCGCCATCGAAGCGCGGGCTCGGTCGCAATCCAATCTGGTAGCGACAGCCGGCAAGATTGAAGTGCCCGGAGCGGCGGCCAATACCATACCGGGGCGTGTCCGCTTTACCCTCGATATCCGCAGCCCCTCCGATCAGGAACGGATCAACGCGGTTGGCGACATCAAGCGAGCCATCGCGGCGATCGCGCAGCGCCGCGGCGTGACGGCTCAGCTTGCTGTCGGCCATGAAGTGCCGGCTGCGCTCTGCGACGGCCGGCTTTCAGATCAGCTGGTAAAAATCGTCGAGACCATGGGGATCAAGCCGCGGCGGCTGCCGAGCGGCGCCGGCCACGACGCCATGGCGTTCGACAAAATCATTCCCTTCGCCATGCTGTTCGTGCGCTGCCGCGGCGGCGTCAGCCACAACCCGGCGGAGTTTGCATCGCCCGACGATATCGACGTCGCTGCGCGCGTACTTTCGACTTTTCTCGATGGGATCACACCACCATGACCACGCTGCTCATCAAGGCCGGACCATATGAATTCGAAGCCGCGATGCAGAACGAGCTGGCGCCGAACACCTGCGCGAGATTTGTGGGCATGCTTCCTTACCGCCAGCAAATCATTCACGTGCGCTGGAGCGGCGAAGGCTGTTGGATCCCGCTTGGCGAATTCGATTTCGGTTTGGGATACGAAAACCACACCAGCCACCCGGCGCCGGGCGACATTATCCTGTACCCCGGCGGCATCAGCGAGACCGAGATTCTGCTGGCTTACGGCGCGGTGTCGTTTTCTTCAAAGGTCGGACAGCTCGCCGGCAATCATTTCCTGACCATCACCAAAGGCCGCGAAAATCTCGGCGCGCTTGGCAAGCTGTGTTTGTGGAAGGGCGCCCAAGACATTTTGTTTGAGCTGAAAACTTGAAACGTGATGCCCGCGGAATGAGCTAACCGGCGGATAGTCGGTCAACATAGATTGATCCCAACGCCGCGCCGAGTTGTCGGTCTGCGATTGGCATAGTGGTAGCCATTTGTGTTCGGCCTCAAGCTTAGCGAGAAAATTCCGGCCGAGTTACACCCGGAGCATCTTCCCGAATGGCGCAGAGCTTGCTTCAAAGCTCCGGCGCGGGCGGCCGCCCATAAAACGGACACGGATCTGGGGTAGCCGCTAAGATGTCGCGCGCGGCGGCGTTGGCACGGCCTGGTATGACCGGATTGAAGCGTTTAATTCGCAACGGATTGGCAATTTCCGTCATCGGCCATGTCGGGGTCCTGGCGTTGGGCCTGCTGTATTTCCGTGCGAACTCATTGGAGGCCGTGCCGCCCGATGCGATGGTCGTCGACATCGTGCCGCCGGATGAAGCACCACGGCTTTCAGGTACCCCTTCCGACTTGAGGTCGTCCGGGTCCGAGCAGGCGTCCAACAGCGCGAGCGCCGCCGCACAACCGCCGCCGCAACCGAAGGCACCGAAGCCGCAGCAACAGCCACAACAGCATTCGAACCCGCAGCGCGAGACGCGTTCGGCGATGGCGCAGCCCCCGACAGCGCAGGGCGAGATCGCGAGTACGGAGAAGGCTGAGCCGGAAACGGCACAGAGTGAGACGTCCGAGCCGACGCCCGAGGCGCCCCAGTCGCCCGCCGAGGAGGCACCCGATCAACCGAACCCGGCCGAGATGTTGGCGCGGCTCGCGCTCATTGGCGGGCCGCTTGGCGGTGGTTTCGACGCACCGCCCATCAACGCCATTCAGGCTACCGACGACTTCACGGCCGCGTTCCGTGAACACGTCAGTTCGTGCTCCACCCTGCCGCCGGGACTAGGCTCCACCGACAGGATCAAGGTCTCGCTGCGAGTCTTCCTCAAGCGCGACGGTACACTGGCGCAGCCGCCGCAATTGCTGGAGCCGATCGCATCTGAGAAGCAGCAGGCGCTGATGCAAAGTTCGATCAGCGCGCTGCAAAAATGCCAGCCCTACACCATGCTTCCGGCGGACAAATACAAGCTATGGAAGCGGCTCGACCTTGTCTTCTATCCGCTGAATTTCCTCGGCAGATGACGGCCTATTGCAGGTCTTTCAGGCGTTACGCGGCATCTTCAAAATTCTGTTCGTCGTAAACGGCGCAACTCAGCCAGCTAATTTAGGCTGTCGCGACCGTCTGCGTAGTTGCCGAACTCAGCAATTGCGCCTGCATCTCGATCAACTGCTCGAAGAGATTGTTGCTGGCCGCATTTGAGTTGCTGGATGAGCTCGCGCTGTTCGACGATGCGGCGGTGTCGGATGACGCGGGCGTGGTCATCGTTACCGTCGAACCGTCAGCGTAAGTGATGGTGTAAGTTGTCGAACCGTTGGCGTTGCTCGTGGTTTGGCTGGTGGCGCCGCTGTCGGCCGAGGCCAGCAGACTGCCAATGCCGCCGAGGGGCGGTGGCGGGCCAAACGGGTCCTGCTGGGTTTGCTGACCGGACGAAGAGCCGCTCGTGCTCTGCGTCGTGAGCGAATTCAGCAATTGCGCCTGCATCTCGATCATTTGCTCGATGAAATTGCTGCTCGCTGTATTCGAGCTGCTTGCCGAGCTTGCGCTGCTCGACGTGCTTGCGCCGTCAGACGAAACAGAGCTGTCGGATGACTCAGGCGTCGTCATCGTCACCGTCGAACCGTCGGCATAAGTGATGCTGTAAGTTGTCGAACCGTTGGCGTTGTTCGTGGTCTGGCCGGGGGCGCCACTGTCGGCCATGGCCAACAGACCAACAAGACTACCGAAAGGCGGCGGCGGGGGGCCATTCTGCCCCTGCACCTGCGATCCGGAAGTAGTGTCACTCGCACTCTGCGTCGTCGCGGCGCTTAGCGATTGCGCCTGTATCTGTATCAGCTGCTCGATGAAATTGTTGCTTACCGTGTTCGCGTCACCCGATGAGCTTCCGCTGCCCGAGGAGCTCGAGCCGGCCGATGACGCGGCTGTCGTAAACGTCACTTCGGCTCCATCGGCGTAGGTGACAGCGTAAGTTGTCGAGCCGTTGGCGTTGGCGGTGACCTGACCGGTAGCGCCGCTATCGGCCGAAGCCAACGCCGCGAACGGATTTTGACTGCCGGCGCTCGTGCCGGTCGGGCCATCCGCGTTAAATTGCGACCATGGCGAGAAGCCGGAGGTGCCGCCATCGGACGTCTGCAGACCCAGCAGCGCCCCGAATGTCTGCGGCCCAAACTGCAGCGAAGAGTTGCCGGACAAGGCGGCCGCATTGCTTCCGGCCGCAACACTCGTGCTTTGCTGCCCAGTGCCCGTGACCGGAAAGCTTTGTGAGGTTGTCCCACTCGACGATTGATTTTGTTGCAGGAGGAATTGCAGATAGGCGTAGGGATTGTAGGTACTCGAACCGACTGACATGGACATAGCACGCTCCTCAAACCACCAACTCACGCGATACAGCGTCACGTAAGCCGCGCGTTGCAAGACCGAGGCCGTTGACTAAGTACCTGTGAAACAAACACTATCTGCATGCGGCCGGGTTTTGCCGATGCACAATCTGCCGCGCCGTCCGCATCAACCGGCAAAATTTGCCTTGTTTCCACGACGGTTCAGCTTCGACTTTTGCGAACGTCAAAATGGCTACATAGTAATCGCCAACGCCGTCTATGGGTAAAAAGGCTGCTGGTCGCATAATCTGGGAATTAGATCGCGGGGTTCTGACGGGATTTAAGAAATCCGCGCGTGGAGGTGCTTCAGATTATTGTCGTTATTGTCGGTGGTATCGCGCTCGCGGGTTTATAAGAACAGTCGCTCATCACACGCCCGCATCATCGTTCGCCACCTAACACGCGTTGATGGAGGACGCGATGGTTTCAGGACCTGGTTTGCGTTACCGCGGCCAAAGGGTCGGTGGCGCGCCAAATTGCGTATGTCATTCGCGGCGCGCGGTGCTTGCCGGGATAGGAGCAATTGGAGCTTCGTCGGTGCTGCGGTCCGCTGCCGCGTTTGCGCAAGGTGAGAGCCCTGCGGTTCGCACCATCGATGTCCATCACCATCTCTATCCGCCGCGGTATAAGACGGAAACTTACGAGCGTATCGCCAAGGAGACCAGATTAGCGCCAGTTACGTTGAGTTGGTCGCCGGGCGGCGCGATCGAAAAGATGGATCGAGCCGGCGTGAGCACGGCCATTAATTCGATATCAACCCCCGGCGTTTGGTTTGACGACGGCGACGCTGCGCGCGCCAGGGCGCGGGAATGCAATGAATACGGTGCGCAGTTGATACAGGACTATCCAGGTAGGTTCGGAATGTTCGCTGCTATTCCGCTTCCTGATGCCGACGGAAGCCTGCGCGAGATCGCGTATGCGCTGGACGTGCTTAAGCTCGACGGCGTCGGAGTACTGACAAGCTATACCGGAAAGTTGCTTGGCGACGCGCAGTTCGCGGCCGTTTTCGAGGAGCTTAATCGCCGCAAAGCGGTGGTCTTTGTCCATCCCACCAGCTCGTGTTGCGACAATCCCATTGCGGGTGTGGATACCGCGCTTATTGAATTTCCCATGGATACGACGAGGACGATTACAAGCCTGCTGATCGGTGGATCTTTTGCGCGCTATTCGAATATCCGGTTTATTTTCCCTCATGGCGGCGGAATGTTGCTGCCGGTGGCAAACCGGATTGCTGCCGCGGCCGCGCGCATGACGCCCGAGGAGCGGGCCGTCAAACTTCCTAACGGACCGGACTATGAATTAAAGCGGCAATACTACGAGCTGGCGAGCGTCGGATTTAATCCGGCGGCGATCGCAGGGCTCAGAAAGCTATTACCAGTCTCTCAGTTGCTTTACGGCTCGGACGAACCGTTCAATTCCACCGTCGCAATAAACAACTCGCTGCAAAAGATCGACTTCACTCCCGACGAGGCGCGGGCAATGCGCCGCGCCAATGCGGTGCGTTTGTTTCCACGTTTGCAAGCCTGACACCGCAGTCTGCCTGGAGGTTTATCAGCCCGCGATGCCGAAGCCGACCGATAGGACACGCGGATTTCTCGTGCATAATGTCGCCGGCAGACCAGCGGTGTGGCAATGGAGCCTTCGCGTATGAGTGGTAGTGGAACGCTGCGGATCGGCATCGATACCGGCGGTACCTTTACCGACATTGTCTGCGTCGACGATGCGTCGGGTGCGATGCGCGTGACGAAGGTTTCGTCGACCCCGCAAAATCCCGCCATCGCGCTGGTGCGCGGCGTTCACGCGATTCTTGGTGAGAGCGGCGCCGGCATCGATGATCTGGCCGTATTGGCGCACGGTACCACGGTCGCGACCAACGCGCTCCTCCAAGGCGAAATCGCCGGCCTTGGGCTCATCGTTACCGATGGCTTCCGGCATATTCTTGAAATCGCCCGCCAGGCCGTGCCGGAGGGTTATGGCAATTCGTATTTCTGGGTGAAGCCGGAGCGCATCGTGCCGCTGCGGTTTGTCCGCGAGATCGGCGGCCGCCTGAATTTTCTCGGCGAAGAATTGCGGCCGCTCGACGAAGACAGCGTTCGCGCCGCCGCGCGGTTCTTCCGCAACGCGGGCATCAGCGCCGTCGGCATCTGTCTTCTGCACTCCTACGCCAACCCGGCGCACGAGCGCCGCGCCGCCGCAATCGTCCGCGAAGAATATCCGGACTGCACGCTTTCGGTGTCCTGCGACGTACTCCCGGAATACCGCGAGTACGAGCGCGCGGTGACAACTTTGGTGGATGCATTCATCAAGCCGCACATGAGCCGCTATCTCGATCGTATCCGCGATGAGCTCGGGCCGGAGCTGAACAAAAAGCCGTTCCTGGTGATGCAGTCGTCCGGTGGCGTCGCCAGCCCCGATCAGGTGATGCGCAAGCCAATCACCACGGCGCTGTCCGGCCCCGCCGCCGGCGCGCTCGGCAGCGCGGTGATTGCCGAGATCGCGGGCTTTCCCGATCTGGTGACGCTCGACGGCGGCGGCACCTCGACCGACCTCTGCCTGATCGAAGCCGCCAAGCCGAAGATCACCAATGGCGGCCATGTCGGCCGTTTCCCGGTGCGCATCCCGATGCTCGACGTGCGTACCATCGGCACCGGCGGTGGCTCGATTGCCTGGATCACGCGGGAAGGGAAACTCCGCGTCGGGCCACGCAGTGCCGGCGCCGTACCGGGGCCGATGTGCTATCCGAACGGCGGCAACGAGCCAACACTGACCGACGCCAATCTCGTTCTCGGCCGCATACCGCCGGCGCTGATCGGCGGCGGCATTCCGCTCCATGTCGAACGCGCCCGCGAGGGGCTCAAGGATGCTGGCCGCGCGGCTTCCCGGCAATCTGAGTGTCGAGCAGCTCGCCAGCGGCATCGTCGAAATCGCCAACTGGGATGACGCCAACGCCATCCGGCAAATGACCATCCAACGCGGCATCGATCCCGGTGCGTTTGCGCTCCTTGCCTTCGGCGGCTCCGGACCGGCGCAGTCGCTGGCGGTGATGGAATTGATGGGGATGAAGACCTGCATCGTGCCGCCGAACCCCGGCAATTTGTCCGCGTTTGGGCTGCTCGCCGTCGACTGGCGCACCGACCACATCGTCACCAAAGTGATGCACGAAGACGCGATCGATCTGTCCGCCATCGCCGCGATCTACGCGTCGCTTGAAAACGAGGCGACTGCATCATTGGAGAAAGACGGCATCGCGCCGGCCCGCATCGCGCTCGCCCGCGAAGCCGACGTCCGTTACGCCGGCCAGTCGATGGAAGTGCGCGTGCCGGCGCCGTCCGGCAAAATCGACGCGGCCTTCATCTCGGGCCTGATCGACGCGTTCCACGCCGCTCACCGCAAGACCTTCGGTTACAACTATGCCGGCCAGCAGAAAGTCGAGCTGGTGAATTTCTGCGTGTCCGGCTTCGGCATGATCGACCGTCCGCGCATTCCGAAGATCAAACAAACCGGCACGCCGCAGCAAACGAGCCGGCCGGTCTATTTCGATGGCCAATTCCGCGACACGCCGGTTCTCGCGCGTGCTTCACTGCCGGCGGGCTTTAAGCTCGAAGGCCCCGCGATCGTCGAGGAGTTCGGTTCAACGACCGTGGTATTCCCCGGCCAGCACCTGACAGTCGATCCGCACGGCATCCTGATCATCAAGGCTGCGAGCACATCGGCCTGATCGGCGGCGCGCGCGTGCTCATTTTGATTTCGGCCGCATCGCTGCAGCGGAGTCGGCGCGAGATCCACCTCACGCGAGATTAGCATCAAATGGATTTCATCCGCCAAAGTTCGGGTCCTGCGACCGAAACGGCCCGCATTTCGCGTGCTCGCCGAAACGATGATCGAAATCGACGGTGCCTCCCTCCACCGGGATCCGTGTCGCCGGCAGGCCACGCGTGTACTGGTTGACGATAACGGTCTTGCCGTCTGCTGTCATCGATACCTTCACCGGTTCGAGCGGTTTGCCTTTGTTGATGTCGCTGAGATCGAGCGTGTAATAGCCGATCATCGGCTTCGCCAGAGCCTGCGCAAGCGGCTTACTCCCGAACACGATCGATTGAGGGAGGTAAAGTTCGATCGTCGTTCCCTCCGCTTGGCAGACCAGCATGCGCATAAACCATCCATCGTCGTTCCGGTCTTTGGCATAGCTCGGGTTGACGAAGGCGCCTGTCCAAGCCAAAGCCAATACGGCCAAGGCGACGATCATGCGGAGCCTTTCTTCTCCGCAGCAACGTCTTTAATGACCGCGTCGGCACGGCGGAAGCCTTCCGAGGCGATCGGAATGCCGGCGTAGACCGCGGTGTGCAGCAGGATCTCGGCAATCTCGTCGGCGGTGACGCCATTGTTGAGCGCGCCGCGAATGTGTACTTCGAATTCATGCCAGCGCGCCAGCGCCGCCAGCATGCAGACGTTAAGCATGCTGCGGGTCTTGTGCGACAGCCCCTCGCGCAGCCACACATTGCCCCAGCATTGAGTCTGCGTGAACTCAGTGAAGTGCTGTGTGAACGGGTTGGCCTGCTGATTGCGGGCATCGACATAGGCGGCGCCGAGCACTTCGCGCCTGACCTTGGCGCCCTGTCGGGCCCGTTCTGCGATTGAATCTGGCAAAGTCACGACAACCTCCGTTTTGCGTTAAAATCAGGCTGGAAATTATGCAGGATTGACCGCATAAAACGAAGCCCATCAAGGCTCAGTGATGATGAACATACATGCCAAGGAATGGCCGTGGCCGACCGCGCCGGTGCTGCCCAAGCGCGAAGTCGACCCGATCGTTCTTCAGATCGTCGAAGGCACGCTTAATTCCATCGAAGCCGAGATCGAATACGCCATCGAGCGCACCGCGCGCTCGCCGATGATCCGCGAGGCCCACGACTACCGCGTCGGCCTGTTCGACCGCTATTGCCGCAAGCTGACCGGCCGCTCCTACTCGGCGATGCCGAATGCCGTGGTGCGCGATTTTCCGCCCGCTACCATGCAGCCCGGCGACGTGTTCCTGATGAACGACACCTACCTGACCGAGGGCTCGATCGGGCATTTGCCGGATTTGTGCTCGACCGTCCCGGTGTTTCATCAGGGCGAAGTGGTCGCCTACATCCAGGCGTTCGGCCATCACGACGATATCGGCGGCCGCGTGCCCGGCTCGATGCCCGGCACGGCGACGACGGTGTTCGAGGAAGGCCTCGCCATACCGCCGGTCAAGTTCTACGACCGCGGCGTGCGCAACGAAGCGGTCTTCACCATCGTCAAGCGCAACACCCGCGTGCCGGAGACGCTTGCCGCCGATCTCGACAGTGAGGTGCAGGCCTGTTTGATGGGCGCACGCCGGATGGCGGAATTGTTCGAGCGCTTCGGCCGCGAAACCGTTGAAGCCTGCTTCCAGGCCATCCTCGACACCTGCCGCGATATTTTCAGAACCGAATTGCTGCCGAAGATCGCGGACGGCGAATATCACTGGGAAGATTATGTCGAGCACGACGGCGTCACCGATCCGAAGCTGCACAAGCTCGCGCTGACGCTGATCAAAAAGGGCGACCGCATCACGCTCGATTTCACCGGCACCGATCCGCAATCGACCGGCCCGATCAACTGGCCGGCGGACTACGCGGGTGGCGCATTTCTGATCAAATGGATCGCGCCGATCCTGCGCAATCTCGCCGACACGCCGGAACGCGCGGCGGAGATCCACGTCAACGAAGGCGTTTGCGAAGTGTTCGACGTGGTGTTTCCGCCGAAGGGCACGCTGATCACGCCGGAATGGCCCGCCGCCACCAACGCCCGCTCGTTTGTGCTGCTGCGCTGCCTCGGCCTTCTCGCCGGCGTGGTCGCGCAAGCAGCCCAAGGCCGCATGCCGGCGGATCAGGAAACCATCCGCTACACCGGGTTCTACGGCACAGACCGCAACGGCAAAGCGTTTCTGTCCCGCGAAGTTTTGGGCGGCGGCTCCGGCGGCCGGTATTACGGCGACGGCAACGACGCCATCCACATCGTGCCGGATTCGCGCAATCAGCCGGCCGAATTCACCGAGACGCGGTTTCCGCTGCTGGTCGAAAAACTGGCGCTGCGCACCGATTCCGGCGGCGCCGGCAAACGCCGCGGCGGCCTTGGTTACGACAAGCATTATCGCGCGCTGGTCGATTGCCGCACCATCGTCACCGCCGACCGCGTGCGGCTCGGCTGCTACGGGCTCAACGGCGGCAAAGCGGGCGCGCCGTTCTGCGTGACGGTCGATGCCAACGGCGGCAATCCGCACAATCTCGGCGGCCTGGTCGACGGCGAGCCGGTGCTCGCCGGGCAGATCGTGCGGGTGGTGACGACCGGCGGCGGTGGTTGGGGCGATCCGCTGGAACGCGAGCCCGAACTGGTCCAGCGCGACGTGATCGAGGGCAAGGTCTCGGCTGCCGCCGCGCGCGACGATTATGGCGTCGTGCTCAAGGCCGAGACCGATAGTGAACCTTTCTCGATCGACGCTGACGCGACGTCTGCGTTACGCCAGAAGCTCAAAAGGGAGCGGCGGGACGAACGCGGCATGATTGATCGCGGCGACGGCTTTGAAAAAATGCTCCGCGGCGAAGTCAAACCGTGGATACGCTCGGCATAAGAGCTCCCTCTCCCCGCGCGCGGGGAGAGGGAGTCGCCAAGCCGGGGCGCGCAGTAAACTTCCCGTTCTTAACAAGAAACTCGACAGCAAGGAAAAAGCGTAATGGCAATTGAAGTCGCCAAAGTTGAATTAAAGAACGTGCAGGATGCTTCCGGCATGGAGGCGGCCATCAAAAAGGGCCAGTTCAAGGCTGACGAAGTGATCGCCGTGATCGGCAAGACCGAGGGCAATGGCGGCGTCAACGATTTCACGCGCATTCTCGCCGACCAGGCGTTTCGCGCGGTGCTGAAAAAACTCGGCAGCCGGTCGGTCGAAGAGATCGCGACGATTCCGATGGTCTGGTCGGGCGGCTGCGACGGCGTCATTACCCCGCATGCAACCGTGTTCGCGCGCAACGGCAAGACCGGCCCGGCGGACAAATCGCGGCTCGTGATCGGCACGGCGATGAGCGCCGAGATTTTCCCCGAGGACATCGGCCGGCCGGCGATGGTGGAGAAAGTCGCCGAAGGCGTGCGCGCCGCCATGCGCAATGCCGGCATCGACGATCCCGCCGACGTGCATTACGTGCAGACCAAGACGCCGCTCCTCACCGTGGATTCGGTGATCGACGCGCATTCACGCGGCAAGGAAGTCGCCTGCGAGGTGCACGATTCCATGGGCGTGTCGAACGGCACCACCGGGCTCGGTATCGCCGTCGGCTTGCGCGAGATCAAAATGCCCAAGGCCGAGGAAATCTGCCACAACCTCGATCTCTATTCGTCGGTCGCCTCCTGCTCGTCGGGCGTGGAACTGACGCAGGCGCAGATCGTGCTCCTCGGCAACAAAAAGGGCGCCGGCGGGCGCTATCGCATCGGCCACGCGGTGATGAAGGACGCGCTCGACATCGACGGCATCTACGAATCGATCCGCAACGCCGGGCTCGACCTCCCGGAGCGGCCGCGCGCCGAAGATCTGAAGGGCCGGCTGGTCAACTGCTTCATGAAATGCGAGGCCGACCGCACCGGCAAACTGCGCGGCCGCCGCCAGATCATGATCGACGATTCCGACGTGCCGTGGCATCGCCACGCCAAGGGCGCAGTCGGCGGCGTTGCCGCGGCGGCGATCGGCGATCCCGCGGTGTTTGTTTCGGTCGATGCCATGCACCAGGGACCGCAGGGCGGCGGACCTTGCATCGCCATCATCGACGCCGGCGAGTAACGCATGCTGACGGCCGCGTCGCACACCGCCATCTCCGTCATTGCGAGGAGCGAAGCAACGAAGCAATCCAGAACGCAGAGGAGGCGCACTGGATTGCTTCGCTGCGCTCGCAATGACGCCGGTATGGATCATGCCTGACAGAACTCTGGTGCAGAAATCGGCGCGCGAGCTGGCGCAGCTGATTGCCTCGCGCGCCGTCAGCCCGGTCGAGGTGCTCGACGCGTTCCTGGGGGTGATCGAAGCGCTCAATCCGAAACTCAACGCCATCGTCACGCTCGCCGCCGAGCAGGCACGCGACGCGGCGCGGCTTGCCGAAGCCGCGGTGATGAAGGGCGAGCCGCTCGGCCCACTGCATGGCCTGCCGATCGGCGTCAAAGACGTGACGCCGACTGCCGGCATCCGCACCACCTTTGCCTCGCCGCTGTTCAAGGATTACGTGCCGACGGAGGACGCCGAGGCGGTACGCCGCCTCAAGGCCGCCGGCGCCATCGTGCTCGCCAAAACCAACACGCCGGAATTCGCCTGCGGCGCCAACACCAACAACGTGCTGTTCGGCCCGACGCGCAATCCGTGGAATCCGGCGCTGAGCCCGGCGGGTTCGTCCGGCGGCTCGGCGGTCGCCGTTGCCGCCGGCATGGTGCCGATCGCGCAAGGCACCGACTATGGCTGCTCGATCCGCATCCCCGCCGCGTTCTGCGGCATTGTCGGTCTGCGCCCAACGCCGGGATTGACGCCGAGCCGCCCGCTGCACCTGCCGTGGGATCCCGGACAGGTCCACGGGCCGATGGCGCATGACGCCGAGGACGCCGCGCTGTTTCTCGATGCGATCACGGGCTTCTCGCGGCTGTCGCCGATATCGGTGGCGCCGCCGTGGAAGAGCGCGTTCGCAGCGCTGGGGCAGCGCGACGACGTCAAAGGTTTGCGCATCGCTTATGTCTCCGACATCGCCGGCATCGGCGTCGAAAGCGAGATCGACACGATCTGCCGCGACGCCGCCGCCGCCCTGGAAAAGCTCGGCGCCAAGGTCGAGCATATCGCGTTCGACGCCAGTGGCGGCCGCGACGCGTACCAGACCTGGCGCGGCTTCTGGATGGTCGGCCAGCAATATCAGCGGCTCGCGCAGATCAACGAGTTTGGGCCGAATCTAAAAGGCAATGTCGAGGCGGGGCTGAAATTGACCGCGCTCGACTTCGCCAAGGCCGAGCACCAGCGCGAAGAAATCTTCCATCAATTCCGCAAATTGTTCGATCGTTACGATGTTCTGCTCACGCCGGCCGCGCCGGTGAAGCCGTATCCGGTGGAGATGAACTTCCCCGGCGAGATCAACGGCAAGAAGTTCGAGAATTACATCGACTGGATCGCGCCCGCCTATCTGATCACCTTGGTGAGCCTGCCGGCGGCGACCGCCCCCGCCGGCTTGTCGCACGATGGTTTGCCTGTCGGCATGCAGATCGTGGCGCCGCGTTTCGAAGAGCCGCTGATCCTGAATGTCGCGCGCCAAATTCAGCGGGCAAGCGGCGTCGGCTGGCCGCCAATCAGCGCCGCCGGGCTCGCCGATGCCGGGTGACGCACCGGCGATCTGGATCAAAGACCCGCTGGCGATCTTCGCCGACGGCGCCGAACGCGGCATCGTGGTCCGAGACGGCCGCATCGCCGAATTGGTGCCGGCCGGACGCAATCCGGCCACGCCCGATGTCAGAACCTTCGATGCCGGCGAGCATGTGGTCCTGCCGGGCCTGATCAACACCCATCATCATTTCTATCAGACGCTGACCCGCGCTGTTCCGGCGGCGCTGGACCGCGAATTGTTTCCCTGGCTGCAGGCGCTTTATCCGATCTGGGCGCGGCTGACGCCGGAAGCGCTCGACCTGGCTGTGACTTTGGCGATGGCCGAACTCATTCTGTCCGGCTGCACCACGACGACCGATCATCATTATGTTTTTCCCGCCGGCACCGAAGACGGCATCGACATCGAAGTCGCCGCGGCGCGGCGGCTCGGACTGCGGGTGTTGTTGACACGCGGCTCGATGAACCTGTCGCAGCGCGACGGCGGGCTGCCGCCGGACTCGGTGGTGCAGGACGAAGACACCATTCTCGCCGATAGCGAGCGCGTGGTGGCGCGCTATCACGAGGCCGGCGAAGGCGCGATGGTGCAGATCGCGCTGGCGCCCTGCTCGCCGTTTTCGGTCACCACCTCGCTGATGCGCGCAACCGCGGATCTGGCGAAGCGGCTCGATGTGCGTCTGCACACGCATCTCTCCGAAACCGAAGACGAGAACAGTTTTTGCCTTGAGCTCTACAAATGCCGGCCGCTGGATTATCTGGAAGATTGCGGCTGGCTCAATGGGCGGACCTGGCTCGCGCACGGCGTTCATTTCAACGACGGCGAGATCGGGCGGCTCGCGCGCGCCGGCACAACCGTCGCCCATTGTGCGTGCAGCAATCAGACGCTGGCCTCGGGCAGTTGTCCGGTCTGCGCGATGGAAGAGGCCGGGATGCGCGTCGGTCTCGGCGTCGACGGCTCGGCGTCAAACGATTCCTCGAATTTGATGCAGGAGGTGCGCGCCGCGTTTCTGCTGCAACGAAGCCGCTACGGCGTGAAGAAAGTCAGCCACAAGGACGCGCTGCGTTGGGCCACCAAAGGCTCCGCGGCCTGCGTCGGCCGCACCGATATCGGCGAGATCGCGGTCGGCAAGATGGCCGATCTGGCGCTGTTCAAGCTCGACGAGTTGCGGTTTTCCGGCGGCGGCGATCCGCTTGCCGCGCTCGTCCTCTGCGGCGCTCATCGCGCCGACCGTGTCATGGTCGGCGGACGCTGGATCGTCGAGCACGGCCGCATTCCCGGACTTGACCTCGCTGACCTGATCCGGCGGCATTCGGCGGCAGCACGAAAACTGCAGGCCGGTGGCTGATGCACTCACTCCGCCAGCGCATAGCGATTATGCAAAATCAGGCTGCGCCCCGCCCAAGTAAAATTGCCGCGAGGCCGCGTCGGGTGACGCATTCTTGCTGATCAAGTGCAACAAATTTCGTGTAGCGTCCGACCAGGGGTTTGACGATCGCGGAGAGACGACAATGGAGCAGCGCAGCGCGACCCTGGTTGGATATTTCCGAACGATTTTCGTTTTGCTGGTGACCTTGATCGTCGGAAGTTCGGTCATGTTCGGCGCCCACGCGCAGCAGAAACAAACGCCTGCGCCGACCGCGAACGCCGACAATAATCAAGCGAGTAATTTTCTGATCCAACATGAGATCGGCCGGCGCTTTCATATCGACCCGGCCAATCTGCCCTCGCCGAAGACCGGTCCGATCGTCACCAACAGGCCGCTGACTGTTCCCTACACCGGGCAGACGCTGCAAGTTCCGTCAGGTTTTACGGCAACGCCGTTCGCAACGGGTCTCGCCAATCCGAGACGTCTACTGGTTTTGCCGAACGGCGACGTTCTCGTGGCCGAACAGAGCGCCGGCTATCTGACTTTGTTGCGCGACGATGGCACCGGGCACGCCGTATGGATCGACCGCCACGTCGAAGATCTCAACCGGCCCTATGGCCTCGCCTGGCAAGGCGACCATGTGCTGGTAACCGATCAGGACGGCATCTGGAGCGTGCCGCATATCCTTGGCGCGCTGCGCGCCGGCAGAAGCGAAAATCTGCGTGCCGATCAGGTGCCGCCCAATGAACGCAAGCCGATTGCCGGTGCCTACGGTGCTAAAATGATCACCAGGAAGGGCGTTTTCGGCATTGCCCAAGGCCATCAGAATCGCGCCCTCGTCATCGACCCCAAGACCGGCGCTTTGTTTGTTGGCGTGGGCTCCTCAGGCAATCTGGGGGTCGAGCCCGAGCCGAAGGCAAGTATTCAACGCTTCAACGCCGACGGCACCAACCAAACAACGTTCGCCTCCGGCATGCGCAACCCGACGGCGCTGGCGTTCCAGCCGCAAACCGGCGAGCTTTATGCGCTGGTCCAGGAGCGCGACGGCCTTGGCGATCGTCTACCGTCGGATTTTCTCACTCACGTCCAGCAGGGCGGATTTTACGGCTGGCCTTACGCCTATCTTGGCAAGCATCCGCAGGCTGGATTCGCCAACCTGGCGCCCGATAAAGTCGATGCTGCCATCGTTCCCGACCTCTTATTCGAAGCTCACTCGTCGGCATTAGACCTCGTGTTCTACGAAGGCGAGCAATTTCCGCCGGAATATAAGGGGCACGCTTTTGTAGCGCTCAAGGGCTCGTGGAACCGCTCGGAGCCCACAGGCTACAAAGTCGTGCATGTGCCGTTCAAGGATGGAAAGCCCGAAGGCTATTATGAGAACTTTGCCACCGGATTCTGGGTATCGGGCGAGCAGCGCGCCGAAGTCTGGGGACGTCCGGCCGCGCTCGCGGTGGCCAAGGACGGCTCGTTATTGGTTGCCGATGATACCGGCGGCACAATCTGGCGCATCAGCTACACCGGCAAGCGCGACCATGCTGACGCCGGCTCGCAGCACCCACCGAACTAAGTCACCCTACCCCCGGTGACAGTGCCCAAACTGCAGCGTTACGAGTAGCGCAAACCACGGGTTGGCGTGACATTTGCTGGTCTCACGGCTTGGCCATTGCTGGAGGAACGGGCAAGGATGCAGACCTACACTGTCGATATAGCCGGCGAGCCGGTGACGCTGCCGATCGTACCGATCAACGATAAGCTCGCGATTTCGCTCCTGATGGTGATCGACATGGGCGTTCGTTTCGGCGAACGCATCGGCAAAGCGCTGGCCGGGAAGCTTGGGCCATTGAAGCCGGACATCGTCGTCGGCGCAGCGACGCTGGGTATCCCGGTCGTTATCGAAGTCTCGCGCGCGCTTGGCCTCGATCAATATGTCATTGCCCAGAAGTCCCCGAAGATCCACCTGGGCGACGCTTTGGTGCAGGAAGTGCAGTCGGTGACGACGTCAAGCAAGCAGCGGTTGATGCTCGACCGCCGCTCGGTGCCGTTATTGGCGCAACGGCGCGTGGTTGTGGTCGACGATGTGGTGGCGACCGGCTCAAGTCTCGCCGCAACGCTCAAGCTCGTGCGCTCGGCGGGCGCCAACATCGTCGGCGCGGGCGTGATCCTGACCGAAGGCCACGATTGGGAAAAGGCGCTCGGCGCCGATGCGGCCCTCGTCCAGGGTCTGGGGCACATCCCGCAATTCGCGCTTGCCGGCGGCAAGGCGACACCGATGCCGGAGACGCTTTAGATCGACTCGGCTTGCTGCTTTCAGCTAACTTGGCCACGCCGGATTTACCGTTGGTGCGAGCCGACAGGAGACAGCCATGAGCGATTTGCGCGACTTCATCGCGGGCATGCCGAAGTGCGAACTGCACGTGCATCTGGAAGGCACGCTCGAACCGGAAATGAAGTTCGAGCTGGCGAAACGAAACGGCATGACGCTGCCGTACAAGGACGTCGCCGAAATGCGCGCGGCCTACGATTTCCACGATTTGCCCTCGTTTCTGAAAATTTATTACGAAGGCATGAGGGTCCTGGTCCACGAGCCGGATTTCTACGATTTGACGTTTGCCTACTTCGCCAAGGCGCGGGCGCAGAACGTGCGCTACGCCGAAATGTTCTTCGATCCGCAGCCGCATACCGGGCGCGGGGTGGCGTTTGACGTGGTGATCCGCGGCATCCGGCGGGCGCAGCTTGACGCCGAGCGCATCCTCGGCATCAAAAGCCAGCTGATCATGTGCTTTCTGCGCGACTGGAGCGCCGAATTCGCCATGACGACGCTGGTGCAGTCGCTGCCTTATCGCGAATGGATTATCGGCGTCGGCCTCGATTCCGATGAGAAGAACAACCCGCCGGTGAAATTCAAGGAGGTATTCGCGCGCGCCCGCCGCGAGGGGTATCTCCTGACCATGCACTGCGATGTCGATCAGCAGAACTCGACCGAGCACATCCGGCAGGTGCTGGAGGAGATCGGCGTCAACCGCATCGATCATGGCGTCAATGTCCTCGATTCCAACGCGTTGATCGATGAGGTGGCGCGCCGGCAAATCGCGCTGACGATCTGTCCGGTCTCAAACGCCTTCGTCACCAATGGCAGCAAGGCCAAGGAGATCAAGCGGATGCTCGATCTCGGCATCCGCGCCACGGTGCATTCGGACGACCCGGCGTATTTCCGCGGCTACATGAACGAGAATTTCGTCTGCACCCAGGAGGAGGCCGATCTTGGCCCTAACGAGCTGGTGCAGCTGACACGCAACGCCTTCGAAAGCACCTGGCTGCCGCGCTCCGCCAAGGACGGCTACCTCGGGGAACTTGAGGCTTACGCGGCGCGCTGATGTCAAGCCGGGCCTCTTTGTTCCGAGCGCTGCGGTAACGGGGAAGGCGATGAAACTTCACCGTCGCGATTTCATGTATTTGACCGCGGGCGGTGTCGCACTGGCGACAGCGACGCGCCGGGCAAGTGCGGATATTTATCCAGCGCGGCCGATCCGGTTGATCGTCGGTTTCGTTCCGGGCGGTCCCACCGACATCATGGGCCGCCTGATCGCGCAGTGGCTATCAGAAAGACTGGGTCAGTCGGTCATCGTCGAGAACCGGCCCGGCGCCGCCAGCAACATCGGCGCGGAAGTCTTGGTGCACGCGGCTCCGGATGGCTACACGCTTTTCATGGCCAACATATCGAACGCCGTCAACGCAACCCTGTACGACAAATTGCCGTTCGATTTTATCCGCGATGTCACCGCGGTCGCCGGCATCGTCCGCGTTCCCTACGTCATGGAGGTTAATCCCGAGCTGCCGGTTCGAACCGTCGCCGAGTTCATTTCGTACGCCAAAAGCAATCCCGGCAAAGTCAGCTTTGCATCGGCCGGAACCGGTACCGGCATGCACATGTCTGCCGAGTTGTTCAAGTTGATGACCGGCGTCGATATGTTGCACGTCCCCTATCGCGGTTCGGCGCCGGCGCTGACCGATTTGATGGCTGGCCGCACCCAGGTGATGTTCGATTCCATCTCGTCGTCAATTGCGTACATCAATTCCGGCAAGCTGCGGGCGTTGGCCGTCACCACATCTACGCGTCTGGACGCGCTGCCCGACGTGCCCACGGTGGCCGATACAGTGCCCGGTTATGAAGTGAGCGGCTGGTTTGGCCTGGTCGCGCCGCGAGGAGCCCCGCCCGACGTTGTCGAGAAGCTAAACCGGGAAACCAACGCCGTGCTCGCGGAGCCGAATACCAAGGCGCGACTCGCCGAACTCGGCGGCACCGTGCTGTCCCTTTCGCCCGCGGCGTTCGGCAGGTTCATGGCTGACGACACCGAGAAGTGGGCCAAGGTGGTGAAATTCGCCGGCATTTCGGCGAACTGATCGGGCATGACAGGCGAGCAATCCCGCAGGGCCTAATTAGTGGCTCAAAACGCGATCAGTATGCTCAGCGGCCAGGTAGCTTCTCACCATTTCGATGTAGCCATCGCGCTTTTCCCGGGGCAGCCATGCCGCATCGAACGCGTTGATCATGAACTTGGACAAGTCCGCCGCGCTGAAGTTTCCGCGCGCGGCGACCGGAGCAAGCATGTTGTTCATCCTACCGCTGATAAAATAGCCCGGGTCATCGGTGTTCAGCGTCACCGGCAAGTCAAGATCGAACATGCGACGAATGCGATCGACTCGGCGCGGTCCGGGATCGCCGTTCCGCCAGGTCGGACAAGCTGTCAAACAAACATTGCGCTCGCGCACCGTGTCGATCAGCCGCTCGTCGTCAAGCACATTGATCCCGTGGTCGATGCGTTCAACCCGCAGTTCGTCGAGGCATTGCCACATGTGCTTGACGGCGTCGGTCATGTCGACGTCGCAATGCGCGGTCAGCCGGTAGCCCTCGGCCCGCGCGCGCTCGTAAACCTCCAGGAACTTGACCGGCGGGTGGCCGTCCTCGACTGAATCGAGCCCGAGCCCCATGATGTGTTCACGGTAGGGCGCGGCGTTGCGAAACATCTCCAGCGCGCTTTCCAGCGGCAGGTCGCGGTTGATGCACATGATGAGATTGGACTGAACGCCAAACGCGGCAGCACCCTCCCGTCGTCCTGCTATCAATCCTTCCATCACCGCCTGAATGGGAATGCCGCGGTCCGTATGCGCCTGCGGATCGAACGAAATTTCCGCATAGACAATGTTGTCTTCTTTGCACCTGCGCAAATAATCCATGATCAGATCGAAATAATCGCGTTCGGTTTGCAACACCCGCAAACCCGCGTAATACAAATCCAGGAACATTTTGTATTGCGCGATGCCCTTTTGTTTTGCCGCGGTGTCGCCGCCCTCCGCGGGCGGGGCATCGACCTGCAACGCTGCAAAGCTTTTCGCCTCGAAAGTCTGTCCGTTTCGCTCGGCGAAGAACCTTCTCTTTTCCGGCGTCAAAGTTCCTTCAATATGCAAATGCAGCTCGGCCTTGGGCAGGCCGGCGATGAAATCAGGCGTCGCTGTCGCAGGATTTGCTGTCATCGTGGCCGACCCGATCGATTATGCGCGCTCGCTGCCAAACTTGCCGATCAAAAAGCGGATGGCCGGGACGAGCCCGGCCATCGCATTGTTGGATCTGGAGTCGCCGGAGAATTACTTCCCCGGAATCTTGTCGTCGATCCCTTTGACGTAGAAGTTCATGCTCAGGATCTGGCCGGGGTCGAGCTTAGTCGCCGCCCTTGCATTCCACGGTCTTGCCGTCCTGATCGGTGATCGGGCATTTGAAGGGATGGAGCTTGCCGGACTTGATCGCGGCTTCGGTCTCCATCGCCATCTTCTTCACGTCGTCCGGCATGTTGGTATAGGGCGACATAACGACCATGCCTGAATCCAGTGCCGCCCCAGGTGTCTTCCGACTTCCACTTGCCGTCGAGCACGTCCTGGGCGCGCTTGGTGTAGTAGCCGCCCCAGTAGTCGGTGTTTGCCGTGAGCTGAGCCTTCGGGCCGAATTTGATCATGTCGGACGATTTGCCGAAGGCGTGGATGCCACGCTGCTCCGCGACTTGCATTGCGGCCGGCGAGTTGGTGTGCTGGGTCAGCACGTCGGCACCCTGGTCGATGAGCGCCTTGGCGGCGTCAGCTTCCTTGCCCGGGTCGAACCAGGAGTTCACCCAGACGATCTTCACCTTCATGTTCGGATTGACCGACTGCGCGCCGAGCATCGTCGCGTTGATGTTGGAGATGACTTCGGGGATCGGGAACGAGACGATGTAGCCGAGGATCCCGCTCTTCGACATCTTGGCGGCGATCTGGCCCTGGATGTAGCGGCCTTCATAGAAGCGCGCCGCATAGGTGCTCATGTTCTTGGCGCGCTTGAAGCCGGTGGCGTGCTCGAACATCACGTTCGGATATTTGTTTGCCACCTTCAGCGTCGGCGTCCATGAAGCCGAACGAGGTGGTGAAGATGAGCTTGTGGCCGGTACGCGCGAGCTGCTCGATCGACCGTTCCGCGTCGGCGCCCTCGGGGACGTTCTCGAGGAAGGTCGTCTCGACCTTGCCGGCGAGCGCCTTTTCCATCGCCTTGCGGCCGACGTCATGCTGGTAGCTCCAGCCAAGATCGCCGATCGGCCCGACATAGATGAATCCGATTTTCAGCTTCTCAGCGGCATACACCCCGCCGAACGTTCCGACGGCGGTCGCAAGGACCGCTGCCATAGCGACAATGTTCCATTTCCTCATGACTTCACTCCGGGTTGGAAAGACGGGCGTTTTTCATTCCCGCTCAACTTTTTACAGTCCCCCTACGTGCGAAGCGCCCAACGCCCCCGCAGGACATTTCACCGATCAGGCACGAACACCATACCTAGCGACGCAGGCGCGGCGGACCCGGCAGTGCCACGCGTCCTGGAAATCAACACGAGAACGATGACCGTGGCAAGATAGGGCAGCGACGACATCAACTGCGAAGGAATGCCGAATCCAAGCGCCTGGGTGTGCAGCTGAAGGATGCTCACCGCTCCAAACAGATAGGCGCCGGCGACCAGCCGTCCCGGCCGCCAGGAGGCGAAAACGACCAGCGCAAGCGCGATCCAGCCGCGTCCGGCGGTCATGCCCGGGATGAAGAATGGGGTATAGGCGAGCGGCAAAAACGCGCCGGCAAGACCGGCGCAGGCGCCGCCGAACAACACCGCCAGCATGCGGATCCGGAGCACCGGATAGCCGAGCGCGTGCGCGGAGGTGTGGTTGTCGCCGACGGCGCGCAACACCAGACCAGCGCGGGTGCGGTAGAGGAACAGCCAGATGGCGATGATCAGCGCGATCGAGAAGTAAATGAACGAATCCTCGCCGAACAGAATGCGGCCGACGAATGGGATATCGGTCAGATACGGCAGGTAGAGATGCGGCGCAGGCGACGATCTTCTGGCCGACAAAGCCTGCGCCGATCAGGCCGGATAGACCCACGCCGAGGATGGTGAGCGCCAGGCCGGCTGCCACCTGGTTCACCGCAAGGCCGAGCGTCAGGATGCCGAACACCGCCGATAGCGCCGCGCCAGCCAGGATGCCGCACAATGCGCCGACCAAGGTCGATCCCGACAGGTAAGCGCCGGCAAAGCCGCAAGCCGCACCGACGATCATCATCCCTTCGATGCCGAGGTTGAGCACTCCGGATCGTTCGACAACAAGCTCGCCGGACGACGCCAGCAACAGCGGCGTCGCGGCCGAGATAACCGACAGGATGATCGCCTCAAGCAGCAGCATGAGCGGGCTTTCGCAGCGTGCTGATATAGCGGACGCGGTAGACGATGAGCGAGTCGCAGGCCAGCACGTAGAACAACAGGATGCCCTGAAACACCTTGGTGAGGTCGAGCGGCACCTTCAGCGAGATTTGCGCGCCCTCCCCGCCGATGAAGGTCAGCGCGAGGAACAGTCCGGCGATCAAAATGCCTATGGGATTAAGCCGCCCGAGGAAGGCGACGATGATCGCTGTGAAACCGTAGCCCGACGACACTCCGGGATCGAGATGCCCGATCGGTCCCGCCACCTCGATAATGCCCGCGAGCCCGGCGAGCGCGCCGGAAACCGCAAAGGTGAAGAGGACCAGGCGATCGGTACTGAAGCCCGAAAAACGCGCCGCCTTCGGCGCCGCGCCAACCACCCGGATTTGGAATCCCATGATCATCCGTCCGAGCAGCACGGTTGCGAGCATCACGACAATGAGCGCGATAACCGAGCCGGCATGCAGGCGACCGGCGCCCTCAAACAGCGTCGGTACGCTCGCTGCCGGATCGAACGCAGCCGTGGTGGGGAAGTTAAGCCCTTGTGGATCACGCCATGGTCCGCGCACCAGGTAATCCATGCCGAAATCGGCGATATAGACCAGCATCAGGCTGGTGAGAATTTCGCTGGCGCCGAAATACACGCGGCAGATCGCCGGGATCAGCGCATAGAGCGCACCCCCGAGCGCGCCAAGAATGAGCATGGCCGGGAGCAGCCAAGGCCCGACATCAGTGCCGTTGGTGCGCACGGCAAGCCAGCTCCCGCACACGGCGCCGACAATGAACTGGCCTTCCGCGCCAATGTTCCAAATGTTGGCGATGTAACAAAGCGAAAGGCCGACCGCGATCATCACCAACGGCGTCGCCTTGACGGCAATTTCCTGAAGTGAGAAGCCGTCGGTCAAAGGCTCGACGAAATACACCCAGAGCGCCTCGAACGGATTCTTGCCGAGGATCGCGAACACGATCGCGATCGTAACCAAAGAGAGCGCGGTGGCGATCAGCGGCGAGGCGATCGCGATAACCGCCGAACGTTCGGCGCGCTTCTCAAGCACCAACGGCATGCTTGACCTCTTGATCGGTGGGCGGCTGTTCGGTATGCGCGCCGCCCATCAGCAATCCGAGCTTTTCGCGCGTCGCCTCGGCTGCCTCGAGCGGCGCCGACAGTCGGCCGTGGAACATCACCGCGATGCGATCGGCAATCTCGGCCAGTTCGTCGAGGTCCTGACTGATAACCAGGACCGCGGCGCCGCGGCTCGCGAGATCGATCAGCGCCTGGCGAATGACCGCTGCCGCGCCGGCATCGACACCCCAGGTCGGCTGACTGACGATCAAAACGCCCGGTTCGCGCAGGATTTCGCGGCCGACGATGAATTTCTGCAGATTGCCGCCGGAAAGGCTGACCGCTTCCGGATCGCGCTTGGACTTGCGGACGTCAAATGTCTTGGTCGTGCGGTCGACCGCGGCCAACGTCGCCGGCTTGTTGACAAAACCGCGCTTGACCATGCCGCTGGCGGCGTGCCCGGTAAGCAACGCGTTCTCGGAGAGTTTCATGCGCGGCGCAGTGCCGTGGCCGAGCCGCTCCTCCGGCACGAAGGCCGCGCCCATACACCGGCGCTTGGTGACATCGAGCAAGCCCGCGGCCTCGCCGTCGATCACGATGGCGCCTTCGCCGGGCGACAGGCGTTCACCGGAAAGCGCGGCAAACAATTCGTCCTGACCATTGCCGGAAACACCGGCAATGCCGACGATCTCGCCGCCGCGCACCTCAAGCGACACCGCTTCGAGCCGCGTGCCATGCGGATCGTCAGGCTGCAGAGAAAGCTTGTGGATGACGAGCCGCGGGATCGTTGCGGTGCGGCCGGAGGCGGCTTTGACTTCGCCGATCTCGCCGCCGACCATCATGCGCGCCAGCGATGCGGCGGTTTCCTGGCGCGGATTGCACGTGGCAACCTTCTTGCCGGCGCGCAGGATCGTCGCCGTGTCGCAAAGCCGTTTCACCTCTTCGAGCTTGTGACTGATGTATAGAATGCCGCGGCCTTCGCTCTTGAGGCGATCGAGCACCACAAAAAGCAGGTCAGCCTCCTGCGGCGTGAGCACCGATGTCGGTTCGTCGAGGATCAGCAGTTTTGGATTTTGCATCAGAGCGCGCACGATCTCGATGCGCTGCCGCTCGCCGACCGACAGCCGCCACACTTCGCGTTTGGGATCGAGCGGCAGACCGTAGACCCGCGCGGTTTCGGCAAGCCGCTGGGAAATTGCTCCGAAAGATTCGGTCGGCGGCAGGCCGAGCGCGACGTTCTCGGCGACCGTGAGATTTTCGAACAGCGTGAAATGCTGGAACACCATGCCGATGCCGAGCGCGCGCGCCTCGGACGGACCGGTCAGGATGATTTTTTGGCCCATCCAGCGCAGTTCGCCGCCGCTCGGCTGGATCAGGCCGTACATCACTTTCACCAGCGTCGACTTGCCCGCGCCATTCTCGCCGAGCAGGGCATGAATTTCGGCCGGGTAAAGATCAAGATCGATGCAATCGTTGGCGAGAAAATCGCCGTACCGTTTGCTGATGGAAACGGCACTTAACAGCGGCTCGGATCGTCCGGGACCCGATTGTGGCGATGGATCAAGCATGGAAAACGCTGCGCATACCCTGTTTTTTCACGCTTCTTGCGAGCCTTCTGTGAGGAAGCATTGCAAGGATCATTCCATAGGACGGCGTCCGTGAAGCCCTACCCTTTGCCATCATCCGACAAAATCGGCGGGCGTGAAAGGAGGCAACCAGGAATAATCGTGCTCAAGAAGACGCCACGCCGAAGCTTGCCTAGGTTACGCCGGTTCTGTCATTGTGGCTTTGCCGGGGTCGCACGAGGGGAAACCCGACACTGTGGAGCTAGTACTCACTGAGGCCGTAAGCGCCGTCCTCCGCTGGCTGCACGTTATTGCTGGCATCGCGTGGATCGGCAGCTCGTTTTACTTTATCCACCTTGACCTCAGCCTCAAGCCGCGCCCCGGGCTGCCGCCCGGCGTCAAGGGTGACGAGTGGCAGGTTCACGGCGGCGGCTTCTATCACATGATGAAGTACATGGTCGCGCCGGCGAAAATGCCGGACAGCCTGACCTGGTTCAAATGGGAAGCCTATACCACCTGGCTGTCGGGTTTCGCGCTTTTGGTGCTGGTCTATTACCTCGGCGCTGATTTGTTCCTGATCGACAAGTCAGTGCTCGATCTCACAGTTGCTCAGGCCGCCGGAATTGCGTTCGTCAGCCTGGTGATCTCCTGGCTTATTTACGAAGGGCTTTGCCGATCGCCGCTCGGCGATCACGAAGTGCCGCTGGCGCTGGTCGGATACGTCTTTCTGGTCGCGCTGACTTACGCGTTTACGCATGTGTTCAGCGGCCGCGGCGCGTTCAACCAGATCGGTGCGGTCATTGGCACCATCATGGTCGCCAACGTTTTCATCATCATCATTCCGTATCAGAAGAAGACCGTCGCCGCGATGATCGCCGGCAAAGAGCCGGATCCGCGCTGGGGTCAGCTCGGCAAACAACGCTCGGTGCACAATAATTATCTGACACTGCCAGTCATCTTTCTGATGCTGAGCAATCACTACCCGCTGTTCTTCGCCACCCGATTTAATTGGCTGATCGTCGCCATCGTACTTGTCATCGGGCCGGTGATCCGGCACTTCTTCAATTCGCGGCACGAAGGCAAGGGCAGTCCGTGGTGGACTTGGGCGGTGGCCGCAGCCGGCTTGATCGCGGTCGCCTGGTTGTCCGGCGCAGGACCGCGAACGGTAACGACCGGGGCGCTGCCGCCGACGCCGAAATTCGCCGACGTTTCCAACATCGTGATGTCCCGATGCAGCATGTGCCACGCCACTGAACCGGTCTGGGATGGCATCCCGGCAGCGCCAAAGGGCGTGCTGCTCGATACCGATGAGCAAATCAAGGCGCATGCTTCGCTGATCGACCTCGTCGCCGTGCGCTCAAACTTCATGCCGCCCGGCAACATCACCGAAATGACCAATGACGAACGCCTCGTGCTGGCGTCATGGTTCGCCGCCGGTGCTACGGTAAAGTGACGCGCGGGCGAGCCAGAGATTTTGCCGACAGTGAATTGAAGGGACGGCGAAGTTGAGTTCGCGTGCCATTCGCGGCCGGCTTTTGAGTTTCGTGCGCGCGCCGCGCGGCGCCGGCGATGCACAAAGCTATCGCTACATCGATGACGGCATCATCGTGGTGAAAGACGGCCGCATCGAAGCCGTTGGGCCGGCCGATGAAATAAAGGCGCGTTTACCGCCGGGAATGCTGGTCGAGCAGCATGCCGATGCGCTCATCTTGCCCGGCTTCATCGACCCTCACATCCATTTTCCGCAAACCCAGGTGATCGCGTCCTACGGCGCCCAGTTGCTCGAATGGCTGGAGAAATACACCTTCGTCGAGGAGCAGAAATTCGCCGATCCGGCGCACGCCGGCCGCAACGCTGAATTCTTTCTCGATGAATTGGCGCGCAACGGCACGACCACGGCGGTGGCCTATTGCACGGCGCATCCGGCTTCGGCCGAGGCCTTGTTCACAGCGGCGCATCGGCGGAACGCCGGCATGATCGCGGGCAATTCGGTGATGAACCGCAACGGTCCGCCGGGACTGCTCGCGCCGGCATCGACCGCCATATCCGACAGCCGCGATCTGATCCGGCGCTGGCATGGCACCGGGCGGCAGCGCTACGCGGTGACGCCGCGCTTTGCCATTACCTCGACAGACGAACAACTCGCCGAGCTTGGCGCCTTGTTGAAGGAATTCCCGACCGTCCTGATGCAAACCCATCTCGACGAAAATCTGAACGAGATCGCGACCATCAAGCGGCTGTTTCCAGACGATCCGAGCTACACCGCGGTCTACGCCCGCTTCGGCCTGCTCAGCCCGCGTTCATTGATGGGTCATTGCATCCATCTAGAGGACAGCCGAAGTCGCGCTGCTGCGCGATACCCAATCGGTTGCGGTGTTTTGCCCAACGTCAAATCTATTTATCGGCAGCGGACTGTTCGACTATGAACGCCTCAACACGGCGGGAGTGCGCATCGCGCTCGCGACCGACGTCGGGGGCGGCACGTCGTATTCGATGCTGCGCACCGCCGCAGAGGCCTACAAGGTGATGCAGTTGCAGGGCCAGAACCTGCCGGCGCTCGCGGCTTTCGACCTGATGACGCGAAGGAACGCCGCCGCACTCGGCCTCGAAAACGAGATCGGCACCCTCGCGCCGGGCGCGTTTGCCGACCTGGTCGTGCTCGACGCACGCGCCACACCCGCGATGGCCCACCGCATGGAAGTGGCGCGAAATCTCGAAGAGGAATTGTTCGTGCTGATGACGCTCGGCGACGACCGCGCGGTGCGCCAGACCTATATCGCCGGCAAGCCGATGCTCCAGTCGCTCCATTGATGCACGACAGCAGAACGGCGGCGAGCTTAAATCACCCGCGTCCAGACCATCGTTACCGCCTGTTAACGATTCTTCAGGTCTTCTAGCTTCTTCGATCGGGAGCTGAGGAGCGCCAAGCATGACGCGAATTCGTAGCGTGGCTGTCAGTGCGCCATGACACAAGCCGTCACTGTTTCTTCCCTGAACGGCGCAACGCCCTCTTCTTCCCTGAACGGCGCAACACCCTCGATTTGGTTATGGCTGCGCAAACTCATGCCTCGTCAAGGCATCATATCGCGGCTGCCTGCGAGCCAGGCCGCCGTTGAGGTGCGAAAGGCGGCAGATCATCGGGGCCAAGTGGTTGCCAGAACGGCCGAAGCCATGGGCAAGATCGAGGCGTCGTCGGGCGGGACTTCCAATATCGTCGGCATCATCGACGAGATTGCGCGGCAGACAAGCCTGCTCGCGCTCAACGCGGCGGTGGAGGCGGCGCGTGCCGGCGAAGCGGGCCGTGGTTTCGCTGTCGTGGCATCGGAGGTGCGCGACCTTGCCGAGCGGTCATCACAGGCCGCCAAAGACATCAAAGACATTATTATGAGCAATACCCGCGTGCTGGAGGGCGTTGAATTCATCAATCAGGCCGGCCAATCGCTCAGCGAGATCGTCTGGTCGACCAGGAAAGTGGCCGGCGTCGTCACCGAAATCGCGTCTGCCGGCGCCAAACAATCCGGCAGCATTGAGCAAATCAACAAAGCGATGAGGCCAGCTGGATAAGATTATCCAGCAGAACTCCACGTTCGTGGAGCAGAGCGCGGCGACGGCAAAAATGCTGGAGACGCAAGCGGCCGCGATAAGTTCGCAGGTTGGCGTGTTCCTGGTCGCAGCGCGCGACGCCCGGCCTGAGCGGATCTCAACGGCCGCCTGAAGCCGCCATTTCGCAAGCCAAACCGCGCCGGCGAAGAGCCGCACGTCCAGGGCTTGCTGCGCGGCCTGCGGCAGCGTTGTTGGATATGTCGATCTGAACGAGGTGCGCGCCACTGCGCCAGAGCGTCACCGCGAAGTCGAGGCCCGGGGACCGGCACCCGCGTCATCGCGGGCAGCAATCAAGCCCAGACCAACTCCTCCCAACAGCCCGCCGACGATGATGCCGATCGGCATGAACGTGAAAAATATCAGCATGCCGGAATAGCCTTCAAATGAAGTGGTGTGAAACAGCGTCGTCCAGGCAAAGCCAAGCCCGATGCCGATGACGCCTCCGACCATTGCCCCTAAAACCAGGCCGAGACACCCGAGCGTCGCGACTTTCATAACTTCCCCCGCCGCCTCTCATTGTTCGATCATCTTCACCAGCGCGCCCTTGATGATCTTTCGCGTCGGCGTCATCGGCATCGCCTCGATGGGCACCAGCCGCTCCGGCCATTTGAGCTTGGCGACGCCGCGCCCCTGCAGCCAGACGCACAAATCCTCGAGGGTTAAGGCCTTGCCGGGTTTGAGCACCACGCAGCAGCAGGCGCGTTCGCCGAGGATGGGATCGGGCATCGGCACGATGGCGCTCTGCAGCACGGCCTCGTGCTGATCGATCAGCGCCTCGACGTCCGATGGATTGAGTTTCACGCCGCCGCGATTGATCAGGTCCTTGTTGCGCCCGGTAATGCGCACATGGCCCGCCACGCTCATCACCCCGAGATCGCCGGTGCGCAGCCAGCCGTCGTCGGTGAAGATGCCGTCGTTGGCCGTAGCGTTGTCGAAATAACCGGCGAACACCGAGCAGCCGCGCACCTGTAATTCGCCCTCCGTTTCGGGCGGCATCGGCTTGCCGTCGAAATCGGCAATGCGGACTTCGCTGCCGGGCGATGGCTGACCGATCCAGTCGTGGCGCTCCATCGCCGGATCGCGCGGATCGCCCAGCAGCACCGCGAATGTTTCCGTCATGCCCCAAAGTTCGAATACGCAGCCGGCAGCGAGCTTGTCTTCGAGCGCGCGCTTTAGTTCCGGCGCGCAATAAGACCCCGATACGATGACCTGGCGCAGGCCGGTGAGATCGCGGCCATCAAGCAGCGAAGCTTTGAGCAGCGCCGCGATATGCGCGGGCGCGACGAAAGCGTGCGTCGGCCGATCCCGTTCCAGCGCGGCGGCAAGCGCCGGCGGCGTGAATGCCGGCAGCGGCATGAAGGTCGCTCCGGCCATCAGCACCGCGTTGGCGATAAAAATTCCGAAAGCGTGAGTGAGCGGCGGCGACGCTCAAGACCCGGTCGCCGGGTTTCAGATCGAACACCGCCAGACATTGCCGCGGATTGGCGAGCAGTGATTGAGAACTGTGCGGCACCGCCTTCGGGCGCGTCCGACGTACCGGACGTGTAGCACATCAGCGCGGCATCGGTTGCGACCGGCGGCGACGGCAGCAGCGCCGGATCGGCGTCGGCGATCAAGACTTCAAGCGAAAGAACGCCTGGCCGCGGCGGGCCGACCGAGATGACGTGCTGGAGCGTAGGCAGGCGCTCGGCCAGCGTTGCAAACAGCGCAGGCGGATCGGATTTGTCGGTGGCCGGGCCGCAAAAGACCGCCCGCGCCCGCGAGTGCCGCAGCAGTGGTTCGGCCTCGGCGGCGCCATACGGCGTGTGCAGCGTGGAGAACACGCCGCCAAGCCGCGCGACCGCATAATAGATGACCGCAAATTCGGGCGTGCTCGGCAGCTGGACGGTGACGACGTCACCGCGGCGAATGCCAAGCCCCGCCAGCGCGGCAGCAAGCCTTTCGGCTCGATCGAGCGCCGCAGCGTAGCTGACCGGCGCATGACCGGGCGCAGCAATCGCAATCGCGTCCGGGGTCTCGCGCGCCCAGCGTTGCAGATAGCTTGCGACGGTGTCGGCGGTCCAGCGGCCGCTTTCGACTTCGCGACGAACGTGGTCGGGGCGAAAACGCAACGCGTCGCGAATGGCAAGCGCATCCGTGCTGAACTGCGGCTCGTTATAAGGATCGCGTTCCATGCCGCGCTCGGTGCGAAAGCGCCGCCCGCCGCCGAGCTGGAACAGGCGATAATAGCGGTCAGGTTTGAAGCGCCGCTGTTCGAGCAGCACGCGGATGAAGGTCACCTGGTCGGCGGCAAGCCCGAGCCGCGCCGCGATCTCGGGATCGGACAACCCGGTGCCCGGCCGTTGCCGCTCGATCTCATCAAACTGCAACAGCCGGACCGGATCGCCGCGGCGGTCCTGAACATTGGTGCTGAGATCAAAGACGATCGGGCCGTAGGCCTCGATCATCTCTTGCGTGACGCCGAGCCGCTCACGCCGCGTTGGCGCCGCCATTGCCCACCTTTCGCGACGAAGCGGCGCGATGCGCCGCGCCGCGTTTGAGCGGATCGGCCAGCGGCGCGTTGGTCGCGACCGGGCAGACCCGCATGCATTCGAAACACTGCGCGAACAGCCCGCCGTTGCCGACCGTCATCCGGTACCACAACACCTTGTTGCGTTCGCCGAGCAGCAGCGCCTCGCGCTCCTCGGGATTATCCGTGGCGATGGCGTCGCGCAGCAATTGCGGCACGGTCTCGAACTGTTGTGTCAGCTCGGCGCAGGCGGCCATGTCGTAGTGCATCGACGCCTGCTTGCCGTCGGCGTCGATCTCGCCCGACAAACACTGCGCCGGGCAAAACTTCATGCACGGCGTACGGCCTTCGCGGCGAAACATGCTGACGCAGCTCGGCGCCGGGCACGGGTTGTCGGCGAGCGGCTTATCCGGCGGCAGCGCCAACTCGGTGAAGCACGACGCGTAGTACATGTAGCCGTAATCGGGATGCAGCAGGATGTCGCCGGCGAGACTGCGGGCGCCGAGACCGGCAAGCTCGGCATGCAGCTTCAGGCTCTGCAGCGGATAGCGCGCGCCCAGTTCCGGATCCATGTCCGGCGGACAATAGATCGCCGGCACGCCGAATTTTTGCTCGATGTAGAAGGCCAGTCCGTAAACGATTTTGTAGGCGCGGCTCTCGGTGCTGCCGAAGTAACTCAACGCCTTGGCCGGCACGCGCCAGGCGCCTGCCGTCGAGCCGCCGACGCCGACCGCGATCACCGATTTCACACGCGGCATCAGGTCTTTTGGCCGATGCCCCGCGGGCGCGATCCGTTCGACGGCATCGAGATCGGCGATGCCGGCGACCAGCGCGCCTTTACGCAAACAATACTCGATGATGGCCTGCTTGGCGGCCGCGGGATCGATATCGGGAGCGCGGTTCATTCTGCCGGCCGGACGGGCGCGCGCTCGACCAAAACACCGATGCGCGCCGCCATCTCTGCCCCGCTGTTTTCGACGACGCGAGCCTATCGCTCGCGTCAGCCAAAGTCACGCCGCGCTACCGTCGAACTGAGAGCTTGACCGACCCGAGGCCGACCAGATCGAAACGATAGGTGCACGGCGCTTCGGGAAACTTCGTGGTCACCAGATTTCCGGTCATCACGATGTCTCCGGCACGCAACGGCGTTCCGCTTCGGGCGAGATGGCTCGCGAGCCACGCCACCGGATGGAACGGGTGGCCCAGAACGTCGCGCCCGAACCCGCGGTCCGTATGCTGTCCATCGACGGCGACAATCCCCTCAATCGCCGCAAGGTCGGGCCAGGGGCGCACGAAATCTCCGAGCACGATGCCTGCGTTCCAGGAATTATCCGCGATCACTGAGAGAACATCGAGGCTGCGATAGTCGGCATGGCGGTCGTCGATGATTTCGATCGCCGGGCAGACCGCATCGACCGCGTCCGCCACCTCCGCAAGTCCAAGGACATGCCCGGCGGGCGCAAGATCGCGCGCGAGGCGTATTGCAATCTCGAACTCGAGGCCCGCTCTGCCGTATGCCGATGAGCTTATGCTGGCGCCTGATTGATGCACGCGATCCTTGAGCACGACGCCGGCAATCGGGCTGTCGATGCCGCACATCTCCTGCATTCGCTTGGTGGTGAGCCCGATCTTGTGGCCGGCTGCGCCGACGGCGCGGGCTTGCATCTGCAGCCGGACATATTCGCGCTGCACCGCATAGGCGTCGTCGACGCCCGCCATTCCGAACGCGGTGGCGAAGGGCTGAAATCTGGCGCCGCTCTGGTGCTCATTGACGAGCGTTTCGGCCGCCTGGATCACGTCAGCCTGTCTCATCACGCAAGCCGGTTCTGTCATCGGCTTCCAGTATAGTCGCGCAGACCAAAGTCACGCCACACACACTACCCTCATATCGACCCCCAGGGCGCGACGCATCCGAAAGCTTCTTTGCCCGCAACCAGGCTTGGGAGGTGCCCTCTTGGGGTGTCCGGCAAGGAGGGCTATACGATGCGGGCCGAAACCACCCCAAGGCCGCCCGGGCACCCGGCACGAGTCGCGATCATGCGCATCATTGCTTGTTCATTTTTGTTGGTGCTGTTCGGAACGGCCCACGCCATCGCCGGCGAATGTCCGGGAAATCCCAATGCGCTCGGCACCAGCCGCGTTCTGGCGGTCGATCCCGCCGAATATCCGCTGGTCGGGACTTGGCAATATCCGCAGACGCTACCGCTGCAGGACCACGAGGTCGTTCTGACTTTCGATGACGGGCCCCTGCCGCCACACACCACACGCGTCCTCGACACGTTGAAGTCAAATTGCGTGAAGGCGACCTTCTTCATCGTCGGGCGCATGGCCAAGAGTTTTCCCGGCCTGGTGCGGCGGGCCTATCTGGAAGGACACACGATCGGTACCCACACCGAAGACCATCCGATGAATATGCCCAAGCTTCCGCTTGAGCGGAGCGAACAGGAAATACAGGACGGCATTGCCTCGGTGACCAAAGCCCTCGGCGGTTCCGCAGCACCGGCGCCGTTTTTCCGGCTTCCGGGCTTTGCGCGTTCCGAGCCGATCGAGAAATATCTCGCCTCTTTGGGGATCATGGTTTGGAGTACCGACGTTATCGCCGGCGACTGGAAGCCTATTTCATCGGACGAAGTAATCGAGCACAGCCTCGACCGGCTCACTCAGAAGGGTAAGGGAATATTGCTGCTGCACGACATCCATGAGCGCACCGTGCAAGCCTTGCCGAGGTTGCTCAGCAAATTGCAAGCGGCCGGGTTTCATGTCGTCCACGTCGTGCCGGCCGGTCGGGGCCGGCCGAAAACAGTTTCTGCTCCGGCGCAATAAACGTCGGGCGCCAACGACAAGAAATTCGACGCGAGAGGTCCGATGCAAGGAATTCTGTCATTGTCGCCATGACGGCGAACGAGCAAGCGATGCACGACACCCATGATTTGATCCAGCGACTGCCGAAATGCGAACTGCACATCCACATCGAAGGCAGCCTGGAACCCGAGTTGATGTTCGCGCTCGCGAGCCGCAACGGCATCCGCCTGCCCTATCCATCGGTTGAAGCGCTGCGCCAGGCCTACCGGTTTCGCAACCTGCAGGATTTTCTCGACATCTATTATCAAGGCATGTCCGTGCTGATCACGGAGCAGGATTTCTACGATCTGGCTTTCGCCTATCTGCAACGCGCGCGCGCCGACAATGTGCGGCACGTCGAGATGTTCTTCGACCCGCAGGGTCACACGTCGCGCGGTATTGCGTTCGCTACGGTGGTCAACGGGCTGCACCGCGCCATTGCCGATGCCGGCCGCGAGCTTGGCGTGCAGGCAAGCCTGATCATGTGCTTTCTGCGCCATCTCGACGAAGCCGACGCCGAGAAGGCGCTCGATACCGCGCTCAATTTTCGCGACAAGATCGTCGGCGTCGGCCTCGATTCGTCCGAAGCGGGACACCCGCCAAGCAAATTCAAGCATGTGTTTGGCCGCGCGCGCGACGCGGGTTTCTTTCTGACCGCGCATGCCGGCGAAGAAGGACCGCCCAGCTACGTCTGGGAGGCGCTCGATCTGCTCGGCGTCGGCCGCATCGATCACGGCAATCGCTCGCTCGACGACGAGGTGCTGGTCGCGCGGCTGGCGCACGAGCGCATGGCGCTGACCGTGTGCCCGTTGTCCAATTTGCGGCTGCGGGTGATCGACGAGATGACCCATCATCCGCTGCGGCGGATGATGGACAAAGGCCTGGTGGTCACGGTCAACTCCGACGATCCGGCCTATTTCGGCGGCTACGTCAACGACAATTACCGGGCCGTTTCGAGTGCCCTGTCGCTCACGCGCCAGGAGATCACAGCGATCGTCCGCAACGGCATCCAGGCTTCGCTGATGACGGCAGCGGAAAAAAACAACACGCTGGCTGAAGTCGATCGCGTCGTCGCTGAGAGCCCGTAACAAGACGCTCAAGTCCGCCAAACGGATACCGCCCCCTGGGAACTTCTGCGTTATAGTGTGCGAAGCGGCGGGCGAACACGGGGGGAAGCCAATGAGCAAGGGACTGCCGGGTTTATCCCACGTCGACCACGTGGCGCTGACCGTGCCTGATCTCGACGCGGCCGTGCGCTTCTATTGCGATGTGTTCGGCGGGCATGAGCTTTACCGGCTCGGACCGTTCGATTCTGCGGAAATACCGCGCATGGACGACGGACGCGACTGGTCGGAGGCACACATCAACGTCGCCGGGGCAAAACTCACCATCGCCATGCTCAGCATCGGTCCCAACCTGATGCTCGAACTGTTTCAATACGACCTGCCGGCGCAGCGAAACACCCATCCGCCGCGCAACTGCGATCTCGGCGGCCATCACATCGCGTTCAAGGTCGAGAACCTCGAAGCCGCCAAAAGCTATCTCGCGGAGCACGGCTGCAAAGTGATGGCCGGACCGATCGTGCTCGACCAGGGCCCGTGCGCGACGACCCGCGTCAACTATGTGCTCGATCCGTTCGGCAATCAGCTCGAGCTGGTGGAGTACACGACGCAGGCGTTTGAAGCGACGGCCCCGGTCAAGATTTACCGGCCGTGACGCCGGCCGCTGGAGCAAACCATGCGCAACATCGCCATTATCGGCTCGGGGCAGGCGGCCCTCCTCGCGGCGCACGGCCTGCTGGGCGCCGGGTACGAGGTGACGCTGTACTCCGATCGGACAGCGTCCCAATGGCTTAATGAGAGCCGGCCAACCGGGACCGCGGCACGCTTCCACATCTCGCTGGAATTTGAGCGTGAACTCGGGCTGAACCACTGGGAGAAGGAAGCGCCCAAAGGCGAAGGCGTCCACCTCACCTTCTGTCCGGCGAAGGACAACCGGCTGCTCACGCTTGCCGGCCGGCTCAAAGACTATTTCCTCGCCATCGATCTGCGCTTGCAGAGCCACCGCTGGATGAACGATTTCGCCGCCAAAGGTGGCAAGATCGAAATTGAGAACGTCACCGTGCCGCGGCTCGACGAGATTGCCGCCGCGCATGAGCTGACAATCGTCGCCGCCGGGCGCGCCGATCTCTGCAATCTATTCGAGCGCGACGCCGCGCGCAGCGTCTACGACAAGCCGCAGCGCAATCTCACCATGATCATTACCACCGGCGCCAAGATGGGATTTGCCGGCGTGCCGTTCATCCCGGTCAAATTCAATTTCTTCGCGCCGTTCGGCGAAGCGTTCTACGTGCCCTACTTCCACAAGGACCACGGGCCGACCTGGAACATGCTGATCGAGGCGAAGCCGGGCGGTCCGCTCGACCGGTTCGGCGACTGCAAGAGCGGCGAGCAAGCGGTCGAGCTCTACAAGCAAATCATCAAAGAGATCATCCCGTGGGACTACGATTGGGCCAGGGACATGCAACTCGCCGATCCGAACGGCTGGCTGGTCGGCAAATTTGCGCCGACGGTGCGCAAGCCGGTCGGCACGTTGCCGTCGGGTCGGATCGTTACGCCGCTCGGCGACACCGCCATGGCGCTCGATCCGGTCGGCGGCCAGGGCGCCAACAACGGCAACAAGATGGCGCGCAATCTGGTCGAATCGATCATCGCGCGCAAAGACCTGCCGTTCGACGCACCGTGGATGACCGAGACCTTTGAACGCTTCTACGCTCGATCCGGTCAGATCACCTACACGTTCAACAACATTTTGCTCGAACCGATCACCAACGCCGGCAAGATGATGCTGATGGCGCAATATGGCAGCGACGGCCGCGCTAGAGGTTCGTCCGGACAGCAGCGCATTGCCGACGCTTTCATCGAGAATTTCAATGACGCCAACGGCCTGACGCCGGCATTCCTCGACGCCGGCAGGGCGCGCGCCGTGATCGGCGAAAAAACCGGCATGGCATGGCCGCTCGCGGTCGCTCGCGGCGCGCTCGGCGTCGCCAAAGGGCAACTGCGTCAGAAACTCGGCCGCGCGCCCGGCCATCCGCTGGTCAATTGACCAAGACGTGGACTCGAACAGCGCACACCAGCGGCGTCCGCTGTCGGCACATTTTCGGACGTGGAGCAATTTTCGGCACGCGCCGAATTTGTAGCTAATGAGACCCATAGGCGATATCGCTCGTCGAACACACGACGCGTAAGACGCGGCGGGTGATTGACCGCGCGACCGTCAATCTGGTCCACTCGCTTTATGCCGCCAAGTTCACCTACCGCGGTGTCATTCGCCGCCCCGTTCCGGCACAGGGCGTTCGCCGTTATCTGGACGGCAACATTGGTTTCCAACGTCGGCGGCTGGATGTATAGCGCCGCCTCGGGCTGGCTCATGACCAGCCTCAACCCCGATCCGCTGCTGGTGGCGTTGGTGCAAGCGGCGAGTAACTTGCCGATTTTTTTATTGGCAATACCGGCAGGGGCCCTCGCCGATATCTTCGACAAGCGCAAATTTTTGATCGTTGCCGAGTCCCTTACCACCGCGGTGTCCGCACTTTATGCCGCGATCTTGGCGTTTGGTCTGGCCACGCCTGGCAATTTGCTGTTGTTTACGTTCCTCGTCGGCGCAGCGGGGGCATTAACCGTCCCTGCGTGGCAGGCGGTCGTACCGCGCCTCGTTCCCAAGGACGACATGCCCTCCGCCGTCGCTGCCAACAGTGTCGGGGTGAATATCTCTCGAGCACTTGGTCCAGCACTCGGCGGCGTGACGATTTCAGCCTTCGGTATTGTTGCGCCGTTTTGGCTCAATGCGATCTCCAATCTTGGGATAGTCGGCGCGTTGCTTTGGTGGCGCGAGCCGAACCGGCCGGGGACACTCCTGCCGGCTGAGCGCTTCGGCCGAGCCATTTGGACTGGCCTTCGGCACGCCAGGAGCAATCCGCATCTGCGCGGAACAATGCTGAGAGCTGCTGGGTTCTTCCTGTTCGCCAGTGCGTATTGGGCATTGCTGCCGCTCGTTGCCCGTACACAGATCGCCGGCGGTCCAGAGCTTTACGGTGTGCTCCTCGGCGTTATCGGGATCGGTGCCGTCGGTGGCGCGTTCTTTTTGCCACGGCTCAAACGGAAGCTGGGACCTGATCGGCTGATGGCGCTCGGGACTTTGGGCCAAGTCATTGCGATGGTTTTGTATGGGCTCGCCCGCGAACCGATAATGGCTCTAGCCGCAAGCTTGATTGCCGGCTCGTCATGGATAGCAGCACTGGCGACGCTCACAGTGTCAGCGCAGGTCGCGCTGCCGGATTGGGTGCGTGGCCGCGGTCTCGCATTGTACACGACGGTTTTCTTCGGTTGTCTTACGCTCGGAAGTGCAGTCTGGGGCGAAGTTGCCACCTACGTGGGCTTGCCCTCCGCACTTTTTCTCGCCGCCGGCTGCGCAGTCGCCGCTATTCCGCTGACTTGGCGATGGAAACTGCAAACCGGGGCCAGCCTCGACCTCACGCCGTCCATGCACTGGCCGACGCCAGTCAGCAGTCGAGCAATTGATGATGATCGAGGACCTGTGCTGGTTACCGTCGAGTACCGTATCCGACCGGACGAGCGCGCAGCGTTCCTCGAAGCTATCGCGAAGCTTGAGCACGGCCGTCGCCGCGACGGCGCTTTCGCTTGGGGGGTCTTTGAGGATGCTGCCGATCCGACCCGTGTTGTCGAGACCTTCCTGACCGAATCCTGGATGGAACACCTGCGCCAACATGAGCGCGTCACCAACGCCGATCGCCTGGTGCAAGAAGCGGTCGCCCGATTTCATCTGAACGGTGCGCCTAAGGTCACGCATTATATCGCGGCAGAGCCTTAAAGCGCAGCGACTTAGCGTCCATCGAGGCCTGTCGGGAGTCGCACCACATTCAGAAGGAGCGGCCTTCAAACTCCATCGGCGACAGTTTTGACGGTGTCGCTCCAGCTTTACTTGCGCTTTGGCGGTAAACGCGACACGCGGTGCCGAGATTTACCGACCGTCGGCGGCGCAGTACGGTATGATGTGGATGCCACCCGGAGCTGCAGGTTTTGACGTCTTTCGTATTCCGCAGGGAAATCACTGTCGAGTTCGGCCACTGCGATCCGACCGGCGCGGTTCACGTGCCGCGCTTTTTTCAGTATTTCGATACCAACACGTGGATGCTGTTCGAGACGGCGACGGGCGTCGCCAAGCGCGATTTCTCAGCCACCTACGGCATCCTGCCGCTGGTCGACGTCAATGCCGAAATCCGCAAGCCGGTGCGGTTTGGCGACGTGATCGAGATCGTGTCTCGCGTGACCGAATTCCGTCGCTCAAGTTTTCACGTCGAACACCGGATCACGGCTGACGGCGAACTCGCGGTTGAGGGCGGCGAGACACGGGTCTGGGCGGTCCGCCACAAGGACGACCCGAGCAAAATTTCGGCGCAGTCGATTCCGGAAGCTGTGATTGCCCGTTTCGCGTGAGACTTTTCGCGTAGGAAGCCCTTTTTGGCTTTAGGCCGCGCACCCACAAACCGCACCGATCGAACGCCGCCAATCGCCGGCTTCACAGCGCGCATCGCGGCAAACCTCGCCTGCCAAAACGCCCTTGGCCGCGTCACACCTGGCACCGGTGCTGACAAAGACAAATCTCGGCACGCGCTAGCAACGGGAGAATCAGTCAGTCTGCTGTTCTTCCCTCAGCGACTGGCCTTCGCCAGGAACAGCCATTACTCGAGCTGCTTGGAGCGAAGTTCCGCCAAGGCCACTTTGCCTGCCCGGGTGGCGTCGGACATGGTCTCGAAGAGGTCGGATTGCTGCACCGGCTTGCTTTTGCCGGCCGCATAAATTTCCCATCGCCAGGGCTTTGGCGGGCGCCCCCGGTTCTTGATGGCCAGGGTATATTCGGCAGGATCGAGAGACTGGGTCTTTTCCATATACGCCCCCTATCGAAGGCCCGATGGAGCGGCGACGGCTTCCGAAAAGACCCGGCGCAACATCAGCTCGCACTCTTCGGCGCGCTGCCGCGCCGGTTCGGTACCCCAACCGGACAGGATTTCACGCAAATCCCGAATCGCAGCATCTACCGCCGTTTCCAGGCCAATTTCATCATCCGCGACACGGTCCCAATGATAGTCGCGGAACCTCAATATTTCGGCACTCATCCAGTCACTCCACGAATCACGCTACCGGCAAGATGGCGGCCAGCCGTTAACGAGCCGTGATCTTGCGAACTTTTCGGCCAGCCCGCGGACGGCGAGTTCAACCTCAAGGCAATGCCGCCGCCGGAGCAGTGGAGAGTCCGCTTTGCCGCGGTAAACCAGAATTCGGGCGCCGGTCACTTCCGGGCCGCGCCAAGCGCCACGGACGTTAATTAAAGACGCCCGACCCGGCTATTCAATCCCCCACCTATCTCTCTGGCGGCAGAATTTCCTGAACGCACACCTGATCGATGAGGTGCTCACGACGCAGGTCGGTCAGATGAGCCCGCTTTTCGTCGTTGGTCAGGTGCGCACCAATCCCGTTGACCATAGCCATGACGAGACTGCGATCATTCATGTCCAACCAGTAGCCGCGCCGGACGAGTTTTTTAGCCGCGTCCCGCGCGAAAGGGCTGTCGGGATGGGCGCCAAGGTCTGGTTCGTAAAAACGGGTCATCGGCGTATCCGCTCAGGGGATCGCTCAATCCGGCGGACGGATCGAAGGGCTCTTGGTCTTCATCGCCTCCGCGACCGCCTTGGTGGATGCCTCGCCAATCTCCTTTGCCTGTTCGCCAAACGATTGCAATTGCGCCTGCATAAATTCGGCTTGAATCCGAACCAGGTCCTGAAAATCCTTGGCTTGGCTGAGCTTCTGCACAAACTGAAAAGTGGCGGAGATATTCCGCTCGGCGTAACCCATCAGCTTTTTATTGAGCTCCGCGTCACCCCAGGGCGAGGATGACATGCTCTTTTGAAGCCAACCAAGATAGTTCCCCGCCGCACCCTGAGCCTGCTCCATGGTCCTTTTTGCAATCACGTTGAAATCTTCAATGGGATTCTGATCTTTCGCCATCACCGGGTCCTCGTTGTAGACCGCGATCATAGCACGTCGTCGCGGGAGAGGCAGCACTCAACTACGCCTCACCCGCGGCCTTCCAGCAACGCCAAAATCTCGGCAAAGCTTTTATTATGAGGCGCCAAAGGCGTGGTCACAACAGCGTCATCCAATGACACCAGATCTTAGCTTCCCCGTCGTCCCGGCTGACCCATCAAATGAACTTTTCCCAAAGATTTACTTTTCTGTTCTCGGCGCCGACTTTTGATTCAGAAGATCTCGAGGGGTTGCGCATTGAGCAGATCATTGCCGCCATCCAGCGCCTTGGATTCCAGGTCGTCAAAGCTCGCCGCATTGAAGATGCCGAAATCGCCGTGCAGACGGATGCCGCCATTGGCTGTCTTGTCGTCGATTGGGGGAAGAAGGGGCTGGAGGGCAAGGCCGCATCGCTGATCAATCTTATGCGCCGGCGCGGTCTTGAGATGCCGATCGTACTCCTGGTGCGCCGCAAGCGTTTCGAGGATGTGCCGGTCGAAGTTCTCGACTTCATCGACGGCTACGTCTTCCTTGCCGAGGAAACACCCGAGTTCATCGCCAGAAACCTCGTCAGTCGTCTAACGCAATACGCCGAAATGTTGAAAACGCCATTTTTCGGCGCCCTGGTCGACTATGCCGAAAAGGGTAATCAGTTGTGGACCTGTCCGGGGCACAATGGCGGCATATTCTACAGCCGCAGTCCGATCGGGCGCATCTTCAAGGAACACCTGGGCGAAGCCGTGTTTCGTGACGATCTGGACAATTCGGTTCTCGAACTCGGCGATCTTCTCACCCATGAAGGCCCGGCCCTTCGGGCGGAGCAGGAAGCGGCGGCAATCTTCGGCGCGGAACGAACTTATTTCGTTCTTAATGGCACCTCTGCTTCCAACAAGATCGTATCATCGGCGCTGATTGCCCATGGCGATCTTGTGCTGTTCGACCGCAACAATCACAAGGCGGCACATCACGGCGCCTTGCTGATGTCCGGCGGCATTCCGATTTATCTGCCAACAGATCGAAACGCTTATGGCTTGATCGGTCCAATCCGGCCGACCGCGCTCGACGAGAATATGCTTCGCGAGGCAATCCGAACCAATCCGCTTGTCAAAGATCCGGAAGCCTGGCGACGCCAGCGGCCGTTCCGGGTCGCGGTGATCGAGCAATGCACCTACGACGGCACGATCTACGATGCGCAGTACCTTCTCGCGCGCCTTGGGTCGCTTTGCGAGTACATCCTGTTTGACGAGGCCTGGGCCGGCTTTATGAAGTTTCACCCCATCTATGCCGGCCGCTTTGCCATGGGACTTCGCGATCTGGATGAAAATGCGCCTGGCATCATCGCCACCCAGTCGACCCACAAGCAGCTCGCCGGCTTTTCACAAGCATCGCAGATTCACGTGAAAGACAGTCACATTCGCGGGCAGCGGCGCTGCGTGGAGCATCGCCGTTTCAACGAAAGTTTTCTCCAGCAGGCCTCGACGTCGCCATTTTATCCGCTATTTGCCTCACTCGACGTCGGCGCCCAAATGATGAAGGGCCGCTCCGGCGAAGTCTTGTGGGACGACACGATCCGGCTCGGCATCGAACTGCGAAAGAAACTGCGGGCGGTGCAAAGAGAGTTCGAGCGGAAGGAAGCCGATCCGGCGCGCCGCTGGTTTTTCGATCCCTTTGTGCCGGATCTCGTCCGCTTGCCCGATGCAGCACGTGAGAACGGCATGCACGAAGTGGCTTGGGAAAGTGTCGCCACCGACGCGCTCGCGAGCGACGCCCGGTTCTGGGATTTCGTACCGGACGCTCGCTGGCATGGCTTCCAGTATGCAGTTTCCGGATTCGCCATGACCGATCCGAACAAGCTGACGCTGCTGACGCCCGGTTTCAACCGCATCACGGGTGAATACGAAGCGCATGGAATTCCAGCTCCGGTCGTCGCCCAATACCTGCGCGAGAACCGCGTAGTACCCGAAAAGAACGATCTGAACTCTCTGCTGTTTCTGCTCACACCGGGCGTCGAAGCGAGCAAGGCAGGAACGCTTGTCAGTACGCTGGTCGCTTTCAAGCGGGCCCATGACGATAATGCTTTGCTCGATCAGGTCATTCCTGAATTTGTGGGGGTCCGTTCGCAACGTTATCGCGGCGTGCGGCTGCGCGATCTATGCGCCGAAATGCATGCTTTCTTTCGCGCCGAAAATGTCAGCGCCTTGCAGAAGGCGCAGTTCACCTCCGAGCATCTCCCGGAAGCCGCGATGACCCCCTACGAGGCGGTGCAGCATCTGGTCCGCAATAATGTTGAATACCTCCCGATCGACCAAATCGAGGGGCGTGTCGCCACCACGCTTTTCGTCGTCTATCCGCCTGGAATTGCGACGATTGTCCCCGGCGAACGTCTCGGCGGGCGGGCGCGGCCGATGATCGATTACCTCACGGCGTTCGAGCGCAGCAGCAACCTGTTTCCCGGCTTCGAAGCCGAACTACAAGGGGTCTATCGCGAGGTCGATGCCGCCGGGAAAATCCGGTTCCACACCTATGTGGTGCGCGAGTGACCGTGCGAACAAGATTCGCATCGCGCCCACATCCATTCACTGAATTTCCATGAGCGTGATTGACGCGCCAGTAACGCTGCGTCAATCGCGGGACGAGGATGTCGAGGCGATGCTCGCCATTTATCGGCAGCACATTGCCCGCGGGGTCGAGCCGTCGTTTGTGGATGACAGCGAAACCCTGCAGCTGGATGATCTCAAGAGGCGCCGGCGCAATATGAGAAAGCATCGCCTGCCGCACATCGTAGCCGAGCGCGGTGGCGTCGTGGTTGGTTACGCGTATGCGGTGCCGTTCCGCAAACGGCCGGCTTACCGTTACACGTTGAAACACTCGATCTATGTTCATCCCGAGCACCTGCATTCCGGTGTCGGCCGAACTTTGTTGCCTGCCCTGATCGATGCTTGCGCGGCTGCCGGATACCGGCAGATGATCGGTTACATCGACGCCGCCAACACGCCCTCGATCGAGCTTCACCAAGCCTGCGCCTTCACCAAAGTCGGCTACCTGCCTGCAATCGGCTACAAGTTCGGAGGCTGGACCGACGTCGTCATGGTGCAGCGATCGCTGGGCGCGGGAGGAAAAACGCCACCGGAGATTTTGTTGGCTCCGTCGGCCGGTGAAGAATAGCAAGCTAGCCAAATGCATCCATTGAGCGCAGACCAACGAACCGTCTCCAGCACACGATTAGGTATTAATACGTAGTGCCTGCGTTATCGGCTCTTTAGGTTCGCCCGGGTAATGATCGGCGTCGGTTCCAGATGATAGCAACCTTAAACTCGAGGCCGACAATCGGAAAAATCGAGAGGTCCGCGCAGCTCGTCATTTGCGTGATCGGTGGTACGAGCGACGTCGAGGGCAAGCATGTTCGGCAGAAACCGCCAAGCGGTGCAAATTGTGGTGGCCGCCGTCCTTGCGTTATCGGGCGCCGCTGTCTCGGCGGCCCCACCACGCGCTGACGCCGATCTGGCCCCCCTCAAAGAAAAATATCGGCGTCCTGACGACATCCCATTTCCGGCAACTAATCCGTACACGCTTGAAAAAGCGGCGCTCGGTAAGTCGCTGTATTTCGATCCGCGGCTCAGCGGCTATCAGAACATGAATTGTGCGAGTTGCCATAATCCTTCATTTGGCTGGGAGGTCCCGCTAAAAGGGGCGGTCGGCTCGCAGAACACGATGTTGCCGCGCAAATCCCCAACCCTGCTCAATCAGGCATGGGGCGGAACGCATTTTTTCTGGGACGGTCGCGCGCCTTCGCTTGAAGAACAGGCCAAGGGCCCCATCCAATCGAACGCGGAAATGGATCTGCCGCTTGAGTTGGCGGTCGAGCGCCTGCAAAAAATTCCCGAGTACCGATATTGGTTCAAGATCGTCTTCCCGCAGGACGGAATGACCGGCGACACGATAGTTGCCGCCATCGCCACGTTTGAGAGGACGGTGGTGTCCGGCTTTGCGCCGTTCGATGCCTGGGTCGATGGCGACGACGACGCGATTTCCGCGGCGGCCAAGCGGGGCTTTCTGCTGTTCAACGACAAAGCCGGCTGCTCGCTGTGTCACACCGGATGGAACTTCAGCGACAATGAATTCCACGATACCGGCATCGCCTCATCAGACATCGGCCGGGGAAAAATTGAAACCGGGAATCCGCAAGGCATTGTATGCGTTCAAAACACCCGGCCTCCGCGACGTCGACCGGCGTGCCCCCTACATGCATGACGGGTCGCTGCCCGACCTTGAGGCGGTCATGGCTCACTACACCCGCAAGACGGCCGATCGCCCGCCGCGCGTATCGGAATTCCCCGGCGTTGACCTCAGCGCCGAGGAATCCGCGGACGTCATCGCGTTTCTAAGGTCTCTTACGGGCACTAAGCAAATCGTGTCTCTGCCAATACTGCCGAATTGATCAATGATCTTATCGACCACCCAACGATTGGCACTGGCGTTCGGGGTGTTTGTCGTCCTTTCGGCCGCGCAGGGATTCCTGATGTCGGCCAATCTGGCATTTCTTGCGGGGAAATCGACTCTGGCTTCGACCAAGCCGGTCGATGGAGTCCATAACGCTCGCGGCGCATGGTCGGTCTACGGAGACGCCAAAAGTTTTCTGCGAAACGCCATGGAAATGACGAGACCCGAGGATTCCGCAGTCGCTCTTGCGAAATTCGAAGTGCTCGTGGCGAGGCTTAACGATCACCTCGATCAGCTCGCAGCGACTGCCATTTCACCCGCTGCTTTATTGGATGCACAAATCGTCAAAACGGGCGTCGGTCGTTGGGTCGGCAATGCGCGGATTCTACTCGGTGCGGCACCGGCAACCTCGATTCCTTCACCGCACGCAATGGCCAAACTGGACAGATCCATCAACGAGACCCTCAACGAACTGGTCAGCCTGACGCTGAACGACGCGGCGTCGGCTCGCCAAGACGTGAAGACCTCGGCGATATGGATGGGCCGTTTGAACCTCTTGATTGTCCTCATCGGTGTTCTTGCCGGAACGACCCTCGCAGTCTTTTCCTCCCGCTCCGTCACGCGTCCGATTCGCAGGATTGGGGAGACCCTGCGTGAGCTGGCCAACGGCAACAAAGACATTGACATTCCGTTCGTGGATCGCCGTGACGAAGTGGGTGACACGGCCCGCGCCGCCAAATCATTCCGCGACAATATAATCCGCATGGAATTGATCGAAGCGGAGAAACGCCAGGCTGAGCTGAAAGCCGACCACCACATTCGATTTTTGGCTCACCACGACGTTCTGACCGACCTTCCAAACCGCGCTTTCTTTACGGAAAAGCTGGATGCGGCGGTGGCCCGGTTGGAGCGTTATAACGAGCCCTTCAACGTCCTGGTGCTGGACCTCGATAAGTTCAAGAGCGTCAACGACACGCTCGGGCATCCGGCCGGGGATCAGTTGCTGCGGGAAGCAGCGCAGCGACTGAGGTCCTCACTCCGGGAGACTGACGTTCTGGCGCGGTTAGGCGGCGACGAATTCGCGATCATTCAAACCCATGACACCGACCAGCGCGAGAGCGCGATCGGCTTGAGCACCAGAATCATCAACATGCTATCGGCGCCCTACGAACTTGACGGAAGCCAAGTAACCGTGGGAACGAGCATCGGCATCGCGATGGCCCCCGACGACGCCGGTTCCGGCGCGGACCTGCTGAAAATGGCGGACATCGCGCTTTACGAAACCAAATCAGCGGGACGCAACAGTTTTCGCTTCTTTGAGCCGGCGATGCTGAAAGGCATGGATGATCGCCGCCGGCTGGAGGCGGAGTTGCGCACCGGCATTCAGCGTCATGAATTCGAGCTGCACTATCAGCCGCTGGTCGACATCAAAACGCGCAGGCAGAAAGGTTTTGAAGCCTTGCTGCGCTGGCGAAATCCGGATCGCGGATGGATGTTGCCAGACCAGTTCATTCCTTTAGCCGAAGAGACCGGCTTGATCGCGCCGCTTGGCGCATGGGTACTGCAGCAAGCGTGTATGGACGCCGCAAGGTGGCCTTCTCACATCAAAGTGGCGGTCAATCTTTCACCGATCCAGTTGGCGCGTCCCGATCTCCTTGAGATTGTTTTGTGCGCGCTCGTTGAATCGTCCCTCGAACCTGAGCGATTGGAGCTGGAGATCACGGAAACGGCGTTGTTCAATCACAGCGTCGATTGCGTCAGGTTAATCCGTCAACTGAAGCATCTCGGTGTCTCCATTTCCCTCGATGACTTCGGCACGGGATACTCCTCGCTCAGCTATCTGACGATGTTTCCGTTCGACAAGATCAAGATAGATCGGTCCTTCACCGCAAATATGACCACCAGGGCCGCTTGCGCCGCAATCGTCGCAGCCGTTCTTGCACTCGGTCACAATCTCAACGTCGAGACGGTCGCCGAGGGCGTTGAAACGGAAGAGCAGTTCGAGATTCTGCGCGCGACCGGCATAACCCAGGCTCAAGGCTATTTATTCGGTCGTCCGTGCCCGGCATCTGCGCTCATTTTCGACAGCGCCCTGCCCCACGACCTGGTCGAGAGCGCCGCATAGTCATGACACCGGCTGTCGAGACTCGTTGATGATCGCTGCCAGAACCCTGATTGACGAACTGGAAGATGCCGTAGCACACCGAGAAATCGAGCATCGAGCGAAGGTGCTGCGACGAATAACCGATCTGTTCGTCACGAATTCAGGTCAGTTGTCGAACGAGCAGATCGCGGTTTTCGACGACGTCATGGCGCGCCTGCTCAAAGAAGTGGATTCGGCCGCACGCCGTTCCCTTGGTCATCGTCTGGTCGAGATCGAGACCGGCCCTCCGGGTGTCATCGCGGAACTGGCGATGGATGATTCCATCGATATCGCCGGCCCGGTACTGACAGGATGCGATCGGATCAGCGACGACCTCCTGGTGGAGAGCGCGCTGACCAAATCCCAGAATCATCTGTTGGCGATTTCAAAGCGCCGCGAACTTGCGGTTAGTGTGACCGACGTTCTGGTGGAACGAGGCAATCAGCAAGTCGCAGTCAGCACGACAGAGAACCCGGGTGCGAAGTTTTCCGAATTTGGTTACGCAACGCTGGTCGAGCGCGCGGAAGACGATCGCGACCTCGCTGCATGTATCTGGAGACGACCGGAGATTCCCCGCCGGCACCTTCTGACCTTGTTCACCACAGCCTCGAAAGCCGTGCAGCGAGAGCTCCAGTCGATCAATCCGCACAAGGCCGATGAAATCAAGAATTTGGTTGGTCGTGCAAAAGACGAACTGGAAGGCCGATCAAGGGAGGCTTCGATCGCGTATGTCGAGGCCCGCGCGTCCGTCGAGGCCCTGCACAAGGCGAGAAAGCTCACTGAGACCGACGTGCGGGCATTTGCGAACGCGGGAAAATTCGACGAAACGTCAGTTGCGCTGGCTCTGATGGCCGACGTCCCGGTCACGTTAGCAGAGCGGGCGCTGATCCATGAGCAATATGATCGGCTCCTCGTGCTGGCGAAGTCGATTGGCCTTTCATTTGCTACGGTCAGGGTCATTCTGTCGATGCCGGCCTTCGCAGCCGATGGCGCGCGGCACGACCTGGAAAAGGCCGACGAAAGCTTCGCTAAATTGAGCCTCGATACGGCGAGAAAGACGCTTCAATATTATCGTCTCAGGATGCGCGCCGTAGCGGATTAGTTAATCCGGCATCGATTGCGGATCGCGATCGCCAATAGCCGAACGTTGACGACAAGGTCGCCCTACTGGCGCCGATCGGAAAAGCGCGGCATCTTGACGCTCGCTTCGAACTCCTTGGCCAGCGTGCCGGTCTCCACCACCACGATCTGCGGCGTCAGCCCGAACTTGTCCCGCACCGCGGCTTTCAGCGCATCGGCCGCCGCCATCGGGTCGACGCCGCGCCGCACTTCGACCGACACCAGCATGGCGTCGAGGTCCTGCTCGGTGACTGCTTCGGCCTTGAAGTCGCTGATCGCGACATCGCGGAAGATGAAATCCTCGAAGTCGGCGTGATTGATGTTGATGCCGCGGATCTTGAAGAAGCCGGAAGTGCGGTGCGCGTGTTTGACCAGCGGAAAGACCGAGAACGGACCGGAATCGTCGTCGCCGCGCTGCCAGGTTACGAGATCGCCGGAGTTCCAGCGCAGAAACGGCGTGACGTTGTTGGTCCACAACGGCGTGACCACGAGGCAGCCGACCGCACCCTCCTCGACCGGCGCGAAGGTCTCCGGATCGAGCACCTCGACGAAGAACATATCGGTCCAGATGCGGAAGCCGCGTCCGCGCCGCATCCTCCGCCCCCATCAGACCGGCTTCGGTCATGCCGAACGTGTCGCGCACTTGCGCGCCCCATTGCCGGGAAAGCTTGTCGCGCTTGGCATCCGACAACGGCTCGGCCGAACACAGCACGGTCTCGACCGAGCAAGCGGCGAGATCGAGGCCGCGCGTTTCAGCCAGATTGGCGAGATGCAGACCGTAGCTGCTCATGCCCATCCAGATCGTCGGCCGCAGCCGATCGATCAATTCGATCTGCATCGCCGAGGGCGTCGTGGTCCCCGAGCCGGCCCAATTGACGGCAATGCCGCGGCTCGAAGCGGCGCGCGCGAACATCTGGCCGACCGGATGGATGCCGAGCGGAAACGACACGTGCAAGCGGCCGCCGCGCCGGCAACTGGTGCAATCATAACCTCGCGCGAAACCGATCATCGCCGCTTCGATATCGCGATAACTGCGCGGATAAAACAGCGGCGTCCCGGTCGATCCGCCGGAGCGCCAGTACTCCGCAATGCCGTCATCGGGCGCGACGCAAAAATTCTCGTAGAACTCCCGGTCGACGAGCTTGCGCAGCATCTCCTTGTCCAGGATCGGAACTTTGCGCCATTCGTCGGGATCGGTCGAGCCGATCCGAATTCACGTGATCGAGCTTGCCGCGGTAGAACGGCGCGCGGCGCGCCTGCGCGACCGCGCGCTTCTTGCCTTCGGATTGAATGCGCTCGATCGCGGCCCGCGTTTTCGGCAGCTCGGCGAGCGGCGTCATGGTGTCAGGAACACATCAAGAGCCGCGCGGCGGCAACGCGCCGATCCAGCGGCGCTGGTCGCCGTAGGCGTCCGGCAGGTGGCCGGATTTTTCTTCGGCGTCCATCGCGGCGGCGCGCGCCTCTTTCTCCGGCGTATTTTCCGGAATTGCTTCGAGCGCGTCGCTCAGCATCGCCGCGTAATCGGCGCCGACCGGACAGACATCGGCACAGCGGCGGCAGCCGGTGATCACGCCGGCGCCGCGCAGAATGCTCTGCCAGAGATCGAAGCTTTCCTCGGAACGGACCAAGTCCTTTTGCCGCGAAGCGTCCGGCTCGGCGATGATGCGCGTGATATGTTCGCTTAATTGCGCAAAACCGTGCGGCGAACGGAAGCGGTCGCAGGCCGGCCAATCGCGCGTCCAATGCCCGACGGCATCGGCGGGACAGGTCTTCAGACAGCGCCCGCAGCTGGGCCCGAGGCAGAGCGCTGTTTCCATCTTGCTGTCGCACGCCACATCGACTGAACAGAGAACAGCCGTGAGCAGCACGCGCGGTCCGAATTCAGGCGTCAGCAATTGCAGATTAAGGCCGAGCGTGCCGAGGCCGGCCTCGACAGCGGCATGCGGCAGCGACAACAGCGTAGTCAGGTGCCGCTCCGGATCGCCGTCATAAGTCCACGGGTCAACATGCGTCGGCGGCACGATGATCGCCGGGTAGCCGCTGTCTTCGAGCCAGTAGACCAGCTCGAGCGAAGCCTCCTCGAGCCGGGAAAGCGCCAGTTCGTCGTTGTAATATTTGTGGCGGTCGTTCCAGGCGGCGATGCGGGCCGTGCCGCGGCTCACCCGCTTCGCCAGCACAATGACCCGGCCGCCGTCGAGTTCAGTGATGTCGGAGGGCCGGCGCGGATTGCGCGGATCCGGCGGATGGCGTTCCAGATTGGCGCCGTCGGCAATGCCGACAAGATCGGCACCGAGCGCCCGGGCCTTGGCCTTGATGTGGTCCGCGGTGAGCGGTTGCTTGAACGCTGAGACCATTCTCTATTCCCGGCCGTTGTCGTCGGCCGTCGCAAGCGCCGTCTGCTTGCGTTCCTGCTGCAGCTTTTTGAATTCCTGCAGCTGCCGCGCCACCATACCCTGATAACCATCCGGCCCGACCCAGCGCCTATTCCAGTCGTTGAGGCCGGGGATTTCGGCACCCTTCATGCGATTGTCGCGATAGCGTTTACCGAGCGCGACCTTCTCCGGCGTTTTTTCCGGGATCGCTTTCTGCACGTCGGCGAGATGGGCGTGATAGTCGTTGCCCACCGGACAAACCGCGAGGCAGCGCGGGCAATCGCCGAACGAGCCGACGACGCGAAGCAGCCCCTGCCAGAAGCCGTAAATGTCGCGCGACGCAGCGAGCTTCTCCTTCTCCGCCAGCGGCAGGTCGATGAACCGCTCGAAAAATTGCAGGATGGTCGAAAAGCCGAACTCCTGCGCCTCGGTGGCGCAGGCGCGTTTGTCGATGCCGAAATGCAGCACCGCATCGACCGGACAAGCGTGCAGGCAGCGGCTGCAGGATTTGCCGATGCAGACCTGCTCGGTCAGCGGCCGGTCCGCTTCGAGTTCAAGCTCGGTGAGAAGACCGGTCAGATAAACGCGCGGCCCGAACTCGGGCGTCAGGATATTGACTTCAAGGCCGAGCGTGCCGAGGCCGGCTTCGACACCGAGATGCCGCGTCGACAAACGGCCGTAGCTGGCGCGCTTGAGCTTCCAGTCGGTTTCCTGCGCCGCGACGACGAAGCTTGGATGGCCGGCGTCTTCCAGCTCGTCCGCGAGCCGATAGGCGATCTTGTCCATTTTCCGCAGCACCAACATGTCGATGTATTGCACCGGGACATTGCTCTTGCAGCGGAACGCACCGGCCGGGATGCGCTGCGCCAGCACGATCACGCTCTTGCAATAGGGCGAGATGCGCTCGGGCGTCTGCGGCCAACGCGGATCCGGCGGAAATGCATTCAGCGTCGCGGCGCTGGCAATGCCAACGAGATCCGCCCCCAGTTCCTTGGCGCGCTTTTTGACGAACGCCGCATTCAACTCTTGCTCGGCCATTGGATTATGCCGGCTGCATCGCCGGGCTTGGCAGGGGCACGGTCGCATGTTCGCGGGCGATGAGAAGCTGCGCGGCGAGGCCTGCGGCGATCATAGCCGGCTCTTTGCCGCGAATTTCCAGAATGCCGATTGGACACACGAGGCGGCTGATCTGGCCGCTGGTCACGCCTATCTGCCGCGCCCAATGCACGAACCGCGACCGCTTGGTGTCCGACCCGATCAGGCCGACATATTCAAACGTCTCGCGCTGCAACGCCGCCGCGGTGATGTCGAAATCGAGCGCGTGCGAGTGAGTCATGACAATGACCATCGCGTCGCGCGAGGCCTCGTCCAGTTCGTGTGTCACGTCGCCGGTGCAGACGGTGACGACATTCTGCGGCACATATTGCGGAAACTGATCGGCCCGGCTGTCGACCCAGCGGACCGCGAACGGCAATGGCGCAAGCGCCAGCACGACGGCTCGGCCGACGTGACCGGCGCCGAACAGCAGCACCGGCGTGGTCACTTCGCCGAAGCTCTCATGAAATGATGTTTTGTCGAACGGTGCGGACACCGCCCTCGGCTTCGTTCTCCGCTCCTTGTGATGCGAGCGCGCGAACGATGCGGCCGTCTTCGCCGAGGCGGGCCAGGGAGTCGAAAGCGCCGGCCTTTTCGATCTCCTCGAAGCGGCGCACCGTCCCCAAATCATTATGGTCGAACGTTTCGGTGAGTGTTTTCACCACCCCGCCGCAACACTGGCCGAGATTGGGGCCGAGCGGCCAGTCGCGGAATTGGGCTTCGCCGCGCCCGGCGGCGAGTACCGCGCGCGCCGCCGCCAGCGCCTCATATTCCAGGCGGCCGCCGCCGATGGTGCCGAAAAACCCGCCGTCCGGCTGCAGCACAATGCGGGCGCCGGATTCGCGCGGCACCGATCCGGCAGCACCGATCACGCTGATCAGGCCGGCAGCTCCTTCGTGCTCGATCGTTTGCCTGATCCGGGCCCAGACCTTCGCCATCTCACGTCCAGTTCACGCCCTGCGCCCATCCACGAGTGGCGCGAGCAAGGACACCGCATCGACCGGACCGATCGCCTTGAGGATCGCCTCCGGGGTCGCCGGAGCGTCCAACGCGACGCCGTTACCGGGACGCACCGAGTGTATCGCATCGGCGATGGCCGCAAACACAGAAATCGGCAGCATCAACGGCGGCTCGCCCACGGCTTTCGAGCGATATATCGTGTCTTCGCGGTTGCTGTCATCAAACAGCGCAACGCGGAAATCGGCCGGCACATCGGCCGCCACCGGGATCTTGTAGGTCGACGGCGCGTGGGTGAGCAGACGGCCCTTGTCGTCGTAGACCAGCTCTTCCGTCGTCAGCCAGCCCATCCCCTGGACGAAACCGCCTTCGATCTGGCCGATATCGATGGCGGGGTTGATGGAGCGGCCGACGTCATGCAGCACATCGACGCGCCGGACCTTCGTCTCGCCGGTGAGAATATCGATCACGACCTCGCTGCAGGCCGCGCCGTAGGCGAAATAAAAGAACGGCCGGCCTTTGCCCTTGTCGCGGTCCCAATGCAGCTTCGGCGTCTTGTAAAAGCCGGCCGCCGACAAATGCACGCGCGCGCCATACGCCTTCTTGGTGAGTTCGCCGAACGGAATGCTTTCGTTGCCGATGAATACCCGATCGTCGCGGTAGGTAATGAGATCCTCGGAGACATTCCAGGTCTCACTGGCAAAGCGCGTCAGGCGCGCTTTGATGTCGCGCGCCGCCTTTTGCACCGCCATGCCGTTGAGATCGGTGCCAGAGGATGCGGCCGTCGCCGACGTGTTGGGCACCTTGTCGGTCGAGGTTGCGGTGATGTGGACGCGATCGAGCCCAATGCCGAATTCGTCCGCCGCCACCTGTGCGATTTTCTGAAACAGGCCTTGGCCCATTTCCGTGCCGCCATGATTGAGGTGGACCGATCCGTCCTGATAGACGTGCACCAGTGCGCCGGCCTGATTGAGGTGCGTCAGCGTAAAAGAAATGCCGAATTTTACCGGCGTCAGCGCAATGCCGCGCTTCAGAATCGGTGAGCGCGCGTTCCATTCCCTGATCTCGTTGCGCCGCGCGCGATAGCCCGACGAGCGTTCGAGCTGCTCGATGAGGCGCAAGCCGACATCGGTATCCTCGACCGTCTGGCCGTACGGCGTGACATCGCGCCCGGGACTGTAGAGATTGGCCTTGCGCACATCGAGCGGATCGAGGCCGAGTTGCCAGGCGATCGCGTCGATCACGCGCTCGATCGCCATCATCCCTTGTGGGCCGCCGAAGCCGCGGAAGGCGGTATTCGATACCGTGTTGGTCTTGACCCTCCGCGAATAGATCCGGAATTCGGGAAGGAAATAGCTGTTGTCGGCATGGAACATGGACCGATCGACCACGCCGATACTGACAATCCGCAGAACAGCCGCAGCGCGCATCGAGATCGAGATCGACCACGCGGATGCGGCCGTTGGGTTCGTAACCGACTTTATACTCGACAGCGAAATCGTGCCGCTTGCCGGTCATCACCATGTCGGCATCGCGGTCGAGCCTGAACTTGCACGCCCGGCCGGTCATGCGTGCCGCCAACGCCGCAATCACCGCCCATTGGGTCGCTTGCGTTTCCTTACCGCCAAAACCGCCGCCCATGCGGCGGACCTGGCAGGTCACAAACGAATCCGGCAGCGCGAGAACCCGCGCGACGACGTGCTGGACTTCGCTCGGATGCTGCGTCGACGAGTAGACCAGCACCGCGCCATCCTCGCCCGGAACCGCGAGCGCAATCTGGCCTTCCAGATAAAAATGTTCCTGACCGCCGATCCGGATTTTTCCGGCGCTGCGTAACGGCGCCGCGGCGAGCGCACGCGCAACATCGCCATTGATGAAGGCGTAATCCGGCAACACGGTCTCGCCGGCGGCCCTGCCCTGTTCGACCGAAACGTTCGGCGTTTCCACGTCGATATCGATCTTGGCGCGCAGCACCGCGCGCAACGCGGCATCGCGCGAGGTCGCAGCGACCGCAAACACCGGCTGGCTATGGAACAGAACGTCGGTCTGCGCGAATACCGGCTCATCGGCGCTTCCCGGCGAGACATCGTTTTTTCCCGGTATGTCCGCCGCCGTTATAACGGCGACGACGCCCGGAAACTTTCGCACCTCGGTCAGATCGATGCTGCGGATTTTCCCGCGTGCCGCGGGCGAACCTCCGACGGCGATATGCAGCGTTCCCGTCGGCTCGGGAATGTCGTCGATATATTCGGCCGCGCCCTGCACATGCTTGGCACCGCTGTCGTGCGGCAGCGGCTTGTAGACGTGGCGCAGCGGCGCCTCCAGAACGGCATCCTCATTCAGCGGCATCGGCAACCGTCCGGTGATCTGCGATGCGCGTGTCATTAGCGCTTGCTCCGGCAATTTCGGCGAGCGCCTTGATGACCAGATTGCCGGCGACGCGGCTGCGATAGGCCGCGCTGGCGCGCAGATCGGTCAGCGGCGTGAAGTCCTCGGCGACCGCGTCAGCCGCCAGGTGCCAGCGCTGCGTGTCGGTGAGCGATAATCCGCGCAAATTCTCTTCCACCGCCTTTGCGCGTTTCGGAATCCCCGCCATGCCGCCGAACGCAATTTTGGCGTCGCTGATACGGCCGCCCTCGACCTTCAGACAAAATACGGCAAGCACCGCGGAAATATCTTCATCGGTGCGCTTGGTGATCTTGTAGGCGCGAAACTGGGTGGCCCGCGGCAGCTTCGGCACCAGGAGGCGGCGGACGAATTCGCCCGGCGCCCGATCCTGTTTGCCATAGGTGAGAAAGAAGTTTTCCAGGGGAAGCTGCCGGATTTTTTCACCGTGCCGCAACTCGACACTGGCGCCGAGCGCGATCAGCATCGGCGCAAGGTCGCCGATCGGCGAGCCATTGGCGATGTTGCCGCCGACGGTGCCGGAGGCGCGCACCTGGATGGAGCCGAAGCGCCGCAGCACCTCGGCAATATCCGGATCGATTGCGCCCAGAACCGGAGCGGCCCGCGCCAGCGAAACCACGGCGCCGATTTCGTAACCAGCGGCGGTCTCTTTGATCTCGGATAGCGCGGCGACACGGCCGACGTGGACAATTTTCTGCAGCGGGGCGAGTTTTTTGGTGATCCAAAGTCCGACGTCAGTCGAGCCGGCGACGATCGTGGCGTCGGGATACTTCGCGTAAATCTCCGCCAGCGATTGCTCGCTCGCCGGCGCGGCAAAGAACGCCGCATCGTCACCGACAAACAGATCGGTCTTATCGTCGAGGCCGCGCAAGGCCCGCAGGCGCACCGCGGCATTTCGGCTGAACCGATCATCGGCGCCGTTGCAAACCTCGATCGCCGCATCGACAATCGGCCGGTAACCGGTGCAGCGGCACAAATTTCCGGCCAGTACGTCGTTGATTTTTTCGCGGCTCGCGGTGCCGTCGCACGCGTGATAGTGCGCGAACAGGCTCATGACGATGCCGGGCGTGCAAAAGCCGCACTGTGAGCCGTGCTGGCGAGCCATCGCTTCCTGAACCGGATGCAGCACGTCGCCTTCAGCCAGATCTTCAACCGTAATCAGTTCCGCGCCATCGAGTTGACCGAGCAGCGTGATGCAGGAATTCACCGGCTCGTAGATCATGCGGCCGTCGCGTTCCCGCACCACCACGACGGCACAGGCGCCGCAATCGCCTTCCGCGCAGCCTTCTTTGGTGCCGGTAGACCGTTCCCGCAAACGCAGCCATTCAAGGACGGTCGCGCGCGGCGAAAAATCGCCGATGCGCACGTTGTGGCCGTTGCGCCGGAATTGCAGAAAATTTCTTGCCATCATCGCGATGTCGCGAACTCTGCCTAGCTAAGCGGCATTTACCCGCAACAACTAAACCAAGGGCAAGTAATTTGCCAGTGGTTTAATGCACTTAGCTCATGTCCCGAGGCGCGTTCGAGCGCGATCGCCGGGCGTCTGGCGCGGCATGAATCATGCAACGCGCGAGGCAATGGACATCAACACCATCACCGAAATCGCGCGACCGCGCCAACGCGCCGAACTGCCGGCCTGGAGCACGGGCGACGCCTGGCTTGCCGGCGGAACCTGGTTGTTCTCCGAACCGCAGCTGAAAGTCTCGCGGCTGATCGACATCGCCGACCTCGGCTGGCCCGCGCTGGAGACAACCGAACACGGCTTGCGCATCGCCGCCACCTGCAAGATCGCGGAGCTTGACGGCATGGCGTTCCCCGCCAGCTGGATCGCCGCGCCCCTGGTGAATCAATGCTGCCGCTCGTTTCTCGCTTCATTCAAAATTTGGAACGCCGCAACGGTAGGCGGCAATCTTTGTATGGCGCTGCCGGCAGGGCCGATGATCTCGCTGGCCGCCGCCCTCGACGGCGTCTGCGTCATCTGGACGCCGGATGGAAACGAGCGGCGCGTCGCGGTCACGGAGTTTGTTTTGGCGCCCCAGCGCAACGCGTTGCGGCCCGGCGAGCTTCTTCGCGCTGTTGACGTGCCGCTTGCGGCGCTGCACCGCCGCACCGCATTCCGGCAAATCGCGTTGAGTCCGCTCGGCCGTTCGGGCGCGCTTCTGACCGGAACGCTGTCATCGGGCGACGGTCCATTTTCGCTGACCGTGACAGCAGCCACCCCGCGTCCTGTCCGTTTGTCGTTTTCCACCCTGCCATCGCGCGCCGCGCTGCGCGAGAAGATTGAAAGCGCGATTCCGCGCGAAGCTTATTACAACGATCTCCATGGAGCGCCGGCGTGGCGGCGGCATGTGACGCTGCAATTTGCTGAGGAAATCCGCCTCGAACTCGGCGGCAACGGCGCAGCCGCGCCATGACCTTCCTGATCAACGGCAAGAACCACGCGGCGAAGCCGCGCCCCGGCCAGTGTCTGCGCACGTTTCTGCGCGAGCTTGACTGTTTCGGCGTGAAGAAGGGCTGCGATGCCGGCGATTGCGGTGCCTGCACCGTCATGGTCGACGGCGACCCGGTGCACTCTTGCCTGTTCCCGGCGTATCGCGCGGCGAACCGTCCCATCACCACGATCGAAGGCCTGGCCGCAAACGGAGAACTCCATCCGATGCAGCAGGCGTTCCTGCAAGCGCAGGGTTTTCAATGCGGCTTCTGCACACCGGGCATGATCATCACGGCTGCGAGTCTTAATCAGGCCCAGCGGCAGGATCTGCCGTGGGCGCTTAAGGGCAACATCTGCCGCTGCACCGGTTATGGCGCGATCGAAAATGCCATCCGCGGCGTATACGCCGTCGAGCAAGCGGATGCCGGCAACGCCTGCGGCCGCAACGTGCCGGCGCCAGCGGCGCGCGCAGTCATCAGTGGCACCGCACGCTACACGCTCGATGTCGCGCCGCCGGGACTCCTGCATCTGAAACTCCTGCGCTCGCCCTACGCGCACGCGCGCATCAAATCGATCCGCAAGGACGACGCGCTGACGGTACCGGGCGTGCGCGCGGTGCTGACGTGGGAAGACGCGCCGGCCAAGCTTTATTCGACTGCCAGGCATGAGGACGAAAGCCGCGATCCTGATGACACGGCGCTGCTCGACCGGATCGTCCGCTTTGTCGGCCAGCGCGTCGCGGCGGTGGTCGCAGACACCGAAGCGGCGGCGGAAGCCGGCTGCCGCAAGCTTGACGTCGAATATGAGTTGCTTCCGGCCGTGTTCGATCCGGAGGAGGCCATGCGGCCAGGTGCGCCGGTTGTTCATGACAAGGGCCCGGAAGCCCGCATCGCCGATCCGAAGCGCAACATCGCGGGCGAAGTCCACGGTCATGTCGGCAATGTTGAAGAAGGATTTGCGCAGGCCGACGTCGTCTACGAAGGCACCTACATCACCCAGCGGGTGCAACACGCGCATCTGGAAACGCATTGTGCCATCGGCTGGCTCGACGAAGCGGAGCGCCTGAACATCCGCTCGAGCACGCAGACTCCGTTTTTGGCACGGCGCGCGCTTGCCGCGTTGTTCGATCTCGATCCGGCGAAAGTGCGGGTGTTCTGCGAACGGATGGGCGGCGGCTTCGGCGCCAAGCAGGAGATGCTCGTCGAGGATGTCGTCGCGCTCGCCGTGCTAAAGACCGGGCAGCCGGTCAAGCTCGAGTTCACGCGCGAGGAACAATTCACCGGCGCCACCACCCGGCACCCGATGCGCGTGCAAATCAAAGCCGGCGCCCGGCGCGACGGCCGCCTGACCGCCATGCAGATGCGTGTCATTTCCAACACCGGCGCGTACGGCAATCACGGCCCCGCCGTTCTGTTTCACTCCTGCGGCGAGTGCTTCGGCGTCTATAAGTGCGACAACAAAAAGATCGACGGCTTTGCGATCTACACCAACACCGTGCCCGCCGGCGCGTTTCGCGGTTATGGCCTGCCGCAGACCAATTTCGCCGTAGAGTCGGCGATGGACGAGTTGGCCCGCAGGCTCGGCATCGATCCGATCGAATTTCGCGCGCGCAACGTGGTGCAGCCGGGCGATCCGATGATCTCGACCGGCGATGATGTGGGCCACGACGTGGAGTATGGCAGCTACGGGCTCGATCAATGCCTCGCCTTGGTCAAGGATGCGCTCGACCGCGGCGGCGGGCTGCCGCCGCCGCCGTCGGATGACTGGCTGGTCGGACAGGGCATCGCACTCGGCATGATCGATACCGTGCCGCCGTCCGGCCACTTCGCCGATGTGCGCGCCGAGCTACGCAGCGACGGCAGCTACGCGGTCATCGTCGGAACGGCCGAGTTTGGCAATGGCACGACCACGGTGCATCAGCAAATCGCCGCCACTGTGCTCGGCACCACAATCGACAACATCCAGCGTGCTGAGCTCCGATACCGACCATGGCGGTCACGACACCGGCGCCTATGGCAGTACCGGGACTGTCGTCGCCGGGCGCGCCACGCAGCTCGCGTGTGAAGCGTTGCACGAGGCAAATACGCGCTTTCGCGGCCGAGCATGCCGGCGGCACGACAGAGGCGTGGTCGCTTGAAGCCGCCGACGCGGTTCGCGCCGACCGGCGCATCGGGCTTGGTGAGCTCGCAGCGGCAGCGCAAGTGAAGGGACGAACGCTTGCCGCCACCGGACGATCAAATGGAACGCCGCGTTCGGTCGCCTTCAACGTCCAGGCCTTCCGTATCGCCGTCAACAAACGCACCGCCGCGATCAAGATTCTCCGCAGCGTCCACGCAGCGGATGCCGGGCGCGTCATCAATCCGATGCAATGCCGCGGCCAGATCGAAGGCGCCGTCGCGCAATCGCTTGGCGCCGCACTCTATGAGGAGATGGTGATCGACGATACCGGGCGGGTGGTCAATCCGAGTTTCCGCAACTATCACCTGCCGCAATTTGCCGACGTGCCGCGGACCGAAGTATTGTTCGCCGACACCACCGACGCCATCGGCCCGTTTGGCGCCAAGTCGATGAGCGAAAGCCCTTACAATCCGATCAACGCCGCGATCGGCAATGCGCTCGCCGACGCCACCGGGATAAGGTTCTGCCAAACGCCGTTCAAACCCGATCGTATATTCCAAGCGATCGCGGAAAAATTCGGCATCACCGATTGAACTCAAACTGGAGAGACCGTTGCCGACGCTCGACGATGAGAAATTTCTGCGTCGCAGTTTTGACGTGGCCCGGCGCGCGCACGCCCACGGCAGTCATCCGTTCGGCTGCATCCTGGTCGGCGTGAATGGCGATGTGCTGCTCGAAGTCGAAAACGGTTACCTGCCTGATCGGGACATGACCGGCCATGCGGAGCGTCTTCTGGCCACGCAGGCGTCGAAGCAATTTGACGCGAAGTATCTTGCCGGCTGCACGATGTACACATCGGCCGAACCATGCGCCATGTGTGCGGGCGCAGTCTATTGGGCGGGTATCGGGCGGGTGGTTTACGGATTGTCCGAACACCGCCTCAAATCCATAACCGGTAATCACGCCGAGAACCCGACGCTGGATTTGCCGTGCCGGACCGTGTTTGCCGCCGGACAGCGCAGTGTCGAAGTCATAGGTCCGCTGCTGGAAGATGAAGCCGCAGCGCTTCATGCCGGCGTTTGGCAGGCCGCGGGCCAATAACCCGGCGGCCGCGAACACGACGATCTACAGCAAGATCGAAGTTTGACGTCTGCCGCTTGAGCGTGTTCGCGGGGGCGAGTCATACCGGGGCCATGCGACCGCGCCACGGATCGGGGCCGGGATTGCGCCCGGCTGCGACCTCGGCCAGCCGGTCGAGATAATGGGCCCAGCCTTCCGCATGGCCGTTGCACTGCTCGGTATTGGGCAAGCCCGTGTGGGTCAGGCGCAGCAGCGTTCCGTCCGGCTGCTCGACGAGGTCGATCTCGACCAGGCTTGAGCCAGGCGGCACCGCCTCGCTGCCGTCCCAGCCGAAGCTATAGGCCAGACGGTGCACCGGCACGACCTCCCGGAAAGAGCCGCGGGCGAATCGAGCCCCGGTGACATTGAGGAGATAGAGCCCACCGGGCTGCGGCTCGAGCTGCGCCTCCGTTCCAATCCAGCGCAGGATTAACTCCGGATCGGTCAGGAGCGCGAACACTGCTGCTGGCGGTGCCGGGATGTGCGTCTCGCGGCGGGCGACAAGAGCCTCTTGCATCGGTGTCTCCTCTTGGTTGCCGCGGGTATCAGCGGCAGCAATCGCTCTCGTGGCCGTCGCGCTTTCTATGCGTGGCATCCCGCAGCTCATCCTCGCTCAACCGACTGCGTCCGTCGTCGAACTCGTGGCGGCCTTTGGGCGTGAGGTCGAGCCACATGAAGGCGCCCATAAGATTCTCAATCCCACGGGCATGGGTCGAGTAGGTGTGAAAGACTTCGCCTCTTTCGTTTCGGGCAAAGACGCTGGCCCCCATCATATCTTCGCTGCTTCTGATCACCGTGCCGTAATTGAAGATGGCGCGGCCGGCGGCGATGTCCTCTTTCTTGAACGAGACCCCGAAGTCGAAGTTAAAATCGCTGCCGTAGGAGGAAACCCAGGGAAAGCTCCAGCCCAAACGCCGTTTGATCTGATTGATCCGTTCAAGCGGCGCTCGCGAGATCACGGCAAATGAGAGATCGGCGGCCGCAAAGTGCTGCCGCGCCGCATCGAAATGATCGGCGACGAAGGAGCATCCTTTGCAGACGTGATCGGATCCCGGCGTCAGCATGAAGTGATAGACCGCGAGCTGGCTGCGGCCCTGGAACAGATCGCAAGCGTACATTTGCCTTCAGGCCCTTCGAAGACATAAGGCTTCTCGAGTTTGACCCAAGGCAACTGACGCCGCTCGGCACGAAGTGCATCGAGCTCACGGGTGATAGCTTTCTCCTTGAGGAGGAACGCCTTGCGGGCTGCAAGCCATTCCTCCCGCGATACGACTTTCGGCGGGGACAAAGTGCCGGTTGCCATGTGGTCGGTCATCGGTTCCATCCTTTGGCTGGTGCCGTTATTCCCAACTGTCGAGCTTGATCTCGTTCGGCCACGCGGCGCCCTTGCCGGTTTCGAGCAGCGACTTGAGGCTCAGCAGGAAGACGGCCCACTTGGTACTGCAATGGTGCATGAACTCCACCGGTTCCTTCCAGCCTTGGTGCTTGAAGAGCACGATGGTCCAATCGCCATTCTGTTTGAGATCGAAACTTATCTTTGTTCCGAGCCACTCATCGGGCCCGTCGACCACCTGCCACAGGACGTGCTTGGCAGGCTGAAGCTCCAGAACCTTCATGTCGAAACCGCCGCCGCCAAAGCGAAATTGGATCACGCCGCCGACCTTGCTTTCGCCATGGGTGTCGCTCGTCCACCAGCCGGAAAGGCCTTCGACCGTGGCCAATGCCTTATAGACGTCATTTGGCGACGACGATTTGATTCCGACTTTATGCAAGATATCGGGCATATCCGTTTCTCCTTCTCATGGTGTTTGTTGTTGGTCACGAGATAGACTTAGTGCCGGAGATCGCCCCGATGGGAGTGACAAGTGTGTCGGGATTTCGATGGACTCCCTGATTACGGCTGCGGCACGCGCACTCGCGACGGGTGATCCCCTCAGCGCATTGAAGCTGGTTGCGCTGCGCGACGACGCGCCGGCACTTGCACTTCGCGGCATCGCGATGGCGCAGCTCGGCGAGCTAAGTCGAGCGAAGGCTTTGCTGCGAAGTGCCGCGCGCGCCTTCGGTCCAAAAGAGGCAGTGGCTCGCGCGCGGTGCGTCGTCGCCGAGGCCGAGATTGCACTCGTTTCACGCGACCTTGGCTGGCCGGCAAAGGCGCTCGATACGGCGCGAGCGACGCTCGAAGCGCAGGGCGACCACGTCAATGCCGCGCATGCGCGGAACCTCGAGGTCCGGCGCCTGCTCCTGATCGGCCGCCTCGACGAGGCCGAGCGTACGCTCGCCGGGCTCGACGCAACGCTGCTCCCACCGGCGGCGCGGGCCGCGTACGAACTCGTGGTCGCGGGCATTGGGCTTCGGCGACTGGACACCAAGGCGGCGCGCGCTGCGCTCACGCGGGCCAAGCACGCGGCGCATGAGGCTGGCATTCCCGCGTTGACGGCAGAGGTCGAAAGCACATCGCTGGTGATGAACAAACCCGCGGCGCGCCTGATCGCGCGTGGCGAGGAGCGCCTCCTCCTGCTCGAGGATGTTGAAGCGCTGCTGGCGTCGAAAACGCTTGTTGTGGACGCGTGCCGCCATGTCGTTCGGGAGGCAGGCAGGGTGATTTCACTCGCGACGCGCCCGGTATTGTTCGCGCTCGCGCGCGCGCTGGGTGAAGCGTGGCCCGGGGATGTACCGAGGGGAACGCTGCTCGCGCGCGCCTTCCGGGCAAAACATGCCGATGAATCGCATCGCGCACGTTTGCGGGTCGAAGTCGGGCGGCTTCGCGCGGAGCTTCAGACGCTGGCAGACGTTAGCGCGACCGAGCGAGGCTTTGCGCTCACGCCGCGACGCGCGCGCGAAGTCGTCGTGCTGGCGCCACCCGTCGAAGAACCGCATGCCGCGATACTGGCGTTCCTCGCCGACGGCGAGTCGTGGTCGAGTTCGGCCCTGGCGATTGCGCTGGGAACCAGTCCGCGCAGCGTACAACGCGCGTTCGAGACGCTCGCGGCAACGGGCAAGGTGCAGTCGTTCGGCCGCGGGCGAGCGCGTCGCTGGATGACCCCGCCGGTTCCCGGATTCCCGACAACCTTGTTACTCCCTGGCCCGCTACCGGGCGATTAGGATCGGCGCATGAAAACAACTCCAGCCGAAATCCTCCGTGAGTATGGACCTTTTCCGAGCGTCGACCGTGTGAATGGTGTGACGTTTGACGGTGAACGCGTGTGGTTTGCGTCGGGAGACAAGCTCAACGCCTTCGATCCCGAGAGCGGGAAAACGCTGCGCTCGATCGATGTCGCCGCGCACGCGGGAACGGCTTTCGACGGCCGGCACCTGTTTCAGCTCGCCGACGAGCGAATCCAGAAAATCGATCCGAAGACCGGGCGCGTGCTCGCCACCATCCCTGCGCCCAGCGGCGGCGGCTCGGGACTCGCATGGGCCGAAGGGACGCTTTGGGTCGGGCAGTATCGAAACCGGAAAATCCATCAAATCGATCCGCAAACCGGAGCGATTCTTCGCACCATCGAGTCCAATCGCTTCGTCACCGGCGTCACCTGGATCGACGACGAGTTGTGGCACGCCACCTGGGAAGGTGATGAGTGCGATTTGAGGCGGGTCGATCCGCAAACCGGAAAGGTCGAAGAGAAGATCGAGATGCCGCCCGGAGTGGCCGTGTCGGGGCTCGAGTCCGATGGCGGCGATCAGTTCTTCTGCGGAGGCGGAAGCAGCGGAAAAGTGAGAGCCGTCCGCCGGCCCAAGCGAGGCTCGGCGGCGGGCGCCCGCTCGGCGACCCCCGCCAATTCCAAGAGCAAGTAATCGAAACGACGCGCGCGAGCCGCAAAGCCGCCGGAATCGACCACCGAAATCAACCCGGGGCCGATCGCGGCTCGGCCGCCGCGTTTCATCCATTTCAAGAGAGTTCATAGTCGCATGCAACGGCCGCATCTCTATAATCCCGCCGATGCGGCTGCCCTCTACTCTGGCTTGGCTGGTCGATGAGGCCGGCGCGGCGCCGGGTGCCGATCAGTTTTTGGCTACTCTCGGCGCGAAACTGATCGCCGACGGTTTGCCGCTCGCGGGCGGTGCTGTGACATTGACGGCGGCTCATCCAATCATTGCCCGCCGTACTTGGTTGTGGCGCGCGGAAACCGGCGCGGTGATCGAGGCACTCGGCTTCGGATCGCTGGACTCGGCTGGATCAGGAGGCGGCACAGAAAAGGCCAAAGTCGGCCGCGACTGGCTCGCTGCTCTTGGGACCGGGCTGGTGCTGGAGAATGTTGCCGGCACGGCAACAGATGAAATCGGCAGATCGTCCGGTGCTCGCATGGGCGGTTTCGCGACCGCTCGCCGAGTCCGAAATCCGCGCTGTTACAGCAGGTGGCGCGCTTTGCCGCTGCACCGCTTGCCAACCTTAGCGCGCGATCAACGCTGGCAGCTTTGCTCGAAGCCTATCTCGGCCGCCGCGGCGCGGCGCAGGTTTTGGCGGGGCGGTCGCGACGTGAGACCGGCGAGACCATCCGCGCAGTCCTCCTCGTTGCTGATTTGCGCGGCTTCACCGAATTGTCGGAGTCCGTCGCAGCGGAGGCGGTCATCGCGGCGCTGGACGCCTGGTTCGATCGCATCGCCGGCGCCGTTCACGCGTTCGGCGGCGAGGTACTCAAATTCATCGGCGACGGCGTTCTGGCGATCTTTCCGATCGGCGAACGGCCGGCTTCCGTCGCTTGCGACGCAGCGCTCAACGCCGTCGGCGCGGCTCAGGCCGGTATGGCCCATCTCAACGAGGCACGCGGCCGGCAAGGCCTGCTGCCCTTGCACTTCGGACTGGCGCTCCATCTCGGCGACATGCTGTGGGGCAATGTCGGCACCGCCGACCGGCTGGACTTCACCGCGATCGGCCCTGCCGTCAATCTCGTCAGCCGGCTGGAAGGTCTGTGCCGCCCTCTCGGCCACACTGTACTGATTACCGGCGCGGTTGCGGCCGAGACCGCAATGCCACTCATCCCTCTCGGCGAGCACCACTTGCGTGGCATCGCAGCGCCCTGCGCGGTCTTCGCGCTGCCGGAAGCAAGCTGATCGGGGTTTCAGTTTTCCAGCGCATTGTGTGGCTCGCGATCGCGGCTGGCGGATTCCAGCGCACGGAGAACGTTCAAAATCACGGGTCCGATCTCTGCATGATGGACGATCCCGTCCTCGTCCAGTTCCGATCCCAGAATGGGAATCGTAACGCAGGCGTTTGCGACAACGCGCGCAGACATCGTGACCAACGTTTCTCGAAGCGCAGCCTGCGCGATCGTAGCCCGTGGCGAGGCGTTCAATAGCCCCACCGGTTTGTCGACGAAGGATTCATTGCCGACCATCCAGTCGAGCGCGTTCTTGATTGCGCCCGTAACGCCACGAGCGTACTCCGGACTGGCAATCAACACAGCATCCGATGCGATGATCCGCTCGCGGAGCGCCGCAACGGGTCTCGGATTTGCCGCCTCCAGATCAGGGTTGAACAGCGGCAAGTTTCCGAGGTCGCGATAAAGCTCGACGGAGATTCCCGGCGGAGAGAGCCGCGCTGCCGCACGCAACAGCATGCTGTTCAGCGAGCCAGATCGCAGGCTTCCGGATATGGCAAATATCGTCACCGGGCTCATAAGGCGCGGCGCCAAATCCGTGGGCGCTCGATGCGTCGAGCGAGAACGCACAGCCCGCTTTCGTGGCCGCGCACTCCAGGCCGCACCATTCCTAGACGCTCACCGACGGAACACGCGCGGCATTTTTGCGCGCGGCCAGCACTTGATCGGCGGCGGTGACGCCGGTTTGCCAGGCGCCGTGCGCCGTCGAAAAGTCGTTGACCGAACAGGCTTCGCCGGCAAAGAACAGACGCTCTTCAACCGGCGCGGCCAGCGCCCGACGGCAATCGGCGAAACCCGGAAGCGCATACGAATAAGAACCGAGCGAAAAAGGATCGACCCCCCAGCGATGGATTTGGATCGGCTTTACCCGGCGACTGAAATCGCTGCCGAGCAAGCCGGTCAGTTCGGAAACGGCAAAATCAAAAAATGCGCCGTCACCGCCGGCTTCGAGTTCCGCGGCCAATTTGCCGCCGAAATAGGCCTCGATCTGCGGCCGGCCCAGCGGCCTGAATTGATAGACGCCGGTCGCCGCGCGATCCGTGTGGCCAAATAAACGCACATCGGAGTCGAACTCTTCCGCGCCGTCGAGTGCCATGAATAATTTATCGTCCAGCCCCAGCGGCAGGCCCTGCGCGGCTGCGATTTTCCGCGGAAGCGCCGGCGTGAATGCAAACTGTTCCTTGGCGAGTAGCGACGCCGGAATCGCGATGATGACCTGATCGGCAGCGATCGCCCCTTGCGCCGTCTCAATTCTTAGGCGCTTGCCGCGATGGTCGATTCCGGTCACGCGGCAGCCGAGCCTGACCGGAAGCCCGGCGCCATGGGCGCGGATCACGGTGCCGAGGCCTTCGACCACGCGCCAGTTAATGCCGCTGTCCTGATAACGGTCGAAGTCTTTGGCCGAGATTTGATCCCATTCGGCGCCGCTGATGTAGGTACTCACCGCGTTGATCAGGCCGTTCCAGCGGCACCCCGGTTCGAGCGCAACCGACGACGGCACATCGGATGTATTTTGCGCCACATGCTCCAGACGAGCAAAAAACGATTCCATCGCTTCGCCGAATTCGTCTTGTTCCGCGCGCGAGAATCCGAATTCAAGCGACGGCCGCATCCACGACGGCAGCGACTTGTCGATCGACGCTCCCTGCCGTTTCGCAATGTCGCGCCACGGATTGCGGTCGGCGGAATGCAGCCAGCCGCAGCCGAGGTCGAGCGCGAAACCGGACGCGTCGATCACAGTCAACGCACGTCCGCCGAGACGCGGACGGGCTTCAACAAGCAGGCAGCCAACGCCGGAATCGTGCAATCGCCGCGCCGCCGCAATGCCGGCGGCTCCGGCTCCAACGATCACTACTTCAACATCGTCGCTCGCCATCGCTGACCTTGGAGAGAAGCTGCAGGTTCGCCCGGCCGGTTCAAGCGCCGGGACGGGCTCCGGCAACGCGTCTCAGATAGGTAGCGAGGCTCGTCGGCGCACGTCCAAGCAGCCAGGAGAGTGCGTTCGAATTCCCGACGAGACCGTGCGCGGCGTAATAACGGAACATTGCGGCGAGCGTGTTGCGTTCGTGCTCGCCCATGCCGCCCGCGCGGGCGCGCGCCTCCCATGCCGCGACGCTCTCTGCCTCCGCGCGCACGTCGCGCTTGAGCGCTGCGCCGATGGCGCCGGCAACTTCAATCTGGCTGAGTGGATCGGTACCGACGAGTTCGTAGGTCGCGCCGGCATGACCGTCTTGCGTGAGCACCACAGCCGCCGCCGCAGCGACATCGTCCAGGTCGACGAGGCAGAGCCGGGTCTCTACCGGATAAGGGACGCGGAATACGCCGTCGGCGGTGACGCCCCGCCACGCCCCGAGAATATTTTGCATGTAGGCGGTCGGCTGCAGAATAGTCAGGTCGAAGCCTGAGGCGAACAGCATCTCCTCGGTGCGCATCTTCGCCCAATGATGCGGCATCGCCTCGATCTGCGGATGCAGCACCGAATGATAGACAAAGCGTCTTCACGCCGCGCGCTTTCGCCGCCGCCGCTATAGCGCGCGCATACGCCACTTCATCGCGGCTCACATTCGGGCAAATGTGATAAATCGCCCGCACCCCGGCCGCAGCGAACGCGAGCGCTGCGCCGTCGGCGAAATTCCCAATGGCAATTTCGGTCGCGCCGAGCGCCCTCAGCGCGGCGGCGTGTTCGGGATTGCGCACCAATGCGCGCACCGGCGCGCTTTTTCCCGCCAGCGCCTTGATCACGGCCTGGCCGGTTTTGCCGGCGGCGCCGGTGACCAGAATCATTGCGGGTCGGCGGGCTTGTTGATCAGCGCAAACAGCCGCCCCGGGCTGAGCGGAATTTCGTTGAGCTCGATTTTTCGCTCCAACAGCCCAAGCGCATTTTCGATCGCCTGCGCGAACAACGGGCCGACCGGAATCGCTCCGGCTTCGCCCGCACCCTTGATGCCGAGCGGATTGAGCGGCGAGTGGTCACGGTGTGCGCGATCTCCATGTGCGGCACTTCGAGCGCCGTCGGCAGCAAATAATCGGCGAGCGAGGCGTTGAGCAACTGTCCTTCCTCGTCGAACACGAGCTGCTCGTAGAAGGCGTTGCCGACGCCTTGCGCGACGCCGCCGTGAATCTGGCCGGCGAGGATCAGCGGATTGATGACGGTGCCGCAATCGTGCACGACCACATATTTGAGGACGTCGAGCGTGAAAGTCTGCGGATCGACTTCGACGATCATGGCGTGCACGCCGCTCGCGGTGGCGCCGCCCGGCGGGCCGAAATATTGCGTCGATTCCAACCCCGGCTCGGTGCCGGGACGTACCGCGCCGCGCATCGGATTGGCCTTGACCGCGAGCGCCCCGAGCTTGACCGACTGGCCGGGCACGCCGACCACCGAGACCTCGCCATTGGCGATTTCAAGATCCTCTTCGGCGCATTCGAAATGTTCGGCGGCAAGTTTCAGGATTTTCTGCCGCACCACTTTGGCGGCTTCGTTGACGGCATTGCCGGCGACCACCGCGCCGCGGCTCGCAAACGTGCCGGCGCCCCAATAGAACTGGTCGGTGTCGCCGGTTACCACGTCGACGTCGCGCACCGAGACGCCGAGCTGATCGGCGACGATCTGGGCGAACACGGTGAAATGCCCCTGCCCCTGGGTGCCGATGCCGGTGGCGAGACCGACTTTGCCGTTGGCCTGGACCTGCACTCTGCGCGCCTTCGTAAGGACCGATGCCGGTGCCTTCGACGTAACAGGCAACGCCGACGCCGACATGGCGGCCTTGCGCCTTCAGGCGCGGCTGCTCTTCAGCAAGAAAGTGCCGATAGCCGATCATCTCCAGCGCCTTGTCGAGGATCGGCTCGTAATTGCCGCTGTCGTAGGAGAGCGGCGCGAAGTCCTGATAGATGATCTCGTTGTTGTAGGGAAACGCATCCGGCGGAATGAGATTGCGCCGGCGAATTTCGGCGCGGTCGATCTTCAGCTCATGCGCGGCAATGTCGAGCAGCCGCTCGATGACAAAAACGCCGTGCTGCCGCCCGGCGCCGCGGTAAGGCGTGACGATCGGCTTGTTGGTGAAGATCGCCGTAAAGGTGCTGTCGTAGTTCGGCACGACATAAGGACCGAGCAGCGTGCATTGCGAATTGATCGGCACCGTCAGCCCGTAAGGATTGTAAGCGCCGGTGTCGTGAAAAAACACGTCCTCTGATGCCGAGGATGCGGCCATCGGCAGTGAGCGCGATTTCGGCGTCGTGGGTTTGCCCGCGCTCCTGCGTCGTGGCAAAGAAATGCTCAAGCCGGTCTTCGATCCATTTGACCGGGCGGTTGAGCTTTCTCGCCGCCCACGGGATCACCACCTCTTCGGGATAGAACAGCATGATCTTCGGGCCGAAGCCGCCGCCGACAAACGGCGCGATCACCCGCACCTGCCGCTCGCTCAAACCGAGCATGCCGGCAAGTCCGTTGCGCAAGAACACCGGCGCCTGCGTCGTATCCCAGATCGTGAGATGATCGGCGCGAGCATCCCAATGGGCGACGATGCCGCGGGTTTCGATCGGCGACGAACAGCCGTGATCGTAGAGAAAGCGGCGGGCGATGATGTGATCGGCACGAGCCCGCGCAGTGGCGTAGTTGCCGCGGCTTTGCCGCACGCGGGCGGCGACGTTGCCGCGCACATCGTCATGCACGCGCGCGGATTCATCGGTCAGCGCGTTTTCCAGATCGACGATGGCGGGCAGCGGCTCGAGCTCGACGACGATGTCGGCGAGCGCATCCTCGGCGAGATAACGGCTTTCCGCGAACACCACCGCCAGCGGCTCGCCGACATGGCGGATCTTGCCTTTGGCGAGCGGCACCTGGGTGCGCTGATTGAAGGTGATGTCCTTGATCGGCGGCGGCGGGACCAACAACGGGCCCGGCGCCCAATAATCACCGAGATCTTCGGCGGTATAGACCGCGACAACGCCGGCGCGCGCCCGCGCCGCGGAAACATCAATCGAACGGATGCGCGCGTGCGCAACGTTGCTGCGCAGGAAAGCGGCGTACAGCATCCCAGGAAGCTCGACGTCGTCGACGAACAGCGCCTGACCGCTTAACAGTCTGGCGTCCTCGTTGCGGGTAATCGGCGCGCCGAAATTGCGCGTGGCCACGACGTTCACTTCTGCAGCCGCTCAGCGGCAAGCTGCACGGCCTCGACGATATGCTGATAGCCGGTGCAGCGGCACAGATTGCCGGACAGCGCTTCGCGGATCTGCGCCTCGTCCGGCGCTCGCGTCTCCTCGAGAAAAACCTTCATGGTCATCAGGATGCCGGGCGTACAATAGCCGCATTGCAGTCCATGACACTCGTGCATGGCCTGTTGCAGCGGATGCAGATGTTCGCGATCCGGCGCAAGTCCCTCAACCGTCATGATCTCGTGACCGTCAACTTGCGCCGCAAACATCAAACAGGAGCGGACCGCGGCGCCGTCGAAGATGATCGTGCAGGCGCCGCAGACGCCGTGCTCACAACCAACATGGGTGCCGGCGAGCAAAAGATCGTGGCGCAGGAAATCGCTCAACAATAGCCGGCCCTCGACCTGACGCCGGTAGGGCGTGCCGTTCACCGTTACCGTAATGTCGTGGGTCTCAGTGCTCACGCCGGACCCGCTCGTTCGCCTTCGTCAAGGCGCGCCCGGTCAGCACGCCCGCGAGATGGCGCTGAAACTCTTTGCTGGCGTGGATGCTGCCGCCGGGATCGATGGCGCGCTGGATGAGTTCGACGGCCGCCTCGATCGCGGGCTTGTCGATCATCGTGCCGACCAGCGAGTCGCTTGCCTCCGCGGCGAATACCGGGCCATCACCGGCATTGCACAGCCCGATCCGCGCCGCGCTGCAACGCTCCGCTTTCGTCAATTTGCACCATGCACGCCACGCCGATCATGGCGAAGTCGCCGCGGCGGCGCGACACTTCCATAAAGCACGCCGCCGAGCGCGGCGGCGCCACCGGAAGTTCGATCTCGGTCAGCATTTCGTCGGGTTCAAGCGCCGTGGTCAGCGCGCCGACGAAGAAATCCGCGGCGTCGATCCAGCGTTCGCCGCGCACCGATTGTGCGCGTAATTTGCCGCCGAGCGTCAACACAATGGCCGGCATCTCCGAGGCCGGATCGGCGTGCGCCAGATTGCCGCCGATGGTTCCGCGATTGCGGATCTGCGGGTGCGCGATGTGCGGGAGGGCTTCTTCCATCAGCGGCACGTGCCGGGCGATGGCGGGATCGCGCTCCAGCGCCCGATAGCGCGTGAGCGCGCCGATGCGCAGATGCTCCGGCGCGCCATTCTTGACGCCGGCCACGTCCGCCAGCGGGTTGATGTCGATCAGCACCGCCGGCTGCGTGAGCCGGAAATTCATCGTCGGAACAAGGCTCTGACCGCCCGCTAGAAATCGCGCCTCGTCGCCGAATTCGGCCTTGAGCTGCAAGGCCTGCTCGATGGTGCGGGCAGCGACATAGCGGAAGGGCGCGGGTTTCATATCGTTTCGACAGTACCAGAATGCGGCGGACTGACGGGGTAAAATATGAAGAGGATTGCGGGCAAGTCAAAACGTTCCGCCGATGCGCGGCCGACTTGGCCGGTGCCGCTATCTCCTCGATGACAAAAAACTCGTCGGGAGACTCAGTCGGGCGGAAATGCCAGAAACTCAGGCAGGCTTTCGGCACGCTTTGAAAATATAGCAAGCGCCGGATGATCCACCTCCATGACGATGTCGGCAACAGCGCCGCGCGTAAAACGCCAAGCCGTTGCCAAGCTGATGTCCGCCTGCAGCGGGCGATCGCCGAACAGCCAAACCTCTCCCGAGCCGGCCTCGGTTTCGAGAAGCCGATAAGCCTCCAGCAACTGCTTCTGAACGCGGTCAAGCCAGGGCTGATGCTGCTTCTCCGCCGGTCGCAGCGTGCGCTCATAAACAATCTGCACGGATTTTTCGCACGCGGCCAGCGCCAGCCCGACCGCACGTTGGGCCCGCGCGTATTCGTCGAGCGCCTTCGGCGCCAGCCGCCGATCTATCGGCGCAAGCCGTTCTGCATAGTCCAGGATCAGCGTGGAATCCATGAGCGTGACGCCATCGCCGGTTACCAGCGTCGGCGCTTTCACCACCGGATTGATCGCCGCGAATTTGTCGTAATGGCGAAAGACCGAGACGGCCTCGTGGGTGAAGGGAAGGCCCATGAACCGCAGCGACACCGCGACACGGCGGACATAGGGCGAATCGAGCATTCCGATCAGGCGCATTTTTTCGCTCCTGCAAGCCAATTGGACGGCTGTGCCGCATGCGCATGCGGCCAACGCGCCGCGATGGTGACAGGGTCCACAGATCGATGGCATACTGAGTCATCGGCACTGAGACGAATCTGCCGATGAATTCAAGCCACGCGCAGCCCATGGCTTTCGCCGTCAACCTGGACGCCAAGGACATCGCCATCCTGGAAGCGCTTCAGGAAGACGGCCGCATTCCATTGTCCGAGCTCGGTCGCAAGGTGGGGCTGTCGCAGCCCGCCATGTCGGAGCGGGTCAAGCGGCTGGAGGACCGTGGTATCATTACTGGATATGGCGCGCGGATCAGCCCACAGGCGCTCGGCTTGCAGATGATGGCCATCCTCCGGCTCAAGACCGCGCATGAGCACATTCGCGCCTGCCTGAAACAGTTCGAGGCGCTTCCGCATGTGGTGGAAGTGCATCGGGTGACCGGCGAGGACTGCTTTGTCTTGAAGGCGATCGTGCCGGCACCTGAGGACCTAGCCATTATCGTCGACAAGATCGGCCAATTCGGCACCGTTACCACATCGCTCGTGCTGCGGAGCGAACCGGCCAAGCCGTTGAGCCGGACGCTGCTGGCCGCCGGCCGGCGCTCAGGGCGGAACTTTGACAATTGAAATAATTTGGCTTGCCCAATACGCTTGCTAATTATTCTTTCAGCGTGAACAAAGGTTGGGCGCGGTTTCCGCGTATTGGTCCGTCATAGCATTCGCAAGCGGACCGAAGCGTTGCAAACCGTCCGCCCGGACGAAACACAGCGTGGCACTCGGGTCTTCGCCGCAAATATCGATGTCAGCAGTTGAGCAAGTTACAGCACCAGGGACGGCATCCGGCCAAGGCAGCACTTCCGCCAAAGCGTTGACCGTCGACGCCCGCGGCGTCTCGCTGACCTTTCAAACCGGCGACGGCGTAGGTCCAAGCGCTCGCCAACGTCGATCTGCAAATCACCGACGGCGATTTCGTTTCGCTTATCGGGCCGTCCGGCTGCGGCAAAACCACCCTGATGCGGGTCATTGCCGATCTGGAGCGGCCGACCGCGGGTACCATTCTCATCAACGGTGTCAGTCCGGAACAAGCGCGGCTGCGGCGCCAGTACGGCTACATTTTTCAGGCGCCTGCGCTTTACCCGTGGCGAACCATCGAGCGCAACGTCATGTTGCCGCTGGAGATCATGGGCTTTGACGCGCGCGAGCGCCGCGCACGGATGGAACGTTATCTGAAGCTGGTCAATCTCTCCGGGTTCGAGCGCAAATTTCCGTGGCAGCTTTCCGGCGGTATGCAGCAACGCGCCTCGATCGCGCGCGCTTTGTCGTTCGATCCGGCGCTGTTGTTGATGGACGAGCCGTTCGGCGCGCTCGCTGGCGAGCGGCGCCCACGCCGCTGACAAGGTCACCATTCAGCTGAAGTGGGTGACGCAGGCGCAATTCGCCGGCTATTACGTGGCCGCCGCGAAGGGCCTGTACAAGGACGCTGGTCTCGACGTCACCATCAATCCGGGCGGTCCGGACGTAGCCCCGCCGCAAGTCATCGCCGGCGGCGGCGCCGACGTCGTCGTCGACTGGATGCCGTCCGCGCTGGCGTCGCGCGAAAAGGGCGTGCCGCTCGTCAATATTTCGCAGACCTTCAAAAAGTCTGGCCTGGAACTGACCTGCCGCAAGGACACCGGCATCAAGACGCCGGCGGATTTCAAGAACAAGACGCTCGGCGTATGGTTCGGCGGCAACGAATATCCGTTCCTGTCGTGGATGGCGAAGCTCCATCTGAAGACCGACGGCTCGCCCGGCGGCGTCAAAGTGATCAAGCAAGGCTTCAACGTCGACCCGCTGTTGCAGAAGCAGGCCGATTGCATCTCGACCATGACCTACAATGAGTATTGGCAGGTGATCGACGCCGGCTACAAGCCGGACCAGCTCGTCGTCTTCAAGTACAGCGACGAAGGCGTCGCCACGCTGGAGGACGGTCTCTACGTCATGGAGCCGAAGCTGAAGGACGCGGCGTTTGTCGCCAAGATGGCGAAGTTCGTCGGCGCTTCCGAGAAAGGCTGGGAGTGGGCGAAGAAGAACGACAAGGAAGCCGCCAAGATCGTGCTCGCGGCCGATACCACCGGCGCGCAGACGCTGCATCACCAGGAACAGATGATGGGCGAGATCGCGAAACTCCTCGGCAACGACAACGGCAAGCTCGACGTCAAGGACGCAGAGCGCACCGTGTCGGAATTGCTCTCCGGCGGCTCCGATCCGGTGATCACCAAAAAGCCGGAAGGCGCCTGGACCCACGCCGTCTGTGACGCAATGAAGTAAATCGCACGGCGCGCGTTTGCGCACAACTAACTCTAAGCATGGCCGGCCTTGCGTCGGCCGTGCTGTTTCATGAGGCGGTACGCTTTTCCCGTTCGACTGCCGCGAGCACATCCTCACACCGCAGCGGCTCGAAGCCGGGGTGAAAGTTTTCCCGGCCCAGACGGTAGATGGTCCGATTGTAGGGAGCCGCCACACCGTGCTCCCCGGCAAGCCGCACAACGTATCCGGTGATCGATTCAAGCTCGGTATCGTGCGCTCCACGCAGCGCCACGTCCTGAGTCATGCTCGACATCGCCATGGCGCTTAGCCTGCGTTTGAACACCGGGCGAATAACCCAGCCCGGTATTAGCGTCGTCAGGTGCAGCAAGCTGAAGGGAGGCATTCCGGGAATGCGGTATTCGTGGTAGCCGGCAGCGCGAATGATGCGCACGCCCTCCCACAAAGTCTGGGAAAGAAGTTGCTGATAGACGGCGAGATTCGATAACGGCCGCCAGCCGCGGCCGACCAGCGCGTCCAGCGCATTGGTGAGATTGATCACGATCTTGGAGTGCACGGCATCCTGCAGGCGGTCGGTGATCTGCGTTGGACAACCGCGGGCGAGGATTGATTGCACCAGCCGCAATTCCGCACCGAGCCTGTTATCCGGCGTGCCGATCAACAACGGCCCCTTGTGCTGATAGCCAATGACCGCCGGCCCGTCGCGCCAGGCGTTATAGGCCACCACGCCATAAATCACCTTGCTGAAAAACTTCGGCAGAACGCGCTGGTTGTCGATGCCGTTCGCCAGCGATACGATGATCGGCCGGTCGCCTAGTTCGTCGCGCACCTGCCGCGCGACTGCTTCCAGGCTGTAGTTCTTCACTGCGAGCACGACGATGTCGGCGTCGGCGATATCGCCGGGCCGGTCCACGGTAGCGACACGCACCGTGCGGCGCGTTTGCTCCGGCGCCGCGGATTGATAAGTCGTGATGCCGTCAGTCCGCAACGCGGCCTGGGTCGCGCCGTGACCCATGATGAACACCGCGGGATAGCTTTCTGCCACCCAGGCGGCCACCGAAGCGCCGATCGCGCCGGGGCCGATGAACAGAATCTTGGTCTCGCTCATGAGTTGAGTTTGATTCTGCCGGAGGGCATTCTCATAAGTCGAGATTGACGCGCAGTCTGTTGGTCAATCGCCGCTCCAGGCCCCAAACGCGGACTCCTTATGTGAGTCGTCGATTGTCCGCCAAGTGCCAGAACGAACATTTACTTTTAATGTCGGCGCGCGGGGCTCACGGCAGCACGGGGAGGCCGCGTCCATTGCAACGGCTGGGCGTTTATTCGAGGAGTTTACCGGGATCGCTGAGCTGTTGCCGGAAAGTTTCGAGAAAGCGGGCAGCATCGGCCCCGAACACGACGCGATGATCGCAGGTTAGCGTGAAGAAGGCGCCCTGCGGCCGCGCAGCCGCCACCGATAGGATGGCGGACGCCCCGATCGGAATGATCGAGTCGAAGGCTTCGACCACGGAAAAGACCCCAAGGTCGCTCAGATAGAACGTGGCCCCGCTGTAATCGGCCGGCGCCAAGCGCCGACTTTTGACTTTCTCCTGCAGAGCGTTCCAGTCCAGTGCCAGTTCCGCCACGGAGCGAACGGCTGCATCGCGCAATACCGGCGTGATGAGCCCGTCGCCGCTATCCACGGCAATGCCGATGTCGACCCGCTCGCGCCGCGCAAGCCCGTCCGGCATGTAGGCCGCATTGAACAAAGGATGCGACGCAATCGTCAGAGCACACGCACGGGCCAAAACGAGCGCGACCGATAAGTGCCGCTGCTTTGCCGTACTCACCAGAAAGTCCAACGGCAATCGCGCCGTGACGCGAAACATCGGCACAGCCGCACTCGCAATCATATTGCGGGCGACAGCCTCACGCAGACTGGAGGCGCGTTCCACGCGATAAGGCGGCCCGGCCTCGATTGCCTGTAACGTCGGACTTGCAGCCGCCGCTGCGGGCACGAGAGCTGCGGGCGCAGGCTGCGTGACCGGCGGACGATGCGCTCTCGGCGTGCCGGGCGGCCGCATTGATCCGATCGAAGCGGCCAAAACGGCCGAGACCGCGGGTGCTTCGAAAGCCGCCTTAGCCGGTCTTTGTCCGTCGCCTGTCTTATCGTCGTTGTTATGCAGTGGCGATGTTTGGACCGCAACCTTCGCCACGTCGTTCACGCTCTCGGCGATATAGCCAATGACCTGACCGACAGGCGCCTCGGTACCTTCCTCCGCAAGAGGTCCGCTCAAATAACCGTCTTCGAAAGCTTCTACGTCCATGACCGCTTTGTCGGTTTCGATTTCCGCGACCACCTCGCCTTTCTTGATCACATCGCCCGGTTGTTTGGTCCATTTCACCAAGCGCCCGTTGCTCATCGTATCCGAGAGCGCCGGCATGGTGATGGGGTGGCTCATGGTCAGGCTGCTTTCGTTGCTGGCGTGGAACGATGCAGTGCGCGGGCAGCCGCAACGATGTCGGGGATTTGCGGTATCGTCGCCGCCTCGAGTGCGCCGTTATAAGGTGTGGGAATATCGAGGCCCGCCAGGCGCTGCGCCGGTGCATCGAGCGAATAGAAGCAGCGCTCAGTCAGCTGCGCGGCGATCTCGGCACCGGCGCCGGCGAACCGGCAATCCTCCTCAACCACCAGCAGGCGGCGGGTCTTCTCAACCGATTTCGCGCACGTATCCCAGTCGATTGGTCGCAGACTGCGCAGATCGATGACTTCGGCTTCGATGTTTTCCTTGGCAAGCTCATTAGCCGCTTCCTGAGCGAGCACAGCATGTCGTGAATAGCTGATGATGGTCAAATCGCGGCCCTCGCGCCGAACTGCAGCGCGATGCATGGGCGGCGCTTCGGCGACGAAATCGACTTGCCCTTTGGCGAAGTAGAGCAGTTCATGCTCAAGCAAGATGATCGGATCATCGCTGGCGATGGCTTGCCGAAGCTGCCAATAGGCATCCTGTGGTGTCGACGGAACCGCAATGCGCAAGCCGGGAACATTCATCAGCGTATGCTCCAGCCGCTGGGCATGCTGCGCCGCGAGTTGACGGGCAATGCCGCCGGGCACGCGCACGACAAGCGGCATTTTGAACTGGCCGCCGGACATGAACGGAATTTTTGCCGCCCCGTTGATGATGGAATCGAGCGCCAGCAGCATGAAATTGATGGTCATGATCTCGACCACCGGTCGCGCTCCAACGAGCGCGGCGCCAACGCCGAGGCCGGTGAAGCTGTTTTCCGAAATCGGCGTATCGCGCACGCGCCATTCGCCGTATTTGGCATGGAGTCCTTCGGTCACGCGATAGCTGCCGCCATAGAGGCCGACATCCTCGCCGAGCGTAAACACCGACTCATCAGCCGCCATTTCGTGATCCATGGCGCGATTGAGCGCCTGCCAGTAGAGCAATTCCTGCGACATTGTCGTCTCCTTACATCAGCACTTCGTGGCGCTGGTTGCAGTTAAGATGGCCCCAAGCGGCATCCATGGTCGGCTGCGCGCTCTGTGAAGCAAAATCGACGGCATCATCCACGATTTTCCGAACGTCCTCTTTGAGTTCCTCGACTTCCGCTTCGGCAAGATGCTCGCCGTCGATCAGATGATCCACGAACAGCTTGATGTTGTCCGGCCCGACCAGCGCCAACTCGTCAGGCGTCGGATATTTGAATTCGACCTCGCGGATCGCCGCGGCTATCGGATCCCAGCTCTGATGCGCCTTGAGCTCGACCGCTGGACGATAGGTCCCGGGGTCGGCCATGGAATGGCCGCGATAGCGGTAGGTCTCGCATTCAATGAATTGCGGACCGCCGCCGCGCCTGATGCGATCGAGCGCATGCTTGGTGGCATTGTAGACCTTCACCACATCCATGCCGTCGATCTTTTCCGCCGGTATGTTGTAGGCGGCAGCGCGTTTGAACACCTCAGGCACGGCGGAGTGGCGGTGAATCTCGGTGCCGATGGCGTAATGATTGTTCTCGCAGACGAATAACACGGGCAGCCGCCAAAGCCCGGCCATGTTGAGCGATTCATGGAACGTGCCCTGGTTCACCGCCCCGTCACCCATGAAGCAGACAACCAGTTCGGGAAGTCCACGCATCGCGATTGCGTAAGCGATGCCGACGGCGATCGGACAGGTTTGGCCGACGATGGCGTAACCGCCCATGAAGCGTCGCTCGCGATCGAACATGTGCATCGAGCCGCCCATCCCTTTGCTCATGCCCGTCGCACGGCCGAACAACTCCGCCATGACCTCGCGTGCCGGCGTGCCGCGCACCAACGCATGCGCATGTTCGCGGTAATTGCTGACGATGTAATCGGACGGGCCAGTGGCATTGATTACACCAGCGGCGACCGCCTCCTCGCCGGGATAGAGATGCAGAAAACCGACGATATTGCCTTTGCTGTATTCCTCCGCCGCGCGCTCCTCGAATGCGCGCGAGAGTAGCATGTCGCGGAGCATGTGATGCAGGGTTTCGCGTTCCATTTTTAGACTCCGTTCATGACTGTTTGGCGTCGGCCACGCGCATCATGCGCGCGGCCCAAACACGATGCGTCATTGCGGTTTGCGTGCGGCAAAACCGGTTTCTTTGAGGAAAAGCGCAAGGATCGCGGCGAGAATGATCACCGCAATGCCGGCGCTGCCGCCACCTTTTGTGAAGATATCGAGCGTGAGTGCGCCGCCACCGGCGAGCTTCTGCAACAGCCAGCCAGCCGCCGGCGCGCCGAACGCGCTCATCGAGAAGACCAGGAAGTTGATCGCACCGGTAGCGCTGCCCTTCACGTTGTCCGGATTGACCTCCTTGATGATCGAATAGGGAATCATCGCCGCGCCGGAGCCGAAGCCGAACAGGAAGCCCGGCAGGTAAGCAGGCAAGCTGTTGGGCGGCAGATAAAAGACCGCCAGAGCGCACACCAGCATCAACGCCATGCCGGCAAAGAGGACCGGCTTGCGGCGGCCGAAATGGTCGGCGATATAGCCGAGCACCGGCGCACCGATCACCCAACCAAGCGGGATCATCGACGCCCGGTTGACCGCTTCGGCGTAATCGATGTGCCAGCCTTGGCGCAGGAACGCCACGCCCCAGATCATGGTGCCGATCGTGGTCGGCAGGAACAAAAGACCGGCGGACAAACCGCAGAGGTAAGATTGCGGATTGGAGAACACCGTCTTGTAAGGATCAAACATATGCCAGACGCTGCTCTTGGAATGCTCGGATGGATCCTGCCGCGGCGTAACAATCAACATCGCGACCATGATCACCAGAGCGATAACGCCGGCATAAAACCAGAATTGCTGCCAGCTCATCACGCCATGCACCAGCGGTGCGACACCGAACTGGCCGGCTGATCCGCCCAGCATGCCCATGCACTGGGTGAAGCCAATCGCGGTGGCGAGATAACGGGCGGGAAAACCGTGGGTCGCCAGATAGACGGCGCCGACGAAGGCGAACGCGGCACCAGCCCCCTGCAACAAGCGGCCGAAATAGGCCATCCAGGCCGCGCCGACACCAAACATGAGGAGGCCGATCGCCAGAAAGAAAATCCCGATCGGGATCGTGTATTTCGCACCCCAGCGATCAAGCGATGCGCCGGAGACAAGTGCGAACGTCGAATACGTATAGTAATAAAGTCCGAGCAATGAACTCACGCCTAGTGTCGACAGGCCGTACGCGGCGGTGAGTTCGGGCAGCATCACGCTCGGCGCGGAGCGCACTGCGTATTGCAGGAAGTAGAACAACAGGCAGATGCCCCACGCGACAACGAACGCCACATGAAATCCGCTCACTGCGGACGGCTTTGATGCGGGCGCTGATATGGCTTGAACAGACATAGGAGTCCTCCCTAAAAGACTTCAACTATGCGATCAGGATAAGAACCGACCCGCCGTTGGCCTTGATGTACGTCAAAATTGTGGGATCAAATGTGCCGACCGCAGTGCGGCATGAACGCAACGCAGGCGGACGCAATTTATGGATAAAAGTCCGCAAGCGGGCGGCGCGCGCGCGTTTGGTATGACTAGTGTGACAATTGCGCGACAAAAGGGGCAGCCTCATATCGAGCCGTAACCGAGTCGTCCGAATTTCTTGCGGCAGCGCAAAATACTTGAGGACCAGCTCCCTTGCCGCGGCGAAGCGAGCCGGCAATGCAGGGTGTGTTGATTTACTTCTCGGCTGATTGAGGGATTGGCCGACCTCAACTCGCATCATCTGTTGCACCGAGCATTGGCGGCGCTTAAAGCGCGGTCGCGCCCGCACTATCCCCGAACGCTGACATCAGAAGCGCCGCCGCCGGCGGCTTCATAAACGGAGTGAAAAATTAAGGAGGATTGGCCCGTTCCCGTTGCAATATCGGCGCGTCGCGACTAATTCCGATCCGTAACTTATGGCAACTCGGCAGCAACGATTGAATGACTTCGATGGCGCCGGCAAACCGCCCGAGGGCGAGCCGTGCGAATTGCTATGCGAAGATCATTGTGGCACTTACGTCATCCCTTTCGCCTGTAGTTGGGTAAACGGCGGGTGGCGCAGCATGAAGTCCGGCGACGCCATTGAAGCTACAATTGTCGGCTGGCGGAAAGCAGATACCTCCCCTGGGAGGCAAACAAGTCATCATAACAGGGCGTGGAATTGAATGGGTTACTACAAAGATCCTGATCTTCAGACGCGTAAAGATGCCGCCGCAGCAGCCAAGAAGGCATTGCTGCAAAAGTTCAAGGCGGCGACGGAAGATCCCAACATTGCACAGCGTCAAGCCGAGCGTGTGGCCATCAACGAGGCGCGTGTGGCCCGCAGGGCCGAGCGCGAGGCCGCCCGGTTAAAGCGCGAGGCCGAGCTGGCTGAAGAATTGGCGGCAGCCGCCAAACGCGAAGAAGAGGCCCGGATCGAAGCTGAAAAGGCGGCAGCTATTCTCGCCGCCGAACAGGCCGAGCGCGACGCTGCGCTCGCGGCCGAGAAAAAGGCCGAGCGGGATGCGCGCTATGCGGCACGCAAGGCCGCCAAGAAGGTGCGCCGGCGCGGCTACTGACGGTTTGCGCCGACGGCTGCGCTGACGCGGTTGATCGGCGCCTCGGCCAATTCAAAAATGCCGCTTAACCGGATAGGTGCGGATGCCTTCAGTTCGCCAGGGGATCCGGCCGGATTTGCACCTTAAACACCCTTGGTCGTGAAGCCTTCCCGCCCTCGCTGTGGAAATAGGCGCGGGTGCCCGTCGTGGTCCACAGACCACGCCCCTTCCAGCCGGCGTCAGGGTCGTCGATACGACCGTCGACATTCTTGCTGAAGAAGCCGAGCGGATAGGGAATCCGGATGTTGACGAACTTGCCGTCAACCAAAGCCAGCAGCGACTCGCTGCCGTTCGCCGAAGCGATCGGCACATTGGCGCCGAGACCGAGCGTGTTGTAGAGATCGACCCAGACATAATAGGCGTGATTGGCGCTGCCGCTCTCGCTCACGCCTCTGAATTGCGGTCCCGGCATACGATAGAGCGTCCAGCCTTCGAAACACTGTCTGCCCGTTGCTGCATTTGGACCCGTCAGCGGCGTCTTGCATTTCGATCGATCGAAGCTTGCAAGATGGCCGCTCGAAAGCACCGTCCAGGCGACGCCGTTGAGGTCAACATCGACGCCACGCGCGCCGAACGTACCCTCAGGTGGCTGGAAGATTTCGGAGACCGCTGTCTTTGGTCGGATCGTTCCCCGGAATCACGCGGACGAGATAGCTCGGCTGCGGGAGGCGCGAGAAGCCGGTGCCCATGGACTGTCCCCAGATGACGTCGCCTTTGGGACTCGGCATCACGCCATAGAACGCCGCCCTGACCCATTTGTCCTTGCCGGGTTCGGTCGGCTGGTCCGGCGCGACGAACGGTTCACGCCTGCCGGTGCCGCTGACATTGGTCACGATCGGCGTCCAGCCTTGCGACGACACCTCATCGTGCGTTGCGTCGAACTGTTTGACGTTCAGCCAGCCGACGACGCCGCTGTTCGGCTGTCCGGCGCTTAACCACAGCGTATTGTCGACGTCGCGCGCGAAAGACAGATGCTGGGTGGTGAAGCAGGTATTGATCAGCGTCCACTTTTCAGTTTTCGGATCGTAAACCGAAAGCTGGCGCGCCGATTCCTTGAGCGGTGCGACTTGCGCCGACGCCAGTTCAGACCCGGCCTTGCAATAGGCAGGATTCTGCGGCGGACGAATCCGCGCCGTGAACCAGACCCGGCCGGCCTTGTCCATCATCGGATTGTGAATGCTGGTGTGACTGTCCCATATCGGCTCGTCGCCCCAGAACACCGACAGTCCGATCGGGTCGTCCTTGCTGCTCGCCGTCGCCGGATCGCGATAGGGATGCTTGATCAGTTTGGTCGTGTTGTGAACGGGATCAAGCACCGGCACAAAATCCGAGCTTTCCTCGGGCGAGCCGTAGATCGGGCCGTTGGCGTTGACGGTGGGATTGCGCTTGTCGGTCGAAATCTCGTCGTGGAGATACATCTTCGGCGTACCCCATTCCCACGAACTGATGACCACGTTGCGCTCGATCCCTTTCGGACGCTCCGGTTTGTCAAACGGCAGTTCGCCGGCGGCAATGCGGTCAGTCCAGTCCGCGAACATGCGATAGCCGCGATTGGGCCCAAGGCGGCCAATCGACACCGCCATATTGGCCATGGCCTGGCCGGACTGCAGGCGGCGTTCCCACATGTCGACGGAATTCGCAAACGTCCCAAGCTCCTGGTGCGGCGAGCGGATATTCTTGCTGCCGAGCGCGTGGCAGGACTGACACGAATTCTTGACCGTATCGATCCAGTCGGCCTGGGTTTCGAGGCCCGCCGGAATGCCGTTCGGATTGTTATCTCCGCCCGGAAATTCGGTCGCCGCGGGTATCTTGAGCATCGCGTACCAGTACATGCCCGGATAATATTCCGCGGCAGCGGCACGCGCTCGGCGCTGGCTTCGCCGTAAGCTGAATTGTTTTTCCCGGGACCGCGTCCTGCTTGTTCGAATCAATCAGCCCATAGCCGCGCACCCAGACCTGGTATTTCGCAGCGGGTAGATCCGGAATGACGAAGCGGCCCAGATCGTCGGTGACCACCATCTTGGCGAATTTGGTCGGAAGATCGGTAGTCTCCGCAATCACCCAGACACCCGCTTCGGGGCCGTCGGCTCCTTTGACCTGGCCGCCGATAGCGTTTGCGCCGACCACCGGTTGCGTCGCCGGCGCGGCATTCAGCGGCCGGCAACCGGCGATGACGAACACTGCAAAGGCGATAGCGGCCGCAACAGCGACGCCCCGCGCGCGCCATCGGAATACGGCGAGCGTCATATTTCTTTCCTCCCGAGATCCGCCGCCGTGGAACAAAATTGCGATGAGCAGCAACGCGAATGTTACCGGAAAACACCGCTCAGTTGAAGGATAAGCGGCGGCGCGATTTCACCAAAGGTGGCCATGCAAAAAACCGGCTTCTCAGACGGCGAAATTTAGTGTCCCCTCGACTTTAGAAAAGTTTTCGGGAGGAAGTACGTGACCAAGGCGCTGGAAAAGACCTACGACGGCATCATCATCGGTGCGGGCCATCATGGCCTCGTTCTCGGCAGCTATCTCGCCAAAGCGGGCTTGAGCGTTTTGCTGGTCGACCGCCGCCTCGAATACGGCGGCGGCCTGATGACCAAAGAAGCGACCGCGCCCGGCTTCTATCACAACTTCCATTCGATCAATCATTTCCACATTTCCGAGACGCCGTGGTTCAAGGATCTGGGCCTCGAAGACCGCGTCACCTACATCACGCCGCGCTACGAGTTCGGCCAGGCGCATCGCGACGGCACCGCTCTGGTGTTCGGCCGCGACCGCGAGGAGACCATCGCCAACGTAGCGCGGTTCTCGAAGAAGGACGCCGAGACGTTCCGCGACTGGAACCGGCGCGCCGAGGAAATCACCGCGCGCATTCTGATCCCGGAGCGTTACGCCGAGCCGCTGCCGCAGGCCGAGCGCGACGCGTTGCTGGCGAAGACCGCGATCGGGCGCGACTTCCTCGCGGTCAGCCGCCGGCAGCCGCTCGACGTCGTGCAGGAGCTGTTCGAGAACGAACACGTCAAGCTTCTGTTCCTGTTCAAGGTCTCGCTGTTCGGGACCTGGCTCACCGACACGCTGTCGAAGACGAGCCCGATGGGATCGGTGATCCGCGCCTTCGATCTCGACACCGGCTATCAGCTTTGCCAGGGCGGCTCGTTCAATCTGGCGCGCGGCTTGATGGAAACGTTCATCGCCGCGGGCGGCGCGTTCCAGCCGCAAGTCGCGATCGACCGCATTCTGATCGAAGGCGGCCGCGCCCGCGGCATCGTGCTCGCCGACGGCAAGACGGTGCGGGCGCGGCAGTTCGTTGCCTCGACCATCGACGTGCATCAGACCTTCGAGAACATGGTCGGGCGCTCGCAACTGCCGGCGGCGTTCGCTGGAAAAGCTCGATCGCTTCCAGGGCACCAACTGGACGCTGTTCGGCCTGCATCTCGCGTTGCACGAAGCGCCGCAATTTTCCGCCGCGGCGTTCGATCCGAACATCAACCGGACGCTGAAATGGAGCATCGGCGCCGAGACCATGGAGGACCTCAACTCGGCGTTCGAGGACGTGAAAGCCAACCGGCCGCCGCGCATCGTCCAGTTCGGCTCGGGGCCGCTCAGCGTGATCGATCCGACCCAGGCGCCGCCCGGCAAACACACCACCTATTGCTGGCACGTCATGCCGTTCGAGCCCGACATCGGCGGACAGGACTATGAGGACTTCAAGCGCGAATTTGCCGAGAAGATCATCGAGACGTTTGCGCGCTATTGCCCGAACATGACCCGCCGCAACATCATCGGGCAATACGTCTACACCGCGAAGGAATATGCCGCCGAGCTGATCAACATGCGCCGCGGCGACATTTTCATGGGCGCGTTCAATGCCGAGCAGGTGATGTACAACCATTTCGGCTACCGCACGCCGATACCGAACCTCTATATGGCGGGCTCGGCCGGTCATCCCGGCGGCGCCATTTCCGGCGGCTCGGGCTACATCACCGCCGGCATCATTGCCCGCGATCTCGGCGCGAAGCTATGGTGGCGGCCGGCGGATGCCGGCGCTGCGCTGGGCGAACTTGCAGCGGCGGCGTAATCGTCATTGCGAGGAGCAAAGCGACGAAGCAATCCAGACCCCACGGCCGGACTGGATTGCTTCGCGTAGCTGTCATCGGGCCGGCCACTTCGGGCCGGACCCGTTGGCTCGCAATGACGAGCCAGGCCCATCAATGAGTATCTCCGGGAGTAACGGCGATCGACTTCGCCCTTTCCGAACTTCAGCAATCGGTGCGCGGCGCGATCGAGAAGATTTGCGCGCGCTTTCCCGACGATTATTGGCTGGAGCGCGACCGCGATGGAAAATTTCCCGAGGAACTTCATCGCGCGCTCGCCGCCGACGGCTGGCTCGGCGTGTGCATCCCGGAAGCCTATGGCGGCTCGGGTCTCGGCATCACCGAAGCCGCGATCATGATGGAGGCGATCGCTGCATCGGGCGCCGGATTTTCCGGCGCGTCGGCCGTGCACATGAACATCTTCGGCCTCAATCCGGTCGTGGTGTACGGCACCGAGGAACAGAAACGGCGCATGCTGCCGCCGATCGCTGCCGGCAAGGAGAAAGCCTGCTTCGCCGTCACCGAACCGAACGCCGGTCTCGAAACCGGCAAGCTGCAAACCCGCGCCGAGCGCCGCGGCGACCGCTACGTGATCAATGGCGCGAAGATCTGGATTTCGACCGCGCAGGTCGCGGACAAAATGCTGATCCTCACGCGCACCACGCCGGCCGACGAAGTGCGCAAGCCGACCGGGGGTTTAACTCTCTTCTATACCGCGCTCGATCGCCGCCACGTCGAAGTGCGCGTGATCGACAAAATGGGGCGAAAGGCGGTCGACTCCAACCAGGTGTTCATCGACGGGCTGGAAGTGCCGCTCGAAGACCGCATCGGCGAGGAAGGCCGCGGCTTCGAGTACATCCTCCACGGCATGAATCCGGAGCGCATTCTGATCGCCGCCGAAGCGATCGGGCTCGGCCGCGCCGCGCTGCGGCGCGCGGCGGCGTACGCCAAAGAACGCGTCGTGTTCGGCCGGCCGATCGGACAGAATCAGGCAATCCAGCATCCGCTCGCCGAGTGCTGGATGGAGCTGGAAGCGGCCGAACTCACGATGCTGAAGGCCGCCTGGCAATACGATCAGAAGCTTCCCTGCGGGCCGGCGGCCAATGCCGCCAAATACCTCGGCGCCGAAGCCGGCTTCAAAGCCTGCCAAACCGCGATCATGACCCACGGCGGCTACGGCTACGCCAAGGAGTATCACGTCGAGCGCTATTTGCGCGAAAGCATGATCCCGCGCATCGCGCCGGTCACGCCGCACCTCATTCTCTGCTTCATTGCCGAGAAGGTTTTGGGGCTGCCGAAATCGTATTGAGGTCCGTTGTCGTTTGAGCTCGTGCTCCGATGATGCTGAAGATCAAGCGGTTCGCGCGGCGAGCCGCCCGCGATCTCAGCTTCATCCTCCCCCTTGAGGGGAGGAAAGACAGTGCCGCGTGACCTTCGCAGAGCTAATGCGAACTGCTGCCTGCAGCATCCTGGATTTGCCGAAGCACCTCATCCAAATTGAATGCCGCCGGCTTCTGACGTGGTGGAAACTGCATGAAATCCTGGATCTGCTGCGCCACAAGCGCCTGCATCTCGTAGAGCAGATAGGCGTGGGAAATCACCCAGTCCCAATAGGTGTTTGAGTTTTCATCCGCCCGCTCGAACGGGTCGCGGCGGAGGTTGAACATCTTCGGCGCTCTCAGCTTCACGAACGGCTCAAACCAGCACATCAGCTGCTTGGCTCTTTGCTCCATGAGCACCATTTTCCAATCGCCCATGCGAATCGCCAGAATGTCGCCGTCGTCGCTGATGTAGAAAAAGAACTTCCGGGGACTCTGTTTCGCCGCGCCGGTTAAGTACGGCAGCAGATTGTAACCGTCGACGTGGACCTTGTAAGTCGTATCTCCGATCTTATGGCCTTTAAGAAGTTTCTCCGTGATTTCCGGCTCTCCCGCCGCGGCCAAGAGCGTCGGTAGCCAGTCCTGGTGCGAAGCCAGATCGTTTAGAACCGAGTTGGCCTTGATCCTGGCCGGCCACCGCACAAAAATCGGCACCCGCCAGCCGCCGTCCCAATTGGTATTTTTCTCGCTGCGAAACGGCGTAATGCCGGCATCCGGCCAGCTGTTGTAATGCGGACCGTTGTCGGTTGAGTACATGACGATAGTATCTTCGGCGATACCCAATTCATCAAGCTTGGCCAGCATCCTGCCGATATTCTCGTCATGGGCGACCATGACATCGTTATAGTCGCCCTGGCCGCCGCTCTTGCCTTTGTGTTTCTGCGCGCAGTGTGTCCGAAAGTGCATCGCGGTCGTGTTATACCAAACAAAAAACGGCTTCCCGTCCTTCTGGCTCTTGTCGATGAAATTAAGAGCGTGTTCGGTCGTTTCGTCGTCGATAGTTTCCATCCGCTTGCGTGTGAGCGGACCGGTATCCTCAACTTTCTGTCCACCTTTGCCGTCCGCCCAGCAATGCAACACGCCGCGCGGTCCGAACCGCCTCTTGAACGCCGGATCCTTCGGATAGTCGGAGTCCTCCGGCTCTTCTTCGGCATTGAGGTGGTAGAGATTTCCGAAGAACTCGTCGAAACCATGAGCCGTCGGGAGGAACTCATCCTTGTCCCCCAAATGATTCTTGCCGAACTGACCGGTGGCATAGCCGAGCGGCTTCAATAATTCGGCGATCGTCGGGTCGTCCTTTCTGATGCCGACGTCGGCGCCCGGCATCCCCACTTTGGTCAAGCCGGTACGGATCGGGTTCTGTCCGGTGATGAACGCTGCGCGACCGGCGGTACAGCTTTGTTGACCGTAATAGTCGGTGAAGGTCACCCCCTCGTGGCCGATGCGATCGATGTTCGGGGTCCGGTATCCCATCTGGCCTCGGTTGTTGTAGCTGATGTTCCACCACCCGATGTCATCACCCCAGAGGATGAGGATATTCGGCTTGCCGTTTTTAGCCATCGTCGTCTCCCTTAAATTTATTTGTTGGTTCCAGCTGCGTGGTTGCCGCGGCGGGCCGCGTGACTACACGAGGCGCAACAGCACGGCGAAGAAGGCGAAGAAGCCGATCAGGATGAGAAGCACGGCAACCGCGATAACCGGCGATTGCTTGCCTTCCTGGGTCATTCCGGCGACAGGGGCGAAGCTGCCGCCACTCAAATATCGAATCGTCCACCAATACTGATAAATCGATATGACCAGCGCGGCGATACCGCAGCCAATCAGCGCGAGACCCAAATACCGCGGCGCGCCCGGTATGAGTGCGGATCGAGCCCCCGGCGTCTGCTGCAGGCGATCGAAGAATTGGACGATCGCAAAACCGAAACCGATCAGCGAGACCGCCGTTCGGATCCACGACATCATCGTGCGTTCAATGCTCAGCCGCGTGCGTAGCCAACCGAAGTGGGTATCGGCAGTCATTCTTACTTCGAATTTAGCCCGGCCTGGTACGGTATCTGTATTTGTCATACCCGTTCCTTTTGCTAATGCTCCTGACGATATGTTTCGCGCGTCAATAGTTGGTGTGCCGTGGGAACACGCCACCGCGCCACCGCCGCGCGATGCGTGTCACCAATCCTCGCACCACCACATATGGGACAAATGCCAGCAGCAACGCGATCACCAGCGCTTCGGCCGGATAAAACATTTTGAGGAAAATGATTTGATAGATGACGTCCATTGCGAGCCCGAGAAGGATGATCCTCGCCGTAGCGTTCAATCCTTCGCGTAGAAGCTCAGTTCGCTCTTGCGGATCGCGCAAGAGCGTCCGGAGATAAGGTGAGCGTCCGCGCCGCGCGTCCCTGAGGCCATGTATCGTCGCGGCGATCGTGGCCATCAATGGCTGGAGAATAAATCGGAACGCCATCGGCGCACTGGGACGTTCCGCCAGGTCGTGCCAGAAGCGTTGAAGCGTTTGGAATGTAACGCCATGCCAGACTACGCCGGCAACGATCAGCGTTACGCCGATCAGAATGATGAGCTTTGCCAGAACGCCCAGTTCATGCGGCTGCGGGTTAGTTTTCACGGCGCGATCCGTTCCGAGCGACTCCCGATACGCTCGTTATCGGCGTGATACACGCTATGGCGCACCTTAACCCAGGACGACAGGCCCGCTGTTTACAGTTGGACGGGCCGCAACTTGAGTGCCGACAGGCCAAGAACGGCGTTGACCGCTATAGAGCCCTCCACGGAAACGGGCTGCAGTGCGATGCTGCGGCTTGAGCCTCCGATCAGAACGTTGGCCCCGGCGCCAAGACCGAGACCGGCATCCGCAGAAGCTCCAACATACTCGCCAGCGAGTGCACCTGGGTCCAGTCCTGTGGTGGGCGCGAATACCGCCCAGGCGAACGCACCGGTGCCAGTTACGCCGATATCAAGCCCGACAGTATTAAGAGCCCCGTCATAAGCCTGCATCGGATAGGGAGCGACTTGCTGGAATTTGCACTCCATGGACTGGTGACCAAAAATGATAAAGCCGACGCTTGGATTGAGCTTGCAAGTCAGAACGCCGGCCTGCGCCCAAGCTTGCTGCGCCTGGGTCCGAGCCGGCGCATCCGCCAAGCTCGCGAGCGCCAAAATTGCCAGAAGAAAACAATTCCGCAACCGAAGCTTCACAAACATGACGCGCTCCCCCGATTGAGACATTTTCTCATTGTCAAATCTAGCGGCTGTTCGGCAGATTGCCAACCCGATCCGCGCGGCGCATGTCAGCGTGCTAACCCGCTCCTCGCACTTCTGACATATCAAGCCAACCGTCGACTTACCCGGATTATTCGACCGTGAAACTACATATCTGCACCTCGATCATTTGACGGGAACTTCGGCACCGGGATGACCGTTTGGGATCGGGTCTTCGATAACGTCGTTGATTTTTATGCGACAGCGTCAGAGCATGTCGTGGCTCTAATGCCTTTTCGCGGCACTCTCCTGGTTGAGCTTCATGATCGAACCTGTCGCTGGCACGAGTTCCCCGGCACCAGCCGACACGGCGGCCGGCCGGGCAAGCCGCTTCGCCGCCCGGGCCGCAGTCTTGCTCGCAGTGTTGCCCGCCGCCGGCTGCATCGATGGCGTACTCGATCCGCACGGACCGATCGCTTCGGACGAACGGATCATCCTTTTTAATTCGCTTGGTATCATGCTGGCGATCGTCATCCCGACGATCCTCGCCACGCTGGCGGTCGCGTTCTGGTTTCGCGCTTCTAACACCCGCGCCCGCTACATGCCGGATTTCCACTACTCCGGCCGTGTTGAAATGATGGTGTGGTCGGTTCCGGCGATGACGGTGTTCTTGCTGGGCAGCTTGTGCTGGGTGAGTTCCCACGATCTCGATCCGCCGAAGCCGATCGCTTCTTCGGCAAAGCCGCTGACAGTGCAGGTCGTGTCGCTCGATTGGAAGTGGCTGTTCATCTACCCGGAGCAGGGCATTGCCGCTGTCAATACGCTGACGATACCGGTAGCGACACCGATCAACTTTGAACTGACATCGTCCGGCGTGATGAACAGCTTCATCGTGCCGCAGCTTGCCGGCCAGATCTACACCATGGGAGCGATGACAACCCGCCTGGAAATGCTGGCGAGTGAGCCGGGAAACTATGAGGGCCGGTCGGCGAATTTCAGCGGCAGCGGCTTCGCCGACATGTATTTTTTTGTTCACGCGGTGCCGCAGGACCAGTTCGATGCGTGGACCGCCAAAACAAAGAGCGGCGGGCCGACGCTTGATCAAAAAAGCTATGAGGAGCTGGCAAAACCAAGCGAAGCGGTGACGCCTTTCACCTACGCAGCGGTAAGTCCCGGCCTGTTCAGCACGCTGATCGGCAGTATGCCGCCGATCGGCTCTACCGCCGCCGCGCGTCGGCGGCGAGTGAGCACGGAGGATCTGGTTTTGCCTTTACTCGGCAAACTGAGCTGGAGCGCAATCCCGATCCACGAGCCGGAGGCGATGGCCGCATCCGGCCTGATGATCGTCGGAATGGCCGCGGTGTTGTTGTGGATCACGGTGCGCGGTCACTGGCCCTATCTGTGGCGCGAGTGGCTGACCTCGGTCGATCACAAGCGCATCGGCGTGATGTATTGCGTGCTTGCACTGTTGATGCTGCTGCGCGGCTTCACCGATGCGATCATGATGCGGGCGCAACAAGCCCTCGCCGCAGGCTCTGACCAGGGTTATCTGCCGCCGGCGCATTTCGACCAGATCTTCTCGGCACACGGCACGATCATGATCTTCTTCATGGCCATGCCGTTCATGATCGGGCTGATGAATTTCACGGTGCCGCTGCAGCTTGGCGCGCGCGACGTCGCTTTCCCGACCTTGAACTCGGTGAGTTTGTGGCTGACCGCCTCAGGGATTCTCCTGACCAACGTTTCGCTGGTCATTGGCGAGTTTGCCAAAACCGGGTGGGTGGCTTATCCGCCGCTCAGTGAGCTGAAATACTCACCCGGCGTCGGTGTCGATTACTATCTTTGGTCATTGCAGATTTCCGGCATCGGCACGCTGATGACCGGAATAAATTTCGTCACCACCATCCTCAAATTGCGCGCGCCCGGCATGAGCTATATGCGGATGCCGGTGTTCTGCTGGACGGCGCTGGCGACGAACCTGCTCATCGTTGCCGCGTTTCCGGTGTTGACCGCGACCTTCGCGATGCTGCTGCTCGACCGCTATCTTGGCTTTCATTTTTTCACCGTCGACGGCCAAGGCAACATGATGATGTATGTCAATCTGTTCTGGGTTTGGGGCCATCCGGAAGTGTACATCCTGGTGTTGCCGGCATTCGGCATCTTCTCGGAGGTGATTGCCACCTTCTCCGGCAAGCCGCTGTTCGGCTACCGCTCGATGGTCGCCGCGACGATGGCGATCTGCATTCTTTCCTTCATGGTGTGGCTGCATCATTTTTTCACGATGGGCGCCAGCGCCGACGTCAACGGCTTCTTCGGCATCATGTCGATGATCATTGCCGTGCCGACCGGCGTCAAAATCTACAACTGGCTGTTCACGATGTATGGCGGCCGCGTGCGGTTTACCGTGCCGATTCTGTGGTCGATCGGCTTTATGGTAACGTTTGCGATCGGCGGCATGACGGGCGTTTTGCTCGCGGTGCCGCCGGCCGACTTCCAGCTCCACAACAGTCTGTTTTTGATCGCGCATTTTCACAACACCATCATCGGCGGCGTCTTTTTCGGCGCCATGGCGGGCTACACTTACTGGTTCCCGAAAGCGTTCGGTTTCCGGCTCGAGGAGCGCTGGGGCAAAGCCGCATTCTGGTTCTGGCTGATCGGCTTCTATCTGGCATTCATGCCGCTTTATGCGCTCGGCCTGATGGGCATGACGCGGCGCATGCAGCACTACGACAATCTGCACTGGCAGCCGCTGTTGCTGGTCGCAGGCGTGGGCGCGTTGGTGATTCTTGCCGGCATCGTCTGCATCGCCATGCAACTCGTCGTCTCGATCCGCACCCGCGAACTGCGCCGCGACACGACCGGGGATCCGTGGGATGGCCGCACCCTTGAATGGTCGACGCGGTCGCCGCCGCCGCCGTGGAATTTCGCGCGACTGCCTCGCGTCAAAGGTATCGACGCCTTCTGGATCATGAAGCAGGAGGCACGGAGGGGCCAGGCTACGCCGGCGGAAACCGACGGCTACAAGCCGATCGAAATGCCGAAGAACACCGCTACCGGTTTCGTTACCGCCTTCTTCGCCGTCGTGACCGGCTTTGCCCTTATCTGGCACATCTGGTGGATGGTCTGCCTCGGCCTGTTCGGAGCCGCGGTCACGATCCTGGTTTTTGCCTGGCGCAAACAACAGGAAGTCGAGATCCCGGCAGCGGAACTCATGCGGATCGATCGAATGGATCATGCCGAGCCCGCCCCGGAGGTCGTCTTATGAGCACGACTACAGTGTTCGGCGACGAGCCCAGATTGGCGCCAGAGGTGTCCCTCGAGGGCCCGGCGCCGAAGCGGATCGTCGTTGCCTTCGGATTCTGGATTTTCCTGCTCAGCGACATCGTGATGTTTTCGGCGCTGTTTGCGACCTTCGCCGTGCTTGCGCACGCCACCGCCGGCGGCCCCGATGGCGCGCACCTCTTTAACCAGACGCGGGTTGCGATCGAGACCGGCTGCCTGCTCTTCTCAAGCTATACCTGCGGTTTGATGTCGATAGCGATCGGTGCCCGAAGAACCGCGGCGGTTTATCTCGCCGCCGCGGTTACGTTCGTTCTTGGCGCGGCGTTTCTTGGCCTCGAAATCAGCGAGTTCGCCGGGATGATCGCGAAGGGAGCGACGCCGGAGCGCAGCGCCTTCCTTTCCGCGTTTTTTACGTTGGTCGGCTGCCACGGCGCCCATGTCACGGCCGGGCTGTTGTGGCTCACGGTGATGATGGCGCAAGTCGCGACCAAGGGTTTCGTCCCGACGGTGGAGCGGCGGCTGGCTTGTTTCGGCCTGTTCTGGCACGCGCTCGATATTATTTGGGTCGGGGTTTTTACCGTCGTTTATCTGATGGAGATCCGGTCATGAGCCTATACGCCGGTGAACGCGCCCCAGGCGACGACCTGACGCCGCTTCGAACCCGCGAGCAGACCTTGTCAGCGTTCCTGGTCTATACGGCCGGCTTCGTGCTCGCGATCATTCTCACCGCAATCTCGTTCTGGGCGGCCAACACCTCGCTGCTGTGGCCGCCCGGCGTGCCGCTGGGGCTCGCCGTTCTCGCCATCGCCCAGATGGGCGTGCATCTTGTGTTCTTTATTCACATCACCACCGGGCCCGACAACACCAACAATGTGCTGGCGCTCGCCTTTGGTATTTTGATCGTTATCCTGGTGATGGTGGGCTCGCTCTGGATCATGATCAGCCTCAACGCCAACATGATGCCGCCTGGACCAACGGGTGAGCTCATGAATATGCACATGCGGCATTAGCGCCCCGGCCGCCGCATCCTCCGTCCAACGCACTATCAATGACATCCGCGAGATCACCCCAAAACAAGCAAGCGCCGCTCCAGGGCGTACGCATCATCGATCTTACTTCGATGGTGCTCGGGCCCTACGCCACGCAGATCTTGGCGGACTACGGCGCCGACGTGATCAAGGTCGAGCCGCCGCAGGGCGATCTGATGCGCAAGAGCGGCGCGACCAAAAATGCCGACATGGGCGCGCTTTATCTGCAGCTCAATCGCAACAAGCGCAGCGTCGTGCTCGACCTGAAACAGCCGGCGGCGCGGGCGGCGTTGCTGCGGCTGTGCGAGCGCGCCGATGTGCTGGTGCACAATACCCGGCTCGCGGCGATGCGCCGGCTGCAGCTCGGCGACGACGACGTGCGCAAAATCAATCCGCGGCTGGTTTATGTCAGCCTCGTCGGCTACGGCGACAACGGACCTTACGCCGGCAAGCCCGCCTACGACGATCTCATTCAGGGCATCTGCGCGCTGCCGGCGACGGCCGCTCAAGCCGGCGGACAGGAGCCGCGCTACGTGCCGCTCACGCTGACCGATCGCATCGTCGGCATCAATGCCGCGCATGTCATGCTTGCCGCGCTGCTGCACCGCGACCGCACCGGTGAAGGCCAGTCGGTCGAGCTGCCGATGTTCGAAACCATGGCGCAATTCGTGCTCGGCGATCATCTCGGCGGCCGTTCGTTCGATCCGCCAATCGGCGGACCCGGCTACGCCCGAATGATGACGCCGAACCGGCGGCCGTACCGGACCAACGACGGTTACGTCTGCGCGCTGATCTACACTGACAAGCACTGGCAGGCGTTCTTCACGGCACTCGGCCGCCTCGACGAATTTCTCGCCGATCCGCGCCTCCGCGACCACGCCACCCGCGCGCGGCACTACAACGAAGTCTACGGCATGATCGCCGATATTCTGACTACCAAGACGACCGCCGAGTGGATGGCGCTGTTCGAGCGCTGCGACATTCCCTGCGCGCCGATGAACGATCTCGACGCCTTGATCGACGATCCGCACCTCGCAGCCGTCGGCTTCTTCCACATGCAGTCGCATCCGACCGAGGGAGACGTCCGCTATACCGGTATTCCCAGCCGCTGGAACGGCGCCGCGCTGCCGATCACCCGGCACGCCCCGTGTTTGGGCGAGCACAGCCTGACGATTCTTAACGAAGCAGGGCTGGCGGCCGCCGATATCGATGCGCTCCTAACAACCGGCGCGACGATTGACGGTGAGCCGGACGGGAGCGCCCAGGCGCTGCATCGGGCCGCATTGCCCTGAAAAGGGCGATATCCTAGCCTGCAGCGAACAATAAGCTTTGAGGAGGAATTCATGGTCCGGCTGTCGGTTTTTGCGGCCTTGCTCGCGTCGATCACTGCCACTGCGCAGGCCGCCGACGCGCCCTCCGAAATCAAACTCGGCACCCTCTACGCATCCGCCGGACGCTACGCCAGCATTTCGCTGCCGGTGCACTACGGTCTCAAGCTCTGGATCGATCAAAAAAACGCCGAGGGCGGCGTCTACGTCAAAGCCTTCGACAAGAAGATTCCGCTCAAGCTCGTCGCCTACGACGACCAGAGCAACACCGCGACGGCGGCCACGCTCTACAATCAGCTCATCACCCAGGACAAGGTCGACATTCTGATTTCGGATTCCGGCTCGGTGCTGACGTCGGTCGCGGTGCCGATCGCGCGCGATCACAAGATGTTCTTGTTCGACCAGACCGGCACCGGCGCGACGTTCTTCACGCCTGACAATCCCTACATCGCCTTGATGGCCGATCCGGTTTCCAGCATCTGGCCAAAACCGCTGGCGGATTTCCTGACCCATGACGGTCCCGGCCTCGGCATCAAGCGGGTCGCCATCCTCTACGCCACCAACGATTTCACCGGCACGCAGGCCAACGCGGTACGCAAGTTCATCAAGGAATCCAATTCCGGCGTCGAGATCGTTTACGATCAGGGCGTGCCGACCGAGACCTCGAACTACACGGTGTTGCTCAACAACATCCGGGCGAGCAATCCGGACGCCGTTGTTCACCTTGGTTATGCGGCGAACGACATCGCCTTCCTTCGCAACGTGCAGGACAGCGGCATCAAATTCAAATTTTTGTTCTGCATCTATCCCGGCACCGAAAACGAACTGCTGGAGAAAAACCTCGGCAACGGGCCGCTGAATTACGTGTTCACCTACGTCACGTCCTCGCAAATGTCCTACCAAACCAATTTCGGCATGCCGCTGAAGGAATTTAAAGAGGCCTGGGACAAGAAGTACGGCGATACCAAGGTGGAATTCGGCTTCAATTCCGTGGCCGGCTATACCACCGCGTTGGTGCTCGAAAAGGCGCTGGGGACCGCGGCGAGCCTCGACCAGCTCGAGTTGCGCAAGGCGGTCTTCGCCCAGTCGGGCAAGCTCAAGACCCTCGACGGCACGTTCGAACTTGACGCCAACGGCGCGCAGATCGGGGAAAGCACGCCGCTGGGCCAACTGGTCCCCGACGGCGATCATCTGAAACTCGTGACCATCTGGCCGCACGAACTCGCAAACGGAAAGCCGGTCTACCCGCGCCCCTGACTTATGACATAACCTGACATGGCATCATCGGTCGCAACCGAGGCCGGTCGCGGCGGAGCGCGCTGAATGTTGGTCTATAGCCTGCTGGCCGGCCTCTTGTTCGGCCTCTATTTCTCTTTGATCGGGCTCGGGCTCAACCTCGTGTTCGGCGTCATGCGCATCGTCAATCTCGCGCACGGCGATTTTCTGATGCTCGGCGCCTTCCTGGCATTCTGGCTGTTCACGCTGTTTGCACTCAATCCGGTTGCGGCGGTCGCGATCGCGTTTATCGGATTCATGATTGTCGGCCTGCCGCTTTACTATTTGCTGGTGCCGCGGCTGCTTCGCGCCAAGGATCCGGAAATGTTGTCGTTCATTCTGTTCTTCGGCCTGTCGCAGGTAATCGAAGCGGTGACGACGATCGCCTTCGGCACCAGCGAGCGGTCGATACCCGGCGATCAGCTCGGGCGCGCGCTGACCGCGGTCGCAAGCGTGTTTACCGGCCACACGGTCGAACCCGGCCCGGTGGAATTGTTCGGGCAAACCTTTCCGGCGGCCTGGGTGGCGAGCAGCATTGCCAGCGGCGCCGCGGTGCTGCTGGTCTATCTCTATCTGTATCAGACCAGGCTCGGTTATCTGACACGCGCGGTGATGGACAATCGCGACGAGGCGATTGCGACCGGCATCGATGTGCATCGGGTGTCAGCCATTGCGTTTGGTATCGGCATCGGATTGGCAGCGGTCGCCGGCGTGTTCGCGCCGTTCATTCTCGGCAGCATCACGCCCGCGATGGGTGCCGAAGTGACGATCACCGCGTTTGCAGTCATTGTCATCGGCTCGCTCGGCAATCCGCTCGGCACCGTGCTCGGCGGCATCATCTATGGCGTCTCCTACATGCTGATGCAGAGCTATTACAGCTCGTGGGCCAATCTCCTGCCCTATGTTTTGCTGGTGGCGATCCTTTTGGTGCGGCCAAGCGGGCTTCTCGGCCGGCGGGTGCGGAATGCCTAGATTCGTCCGCCACCTGTTGCTGATCTTGGTTCCGGTCGTTGCGATTTTCGCGATCTTGCCCGGCGTCTACAGCAACCATCTGCTGCTGTTCAACTTCATCATCTTCATGACGCTGGCGCAGGGCCTCAACGTCATCTACGGCTTCACCGGTTATTTGCCTTTCGGGTATGTCGGGTTCTTCGGCGCCGGCGCTTACGGCTTCTCGCTGATGGTCATGCATCTGCAGGCGCCGCCACTCGCGGCGCTGGCGGTTGCTGCCGCCGCCGCCATCGTGCTGGCGCTGTTGTTGACGCCGCTGTTTCGTCTCTCCGGCGCCTATTTCTCCATCGCCAATCTCGCCGCGGCGCTCGCGCTCCTGCAAGTGGTATCAAATCCCAATCTGGAGGAGATCACCAAGGGCCCTTATGGCGTCAGCCTCAGCGGCGTATTTGATCCGACACTCAGCTACGCCACGGCGCTTGCTATTCTCGCGGCCACGCTCGCGCTCGTCATTTATCTTCGTAATTCGCATTTCGGCATGGCGCTCAAAGCCATTCGCGAGGACCCGATCAGCGCCGGCATGGCCGGCATCAACGTGGTGCGCGAGCGCATCATTGCCTGGCTGTTGAGCGCGCTGATCGCCGGCCTCGCCGGCGGCGTCTTTGCCTGGTACGTGTCGGTGTTTTATCCCGAGACCGTTTTCAGCGTCGAGTTCACGATCTTCGCCATCGTGTTTGTTCTGTTCGGCGGCAGCGCGACGGTAACCGGGCCGATTCTCGGCGCTGTCATTCTCTACGGCATTTACAACGCCGTCGGCATTTCCACGCCACAATACTTTCAGCTCATTTACGGCGTGCTGATCATGGGCCTGGTGATGTTTTTGCCGAACGGCCTGGTCTCGTTGCTGCAACGATGGGGCATCGATGTCCCCTGACGCCGCCCCGTTGCTCGTTGTCGAGGGACTGGTAAAACGCTTCGGCGGCTTTCGCGCGCTCGATGTCTTGAGCTTTTCCGTCGGCGCCGGCGAAATTCTCGGCCTGGTCGGGCCCAACGGATCGGGCAAAACCACCTGCATCAACGTCATTTCCGGGCTCTATCGGCCTGACGGCGGCGCCATCTATTTTGAAGGCCGGCCAATCGGCGGCCTGCCCTCGCACCGGCTGGTGCATGCGGGCATCAATCGCACTTTTCAGGTGCCGCGGCCGTTCCTGACCCTGACGGTGCGCGAGAATGTCGAGATTGCGTTGGCCTATGGCCGCAATCCCGAGCGCCTGGATGCCGGCGCGTTGTTGTCGTCGCTCGATCTCGCCGGCTTTGCCGACCAGCCCGCGGCCGAGCTCAACAGCGCGCATCAGAAAATGCTCGATCTGGCCCGCGCGCTCGCGACCGGTCCGCGGCTTTTGCTGGTCGACGAACTTGCCGCCGGCCTCAATCCCGCCGAACTGGAGCATGTCGCGGCGAAGCTGAAGGAGCTGGCGCGTTCCGGCATCGCGCTTCTCGTCGTCGAGCATCTGATGGGGTTCATCGATCAAATCACCGACCGCATCATCGTCATGAACGCCGGCAAGGAAATCTTCGAGGGCCGGCTGGCGGACGCCGCCAGGAACGCCCAGGTCGTCGAGGTTTTTCTCGGAGCCGAACATGCCGCATGACGCGCCGCGGCCTCTACTGGCGGTTTCCGGCGCGACCGCGGGTTATCGGCGCATGCAGGTGCTCTGGGGCGTCGATCTCCTGGTTCATGAGCATGAGGCGGTCGTGCTTCTTGGCGCCAACGGCGCCGGTAAGACCACGTTGCTGAAAGCGCTCATGAGCTTGATCGAGCTATGGGCGGGCCGCATCGATTTTGCCGGCGAGGACATCACCCGGTTGCGCACCGATCAGCGGGTGCGGCGGGGCATGGTCTTCATGTCGGAGACGTCCGGATTTCCAGGTCTCACCATCGAAGAGAATGTCCTGATTGGCGCGCAGTTCCTGCCACGGCAGCGCGCGCGAGAGACGGATCGACGAACTCTACACGGTGTTTCCCGCACTTGCCGAACGGCGCCGCGCCCGCGCCGGCAGCCTGTCGGGCGGCCAGCGCAAAATGCTCGGCGTCGCCAAGGCGCTGGTCGGCGATCCGCGGCTTCTGGTGATGGACGAGCCGTCGGCCGGCCTGTCGCCGCTTTACGTCAAGGAAGTGATCGCGTTGTTGGCGCGGTTCCGCGAAAAGCGGCTGGCGCTCCTGATCGCGGAGCAGAACGTAAACTTTTTGGTGCTGGCCGATCGCGTCTACACGCTCGACAACGGACGCATCGGCTTTGCCGGCACGGTCAGCGCGATGCAAGAGAACGACGCATTGCGCCGGGCTTATTTCGGCTTGAAGTAGATTGACGCGCCGGCGCAGGCCGCCGTCATCCATGGGCGTGCCAGCACCCACAGCGCCAACGCGGCGGCGGCGATGCCGCCGAGCGCGAGAAAAGCCGCGGCGTAGCCGAACCGCTCCGCGACGATGCCGCCGACTGTCGTGCTCAGAGCGGCTCCCACGCCCTGCAAAGTCATGACCGCGCCAAGCCCGGCGTTGACGTGTCCTGTGCCCGCCAGAATGCGCGCCACCAGACCCGGGACCGCCACGCTCAGAAGCCCGGCGCCGATACCATCAAGAATCTGCACCGGAGCCAAACCCCAAGGCCCGGTCACCAGCGACGCGGTCAGCCCGCGGATCGGCAGAGCGGCCAGCGCGAGCAGGAACACGATCCAATAGCCCCTGTCTTCGGCGAGCCGTGCGGCGAGCAGAGCCATCGGCACCATTGTCAGTTGCGCGATCACGATGGTCGCAGCAGTCGAGGCGCTGGGATTGGCGCCGTCGTGTTGCAACCATCGCCTGGCCGAGAAGCGGCAACATCGCCGCATTGCCGAGATGAAACAGCGTCAGCGTAACGCCGAGCACCATCAGTTCCTTCGACTGCAGGAGCACGCTGAATTTCGCTACCGCGGCGTCGCCTTCCGCTGCGCCGCGCGCCGCCCGGTGATCGATCCGGCGGGCATCGATGCCCAGCGTCGCTGCACTGGAAAACACCGCCATGACTGCGAGAATGACAAACACCGCGCCAAGCCCGAAGAAATAACCGCTGATGCCGGCGAGCAGCGCGGCGACGACATTGCCGGAATGATTGAATGCTCCGTTGCGTCCAAGCTGATGGGCAAAGCCCTGCTGCCGCACCAGCCCGAGCGTGATCGCGGCGATTGCCGGTCCGACGGCGGCGCCGGCGATGCCGGTAACAATCTGTGCCGCGGTCACGACGGCGAAATTCGGCCACAGCAAAATTGCCATCGAGGCCAGCGCAATAATCAGCGCCGTCGCGACGACGATCGAGCGCTTGGCCACAGTCGCATCGACAAATGCGCCGAGCGGCGCCGTGACGGCCATGCCCGGCAATACCGCCGATGGTCATAACGAGGCCAATCTGCGCCGGTGACCAGTGCCGCGCCTGCAGGAATACGCCAAGGAACGGGCCAAGCCCGGCTTGCACGTCGGCCATAAAGAAGTTCAGGGCGTTGAGCGCGGCGAGTGACGAATTCATTGTTCAACACCGGCCGGCAGCGCCGATAAGGCGGCGATCAGATCGGGGAACGAAAGACGAAGAAAGCGCCCCCCGCGATCAACGCAAATCCTATGATCTGGTTCCAGGTAACCGGCTGGTTCAAATAGAGGGTCGAGAACACCGCAAATACCGATAGCGTGACGACTTCCTGAATCGTCTTCAGCTGGGCGGCGTTGTAGACATAGCTGCCGTAGCGGTTGGCCGGCACGGCCAGACAGTATTCGCACAAAGCGAGACCCCAACTGATGAGGATGACCTGCCAGAGCGGCACCTCGCGAAAGCGAAGGTGCCAATACCAGGCGGTGGTCATGAAAGCGTTGGAGCCGATCAGCAACAGGACGGTGAGGACATATGGCGAGATTGGCAGGGACGGCATAGGTCATCCATTTCGGTAAAATGATCGTCGGTCTTTAACGCACGATCTGGCATTCCGTAGCACCGTGGAATGGTGGTGGAAATCGCCGCACGGCGGTCGTAATTTATACGTATCGATTGCGCCTTTGACGTTCCTGATTGAGCCAAAGCCTAACCTGGAGACTGAGCTATGCGCCGCCTGCTTCATACGACGACAATTATTCTCGCCGCCGTCGCGGTGGTGACACTCGATGCCCGAGCTTGGACGGGCGCAAAATCCGCAGCAGGTGCCGATGCCGCCCGGCGGCTTCAAGCCGCCGCCGGCAGCGCCGGTGAAGCCGTACAAGCCGATCGCCATCACCCCGCCGGCGCCGTACGACGATCAAAGCTTCGTCGCTTTCCGCAAGCAGCTCACCGAAGTCGCCCAGCACAAGGATCGCGCCGCGCTGGCCAAGCTCGTGGTGCCGCAGGGCTTCTTCTGGATGCAGGACAAGGATCTCGCCGACAAACGCAAACCCTCGATCGCCAATCTCGCCGCCGCGATCAATCTCGACGCCAAGGACGATTCCGGCTGGGCGGCCATCGCCGGCTACGCCAGCGATCCGACCGCTTCTCCGTTGCCGGACCGGCAGGGCGTGGTTTGCGCGCCGGCCGATCCGACCATCGATCAGAAGGCATTTCAGGAACTCACGCAGAGCACGAAGACCGAGCCGCCGGACTGGGGCTATCCGAACAAGGAAGGCGTTGAAGTGCACAGCACGGCAAAGCCGAATTCGCCGGTCAGTGAAAAGCTCGGCCTTAATCTGGTGCGCGTGCTGCCCGACAGTACACCGGGAGATGATCCCGACCAGCCGCAGTTCCTGCACATCGCGCTGCCGTCGGGAAAAACCGGCTATGTCTCCGAGGAAGCCATCTCCGGACTTGGCGGCGACGCCATGTGCTACAGCAAGGGACCCAGCGGCTGGATGATCGCCGGCTTTTTCGGCGGCGCGCCCAGTCAGTAAAGTCTTACCGCCTTCACTTGCTTGAGAAACGAAGTAAAAGCAGAAACAAGGATTGAACGGGAGCCGCGCCGGACCGAAGATAACGGTCATGGCGCGGCTGGGGCGAGGCAGTGTGTGACCAACCGATTACGTAATGCCGCACTCATTTGCGCGGCGCTTGTTTGCCTGTTTGCGACGCCGGTTCCGGCGCAACAGCGGTTACAGCCCGCCGACAGCTTTCAGCCGACCGCGGCAGATGTCCCGCCCGGCGTCGACCACGGCAATGTCAATGATGACCTTCCGGAGACATTCCAGCGCCGCGCGGTGTTCTACCGCTCGCAACATCCGGTCGGCACCATCATCATCGAAACCGGCGAGCGGCATCTTTATTTGATCGAAAGCGAGACGCGTGCGCTGCGTTACGGCATCGGCGTCGGCCGCGAAGGGTTCGCCGCGGCCGGCCTGTTGCGGATCACGCGCAAGACCGAATGGCCGGATTGGATACCGTCGCCAGAGCTGATCGCGCGCGAGCCTTATCTGCCGCGCGTCATGGCTGGCGGCCCGGGAAACCCGCTCGGCGCCCGCGCCATGGATCTCGGCAACCTTTACCGCATCCACGGCACCAATGCGCCGGAAACCATCGGGCAGGCCCTGCTGATCGGCTGCTTCCGCCTCGTCAACGAGGATGTCATCGACATTTACGACCGCGTGCCGGTCGGCACCCGCGTGATCGTGCGGCAAAATTAGGCCCGAGCCGTCGACACTAAAACTTTATGTTGAGCCGGGTGACCATTTTGAAATCATAGACCGGATAGTCGTTGATGATCGGAAACCCGATCTCCAACGAGGCGACGATTGCTTTTGTGATTTCGCGCCCCACCAGGACATCCGCCGGCAGAAACAACCGGCCGGTTTGACCGGTGATCGGATCGCCGAAATTCAGGCGGATATCGGGGTCTGGATAGAAGGTGACAAACCAGCGATCCGGCAAATCGATGTTCAGCGTCGGAGCGAATTGCAGATTGCTGACGTTTCTTGCCGAAGCTACCGCCTTCGCGAAGCTCACGTCATAACGCACCAGCCCGGTAAAGAAGCTGCCCTCGGTTATTTCCGGCAGCATGTAACGCGCCCCGATCACCGGCAACGCCTGCCACGTGCCGCCGGTGAGGTCGTTTGTGCCGGTTGGCGCGACGATGCGCAGGCCGGCGCCGGCTGCCCATCGCGGAGTGAGCGTGTCGATGAGCGCCGCCTGGGCGAACGCGTCACCGAGGCCGTAAATGTAGCCTCCGGCCGGATCGTCGGCCGTAATAGCGTTCTTGGCGCGAACGGCAGATCGCCGCGCAAGGCCAACGTCCATTGCGGGGCGAGATCGATCTTAAGATCCGAACGCAGCACCGCGGTATCGGTGGTGACCGTGCGGGTCGTACCGGGCACGCTGCCGCTTCCCGGCGCGGTTTGGTAGATGTAACGCAACTGAAAAAGCGTTTCCGGCCGGGTGAAATCCTGACCATTATTTTCGACCGCCGCAGCGGCGTCTTGCTGGGAAGCCGATGACGCTTGCTGCGCCCCGGCTTCATTCAACGCGATGAAATAGAGCGCGGCCGCGATCGCTATGCGAACCGCGACCGCAACTCCAGTTGCCCGCAAACCCTCGCGCCTTGCTTCATCGGTTTCGCGGCCCATTGCATGGCCCGCTAACGGAAGATCGCGGTCGGCGACGACGAACGGCGGTAACCAACGGGTTCCCCACAAAGAAAATCGCACGCCCCAGGCACCCGCGATGGAAAACTGTCGAATTATTTCCCCGGCTCACTTGGCCATGGCGTTTCGCGCGGCTTCGATCTGCGCTTTCACCGCATCGAGGTTGAAGCTCGCGCCCCGCTGCATCGGCGGGAACTCGATCGCAGTCCTGGCCAGCTTCTCGACTTCCTGCTGGACAAATACGAAGCGCCAGAATTCGTACTTGAACCACTGAAAATACTCCTCCGAGCCGACTGCCGTCCCGCTTTCGGGCCAGCCAGTGCGCTCGAAGGGATCGAGGCGCAGATTGATCAGGTGCGGCACGTCAACCTTGACTTTTTCACCGAGCCAACCCGCTGGCTGTTCGATGAAACGATATTTGTAGTCGTCGATACGCACGGCGCCGAGCGTGCTTTCCCCGAAATACCAGATCTCGTGTCGGTTTGACGGCCCCTTGCCGGTGATCATGTCCAACTGATTGTAGCCGTCGAGATGCACCTTGTAGGTGCGGTCGCCAATCTGCTTTCCCTTTTTCAGTTCCTCGGCGACGGCCGGGTTGCCGGCGGCCGCAAGCAACGTGGGAAACCAGTCGAGCCCGGACATAATGCCGTTCTCGACCTTGCCGGCCGGCACCTTGCCGGGCCAGCGGACGATCGCCGGCACACGGAAACCGCCCTCCAATACCGTCCCCTTGGACTGGGCGAACGGTGTCTGTCCGCCATCCGGCCAGGTGAAAACTTCGGTGCCGTTGTCGGTGGTGAACACAACGATGGTGTTGTCGTCGACGCCCATGTCCTTGAGGTGCTTCATGACGATACCGACGTCGTCGTCGAGCTGCGCCATGCCGGCTTCATGGATGGTCCAGCCGTTCTTTGAATTGCGCGTCGCCTCGTATTTCGGCGACAGGTGGGTGACGATGTGCATGCGTGTCGGATTGAGCCACAGGAAAAACGGCTTGTTGTCGGCCTTGGCCTTGTCGATGAATTTGAGCGCCAGATCGCGAATCTCGTCGTCGACGGTTTCCATCCGCTTGGGATAGAGCGTTCCAGCGTCCTCGATTTTCTGTTTGCCGACTTTACCCCAACGAGGATCGACGGTGGCGTCGTCCACGTCGGTCGCCCATGAATGAATCATGTTGCGCGGACCGACTGTGTTCAGCAGATCTTGCGGATAATTCGGGTGCGCCGGGTCCTCCATTGCGTCGAGGTGATACAGGTAGCCGAAGAACTCATCGAAGCCGTGGACAGTCGGCAGAAACTCGTTTTTGTCGCCAAGGTGGTTCTTGCCGAACTGGCCGGTGGAGTATCCCATGCCCTTGAGTGCGGCCGCGATCGTCACCGCCTCTGCCGGTATGCCAATAGGTGCGCCGGCCTGACCGACGGTTGTCATACCGGTTCGGATCGGCAGTTCACCGGTAATGAACGCGGCACGGCCCGCCGTGCAACTTGCTTCGGCGTAATAGTCGGTAAACATCATGCCTTCGGCGGCCATCTTGTCGAGATTTGGCGTCCGCCCGGCCATCATGCCGCGGTGGTAGGCGCCGATATTCCAGTAGCCAATGTCGTCGCCCATGATGACGACGATGTTCGGGCGTTGTCCCGACGGTGTGGTCTGCGCCTGCGCCATACGCACCGGCGCCGCCGATCCCATGACCGAGGCAGCGGCGACGGTGGTGCCGGCAAGTAAGACATTGCGGCGGTTTAGATCGCGCTTGCGATCACTTTCATCCTCAGTGCTCATGCTTCTCTCCCGGCTCGAATGACACATCGGAATCCGATGTGAACTCGTCGATGAATCGATTGGCTGCGCATGGCGCGCAGCCGGGCGATAGCGGCGGCAATAGTTTGGGGCGCAAAGATGCGAGCCGCCCTTGAGCACTTTGCGCGGAATTTTGATGCTCGGCTGACGCGGGTCGAGGCTTTCTTCCTCACGTCCACCGCGCGGATTTTCGGGAATGCAGCACGCCTTGGCTGGGTCAGCCTCGTGCTTTTGCGAATACCAGTCGGTCGTCCACTCCCAGACGTTGCCGATCATGTCGTGCACGCCGTAGCCATTGGCCGGAAACGCCGTCACCGGCGAGGTGCGGGCAAATCCGTCATCGCACAGATTCTGGCTCGGGAATTCGCCCTGCCAGGTGTTCGCCATGTGCTTGCCGCCGGGCGTGAGCTCATCGCCCCAGGCAAACTCCGAGCCATCAAGCCCGCCGCGGGCGGCGAATTCCCATTCCGCCTCGGTCGGCAGTTCTTTGCCGGCCCATGCGGCGTAAGCCTGAGCATCGGAGAACGTGACGTGCACGACCGGGTGCTGGTCGAGATTATTGATGCTGCTCTTGCGTCCGTAAGGGTGCCGCCAGTCAGCCGCCATGAGAAAAGTCCACCACTGACTCCAGTCGCGCAGATCGGTGACGCGCGCAGGCGGCGTGAAGACCAGCGAGCCGGCGTGGAGCATGTGCGGCAGCGCACCCGGATAGTCCTTCGGATCGGGCGGAATCTCCGCGAAGGTCACGTGGCCGGTCGCTTTGACGAATTCCTTGAACTGCCGGTTGGTCACCGGCGCGCGGTCGATCCAAAATCCGTCAACGGTGGCGCGATGAGCCGGCGCCTCCTCCGGATAATGCAAATCCGATCCCATGCGGAAGGTACCGCCGGGAATGAAAACCATGTCGGACATGGTTTCGCGAGCTAAGGATTGTCGCCCCATGCGAGTCATCCTCGTGACGCTCCGATACTGTAGCACATCACGTAAGTACCGAGGCAATACGACTTCGGCAATTACGATTGCGCGAATGATCGGGTCAGCAATGCTGACAAGTACTCAAAATATATGATCTCGTTTTTATGAAAGTCCGTCATTTTCACTGAACAGGCTGCGATCAGCGAAACGCAAGTCGCTTTGCATAGCTCGGATAAACTCATAGAATGATCTGAGATGGCTTTCGACACCGGATCGGGCGTGCCGAAAAGCGAGACGGCTTACTGGGGGGCAAACATGAATTATCTTTCAGTCCGAAGAATCGCATGGATTGTTGGCTTGGTTGGTATCTTGTTGCCGACGATTGGCCATGCGCAGGTTACGATCAACATGTCGCGCGTGACTTGTGCGGACTATCTTGCCATGACGCCGGATCAATCCGACGTCTTCGGATCCTGGGTCAGCGGATACTTCAATCAAAGGACCGGCTACACATGGATCGACGTCGGCGCCCAGGCCCGGAACGTCGCGAGCGTCAGAGCGTGGTGCGCCACGTATCCGGCAGAATTCGTCATGACCGGCCTCGCGCGCGCAACCGGCACCGCCGCGTTCCAAGGTGACCCGAACAAGGCTGCGGTGAGGGTCGATATGGCCAGCATCACATGCAAGCAGTTCATGGACTATGCGTACGACAAACAAGTCATGATCGGCGCCTGGATGAGCGGCTTTTACAATGCGTCGCTGAATCGCCAGGATCTGGATATCACCAGATACCAGGCCAACAGCAAACGGGTCAGCAATTATTGCAAGAAGCGCAAAAAAGAAACGCTGATGAGTGCAATCCAGAGGGTAGCACGCTAAGCGACGGCCTTCTCCCAGAAACGTCGCGGTCGAGTGTGCCGGTAAGCTACTGCGCAAGCGGCGCCAGCGCGTTGCGCAACGGCACGCTGGAGATCATCATCAAACCGGAGAAAGGTTCACTGAGCTCCAGAATAAGAAAAATTGCGCCTGAAGCCGACAGTGCAAAAACCGACAGAATGGCAAAGACTGTCGCGTTGACATTACCAAACAGGCTGAAGCTCGCGAAAATAATAACGAGCCAGAATATCAACACGACGAGGAACGGTATCGGGATTGCATTGCCCGTTTCCACAAACAGCGACAGGCGAGCTTGCGTCAAATCGTTGCTCACCTGGACCGCTCGTGCCTGGAGCGACCGCTGGATATCGGTTTGCGGCGAGAGCGCCTGAATTGCAAGAATGAGCGCTTCTCCCTTGGGGTTGGCTGCAAACGGCGCTGTCCTGACCGTCTCCTTCTCATGCCAAATTCGATCGACGAAAGCGGGAATGGCGCTGCGCATCAAATTGCGCACCGGAACCGCCTCCGGCCCGTATTGCGCCAACAGATTGTCGAGCTGGATGATGTCGGCTGTGATCTGCGTGACCTGACCGCTCTGGGTGTCGAACGAGCCTTTCGCGGCGGCGATCAGCAATCCAAGAACGAGTGCGGCAATTGTTGCGATGAGCCCAACGCCCAATCGCACCACATCCTGCGACTCTTTGTTGAGATGATGCTGCGGCAATGCCCTGCCGAGAACCATGCCAAGCAAGATGCCGCCGAGTATCAGCGCGAATATGATACACGACAAAGCTAATGGACTCATGGTTCGTTTCCGAATTGTCTCGTTTGCCGGGAGGCGGTTGCGTCCGCGCTGCTGGCTGGAGGGCTCACCTTCACCGCTGGTTCCGAAGCGCAGTCCCACTATTGCGTCCGGTTTGAGGGTATAGTGCTTTCCGCCGGGCGTCAGCCTAATAAACAAGAGAGGCCCGGGCAGATAAGTTCGGCGGCGGCTGCCGGTTAGTTTCAGGTCAGAACTGAACGAAAGGCCATGCTGGGGTTCACGCAAAAACATCTCTTCGTCGCGATAGTTACCGCTCTTGTGGGCGTCAGCATCATTTGGTTCGCGTTGGGGATTTTGTTTCCCGTGCCCCCCACGAAGATCACCATCGCCGGATCATTCGTCGGCGGGCATTATGAAGCGCTCGCCCGCCGCTATCAGGAAATGCTGGAGCGGGCCCATCTGGAGGTCGACGTCCGAACAACCGACGGTGCCGTCGAGAATCTCAAGCTTTTGAACGATCCGAAATCGGAAGTTCAGATTGCTTTTATGCAGGGCGGCGTCGCGACTGCCGAGCAAGCACCCGACCTGTTGTCGCTGGGGCGTGTGGATTATCAAATTTACTGGCTGTTTTATTCCGCCGCCGACACGCTCAACGATCTAACGGAGCTTAAGGGCAAGCGCATTGGCTTGGGTCCGGTGGGAAGCGGATCGCAAATCGTCTCGGAAAAGATCCTCGGCGTCAGCGGTGTCACCGCGGAAAACTCGACACTGTTCAACTTTTCGCCGCTTCGGGCACTTGAGGCGTTGGACAATGGTTCGATCGACGCGCTGTTTCTCAACTTTTCCGCGGATTCACCGTTTCTGCATACGTTGCTGAAGAACCCCCGCTATCGGCCCATGAGCTTCACCGATGCGGAAGCCCTGACCCGCATTTTTCCGTTTCTGGTCCGCGTGTTCATGCCGCGGGGCGTGATTGATTACGAGAACAAGATTCCCGCTGCCGACGTGCCCCTGATCGCCACCACCAACGCCGTGCTGGTGCGCAAGGAAATACACCCCGCGATCATCGACCTTCTCGCGCAGACCATGCTGACAGTGCATGGTGCGCCGGGAATATTTCAGCGCGCCGGTGAATTCCCCACGCTAACCGATCCGGAATATCCCGTCGCGGAGGAAGCCCGCGAATTCTATAGAAACGGCCCGTCGCTGTTAAACCAGTATCTGCCGTTCTGGATTGCCAACTATGTGAAACGGGCACTCGCCGTGCTTGTGACCGCCATAGCGATCATATTGCCGACGTTCAACTACGCGCCCAAATTTCACAAATGGCTGGTCGAATATCGCCTGCGCGCGCTGTACCGGCGTCTCAGGAACGTCGAAGCCAAATTCCAGAAGGGCCTAACGGCTCTCGAGATTTCGGACCTTGACGCCGAGCTCGAGAGCCTCGACCGCGAGCTCGGGCGGCTCGGCGTGCCAACGAAGCACTCGGACCTTTATTTTTCGACGATATCCCACCTCAATCTCATGCGTACGCGCATGCGATTCCCTCGCGCCGAGACGCGTGTGTGAAGCACTTGCCGCGGGTAATTTTTACCGCGTCGCCATCCGATCGACCGACTGCGCTACCGACTGCGCGGTCTGCCCGAACAGAATGGCGCGTTCCTCGGCGGTGCGAATGCCGCCTGGATTTGGATTGACTTCTTTCGCCTTGGCATAGGCGCGTTTAACCGCATCGCGGTCGGCGATCGCTTCCAGCCAGCGTTTCAGGTGCGGGAAGTCGTTGATGTTCTGGCCTTGCCGCTCCCACGGAACGACCCACGGGTAGCTTGCCATATCGGCGATCGAATATTCGCCGGCGAGATAGTCGCGGTCGAGGAGCCTTTTGTTCATCACGCCGAACAGCCGGTTGACCTCGTTGCGATAGCGGTCGATCGCATACGGCAGTTTCTCCGGCGCATAATTGCCGAAATGGTTGTACTGACCGGCCATCGGTCCCAGTCCGCCCATCTGCCAGAACAGCCATTGGTTGGTTTCGGTGCGCGCGCGTAAATCCTTGCCGCCGAACTTGCCGGTCTTTTCGGCGAGATAGAGCAGGATGGCGCCGGACTCGAATATCGAGATCGGCTTGCCGCCGCCGGGCGGATCATGGTCAACGATGGCGGGAATGCGATTGTTCGGCGCGACGGCCAAAAACTCCGGCTTGAATTGCTCGGCCTTGCCGATGTTGACCGGAATAATTTTGTACTGCAGTCCGGTCTCTTCGAGGAAAATTGTAACCTTGTGGCCGTTCGGCGTAGTCCAATAGTGCAGATCAATCATGATGAGCTCGCGCGTGTTGGTGAATTATTTCTCAGTCTAGCGCCCCGGAAGGGTGCCCGAAAGCCGCACGGGCGCATCCCTGCCCGACACAACTGGGACTCCCGCGCGCCGGTTTCAAGACTAAGGAAATAGCAACGCGCTGCGGCCTAATCTTGCGGTTGACGTCACTTCGACGGCGGACCGAGATATGGCCGATGCAAACCTGGCCGGCGCTGACATAGCCGGCCTCCCCGCGGCCGCGCGGGAAATGGACCGCAGCGCGATCAGGCTTTTGACCTGGGCCAGCGCGATTTTCGCGGTGCTGACGGCGGCGTATTTTGTCGGGACGATCTCGTGGGCCGGCGCATTTCCGCGTGACGCCACCACGCTCGTAGTGGGGCGCGACTTCCTGAACTTCTGGATGTACGGACGCGCCGCGTGGATCACCGATCCGGGTCAGTTCTATGATCCGCGCGTTTATCAGCACGCACTCGACGGCTTGCTGGGGGCGAATTATCCGGGCCAGAACTGGTCGTATCCGCCGAGCATCATGCTCATCGCCGCGCCGTTCGGCCGCATGGCGTATCTACCGGCTCTGTTGTGCTGGACGATCCTGAGCCTTGCGATCTTTGTTTGGGTTGTCGGGCGTCAACTCGATGAGCGACGTCTGTTCATCCCAATTCTGCTCTCGCCGGCGGCCGTCTTTTGTCTGATCTCGGGACAGAGCTCGTTCCTCACCGCGGCGATGTTGTTGACGATTTTTGCCTGCCTTGACCGCCGGCCCTTGCTCGCGGGCGTCTTGATCGGCGTGCTGACGCTTAAGCCGCAATTGGGTCTGCTGTTGCCGGTGATGCTGGCGGCATCCGGCCGCTGGCGCGTTTTCGCGACCGCGGCCGTCACCGCACTGATCATCGCCGGCGCGACCACGGCCGTGTTCGGTCCTGAGACCTGGAGCGATTTCCTCCTCAAGGGTCTTCCGGTTCAGAACCTGGTGCTGGCCGATCCGGAGCGGATCGCGACTTCATTCCACGCAACGATTTTCATGAACGCCTACGGAGCCGGCGCAAGCTATCGGCTGGCCATGATCATTCAGGCCTGCTTCTCGGCGTTTGCGCTGGCCGCCGTGTTTTTCGCCTTCAGATTCCGCCGCGACGCCGATCCGCACCTGCTGACCGCTCTGTTTTTCGCCTGTTCGGTTTGCGTCGTGCCTTATCTGGCGTCCTACGATACGCTGCCGATGACCTGCCTCGCTGTCATACTGCTGGCGAGCGGCCACCTGGATTCCCGCGGCCAGACCCTCGCCAAGCTGATGTATTGGCTGCCGCTCATCCAAATGGTGTTGGGACAATTTCACATTCCCGGCGCCGCATTGATTCCGCCGGCTTTTGCGCTCTATGCGTTGATGCATTTGAGCGCCCGCTCCTCCCCGGTTCGCGCAACATCACAAACAGTTTCCGCGCCGAGTCCGTCAATACCTTAAGGCAATGTTAAAGCCGGCCGCCGACGATGCGCGGCGAAGCAATCATTTCCGGCACTCATGTCGACGATCGATCCATCCCTGCCCGTCGACACCTTGTCGCCATTCAAGGTGGCAGGGTCCGCAAAAGCATCGCGGCTTGCATTTTATTTGCTCCGCGCCGCGCAGGGAGTGGCGCTCGCGGGTTTCCTGAGCTTCTGCATTCTATGGGTGCAGTGGCAGACATCGGCACCGGGGGTGAGCAAATTATCCGGCGACTTCGTCAGCTTCTGGACCGCCGGACAACTGGTGCTGCAAGGGCACGCGGCGGAGGCTTATACCAGGCTGCCGCACTTTGCCTTGCAGCTCGACCTGCATCACGATCCGGGCTGGGGCTATCTGGCATTTTTCTATCCGCCGTTCTTTTTGTTGCTGTGCGCAGGTTTCGCGCTGCTCGGCTATTTTCCGGCGCTGTGCGTCTGGTTGGTGTCGACGTTCACCTGTTATGTTGCCGCGTTGCGCGCGCTGCTGCCGAAGGGTCGGCGCGACGGCGTGCCGGTCTGGGTGCTGTTCCTCGGTTATCCCGCGGTGATGATCAATGCGGGCTTTGGCCAGAACGGATTTCTGAGCGCGGGGCTCGTGGGGGGAGCAGCGGTGTGGCTCGACCGGCGGCCGGCCTTGGCGGGGATGTGCCTGGGTTGCCTCGCCTACAAGCCGCAGCTTGGCATCATCGTGCCGCTGGCGCTGATCGTCGCGCGGCGATGGCGCTGCTTTGTCTTTGCCGCCGCCACCGTTCTGGCGCTGGCTGCCGTGACAACGCTGGCTTTCGGCAGCGACGTCTGGCCCGCGTTCATGGCCGGCATGGCGGACGCGCGGCGCGACTGGATGGAGCCGCCGAATCCGCTGTACCTCGTCTATTGGATCACGGTCTTTGGCGCGATACGCCTGCACGGCGGCTCGCTGGCGTTGGCTTATGGCGCGCAGGCGATCGTGACTGTCGCAGCCGCGTTCATGCTGCTGCGCGCGCTGTTGCGGCGGCCGCCGGGCACCCGGTCAGGCCGCGCGGAAATCGCGGCGATCGCGGCCTGCACGCCCTTCTGCTCCCCTTTCATGCTGGAATACGACCTGATCATCCTCGCCGTGCCGATGGCGTGGCTGCTCGGTGAAGCGTTGCGCGATGGCTTCCGGCGCGGTGAGCTCGCGGCACTGGTGGCGGCCTATCTCGCGCCGGCCTTGTTCAAAGTCTCGGCATTCGACAACGCGCTGAAGCCGGGCGTCATCGTTGCCGCGGCGCTATTGTTTGTCATGGTGCTGCGGCGGATGACGGCGCAATCCGCACAATCTTCGGGACTGGACCGCGCGGTGCAGGCTGCGTAAACCCTCGGCGCGGGAGCACAGCCAGAGGACCGACATGATCACTGAAATCGCGCAGATCGAAGTCAAGCCCGGCATGGAAAGCGAATTCGAGGCCGGCGTGAAAAGCGCCGCGCCGGTTTTCAAGCGCGCCAAGGGCTGCCGCGGCATGGAACTGCGGCGCTCGATCGAACATCCAAGTCGCTATCGCCTGTTCGTCGCCTGGGAAACGGTTGAAAACCACACCGTCGATTTCCGCGGTTCCGCCGACTTCCAGGAATGGCGCAAGCTGGTCGGCCATTGCTTCGCCTCGCCCCCGGAGGTCGAGCACGTGCGGGAGGTTGTAAAGGGGTTCTAGCGAAGCCTCCAGGTCGTCATTGCGCCTGGACGTTTCCAATATTAGAGTGATAAAATAACCAGTCCCAAAAGACAGGGAATCGCTTCAGCGGATAGTACGTCCGATCGGCTCGAATTAACGTATCGGCGTCTAGGAGGTAGAGGATCGCTACCTCCTATGCAGCTCTGGCGTGGGCAATCAGCGGGAAGACGGTGGTGGATTTCACGCCGAGGACCATTCCCGCTTGGGCGTGGAGAGGGCGCCCGCAGAAATCATCCGCTCCACGAAATTTATTAGACGGGGACCAAGTCGGTGTCGTCTCACCGTGTAATAATTTGGACCACCCTCTTTCTCTTCTTCCTCTTTTCGATGCAGTCTTTCAGCATCAAAGTCTCTGCTGAGAGACTGGTACACGTCGGACGATATCAACTCGGAACGCAGCAAATTATACGCGACCATTTTTCGGCTTAGATTCCGCGAATTGGCAAATGTCGCAATTCGCTGCCCTAGAATACGAACGGTCGGGTTATCGTGAAGGTCGATTTCACGCAACTCTGAAGGCGACAGAAGGAACCTTGCGGCAACTGCATCACAAAATCGTTCGATCTCCGCGCTGCCGTTGTAGCCGCTTATTCCAGTTTGACCGAGTAGAATGTGAACTAATTCGTGCAGCAATGTGAAAGACCAAGCGGCGCGCAAATCTTTTTCGTTCATTACGACAAAGGTCGTCACAATATCTGCGAGGCGAACCCGCGAAAAACCCGCACATCCATGTCAGTGTGGTGGGTTCCCAGATTCCCCATCAGCAAGACAAAAATACCGGCCTTTTCTGCCGCAGTACGCAGGATCGCAAAGGCATCGCTGACGGTTTTTTGCGCGCGAAAATCTTCGCGTTTAACTCCCAGCAAATTCTGCAAGGCTGAAACTGCCGCGTCCAAACCATTTGATATTCGTAGGGCCCTTACAGCCGCTAGAGGCTCGTTTTCTTCCACTTCTTCAAGGGCAGCTTTAACTATTTGCTGTCGAGACAAGACGTCGCGGACAAGTGCCGACAGCCTCGCGGTTCTGAATTGCTTCGTCGCTTCGCTCTTCGCAATGACGACGCGCGGCCACTTTTCCCGCTAGCAGACTCGGCCCATATTGGGGTCATGGCGAAAGGCCGCGATCCAGCCAAGCACTCGAAAAAAGACCCGGCCAAGCCGACGCGCGCCAAGGCATCGCGGCCGGATTCGGCGCCGATCGATCGGGCGTTGGCGGATTTGCTCAATCCCGCCATCGGTCAGGGCCGCGCCGGCGTCGGGTCGCAGACCGGCATCGAAGTGGCGAAGAGTGTGCCTTCCTCCCCCCTGCGGCGGAGGGTCGGGAGGTAACGCGCCATCCGCCGACGGGAGCAAATAGCCCATCAACGCGAACGCAAAACCTCCCGACCCCCACCCCGATCCCCTCCCCGCAAGGGGGAGGGGAAGCAGCGAGCTTCAGGGCTACAGCCGCCATCGGATAATTCCTTCGACCGCCGCGCCGACTTCGCCAATGCGCATCGGGCGCGCGCTTCGGTGGCGCGCGGCTTCGGCGAAGCGCCGCAGCAGGGCTATATCGGCAAGACGCCGGTGCCGCCCGGCGAACTTGACCCCGATCTCGCGCGCTCTCTCGGCATCGACGATCCGGAAGATGAGCCCGAGAACGCGCGCAACGTGATTACGCCGGATATGGGCCCGGCCCATTTGCGCCTGGCGCGCTCGGCTTCGCGCGAAGTCGGAACGGTCGCCGGCCTCGCCAGCCAGCAATCGCTCGACCAGCTGCTGCGCGAAGGCCGCGCGGAGTTTCGCGAGCAGGACGGCGTCAACAAAATCTGGGTGCCGCACCGGCCGCCGCGGCCGGAAAAATCCGAAGGCGGACGCCCGCTCGTGATCAAATCCGACTTCGACCCGAAGGGCGATCAGCCCCAGGCTATCGCCGATCTGGTCGAAGGCGTGCGCCGCAACGACCGCAGCCAGGTGCTGCTTGGCGTCACCGGCTCCGGCAAAACCTTCACCATGGCGAAGGTGATCGAGGCGACCCAACGCCCCGCGCTCATTCTCGCGCCCAACAAGACGCTGGCGGCGCAGCTCTATGGCGAGTTCAAGAACTTCTTTCCCGACAATGCCGTGGAGTATTTCGTCTCCTACTACGACTACTACCAGCCGGAAGCCTATATCCCGCGTACCGACACCTATATCGAGAAGGATTCTTCAATCAACGAGCAGATCGACCGCATGCGCCATTCGGCGACGCGGGCGCTGCTCGAGCGCGACGACGTCGTCATCATCGCTTCGGTGTCCTGTATCTACGGTATTGGTTCGGTAGAGACCTATTCGGCAATGACGTTCTCGCTCAAGAAGGGCGAGCGTATCGATCAGCGTGCGCTGCTCGCCGACCTGGTGGCGCTGCAATACAAGCGCTCGGGCGGCGATTTTTATCGCGGCTCGTTCCGCGTCCACGGCGACGTCATCGAGATTTTTCCCGCCCACTATGAAGACCGCGCCTGGCGGGTATCGCTGTTCGGCGACGAAGTGGAATCGATCCACGAATTCGACCCGCTCACCGGACAAAAAACCGACGAGCTGGAATTCGTCAAAGTCTACGCCAATTCGCACTATGTGACGCCGCGCCCGACGTTGCTGCAGGCGATCGCCGGCATCAAGTTCGAGCTCAAGCAGCGGCTCGATCAGCTCAACGCCGCCGGCCGGCTGCTCGAAGCGCAGCGGCTTGAGCAGCGCACACTCTACGATCTGGAAATGATGGAGGCGACCGGCGCCTGCGCCGGCATCGAGAATTACTCGCGCTATCTCACCGGCCGCAAGCCCGGCGAACCGCCGCCGACTTTGTTTGAGTACGTGCCCGACAACGCGCTGGTGTTCGTCGACGAAAGCCATGTCACCGTCCCGCAGCTCGGCGGCATGTATCGCGGCGACTTTCGCCGCAAGGCGACGCTCGCAGAATACGGCTTCCGCCTGCCCTCGTGCATGGACAACCGGCCGCTGCGCTTCGAGGAATGGGATGCGATGCGGCCGCAGACCACCTGCGTCTCCGCCACGCCGGGGCCGTGGGAACTCAACGAATCCGGCGGCGTCTTCACCGAACAGGTGATCCGCCCGACCGGCCTGATCGATCCGCCGGTCGACATCCGCCCGGCGCGCACGCAGGTCGACGACCTGGTCGGCGAAGTCCGCGCGGTGGCGCAAAGCGGTTACCGCGCGCTGATCACCGTGCTGACCAAACGCATGGCCGAGGATTTGACCGAATACCTGCACGAGCAGGGCATCCGCGTGCGCTACATGCACTCCGACATCGACACCATCGAGCGCATCGAGATCATCCGCGATCTGCGGCTCGGCGCCTTCGACGCGCTGGTCGGCATCAATTTGTTGCGCGAAGGCCTCGACATTCCCGAATGCGCGCTGGTCGCCATTCTCGACGCCGACAAGGAAGGTTTTCTGCGCAGCGAAACCAGTCTTGTTCAAACCATCGGCCGCGCCGCGCGCAACATCGATGGCCGCGTCATCCTTTACGCCGACGCGGTGACCGGCTCGATGGAGCGCGCCATCGCCGAGACCAACCGGCGGCGCGAGAAGCAGGAAGCCTACAACACCGAGAACGGCATCACGCCGGAAAGCGTGCGCAAAGGCATCTCCGACATTTTGCAAAGCGTGTACGAGCGCGACCACGTGCTGGTTTCGGCCGGCGGCGTCAGCGGCGGCGAATTCGAGGAAGCCGCCACCATCGGCCACAATTTCGAAGCGGTGATCGGCGACCTGGAAGCGCGCATGCGCGCCGCCGCCGCGGATCTCGACTTTGAGGAAGCCGCACGACTGCGTGACGAAATCAAACGGCTGCGCGCGACCGAGCTGGCAGTGACGGACGACCCGACGGCGAAGATTTTGGCTGCTCCTTCTCCCCGCGCGGCGCGGAGAGGTGAAAAGAGCAAAGTCCACAAGCCTGCGCTCGACGAAATGGGCATTGCGCTCCACCATGAAGTCGCGCCGCACCGCCCGGGCGGGAAACGCAGCGGTCCGCGCAAACCGTCGCTCGACGAGATGGGTCCCGGTGTCGAATCCGTCCCGGGCAAAGTGCAAGCGGCGGGGAGCGCCGGAGGCGCGACAGGGCCGCAAAAATTTGGCCCGCGCTCAACGCTCGGGCGACCGGGCATGCGCGGCGGCTGGAAGCCGCGCGGCCGGCATTAGGTCACATAGCTTTTTTAGTTCGGTTTTAGATATTGCGACTTCACATCGGGTGGGGTCGCGATGAATCCGCCGCTCAACATTCTCGCGCCGGGTCCCTGGGATACATTCGCCCCCTATGGCGGGCTGCACGCGGTCGCCTTCGCCATCTGCGCGCTGCTGATTGCTGCGCCGAGTCTGATCGGCCGCACGCTGTCGGAGCGTGCCGAGCGCAACCTGCGCCGCGCGCTTGTCGCCTTCGCCATCTGCTACTGGATGGCGTACAATATTTGGTGGAACTGGCACGGCCTCGATCCGCGTACCGGGCTGCCGCTGCAGATTTGCGACGTCAACGGGCTGTTGGCGCCGCTGGTGCTGCTGACGCGGTGGCGCTGGGCGCAAGCCACATTGTATTTCTGGACCGCGGCGCTGACGCTGCAGGCTTTTGTTCAGCCGGCGCTCAGGGTAGGACCGGCCTCGCCGATCTTCTGGGCGTTCTGGATCGCGCACACCATTATCTTCGCCAGCGCCGTTTACGACATTGTCGTGCTTGGCTTTCGCCCGACCTGGCGCGACCTCGGCCGCGCCGTCGTCGCCAGCGCGGTTTACGTCGCGGCGGTCGTGCCGGTCGACGTGGCGCTCGGCGCCAATTACGGCTTCCTCGGCAATCCGGCGGACCTCAACGAAGTGCCGCCCTTTGTCGACGCGCTGGGCCCCTGGCCGCTGCGCGCCATCATCGTCATCGCACTGGCTCCGGCCGGATTCGCTGTGGTGCTGTTGCCGTGGCTGATCGCTGCACGACTTAGGAGCAGCAGAGCCAGAATGACGCCGGCCGCATCTGATGCGGCGGGCGAACGGCAACAGTAACTCGACCGCTTAGCGCGTGATCACTTCCGCAATCTTCTTGTCGGCCGGGTTCACGATCACCAGCTTGTGCTGCAGCATGGCGAAGTTATAAGGCTTGAGCGCCGGAACGTCGCTCGCGGCCTTGCTGGTGATCGGCGCCGTGGTTACGGTGTTCGGCACCACAGCGCCGGTGACGGCGCTAAATCCAGAAGGCGCCTTCTGATTCAAGGAACCGGTGTAAAGGTCCTTCCACGCGGTTTTCTGCTGGGTGCTGGACAGGCTGAGCGTATCGCTCGCCGTTGGCGCCATATTCGCCCCGCCGTTCGACTGCTGCATGCCGGCAGCCGATGCCGCCGATACGCCGGACAATAATGCCGCCGCGGCTAACGCGATTGAGGTTCGTGGTTTCATTTGGCGATCTCCATTTTTCTGGATTGATCGCCCCCGCCAAAAGAACGCGCGGCGTGCGGTGGTTGTTTCGTTAAAACCCGTTCACGTCACGACCGAAACGCCGCGCGGCGGGGTGTCGCGGATGTGCCAACGGCGCAACCCGCGCCGGCGGGGACGAGCTCGCCGTTAGCGTCGCGCCCTACAACTGGGCTAAGGTACAGCCTTCCCCGGGCGAATCGCCCGTCAACGACTTGGAGGTCGCCATGGCGAAAGGTCAGATGCGAAGCAATAAGGAAAAGAAAAAACCGAAGCAGGACAAAAACAAGAAAAATGCACCCCCCGCCCCGTCCCCGTTCGCCGGCATGCATAGCCAGGCGAAGCCGGGTACGAACCCGTACGGGAAGAAGTCCTAGATTTTTTTGAAGTGCGCGGCGAACTTCGACGCCCGCGGTTGGATTGCGGTTTTCGAGGGTAATGAACCCTCGAGTGCCGACATCATAAAATCGCGATGCAGTAAACAGTCGATCACGCCGAGAATCGATTTGAAGTGCTCGACCGCGTATAAAAATCCGTCGAAGAACGAGGGCGTGGGAAATGAAATTGGGCTTCGAGGAGGCTCAGTCTCCCTACACGAGTGGCTCGCAGAGCGCCCGCGCATGGACTGAGCATTGGGTAAAGACCTCAGTTTATTGCCCGAACTGCGGCAGCCCCACAATAAATGCGTTTCCAAACAATAGTCCGGTCGCAGACTTTTTCTGTGCCGAGTGCAAAGAAGAGTATGAGTTAAAGAGCCAAAAAGGAGTTTTCGGCAATAAGGTGCTCGATGGTTCGTTCCGGACCAAATGTGAACGCCTGGCTGCAAGCAATAATCCTAATCTGTTTCTGCTGAATTACGATCGAAAACAGCTAAGCGTCACCAATCTCTGCATCATTCCCAAGCATTTCTTCGTGCGAAGCATAATCGAAGAGCGCAGGCCGTTGTCGGCGGCTGCTCGACGCGCGGGCTGGATTGGTTCGAACATCTTGCTAAATCACATCCCGCAATCCGGGAAAATCTTCATTGTTCGGGCGGGTCGGCCGGAACCGAAAGATTCGGTATTAGCAAAGTGGAGGGGCACTCTCTTCCTACGAGACCAGGGACAAGACTCGAGAGGGTGGCTTATAGAAGTCATGAAGTGCGTGGAAAGCATCGGTACAACTGAATTCCGGCTCGACGATGTCTACGCGTTTGAAAGTGAATTAGGCCGCCTTTTTCCGGGCAATCAAAATGTTCGGCCGAAGATACGTCAGCAGCTACAGTTTTTGAGAGATCGTGGGTATTTGGACTTCGTTTCGCGGGGTTACTACCGACTTCGGTCCGGCAACCAGCAGCCTCAGCAATCTCTTTGAGAGCTTAAAATGGCTTGGTACCGCAACTACTACGAATGCGCCCGCTGTGGCCATAAATGGCCCGATGAATGGTCTTGCATGTGCGATGACGATTGCCCGAGTTGCGGTGCTCGTCACATGACTCCATACAGGAGCGATGATCTAACGACGGTTGTTCATCGGAATGGCAGCGAATTTGTTGTTCTGCGGTCACCCGAAACCGCGGAACACGATGCCGATTACCGCGAACTCGGAAGATTTCCGACGCGCGCGCAAGCCAATCGCTTCGCAGCGGCAGGTTGAGCGGCCTTTCTTCCAAGGCGATTACTCGGGCCACCACCAGCGGCTCGGCCAGTAGTGGCTGTAGCCGCTGCTGTAGGGCCCATAATAATGGGCGCTATAGGGGCCGAACTCGAACCCCCGGAAATCGGCGACAGGAGGCGGCACGTAGCCTGGCGGGTAGGCGCCGGGCGGGGACATCGGCGGCGGCCCTTCGGCAGCGGGTGGCGGGCCGTCGCTGCGAACGAAGCTCGCAACCGTCGCGTAGCCGCTGTGGCCCTGCCACTCGATCGCGCACCAATGGCCGCGGCAGCCGGAGACCTCGACGGTCGAGCCCCCCGGAATCATGCCGACGATCCGGTAATTCGTTCCCGGTCCCTGCCGTACCTTGACGTCATTGACGGCAAGCGCCGGCAACGCCTGCGCGTACGATGCCGAGAGCGCCATCAGTACAGCGGCGGCTGCCGCGATCCGTGTGAAATTCATTGCAGCCCTCTTGCCATGTGAAAACCGTCCAGTCGCACGCGTGAGCACAGGTGCAATTCGCCATGCTTCCGCTCGCTTCGCGCCGAGATTGCGGCAACGCCGCATGTCAGCGCGGCAGCTTTTCAAGCTCCGGAAACGCCGCATACGCCATGCCTGCGCATTGGTCGTTCGCCGTGCCTTGTGCGGTCTCGACGAAGCGGTCGAACCGCCCGCCGACGAACACGGCGGCGGCCTCCTTGACGCCAATGTACTCGTTGCGCGACTTCTTCGCGTTGTAGCGCACACAGACCACATAGCGTTTTGAAGCACCGAAAGCCTTCAGCGCCGGCTCGGAAATGCCGGCGTCGCGAATGCCGGTCGGGTCGTTCAGATAGGCGTGCATGGCGCCCAGAATATCGGGCTTGTAGTTGGCGGGGCGAACATTGACTTCGTCATCGTCACCGCCGCTAGCCGCCATGAGGTTTGGGCTCTGGTCATGCGAACAGCCGCCAAGGGCCAGCGCCAGGAACACGGGGATAAACAAAGCGAAAGACGAAGCGGAAATCAGGCCGGCCGGGCGCTGGCAAATGCTGTGCGATGCCTGGCTACTTTGCATCAATACGTTATTTTGCGTGAAGAAGTTTTTTTGCATGCCTCCAGCGCACCTTTCGCTGCGCGCTGCACTCTTTTAAGGCCAAATTGATAGTCGCAAAGTAGCGTGTGAGCCATGGCGGCGTCGCCGAAGGTAACGCAGGGTAGCCTTACAAGGAGAACCCCCTATATGGATCGGAGCGCCTCCTAACACGTTGCCATCGTGGCGTAGCCATTGTGGTTGGCATTGTCTTGGTCATTTGAGTCCTGTGATTTGCTTGAGCTTCTTCCCTCCATCGGCCATCTGGTTCATGACTACGGCCTCGTCGTGGTCGCCGCCGTTATTGGATTGGAAAGCCTGGGTTTCCCCTTCCCCGGCGAATCGGCGCTGATTCTGGCCGGGATTTTTGCCGGGACCAAACACGAACTCAATATCTTCGCGGTCGTTTTCACCGCGACCGGCGCGGCGATCGTCGGGCAAATGATCGGCTACGTCATCGGCCGCGAATACGGCTACTGGCTGCTGCTGCGGTATGGTTCGTATGTCGGAATTACCGAAAGCCGGATCAAGCTCGGCGAATATCTGTTCCTGCGCTATGGCAGCAAGATCATTTTCATCGCCCGCTTCGTTCCGCTGCTGCGCAGCCTCGCCGGCATCCTCGCCGGAGCCAACCGCATGCCGTGGCGGCAGTTCATGCTCGCCAATGTCGTCGGCGCGCTGGCGTGGGCGTCGTTCTTCGGCTTCGCCGCTTACATATTCGGGCATCAGATCCACAAGTTCGCCGGTCCGATGGTGATCGTAATCGGGGTTGCCGCTGTGATTGCGCTGATCGCCGGCGCCATTTTCATCAGACGGCATGAAGCGCAGCTGGCGGCCGAAGCCGAGCGTGCGCTGCCGGGTCCGCTGAAGCAGGTTTAGGGCGGTTTTTCGCCGCCTTGCGGCGCTGATCCGGTGACGCCATATTGGGGATGTTTCGGGGATGCCGTAAGGGCCCCGCAAAGTCGCTTGGTAAAGGGCTTTGAGATCATGTCCAGGGTGTCGTCACTTTCGAGTCCGTTTCTCCTCGGCTTCGATGAGATTGAGCGGGTGCTTGATCGGGTCGCCAAGGCGGCCGACGGTTATCCGCCCTACAATATCGAGCGCATCGCGCGCGATGGTGGCGGGCCGGAGCGGCTGCGCATCACGCTTGCGGTGGCGGGCTTCACCCGCGATCAGCTTGATGTGACGCTGGAAGAGAACCAGCTCGTCATCCGCGGCCGGCAGCAGGACGACAAAAGCCGGCAATATTTGCACCGCGGCATCGCGGCGCGCCAGTTTCAGCGCAGCTTCGTTTTGGCCGAGGGGATGGAAGTCCTCGATGCCGACCTTAAAAACGGCTTGCTGTCGATCGATCTGGTACGCCCGCAACCGGAACGTGTTGTTAAGTCAATTTCCATCAACGAATCGGAATAGGAAACCCAACACTGTTCAGGCGTGTTATAATAAAAAGGAAGAAGGCCATGGAATCGAGTCGCAGCGAAGTGAAAGACATTGCGATTACTCCCGAAGCGCTCGCCCATATGGGCGACGGCGAAATCGCTTACGTAAAGACGATCCGTTCCGAGGAAGTCCGCGCACTGTTTCCGCAAGTGGCCGAGATGGGTATCGAGCCGGGGATGAAGCTGTTCGCGCTGCACGCCGCCGACGGCACGCCGATTATGCTCACCGACAGCCGAGAGGCGGCCGTCGCCAACGCGGTGAGCCAGCAGCTCGAGATGGTGAGCGTGCACTGACCAGGGGTCAGTCATCAGGGATTGGCAATCAAAAGGGCCGCGACTGCGGCCCTTTTTTGCGGGCGCTTTTTTGCACCCGCTACGCTGCGGTCGCCGACGGCATCGCCAGAACCGCGTAAAGCGCTTCGCCGTCCCGCGAGGCTCGTAGTTTGTGGGCGATGGAGGAATCGCGAAGCAGCCGCGCCACCCGCGCCAGCGCTTTCAAATGATCGGCTCCCGCACCTTCGGGCGCGAGCAACAGAAAAATGAGATCGACCGGCTGGCCGTCAAGCGCTTCGAAATCGATCGGGCGGTCAAGCCGCGCAAACAACCCGAACAGCCGCGTCAGATTCGGCATCTTGCCGTGGGGAATAGCGATGCCGTTGCCAACCGCGGTGGAGCCGAGCTTCTCGCGCTGCATGAGAATATCAAAAATCGCCCGCTCGTTCTGTCCGGTGAGCACCGGCCGCGCGCGCGGCAAGCTCAAGAAGCACCTGCTTCTTGTTGTTGACTTTGAGTGCGGGAATAATCGCGTTCGGAGCAACGAGATCGGTGAGCGCCATGAGCAGGACCTGGGGAGCGAGGCCTTAAGCCAAGCGCATTGTGAATTGGCGCATGATCCTGTCCGGAAGCCCGTGCCGGTTATTTGAGATCACCCGCAAAACGCGGCGGAACATAGGGAGCGGGGAGAATTGCGTCAATGGGCACCGCTCGGAATGGTTAGAAACGTCTCGGTCAGCAAAGTTCGAACTCGCCGACCACCGCACTAACTTGCGGTTTTCAATCAAGTTCCGGCCGGCCTCTGAGGTTTGGCGTGGTGCTCCTTGAGGCGGCGGTGATAACGTCGCAGCCGCCTCTCCACCCGCAGCACGGCCTGATCGGCGCTGGTATAGGCGTCCGCCGCGCTGCCTTCGGCGCGCAGGATGACCTTGGAGTCAAGATGGAAGGCGCATTCGGTGTGAAATCCGAATCCTTCTCTCGCCACCGTCACGTGCCCGGAATAACCGCCGTCGAAATATTTGCTCATCGCCTCGCCGATGCGCCCGCCAATGCGCTCGCGCAAGGCCTCGCCAAGGTCCAGGTTTTTCCCCGAGATGCGAAATGACATGACACCCTCCGTCGTTGGTGGCGCATGAATCCGACCTGAGCATCGCCCGGCGGTAAATCAATGACTTACTCCGCTAACGCATCGGGGAGCATAATGTTCAGGCGAGTGCTGCCGCCTGCTTCTCCCGACGCCGTTGCACCGAAGAAGGAATGCGCATCGCTTCGCGATACTTCGCAACCGTTCGCCGCGCGATGTCGATGCCCGCTTCACGCAGCTTGTCGACGATGGTGTCGTCGGAAAGCACGTCTGCCGCGGTCTCGGCATCAATCAATTGCTTGATGCGGTGACGCACCGCTTCGGCGGAATGCGCCGCGCCGCCGTGCGACGCCGCGATCGCCGAGGTGAAGAAATACTTCAGTTCAAAAATGCCGCGGCTGGTGGCGATGTATTTGTTGGCGGTAACCCGCGACACGGTCAATTCGTGCATGCTGATGGCTTCGGCGACGGTCTTCAGATTGAGCGGGCGCAGATGCTCGACGCCGTGCGCGAAGAAACCGTCTTGCTGGCGTACGATTTCGTTAGACACCTTAAGTATGGTCCGCGCCCTCTGATCGAGCGCGCGCACCAGCCAGGTGGCGCTTTGCAGGCATTCGGCGAGATATGACTTGTCGGTATCGCGCCGCGTCGTGGCCGAAACCTCGGCGTAGTAGCTCTGATTGACCAAGACCTTCGGCAGGGTGTCGGAGTTTAGTTCGACGATCCAGCCACCGTCGGGACCCGGCCGCACGAAAACATCCGGCACAATCGGCTGTACCAGCGCTGATCCGAAGGCGAGACCGGGCTTGGGATTGAGCCGCCGGATTTCCGCGATCATGTCGGCGAGGTCTTCGTCGCCGATGCCGCACACCTTTTTGAGGGCGTTGAAGTCGCGCTTGGCCAAAAGATCGAGGCGCCCGATCAAGGCCTGCATCGCCGGATCGAAACGGTTGCGCTCCTTGAGCTGTAACGTCAGGCATTCGGCGAGATCGCGGGCGCAGATTCCCGGCGGATCAAAGCCTTGCAAAATCGCAAGCACCGCCTCCACTTCCCTAACGCTGGTGCCGAGCTTTTCCGCCACCGAAGGCAAATCGCCGCCGAGGTAGCCGGCCTCGTCGACCAGATCGATCAGATATTGGCCGATGATCCGCCGTCGCGGGTCATTGATTGCCAGCGTGAGCTGTTCGCGCAGCCAATCGGCCAGTGTGGTCTCGGCGGGAACAAACGCTTCCAGATTGTATTCGCCGTCATCGTGACCGCCGGCGCCGACGGCGGCCCATTCCGAATATCCGGCGGGAGTATCGGCCGTGCGCGGGCGGGGTGGCTCGGCATCGTCCGGGAAAACGTCTTCGACAGGAAAGTCGAGCCGCTCCTCGATAATGCCACCGTTCGGCTCAGCGCCATTCCTGTTCCACGGCTCGTCGCCGGCGGGCGGTCCGTCCGGCGACGACGCTCCATTGGCCTCAATCGCCGCCGGGCCATCCTCAACGCTCTGGTCGAGCAACGGATTACGCTCAAGTTCCGCGTCCACATAGGCGACGAGATCGAGATTCGAGAGCTGCAGCAGCTTGATCGCCTGCATCAATTGCGGCGTCATCACCAGCGCTTGGCTCTGGCGGATCTGAAGTCGCTGCGAAAGCGCCATTGAACCCCGGTAGGACCGAATTGGTCCAATTCTTGCTTGTAGGTAGCTCTCTACAGCAATTCCCAGCCGGTGTCGTCAACCGATTTCGTGCAAGCTTAAAATCACAGCTGGAACTGCTCGCCCAAGTAGAGGCGGCGCACGTCGGGGTTGTTGACGATATCGCTGGCGTCGCCCTCCATCAACACTTCGCCGGAATAGATGATGTAGGCGCGGTCGGTCAGACCGAGCGTCTCACGCACATTATGATCGGTAATCAGCACGCCGATGCCGCGGTTGGTCAAATGGCGCACCAGCGCCTGGATATCGCCGACGGCGATCGGATCGATGCCGGCAAACGGCTCGTCGAGCAGCATGTAATTCGGCCGCGTGGCGAGGGCTCGCGCTATCTCGACACGGCGACGCTCACCGCCCGAGAGCGCGATCGCCGGCGTCTTGCGCAGGCGCGTGATATTGAATTCCTCGAGCAGGCCGTTGAGGTCGCGTTCGCGCCGCTTCGCATCGGGCTCGATCACTTCGAGCACCGCGCGGATATTTTGCTCGACGGTCAGGCCGCGGAAAATCGAGGCTTCCTGCGGCAGATAGCCGATGCCAAGACGCGCCCGCTGATACATCGGCAAAGCCGTGACGTTATGACCATCAAGCTCGACGCGGCCTTTGTCAGCCTTGATGAGGCCGGTCACCATGTAAAACACCGTGGTTTTGCCGGCGCCATTGGGGCCCAGCAGACCCACGGCTTCGCCCTTGCGCACATACAGACTGACGCCTTTGACGACCTTGCGCCCGACAAAACTTTTCTCCACGCCGTGGACTGAGAGCACGCCTTTGCGGTCAGCTGGCGCTGCGCCATTGCCATCGGAGCGGCGGCGCGGCCTTACCGGCTGCGGCCGGCTTTCCGCAAGCGGTTGACGTTGCGGCCCATTTTCGGGCGGCGGCGGTTGGCGCGGCGGGGGCCATCGTCAGGCGGCGGCGGTTGGCGCTGCGGGCCATTATCGTGTGGCGGCGGCCGACGCTGCGGCTGCTGCGGGCGTGCGCTACGCGCTTTCTCGGTGTTTACCGCGACGCTGGCGATATCGACATACGTGCCGTTGATGGCGCCGCCCATGCTGGCAAGGTCGATGACCTCCCCGGCCATCGACGCCGGCTGGCGTGGTGCCGGGCGGCGGCGCCGGCGAAAAAATGAGAAGATATCGGGCACGCTATCCTCGTCAGGCCCGCCTCGCGCGACGGAAAACCCCGGCTGTGAACCGGGACTCTACCCGATTTTTCGTAGCCATGTTGTGAGCCGGCCGGCTCTTAATTTGCCTTGTTTGGGCCCGGCCCGATCGACAAGAAGTTCGACTGCGAGCCATCTTCATTCTTGCTCGGCTGGATCAGAGCGCGGACACGACTGGGGCTGGTCGTTGCCAATTCGATGTGAGCGTTTCCCGTCGTCGTGTCGACGATCACGCGATCGCCGTGGAGCACGTTCTTGCCCTGGCTGACAACGACGTTACCGGTCAGCGTGATAGTCTTTTTCTTCACGTCGTAGACACCAAGATCGCCGCTGGCATTCTGATCCTTCGAAATGACGGTGACGCCGCCACGCGCTTCTATCCTGCGAATGTCGTTGGCTCCCTGCGGCACCATGCCACCCGGCTTCTGTGCAGCCGGGCCAATCGCGGAAGGCGAATGCGTGATGGCGGAAACCGGCGAACCTGCACCGGGGCCGCCAGCGCCATAGAAGACGACGAGCGTCTGGCACTTGATCGTCATATCGCCCTGGACCACCTGCACGTCGCCGGAAAACGTCGCCATTTTGCTCTTATCGCGCACATCAAGTGTTGCCGATTCGATCTGGATCGGCTGATCCTGGTTCTGCTCTCTCTGCTCTTGCAGCGGCGCCGGACCCGACGCTGCCGCGGCCGGGTGTGGACGTTGCGCCGCCGCCGATCCTGGCGCGGCTATTGCGACCATGATGACCCCGAGCCAGAACCACCGCGTCATGGCTTCAGTGCCTTTGTCGATTCCTGATCCGGGTTTATCGTCATTGCAACGCCATTACTGAAACGAATGATATCACCGCCGTCGAGGACTTCGAGACGGTGTGCGGTGATGACGCCATTGGTGAGTTTCACCCAAACTGGTTTCTCCGACATTACGTTGCCCTTGTGGATGTCGATCACCGCATCGTCGAGGCGCACTTCGTAACCAGTCGAGGAAACGAGGTGAACACTTTCGTTGAGCGTCAGCATTTCAGCCTTCATGTCGTACGTCCCGGAATTGGACGTGACGGTGACCTCGCTCTTATCCTCCATCTCTACTTTGGCCTCGATACGATGTAGTTCCATCACATCGGGTTTGGTGATGTCCTGCTCGGCGGATTGGGCGGTGAATTCGTAGGGTCGCGAATCAACGGTGAAACCGCTCAGGCGCGGCTGCTGCATCGTGACCTTGGTTCCTTTGATCACAAGCTTGCCCAGATCTCCCGGCAGCTGAATGCCGCCGACTGTCGGCAAATAATTGACGGCAACGACCATGATCAAAGCCGCGGCAATGACGGCCGGCACGCCGATCCGAAGCCAGCGCACAAGGCGGCTGTGTCGCAGCGCTGCGCGATAGACTAGGTCGGCATCGTCGCGAGCGGTCGCGGTAAATCCGGCCCGCCTCGCTGTGTCGCCAGGATAGACGCTCGTCAGCTTGGTCCTCTCGGACGGTTGCCCCGATTCGGGTACGCCCCGTTTAGCAGTTCCTGCGGAAGATTATCGCCGGCGAATGTGGCCTCGACCGGGCAGACGGGCACTCGCCGAGAGCGGGATTTAACGCGATCCCGTTGAAATCGCTGCTAATCTACGAATGAGCGAAAATATCCTCGGCGGCAAACCCGGCCAGATCGAGACGCGCGCGCTCCGGCAGGAACCGAAAGCAAGCCGCTGCCAATTGATCGCGGCCCTCGCGGAGCAGCATGGCGTCGAGCCGGTCTCTGAGCGCATGCAGGTAGATGACGTCGCTGGCAGCATACGACACTTGGGCGTCGCTCAATTCCGCCCCGCCCCAATCGGACGATTGTTGCTGCTTTGAGAGGTCATGGCCCAGCACCTCGCGCACCAGGTCTTTCAGACCGTGCTTGTCGGTGTAGGTGCGCGCCAGCCGCGAAGCGATCTTGGTGCAGTAGACCGGCTCCGGCATGACGCCAAGGGCGTTGCAAAGCATCGCGAGGTCGAACCGCCCGAAGTGGAAAATCTTGACGAGACTCGGATCTGCGAGCAGCCGCTTCAGGTTGGGCGCGTCTGTCGCCTGCGGTGGAATCTGCACCACGTCCGCCGAACCGTCGCCCGGCGAAAGCTGCACGACACACAGCCGATCGCGCCCGAGATTGAGCCCCATGGTCTCGGTGTCGATTGCCACCGCGCCGGTGTAGCGCGAAAGGTCGGGCAGGTCGCCGCGATGGAGCCGGATGGTCATGTGAAAACGCAATTTGGCAGGGACGTCATCCACCTGAATAACGCAACCGCCGTATCAAGACTAGCCGGCTTTTGCCGGGACCAGACCGGCCAATTCCAGACTGAGCGTTTTGAGCTTCCGTCTGGCCTCCGGGTCGTAGGCTTGCGCATCCGCTTTGGCTTCGCGCTGCCCATTGAAGAACAGCCCGCTCCGGCCTTCCATCTCCGGCGCGATCGCCTGCTTGAGGATCGCGTCGGCGCCTTCCTCGACAGTGGTCATCGGCGTTCCGAACTGACGCACCATGTTGGTGTTCATGAATGTCGCCGGATGCAAGGCATTGACTGTCACACCGCCGCCGGCGAGCTCAGGCGCAAGATCAATGGTGAACAAAATTTGCGCGAGCTTGCTCTGCCGGTAGGCGCGCATGCCGCTGTAGCCGTTGGTCATCATCACGTCCTTGAAGTCGATGGCCTCCTGGCCGAGCGACGAGACGTTGACGATCCGCGCCGGCGCGGATTTCTTCACGAGCGGCAACAGCAGATGCGTGAGCAAAAACCCGGAAAGATAATTGACGGCAAAACGCAACTCGAAGCCCTCGGGGCTGAGTTCACGCTTGGCCTCCGGCTCGCCGCGGCCGATACCGGCATTGTTGATGAGAAGCTCCAGTCGGTCCGTTGTCCGCTTCACCGCCTCAGCAAGCCGCCGCACCTCGGCCATGGATGACAGGTCCGCCTGCAGAAACTCCGCCGCGCCGCCAGCCGCCTTGATCTCGGCGACGACCCGCTCGCCGCGCCCGCGATCGCGGCCGTGCACCAGAACGCGCCAGCCGTCCGCCCCCAATCGTTCCGCCACCACGCGACCGACGCCGTCGGTCGAGCCGGTGATCAGCGCCGTTTTTCCGTTCAGTGTTGCCATAACCGCACCTCGCTGCCGCAGGATGTAAGATGTTTCGGGCCAGTCTGCACCGGTGACATCTTATATCGGTACCGCGCTACGCAACCGCGTAACGACAACGCGCATAACAAAAGCGGGGCAAGTTTATGATTTGGTGCCCAGGAGAGGACTCGAACCTCCACGCCTCTCGGCGCTAGTACCTGAAACTAGTGCGTCTACCAATTCCGCCACCTGGGCTTAAGCGGCGATAGGTACGGAGCCGTATTCTGCTTGTCAATCGAACGCGCTATCCCTCTATACAGCGCGGAATCGATCCTGTATTTCCGCCAGCGAGGGACTTTCCGGACATGGCCGTGAAAAGCAATTTTGACACGCTGGTCACCGTGTTCGGCGGCTCGGGATTCCTCGGCCGCCACGTGGTCCGCGCGCTGGCCAACCAGGGCTATCGCATCCGCGTCGCGGTGCGCCGCCCGGAACTGACCGGTCACCTGCAGCCGCTCGGCCGGGTCGGACAAATTCACGCCGTGCAGGCGAATGTGCGCTTTCCGCAGTCAGTCGAGGCGGCGGTGCGCGATACCGACGTCGTCATCAATCTCGTCGGCATTCTGTTTGAACGGGGCCAGCAGCGGTTCGACCTGGTGCAGGCGCAAGGCGCGGGAGTTGTCGCCGAGGCCGCCCACGCCGTCGGCGCGCGGCTGATTCATGTCTCGGCCATTGGTGCGGACGAGAACTCGGTTTCGGACTACGCGCGCTCCAAAGCCGCTGGTGAGCGGCTGGTGCTGGCGGCTCAACCTCAAGCGATCATTGTGCGGCCGTCTATTGTCTTCGGTCCCGAGGATGACTTCTTCAACCGGTTCGCCGCGCTCGCCCAGATCGCACCGGCGCTGCCGCTTCCAGGCGGCGGCCAAACCCGCTTTCAACCGGTGTTTGCCGGCGACGTAGCCGAAGCAATCGGCAAAGCCGTCGACGACGAAGCCAAGCCGAGCACGATTTACGAGTTCGGCGGGCCCGACGTGAGCACGTTCAAGGAGCTGATGGAATTCACGCTCGCCACGATCGGACGCCGCCGGCTCTTGGTGCCGATCCCGTTCGCGATGCTGAAGCTGCAGGCGGCGTTCCTGCAATTCCTGCCGAAGCCGCCGCTGACACCCGATCAGGTCGAATTGCTCAGGAGCGACAATGTGGTCTCCGCTCCCGCGCACAAGGAAGGCCGCACGCTCGAAGGGCTCGGCATTGTACCCAATTCGCTCGCCTCGATTGTGCCGGACTATCTCTGGCGCTTCCGCAAGGCCGGCCAATTCTATGGCCGCACCGCGTAGCCTGTCGCGTCGCCCCGCGTAAGCGGGGACCCATAATCACGGGCAGACACCTATCTGCATGGACGGCGATTATCGATTCCCGCGGACGCGGGAATGACGTGCTACGCCTCGTATTTGAACGAGAGCGCGACGCGGGTGCGAAAAGCCGTCACCTTTCCGTTATCCACTTTCATGTCCATTTTGGTAACCTCGGCGACGCGGAGATCGCGCAATGAACTGGAAGCCGTTGCAACCGCGATGCGGCCGGCATCCTCCCATGATTTTTCACTGACGCCAACGACATCGATAATCCGATAGACGCTGTCTGATTGTTTCTTCGCCATTGGATCTGTTCCTCCCTGAGCTAAACGCAACGCGCCGCTATTGCCTGGCGCGTCCAGCTTGAGCTTAGATCAAGACGGACCGTCGCGTCGATGCTGTCTCTTTGTTCGGTGCTGGACTTCGGCGGTCGAAAGACGGAAGCTGCAAAGGCCGCCGCGGCGGCGCGCAAGGGGCGAAGCCATGCCTGGCAAACGCGTCCAGTTCGATGAAGCATCGTGGCGGCAGCTCGACCTTCTCGGCCGCGATCAGATGAAGGACTTTCAGGAACTGGCGGACGAGGCCTTCCGCGATTTGTTGAAGAAATACGACCGTCCCGTCGATCTGAAAGACGCACTGCGGCGGAGCGCTGGCGTTTCCGCAACAATTCACCAGTTGAAACCCGGTCAAGGCAAGAAGCCGCGGCGGAAATAGCGTCGCGCTGTGGCGGGCGATCGGAGCGTCATTTTCTCTTCCTCTGCCGTATCCCCTTTGCCGCCGGCGGTTTGGCGCACAGGGCCCGGCCCGGCCGAATACGGTTTACAAACCGTGAAATCTGTAACTACCGCAAGGAGATAAACAGAATTTTCAGGTCTGGTAGGTAGAACTACGTAACCGCTCTTTCCACGTTTAAGTGACCGCCATGCGCGTGGCTCAATTGTCGTGGAGCGAAAACGCCGGCTGGACGACTATTTCCGGCGATCGCGCCAACGCTAACCTGGTTTTCTTTTTCGGCACGCGGCAGGCACTGGCGTGCGGCGCTCGCTATCGTGAACTGCGCACCATGTTTCCCGCCGCTCACATTCTCGGCTGCAGCACTGGCGGTCAAATCAACAACGACGACGTTACCGACGACGAAATCGCCGCCGCTGCAATCCGCTTCGACGCGACCAAACTTCGCGTCGCCCGTGAACCGGCGGCCTCGCCGGAAAGTTCCCGCGCGTGCGGCGACGCGATCGGCCGCGCCTTGGCTGCAGCCGATCTGGTCGGCATTTTCGTTCTTTCGGACGGCCTGAATGTCAACGGCAGCGAGCTCGTCGCCGGCATCACCGGCGCGGTCGGCAAACAGGTCGCGGTGACTGGCGGGCTTGCCGGCGATGGTGCCGAGTTTCGGGAAACACTGGTCGGCGCCGACTGTGCCCCGCGCCAACAAACGGTCGCGGCAGTCGGCTTTTATGGTCCGGCGATCCGCATCGGGCACGGCAGCGCCGGCGGCTGGGACGAGTTTGGACCGCGACGCCAAATCACCCGATCACGCGGGAACGTGTTGTTCGAATTCGATGGCCAACCGGCGCTCGACCTTTATGAACTTTACCTGGGCGAGGAGGAAGCCGAAGGCCTCCCCGGCTCCGGCCTGTTGTTCCCCCTGCGCATATTCGATCCCGAACGGCCGGCCCACGACATCGTCCGCACCATCCTCGCCGTGGATCATGAAGCGCGTTCCATGACATTCGCGGGCGACGTTCCCGAAGGATGGACGGCGCAATTGATGCGCGGCAATTTCGACCGGCTGGCGGCCGGCGCGGCCTCAGCCGCGCGGCAGGCCGTCGACGGTCTCGACAAAACCCGAACCGGCGATCGGCTCGCTATCCTGGTAAGCTGCATCGGGCGGCGGTTGCTCATGGGCCAGCATATCGCCGACGAACTCGAGGCCGCGAGCACCGAATTCGGACCGCACATTCCGCAACTTGGTTTCTACTCATACGGCGAAATTTCTCCGCATCGCGTGTCAGGCGTCTGCGAACTTCACAATCAGACAATGACTGTCACCACGATTGCGGAGGTGGCGGATTACGCCGGTGCATAAGCTTCTCGCCAGACAGCTTGCAAAAGCGACCAAGAGCTCCGGCGACGTAGACTTTCAGGCCCTGCTTGCGCTCGTTGCCGAGGCGTACGAACAGTCGGACAACGATCGTCACCGTACCGATCGCTCGATCTCGCTGATGATCACGGAACTTGAGCAGCTCAACCGCGGGCTCGATCAGCTCGTGCAGGAGCGCACCGCTGCGTTACGCGAGCGCGAAACCGAGTTGCAGGCGCAAAATCTTCGTTTCGACGAGGCGCTCAAGAACATGTCGCACGGGCTGTGCATGTTCGACCGCTACGAGCGCCTGATTGTTTGCAACGAACGCTACACCGAGATCTACGGTTTGACCCCCGATTTGGCCAAGCCCGGGGCGACGCTGCGGTCCATTCTCGAAGCGCGCGTGGCCGGACCAAACGGCCCGTTGCACCCGGACGGATACGTCGAAAGCCGCCTGACGGAAGTGCGTAAGCGCGAGCCGTATGATGTCGAGACCACCATGCGCGACGGCCGCGTGTTTGCCATTAATCACCGGCCGATGCCGGGCGGCGGGTCTGTTGCCATCCATCAGGACGTCACCGCGCAAAAACGCGCCGAAGCTCAAATTGCTTACATGGCCCGCCATGACGACTTAACGGGCCTCGCCAATCGTGCGGTGTTGCTGAAACAAATGGAGCAAGCGCTCGCGCGCGTGGGGTGCCCTGGCGACCGGTTCACGCTGTTCATGCTCGATCTCGATCTCTTCAAGACCGTCAACGATACGCTTGGGCATCCGGTCGGCGACGAGTTGCTGAAAGTGGTGGCCGGCCGCCTTCGATCGTGCGTGCGTCTCACCGACACCGTGGCGCGGCTCGGCGGCGACGAATTTGCGATACTGGCGATGGTCGATGGCGATCAGCAGAACATTGCTGTCGCCACCGCTGACAAACTCCTGTCGGCTATTGCCGCGCCCTACGATATCGACGGACATCGTCTCAACATAGGAACCAGCATCGGCATTGCGTTGGCGCCCGAGCATGGCACGACCGTTGCGCAACTGATGAAAAACGCGGATCTGGCGCTGTATAGGGCTAAGGGCGAAGGCCGCGACGCTTACCGTTTTTTCGACGAGACGATGGGCGTCGAAGCGCGCCGGCGCCGCGCCTGCCAAAACGACCTGCGCAATGCACTGACGAACGGTGAGTTCGAACTGCACTACCATCCCATCGTTGACATCCAGACTCGGGAAATTGCCAGCGTCGAAGCCCTCATTCGTTGGCGACACCCCGAGCGCGGTCTGATCGCCCCCGTCGAGTTCATTCAGGTGGCGGAGGAAACCGGCCTGATCGATCCGATCGGCGACTGGGTTTTGCGCAAGGCCTGCAGCGACGCGATGCAGTGGCCGCCGCATGTCAAGGTCAGTGTCAATCTATCGGCGGTGCAGTTTCGCAAGGTCTACCCGATCGATAATTTCTGCGACGCGCTCGCGGATTCCGGCTTGCCGCCGGAGCGCCTGGAACTGGAGATCACCGAGACCGTCCTGCTGCAAGGCAGCGCAGAAAATGTCGAAACGCTGCATCAGTTGAGACTGATGGGTATTGCCATCGTGCTGGACGATTTTGGCACCGGATATTCCTCGCTCAGCTATCTGCGAATGTTTCCGTTCGACAAGATCAAGATCGACCGCTCGTTCGTGCATGAGCTGGCGAAGAATGCGGAGTGTGCCGCGATCGTATCCGCGGTAGCGGGGCTGGGAAGAAGCTTGCACATCGGCACAGTCGCTGAAGGAGTTGAAACCGAAGACCAGCTTCTACTCGTGCGCGCCGCCGGATTCACCCACGCCCAGGGTTATCTGTTCGGCCGGCCGTGTCCGGCAGAGCGGCTTGAGTTTTCGGGCAGTCGGCGACGCCGGAAAAAGATCGAAGCGGCCTGACCGTACGGTCGCTAAGCAAACCGCTCCCGCGCCTTGGCGCGCGCTTTCATGGCTTCAATTTCGCGATTGCGTGCCGGGCTTGCCGTTTCCAATGAAGTCAGCAGCCGTCGGGCCACCTCCGCCACGTCTTCGACCGCGTGATTGAACGCCGCTTCGTTGGCGCGGGACGGATGAGTGAATCCGCTCAGCTTCCGAACGAACTGCAGCGCCGACGCGCGAATTTCCTCCTCCGTGGCCGGCGGCTCGAAATTAAACAGCGTGCGGATGTTGCGGCACATCGGTTCCTCCTACAGATGGGCGTCGTGGAGCGTGTCATCGGGCCGGCCGCTCCAGGCCGGTGCATTGGCCCACTTCATCCTACAATTTAATGTTCGCTGCGGTAAATTGCCGGGGAGTGTATCTCCCTGCCGGAGCGCCTCGTGTCAGATGTCGTTGCCGAACCTGTCGCCATTACCAACGACAAAGATGTTCGGGTTTCGGGCTTGCTCCAAACGCCGGCCAATGCGCGAGCCTGCTATGTGCTCGCTCACGGCGCAGGAGCGGGAATGACGCATCCGTTTCTGGCGGCTGTCGCGGCGGAGCTTTCGCGGCGCGGCTTTGCCACTTTGCGCTATCAGTTTCCCTACATGGAGCGCGGCGGCAAACGGCCCGATCCACCCGCCATCGCCCATGCGACCGTCCGTGCTGCTGTTGACGCGGCGCGGCTGTCGTTGCCCGACCTCCCGGTCATCGCCGGCGGCAAATCATTCGGCGGACGTATGACTTCGCAGGCGCAGGCGAAAGCGCCAATGCCGGGCGTTTGCGGCCTGGCATTTCTCGGTTTTCCGCTGCATCCGGCGGGCCGGCCTTCACAGGAGCGAGCCAAGCACCTGTTCGATGTGAAGATCCCGATGCTGTTCCTGCAAGGCACGCGCGACACACTCGCGCAGCTCGATCAGCTCGAACCGCTGTGTCGGGAACTCGGTTCGCGCGCCACCTTGAAGTTATTCCAGGATGCCGATCATTCGTTCCACGTGCCGGCACGGAGCGGCCGCAAGGACGCAGAGGTTCGCCGCGAAATGCTGGATGCGCTCACCAGCTGGATCGACGAGGTCATCAGAGGCCAAGCGAAAGCGCGATAAGACCGACCACGCCGACCACAAGCCGCCAGCCCACGAACAATGTAAAGCCGTGCCGCGAGACGTAGCCGAGGAAGGTTTTCACGACGAACCAGGCGCAAATGAACGACACGATAAATCCCACCGCGACGATCGTGACGTTGCCGTGGCTCATCTGACCGTGGTTCTTGTAGAGATCGTAGGCGAAGGCGCCGGCCATGGTCGGCATGGCGAGCCAGAACGAGAATTCGGCCGCGGCGCGGCGCTCGGCGCCTAGCAGCATCGCCGAAACGATGGTCGCTCCGGAACGCGACACGCCGGGTATCATCGAGAGGCACTGCGCAAGCCCGATGATGAAATACATCGGCAACGTGAACGTGGTCGCTTCCCGGTAACGCGGCTTAAGATCGAGCCGATCGACCCACAACAGCACCAGAGCGCCGATGATCAGTGAAATGCAGACGATCCAGGGGTTGAACAGCACTTCCTTGATGAATTTGTACGCCGTCGCCCCGATGATCGCCGCTGGTAAAAAAGCCACAAGGACGCCGATGATGAAGCGGCGCGCTTGCGGGTCATTGAACATGCCGAGGAACAAATTCCACAACCGCACGGCGTAGATCGACAGCAAGGCCAATATCGCGCCGAACTGAATGAGAACCGCAAAGCTTTTGCCGAAATTGTCGTCGCTGAAACCAAAGAATTGCTGCACGAGCAGGAGATGTCCGGTCGATGACACCGGAATAAATTCGGTTAACCCTTCGACCACTCCAAGGATGATGGCCTTGATGAAATCGAGCGTCATGAGCAAGAGCTCCGCACAGGAAAGAGACGCGGCATGCGCCCTTTTCAATGGAATTGGCACGAATCGACGGCAGACTTGTGACCGAGCGCAAACGCCCTTGCAAGGCGCAGGAAGCGCCTTCAACAAGCGTTACGCCGAAAGGTGCCCACAATGGTTGCCGGCAGAATTGCTTTGCCTATAAGGAACCGCTTCGCTATCGCGCGCTATTACGTTTGGTCAAATTGCTCAACCGCAACAATATGCTGACATTGTTTCATCATTTCTCCTGCCCGCATTCCCGTTTCGTACGGCTGATCCTGGAGGAGCTTGGCTCGCCGCCCCGTCTGGTCGAAGAGCGCACCTGGGAGCGGCGCGAGGAATTCCTGAAGCTTAATCCTGCGGGAACTACACCGGTTCTCGTGGAAGAAGGCGTGCCGCCGGTACCGGGAGCTGCGATCATCGCCGAATACCTGGACGAGACGCGCGCGACCACGAGCCCCCAGCCCCGGCTGATGCCACGCGAACCGGCACAGCGGATCGAAACCCGGCGGCTGATGAGCTGGTTCAATGACAAGTTTTTCGCCGAAGTCAGCGGCGCTTTGGTAACGGAGCGCATCTACAAGCGCTTTATCCCCGCGGACGGGGGCGGCGGCCCGCCCGATACCGAGATCATGCGGGCGGCTCGCGGCAATATTAAATACCATCTGTCGTATATCGGCTGGCTGGTTCGCAAGCGTGACTGGCTGGCCGGCGACAGCCTGAGTTATGCCGATCTTGCCGCGGCGGCGCATTTGTCCGCCGTCGATTATCTGGGCGATGTACCGTGGCACGAAGACGAGACCGCGAAGGCCTGGTACGCGAGGATCAAATCGCGACCCTCGTTCCGCGCGTTGCTCGGCGAGACCCTGCCCGGCGTGCCGCCGGCCGCAACATACGCCAACCTCGACTTTTGACTCCGACGGCCGCGGCGGCTTTCAAGCGCGAACTCGCCGATGCTGCGCGCGCGCAGGGTTTCGACAGCATCGGTTTCGCGCGGCCAGATTCGATCCCGCATGCGGGCGCATACCTGAAAGCGTTCCTTGCGGACGGAGCCCATGGCGAAATGGACTGGATGGCGAGGCACCCCGACCGTCGCGCCAATCCCCAAGTTTTGTGGCCCGAAGTCCGCACCATCGTGATCCTCGGCATCAATTACGGCCCTACCGACGATCCACTCGCGATTCTGGCAGAGCCCAGCCGCGGTGGCATCTCAGTCTATGCCCAGGGCGACGATTATCACGATGTGATCAAGCCGCGGCTGAAACATCTCGGAGGGTGGCTGATCGAGCAAGCCGGCGGCGACATCAAAGTTTTCGTCGACACCGCGGCGGTGATGGAAAAGCCGCTGGCGCAAGCCGCCGGCCTCGGCTGGCAGGGCAAACATACCAACCTGGTTTCACGTGAGCACGGCTCGTGGCTGTTTCTGGGCGCCCTCTTCACGACACTCGAACTGCCGCCTGACGTCGCTGAAGACGACCATTGCGGCAGTTGCCGCGCCTGCCTCGACGTCTGTCCCACGGCCGCGTTTCCCGCGCCCTATCGTCTCGATGCGCGGCGTTGCATTTCTTATCTGACGATCGAGCACAAGGGTCCGATCCCGAGCGAATTGCGTCCCCTGCTGGGCAATCGAATCTACGGCTGCGATGATTGTCTGGCGGTTTGCCCTTGGAACAAATTCGCGCAGGCCGGGCATGAAGCAAAGCTTGCGGCGCGCGACGCGTTGCGCGCCCCGAAGCTTTCCGAATTGGCAAGGCTCGATGACGCCGGTTTCCGCGCCTTGTTCACGAAAAGTGCGGTCAAGCGCATTGGCCGCGCGCGCTTTGTGCGCAATGTGCTGATTGCCATTGGCAATTCTGGTGACGCCACATTGACCGGGGCGGCCGAGGGTTTGCTCGACGATCCATCGCCGCTGGTTCGCGGCGCAGCGATCTGGGCGCTTGGCCGCCTCGATCGCGGCCGGCTCGAACGCTGCGCCATCGCGCGGCGCGCGCGCCGAGACCGAGACCGAAGTGCTCAACGAATGGAACGGTGCGTTGCAATGAGCCTCGAATGTCCCGTCTGATCTGTTTCGGGCTCGGCTATTCGGCGGAACACTTCATCGCGCGGTACGGCGACGGCTTCGAGCGCATCGTCGGCACGGTGCGCGGCGCCGAACGTGCCGCCGTTCTGAATGCGCGCTTCGCCGGGCGGGTGAAAGCCCTCGCTTTCGATGGCACGGTGGCGACGCCCGAAGTCAGCGGCGCGATCGGAGAAGCCGATATCGCGCTCGTTTCGATACCGCAGACTGCGAAGGGCGATCCTGTGCTCGCGACCTTCGGCGCCGAATTGGCGCACGCGAGCCGTCTGCGGTCGGTCGTCTATCTGTCCACAATTGGAGTCTACGGCAACCATAACGGCGCGTGGGTAGACGAAGAAACGCCCGCGCAACCGGATTCCGAGCGTGTACGTGAACGGCTTGCGGTCGAACAGGCGTGGCAGACGTTCGGCCGGCGATCTCACAAAGCGATTGCTATTCTGCAACTCGCCGGTATCTACGGACCCGGGCGCAATGCGCTGGTGCAAATCGCGCGCGGAGAAGCGCGGCGCATCGTCAAGCCCGGCCAGGTATTTAATCGCATCCACGTCGGCGATATCGCGCAGGCGATCGATGCGGCCTTCGCGCGCGAGGCCGACGGAGTTTTCAACGTCACCGACGATGAGCCGACCCCGCCGGCCGATCCGATCGTATTCGCCGCCCAACTTCTCGGCCGCGATCCGCCGCCGGAAATCCGGTTCGAAGACACCGCTCCCACGATGTCGCCGATGGCATTGAGCTTCTGGCAGGACTGCCGGCGGGTCCGCAACGACAAGCTCAAGCGCGAGCTTGGCGTCACGCTTGATTATCCGACCTATCGGGAAGGTTTGCGCTCGCTGTTTGCGGCGATGCAGACCAGCGTCAATGCAGACTCGGGCCCTTGAGAAAGCGATCGCGCTCGCCTGATTTGATGCGCAGGTCCATGGTGTCGCCGTCGCGATAGATGGTGATCGGCACTTCGACGCCGGCCTGGCCTTGCGCCCAGATGCGTCGGAACATGCCTGCCAGATCGTGGACCTCGGTACCCGCGACCGACAGTACGACATCGCCGGTCTGCAGGTCCGCGCGTTTCGCCGGTCCGCGATCGGCGAGCCCGACGACAACGAGCCGGTTTTCGACCTCGGTCGCGTAGAAGCCGAGCCATGGCCGCGGCGGTGCGTTGCGCCGGCCGAATTTGTGCAGGTCGTCGAAGATCGGCTTCAGAAGATCGATCGGCACCATCATGTTGATGTTCTGTGCCTTGCCTTTCTCGACGGCGTTCTGCAGCTGCAGTGAACCAATGCCGAGCAGATTGCCCGCGGGCCCGATCATCGCGGTGCCGCCCCAGTTCGGATGCGCCGGCGCCGTGAAGATCGCTTCGTCGAGCACGTATTCCCAATAGCCGGCGAACTCCTGTTTGGCGACGATGCGCGCCGCGACCGAATGTGTCCGCCCGCCGGCGCCGGCGACAACGACGCGCTCACCCAGCGAAACGCCCGCCGACTGACCGATCTCAAGCGCCGGCACGTCGAGCTTGGCAAGCGCTTGCACAAGCCCGAATCCGGTCTCCTGGTCGTATCCGAGCACATGACCGGGCACCGATTGGCCGTCGCTCAGCGTCAGCCAGATCGCGTCCGCTTCGGTGATCAGATAGCCGATCGTGAGGATAAGACCGTTGCTGCGAATGATGACGCCATTGCCGGCGCGTTCAGTTCCGAGCGTTTCCGCGGTGTAGGCGTCCGTCGGCACGGTTGCGCGCAACGCTACCACACAGGACAGCGCACGTTCGAGATCGTAGGAATAATCCTCTGGCTTCGGCTGTACCGAGGTCGGCACCTTCCAGTCGCTTAAGGATGCCATGTCATTCCTTTTTGTCTTTGTCCGTTTTGTCGGACGCTGCGGCGCGCTGTTGCAGTTCCTCCAGACGCTTCTCCAGTTCCGGGAGGCTGCGTACCAGTTCGCACTTCTGCTTGTCTTCCTCGGCCTGCTTCTTCACCTCTTCCCAGCGTTCCTTGGCGTCTTCCAGGGTCCATGGCCGCCGCTTCGCCGGGTTAAAAGCCTGTGCCTTGACCAGGCCCTCCATCGAATGGGCAAACTCTTCCAAATTGAGAAGGCGATTGCGCACCTGATAGTAGAAGCTTTTGCCGTTCAGCTCGTTGCAATATTTCAACCCGCCGGCAAACATTTGTTGAGCCATGTGGGCGTCGAATATCTTCCCCTTGAGGTCATCGATCGCGGAATTTTGGGCATGCAGCGGCGATCCCGGAAATAACAACAGCGTAATCACGCCGAAGGCAAGCCGCCTCACGTCCAGTCTCCCCTTAAGTCCAGCGGCCGCCGTCCTTGAGTCACAAATGGTGCAAAGACGATGCCAGCGTGCTGCTTGGGCCAACAGCGTACCACAATACCGCGGCAGGGTTCTTAATGGTTCATTATCCATGAACACTATGACGCAGGCGTCGCGCCGCCCCGCTGTCGTATAGTTAGCGCCCTCGCTCAAACTGCCTTGTTCCCGCCAAATCTTCTTTGCAGAACAAAGCAATGTTGCGTGACTGGGGCTCCGTCTTGCGCACCACAATAAGCTTTTTAGCGATCGTCTTCACAATCACGGCGGCAAGCGGCGAGGCGGTGGCGCAAGCCTATCCTCCGCCGCTGATCCCCGGCGATTACTATCCCGCACCGCCGGCGCCTTATTATCCACCGCCTCCGCCGCGGTACTATGCGAACGCCCCAATACCGCCGGCGAACGTCGGCCCGCCCGGCGACGCTTATTACGGGCAACGACCGCCTTACGCTTATCGTGATGGCAACGGAATGCCCGTACAGCCGCCTGGTTACGGAGACCAGAGCTACAACGATCAAGGCTTCTACCCGCCGCCCGGCCGCCCGTACTTCGCATCCCCGGACCGCCCGAACTTCGGCGGCCCCGCTGGCGCACAGCGGGCACCGGACGGTTCGACAATGATGGCGTCGCTGCCGCCCGAAGATCAGCCTGAAAGCGGACCGCCGCAAGAAGTGCCGCAGCAATTTCGACGGCAGCTGGTCGACTACATCACTCCGGAACCCGCCGGAACCGTCATCATCGATACGCCGCACACCTTCCTCTACCTCATTCTCGGCAACGGCAAGGCGATGCGTTATGGCATCGGCGTCGGCCGCGAAGGCTTCACCTGGTCGGGCACCGAGCGCGTCAGCCGGATGACCGAGTGGCCGGACTGGCATCCGCCGAAAGAGATGATCGAGCGGCAACCTTATCTGCCGCGGTTCATGGCCGGCGGCAACGGCAACCCGCTGGGCGCGCGTGCGCTCTATCTCGGCAACACGCTCTATCGCATTCACGGCACCAATCAGCCGTCGACCATCGGACACTTCGTTTCGTCGGGCTGCATTCGCCTGACCAACGAGGACATTGAAGACCTCTACAACCGCGTGAACATCGGCTCTCGCGTCGTGGTCCTGCCGGGATCGGCGTCGCTGGCGGCAAGACGCGCCTCCTATGCGCGTTAGTGGCGGCGCGCTTTAAACTTCCCGCCGCGCCCTGCCTTCGACGGGACTTCGCGGCGACGAGCTGCCTAAATTTTCTCTATTGGTTTTTTCCGCGACTCACCTAATGTCGCTGTCGTTGGCCTGATGGGTTTAAGCCAATTGTTGGTCCCAGCGGGTATCGGCCGCACTATCGCGGCCGCTGCGAGTGCAACTGCCTCGCGCTGATCTCTCGCCCTATGTGACGCGTGTTTTCGGAGTCGCGCACGGCGTTCAGCGAGGTCCCATGCTTCCCAATGTCCGACTGATGATCGCGGCGACGTTTGCGGCGGTTGTGATGCTGATCTTTGGATTTGGCACGTTCGCCACTTTCCGCGTCAGCCACGCCCCGCTTGAGCGGGTGGCATCCGCTTCACCACTGCACCTTTTCACGGCACAGGACGCGGCGCCCCGCCTGGTTACGGCGGCGGCACCTTTCAATCGCTTTGAGATCATCGGATCAGAAAGCAAAAGCATTGCGGCCTTGGCCTACGCGGCCCCGGAGCCGGCAGAACAGCGAAAAATGAACGCCGCCGCACCGGCGTCGGATCCTTCCGAACAAACCGCGGCGCAGCCAACGCTTGAGCCGACGACTCTGATGCCGGAGAGTGCGGACGCTCGAGCGTCCACGGAGCAGGTTGCATCATCTGATGCTGCGCCTGAAACGAAACCGGACGAGACGCCGGCAGCCGCAACGCCATCAGTGGCTGCAGCGGAGCCAACGACCGTCGCGCTCGCGGAGTCATCAATGGCCGTGCCGGCGCCCGAACCGGCTCGAGCGTCCGCGCAGGCGGAAGAACCCGATAACGTCGCGCTCGCAGCTCTGACTATCGAACCCGAGCCAGCTTTGCCCGACCTCGCCACGAGTGCGACAGAGAAGATAGAAAAGACAGAGAAGGCGGGGAAGAAAGCCAAACGCACTCACACTGCCGCGCGAGCACACCGCATCCATAAACCGCGCGTCGTCGCGGAGACCTTGATCTTCGGAACGCAGACCACCTTCCAAACCGGCTTCGGGTGGTGGACCCCGCTCGAGCCGCAAACAACTTCGGCAAAAGTCCCGCGATCCAAAATCACCGCGAAAACACCTGAAGACAAGACGGCCGGAACCGGCGGCCCATTCGTCGCCGTGCCCAAACAATAGCGAGCGCGGGATTGACGGGGAGCCTGGTCGGCCCCACGTTCCGTGGGTTCAACCGGAATTTTTCTCACCGTGCGCGCGTGATTTCGCTTTCCGTCCTCGACCTTTCGCCCGTCACCACTGATACGCCCGGGTCAGTTGCGCTGCGCAACTCGCTTGACCTGGCGCGGCTTGCGGATGCTCTTGGCTATAAGCGGTACTGGCTCGCCGAGCATCATAACCTGGCAAGCATCGCCAGCTCCGCGCCTGAAATCATGATCGGCCAGGTGGCGGCCGCGACGAAGCACATTCGTGTCGGGTCGGGCGGCGTTATGCTGGTGAACCATGCGCCGCTGATGGTCGCCGAGCGCTTCAAGGTTCTGGAGGCGTTGTTTCCCGGGCGCATTGATCTTGGGCTTGGCCGCGCGCCCGGAACCGATCCGGTTACGTCGTACGCGTTGCGCCGCCGGCAAGACCCCCGCGAAGGCGATGAGTTTCTCGAACGCTTCCAGGAATTGATTCTGCTGGAACGCGGCGGATTTCCCGAAGGCCACCCGTTCCGCAACGTCCACGCAATGCCCGCCGACGTCGCGCTGCCGCCGATTTGGCTGCTTGGCTCAAGCGGCTACAGCGCCGAATTGGCCGCCGCCGCGGGCATGGGTTTCGCGTTCGCGCACCACTTCGCGGAGCACGACGCCGAGAGCGCGATGCTGACCTACCGCGAACATTTCAAACCGTCGGAAACCTTGCCCGAGCCCTACGCCATTCTCGCCACGGCAGCGATCGCCGCTGACAGCGATGCCGAAGCCGAGCGGGTTGCAGCCAGTGTTGACCTCCACTTCGCACGCCGCGCCAAGGGCGAATATCTGCCGCTCGCTTCGCCGGAGGAGGCCGCCGCCTATCCCTATACGCCAATCGATCGGAGCCGGATTGCCCGCCATCGCGAGCGGCTCGTGGTCGGCGGCATCGATACGGTTAAGAGTTGATTGATGGCGCTGGTCGAAGCGACACGCGCGGATGAATTGATGATCACCACCATGACCTACGATCATGCCGCGCGACGGCGATCGTACGAATTGCTGGCGGAAGCTTTCGGTATCGCACCGCTCGATTAAAGCGTGGGATACGAATAAAGCGTAGGATACGAAACTCGCAAAGCTCCGCTGCGTTATTGCTTTATCCTTGCGCCCGCCCACATGGGAGGGGGGCAGCTCTCGTCCTACCCGAGCCGCGGTGCAAACCGGTGTTTCCACGAAAACTTCTCGCCTCGAAGCGCATTTTGGCTCTTACGTGGGGGCGAACCCAATGCGCGCGAGACCCGAAGGCGCCTCCTGATCACGACCATTTGACATCTGTCCTGCTCGGCGGCGCCTGTGCGATCTTTTTCGTCGGTGTGCTGACCGGCATCACTTCACCGGCCGCGGCCGACGTGACCAGCAAGACCGCGCCGGGTCTGCATCATCCGGGAGCCGGCCGCAGCGAGATCCCCAAAGGCCCGCTGCAAATAATCATTTCCGTCGACCAGCAGAAGCTGCACCTCTACAGCGGCGGCACACACGTAGCCGACGCGCCGATAGCAACCGGCGTCCCCGAGCATCCGACGCCGCTCGGCATTTTCAATATCATTCAGAAGCAGCGTGAGCACCGCTCCAACATCTACAGCAATGCGCCGATGCCGTTCATGGAACGCATCACCTGGTCCGGTGTGGCCCTCCATGAGGGCTACAATCTGGGTCATCCGGCCTCGCACGGCTGTATTCGCATGTCGCATGAATTCGCAGTGCGCTTGTGGTCGTTGACCAAGCTTGGCGTCGGCGTCATCATCGCGCGGCCCGAAGTTCGGCCGAAGGAAATTTCCGACCCGCATCTGTTCGTGCACACAGACCCGGAGAAGCCGGTCGATGCCGAGCCGGCCGCTTCTCGCGCTCCCACGACTCCCCTTGCGCCGGCGGCGGCCGAATTTCTCAAAACCGCCGAAACTGTCCAAAACGACGCGACGACAGACGCGACAGTCCCGGCTGCACTACCCGCAAATGCGCCGAGCGAGCCGGCTGATGCAGTACCGGAAGGCGTACCGCTGCCACCGTCCAGGCCAGCCGACGTTGCGCGTTCTACAAACAAGATGCCGATCGCAATTTTTGTCAGCGGCAAAGAAAAAAAGATTTACGTGCGGCAGGATTTTTCGCCGCTGTTCGACTCCGCAATCGAGATCGAAGGCCCGGAGCAGAAACTCGGAACTCATGTCTTCACAGCGCTGGGGTATACTGACGATGGATCGAGCTTCCGCTGGGACGTGATCTCGCTGCCGACGGAGCACGCGGATCGGCGGCCTGAATACGAGAAGAAATTCGACAGATTCGGCCGCACCAAACGCGAAATCGCGCGGGTCGGAAAATCATCGGACGAGCCCATGGACGAAACGCCGCAGCAGGCGCTGGCCCGCATCGAAATTCCGCAAGATGCGATCGCTCGGATTTCCGAACTGATCGTCCCCGGCTCTTCGCTCATCATCTCCGATGAGGGCCTCGGCGAGGAAACCGGTGAGGGCACGAACTTCATCGTTGTCACACACTGAGGCGATTAGCTGCAGCGCCATTCCAACCGACATCGTCGCCGGTATATGTTAGGGTTGCCCGCAGGGTAGGGCATTTCAGTCGAATGGAGGATCGTCTTGGGTAAGCATTTCTCACTTGTTGCGTCGGACAGTTTCAAACTCGGCGCCTATCGCGCCGACCCGAGCGGGGCGGCCAAGGGCGGCATCGTCGTCATCCAGGAAATCTTTGGCGTCAATCACCACATCCGCGCGGTATGCGACCGCCTCGCCGCCGATGGCTACGCGGCAATTGCTCCCGCGGTATTCGATCGCCAGCAGCCGAATTTCGAGTGCGGCTATTCGCCGGACGAAATCGCCAATGCCCGCAAGTTCGTCGCCAATCCCGATTGGGGTGCAATGCTGCGCGACGTGCAGGCCGCAATCGACGAGGCGAAGAAGAGCGGCCCTGCCGCCATCATGGGCTTCTGCATGGGCGGCACTATTGCGTTCCTGGCTGCTTGCAAGCTGAACGGGTTGTCTGCCGCCATCGGCTATTACGGGGGCCAGATCGCCAAGAATGCCGACGAAAAACCGAAAGTGCCGGTGCAGCTGCATTTCGGCGAGAAGGATGCCGGCATCCCGATGAGCGACGTCGAAATCATCAAGCAGAAACGGGGCGGCGATTGTGAGATTTATGTCTATCCCGAAGCACAGCACGGCTTTCATTGCGATGAGCGCGGCAGCTACAACGATGCCGCCGCCAAACTCGCCTGGGAACGATCGATGGCGTTCCTGCAAAAACACATGAAGAAGTAATCCATCAATCGCGACAAGAGCCTTATTGCCAACAGATCGAAGCAATCCGGCCTCGTCATGAGCGCCGGATTGCTTCGTCGCCTGCTCTGCATTGCAATGGTGGCGGGCCGTTATTGTGGGGCGGCTTAAGAAACGCGTCTCGCGATCTGGCATATTTTTGTGTCACAATAGCCCGGCAATTCATTTTGCGGGGGGCTGCCAAATGGCGCAGGACGTTCATCCGGTCGACGAGTTCTTGCCTATACCCAAGCTTCTGACGCTCGGGCTTCAGCATGTCCTGGTCATGTATGCGGGCGCAGTGGCCGTTCCGCTTATTCTTGGACGCGCCCTCAAGCTCCCGCCCGAGGACGTCGCCTTTCTGATCAGCGCCGACCTGTTCGCCTGCGGATTAGCGACATTAGTGCAATGCGTCGGCTTTCCCGGCGTCGGAATCCGCCTTCCGGTGATGATGGGCGTCACGTTCGCCTCGGTCGGCCCCATGCTGTCCATGGCCGCCGCCCCCGACATCGGACTTCTTGGCATCTACGGTTCGGTGATTTCAGCCGGCGTATTCGCGGTGATCGTTGCGCCATTCATGGGCAGATTGTTGCCGCTTTTCCCGCCCGTCGTCACCGGCACGATCATTCTGGTCATCGGCATTTCCCTGATGCGGGTCGGCATCAACTGGGCCGGCGGCGGCTTGCCGACCTTGACCAAGATGGTCGATGGCGTGCCGGGGGCCTTCCCGAATCCCGGCTATGGGCAACTTCAGGGGCTCGGCATCGCGCTGTTCGTGCTGCTCGTCATTCTCGGATTGCTGCGCTGGTTTACCGGCTTTGTCGCCAACGTAGCCGTGCTGCTTGGCATCATTGCCGGAGCGGTACTGGCGTCGCTGCTTGGGGTGATGCACTTCGAGCGCGTGTTGGCGGCCGCCTGGGTGGACGTGGTGGTTCCGTTCCGGTTCGGCGTACCGAAGTTTTATCTGATTCCGATCGTCACGATGTGCATCGTGATGGTGGTGGTGATGATCGAATCGACCGGAATGTTTCTGGCACTCGGTGAAATGACCGGCCGCAAAATCGATCAGGCCGCGATCACGCGTGGACTTCGCGCCGACGGCGTTGGCACGATTCTGGGCGGGATTTTCAATACTTTCCCGTACACGTCATTCTCGCAGAACGTTGGCCTCGTCGGCGTCACCGGCATCAGATCCAGATGGGTCACTGCAACCGGCGGGCTTATCATGCTTGCGCTCGGCCTGTTGCCGAAGATGTCGGCGCTGGTGGAATCGGTGCCTGTCGTGGTGTTGGGCGGCGCCGGCGTTGTCATGTTCGGGATGGTCGCCGCGACCGGCGCCCGCATCCTCACCAATGTCGACTTCAAGACCAACCGCTACAATTTGTTTGTTGTGGCGATTTCGGTGGGCTTCGGCATGATCCCGCTGGTCGCGCCTAACTTCTTCCGTCACACCCCCGATGTGCTGCATCCACTGCTGGAATCGGGCATCCTTCTGGCGGCGATTGTTTCGGTGTTGCTCAATATTTTCTTCAACGGGCTGGGCAGCATCGAGGCGGCGCAACATGAGGCCTCGGTGGCGGCTTCGAGCGCGGAGCACGCCTGAGCATCGGGGATCAGTTATCAGAGATCGGGTATCAGGTATCGGGAGTAGTGATGATATTTGATTCCTGTTGCCCAACCCCTGTCAGAACCAGCGCTCTTGCACGCTCACCGTGTCACCCGGACGAAGCGGGAAGTTCAACGGTACCGCCAAGCGAACCTGACGGCCCATATAGTTGCGGTTCAGGATGACGGTTTTGCGGAATGCCCGAGGGGTAAATCCACCGGAGATCGCCACCGCGGTCTCGGCGGTCATATTGGCAACGTACGGATACTGACCGGGCTGGGTGACTTCGCCGAGAATAAAAAACGGACGGTAGCTCTCGATCTCGACGGCGAGATGCGGCTCACGAATGAACCCGTCGCGCAGCTTTTCGGAGATCCGGCCGGCCAGTTGATCGGGGGTCATTCCCCGCGCCTGCACCGAGCCGATCAGCGGCATGTCGATGAAGCCCCCGGCGCCAACCACGTATGAGTTGGTCAATCCGTCCTGGCCGAACACCACAATGCGCAGCCGATCGCCGGCATCGAGTGTGTAAGGCCCGCCTCCTTCACCGGCTTGAGGCGCGTAAGCTTGCGGTGCGTAAGCTTGCGGCACAGCTTGGGGCGCGTATCCGTAAAGCGCCCGCGCCGCTGGTGCCGCCGGCGCGGCGGCATAAGACGCCGGAGCATAGGGCGGCGCTGCCACATAGGACGTCGCTGGCGCGTATTGTGTCGGGGCCACGTAACGAGGAGCCGCGGAGGTAGCTACGGCGTAGGGCGCTGTTGAACCTGGCGCCATCGCGTATGTTCCACCACCCATCACCGCAGGTGCGGACTGCGCGGGCGCGCCATACACGACGTTGTCGATGCCGGATGCGACCGGGGTCGGCGAATAAGCGACGTAGGCGACCTGCTCCCGGGCACAGCCCGCGACCGCGATTGCCACACCCAGCAACAGGGAGAGAGAGCGGAAGACCCGCATACGCGCATTCCGGCCCAGCGAGAGCAAAACGTTGAGGCCCGATTAACGCCCGGTATGGTTAACAAACCCTAACCGGCGGCGCGATTTGGAAATCTGACCGCAGCACCAAAACGGTTCAACGCGTTCTGGAGCAGGACGGGACCGCAACGGACGCAGGCGGCAGCATGGCCCGGCATCGGCATCCCGCAACGAACCGCCCTGTCTCAACCTTACTTATGAGTTGTGGCGCGTAAGCCGGTCGGCCACCGCAAGCATCAACAAGGCAACGACCAACATCAGGGGAAAGGCAAGCGCCCAGGCGAGTTTCGACGTGTCGGTATATTTTTCGAGGTCAAGATACCAGGCCAGTGCGTCGACGGAGGCGATGACGACGACCGAACCAAGAAGTTTTTGTTTCAGCGCACTGAAATCGACGTCGGTCAAACCGCCAGGCAAGGCGTCGCGGTGCGGTTGCTCGATTTTATGGATGAAGTTTTCATATCCCGAGAAGATCACGATGAGCACGAGGTTTGCCGTCAACGTCACGTCGACGAGGTTGAGTACGTCGACGACCAGATCGTGCCAGCTCAAAGTCTGAACCTTGGTGGCGGTCTCGTAAAAATCGGCGAAGAAGCGGTAGATCAAGAGAATGACGCAGCAGACGAGACCGACCAGAAACGGCGCCATCAGCCAGCGGGAGAACAGGAGCGTCGCTTGAAAGCCGCGTTCGATCGTCCGCATAAGCTGCCCCTCCTTCGCCATTCCGACTGCCGCCGCCGGGCGGCGACAGCGGAACGGCGAGAAAGAGCTTAGTCGGCCGATGCCGTCAATACGCGGCTACGCTGCAACGCCGGTCCCGATCGGACAGCTGACGCCGGTGCCGCCGAGGCCGCAATAGCCGTGCGGATTCTTCGCCAGATATTGCTGGTGATAGTCTTCGGCGAAATAGAATGGCGGCGCATCCTGAATTTCCGTGGTGATCGCGCCCATGCCTCCAGCCGCGAGCGCTTTGGCATAGCTTGCCCGGGACGCCTCGGCGGCCGCCCGCTGCGAGGGCGAGAACGTATAGATGGCGGAGCGATATTGAGTACCGACGTCGTTGCCCTGCCGCATGCCTTGAGTTGGGTCGTGGCTTTCCCAAAAGGTCTTGAGCAACTGCTCATAGGAAATCTTCTTAGGGTCGTAGACCACGAGCACGACTTCGTTATGGCCGGTTCGGCCACTGCACACTTCTTCATAGGTCGGATTGGGGGTGAAGCCGCCGGCGTAGCCGACCGCGGTCACATAAACGCCATCGCCGAGCTCCCAGAACTTGCGCTCGGCGCCCCAGAAGCAACCAAGCCCAAACATCGCCATGGCAAGCCCTTCCGGGTACGGGCCTTTCAGCGCATGGCCGTTGACGAAGTGCTGCCGAGCGGTGGGGATAGGCCCCGAACGCCCGCGCAAAGCGTCCTGGGCGGATGGCATTTCGATCTTCTTTCCGAAGCTGAACATTTCGCCGTCTCCTCGCATGCTGGGCGTAATATAGTCCCGGCGCAAACTTGGCGCAGCGCCTGGCGCGATCACATTCGCTCAAGCGCGAGCGCCTTCCACCCGCCGCTTTTGCCGCTTATTGTCGCCCCGGGCGCCGCCTGGGCGGCAAGGGAGGTAGTCACGATGTCTCGGATGCTCGCGCTCGCATGCGCGTTGGCCGCGTTTGTTGTAGTTGCCGGACCGACCGGTGGTTCGGCGTTGGCGCAGCAGCCTACGTCGCCGCCCTATGGGCCCGCGATTACGCTCGATGACGCCAAGCGCGCCATGGCAGCAGCCGAACTCGAAGCCGCCAAGAATTTCTGGCAAGTTGCGATCACGATCCTGGACAGCGGCGGCAACCTCGTCATGTTTCATAAGATCGACAATACCCAGCTCGCTTCCATTGGCGCCTCAGAAGGCAAAGCGCGAACAGCGCTCACCTTCAAGCGTCCGAGCAAGACTCTCGACGACGCCATTGCTGCGGGTGGCGCGGGGCTACGCCTGCTCGCCGTAAAGGACATCACCCCGCTCGAAGGCGGATTGCCGATCATCGTCGACGGCAAGATCGTCGGGGCCATCGGCGTCTCAGGAGCTTTGTCATCGCAGGACGCTCAGGTCGCCAAGGCCGGGGCCGACGCGCTGACGAAATAGGCGACGTTTCGCAAATCCGTCAGCGCTCCATCTTGCCAAGTCATTCCGCCTAAGGACGCGCGGTCGAACCGAGCGCCTCGTTCACGGCACAGTGACTTGCATAATGATAGTAACTAGCCTACTTTGCGACAATGAAACACAAGAACCTGGCAGCAATGCCCTGCCCGATCGCCCGCAGTCTGGAGCGCGTCGGGGAATGGTGGTCGATGCTGATCATGCGGGACGCGCTGCACGGCTTTACGCGTTTCGATCAGTTTCAGGAGAGCCTGGGCATTGCTCCCAACATGCTGACGCGCCGCCTTGAGTCCCTTATCGAAGCGGGACTGTTGGAGCGCCGCAAATACAGCGAACATCCGCCGCGTTATGAGTATCTACCGACCGCTCGCGGTCGCGATTTTCGCCCGGTGCTGATCGCGCTGCTGGCTTGGGGCAACAAGCACTTTGCGCCCGAAGGCGACAGTGTGCGGCTCGTCGATCGTCTGACCGGAAAAGTGGCCGACCCGATCTTTGTCGACCGCGAGACCAGGCGGCCGATAACGGAGGCCGACCATCGCTTCACGGCCGGGCCCGCCGCACCGGCAAGCACGCGCCGGCGTTACGGTTTGCCGGCACGGGCGCGACGACTGGAGAGCGGGTCATGAGTGTCGTTGCACTAAGCGCGGCCGATCAGATTCAGGAACCCCCCGCACAACGCGCGGCAGCAATCACGTCGCGGACCGAGCAGCTGCTGCGCGGCCCTGTTGTGTTGACCTTGCTGCGGCTTGCTACGCCCAACATTCTGGTGATGCTGGCGCAGGCGGCGACCGGTTTGATCGAGACCTACTTCGTGGCGCGTCTCGGCACCGACGCGCTCGCCGGCATGGCGCTGGTGTTTCCCCTGGTGATGCTGATGCAGATGATTGCCGCCGGCGCTATGGGCGGCGGCATCTCGTCAGCGATTGCCCGCGCCATCGGGGGCGGCCGTCGCGACGAGGCCGACGCGCTGGTGCTTCATGGCATCGTGATCCACATCGCGCTTGCCCTGATATTTTCGGCAATCATGCTGCCGTTCGGGCTGCCGATCTATCGCGCGCTTGGCGGCAGCGGCGGCGAGCTGCAGGCGGCGTTGATCTATTCGAACGTTGTGTTCGCGGGCAACATTGTGATCTGGACCCTCAATGCGCTGTCGAGTGCGATACGCGGCACCGGCAATATGCTGGTGCCGGCGGTGGTGATCTGTGTTGGTGTGGTCGTGCTGGTCCCGCTGTCGCCTTGCCTGATTTTCGGCATCGGACCATTCCCGGCGCTCGGTATCGCCGGCGGCGCGCTGGCATTCCTCCTGTACAACACCGCGGGCACCGCCGTTCTTGGTTGGTACGTCCTGTCCGGCCGCAACGCCGCGCGGCTGCGGCTCGCGCCGCTGCGTTGGCGCCTGATCAGCAGCATTCTCGGCGTCGGCGCCTGGTCGTCGATCTCCTCGGTACAGACCAACGTGATCATTGCGTCGGCAACCGCGCTGGTCGCGAGCGTGGCCGGCGCGGACGCGGTCGCCGGCTACGGCACCGGAGCGCGTCTCGAATATCTGCTGATCCCGCTGGTGTTCGGACTCGGCGCGCCGCTGGTGGCGCTTGTTGGCACCAATATTGGCGCTGGTCAGTACCAGCGCGCGCTGCGTATCGGACTGTGCGGTGGAGCAATCGCCTTCGCGATCACGGAGGCCATTGGGCTCGCGACCGCGATATGGCCGCATGCATGGCTCGAATTGTTCAGCGCCGATCCGCGCGTGATCGCCGCCGGCAGCGATTATTTGCACGCGGTCGGACCGTTCTACGGCTTCTTCGGCCTCGGGCTTGCGCTCTATTTCGCGTCGCAAGGTGCCGGACGCGTGGGCTGGCCGCTGCTTGCAGGCTTCGTCCGAATGGCCGTGGCCGTTGGCGGCGGCTTCATTGCGCTGCGCGTCTCTGGATCGCTGAGCTGGTTGTTTGCCGCGCTTGCTACGGGACTTGTTTTGCACGGTACGATCGTGCTTGCGGCGGTGCTCGCCGGTGCGTGGCGCCGGACAAAGCCGGCGACTGTCAGCTAAAGCGGCGCGCGGCGTTTACAAATCGCGCCGGCGACATTGTGTTAAACGTGTCACTCTTCTATCGACGCACAAAGCGGGTGCGGGGCGTTCCACAGCCGCCTGGGCTCTCGTCGACCTGGGCGTGACCGTAATCTGAGTTGCACCAGCGGCCGCCTTCGAACAGTCCGTGCGAAGCGGCGATTTTGCCCAGCTCCGCGCGACCGGGCAGATGGCAGCCGGGATCCACCACACCGCGCCGGTGCTGACACACATCCAATGCCTTGCCGCACGGGTGTTGGCTTCCGATCGAGCATCGTCCGGGGCGAAGACCGCCCATGAACAGTACGCGTGCGCCGTAGTTGTTTTCCAGATCATCGATGTAGGCCTGGAAGCGCGCAACATAAGCCACGCCTACGCGAGCGCGTGCGCCCGTCTTCGACGATACGACGACACCCGGCGCTCTACTGTTTGTGTCCGGTGTCCTGACTACGATGTTTCGGGCTTTTATCCGGCGTCCGGGAGACTTTTAAATCGATACCGACCCATTAAGAGCCGCGCATTCGGCGCCATTGTTGCAAGGCGAAGCCACAGAAGCGATTTGGCGATACGGCTGCCCAGCGCCTGCCGGCAGCGCGACGAGCGCGTTGAAAGCGGCGGCAGCGGCGAGCCTTTTCACGTTGCTTCGCCGCCGCTCTGACGATTTATTTTTACATTCACTGATCCGCGCGACAGCTGACTCGCCGCTTTCAGCGAGATCAATGCGATCAAAATATTTCTTAATATACGACATTGCGCCTCCGGCCAATCGGCCGGCACACTAGGCGCGGCTTGTCGCGCTTCAATTCGATTTCGAATTAACCGTTAGGAAGCAACCTTAATGCCGCGAGGCGATCGCGCTGCGCATCTCTGAATCAGAAGGCCAACCGCAAAAACACTGGCTTCTTATCGCTAGCTCGGCCATCCAAGCCGATGAGAGATCCGTTTTCCCGTCGCTTTTAGATCGTCCAGAACCGCGTTGGGAAATTCCACCAACGAGGCCTGGTTGCTGACCAGAGAAATCGTCGCCTGCACTTCTCCTTGAGAATCAAAAATCGGGACCGCGATGGCTCGTATGCTGTGCAGCACCTGGCCGTCGATCCAGGCGTAGCCCTCACGTCGAACGAACCCGGTGATCTCTTCCAGATCCTTGGTGGAGGGTTTTTGTCCATCCGACTTGGACGCTTCGGCCTTCAAGATCGGACGTGTCATGCGCGCGCTCAGATAGGTCAGAAAGATCCGGCCCGCGGCCAAATCCAAAAGCGGCAGCACATCGCCAAGCCGAAAGTTCGAGAGGATCGGTGCATGCCGATTGTGGTAGCGCACGATGGTAACGCCATAGCTCCCCCAGACCGAGATGTGGCCATCGATGTCGACACGCTCGACCAATTGCCGGAATTCATCGTCGGCAATCTGCATACAGTCGGTACGGCTCAGCGCAGCAAGTCCGAGCTTCAGCGCCAGTGCGCCCAAATCATAGTGAGTGCTGACCGGGTCCTGCTCCACGAGCCCGGTTCGAATGAAGCTTGTGAGGTAGCGATGGGCCATGCTGGCGGACATACCGGCGGCAGCTGCCAGTGCTTTTAGCGGCATCGCCTTTCTGGATTTGACCAATGCTTCCAATAGCCTGGCGCCATGCTCCAGTGACTGGATGCCCTTCCGCTCGCTGCGCATTAAAGGCTCCATTTGCTATTGGACAAATAATTTGCCAATGAGAAATGAGGGTCGATGATACGATAATCGGCGTTCATCATCAAAATCCTTGGCGGCCGGCAACGCGCGCACGAGGACGGTTCGGAAGTTGTTCTGCCAGATGCCGGATCATAAGCTTCAGGCCAATATTCCCGGTTTACGCCTCGCGGCCGATATCGGGGGCACCTTCACCGACGTTGCGGCGTTCGATCCGGCGAGCAAGCGGCTTCTTCTCGGCAAAAGCCTGTCGACGCCGACGGCCATGGCGGAAGGTATTGAAGCCGGCGTCACCAAGGCTGGCACCAGATTTTCAGAAGCGGGCCTGTTCCTGCACGGCTCGACTGTCGCCATCAACGCCATGCTCGAACGGACCGGTGCAAAGACGGCGCTGGTGACGACGCGGGGATTTCGCGACGTCTACGAGATAGGCCGGATCAATCGACCTGACGCCTACAATCTGTTCTTCCAGAAACATTTGCCGCTGGTGCCGCGCCGGCATTGCTACGAGGTGACAGAGCGTCTCTACGCCGATGGCCGCGTTTGCAAACCTTTGGACGAAGCCGAGTTATTTGCGCTTGCCGACATTTTCGCGCGTGAGAAGATCGAAGCGGTCGCGATATTGTTTCTGCATTGCTATCGAAACCCGGCACACGAACTGCGTGCGAAAGCAATCCTTCAGCAGCGCCTTCCCGGCGTCTTCATTTCGGCTTCCCATGAATTATCGCAGGAATACCGCGAGTTCGAGCGCTGCTCGACGGTCGTTGCCAATGCCTTTATTGGCCCGCGCGTGCAGCGTTATCTCACCGATATAGGCGAACGCATCAGCAGTGAGGGATTTAAGGGCACATTCCTCGTCGTCCAATCGACCGGCGGTCTCTTCCAGCTCGAGACCGCGAGCCGAGAATGCATCCGCATCCTCGAATCCGGTCCGGCTTCGGGCGTCATCGGTACGCAGGCGTTGTGTCATGCGATTGGCATGGACAACGCCATCGCCTTCGACATGGGGGGCACCACTGCCAAGGCCGGCGTCATTCTCGATGGCCGGGCGCTGACGATCGGTCACGCCTTGATCGGCAGCTACGACCGCGCATTGCCGATCCAGGTGTCAACCGTCGATATTTTCGAAGTCGGTACCGGTGGCGGATCGATCGCGCGCGTCGAACACGGCGGCGCCTTGCATGTCGGACCAAAGAGCGCCGGCGCGGTACCGGGACCCGCGTGCTATGGACGCGGCGGCACCGAGCCGACCATCACCGACGCCAATCTGCTGCTCGGCCGTCTTGGCGGCGATCGCTTTCTCGGCGGCGAGATGAAACTCGACATCGAGGCGGCAGAGCGCACAATCGCAACGCATGTAGCGGAGCCGCTCGGTTTGAGCACGACCGAAGCAGCAAACGGCATATTGCGCATCGCCGCGACCAAAATGTCCTATGCCGTAAAAGGGGTCACAACGGAGCGGGGTCTCGATGCGGGACGTTTCGCGCTTGTCGCCTATGGTGGCGCCGGCCCGCTGCACGCGACAGCGGTCGCGCGGGAGATCGGCATTCGGAAAGTTATTATTCCGCGCGCTCCGGGGCATTTTTCCGCGTTCGGCATGCTGTTTTCCGACCTGCGCTACGATTTCGTGAGGACCTGGTTTCTCTCGGTTGAGAACATGGACTTTGCAGCATGTGAGAGCGTGTTCGCCGAGCTGGAAAGCGAGGGCCGCGCTGCGATCGCCAGCTCAACTGTCTCGCCCCGGGAGATCACCGTTCAGCGCGCGCTCGACATGCGTTACGTCGGACAGGAGCACCTCGTCACGGTCGACGTCCCGCGGCGCCATTTCGACAATGCAGACCGTAACGCGATCAAGGAGCTTTTCGATGCGGTGCACGCACAGCGCTATGGCACGTCCGCTCCGGCCGAATCTGCCGAGATTGCAAGTTTGCGGACCACGATAACCGGCGTTGTCGAAAAGCCGGAGCTGGAACGCATCGACGCCGGCGACGAGACGCCGCCGAAACATGCTCGCACCGGCGCGCGTCAGGCGTTTTTTCAGGAAACCGGCTTCGTCGACACGCCGACGTTCGCCCGCGCGGCGCTCCTCGCCCACAATCGCATTGCCGGTCCGGCGCTGATCGAAGAGTACGCCTCGACGACGGTCGTGCTGCCCGGCGACAGCATGGAGGTTGACGCACTCGGCAATCTCATCATGACCATTTCAGGAGCGCGAGCATGACCAGCTCCAGCCCCGCCAGCGATCCGGTTCTTGTCGAGATCGTGCGCAACGGCGTCATGGCGGTGACCGAGGAAATGAAGGTCAACCTCATGCGCACCGCCTACAACATGATCATCTATGAGGCGCTCGATTTCACGGTCGGCATTTTCACCAGGGACGGCGACACGGTATCCATCGGGCTCGGCCTGCCGATGTTCATTCGCGGTATGTCGGAGACGGTGAAGGCAAAGATCAAGCATTTCGGCGTTGATGCATTCGAGCCCGGCGACATCCTGCTCACCAATGACAGCTACATAACCGGCAGCCATCTGAATCATCTCACGTTCACGGCGCCGATCTTCCACGAAGGCGAGCTTGTCGGTTTCTCCTGCTGTATGGCGCATTGGCCCGACGTGGGCGGAACGCTGGGTGGGGTAACGACCGACATTTATTCCGAAGGGCTGCAGATCCCGATCGTAAAATATGCGCGCGCAGGCAAGGTCAATGAAGAGATCCGCGAAATCATCCGCATCAACGTCCGGCTGCCGGAGCGGGCAATGGGCGACCTGCGTGCGCAGATCACGGCCATAAAGACCGGCGAAAGACGGTTTCTCGAACTGCTCGACCGCTACGGCCGCCAACCCGTCCTGGACTGCATCCAGACGATTATGGATCACGCCGAAACGGCGGCTCGGGAGCGCACTCGCGCGATTCCTGACGGTGTTTACGAAGCCGAGAGCTTCATGGATGACGACGCGGTGGAGGTCGCGAAACGGATTCCGATTCGCGTGAAAGTCATTGTTTCCGGCGACGAGATGACTGTCGATCTCACCGATGTCGCCAAACAGGTCCGCGGCTTTTACAATTCAGGGCCGACGACGGGCATCGCGTGCGCCCAGGTGGCGTTCAAATGCGTCACGTCGCCAACAGATTATCCGGTCAACGACGGTTCATTCCGAAACCTGAAAGTCATATTGCCGCCGGGCAGCATCATCAGCGCCGTGCGTCCGGCGCCGATGCGGTGGTGGATGACGTTCCCGATGACAGTGGTCGACACCATTTTCAAGGCTTTGTCCAAAGCGATTCCCGATCAAACAATTGCCGGCCATCATGCCGATCTCTGTGTCGCGCTCCTCGATGGCCATTATCCCGACAACGGCAAGCTGTTTATCACCAGCTTTGGGCCGCTCGGCGGCGGTTGGGGCGCCAAGCGCGGCGAGGACGGCGTGTCGGCGACCGTCTGCATCAACGACGGCGATACCCACAACAGCCCCAACGAGCAGTTCGAGGCGAAATACCCCGTCATGGTGGAAAGCCTGTCGCTGATTACGGATTCCGGCGGCCCCGGAAACCATCGCGGTGGGCTCGGCGTGGAAACCGTCGTCCAGGCCATTTCCGATTTCAACGTCAATACCAGCATCGAACGCGCGGTCTGTCTGCCCTGGGGCCTGCAAGGCGGACTTGAAGGCACCGGCAACGAGATGCTGTTGCGGCGCGACGATGTGGTTTACGCCGACGTGCCAAATGCGAAAGTATTTCGTGCAAAAATCAAAGCCGGCGATGCGTACATTCTGCGTTCGGGTGGTGGTGGCGGCTTCGGCTCGCCGCTGGAACGGCCGCCGGAATCCGTGCAGCACGACGTCCGCGAGGGCTATGTGTCGATCGGCGCCGCGGCCGACTATTACGGCGTCGTTCTCCACCCACAGACGCTCGCGATCAATCACGCAGCAACGGAGCAGCAACGCAGCCAACTGATCGCGGTGCATCGCGAGCGCGTAGCCAAACAGGGCGAATCGCCACGGCGCATCGAACGTAAGGAGCTCGACACCATGCCGGCCGGACACCTGCCGGTTCGCTGCCTGCTGCCGTCCTGTTGCGGCCGCTGGCACGTGCCGAGCGGTCTTTTTGAGGCGGTGGAAGTGCCTTGAGATCAAGCGTCGGCCGGCCGTCGGCCGTATGAAATAACAAGGCCGAAAAGGCGTGTTTGCTGTGAAACGGGGAGACCATTGATGTCCGTTCAGGCGCAGGCTGTCAGCGCTGAGGAAATCATCGCTCGCGTCGAGCGCCTGCCGGTTTCCTGGTGGCACGTCAAAACCCGAATCATTATCGGCGTCGCGACGTTCTTTGACGCATTCGATGCGCTGGCGATCGCTTCGATACTTCCCGCCATTGTACCGATGTGGAAGCTGACGCCCCCGCAAATCGGATTTCTCATTTCATCCGGCTTTTTCGGGCAGTTGCTCGGTGCATTGTTCTTTGGCTGGATTGCCGAGAAATACGGCCGCATGACCGGCATGATCTGGTCGATCGCTACCTTTGCGGTCATGAGTTTTGTGTGCGCCTTCGCGTGGAGCTATGAGTCCCTCCTGATCTTCAGACTCATTCAGGGTTTTGGTCTTGGCGGCGAAGTTCCGATTGCGGCCGTCTACATAAGCGAGCTGTCGCGCAGCAACGTGCGCGGCCGTTTCGTCATGGTGTACGAACTGCTTTTCCCGGTCGGCATCGTGGCCGCGAGCGTACTGGGCCTCTGGCTGGTGCCGACGCTGGGCTGGCATTACATGTTTTTGATTGGCGCAATCCCCGCCGTGCTCGTGTTGTTCCTGCGGCGGGTTTTGCCGGAGTCTCCCCGGTGGCTGGCAAGCGCCGGCCGGCTAAGCGAAGCCGAGCTTGCAATTGCACAAATCGAACGCGAGACGGAGAAGGCCACCGGACGGCCGTTGCCCGCACCTCAGATGGTCGTAAAGATTGCGGAGCGGCGAGCGTCGCTCTCCGATCTTTTTGGGCCGGTCTATTTGCGGCGAACGCTCGTCGTCTGGCTGATCTGGTTTACAGCGTACCTGGTGAACTACGGTCTCTCGATCTGGATGCCGACGGTTTTCCGCACGATATTCAAGCTGCCGCTCGATGTCGCGTTGCGTTATGGTTTGATAACGACGGCGTTCGGGCTGGTCGGCGCCGCAATCGCGGCCTTCATTATCGATCGCGTGGGACGCAAAATCCTGTTTGCGACGTCATTCGCAGGCGCGGCCGGCGCGCTGATCATTTTGTCGCAGATTGCGACCCCCTCGGCGCGGCAGGTTCTTACCTTCATCACCATTTCGTACTTCTTTGTCAGTGCGATCAATCTGGGCGTCTATCTGTATACGCCGGAGCTTTACCCGACGCGGGTGCGCGCGCTTGGGGTTGGGGCGGCGACGGCGTGGTTGCGATTGGCATCCATGATCGGTCCGGCCGCCGTCGGATTCATGGTCGGGCGCGGACTAAACTCCGTCTTTCTGGCGTTCGGCGGCGTCACGCTGTTGACGGCAATTGTGACGGCCCTGTTTGCGATCGAGACCAAACAGCGTGTGCTTGAAGAGGTTTCGCCCTGAGCCGGCCTGCGCTCAGCGATGCGCCCTGAGCCGGCCAACAATTCCGAATGGAAAGAAGTAGACGCTGAGCACAAATAACAAGCCGAGCCAGAGCAGCCAGCGATCCGGATCGAAGACCAGCGGCAGGATCGGCACGCCGGCGGTGGCGTGGCTGATCATCGCCATCACGTTCTGCAGATAGGTTTCGGCGAGGACGAAGATCGCGGCGCCGAGCACCGCGCCGTAGAGCGTGCCCATGCCGCCGATCACCACCATCAGCAGAATGTCGAGCATGATATCGAAGGACAGCGTCACGGCCGGCCCGGTGTAACGCAGCCACAGCGCGCACAGGACACCCGCCAAAGCGGCGGCGCCGGCTGCCAGGCAATTACCGATCGAGCGATAAATCACCGTTCGGTAGCCGAGCGCTTCGGCGCGGAACTCGTTGTCGCGGATCGCCTGCAGCACACGGCCGAACGGCGAATTGACGACGCGCAGCATCAGCAGAAACAAAATCAGCGCGGAAAAGAAGATCAGGTAATAGGCGATGATCCGGCCGTTGACCGTGAGCGGGCCGATGTCGAGGTGAAAGCCCGGTCGCAATGCTTCCGGCAGGCGGAAGTTGCGGCCGTCCTCGCCGCCGGTCACGGCGCTTAATTGCGAGGCCAGGATCGAAAAGGCGCTGGCAACCGCAAGCGTGATCATGGCGAAGAAAATGGCCCGCACCCGCAGCGAGAACAGCCCGATGATCAGCGCAAGCACGACGGCAAACACCAGCGCCGCACCGGTGCCGATCAGGATCGACGTCCAGGACGGTCCAAGAGAGTAGAGCGCGAGCCCGGCGCCATAACCGCCGATGCCAAAGAACATGGTGTGCGCGAACGAAACGATGCCGGTATAGCCAAGCAGAAGATCATAGCTTGCGGCAAGAACCACAAAATAACAGATCTTGGCGGCGACATTGAGCGACGCCGTGCCGGGAAACAAAAACGGCGCGAACGCAAGACTGATCAGGATGACGAGGAGCAAAAACGTCAGCGCGCGGCCGCGCGGCGGATCGCCCGACAGGATCGCGCCGAGCACCCTCATCGCTTCGCCACCGGATAGAGGCCGCGCGAGCGCCACAGCAGAATGAGCGCCATCAACAGAATATTCGAGCCGAGCGCGAGCTTCGGCGCCAGGAAGCCGGTGTAGTTGGCCGTGACCGCCACCAGGAGCGCCCCGATGAAGCAGCCGCCGACCGAGCCGAGGCCGCCGATGACAACAACGATGAACACCAGCACCATCACGTCCATGCCCATGCCGGGCGTGAGCGCTTCGCGGTAAAAACCCCACATCACGCCGCCGAGCCCGGCAAGCGCCGAGCCCGCCATGAACACGCCGACGAACAGCCTGCGGATGTGATAGCCGAGCGCCTCGACCATCTCGCCGTTCTCAACTCCGGCGCGGATCAGGAGTCCGATCCTGGTGCGGTTGAGAATGAGCAGCATGGCCGCGAAGATCAACAGACCGATGACCACGGCGATCAACCGATAGCGCTCGATGGCGACATCGCCGAAGATGACCGAGCCGCGGAACGCCGTCGGAAGCGGCAGCGCGATCTGTACCGGTCCATACACCGCGATGATGAGCTGTTCGGCGACGATCAGGCCGCCGACAGTGACCAGGATCTGCTTCAGATGCTGGCCGTAGACCGGCATGATGATGACGCGCTCAAACGCATAGCCGAGAATGGCCGTCACCGCCATGGCGAACGCGATCAGCGCCAGAAGCGCCAGCAGATTGAGAACCATCGAATCGGCCCGCAGCGAAGCCGCCAACAACGGAACCAGCGCCGCGGCCGCATAGGCACCGACCGTGATGAAAGCGCCGTGTCCGAAATTGAGCACGTCCATCAACCCAAACACGAGCGTAAGGCCGGAGGCGATGATGAAAATGATCATGCCCATCGCGAGACCGGCCACCGTCAATGTCACCCAGGTCGACGGTGAGCCGATCAGCGGCAGTGCGATGATCGCCACAGCCGGCACCAACAATACCGGCGCGAAGTCGCGGCGCAGCGCAGGAAGGGACAACTCGCCGCGCGCGGTCATTGATGCTGGTCCAGATGCAGGCCGAGGAGCCGGTGCTGAAGGTCACGATCCTCGGCCAGTTCCGCCATGCCGCCGGAGTGGACCACCCGGCCATTGTCCATGACCGCGACCGCGTCACCAAGCGATTTGGCAAACAGGAAATTCTGCTCGACGACAAGGATAGTGGCGCCCGAGGATTTTTTCAGCTCCTGGAAGGCTGCGATCATGTTGCCGATGATCGCAGGCGCGAGGCCTTTGGTCGGCTCATCGATCAAAAACAACTTGCGCGGCTCGATGATGGCGCGCGCGATAGACAACATCTGCTTCTGCCCGCCGGAAAGGACGCCCGCCGCCAACGACCAGAATTTCTCCAGCGCCGGGAACAGGTCGAAGATCCAGCGCAACCGTGCTTCGTCGATCGGCCCGGACCGCGCCGCCAGCAGGAGATTTTCCCGCACCGTCAGATCGGCGAAAATACCCATGTTCTCGGGAACGTAGGCGATCCCCGCCTGGGCGATATCAGGGGTGGCCCACGCCGTGATGTCGTTGCCGTCAAAGCGCACCGCGCCGGCGGAAGCGTGCCACAGGCCCATGATGGTGCGAAGCGTGGTGGTTTTGCCGGCGCCGTTGCGGCCCAACAGCATGGTGAGCGCGCCGCGCGGCACCGCGAGGTCGACGCCCTGCAAAATATGATACGGCCCGATATGAGTATTGACGCCGGACAAGGTGAGCAGCGGCGGGCTGTCAGACATTCGCCGCTCCGAGATAGGCCTCTTGCACGACCGGCAGTGCGATCACGCTCGCCGGGTCGCCGTCGGCCACGAGCTGGCCATTGTGCAAGACGATGATGCGGTCGGCGAGCGAACGCACCACGTCCATTTTGTGCTCGACCAGAAGGATGGTGCGATCGCTTCTCGCCTTGATCGAATGAATGAGGTCGAGCACGACCGGCACCTCGTCGACACTCATGCCGGCGGTCGGTTCGTCGAACAGAAAAACTTGCGGTTGCAGTGCGATCAGGATGGCGACTTCGAGCTTACGCTGATCGCCGTGCGGCAGGAGGCCGGCGCGCATATCACGACGCGCAGTCAGGCCGACTTGACGAAGAATGTCGTCAGCTTCCTCGATCAATTCAGTATGCTGGCGCCAGGTGTGGACCAGATCGAGGCCGGCGCCGCGACGGCTTTGCACGGCAAGCCGCGCGTTCTCGTGAACGCTCAGATAAGGGAACAGATTGGTCAGCTGGAACCCGCGGCCGAGCCCGCTGCGCGCACGCTCGGACACCGTCGTTGACGTGATATCGGCGCCCTTAAATAAAACCTGGCCGGCGGTTGCTTTGAGCTGTCCCGAGATCAGATTGAAATAGGTCGTCTTGCCGGCACCATTCGGGCCGACGATTGCCGTCAGCGTACCCGGATGAAACGCGCAGCTCACGGCGTCGACGGCGAGGTGGCCCCCGAAGCGGATGCTGAGTTCCCGCGTCTCGAGAACGTTCACCGGGTCGGTCTGCATCTCACCTTTTGTTGCGGATCGGAACCGGAATTTCCGAGGCCGGGATTTCGCGGACCAGGTCCAGCAAGTCCCAGTCGTTCTTGCGGTCGGCCTTGATCTTGAACACGTACATAGACTGCAGCGCCTGATGATCTTCCTTGCGGAACGTCATCTTGCCCTTCGGGGTGTCGAACTCCATGCCCTCCATCGCGGCGATCAGCTTCTCGGTATCGGTGCCGCCGGCTTTTTTGATCGCAGTGACAACCGCGCTTGCCGCCGCCATGCCGCCGCAGGTGAAGAAATCAGGCGGCATGTGGAAGCGCTTCTCGTGCTCGGCGACGAGCCAATCGTTCATCGGGTTCTTGGGGAAGCCGTAGTAATAGTAGATCGTCCCCTCGGCACCGGCCAATTGCTTCCACTGTTGCATCACTGGAAGAATATTGCCGCCCGGCGCCAGCGCGATGCCGTAGCGTTCGGGCTTCATATCGGCGATCTTGGTTGCTGGATTGGGGCCGGCCCAGATCACGGCAATGATCTTGCGGCCAGGTTTGTCCTTCAGCGCGTCGAACAACCGTTGCGCTGACGCCGTGAAGTCGGTGGTCAAAAACGGCGCGTATTCCTCAAACACCACCTTGGCATCGCTATGCGATTCCGCCAGCGCGCTTTTGAACGCGGCAACGCCGTCATGGCCGAAGGCATAATCCTGCGCCAAGGTCGCGATCGCGACATCGCCCTTGCCAAGCGCGACTGCGCCGGACAGCGCGTCCTGAGACGAATTGCGCGCGCTGCGGAAAATGTAGCGATTCCATTTGTCGCCGGTGATGGAGTCGGCGACGGCGGGCTCGACCAGCAGGATCTTCTTCGCATCCTCCGCGACCGGCAGCATCGCGATGGTCGCGCCCGACGAGGAGGTGCCGATGGCGAGATCGACGCCGTCATCCGCATAGGCCTGCTCCAACAGCGACTTGGCCACGTCCGGCTTGCCTTGATCGTCCTTGGGCAGGACAACGATCTTGCGGCCGTCCAACATCATGGTACCGCCGGTGAGGTACTCCAAACCAAGCATGAGCCCGGCCTCGGTCTGCTTGGCATAGGCCTCGAGCGGCCCGGTCTTACTGTAGATCAGCGCGATCTTCAGGTCGGCGGCGTTGGCCGCGATTGCAGCCGTTCCCACCCAAACACCCGCCGCCAGACACGCGCCAACAAGAATTTTTTTCACGCTTCCCTCCCGATTACGCTACAGCCAATTTGTCACAAAGAGCTTCCCCAGAACAAAACCCCTATCACTTCCCGGGAGTGACTGCCACTGCGTCAATTTTGAACAATCGGCACTGAGATAGTGCAAAGTACTGTTTGAACTTTCCCCAGAATCGGCGCCCTTGAAGTTTGCTCTCGTCATCAACATTAATTGCATATCCCGGGCGAAAGAGAAGACAGAACGAGAGAAGGCAGAGATGGGCAGCTCACGGCAACTCCGCCTCGGCGCGTTCATGCGGCCGACGACAATTCATACCGGCGCCTGGCGCTATCCCGGCGCTTTTCCGGACTCCAATTTCAATTTGGCCCATATCAAGCGTTTCGCGCAAACGCTGGAGCGGGCCAAGTTTGACGCCTTCTTCATGGCCGACCATTTGGCCGTGCTCAACATGCCGCTCGATGCGCTCAAGCACAGCCACACCGTGACCTCGTTCGAGCCGTTCACGCTCTTGTCCGCGCTGGCGATGGTCACGGATCATCTCGGGCTCGTCGCCACCGGCTCGACCACCTTCGATGCGCCCTATCATGTAGCCCGACGCTTTGCCTCGCTCGATCATCTCAGCGGCGGCCGCGCCGGCTGGAATATCGTCACCACGTCCAATCCGGACGCCGCGCTTAACTTCGGCATGACCGATCACATGGAGCATGGCGAACGCTATCGCCGCGCCCGCGAATTCTATGACGTCGTCACCGGGCTTTGGGATTCATGGGCCGACGACGCCTTCATCCGCGATGTCGAGCACGGACTGTTTTTCGATCCCGACAAGCTGCACGTGCTCAATCACAAGGGCAAATATCTTTCGGTGCGCGGCCCGCTCAACATCGCCCGTCCGGTCCAGGGCTGGCCGGTAATCGTGCAGGCTGGCGCGTCGGATTCCGGGCGGCAGCTCGCGGCCGAGACCGCGGAAGCGGTATTTACGCCGCCGAGCACCATCACCGCCGGCCGCGAATTCTACGCCGACGTAAAAGGACGGATGGCAAAGGCCGGCCGATCACCCGACCACATGAAGATCATGCCGGCTTGCTTCGTCATCGTCGCCGATACGGTCGAAGCGGCGCGGGCCAAACGCGCCAAGCTCGACAGCCTGGTCCATTACGACAGCGCCATCGCTTCGCTGTCGATCGCGCTCGGCCACGACGCCTCGCGGTTCGATCCGGACAAGCCGTTGCCCGAGATCCCGGAGAGCAATGCCAGCAAGAGCGCGCGCGACCGCGTAGTCGCCATGGCGGAGCGGGAAAAGCTCACCGTGCGCCAGCTCGCCCAGCGGCTTGGCGGCTATTCCGGCCTCGCCATGGTCGGCACGGCAAAAACCATCGCCGACGAAATGCAGGAATGGCTGGAGACGGAAGCGAGCGACGGCTTCACCATCATGTTCCCCTACCTGCCCGGCGGCCTCGACGACTTCGTCGAGCAGGTGGTGCCCGAACTGCAGCGCCGCGGTATCTTCCGCCGCGAATACGAGGGCAAGACGTTGCGCGAAAATCTTGGCCTGCCGCGGCCGGAGAACCGCAACTTCGAAACGCGCCGCGCGGCGGAGTGAGGTCCGATGAGATTGTCGTTGATCCGGGCGCTTGCGGTTCTGTTGATTGCAGCGGCGATTATCCCCGCTAACCGCGCCGGCGCTGCGCAGATTGCCGCCAATGATGCCTGCTCACTCTACGGTTATGCGCGCGGCACCCGTGACTACGCGGCGTGCCGCGTGAATGCGAGGCATTACTGGTCCACGGGACCGTGCAACGACAGCCGTTTTGCCTCCATCCATCGCCGCTATTGCCACCTGATTCCGACGTTCGATTTCTGAGCGTTCACCAACCCCCGGAGTAAGCCATGGACACCATCAAGCCGCTGTTCACAGCCACGGCGACCGCGACTGGCGGACGCAATGGCCACACCGAAGCGAGCGACGGATCGGTGCGCGCCGACCTGTCCGTGCCGAAAGCGATGGGCGGACCGGGCAAACCCGGCACCACCACGCCGGAGCATCTGTTCGCGGCCGGCTATGCCGCTTGCTTTGGCGGCGCGCTCGACTTCGTCGGCAAGCAGCACAAGAAGGACGCGACCAAGGCTGCGATCACGGCGGATGTGTCGATTGGTCCGCGCGATGGCGGCGGCTTTGGACTTGCGGTGAAACTTCACGTGGTCGATCCGAGCTTGCCGCAAGCCGAACTCGCAGCGCTCGCCAAGGAAGCGCACGAAAAAATCTGCCCCTATTCCCACGCCACGCGCGGCAATATCGACGTTCAGATCGAGGTCAAAGGCGCGTAGCCAATGACTCCGTGGCGCTGACGATTTGGACCTGATCATTCCGATCTATCGCGCGTGATCCGCCGTTTGATCCGAGGCACTTTCGGCTTCTGCCTTCCATCTCTGCTTGCGGAGACCGCGCCTGCAATTTTTCCAGCGACAATATCTTCAAGGACATCCAGCTCCGCACGAATCCCGCCAATGAGTGAAACAGGATCGCCGCGGCTGGCTTCGTTCTGTTGCGTTAAGGCATGGACAGCGAGATCGGCAATGTATGCTGCGACTTCGGGTGCAGTTTTCTCGCCGTCGGGGCTGAACCACCACGACGCCCAGTTGCTCATTCCAAAAAGCGTAAGCCCGGAAATGCGCGGATGAACAGCGCGAAATTCGCCACGTCCAATGCCTTCCTGAATTATTGTGACGATCTCGTCGAGCGCCGCCCGCTTCATTTGCATATGTCGCTTAAAAAGCGCTGGCGGAAGACTTGCTTCATTTTTGTCGAGAACGCGAAATCTGAGCGGATTTTCCAGCGTTCGGCCCACCAACACCTTCGCGGCCCGCTCGACTTTCTCACGTGACGAAAGTCCCGGCACGTCTTTGATAGCTCGAAGATCGCTCAGGATCGCCGCGGTAACGTTCTCCACCAATGCAGCGAGAAAATCTTCCTTGGATTTGAAGTAGTGATAAAGCGTCGTCCGTCCGACACCGGCGGATTCCGCAATTTCACCCAAGCTGGTACCGCCAAATCCGTTGCGCGCAAACAGCTCCGCTGCGGCGTTAAGCAGTTCGCGTTCCATCAAATCGCGTCGCGGTTTCTTCTTTCCGGCGCGCCCTGCTGCCATCTATCGTTTCACGGCAATGCGGGCGACGTTGCGGGCCAATTGCTCGGATACCGGCGTGGCGGCCGCGCGGTGGGCTTCCCATTCCTTGCGATATTTCGCCATGAACAGGGGAAACTCCTGCGACAGGCGTTTCTCGTCGACGCGATCCGTGCGTGTCAAGTAGCTGAAGATAAGCGGCAGCGGTTTCAGCGTATCCATTTTGCGTGCAACGTCTTCATACCACATGAAACTTTGCTCGGCGGCGCCGACAATCTTCAGCTTCGACGGTCGGCGCATGAATTCAAATTCGGCCAAGGCCGCCGGAACGTCGCCTTCCTGATGCTTGAGAGCTTCGGCCAGATCGATGGCGTCTTCCATGGCGATGCGGGTACCCGAGCCAATACTCGGGTGAGCGCTGTGCAGGGCATCGCCGATCAGAGCAAACTTGCCCACATACCATTGTCGCGTGCGCGTCACCGGCAACGCCCGCCAAACCGACTTGTTGTCCAGCAAAGCATGGCCCTGCAGCTCGTCGGCAAAAATTCGTTCGGCGAACGTGAAGCGCTCCTTGTCGGTCATCTTGTTCATGCCGGAACGCACCCAGGCATCGGCATCGCATTCGCCCACGAACGTGCTCATGCTGTCGGAATAGGAATAGCCGACTGCCCAGAAGTGTCCGTAATCCGTCGTCTTGAACGCAAGAATCGGCTGTGCGAAATGCCGGGTCGTACCGCACCAGACCAGGCGATTGGTTAGATTCCAACTGGTCGCTCCGAAAGCTTCCTTGTTGGCTTCACGCACCACAGAATTTGCCCCGTCTGCGCCGATCACCAGATCGCAATCGGCGAAGCGGGTCATGTCGTCGACACGAGTTTGATGATGGAGCGATATCCCGAGCGCAGTGCAGAAACTCTCGAGCACCTGAAGCAAACCGATCCTCGAAATTGCACCGCCAAAAGCGTCGCGTTCGATCAAAATCGACTCGCCGCGATGACTGACAAGTTGATTGCACGTCATGTGACAGGATTTGAGGATGGCCGCGCAGGACTCGGCATCAGCGCGCTGCATGCGCCCAAGACCGCGATCGGCGAGGATAATACCGAAGCCGAAAGTAGCCCCTTTGGGGTTCTGTTCATAAATCTGAATATCGGCGTCCGGAAAACGCTTCTTGGCGAGAATCGCGAAATAAAGGCCCGCAGGTCCGCCTCCGATAACTGCAATTTTCATAGTCAACTTCTCTTTCGAAAGACGACTACCGCATCCATTTTGGGTCAAACAGCCGCTTTAATTGAAGTGGCTTCGTTCGCTATTTTGTCCGCGATCAACTTTCTCATCGCGCCCTTGTCGAGTTTACCGACTTTGGTCAGCGGCAGCGCGTCGATGGTTTCGACACGTTCGGGCCACTTGAACTTGGCGACACCTGCTTGGCGCATGAAGTCTCCGAGCTCGGTGACTGTGGGCGCTACCGTGCCGGCTTTGGGTACGATATAAACGCAATTGCGTTCACCGAGCACCGGGTCAGGCATGCCGACCATCGCACAGTCGGACACGGCGGGGTGGCTTGCGACGAGGCTTTCGACCTCTTCGCAATTGATCTTCTCGAAGCCGCGATTCACGATGTCCTTGGTGCGGCCGGCGAACGCATAATAGCTCGTGCCGTTGACGACACTCCGCACCATCAAATCGCCGGTGCGATAAAAGCCATCGCTGGTAAAGGCGTCCTTGTTCCGCTCCGGAGCATTGTAGTACCCGGAAAGGGTATAGGGACCGCGACAGGTGAACTCGCCGATTTCGCCGGCCGCCACTTCCCGGTCCGAGCCCGGCTCCACCAGGCGAACTTCATCAAACGGTGAAAGCGGACGGCCCACCGTCGTATCCTGAATATCGATCGGGTCGCTCGCCTTGACGTACATATTCATGCCTTCCGACATGCCGAACATGGCATAGGCTTGAACTTGGTACTTTTGCCGCACCAAACGTGCCGCATCGGGCGCCCAAAATGCCCGAACGCTGTCAGTGGTCGCCAACCCTCGTTCCACCATGGCATTGAGGCGCGGCAGCAGTGCGCGAATGAGGCCGACCCAAGTCGGCTGTTTAGCGCGGAAGACCTCGCCCCAGAACTCCGGCGTCAGATCGGCCGGTAGCGCGAAGGCGGCGCCGGTCAGCAAGGTTGGCATCAAAAAGCAGATCAGACAGGCGTTGTGAATGATCGGCATCGGGATGAACATCACATCGCTGCTGCGGAAACCGAGCCATTCCGTGGTGAGCGTCGCATTCAGCAGATAATCGTTCTGCATGCGCGGAATGATTTTTGGCACGCCGGTGGTGCCTCCCGACAGCTGAAAAATGGCGACTTGAAAGGGATCGCGCGGAATGGCCTCGACTGCCGCGCGCGCCAGAGCTGGATCTTCGGCTGCAACCAAATCTTCCAGACGCAACACGCCTTCGCGCTTGGTTCCGCGCAGTGAAATGATATGCCGCATCGATGGGATGCGCGATTTCATCGCCAGCGCAAATCCGGGCAAATCAAACTTTGGGTCGTCGCCTTGCACGATGTGGGCACGCGCGTCGGCGTGGCAGCCAAGATACCCAATCTCGTGCTCGCGATGCGGCGGCAACGTACAAACCGGTATCAAACCGGCCTTAAAACAAGCGATCAGGGCATACACCAACTCCTTCGAATTGATGGCCTGGAACAACACGCGGTCGAGCGGCTCGAGGCCTAATCGCAGCAATGAAGCAGCCAAGCGATCGGTGATCTGATCGAGCTCGGCGTAGCTGATGTCGCCTTCCTGCCCGCAGAGCGCAACACGCTGCGCGTTTTCCCGGAATGACTTGCATAGCGCTTCCGCCAGCGTGGTCGTTGGCAGCGCGCCTGCTTCGACATAACACCGTGTGCGCTCAATCGGCGGATAAACGACGCCGGGAAGAGCTTGTTTGACACCAATCATCATCATCGCCCGGTGGTTGGAAAGCGTTGTTGCAGCCACTCGACGACATGCGCGCCGGCAACATTCTGCCCCACCGGTTCGCCTCGGTTGATTGGCTGACCGTGATGGTTGCCGCGCACGCGCTGGCGCTCTTTGTCGGTGGCGGCGATGGCAGCGTAGATGCCGTCGGCATCGCCGGGAAACACCGTGTTATCTCCGGTATATTCGATCATCAGCGTCGGTTGCTTGATCGCGGAACCGCATTTGTCGAACGAGGCATTCGATGACAAGCCCGACCAGGTCGATAACCAGCTCTCAGGCGTGCAGATGCGCGCAAACCCGACGCTGCCAAAATTTGAGGCGATCGGGTCCACGCCCCAAACCGTGCCCCAGCGCCGGTCGGAAGGGTCGAGCTTGAGATCGAAGCAACGCAGATCGGCATCGGTGCGCCAGACGTTGAACATCGCACCGAGCGCGGCGCGTTGTGCGTCGTCGCGCGACCCGCCATCCTTGAGCCGCGTCCTCGCTTCCCTACGTTCGCTGATGAGGGCCCTGGCGAAGGTGTCGATACGGGCCACGCGCTCGAGCTGTGCGGCACGATAGCGCTGGATGAAGGCCGGCGCGTATGTCGCGCCGCCTTCCGCCGCGGGCGCGAAACCGTTGGCAGGACTGAACGGATCGAGACTCCGATCAATCGAGAACGGATCCTTTTCATCGGTGACCGAAGGATCGATCGCCGACTGCAACAGCTTGCCTTGTCCCGGATGAGGCGCGACGAACACGAATCCATCGACGGCGAGCAGTTCGGTTTCCGGAAGCTTGGTGGGTCGGCCGCCCGGGGTGAACGCAACGCGCTGCGCCGGGGGCAATGAAGCCTGTTGATTGTAATAGGCGAACAGTCCCGCACCGCCGGAATTGCCGACCAGGACGATGCGCTCGAAACCGAGTTCGCGGAGCCGTTTTACACCGGCCGTCACGTCGTGCACGGCGAGTTCGTGTTCGAGACGCAAGTCGTTGCCGACCGACCGCGGCCCTTGCACCCAGGCCGCGAAACCGGCGTTGATAAGATAGGGGGTCAGGTAGTGCGAGATCAGCAGTTCGCGCGGGTGCATGATGAACGCACAGGTGCGCTCTCCACCGCGCGAATGCAGCACGCCGATCACCTGCGCGCCATCGGCCGTCATCGTCGGGTACACCGCCGAACGCATGTCGGCGGGCAGCAAGTCGGAGTTCCAGGACGCGCCGCGCAATCCTGCTGTGACGCGCTTATCCAGCTTCACAATGTTGGCTTCGCGATTTTCGGTGATGGCCATCATCCCCCGTTATCCGGCCGGCGCGCGGATGACCGCACCTGCGACCGACCGATGCTGCGGGCTTCCGCCCGGTCCATGAGTGGCATCGGCGCCAGGCATTAGCCGCTGGTGGCGAGAACTTTTGGTGCTTGCTTTACGATTGGCTCATTTGTCGGCGCGATCCGTAATGTCCGCTCGGTAAACTCCGTTATCTTCCCGTCAAGTCCGGCCGTGAGACAGCCGAACCAGACAGCCTCGCCGAGCCCGGTCTGGGCGCGGTTGATTTCGACCGGCCCATCGAATTCAACGAAGCGGTATCCGGCGACGACATTATGGACTCTGCAGCGTTCGTTGCCCCGCGCCGCTTCAATCAACGGGTCGAACTCACGCACATCCAGGACGTAGAATCCGCTCATCGTTAGACCCCGGCCGCCGCGACTTGGCGCTCACGAACCATGCCGGCTTTCACGCGCCAAAGCTGCTCGATATCCTTCCAGTCTCCGCTCTCCTCCAGCTTCAGCGCCGCCTCGATGGTGATCCCGGCGTCGACGGCGTCGAGTTCCTCCACGTCGCGCAACGATCGGGTGATCTCAAGCGGATATCCGGTTGGATCGCGGAAATAGATCGATTCAATAATCTCATGCGTAATGAACTGGCTGACTTTGACGCCGTTACGCTTGAGCCTGTCTTGCCAAACTAAAAGTTCAGCTTCCGAGTCGACGCGCCAGGCGGTGTGGTTTGCCATCGCCATGTAGCCGCGCGGCACCACAAGCTCCGGCGGCTGGGTCGTTCCAATGTAGTAGAAGAACGCGATCGTGCTTTCATTGCCGCTATCGAAGAAAAAATGGATGAAATCAGCATGAGTTTCGTCGACGCGTCCCCAACCTTTGGCGGTAACGGCGTGAACGAGCGGGAGGCCGAGGATATCGCGATAGAAGCGGACCGTTTCGCGCAACTTCCAGGTCGGCCGAGCCGTGTGATCCACCCCGCAAAGCAGCGGGCGTCCGACCAGAGAAGCTGAAGCCAACATCGCTAATCCTCCCATAATTTTTGTATGAATATACCAATATCGACATCTTGGTCAAGAACTCGACAATATCGTCGAAGCCGGTTTCGGCCACTTATTACGTGAAAAAGCGCCGCGGACTGATCACCGACGAATTCGTGGGATGCCGTTCCCGCGGAACGCAAAGAACGAAGCCTGCTCCGGACAGAGGCCGGCGGGACTCGATGGCGAAGGTGTATTCAGGGCATTGCCCGCCGGATTGTGAGACTTG
>CAVSFV010000006.1:0-250918 GCA_963727325.1 uncultured Alphaproteobacteria bacterium
TTTGCTCATGATGTCCTCGGGCTTGCGACCGACATATTCTCCCTCTTCCCGCACGCGGCCGCGTCCAAACAACGTCCGTGCTCTCCGGGAACGCGGGGAGAGGTGAATGCGCGGCGTCGTTCCCGCGACGCCGATGCGCCCGAGTTTTGTTGGTGGCAGACGACGAATAGCGAATGGCGAGTGGTACGCCGCCGTTGGTCCTTGCCTCAATTTCGGCACGGTCGCTCCAACCGGGGAGCGAAGACCTCGCGCTCTTACGCGGGCGTTACCCGCGCCCGCCTGTCCTAGTCCAGGGAACGCACCTCCCGGACCGGTCGTAGTGCCGGTCAGCATGATGCCCGAAGGTGCCCGAGAGAAGGAATAACTAACCTATGTCCTGATATATATTTGTTATTAAAAAATATATTTGTTATTATTGATGTTTCTATCGCGATGGTTCGCAGATTGATCTCTGAGAATATTATAGGTAGCACCACCGGCCTCGGTTCGGGCCCAGCGGATCTCTTTCATTTACAAATCTCGAAATAAAGAGACTGGTCGAGATCGGGAATGCTGCGCGGACCGCTGCGTGCTGCACAAGCTCGATCAGTCGGCGCATTACCGCGCTGGCAAAGCTGGCGAAGCTAACCATCCATTGCCGCGGCGGGCCGCGTAGGCGCGTTAAGCTTCAAATATTCACGAGGCGGCTCACTACGAAGTCCCTCCGGGTAGGCCTTGACAAGACGGTAGTCGCCGCGTCGAACGTGATCGCGCCGAGTAGCACGCTAACTCTGCCGCCTTCGGACTTTGCTTCATCAACCAAAGGTAATTCCGGCGCGCCCACGAAATCGCCGTCATGCGCAACTGATATTCGCCGCGTGTGTGATCGCGTTTTTTACCTTCCGTCGAACCCATCACGTTTAAGCAATAACCAAAATCCGCGCGTTCGCGAAATTAGGAAATCTTTCGATGGTACGAATTTCGTCGTAAAGTCGACGCCGACGCTTAAACCGGATGATGTTCCTTATTTTCGTTTCGTGGAAACCGAAGAACCCGTTCCAAACCATGTTGTGTTGAGGAGGCCTGTAAAGTCGTCGTAGTAGTGGAGGTGCTCACGACCGCCTTTGGAAGCCTCGCTGGCAAGATCGGCGTAAGCCACCATGCAGGCATGGCCGATCCTCGAAGCACCGTCCCGAAAGGTCCGCAGGACTTGCTCAGGTCATCGATCGAGCCGACGGTCGGATCCAACGCCAGGATCTCCTTCACATAAGATGTCGATTCGATTTCCACGTGGGTATGAAGGCCAGTTTCCTGCCCACCGAAGAGTTTCGCGGCTGCGATCAGTTCTTTCCGGTCGACAGCAACGCCTTAGCAACTGGCGAAGCCCCTTTGGCGGACTGTTCCTCAAACCAACGTCCGATGATCTTTGCGAGCTCCAAATAAATATCATCGATAGCGGCTTCATCAACTTTTTCACCGACGCCAAGCTTCTTCAAGGCGCGCTTGATGTCGTCCTTGCTCCCCACGGGCGTCACCAATGACGCCTGTTTGACCGGCAACCGTTTCATCTGAGCCAAACCTTTGGCCGAGAATTAGAGTGCTGAGCCGCAAGCTGCGCCCTTGCGGCTTTCAGATATTCAATTTGCAGCCGCGCCCCGCGACTTTCGGGACGGGTTATGAAATCCGGATCGTCCTCGGCGAGACGACAGGTTGGCCTCGCACAAATTGCCTGGACCGATTGCGGCGTGCCGGGGTCTTCCTCGCCGGGCTTGGGGCGATGCCAGGGAAGCGGCTCGCGGCGCTCGTGCGGGTGTGGCCGCTGCGGTACGCCGGTTCGTCGACTTGCCGTCACGCCATGGCCTTGAGGATCGCACGGCGGACGAGCGTCTCGAACAGCGGCAGCTTGTATGCGTTTTTGGAAAGCGGTGTCGCGCCCTCGAGAGCGGCGCGCGCCGCCTCGGCGGCAACGCCTTCGTCAACCCGTTTGCCCGTCAGCACAGCCTCCGCGGCCTTTGCCCGATGCGGAACCGGCGCTGCCGCGCCAAGAATGACCGCCGCGCGCTTGCAGGTGCCGCCACCATCAACGTCAAGGGCGACGGCAACGTCGGCGAGCGGCCAGTCGAACGAATCCTTTTCGCCTTGCCGCACGTGGACCATGCGCAGGCCTGGCGGTGGCTTCGGTAGACAGATCGCACTCAGGATCTCCTGCGGCCGCAAATCGTTCTCGCGCTGGAGATCGCGATCCGGGGGCACGAAAAAATCCTCAAGCGACAGTCGGCGGCTGGTCCCCGCTGCATCGGTCAATTCGACCACAGCGTCCAAGGCGACCAGGACTGAGGCCGCCGTGGAAGGATGAACGATCGCGCAGGGCATGTTGTTGAAGATCGCATGGTATTGGTTTTCGCCCGAAATCGCAAAGCAATGACCGCCCCCTTTGCGCAGACAGCGATAAGCCTGCGAGCGGAAGTACCAGCAGCGCGGACGCTGCAGAAGATTGCCGCCCAGCGTCGCCACGTTGCGGATTTGCGGACTGGCCGAGCCGCGCAGCGCATCGGCAAGCGCGGCATAGTGCTTTTGCAACAGCGGATGATTGGCCAGCGATGCCAGTGTCGCCATCGGCCCGAGGCGCAAGCCACCCGTCTCATCCTCGACGATCGCATCGAGCCCCGGCACGGCTTTCAAGTTCACCACTCTCGCCGGCGCCAACAGGCCCTCTTTCAGGAGATCGAGAAGGTCGATACCGCCGGCTTTCACGACTGAGTCTTCGCTCCGACTGATCGCCTCGGGAGTGGCGGTCATCGCCTCGGCTACGGTCGCTGAGGCAGCGACGGCAGCTTCAGAAATCGTCCGCGCGTCGATGAGGGCGAAGCGGTTCACGGCTTCAGCTCCTTTGCGGGATTTTGCCGAGCGCGCCCAGGATTGCCGCCGGCGTCATCGGCAGACTGCGAAGGCGCACGCCGATAGCGTTGTAGACAGCGTTGGCGATGGCGGGCGCGGTGGCGATGTTGGCGGGTTCGGCAATGCCGTAGGCATCGGTGGCGCTGTTGCCCTGATAATTTTCCAGAATCACCAGATCGATTGCCGGCGTTTCGCGCGGCCCGGCAAGCTTGTAGTGCTCGAGATCCGGATTGACCATACGGCCGGTATGCTGATCGAGAATGCGCTCCTCGAACAGCGCATAGGACAGCCCCATCAGAATGCCGCCGTGCACCTGGCTTTCGATTTGTCTCGGATTCATCGGCCGACCGCAATCCTGCACCGCGACGACACGTTCCACCCGCACAATGCCGGTCTCGGTATCGACCGCCACCTCGGCGAACTGAACGCCGCCCAAAGCCTGATGCGCCAAAGCGGCGTCACCCATGCGCCGCATAAAACCGGCATAATCGTCGCTGCGCGAAGCCACGGCGCTGATGCGATCGGTGCGTAGCCGCGCGGCAGCATCTGCGAAAGGCATGCCCCGGCTCGGGTCGTCCCGGATCAGGATTCTTCCGTCCTGCGCGATCAAGTCCTCGGGCGCCGCGTTGAGCGCGAGAGCGGCTTCGCGCAACAACGATTGCAGAACATGCCAGGCCGCGGTGCGCGCCGGAGGTGTGATCGAAGCAGTCGCGCGGCTGCCGTACGAAGGCGGACCGGGCGGAAATTCAGTGTCGCCAATACGTACTGTGATTTGCTCGGCGCGCAGCCCAAAAACTTCCGCCACAGTTTGTGCCATCACGGTCCCGGTGCCGGTGCCGATGTCCTGGACGCTCGAGAGCACTTCGACAGAGCCATTGCGCATCAGGCGCACCTCGCACGACGAGTCGAGCTGCACATTGGCCATCCACAGTGACTGCGCAACACCGAGACCGCGTTTGATTGGGCCGGCTTCGGCAGCCGGCCTGTGCCGCCGCTGCCATCCGACCCGTTCAGCTCCGATGCGCCGCTCCTCGCGCCGCACCGGGCTCGGATCGATGCGGTCGCGAAGCGTCAGCGGATCAATGCCGAGCCGCTCAGCCAACTCGTCGATTGCTTGCTCTAATCCGAAAGCTCCCGGCGTATTGCCCGGCGCGCGCATGGCGCAGCCCGGCCCGGCATCGATGAACACATCGTGCTGCGCGCCGTCGAAATTGGGACAGGCATAAAGCGCCTCGGCGTTGAAGCCGACGCCGGCGCCAAGCGCTATGCCGGCTGTGCCATAGCTCAACAGCGAAATCGCCGTCAGCGTACCGTCGCGTTTGGCGCCGATGCGCAATCGCTGCCAGGTGCCCGGACGGTTGCCGGAATCCATTTGTTCTTCTTGCCGATCGAGGACAAGCCGAACCGGCGCTTGGGCGCGGCGGGAGAGCTCGACGGCGATGCGGCCATAATTACCGAGCGCCGACTTCGAACCAAAGCCGCCGCCCATGGCTTCGACGACCACGCGGACGCGATTGAGCGGCAGACCGAACTCTTCCGCGAGCTCATGCCGCACACCGGTGGTGTATTGCGTGGACATGTAAACGGTCAGCCCGTCGGCTCGCCAATCGGCGACAATGCCATGCGGCTCGAGGCAGCAATGGGTCTGCACCTGGGTGCGATACTCGCCCTCGACCACGATATCGGCGTCCTTGAAGCCCTGGGTCATGTCACCGCGATGGCTGATCGCCGGGCCACGTACATTGCCAGTGAGCGGCAGATTGGTCGCTGCAGGCCAACCCGAAGGGTGACCGCCGGGCGCTTCCTCCGTGCTTACGTAGACCGGCGGCGCCGACTGTGCGCGCGCCTGTTCGAGTTCAACAACAAAAGGCAGAGATTGATAATCGACACGGATGAGACGCAGGACTTCCTCGGCGGCCGCCATTGACGTGGCGGCAATGGCAACGACCGGTTCACCGACATAGCGCAGCGTCGCGCGATGCGGATCATCCGGACTGGCGATCGGCACAATGGCGCGCACACCGGGATGGCGCGACGCGGCGGTTATGTCGATGGAGCGCACCCGTGCATGCGGCAACGGCGAGCGCAGGACGCGGGCATACAACATGCCGGGGAGAGAAACATCGGCCGTGAAACGAGCGGCGCCGGTTACTTTGGCTCGTCCATCCTGACGCGGCACGGACTTCCCGATGACGGAAAGCTCGCTGTTAGGCGCGAGGGGCGGCGGCTCGCCGACCGGAACTTGTCGCTCGATTTTGCCGAGGCCTACGCTGGCGATGCCGTAGGGAAACGTTGCGGTTCGCAGGGATTGTTCGTTCGCCATGGTCACCCCCTGCGGTCTTTCGCGGCCGCAAGGGTCGCTGCGACGACATGCGGATAAGTGCCGCAGCGACAAATATGGCCGCTGATCGCCTCGCGGACGTCATCCGCATTCGGTTGACGATTGCGCGCGAGCAGGGCCGCGCTGCTCATGACCAAGCCTGGCGTGCAGAAGCCGCACTGCACAGCGTCATACTCGATGAAGGCCTGCTGTACCGGGTGGAGCGTGTCGCCGTCGGCCAGCCCTTCGATCGTAGTAATGCCACGCGCACCGACATCGATAGCCAGCATCATGCATGAACAGATCGGCGACCCGTCGATCAAGACGGTGCAGGCGGAACAAGCCCCACGATCGCAGGCGATCTTGGTTCCGGTAAGGCCCAGCGGCCCTCGCAACGCTTCCGCCAACGTCATGCGCGGCTCGACGCGAAGCGTCCGCGCAGCGCCGTTGATCTGCAAGATGATTGTCATGGCCTCCGGCTCGGCGGTCGCCGAGATGCCCTGCTGTTCCGGCTCAGCTTGGGTAAGAAGCGTTGACGCCGCATTCACCATGGTCGCTCCGGCTGTGGTCAAGGCGGAACCTCTCAAAAACGAGCGACGCGATAAGTCACTCTTCACGTCGGCCCTCCGCCCGATTTCACGCAGCTGCCTGCCACCAAGACCGATTAGGCCCTCAATCGTTTCAGGGCGTTGATTTACATCAAGCTGACGGGGCCGGGCGACGTCGTATCCGGCCAAACCCTTAGTGGTGCGCCACATCCGAAATTCTGACATGGATCAAGAAGCAGGCTGCACATTCCGCATAAAAGCGCTGATGAAATGGAGCCAAGGCGATGCATGCGCCGCTTGATCTTCGATCGAAAATCGAAACGGCCACGAAAAAAATGCGGAGCAGAAATTGGGTGTCATTGGCTGTCGCCATCGTCATCGCTGCAGCAGCCGTTCTCGGTTACTTTGAAAGAGCTGCTCTTCACGACTGGGTGTTTGGGCCGCAACTCGCGTCGACCATCACAGTTTCCGGCAACATCGAAGCGCATCAAAGCGTGCTCGGCTTCAAGACCGTGCAATCCCGGATCGTCGAGCTGCCGTTCGATGAGGGGCAATGGGTGGATGCCGGCGCGCTGATCGCGCGGCTCGATGATTCCGATTACCGCCAGCAGGTGGCGGTCAACGAGGCGACGCTGGAAATGCAGCACCGCCAGCTTGCCGCGGCGGAGAAGAACCTCACGGCGGCGCAGCGGACGGTCGAGTTCGATGCCGCCGATCTCGAATTCCGCGAAGCGGAATATAAGCGCGCCGACTTCCTGCTGCAGAAGGGTGCCGGCACCGTCGAGCAGCGCGACCAGACCTATGCCGCGTGGCGGCAAGCGACAGCCGCGCATCAGCGCGATCAGGCGCTGGAGAACGCCGCCGAGCGGCAGGTCGAACTCGCCAACGCCAACATCCGCACCGCGCAGGAAACGCTCAAGCTGTCGCAGATCGTGCTCGGCTACACGGTCCTGCGCGCGCCGTTCTCCGGCGTCATTCAGGTGCGGCAGGCGGAGCTTGGCGAGATCATGGTCCCCGGCACGCCGGTGGTGACGCTCTCCGATCTCGACCATGTTTGGCTGCGCGCCTACATCAACGAAACCGATATCGGCAAGGTGCGCTACAACGAATCAGCGAACGTCACCACCGACACGTATCCGGGCAAGACCTATAAGGGACGCGTCTCTTTCATCTCGTCGAATGCCGAGTTCACGCCGAAAAGCGTAGAGACGCATGCGGAAAGAGTGACGCTGGTCTATCGCATCCGCATCGATGTCTACAATCCTACCCACGAACTGGTGCCGGGAATGCCGGCAGACGCAACGCTGCAAGCGCTGCCGTCGGGTGAGCCATGAGCGAGGCGCGCCAAACCATCCTCGCGGCGGATGGGCTGATAAAGCGGTTTGGTGCAGTCGCGGCAGTCGACGGTTTAAGTTTTGCGGTGAGCCGCGGCGAGATTTTCGGCCTGGTCGGACCCGACGGCGCCGGCAAGACCACCACAATGCGCATGCTCGCGGGGGTGATGCAGCCTGACGCCGGCCGCATCCTGGTCGACGGTGTCGATGTAGTGGCGGACCCCGAGTCAGGGCAAGCAACATCTCAGCTACATGCCGCAACGGTTCGGGCTTTATGAAGACCTCACCGTTGACGAAAACATCCGCTTTTACGCCGACTTGTTCGAAGTCCCGACGGAGATCCGCGCGGAACGCGCGGCGCGTTTGCTGGCCGCCTCGGGCATGAGCCAATTCCGCGGCCGGCTAGCCGGCCAACTGTCCGGCGGAATGAAACAAAAACTAGGTCTCACCTGCGCATTGGTGCACACGCCGCAAATTCTCCTGCTCGACGAGCCGACCACTGGGGTCGATCCAGTCTCCCGCCGCGACTTTTGGCGCATTCTCTACGGTTTGCGCGAGGAGGGCGTGACGATTCTGATCACCACCGCCTATCTCGATGAGGCCGAGCGATGCAATCGCTTGGCGCTCCTGCATAACGGCCGCGTGCTTTATTGCGACACGCCGGCCATACTCAAACAGCGCATGCCAGGAGCTGTACTCGCGGTTTCCTCAGCCTCCGGACGCGAGGTACGTGCGGCTATCGCCGGGCTTCAGGGCGTCAGCAACGTCATTCTGGTCGGCGGCGGCGTTCACGCCGTCGTCGATGATGCGGCGTCGCGGATTCCCGAGCTGCGCGAAGCCTTGCAGCGCGGCGAACGTTGCTTTTACCGACATCACGGTCGTCGCTCCGAGCATCGAGGACGTGTTTGTGGCGTTGCTCGAAGACGAAGGAAAGGCACCATGAACGGCAGCCAACCAGTCGACGCACAAATCATCGCCGAGGACCTGGTCAAGCGCTTCGGTAATTTTACCGCTGTTGATCGCGTCAACTTCCGCGTCGGGCGCGGCGAGATCCTGGGCTTTCTGGGTCCGAACGGCGCCGGGAAATCAACCATCATCCGGATCCTCTGCGGCCTGCTGCGGCCGAGTGCGGGCCGGGCGTTTGTCGCCGGCATCGATGTGGCCCGTAACCCTGAGCTGGTGCGCGAGCACATCGGCTATATGTCGCAGAAGTTTTCGCTCTATCGCGACCTCACCGTTGAGGAAAACCTGCGCTTTTTCGGCGGCATTTACCGCGTACCGCACCACGAGCTTGCGGAGCGGATGCGGTTCGCGATCGACATGGCGGGGCTCGGCGGCCGCGAGAAGGCGCTGGTTTCGACGCTAGCCGGCGGCTGGCAGCAACGCCTCGCGCTCGGTTGCGCGGTCTTGCATCGGCCGCCGATTCTGTTTCTCGACGAGCCGACCTCGGGCGTCGAACCGACATCGCGGCGGCGCTTCTGGGATCTCATCCACACGCTTGCCTCTGACGGCGTCACGATTCTGGTCTCGACCCATTACATGGACGAGGCCGAATATTGTGACCGCGCCGCCCTGATCAACCAGGGCCGGCTTATCGCCATCGGCAGTCCTGACGCGCTCAAACGTACCGCGCTTGGCGGCGAGCTGTTGCTGCTCGAATGTCGATCGCTCGGACCGACGCTGGCGGCGTTAGAGCAAGCGCCGGGCGTGATCGATGCTTCGGTTTTCGGCAACGCTATCCACGTGCTCGTTGGTGACGCCGTGCGCAGCCTCGCCGAGCTGCCGGTATACCTGGAACAACGGGCGCTGCGGCCAAGCCGGATCGAGCGCATTGATCCGTCCTTGGAGGACGTGTTCGTGCAGCTCATTGCCGATGATATGGGCAAGCAGAGGCTGGTGGCATGAGGTTGCGCCGGCTCAAGGCCATCGCGGTGAAAGAAGTACTGCAGATCTGGCGCGACCCGCGCAGCCTGACGATCGCGCTGTTGCTTCCATTTACGCAGATGTTTCTGTTCGGCTACGGCGTCAATCTCGATCTCAAGCACATTCCGATCTGCACTTTCGATCGCGCGGGAAGCCAAGCGAGCCAGGACTTGCTTAAGCATTTTCAAGCTTCGCCCTACTTTGCCATCGCACGCAACGTCAAAAATTATCCTGGACTGGTGGCCGCCATCGATCGAGGCGATTGCCGGGCCGGGATCGTGATCCCACCTGATTTTTCCGAACGCTTGAATGACACCGGAACGGCCTCAGTACAGGCAATCCTCGATGGCACCGATGACAATACGGCGAATATCGCCTGGGGCTATGCGTCCGCGGTGGTGAGCGGCTACGCAAACGATGTTCAGCTTTTGGCGCTCGACCGGCAGGGCCGCACCTTACAGCAAGTTCAGCCCCTGGCGGTGCAGTCGCGGGTCTGGTTCAACGAAGATCTGGTGAGCCGCAACTTCATTATTCCCGGGCTGGTCGCCGTCATCATGTCGTTGGTTGGAGCACAACTCACCTCGCTTACCATATCGCGCGAGTGGGAGCGCGGCACGATGGAGCTGCTCGTCTCCACACCGGTAACGTCCAGCGAGGTCATGTTTGGCAAGCTCATTCCCTACCTGGTGCTGGGCTGGCTCGATGCTGCCTTCTGCCTGATGCTTGCCGTGCTCTGGTTCGCCGTACCGTTCCGCGGCACCCTGTTCACGCTGTTCCTCACCACGACCTTGTTCCTCGCCGTCGTCCTGAGCATCGGCTATCTGCTCTCGGTGTTGATCCGCAGCCAGGTCGGCGCCAGCCAGATTGCCCTGGTGGTGACACTGCTGCCGGCAATGTTGCTCTCGGGCTATGTATTCCCGATCGATCAGATGCCGTCGTTCATCCAAGATCTGACCTATCTGATGTACGCGCGATATTACGTTACCATCATCAAAGCGATCTTCCTGAAAGGTGCCGGCATCCGCGAACTGATAACGCCGATTTTGTTCCTCGTTGTCTACGCCCTCGCCGTCGTTGCCCTCGCCGCACGGGCCTTCCGTAAACGGCTCACCTGAACTGATTTGGACGAACAGATGTTCGCGCGCCTGATACCGATCATGATCAAGGAGTTCCTGGAGATCAGCCGCGACAAGGCAGCGCGCTTCCTCCTGATCGTGCCGCCGACACTGCAAATGCTGATCTTCGGCTATGCGGCAAGCTTCGAGGTCTATCACGTGTCGACAGCGGTTCTTGACCTTGATCATTCACAGGAAAGCCGCGAACTGATTGCGCGCTTCACGTCCAGCAATCGCTTCGATATCGTCAAGGTGGCGCGGTCGCAGCGGGAAATCAATGAAACCATCGATGCAAGCGAGGCCGCCGTGGCGCTGGTGATTCACGCCGGCTTCGCCGAACTGCTGCGCAAAGGCCAAGGTGCGCCGCTGCAGGTCATCGTCGACGGCACTAACTCGAACACCGCGCTGATCGCACTTGGCTACGTCAATACCATCGCCGAGGGATTCGCTCAGGACTACGCGACCGACTTGATACATCGCGTCCAGGGCGTGCAAGGGATGCGGCAAGTGCAGGTGACGCTCGAGCAACGGCCTTGGTTCAATCCCGACCTGAACGGGCGCTGGTTCTTTGTTCCCGGCGTCATCGGGACGCTGACGCTCATCCTCATCGTCAATCTCACGGCATTCGCCATCGTGCGCGAGCGCGAGGTCGGCACGCTCGAACAGATTATGGTAAGCCCCATACGGCCGGCCGAGTTCATCCTCGGCAAGACCGTGCCGTTCTTCCTGGTTGGCATCGCCGAGGTCGCGCTGGTTGTTACGGTCGGGCTGGTATGGTTTCAGATTCCCTTCGTCGGCAATCCATTCGTACTGCTGCTCGGCACCACGCTGTTTCTGCTCTGCACACTGGCCATTGGCCTGCTCATTTCCACGATCTGCTCTACCCAGCAGCAGGCATTCTCCACGAATTTCTTCATACTCAGTCCGGTTTTTATTTTGTCGGGGTTCGCCTTCCCGATATCGAGCATGCCGCAGGTGCTGCAGTGGTTTACCTATGTCAATCCGCTGCGCTATTATCTGGTCGTCATCCGCGGGACGCTTCTCAAAGGCGTCGGCTTAAGTGTACTGTGGCCCGATTTCGCCGCAATGGCGGTCCTTGCCGCAGCTCTCCTCACACTCAGCATTCTTCGCTTCCGAAAATCGCTCGAATAACCCCCGCCAATTCTAAGACCTCCAATTTTCAGATTGCGTTGCGAAGCTTGCGGTAGAGCTCCGCGAGGAAGCAATGCAGGTCTATAGCGGGCGCCGTTCCGCTATGCCTCTTGAGAGCCAGTAGAGCGAAAGCGCAGGATGGCAACAACGAAAAACAAGCCGCGGACAATCGGGCCTGCACAATCGGCATATCTTGCACGGTCGCGCGCAGCACGCCGCAGCTCGGCCCACTTTTCATGCTGATCGCTTGCGTGCCGATGAAAAACGCGTCAACGGCGAAGTCTGCATCGTAATTGCCTGCCATGCGAGCATGCCTTCCAACGGTGTATTACTGGCGGAGGGCATGTTCCGGCGTACACAAAAGCGCGGGTGGCCTGTCTTCGCGCAACAAAAGGAATTGCGGCCTGACCACGTCAAAACCGGCGCCGCGGCAGAGGATCGCTTGCGCGAACGAGACAACGTCGACCGTAAAATCGCGTGGCAGGACGCTATTCAGCTCGAGCGCGACGTTGTGCGACGTCGACCATTTCGGTTCGGGTGCCTGCGCTCCGGCGGGACCGACGGCGAGATTGGCAAAATGTTTGGCGATCAGCGCAGACATATCGCTCGCAGAGGCGGCCACAAATGCCGGCCAGAGAAAGGCCAAGTTCGCTGACTGACGACCTGATGGTTCGTACATCTGACATCCGAGCGGTGATGTCATTATACTGTCATCCGACCTGCACAGACCAACTTTGATGTGCGTCAAGTAAGCTGCCGTCAATGCAGCCGAAAGTGGTCGGAGCTAAAAATCTGCCGACAAAGGCAAAGGAGGTGCGATTTTCCACTGCAGAGACTTACCAATATTTGGCTAAGCCACAGAAGCATTAAAGGCTTTCTGAAAGCCGGAAATGCCCCATGGAGACGATACTGGCTGGCTGAGGTGCGAGAGGATTGGAACCGCTAGATGCAATTTCCGAATCTGTTGCGAACCTTCTTCTGTGCTATGCAGCTGCCATGCAGATTTTTCGATTCTGCATGGCAGCTTTTGCGATTCTAAGATTGTGCTGTGATTTTCCGGGCTTGTGGCGGGCCCGGAGAGATCCGAACTCCCGACCCCCGAAATTCGTAGTTTGGGGTTCGACAACCAAACGCGTCTGCGGTATTAAATGCGCATGTTTGCGATTTCCGCTTTTGTCGGCACGACTGGCTTCGGGGCCAACCCTAGCAAACGTCGCGGCGGTACAGCTCGCCGCATCCAAATGCAATGACCTCTGATGACTGTCGCTAACTTATGCCGCTAGTTTTCCTTCTACATAATTGATTTTACTATTTGTCGTTCCGTTCACACGGGAGAGGCCGTAGGTTCAATCCCTACAGCGCCCACCATTGGGACAACATATTGAGTTTTCAGCACTTATTCATTTGAAATTCTGCTTGACGGTTCAGTGTGATGGTACAGCCTGACACCACAGCAATGCGGCTCCGCCGGAGCTTGCATTCGTTGATTCACCAGCAACAACCGACGCACGGCGTGGACCCGACGCATGGCGTGGACCATACTGGCGCGTAGTGTACGCCCCGTGCACGCTAATGTGCCAAAACGGACTTGCCAATCATCGCACAACCTGCAGTGCTGAAGGAATCATGCTAGATTGCTCACGCAACGGCCAGCCGCGATGTGGCACTTTCCAAACCGACTGTTCTGTGGCGCGATATCTTTCGCGATCTTTGCCGCTTTAGTCGCCGGCGGTTTATCGTGTTTTGCGGGTGAGGCGCCGGCACAAGAAGAACAACTATCGCAGACCGGCAAAGTCGATCATCAAATTGTTATTCGGGAACATGCCGGATGGAATCAAGATTGCGACGCCATCGCGCATCCCACGCTTTATCTGGATGAGCCACCGCGACATGGCCGTGTTTGCACGCGCATCGAAGATATCAAAATACACTTCATGTACGTGGGCACCGAGTCGCAATGCATCGGCCACGTTGTTCGAGGCATTCAGTTGATCTACCGTCCGGATGCGGGTTACACCGGCCGCGACGGCCTGCGATACATCGCTCAATACCCTTCGGTTCTCAGAACAATTTCGGTATTTGTCACTATGACGGCGCACGCACCGCACGAGCCAACCGCGGCGCCTTCCGGCATCACCGCACCGCTGCCACAAACACGACAGCCGCCGGGGCCAGTACCCGTCTGCGAAGAACTAGTCTTCTAAGCCACCCGCGCACTCGACCGACCGCGGCGCCTAACTAAACCGCCCTGCAATGGACGGCATGTGGGCGATTGGTGGCTGCGACATAATCCGTACAGTCGATCTGTCGAACTTCGGTGGCTCTCTATCAATGCGAAATCATCCAGGGCCGGCGCGTCGGAAAGCCCTTGGTGCCGCTGCGGCTCCCGCCGCCTCGCGCGCTTTTTTCGTATCGAAGCGATTTTCCCGAACAACAGTTACACCCGTTACCATGAGCTCGTTTCGAAGCTGACAGAACCTGCGGCGACGCAGCACTGCGCTCGTTGGTCGCGTGCGCGAGCCTGCGCTCGGCCGACATCGCCGCAAAATACGGCGCGGTCAGAAACGCCCGTGGGGCGTCCTTCCCACATCCCGGACATTCGCGTGGCAGACCGGAAACGGCCATCGGCCTCATGTCGGTAAAAGGCCCGCACCGGTCGCAGAGATAGTCATAGACTGGCATCAGTTTTCCTCTTCAACTATCGCGCCCGCGTCTTGGAGAAGCAGGGCGGCGAAGCCGGCGCCGCCCTGCGCGTCGCGGGATCACGCATCGCTTGTCCGGCGGGCATCATTTGTCGGGTGACATGGGAATGTCGATGCCACCCTTGACGTGCCTGACCGGTCCGTCCGCGCCGGGCATCACGTCGAACGCGAAAATGTCGGTCGGCAGCCAAAGCGTCGCGCAGGCGTTGGGAATGTCGACAACCCCCGATATGTGGCCCTGGCACGGCGCGGTTCCAAGGATCGCGTAGGCTTGGGCGGCTGAATAGCCGAACTTGGTCAGGTATTCGATGGCATTCAGGCAAGCCTGACGGTAGGCGATGTGGACGTCGAGATAATGTTGTTTGCCCGCTTCGTCGACCGAGATGCCTTCGAAGATGAGATAGTCGTTGTAGGTGGGCACGATCGGCGAGGGTTTGAAGATCGGATTTTTGATTCCGTACTTCGCCATGCCGCCTTTGATGAGATCGACCTTCAGGTGCAGCCATCCCGCCATCTCGATGGCCCCGCAAAAAGTGATTTCGCCGTCGCCCTGGCTGAAATGCAAGTCGCCCATCGAAAGGCCTGCGCCCTTCACGTAGACCGGGAAAAAGACCCGCGAACCGCGCGATAGATCCTTGATGTCGCAATTGCCGCCATGTTCCCGGGGCGGAACCGTGCGCGCGCCCTCGGCGGCGATTTTGTTTTTCACGTCACCCTTGGCGGTGCCGCAATGCGCCGTGGCCGCGAATGGCGGATTGGCGAGCGGCGGGACGCGGGTCGGATTGGTGTTGATCAGGGCCTGCTCGCGCGCGTTCCATGCCTCGAGCATTTTCTGATCAGGCAAACAGCCGATCAGGCCCGGATGGACGAGACCGGCGAAACTGACACCCGGAACGTGACGGGAATGCGTGTAGAGGCCTGAAATGTCCCAGATCGACTTTTGCGCCAGCGGAAAATGGTCGGTGAGAAAGCCGCCGCCGTTCTTCTTGGAGAAGAAGCCGTTGAAGCCCCACGGGCTCTCGGGAAGGATACCGATGTCGAGAATATCGACAACGAGGAGATCGCCAGGCTCGGCGCCGTGCACGCCGATCGGCCCGGACAGAAAGTGCACTATGCTGAGATCAATATCGCGGACATCGTCGGCCAACTCGTTATTCTTGATGAAACCTCCGGTCCAATCGTAGGTCTCCATCACGAAGTCTTCGCCCGGCTTGACCCACTCGATGATGGGAACGTCCGGATGCCACCGATTGTGGATCATTTCATTTTTATAGGGGGATTCCGAAAGATCAATCTTCACGATCGTCTTGGACATTTCTGCTCCTTTCACAACGCTGGTGACTTAGGGCGAACCTGCGGCGACGAAAATGCTTTCTCAGACGGCAAGGAAGCGGGCGATCGCCGCCTCGTCGACCTGGTCTCGGGTGTCGGCATGCACGATGCGGCCTCCTTCCATGACCAGAATGCGATCCGCGATGTCGAGTACGAAGCTCAGCACCTGCTCGCAGACCACAATGCAGATGTTGCGGATCCTGCGAATCTCACGCAGAAGGCGCGCCATATCCTTGATGATTGACGGCTGGATCCCTTCCGTGGGCTCGTCGAGCAACAGCACTTTCGGTTCGCTCGCCAGCGCCCGCGCGATGGCCAATTGCTGCTGCTGACCACCAGACAGATTGCCGCCGCGCCGACGGGCGAAATCGGCCAATATCGGAAACAATTCGAAAATCTCGGCCGGAATGTTGCTCTTGCCGGTGACCACCAGACCGGTTTCGATATTTTCCTTGACGGTCATGGTGCCGAAAATCTGTCGCCCCTGCGGCACGTAAGCGAGCCCACGCGCGACCCTCCGGTAGCTGGGTAACCCCGCGACGTCGAAACCGTCGACCATGATCTGTCCCGAACGCGCCGGCATGACCCCAATGAGCGATTTCATCAGAGTGGATTTTCCCATGCCGTTGAGCCCCACGAGCGCGACGATCTCACCGGCGCGCGCCGACAGATCGATCGCATGCAGGACCTCGCTTTGCCCGTAGGCCGCGGAGAGGTTGTGAACTTCGAGCATCTGCGCCGTCCTCAGTGTCCGAGATAGACTTCCTTGACCTTCGGATTGTTCTGAACCGTTTGCATGTCGCCTTCGGCCAATACCTTGCCCTGATGGAGTACCGTCACGCGATGGGCGATGCTTTCCACGAACTTCATGTCGTGCTCGATAACGATCACCGAACGGTTCTTGATGATCTCCTTGAGGAGTTCAGCGGTTCTGGCGCGCTCGGATACGCTCATTCCGGCAACCGGCTCGTCGAGCATAAGAAGCTCCGGATCCTGGATCAGCAGCATGCCGATCTCCAGCCATTGTTTTTGGCCGTGGCTAAGAGTTTCAGCTCGCCGCTCAAGCTGATCCTTCAAATAGATCGTCTCGGCTATCTCACGAACACGTTCGATGACTTCATCGGTGCGCTTCCAAAACAGCGCGCCGGCGACATCGCGACCGCGCGGCACCGACAATTCCAGGTTCTCGAACACGGTGAGGTCTTCGTAGATGGTCGGAGTCTGAAATTTGCGGCCAATGCCGCGGCGGACGATTTCCTGCTCCTTGCAGCCGGTGATTTCCTGATTCTTGAACTTGATCGACCCCTCGGAAACGCGGGTTCGCCCGCAAATCAGATCGAGCACGGTGGTTTTCCCCGCGCCGTTCGGCCCGATGATCACGCGCAACTCGCCATAGTCGATGTAGAGATTGAGGTCGTCGACCGCCTTGAAGCCATCGAACGAGACGCCGACGCTTTCGAGAGCGAGCAGGAAATCGGTGTTGGAGGCCATCGTGGTCGCTTCCTCCTATTCGGCCGGCGCTGGTGCCGGCGCCGGGCTTGCCTGGTCACGGCCGTCGCTTTTCCACGGTCCGAAGCCCTTCCACGATCCGATCTTTGGAATGATCTGGTCGGTCACCACACCGGCAAGGCCGCGCGGGAACGCCACGACCACGGCAATGAACAATCCGCCCATCGCGAACAGCCAGAGCTCGGGGAACGCCTCGGAGAACAGGGTCTTGGCCCAGTTCACTAACAGCGTACCCGCGACCGCACCGACGATGGAGTTCCGGCCGCCAACCGCACAGAAGATGACCATGTCGATCGACGGCACGATGCCAACGAAGGACGGCGACATGAACCCCACCTGGAGGGTGAACATGGCCCCGCCGACGCCCGCCATCGCCGAGGCCAGGCAGAACACGAAGATCTTGTAGTTAGCGACGTCGTAGCCCGAAAAGCGGACGCGATCCTCCTTGTCGCGCGTGGCGACCAGGATACGGCCAAGCTTGCTGGCGAGTACGAAGCGAGCGAGGAACATGGTGCCGAGCAGCAGCACGCAGCAGACAAAATAGAGAATGTATTTCGCACTGTCGGTCCGGATGTCCCAACCCAGCAGCGTGCGCAGATCGGTGATACCGTTGATGCCGCCGGTATAGCCCTGTTGGCCGACGATCAAAATTGTCATCACCAATGCGAGCGCCTGGGTAATGATGGCAAAGTAGACGCCGCCAACGCGCCGCTTAAACATGGCCGCGCCAAGAATGAAGGCCAGAATCGTCGGCACAGCGATGACAGCGACCAGGGCGAACGGCAGTGATTTGAACGGAATCCAGAAGTAGGGCAGCGACGTGAGCTGATTCCAATCCATGAAGTCGGGGATGCCGGGCGTTGATTGGATCTTGGTATTGGCGACGCTCGAGGCCTCGAGCTTGAGGAAGGCGGCCATGCAGTAGCCGCCGAGCCCGAAGAACAAACCCTGCCCCAAGCTGAGGATTCCGGTTTGTCCCCAACACAGAACCAAACCGATGGCGACGAACGCGTAAGTGAGGTACTTGCCGACGAGATTGAGCCGAAAGATGTCGAGCACCAGCGGCAGAAAAATCAGAATAATCACGGCGACCAACGCAAACCCGATCAGTTCGAGCCGACGCGTATCGATGTGGGCGGCGGACATCGGCGTTACTTTCTCACCTTGAGGGCGAATAAACCCTGCGGGCGGAGCATCAGGATGCCGATGACGATGAGGAGTGTGAGCACTTTCGCCATCGATCCGGTCAGGAAGAACTCCAGAGTCGATTGCGATTGCGAGATGGTGAAGGCGGACGCCACGGTGCCAAGGAGGCTCTGCGCGCCGCCGAAGACCACGACCAGGAAGGTATCGACGATATAGAGCTGGCCGGCAGTTGGTCCGGTCGAACCGATCATCGTGAAGGCGCTGCCCGCGACACCGGCAATACCGCATCCGAGGCCAAAGGTGAATCGATCGATCCGCCGCGTATCGATGCCGGCAGCGCCGGCCATGGTGCGGTTCGCCACGACGCCGCGGACTTGCAACCCCCAGCGCGACCTGAAGAGGAGGACCGCGACGCCTGCGGTGATGAGGAGCGTCAGCCCCATGACGAACAGCCCGTTGATCTGCACCTCGATGGTGTCGGTCACCTGCAGCGAGCCCATCATCCATGGCGGCAGCTCAACGCCGACTTCCCGCGCGCCGAAGCCGGAGCGGAACGCCTGCTGCATGATCAGGCTTAGTCCCCAGGTCGCCAGCAAAGTATCGAGAGGCCGTGCATAGAGACGTTGAATCAGTCCCCATTCCACCACCAGCCCGGCCGCACCCGAGACGATGAAGGCAACGATCATGGCGACGAAGAAGTATCCGGCGTACAGCCCCGGCAGGTAGCTCGCGAACAAGTGCGAGCAGAAATAGGTCATGTAGGCGCCGAGGATCATGAACTCCCCGTGCGCCATGTTGATCACGCCCATCTGGCCGAAGATGATGGCAAGACCAAGCGCCATCAGCAGGTAAACCGAGAATAGGATCAGGCCCGAGAAGCCCTGCATCACCAGGATCGAGCCGAGATCACCGAGCGAATAACCGAACATCGCGCTTGCCTGCGTGCGGGTTGGTAGGAAAAAATATGCCTCGGCGAAGGGGGCGCCGAGGCACTCGCTCACGCTCGGTTACTGATATCCTTTCGGGAACGGATTGGGCTCCATCAGCTCAGCGGTTTCGTAGATCACGTCATATTGGCCGTCGGTGCGCGCGCGTCCGACCCGGGTCTTGCTCCACAGGTGATGGTTCTCGTGGATACGGACGTATCCTTCAGGCGCGCCCTTGAACTCAACGCCCGGCGACGCAGCAGCGATCTTGTCGATGTCGAAGCTGCCGGCCTTTTCCGCCGTCAGCTTCCACAGCCATGGTCCGAGATAGGCGGCTTGCGTGACGTCGCCGATAACCGTCTTCTCGCCCCACATCTTGTGAAACGCCGGGACGAAAGCCTTGTTGTTGGGATTGTCGAGCGACTGAAAATATTTCATGCAGGCATAGGCGCCGACGATATTCTCGCCGCCGATGCCGAGGATCTCGTCCTCGGTGACCGAGATGGTCATCAAGGTCTGCTTGGTGAGATCGATGCCAGCGGCCTTCAACTGCTTGTAGAAGGCGACGTTGGAGCCGCCAACGATGATCGCGTAGATCACGTCGGGCTTCACCAGCTTCATCTTGTTGATCACGGAGTTAAATTGAGTGCTGCCGAGCGGGAAATACTCCTCGCCGACTACTTTTAGCTTGAGGAAATTCTCGATGTGCTTGCGCGCGATCTTATTCGACGTGCGCGGCCAGATGTAATCTGACCCGAGCAGGTAGAAGGTCTTCGCACCCTTCTCCTTTTCGACCCAGTTCAACCCGGCGAGAATTTGCTGGGTAGCTTCCTGCCCGGTGTAGATGACGTTCTTCGATTGCTCGAGGCCTTCATAGAAGGTCGGGTAGTACAGCATGCCGTTGTATTGCTCGAAGACCGGCAGCACCGCCTTGCGGGAGGCTGAGGTCCAGCAGCCCATCACTGCCGCGCACTTGTCCTGCACCAGTAGCTTCTTCGCCTTCTCGGCAAAGGTCGGCCAGTCGCTGGCGCCGTCCTCCTGGATGAACTTGATCTTGCGGCCGAGCACGCCGCCTTGGGCGTTGATCTGCTCGATCGCAAGCTTTTCGGCTTCCACCGAACCGGTCTCGCTGATCGCCATTGTGCCGGTGACCGAGTGCAAGATGCCGACGGTGACTTCGGTGTCGGTGACCGCAAGCCCGGTCGTGTTCACTTGCGCTGTCGGAGGCGCCTCGGCGTGCGCCCGTTGGGGCAAGAACGCCGCAGCTGACAGCGTGGCTGCGCCGGCCAGAAGGCTGCGGCGGGTCGGCGTGAGGAGATTTCCAGTGCGCTTTTCCGAAGACATGCGACGCCTCGATTCAGCAATGGTTGGTGGCCATCGGCGCGAGCGAAGCCCGCTCCTTGAATCGAAGACTGCGCTGATTTATTGCAGTGCAGCATACGTCGATTGACGTATATGCCTACGTTGAATGCCGTACCATAGTGCGAATTAACAGGGGGAACGTGCGCTGACGCGGTCAAAAGAAGAAATTGCCTCGTATTTGCGCTTTTGCACCGCACACTGCCCGCTCTTTCGCCATGGATGGATCGGACCCAAGCGTTAGACTTTGTTGGGAGCGTGTGGGGCGAACCTAAAAAAGATCGATGGGTTGGGGAAGAAACTACGCACAAGGGGAGCGCGGATCGTCAGAGCGCGAATTCGAGATGGTGTAGCTCATGACTGCGCAACAACGCATCGTTCGCGTTCGGCGTAACTACAATCAGTGGGTCGCGAACCAGACGCTCGAGGATTACGCGCTTCGTTTCACCGCCAAGACCGCACGCCGATGGTCGAGCCTTCGGGTTGCTAATACCGCGATCGGAGCAGTCTCTTTTCTGGCACTAGAGGCGATCGGCGGTTCGATCACGGTCAATTACGGCTTCGTCAACAGCAGTGCCGCCATTCTGGTGGTCGGCGTGCTGATCCTGCTCACCAGCCTGCCGATTGCGTATTATGCATCCACTTACGGGGTCGACATCGATCTGCTGACGCGCGGCGCCGGCTTTGGGTATCTTGGATCGACAATCACTTCGCTGATCTACGCCTCGTTCACCTTCCTGTTCTTCGCCATCGAAGCGGCGATCATGTCGCTCGCGTTCGAAATGTGCTTCGGCATTCCGCTGTTCTTAGGCTACGTCCTGAGCTCCTTAGTCGTTATTCCCCTCGTCACGCACGGTATTACTTTCATCAGCCGTTTTCAGTTTTGGACGCAGCCGGTGTGGATCGTGCTGCATCTCATTCCTTTCTTCTACATCGCAGCGGTCGACAGCGCATCATTCGAGCGCTGGACGAATTTCTCGCGGATTCGCCGGCGCAGAGGGACGCTCGTTCAATCTCATCCTGTTCGGGACCGCCGCGACCGTCGTGTTCTCGCTCATCGCGCAGATCGGAGAGCAGGTCGATTTCCTGCGGTTTCTGCCGGCGCGCGGTACGCAGGGCAAGCGTGCCTGGTGGGCCGCCTATCTGGCGGCGGGTCCGGGCTGGATCATTCCCGGCGTGTTGAAGTTGCTCGCCGGATCGTTCCTGGCGTTCCTTGCTGTTGAGCACATGGTGCCGCTGCCGCAAGCGGTCGAGCCGCCGCGGATGTATCTCGTCGCCTTTGAATACGTGTTCTCCTCGCCGCAGATGGCACTGGCGTTTACCGGCGCATTCGTCGTCATTTCACAACTCAAGATCAACGTAACGAACGCCTATGCGGGCTCCATCGCGTGGTCGAACTTTTTCTCGCGGCTGACCCACAGCCATCCAGGTCGAGTGGTCTGGCTGGTGTTCAACGTAACCATCGCGCTCATGCTGATGGAGCTCGGCATTTTCAAGATGCTCGAGCACGCGCTTGGGCTCTACTCGATCGTTGCGGTTTCGTGGGTCAGTGCGCTGGTCGCCGATCTTGTCGTCAACAAGCCGCTGGGACTGAGCCCTCCCGGGATCGAGTTCAAGCGCGCGCATCTCTACGACATCAATCCGGTCGGCGTCGGCGCCATGCTGGCGGCGACAGTCGCCGGCATCGCCGCGTTCGGCGGCGTCTTTGGAGCGACTATGCAGTCGCTCTCGGCTTTCGTGGCGCTGCTCGTTGCCTTCGTCATGGCTCCCATCATCGCCTGGGCGACGGGCGGCCGATTTTATACCGCGCGCACGCCCCGGCACACCTGGAATGGCCAGGACGTCATCCGCTGCTCGATTTGTGAACACCACTTCGAGGCCGAGGATATGGCGCATTGCCCGGCCTATTCCGGCCCGATCTGCTCGTTGTGCTGCTCGTTGGAGACGCGTTGCCGCGATTTCTGCAAACCGCAAGGACGAATTTCAAACCAGCTTTTAGCCTCATTCGGCCAGGCGCTGCCGGAGCGGATCGTCAGACTGCTCAACACCCACGTCGGTCGCTATCTCGGGGTGTTGCTGCTCTTCGTAGGCGTGATCGGCGCCGCCCTTTCGCTGGTTTATTTCCTGATCTCGCCCGACATGGACGGCCCACGGGGCGTGCTGGCGTCAACTTTGTGGACTGTGTTCTTCATCCTCATCATCATTGCCGGTGTTGCGGCGTGGTTGTTTGTTCTCGCACAGGAGAGCCGCCGCGTCGCTGAAGAAGAAACGCGCCGCCAGACCGACCTGTTGATGAATGAGATCGAGGCGCACAAGCGCACCGATGCCAAACTGCAGAAGGCCAAGGAAGCCGCCGAAGCGGCGAGCAAGGCCAAAAGCCGCCACGTCGTCGGCCTCAGCCATGAATTGCGGACGCCGCTTAACGCCATCCTTGGCTACGCCCAACTGCTTGAGCGAGATCCGGCTATTCCGCAACCACGTATCAATGCGCTGAGGGTCGTACGGCGCAGTGCCGAGCATCTGTCCGGCTTGATCGATGGTCTGCTCGATATCTCAAAAATCGAGGCGGGCCGATTCCATCTCAGCCGCAACGAGGTGCAACTATCCGATTTTCTCGACGAAATCGTCGCGATGTTCCGCTTGCAAGCGTCGGCTAAGGGTATCGAATTCCACGTTCAGATCTGCCGGTTGCCGGCCGTTGTGCAAACCGACGAAAACCGTTTGCGGCAGATCCTGATCAATCTCCTGTCCAACGCGATCAAGTTCACCGACACCGGGCATGTGACGTTCCAAGTCTCCTATCGTCATCAGGTCGCAGAGTTTACGTTCGAAGACACCGGGGTAGGCATTCACAAAGGTGATCTGGAGCGGATTTTCCAGCCCTTCGAGCGAGCCCGCACTGTCGGGGCTAAAGCCACAATCGGAACGGGACTGGGACTGACGATCACCAGCTTGCTCATCAAGATCATGGGTGGTGACATCAGCGTTCGCAGTGAAGTCGGGAAAGGCAGCACTTTTCGCGTCAAACTCTTTTTGTCGGAAGTATCGCGTCCCCGCATCGCGTCCACGATGGAATACCACGTGCGAGGCTATGCCGGGCCGCGGCAGACGGTTCTGGTTGTCGATGACAACGAAGTGCAACGCGAACTTATCCGCGACCTGCTTGTTCCGCTGGGCTTTGTGGTCGTCGGCGCAGGCACCGGGCTCGAATGCCTGCAACTCGTTGAGCGGATCAATCCGAACCTCATCCTGCTCGACATTGCCATGCCGGAGATGGATGGCTGGGAGGTCGCGCAACAGCTTCGTCGCCAGCGGGGAAAACGCGCGGCGATCCTTATGCTGTCCGCCAATGCTATCGATCCCCATCACATGCTGGAAGCGGAGCGACTCTATGACGATACGTTGATGAAGCCGGTTGACGTCCGTCAGTTGCTCAAAAAAATCCATTCACTGGTCAACATAGAATGGCTCTACGAGACGGAGGTGCCATCACCAGGGGTGACCGTGGCGCCACCGCCCGGCAATTCCACACTTCCCGTCGATTGCGATATCGACGAGCTGATCAATCTCGGTGAAATCGGGCATGTCTCGCGGATCCTCAAGCGATTGACCGAGATCGAAAGCGGCTCGCCGGAATGCCGGGAGTTCGTTGCCCGGATGCGCGCGATGGTGAACGCTTTTGACTTCAAGCGATACGCGTCGGCGCTGGAAGAGGTTCGTGGTGCTCATGCGCAGGAGTGAGACCCGCGACATCGTGCTCGTGGTCGACAACTCGCCCGAGACGTTGCGATTGCTGACCGACGCGATCGAGGATGCCGGGATGACTGTCCTGGTCGCGCGCGAAGGCGAGCACGCGCTGTCGATTGTCGAAAAGGTCGTTCCGGATGTCATTCTCATGGACGCGCTGATGCCCGGCACCGATGGTTTTGCAACCTGCCGCAAGCTGAAACAAAACCGGGCGCTCGCGCATGTGCCGATCATATTCATGACCGGGCTCACCGACACCGAGCACATCATTGAAGGGCTGGAGGCCGGCGGCGTCGACTACATCAGCAAGCCTATCGTTCCTGGCGAACTGTTGGCGAGAATTCGCGTGCATCTCGCCAACGCCCGCATGGCGCACAGCGCCCGTACGGCGCTTGATGCGTTCGGCAGGTTCCTGCTGGCGGCCAGTCATACCGGCCGCGTGCTTTGGTATACGCCGCAGGCGGCGAAACTGCTTGGTGACGCGTTTACGAATTTCGATCGCGAGGACTACGTTCTTCCGCAAGATGTTCAAACGTGGCTGCATCAATGCGCTGCCGCACAGCCCGGCTCGGAACCGGTATCCATCAGTCTGAAGGCCCGCAGTCCATCGCTTGGAATGAGACTTATCTACATCGCCCAGATCGGAGCGGACGAGTACCTGCTGCGGCTTCTGCAAGGCGAGATCGATGACGATCGGACGTTGCTGAAGCAAAAACTGACGGTGACTGAGCGCGAGGCGGAGGTCCTGTTGTGGATCGCGCGCGGCAAATCGAACCGTGACATCGCTGAAATCCTTGATCTCAGCCCACGCACCGTCAACAAACACCTCGAGCAGATTTACGCCAAGCTCGGAGTCGAGAACCGCACCTCCGCCGCTGCTCTTGCAGTCAGGACGATCGGCATTCGCTGACGCTGCTGGGCTTTGCGCCATAAGTGTCGACCGAAAATCTGCAGGCGCCAGTCGAGGGTGCCGATGCAATTTAAGCTCATGGTTACCGATTTGAGCTATGGCTTGTGCCGCAGAGACGCGGGGTTTTGGACGTGGGCTTTAGTGGACGTGGGGTCTAAATGAGTACGAAGGTCGCGTTTTATCGAGAGAAATCAGCTGAGTGCGAACGGATGGCCAAAAGGGTGGCGGATCAGTCAGTCCGCGAAATGCTCCTGGTCCTTGCCGGACACTGGTCCGAAATGACCGCTCGAGCCGAGGCGACTAATCGGACACGGGATAAGCCTGCTTCAGCCGGACGCGTGTTAAGGCTCGTGGTCGTCAATCGTTAACCTGCGTCGCTTCACGCACTGCAAACTTTTTCTCGCAAGTAGCCCAAAGTCTGGCTTCACTGACTTTGCACCGGGAAGAATCTGGCAGTTTCAAAAATCTCACCGCAGCGTGGCGGCGAGCTCTCTGGCGCCTGATTTTCTGGCTTCTTCATCCATGCGCGCGTCAGTTACCGCGAGGAGCTTGCCGACGACATTATTGCGCCGCGCGACCGGATTGTCCCCATAGCCGCTGCGCTGAAAGAAGTTGGAGGTTGGTACCTGGTCACGCCACGCCAACGGCAGCGTAATCATATCGAAGCCGTTGCCGTCGCCGGTCAGGTTCATCATTTCCAGCTCAGCCGCGTTGAGCGTCCGGCTCAGGCCTTTGCGGCGCGCGTATTCGATGGAATCAAGCAGCTTTTGGGTTTGCAGGAGCGGCCCAACATCAACGTCCAAATTCATCGCATGAACAGCGAGTCCCTTTGACGTATTCGCCAGGACTTCGTGCTGGTTCCAATCGTCCGGAACGCTGGTTGCGAAGCCGACCATTTTGCGGATAACGGCGATTTTGTCTTCCAACGCCCGCTTCTCGCCGCCGGGCGAATTGGCAGCGCGCACCGCCAGGTTTCGGATGAAGCGGCTGCCGTTCTCGGCCATGATCTCGACGGTGTTGGTGGACAAGAGCTGGTTATAACCCAACGCTGTCGTGATCGCCCGCGCCTGCTTGTTGTGTTCGAGCCCGGCCTGAACGTCATAGCCGCCGTTTCCGCCTGCTTCGAAGCCGTAGATGCGGACGATCTGCTCCCTGGTCAGACCGGCCTCAAACGCGGTGCGGGCATAGGCGCGCTTGAATTCACTTTCGGTTTGCGGCATGCGCGGAACGAATTTGAACTCGCGTTGCGCTGCTGAGAGAAAATCGGCCACCACCGGCACATAAGGCGGCAGCGTCTGTGCCTGTTCGGACTTCGAGGGGTCGCGCGGCTTTGGCGGGCCGGTATAGACCGGCGGCTGTGTCAGGACGTAATCATCCAGCAAAATCTGCTCGTGATTTGCGCGTTTTGCGCTCCGTAAATGACGCTTTTCGCCAATCGATCGCCAATATGCCTCGGCTACGGCATTGTAGGTCGCCCGCGCGCTCTGGTATTCGGCCAAAGCACGGCGGTATTGGGCCATGGCGTCGGCGGTCGCGGCCGGCAGCAGCGATTGTATAAAGTCTTCGGCCGAGTTCGCGGAACTCCCGGCGGACAGGACAGTTAACGACACCGCCAGCAGACCGGCCAAACGGCTATCGCGAAAAGCTGTCATCGTGCGTGATTCGGTATCCGGCCAGGCGCCTTCATACCGAACAAAACGGCAGCATTGCGAAAGCCGTTAGTTTCTGCGATTGCGCCCATGCCCGGACGAGTGGGAGCCTCGCTCGTGCGGCGAGCCGGGTCGCCGCGAATTGTTCCGCTGCTGGTGCGACCTTCGCAACCGCTCGGACGTCTTGCGACGGCCGATGATGTGCGTGGCAAACAGGCGCAGCAGCACACCGCGGTCGCGCACAAGCTCCTGCACTGGAATCTGATAAGGCAGCGCCTCCAACCGTCCCCCAGGCCCGGGACGGAAAACAAATGCACTTGAACGCTGCGTCAGAGCGCCAAGACGCCCGCCTTGCGGATTGAACACCTCGATCTGTCCGACCGCCCCGTCGGCGTCGGCATAGAGCTTGATTCTCGGCTCGTCGGCGGCGCCGCCCGGAGCGGCTCCGCCTTGTTCGGGAACGTCGATCACGCCGGTGGTGCCGCGGATACCGAGCGTTGCGACCGGCGTGGTGATTTTCATATTGCCGGTCTTGGCGACCAGGGCGGCGACAAAAGCGGCCGTCCCGGCGGCAACATTGAAGGACGCGGCATTGGCACCGCCGCCTTCGTCATAGACGAATTCGTTGACGACGATCCGCGTATTCGCCGACAGGCTGAATGTCGTCTGGTCATCGAAAGTGACGCCGAGCGTTGCGTTGGCGGCAGTCGCAAGCGTATCGTTCTTGAACACCGGGTCATCGACGTGAAGCACAATGGCCGTCGGCGTGTTGGCGCGGGTTACCGTCGCGTTGCCTTGCAGCGTGGCGACCTGGCCAATCTGATGGGGCGCGGCCTGATCCGCAGGCGCCGGATTTTGGGCCCGCGCCGGACGCATCCAGGGCAACAGCCAAGCCGATGCGCCGGCGACGAGTATCATGAATTCGCGCCGCTTCATTTCTGTAACCTCAAGAGAGAACCCCAGGCAGGCCTGGCTGGTGCCCAGGCTCATCGTCGGTGTACGGGCGCGGCCCGCTTTTCTCACATCGAGGAGGCAAAGACCGCGCCCTCGCCGCTATTTGTTGATCGTGGCCGCGCCGGCTGTACACACCACTTCGTCCTGCGATCCGGTTGCGCCGGAGCAGCCGATTGCGCCAATGATTTTGCCGCCCTCGACCAGCGGAATGCCACCGCGCGAAGCGATCACATCGTCGAGCGTCAGGAGAAGATTGACGCCTTTTTGCACAGCTTCTTCGAAAGCCTTGGTGGGACGGCGATATTTTGCCGCTACTCGCGCCTTGTGTTCGGAGATGGCAATGGACGCAAGCTGTGCTCCGTCCATGCGCGCAAAGGTCACGAGATTGCCGCCGGAATCCACAACCGCAACATTCAACTGCCAGCCGCGCTTATCGGCCTCAGCGACCGCCGCCGCAATCGCGGCCTGCGCCTTCGCCAGTGAAATCGGCGTGCCATAAGGAGTGTTGAAGGGCATCTTCTCCGGCACGACGTCCATCGGGCTTTGTCCGGCCGCGGGCGGCTGCTGCGCCATCGCTTCGCTGCCGGCCATCAACGCGGCTGCCAGCACTATCGCGGTCCATGCGTAGGTCTTCATCGGCTTCCTCCCTCCGTTTGGTGGCGTTATCACCACGGCTTGCTGCGGTGATGCTAGTTGACCGGTTCCGGAGGTGCCAATGCGGCCGCCTTGGGCTGGGTCATTTATCCTAGCAACACTTCATCAACCATGGCGGTAAAATCGTAGCAAATGCGCGACGGTGCTGCACATCCGGCGAACGAACGCGATCTTCAACGGTGAGCGGACAAATGGGCGGCGGCGCTAAATGCGGACGGCCTCGGCCCCGAGGGAAAGGGGCCGAGGCCGTCCTGATGCCGGAAGGCGTCCCATCATACGCCCCTCCCCGACACTGCTTCGATGATGCCGGACCGAGGTTGACCGATCGTTACGAACGGCAACCGGCGACCCGCCCGATTAGTTCAGGGCGTTTGAGACGCTCGAATACGTCGCGGTCAGATTGCTGCCGAGGCCAAAGACTACCGCGATGATCACTCCCGCGATGCCGGCCGCCAACAGGCTGTACTCAATCGCGGTAGCCGCTCGCTCGTCGGAGAGAAAATTCCAAAAGAGATTGCGCATGACGACACCCCTTTCAAGAAAGCTCATCCGACACGCACGATGCTTTGGTGCGAGCAGTCAGTAATTACCCTTATCGCTTGAAGCGAATCTTTCGTAGGTGCGCAGAGATTTGCTAAAAATGACGGGATCGTGCCTTGGGCGTCACCGCGGTGCAGGATCGCGCGAGAGCCGTTTTTCCTCCAGCTCACCAAGATATTCACGCCAATAATTTTCCCGGTTGCGTCCGAGTTCGAAAAGATAATCCCAGCTGAAGATTCCGGTCGAATGCAAATCGTCGAAAACCAGGCGCACCGCATAATTGCCCACCGGATGCAGCTCCATGATCTGCACCTGGCGTTTGCCGGGGACAACGCGGCGCTCGGCGGGCGAATGACCCTGCACCTCGGCGCTCGGACTGCGGACGCGCAAATATTCGGCCGGCAATTCAAAGCTTTCACCGTCGTCGAACTTAACCGCGAGCGTTTTGTGGTCCTTGTGCAGGCGCAGTTCAGTCGGCCAGGGGGTGCTCATCAATGGCCTGCGCCAGTGCTTGCGGCTGAGGCGCCCGCGATCCTGCCAAAGACTGCGCCCGACATCAGTCCAGTGCCTCCCGGATAGTTGAAATAGAACAAGCCGCCGACCAGTTCGCCGGCTGCATAGAGACCGCGAATCGGTTGGTAGTCGGTATTGAGCACCGCACCATCGTTGTTGATGCGCAACCCTCCAAAGGTGAAGGTGACGCCACAGGTCACCGCGTAACCTTCAAAAGGTGGCGTGTCGATCGGATTCGACCAATTGCTTTTGTTGACGGCAAGGCCCCGCGTACCACGCCCGTCCTTGATGTTCGGATTGAACGGGACGTCGTTTTGCACCGCCGCGTTCCATTCCCGAATAGTGCGGAGGAAGACATCAGGGTTCACGCCTTCGAGCTTCTGGGCAAATTCCTCGATGGTGTTCGCGGTCACTCTGGTGATTTGCCGGATCTTATATTCGTCGCGAAGCAGATGCTTCACTTTCTGATCAAAAACCTGCCAGGCAAACTGACCGGGCTGTTCCAGCACGACACGGCCGTATTTGGCGTAGGTATAATTGCGGAAATCAGCGCCTTCGTCGACGAAGCGCTGCCCCGTCGCGTTGATCAGGATGCCGAACGGATAAGAGTGCTTCTGAAATTGATCGCCGACCGCAAGATCGCCGAATTCCGGCGCATTCATCTCCCACTGCACGGCATGACAACCGGACCAGTTGCCGCGCGGACTTGCGCCGATTGCGAGCGCCATGCGAATGCCGTCGCCGGTGTTGAAGCGCGAGCCGCGGACCTTGGCGAGATCCCATCCCGGCCCGAGGTAGCGCGTGCGCCATTCGGCATTGGCTTCGAAGCCGCCGCTGGCGAGCACCACCGATTTGGCGCGCAATTCCTGCGTTGCGCCATTACTGCGCAGCCGCACGCCTTCGACGCGGTTACCATCATAAAGCAGGTCGAGCGCCCGTGACCGGTAGCGGATTTCGATACGGTGTTGCTGCGCGGCGGCGGTTAGCATGCCGACAAGGCCCGGCCCTCCGCCGACCGCCTCCACCGTCAGCCCGCCCCAGAACTTGAATCTGCCCTCGACCTTGAATGCTTGGCGGCCGTAGATCGGGATCAGGCGCACACCCTTCTCACGCATCCAGTTAAGCGTGGCGAAGCTGCGCCTGACCAGCAATTCGACAAGGTCGGGATCGGCGCGGTGTTGCGTGACGCGCGCCATGTCATCGAAAAACTGATCGGAAGTATAAGTGCCGAAATCCGTATTTTCGATTTCTGCCGGCGTGAGATCAGGCACAAGGGTCTTGATATCGTCCGTGCCATTATAAACAACGCGGATGGAGCCCGCAGTGAAACGGCTGTTGCCGCCAGCTTCATCTTCCGGCGCGGCTTCCAGCATCAGCACTTTTGCGCCGCGCTCTTGTGCCGCGAGCGCCGCGCAAAATGCGGCATTGCCGGCGCCGACAACGATTACATCAGTAACTTGATCGGCCATTTCTTAGCGTCCATGGCGGCCGAGCCGGAGGCGTTTCCTGCCGCATGACGGCAAGGCCTGCGCGCCCGACGCCAAGCTCAGCATGGCGAACGCGCAGCCTATTCCGCAGCCTGAGCGACGCCGCCATGCGCCTTCGACCAGGCAGCGGGATCTTTCATGAATTTCTCGGCTTCCTTGAGCTTGGCCTTATCGAATTGGCCGCTCTTTTTCGCCGCCTCCAGCACGTCCCACCAGGTGGCGAGGAAATGCAGCGTGACACCGAGATCACTCAGAATTTTCTCGCCGTCTGGAAAGATGCCGTAAAAGAACACAACGAAGCAGTGTTCCACACTCGCCCCGGCCCCGCGCAGCGCCTTGCAGAAATTGACCTTGCTGCGGCCGTCGCTGGTCATATCCTCGACCAGCAGCACGCGATCGCCGGCTTCCAGGTGCCCCTCGATTTGCGCGTTACGTCCGAAGCCCTTCGGCTTCTTGCGCACATATTGCATCGGCAGCATCAGACGGTCCGCCATCCACGCGGCAAACGGGATTCCGGCGGTTTCCCCGCCGGCAACCGAATCGAACTGCTCGAAGCCGACTTCGCGCTCAATCGTCGCCACGCCGAAGTCAATCAACGTCTGCCGCACCCGCGGAAACGAAATGAGCCGCCGGCAATCGGTATAGACCGGGCTCGCCCAACCGGAGGTGAAGATAAACGGCTTATCGGTCATGAAACGAACCGCTTCAACCTCGATAAGCATCTTCGCCGTCAGTTCGGCGATCACATCTTTGTCGGCAAAGCCGGTCATTCAACTCTCTTCATTGTGCTGCGTGGCTCTCCGCGGAAAGCAAGTTCATCCGATCACCTGCCACTCGATCGCCTCGCCGCCGCGATAAAGGAGTGTCCGCTCATCGGCGCCCGCGACTTTGACTTCGACCGGCGCGGTCCACGACGACTTTTCCAGTACGATCTTATCCTCGTTCGGCGGCAAACGATAATGCTTCGGTCCGTTAAGCGACGTAAACGCCTCGAACCTGTCGAGCGCGCCTTCCTCTTCAAACACTTTGGCGTAGGTCGAAAGCGCTACCGGTGCATTAAAGATACCCGGCACGCCGTTGACCGCAACCTTGCGCGCAAACGGATGCGGCGCGGAATCGGTGCCAAGGAAGTAGCATTCCGCCCCCGAGGTCGCGGCCTTACGCAACGCGGCGCGGTCGTTTGCGGTCTTGATCACCGGCATCGCATACATCATCGGCTTTAATCCCGCGCCAAGCCAATCGGTACGGGTCAGGTTCAGGTGATAGGGCGTGATCGTGCCGCCGACCTGCGGAGCGGCACTCGCGACAAAGTCGACGCCATCCTTCGACGAAAGATGTTCCATCGTCATGCGCAAACCGGGAAATTCCTTGACCCATTTCGACAACCGCCGATCGATGAACGCGGCCTCGCGGTCGAAAACGTCGATGTCGGGACCGACCTCCTCACCGTGCATCAGGAAGATCATGCCGATCTTTTCCATGCGTTCCAGCACCCGGGTGATATTCCGGTAGTCGGTTACGCCGGCCGCCGAATTCGTGGTCGCGTTCGCCGGATAAAGCTTTACGCCTGTGAAAACACCATCGCGGAAGCCACGTTCGACGTCATCGGGATCGGTCTCGTCAGTGAGGTAACAGGTCATCAGCGGCGTGAAGCGTGACCCCGCAGGCAAAGCAGCCATGACGCGTTCGCGATAGGCGATCCCTTCCTCCCGCGTACGGACAGGAGGCACCAGGTTCGGCATCAAAATGGCCCGGCCAAACTGCGTTGCCGTGTAGGGCAAGACGGCCTTGAGCATTTCGCCATCGCGAACGTGAAGGTGCCAATCGTCCGGGCGGCGGATGGTGATACGCGTCGGCATGACGGCCTCCAGTAACCACCGAATTTATGGCTGGGCAATGCTGCCCATGGCGATGCACACAGGCAGTCAGTCCGACCCGTCATCCCGATTGAGCGCCAGCCGATCCAGCCGTTCGCCGGCCGGCCCATTCGACCTCGGTGCCCGCCACGGCACCAATCAGAAGTGGAATGCCAATATTGACCAAAAGATCACCCGCGGCGAACGCTGGCCGGGTCAATGGTGCCGATCATGTGATTAGAATATCACCCGTGCCGAGCCGCCTCACCTCAAGCTTCGCCATACCCATTGAATTTCGACGACGGGCTGGACACGGACCGGTTATTTGATGGGGTGTGAGAAACCACGGTCAAATCGACAGCTGTTGAGCCCGTTGCCCATTTCCAGCAAAAATGTCTGTTTGACGTGATGCAGTCCTACTCCATATCATGGTCTGATCAGCAGGGCGCGAGCGGCCGTGGCATTTGCCCCCGCCGTTACAATGAAGGCGGAAAGCTCAGTGGCCGGTGGTGTATTGCCAATTGGGTAAGGCATCTGACTTAAAATGACCGCAGCAGCGCCCATTAGGGGGAAACCATGACTGCGCAGCCCAAATCCGCCGATATCCAGGCGAGCACGCCCATGGTCGGGGAGAAGATGATCAACCTGGCGCTTCAGGGCGGCGGCAGCCACGGCGCCTTTACTTGGGGCGTGCTCGACCGTCTGCTCGAAGACGAACGCATCGCGTTTGATGGCATCACCGCGACGAGCGCCGGTGGTGTCAACGCTGTTTTGCTTGCCGACGGGCTGGCGGCCGGCGGCCGCGAAGGCGCCAGGCAAATCATGCTGAAGTTCTGGAAGAAGATGTCTGACACGACATCCGCGAGCATCATTGCGCCGTCGTTCCTCGACAAGCTGAATCCGAACTTCGGCCTCGAAAATTCGCCAGGCTATGTGATGGTGGACATCATCAGCCGGTTCATGTCGCCCTATCAGCTCAATCCGATGGACGCCAATCCGATGCGCGACCTGCTCGATGAGGTCGTCGACTTCGAACGGGTGCGGCAGCAACGGGTGGTAAAGCTGTTTCTCAGCGCGACCAACGTGCGCACCGGAAAGGTCGCGGTTTTCCCCAACAAAGAAATTACCGCGGAGCATGTGCTCGCTTCGGCCTGCTTGCCGTTCATGATGCGCGCGCCGGTGATCGACGGCGAGGCCTATTGGGACGGCGGCTTCATGGGCAATCCGGCGATCTTTCCGGTGATTTACGGATGCGATTCGGCCGATGTTCTCCTCGTTCACCTCACCCCGACCGAACGGGTCGAGTTGCCGACGAATTCCCGCGCCATCCTTAATCGGATGCAGGAGATCAGCTTCAATTCATCGCTGATGCGCGAAATGCGCGCGGTCGCGTTCGTCACGCAGATGATCGACGACGGCAAGTTAACCGGCGGCAAACGGATGTTCATTCACCTGATTGAAGCCGAAGACATCATTCGCGAGTTGTCCGGTTCCAGCAAGATGAACGCCGAATGGCGATTTCTGATGCACCTTTTTGAGATCGGCCGTGATCGCGCCGACAAGTGGATCGCCGCCAACTATGATCGCATTGGCGCCGAAACCACCGTCGACCTTAAGGCCAGATATCTGTAGTTCTTTTCCAGCCCGGAACCAGGGTTTCCCGATGCCGGCGCCATTATGCGACAGCGCGGCAAAGTTTTCGGCGGGAAATTCCGTAGCGCATTAGCGCAATCAATAGCGCGGATCGTTATGGTCACCGAGGTATTCGGCAGGCTCGCACTCGGCATATTCAGCGGGCTCATAATCGCCGGCATCGGCAGCCAGATCAAACTCGCCTTCCGCCCTCAACCATCCTGCGCGGCGCAGCTGTTCAATGTGCTGCAGAAGTTCTCTCTGTAACTTTTCATAAGCCTCAAAGACGTCTCTCAGCCGGGTTTCCGTGGTTTCCGGAAACACCACTTCATCGCATCTTTGCGCAGCTTGCCCGCCCATCCAAAGACCTGCCGCAACGAATCAGTCTTCAGCAATGAATCAGCGGTTCTCTGTTAGTTCAAGTATCAAAAAACAAATATTTTTGATTCTCAATCTGCTGATATGGCGTTGGCGATGTTGACTGCAGGGCGGCGCGCCAAGAACGCCCCTACCCCGTACCGTCGATCAATGGGTGTTGAAAATTGCCTGATATTCGGCAACCGCCTTCCGGGTGGCCGCAAGTTCGTCGGCGGTCGGGTTGGCGGGGTCCTTGGCGGGCGGCAGGCTGCCAAGCTTCAACAGGCAGGCCATGAGCAGCATTCGCGCTTTGGTTGAGGTGAGATTCGAGCCGGCGATGAAATAGTCGTGCGGATCGGCAAAGCCTTCGGGACTGCCGCGGCCAACCCGCGCGACCGGCAGGCCGCTGTAGATCGCCCTTTGCAGCACGTCCTGCCGGACCGACGAGGTCATGACGCCATAGGGCGTCAGGCCCTCCGCGACAAAGCCCGCGAGCCTGTTGGTGGCGAGCTTCTGCGCGATCAGCGCCTCCAGGTCGGCCGTTACCGACGGATCGTCAAAATATTCTTCGGCGAAATAGCCGCCGTCCTTGACGATCGCGACCGACGGGATCGCGCCTTCAAACAAGTCCCCGCCGGCGTCCCTGATCCTGGTTTCGGCGCGCTCGACGCGGCCTCCCGCCGAGCGGGCCACAAGTACGGTCGAGGGAATCTTGCTTAGATTCACGTCCGACAGATAAGTGTGCTTGAGGGCCGGCAAGTAATGCAGCACGGCTGCGCCGTGATAACCCATGCCACCCAGAATGCCGCCATGGCCGCCGGTTGCAACATAGCCGCCCGGCCGTGCGTCAACCTTCATGACTTCGCGGGCGGCGAAGATTTGTTGCTCCTGCAACACGATGACACCGGCACGGTTGCGGCCGTGCTCGTCGGCCCAGACTCGCGACGCGATGTATTCGACCGAGTCGGTCAGATTCTTCGGCCCATCATTGCTGATCTCGCCGTGCGGCCGTTGCGCCGAGTTGCCGCAAATGGGCACCGTGGTATCGAGCAGCAGATTAAGCCAATACGCCGTCTCTTCGACCTGGGGGCTGCCCTGGGTGAAAATGGCGCCATCGTACTTGCCGCTGGCGAGAATCCGCCGGGCGGCATTGGTCAGCCGCGCCAGGCTCGGCCGCGGCGGCGACTCGCCGAGATGAAACGGCTTGTAGGCGAAAAAGTCCTTGCTGCGGGTCTCGGGCGGGATGTCGCCTTCGCCGACATCGGTGCGAAGCGCCGCCGGCAGGCCCTTGGTATATCCGCCCGTTGGCATCATGCGGTAGAAATCGACATCGGCGAATGATGAGATCAGATTGCCGACGCCTGCCGTGCCAACCGACAGACGATCAATCTCCTCGAAGCTGCGCGATCCATCCGGATAAAATCCCTGGCGCGCCTGCTCGGCCGGCGCACCAGGTACGGCGCATTCTTCCTCCCACGCCTGACCGTTTGCCTGTCTCGCCATGTATGGCAGCGGATACACGCCGTCCTCGGGCCGGATCTCGATCTCGAAAACCGCTTTGTCCTGCGGGCTGGAACGCTCCTTGTGAAACGTCCCTTTGGCGTCAAGATATCCGTCAGGCGGCCCGTAAAGCTCGGCAGCATCGGCTTCCAGCGGGTGAGCCGAGAAACATTCTACATACACCGTCACCGGCGCCGCGAGGCGCTGGGCACGCAGCGTGTCGAAACGCTGTTCGCTGCCGTCGGGATTCTTTCGCGGCGGCAGCCCATACTTGCGGCGGGCCTTGTTGGAAGTCACGAGCGGCGGCGAGTTCTGGATCGTCGCCGTTGGACCGGCGAGATGGGCGATCTTGACTTTGGGCTTGGCTGACACGCGTTTTCCCTTTCCACTGACCAAAGAAGCAAAACCGCCGGCGCTTCGGGCCGGCGTTCTCCGCCGCGGCTCTGCGTTATTCCGCCGCCTGGCGCATGGCGGCTGCCTTGTCGAGGAACCCCACCAATTCGGCGGTGGTCATGACGTCGGCGAACCGCACCACCATATTGTCGAGCGTGGCGTTGTGCTCGGCGTCGGTCCGGGCGGCGTTGCCGTCGGCGACGAAGATCACCTTGTAGTTCATTTGCATCGCGTCGCGTGCGGTCGACTCGCAACACACGTTGGTCGCGGTCCCGGTAATGATCAGGGTGTCGATACCGCGTGCCTGCAGGATTTCGTGCAGTTGCGAGGAGCCGGGCACGAACGCGCCGAAGCGCGTTTTGTCGACGATGAGGTCGTCCGGCTTCACGTCGAGACCCGGCCATAGGGCGAAGCCATGGCAATCCCTGCCGAAAGTGTCGATCATCGCCTCGCGGCGCTCCGGCGAGGCAAAGTCAGCGAAATAGCTCGACCAGCTCACTTGCGCCTGTTCGTCGATCAGGAAGCGGATAAAGACGTTGATGCCGCCGGCGGAACGCACCGCCTTGCAGATGTCGTTGACGTTCGGAACGATGTCGCGCGCAACCGGAAGCTCAACGATGGCTCCCGGCTCCATGAAGCCGTTCTGCAGGTCGATGATGATGTGGGCCGTTCGCGCCGGGTCAAGCTTGTCGAAGATGTGGAATGAGTTTCGTAGTCCTTTGATGCGGTCGAGGACTTCAGGAGACATCGCGATCTTATGCATGATCCACCTCCATCGTTAAGGCGCAGGATAGCGCGCTTCTTGTTGCAAAGGTAATGCGCCGATTATGCCACGCTTCCGCACCGAGCCTTACCCAGTCTCAAAAATTTTCGTCATTCAGCAGCGATGTAGCTGCCGAGTTCCTTCGAATGACCCAGCGCTTCGGGCAAGACTTCTCCCGTGATTGTGCCTCTTTCGATCAGAAGCACGCGCTCCGAGAGACGACGGATGAAATCGAGACTTTGTTCAACGACGATAATCGCGAGCCCGTTATAGCGGTGAAGTCCGATCAGGATTTCGAGGATTTCTTCGACAATCGAAGGCTGAATTCCCTCGGTCGGTTCGTCGAGCAGCAACAGCTTCGGACTGCCGCACAGGCAACGCGCCAAGGCCAGGATCTGTTGCTCGCCGCCGGATAGCGCGCTACCGACGCGATCGATAAGCGGATCGAGCCGCGGAAAGCGCGCCAGTACGTCCTTGATGATGTTTTCCTCGGAGTCGATGCCGTTCTCGACAAAGCCCATCCGCAGGTTCTCGTAGACGGAGAGGCTCGGGAAAATCTGCCGGCCCTGCGGCACGTAGCCTAAGCCCGCTCGCGCGCGGCGAAACGAAGGGCTGTAGCTGATATCCGAGCCGCGCAAAGCGGATTTTGCCGCTGGTGAGCGGAACCTGGCCGATCAGGGTCTTCAAGAGCGTGGTCTTGCCCATGCCGTTGTGGCCGAGCACGCCGATCACCTCGTGCTCGCCGACCGTGAAGTTGATCCCGGATAGGACTGGAATACGGCCGTAGCCGGCGTGGAGATCGTGGACTTCAAGCATCAGGCGGCAACCTGCTTGCCAAGGTAGACATCGCGAACGGCCTGGTTGCCAAAAACCTCCGCCACGTCGCCTTCCATCAGGATGCTGCCGCGATCAAACACCGTGATGCGCCGGGCGATAGTGCGGATGAAGGACATGTCGTGCTCGACGACGATCATCGGATGCTCCCGGTTGATCTCGCGGATGAGCTCGGCGGTCCGGCCGCGTTCTTCCTCGGTCATTCCTGCGGCCGGCTCATCCAGGAGGATAAGCCCGGGATCGCCGCACAGGACCACGCCAAGCTCGACCCATTGGCGTTGTCCGTGCGCGAGTTGCCCGACCGGCTTGTCAACAAAGCGGCCGAGAGAGAGCCGCTCGACCTTGGCGTCTACCGCGTGCGTTATGGCTTTGCCCTTTTGATGTCGGGCCGCTGCGATCCAGAGGTTTTCGCGCACCGAAAGCCCGTTGAACACGCTCGGCACCTGCGTCTTGATCCCGATGCCAAGCCGCGCGATTTCATGCGCCTGCAAACCGGTGATGTCCGTGCCGCGAAACAGCACCGATCCGCTGGTCGGCTTGATCTCGCCGGTCAGGAGCTTAAAGAACGTGCTCTTGCCGGCGCCGTTTGGTCCGATCAGGCAGCGCAACTCGCCTTCGGCGAGTGAGAAGTCGACGTTGCGAACCGCCTGGACACCGCCGAAGTTCTTGGTCAGACCACGGGTCTCGATCAGCGGCGGTTTCATGCCCGGCGTCCTTCCGGCAGGTTAGGCAGCGCAGCAGCCGGACGGCGGAGCCTCAGTAGCCACGGGATCAAGCGCTCGGTAATCACCGGCGCAATACCCTTCGGCACCAGCAATACGAAGATCAGCAGAATGGCCCCGAGCACGACATTCGCATTGACGAGTTGCTGGGTCCCGATTTCAACCGTCGCCCACGAAATCGCAACCGCGCCAAACACCGGGCCGAGCAGCGTGCCGGAACCGCCAACCATCAGCCAGATGATGATTTGCGCGGATTGGACGACGCTGAACACGGTCGGGCTGACGTAGTTTCCCCAAGAGACGAACAGGCATCCGGCGAGGCCCGCGAGCCCGCCGCCAATCGAAAACGCCACGAGCTTGTGCAATCGCGCGTCGTAGCCGAGAAATTCAACGCGCCGTTCATTCTCGCGCACGGCAACAAGAACGCGTCCGAACCGCGTCGCCAAGCAGCGCGTGCAGACCGAAATAGACCAACAGCAGCAGAACCATCGCCAACACGAACATATCCTGCGGCTCAAGGGTGTTGTCCGGCAGGAACGGAATGTTGAGTGAAGGCACGTTCGGCATGCCGTTGAAGCCGCCGAGGAGCGCGTCGCCGATATGATATTTCGGCCCGGCGGTGGAGTTGATGACGTTATAAAAGATGAGCGTTACCGTAAGCGTGATCACGCCGACATAGACGTCGCTGATGCGCGCATAGAACATGAAGTAGCCCAGTGCTGCCGCCAGCACGGCCGGCAATGCAATCGCGATCAAAGCCGGGCCGGTGCTTTCGCCAATGTTGATGACGGCGACTGCATAGGCGTAGGCACCAAGACCGAAGAAAGCCGAGTGCCCGAAGCAAAGAATTCCACCGTAACCCCAGATGAAAGCGAGACTGAGAGCGAGGATGCCGAAGATGGCATAGAGCGTGATCTGCAGCAGCGTATAGGTGTCGAGCCAAAGCGGCAGACCAATCGTGAGCGCTACCCCGGCGACGCCGACGGCGACGAGGCGCCAGTTCGAGCGCAAGGTGCCGATCATAGGCTGCCTCGGAAGTAGCGGCCGGTAATGCCCTGAGGCAGCGCACGAATAAGAACGATCGCCGCGAGCAGCAGTGCGACTTCGCCGTAGACCGGATTAGACAGGAATGTGGCTATCTGATTGATGGTGCCGAACAGAATTGACGCCGAAGCGGTGCCGACGAGTGGGGCTGCGCCGCCGCCGATGACGGTGATGAAGGCGCGGCCGATATACGAGCCGCCGATGGTCGGAAACACGCCGGAGACCGGAGCAAGCACACCGCCGGCGAAACCGGCCAATGCGGCGCCGAAGGTGAATGTCACGGCGTAGATGCGCGACGTGTCGGTGCCAAGCGCTGCCGCCATTTCCGCGTTCTGCATGGTGCCCCGCGCCAGCAGCCCAAGCCGGCTCGAGCGCAGGATGACGTAAACGCCGCCCATGGTCGCAACCGACAAGGCGATGACAAACAGACTGTAGCCGCTGGTCTGGTACGTCCCGATGGTGATGCCGGGCAGCGGTGTCGGAACACCCTCCGTGATATCGCCGAACATCATCGTCAGGATGCCGACGACAAACAGACTTAAGCCCCACGTCGCCAGCATGGTCTCGACCATGCGGCCATAGAGCTGCCGCACGATCAGGCGTTCGATGATGGCGCCGATGATGCCGACCGCGATCGGCGGGACAATCAGTATCGCGAGCCAGATATTGATGCCGTGATGGACCGCGACCGAGGCGCTATAGCTGCCCATCACCATGAACTCGCCATGCGCCAGGTTGATGATCCGCATCATCCCGAACACGATGGCAAGCCCGAGGCTGATCAAGGCCAGCGTTGCGATCGCATAGACGAAATCAATCGCAACGATGATCGCCAGGTCCACCGTACGCCCCCCGGAGGTTTTACAGCCGGCCTTCTCGCGCCGGCGCAGGCGATCGATGATCCGATCGCCCGCGGCCGAAACGCCTTGCAGTGACAAGCGCTCCGCGCACGTGGTTCCCGGTCAGTTCACCTTGATGATGTACTGCTTGGCCTCGCGCGGGTTTTTCTTCAGATCGCAGACCGCCGCCGTGTCGGCGGGTTTACGCTGCGGGAACGTTTCGATCAGGTTCATGACCTTGTCCTTGAACACGGAAAGGTGCACGTCGAAGATGCAATGATGGGTCGGCGGATCGATCGTCACTTTGCCGCTCGGAGCATCGATGCCGATGCCGGTTTCGAGTGCTTCGATAACCTTCTCGCGGTCGAGCGTGCCTGCTTTCTTCACGCCCGCGGCCCACAAATGCATGCCCTGATAGCTCGACATGGTCAGATCGGAGATCGGCGGATAGTCGGCGCCGTATTTGCCGCGGAAGCGCTTGAGGAAATCCTTGTTCACCGGATTATCGAGCGCCTCGATGTAATTGTAGGCAACGACGATGCCGTTGCTTTCGTCCGGGGTGAGAACCATCTGGTCGTTGGCGCCGCCGAACGTCGTCGACGCGATTGGAATCTTTCCGGACAAGCCTGCGGCGTGGAACTGCCGATAGAACGAAATCGGTCCGCCGCCGACCAGCACCGTCATGATCCAATCCGGCTTGGCCGCCTGGATCTTTGAAAGCGTGCTGCCGAAGTTTGTCGCATCGAGCGGAAAGAATTCCGTCCCGAGGACTTCGCCGCCGCCATCCTTGACGTATTTCTTCACCCAGTCGGAGGTGATCTGGCCATAATTGTAATCGGCGGCGAGCGTATAGACCTTCTTGCCCCAGTTCTTCATTCCATAGTTGACGAGAACTTCAGTGTTGTGCGCCGGCGTCAGCCCGTCGATGAAAATGTTGCGGTCGCAGACGCCGCCTTCGTACGGCATGTCGTAGAAGTAAAGCGTCTTGTATTTATCGAGCACGGGCCGGATCACTTCGCGCGAGGCGGAGGTAATGCCGCCGTGCACGACGGCGACTTTGTTCTTCAGTGCGGCTTCCTGCGCGTATTGCGCGTAAAGCTGCATGTTGGTCTGGGTGTCGAAACTCACCACCTTGATTTGGCGGCCGAGGAGGCCGCCCGAGCCGTTGATTTCGTCGACGGCGAAATTGAGCACGTCGTACATCGGCTTGCCGGCGGCTTCGAGACCGCCAGAAAGATCGTACATGCTGGCAATCACGATGGGCTCATCCGCCGCGGCAGCGCCGCGGATGACAGCGGGAGCCAACACCGTCACTGCCGCTGTCGTCTTCAGAAATGCTCTGCGCGTCGTGTTCATCACTCTATCCCCCCGTGTCTCGGTGCGGGGAAAAGTGAGCAAAAACCATGCCATTATTGAGTTTGGGGCGACGCGCGTTTCACCGGCAAATACTGTGCAAATTTCGCGCAATACCCGAAGTTCGGCTCTCGCAGCGTCATCGAACGTCGAGAAGCAGTGGTCTTGAAGTGCGGCAGTGCTTCAGCGGTATGCGAGACGCATCTATTTTGAGCGTCGGCGCTGCTTTGTCGGTTCGCGCGGTTTGCGTGGCACCGTTATTGCTACATTATTTGCCGCGTTGGTGTGTCGTGCACACCTCTTCAACCAGAAGCGGCGTTCGTGTTTTCTAATAAATGGGGGGCGATCTGATGTTCAAACTGCCGTCGACGGATCAGGTACGTCAGCTTGGCGAAGGACTTGGCTTTGATTTGACGGACGATTACGCCAATTCCTTCATCAATTATATCCGGCCGTTCGCTGACGGGTTTCGCTTGCTTGCCGCGCTACCTGACGATGTGCCGGCAATCAAGCACCCGCGCGGCGCTTATTATCGGCCGGAGGGCGACGAGAACAAATACGGCGCGTGGATCGCGAAGACGCACATCAAGGGCGCGCCGAGCGGCCGGCTTGCCGGCAAGAAAGTCGCGATCAAGGACACCTACGCGATCGCCGGCGTCCCGCTCACCAACGGGTCATCGGTGCTGGAGGGTTTCGTACCTGAATTCGACGCAACCGTCGTTACGCGGCTCCTCGATGCCGGCGCGGAGATCGTCGGCAAGTCGGTTTGCGAATATTTTTCCTTCTCAGGCGGCGCGGCCACCAGTACGACCGGACCCGTTCACAATCCGCGCGCGTGGGGCCACACGCCCGGCGGCTCTTCGACCGGCTCCGGCGCTCTGGTCGCGGCGGGCGAAGTCGACATGGCGACCGGCGGTGATCAAGCCGGCTCGATCCGAATTCCTGCGTCGCTCTCCGGTGTCGTCGGCATCAAGCCGACCTGGGGTCTTGTTCCCTATACCGGCATCATGGGCATGGACCCGACCATCGATCATGCCGGGCCATTGACCGCGACTGCCGCGGAGAACGCCTTGTTCCTTGAAGTGATGGCCGGCGCGGATGGCTATGACTCCCGGCAGGCCGACCTGAAAGTCGACACTTACACCAAGGCGATCGGGCAAGGCATCGCCGGGCTCAAGATCGGCGTGGTGCAGGAAGGCTTCGGACAATACGATTCCCATCCCGATGTCGACGCCGGCGTGCGCGCCGCGGCCAAGGTGCTGGAAGGCCTCGGCGCCAAAGTCAGCGAAGTTTCCATTCCGTGGCACCCGATCGGCATTCCCATCTGGGCGGCAATCGCGCTTGAGGGAACGCTCCACGCCATGGTCACGAGCCCGCTGCCGCGGAACATCGAGGGCGTTTATCCGATCTCGCTCGCGGGGCGGCTCGGCGCCATGCACGACCGCGCCAACGAACTGCCCGACACCGTGAAAACCGGCATGCTGCTCGCCGCGTATAACGACAAATATTATCGGGGCTACTTTTATTTCAAAGCGCAAAACCTGCGCCGGCCATTGCGCGCCGCCTACGACAAGGCACTCGCCGAGTATGATCTGCTGCTGATGCCGACGACGCGGATGATGGCGTCGAAAATTCCGCCGCCGGACGCGCCCTACGAAGCGCTGATGCAGCACTGTTGGGAGCAGATCACCAACACCTGTCCGTTCAACATCACGCACCATCCGGCGATTTCAATCCCGTGCGGATTTGGCGAAGGCGACCGGCCGATCGGGCTGATGCTGATCGCCAAACACTGGCAGGAATCGACGCTCTATCGTGCCGCCGATGCGTTCGAGCGCGCCGGCAACTGGCAGACCATGGGCGCGAACGGACGCAAGAAATAACAGCACAATCGTCCGCTCGCGCCGAATTTGGTGCGGGCGGTCTCATCAGCGGGGAACATGAAGATGGATGCCGCCACAGCCGTCAAAGTCGCCGCCACGCCGCAAACGGCAAAATTGGGTTTCTTTGATTCCAAGACGCCCGCGGTCATCAGAATAGCCTCGGGCACCGAGGTTGTCATCGAGACCGTTTCCGGTGATGCGCCGTCTCTGCCGACGGAGCCGGGTTATGAGATTCTTCCGGAGCATCGTCCGATCATCGAAGGCGCCGAGCGCGGGCCGGGGCCGCATTTCCTCACCGGCCCGGTCTACGTCGAGGGCGCGCGACCCGGCGACGTCCTGCAAGTCGATATTCTTGATGTGATGCTGCGGCAGAACTGGGGCTTCAATCTCATCATCCCCTTGCTCGGGACGCTGCCAGAGGATTTCCCCGACTTCAGGATGCAGATCCTGCCGCTCGACAAGAAAGCCAACACAGTGCAACTGCCTTGGGGCGGCAAGCTTCCGCTCAGCCCGTTCTTTGGTGTCATGGGCGTGGCGCCGCCGCCGAATTGGGGGCGGATCACGTCGGTCATTCCCCGCGCCATGGGCGGCAACATGGACAACAAAGAACTCGTGGCCGGCACCACGGTGTTCTTTCCGGTATTCAACGAAGGCGCCCTGTTCTCCGCGCGGCGACGGCCATGCCGTGCAAGGCGATGGCGAAGTCTGCATCACCGCGGTCGAGACTTCTTTGTCCGGACGCTTCCGCCTGAGCGTGCGGAAGGACATGCATTTGACCGGGCCGCGGGCGGAGACGCCGACGCATTACATTACGATGGGCTTCGACGAGGACCTGGACGATGCCGTCAAACAAGCCTTGCGCGACATGATCCGCTGGATCGGAGAATTACGCGGATTGTCATCAAGCGACGCCTACACCCTTTGCAGTCTCGCCGCCGACCTGCACGTGACGCAGACCGTGAATACGGCCAAGGGCGCACACTGCATGCTGGCGAAGAGCATTCTTGAGCGATGATCGTGCTGGCCCGCGCGGCGACGAAAGGTCTCATGCGGCGACGGCATTCTCGTTGATATTCCGGACTACCGTCGCTACTCCACTTTGGCCGGCAAAATGGCCGTGTTTGCAAGGCCGCCGTGCCCGTTTCCGAACGCACATCGGCCTGCCAACCTTCATTCCAGACCATCCGCGATACCGGAACTTTGGCATCCATTAACCATTTTGCGCGCTAATACCGATCTCGCGGACACCAGGTCAGTCAGGGAAAGGCAATGCGCGCGTTCACCGCCGCTCTAGTTCTCTGTTTATGCTCGACTCCGCTTCTTGCTGACCAATTGCTTCTACGTTGCGATACGACCAAGCGGACGCTCGCGTTTTCTGTGTTGATTGATACGGCCAAGCGCACTGTCCTGGGCTTTGGGTTCGGCAGCAAGGTTGAGACCGAACGATTTACGGATACGATCATAGCCGCCAGCGACAAGGAAGCATCCGGCGGCGCTCAAAGTCTGGTTATTGATCGCGTGACTGGCCAATTCGAGCTGACCTGGACGGCTCCGAGCGCAGACGAGAAAGGTGCAGACTATCAGGGCACCTGCGCACCCGCTCGCCGCCAGTTCTGACGGATTGAAGTCCGGCATCCGGCCTGGGGCCATTTTTCATTTCACGGCATAGCATCGGCGCCGCGCGGAGGCGTGATTTCTCACGTCCCTCACGCGAGCTACGCGAAGCTGCGGCAGCGCCGATTTAATATAATGGCCTGAGCGATGGTCGGAGTGGCAGGATTTGAACCTGCGACCCCCTCGTCCCGAACGAGGTGCGCTACCAGACTGCGCTACACTCCGCCATAACGCGGCGCTTATACAGTCGGCATAGCGGGGCTGCAAGCGCCGGTCGTTTCGGCTATCTAGGGATGCGAGGATTTAAATGACAGCCGTGCTCACGACGCGCGTTTTGAAGGCCGATGCGGCCTCCGTTGCCGAAGCCGCGCGCGTACTCATTGCCGGCGGTCTGGTGGCATTTCCGACCGAGACCGTCTACGGCCTCGGCGCCGACGCTACCGACGGCCGCGCCGTCGCTCGCCTCTACGCTGCCAAAGGCCGCCCGGCGTTCAATCCGCTCATCGCCCACGTTGTCGATCTCAAGACGGCACAAGCGTTGGCACGTTTTAACCCCAAGGCGACCCGCCTCGCCAAGGCGTTCTGGCCGGGGCCGCTGACACTGGTTTTGCCCAAAGCCGCCAAGTGTCGCGTTGCCGACCTGGCGACGGCCGGCCTCGACACGATCGCGGTGCGCGTTCCCCACCATGCCGTAGCGCTGGAGATCCTGGCGGCGTTCGGCAAACCGGTCGTTGCGCCTTCGGCGAACCGGTCCGGCCACGTTTCGCCGACGCGCGCGGAGCATGTGCAGGCGGATTTCGCCGGCCGTATCGATCTCATTATCGACGGCGGCGCGACGCCGGTCGGTGTTGAATCAACCATCATCGCCTGCCTCGAGGAGCCGGTGCTGTTGCGTCCCGGCGGCCTGCCGCGCGCCGCCATCGAGCGCGCGCTTGAGCAAAAACTTGCCTACGCCCCCGCGGGGTCGCTGCACGCCGAAGAAGCGCCGCTCGCTCCAGGCATGACCGGCGCCCATTATGCGCCGCGGACGCGGATGCGGCTCGAAGTCCGCCACGTCGATCCAGGAGAAGCTTTGCTCAGCTTTGGACGAAGACCGGCCGAGGGCGCCGGTGGCGCTCTGAAGGTCCTGAACCTGTCAGCGCGCGGAGACCTGATCGAGGCGGCCGCCAATCTGTTCTCGCATCTGCGCGCCCTGGATGCCGCGGGTGCGGCGGCGATCGCGGTGATGCCGGTGCCGCATGAAGGGCTGGGCGAGGCGATCAACGACCGTCTGCGACGCGCCGCCACACCACGGTGAGTAAATGGCCGGGCGCTGAACGGGCAAGTATGACCCGACCTCGTTTGCTGCAGCCAGACACGCACTACCGCTCGTTCCAGGCGTTGCGCTGATCGCGAAGCCGTCCTTGCGCGCCAATGAGGTGGCTGCCATCTTTTGCGGCAAGCAATACGTGCCGATGGAAACGCCCCATGCTCGATAAACCGCCGAAACACACCGGAACCGATCCCGCCCTGCTCGCCCGCTTCGCCGCGATCGTCGGCGACAGCTACGCAATCACGGATCCGCAGGCGCAACTGCCCTACCTCGTCGAGATGCGCGACCTCTATCGCGGGCGCTCTCCCATGGTGCTACGACCCGGTTCTGTCGCCGAGGTCGCGGCGCTTCTCAAGCTCGCCAATGCGACCGGCACGCCCATCGTGCCGCAAGGCGGCAATACCGGGCTGGTTGGCGGTCAGACACCGCATAACAATGAGATCGTGCTGTCGCTGACGCGCCTTGATCGCATCCGTGAAGTCGATCCGACCTCCAACACCATGACCTGCGAGGCCGGGGTCACCTTGCAGCGGGCCCGCGAAGCCGCCGCCGCCGCTGATCGCCTCTACCCGCAATTACTGCCGTCGGAAGGCACCTGCACGATCGGCGGCAATCTCTCCACCAATGCGGGCGGCGTCGCTGCGCTCGCTTACGGCATCGCGCGCTCGCACGCGCTTGGCGTCGAAGTCGTACTGGCCGACGGTCGCGTTCTTAACAACCTCAACAAGTTGAAGAAGGACAACACCGGCTACGATTTGAAAAACCTGTTCATCGGCGCCGAAGGTACGCTGGGCATCATCACCGCGGCGGTGTTGCGGCTGGTGCCGCGGCCGCGCGCAGTCGAAACCGCTTTTGTCGGCGTGCCTTCGCCGGAAGCGGCGCTGACGCTGCTCACGCTCGCTACGGAGAGCGCCGGTGGCGGCGTGACAAGCTACGAGCTGATGACGCGCGCCGGCCTGGAGTTTGTGTTGCAGCACGCCGCGGGGACGCGCGACCCGCTCGGTGCGCCACATCCCTGGTACGTGCTCATCGAACTCTCCTCGCAGGCCAAAACCGGACTCCGCGATGTGATGGAGGACGTTTTGGCGCAAGGGCTGCAGCGCGGCCTCATCGTCGACGCCACGATCGCCGACAGCCTCGAACAGGCCAAAGCATTCTGGCGCATCCGCGAAATGTTCGGCGAGGTACAGCGCCACGTCGGCGGCTCGGTCAAGCACGACGTATCGGTGCCCGTGGCCGCCGTTCCGGCATTCCTCAAGGAGGCCGACGCCGCGGTCATCGCGCTCATTCCCGGCGCGCGACCGCTGCCGTTTGGCCATCTCGGAGATGGCAATATCCATTACAATGTCGTTCAGCCGGTCGACGCCGATAAGGCCGCGTTCCTCAAACGCTGGGACGAAGTGAACGCGGTCGTCTTTGCGGTGGTAAAAAAATATGGCGGATCGATCTCCGCCGAACACGGCATCGGCGTGATGAAGCGCGATCTTCTGCCGACTGTAAAGGATCCGGTCGCGCTCGAGCTGATGCGCGGCCTCAAGCGCATGCTTGATCCGAAAGGCATCCTCAATCCCGGCAAGGTTCTGTAGACCACGGTTCCGTAGACCAAGGCTCTCTAGACACGGAACGTTAAAGGCCCTCGACCGGGATCAGAGGTCGAGGGCCTTTTGTCTCAAACCAAGGCTGACCGAAAGCAATCAGCCGGCGTCGTTGAGATTACCACCAGCAGCGGCGCCAGCCGCAGCCGCCGCGCCAGCCATATGCGTAGGGCCGGCCCCAGTATGGACGACCCCAGTAGGGACCGGGGCCTGCCCAGCCTCGGTAACCCCAGCCTCTGTAGCCCCAGCCTCGGTAACCCCAACCACGGTAACCCCAGCCTCGCCCGCGCCAGCGTCCGTACCAGACTTTGTCGACGCTGTTGATCTGCTGGCTGGCTTCCGTCAAACCGTTCACCGGCATGGCCGCCGACGCTTGGCCAACCACCATGCTCGAACCAAGCAGGGCCAGAGCAAAAACCGCAATTCTCAGGCTAGCCATAGCAACTCTCCTTCTTTTCGTTTCGTCACCTACGCCATCGCCAAAGTCGCACAGACGGGATGTAAGGAACCTGAAGACGTTGTTGGCAAATGTTAATCTCGCTACAACCGGCTGTGCTTGAATACCTCTGGCGGATTGCAGGAACATTGCGCGGAGCGTGACGGCGCCCACTTAACGCCCTCATGCTTCATCTATCGGCAGACTCTGACGCCGGGCGATTAAGTTGGCAGTGCCGCGACATCTTCACGCAATGCTTTAGCCTTAATCGGGACTGTGGCCCGGAACTCGATGGGATCCGACCAGGAACCGGCGGATCGATCGTCCCATTGTCGTGGAACTCCTGATGCGGATCGTCGACATGGCACCCGCTGACGACGTTTTGGGTTGGGTCAGACGCTCACAGGCCTGGACCTCGACATCAAATCCGCCGGACGATAATAAGATTTTTACAAAGGGAGGAACATGCGCTTCGGCGTTTTCCACGAACTCCAGTTGCCGCGGCCTTGGAACAAGGGCGACGAGCGCAACCTTTTTCACAACGCTCTTGAACAAGTGGTGCTGGCTGATCGGTTGGGCTTCGATTACGCATGGGAAGTGGAACATCACTTCCTCGAAGAATACTCGCATTCATCGGCTCCGGAAGTTTTTTGGCTGCGGCAGCAGCGCGTACAAAAAATATTCAGGCTCGGTCACGGCATCCGTCAGGTCATTCCCAACTACAATCATCCGGCGCGCACGGCCGAAGGTCTCGCCACGCTCGATATTATCTGTGACGGCAGGCTCGATTTCGGCATTGGCGAGGGCGCAACGCGACTAGAGCTTGGCGGTTTCAGGATCCCGGCCAAAGAGAAGCGCGCAATGGCGCTCGAGGCCGCGGAGCAGATTGCCAACATGATGGTGCTGGAGCCTTACCCGGGCTTCGAGGGCAGGTATTTCACCATGCCCTGCCGCAACGTACTGCCCAAGCCCGTGCAATCGCCGCATCCGCCGATGTGGATGGCCTGCACCAATCGGGACACCATCAAGATCGCGGCGCAGAATGGCGTCGGTGCGCTTGCTTTTTCTTTTCTCGAGCCTGAACAGGCGCGGCTCTGGTCGGATATCTATTACGGCATCATCAAATCCGATGCGTGCGTGCCGTTGGGCCATGCGGTGAATGCGAACATCGCCATGGTGTCCAGCTTTTCGGTGCATCACGATCGGGCAGAGGCGGTCCGCCGCGGCCTCGAAGGCTTCGAGTTTTTCGGCTATGCCCTTAACGCGTTGGTCGCTCACGACACGGCGCCCGGCCGCAGCACGCTCTGGGCCGATTTCATGCGCGATCGAGGCAACCGCACAGAAGAGGCCGCCGCCGCGGCCCAGCGGGTCGGCGCTTATGCATCCGGCATTGGCACGCCCGATGACATGCGCACTCACCTGATGGGATTCCAGGACAACGGCATCGACCAGGTTATCTTTTTGCAGCAGGCCGGGCGCAATCGCCACGACCACATTTGCGAAGCGCTCGAATTATTCGCCACCGAAGTGATGCCCGAATTCCGGCCGAAGCGGCGGAACGGGAGGCGCAGAAGGCCGAGGATCTCGCGCCCTACATCGCCGCGGCACTCAAACGAAAGGCCTGGATGAAACCGCTCGCCGACCACGAGATTCCCGTGGTCAGGGCCTCGGCCGCGCGGGCGCAATTTTCGCGCGGGGCCGGCTAGACGACAGCGCGTTCTAAAACAGCGACAATTGTTCGTTGCGCTTCTTTGCACCTTGCGGCTGTTGGGCCGCGGCCGGACTGATCCGGCTCTTTGCTCGCCGCCGGTTCGATAAGGCGCGCGTCATCGTTGAGCAGCGCGGTTTACGGCGGTCGACACCTCGTAACATTCGAGCAGAGTTTCCGGCGCCGGAATAATCAGTGCGGCGGCCGTTGTCGCATCAACCTCGGCGCAATCGAGCCAAAGATTGAAGGCTTCCGGCGGCACAATGACCGGCATGCGGTCGTGAACGGCGGCGAGCATGGTGTTGGCTCGCGTGGTGACGATGGCGGCGGTATCGAGTTCTTCTCCGTTCGGTCCCGTCCAGGTTTCCCACAGCCCGGCAAAAGCCATCGGTCGCATCCGAATTTTTTTGATGCACGAAATAGGGACGCCTCGGAACTCCGTCCCGCCAGTCATAAAATCCATCCGCCGGAATGAGGCAGCGGCGGCGCCGCATGGCGTTGCGGAAAGCCGGCTTCTCCAGCGCCGATTCGCCGCGCGCGTTGACGAGGAGCGAAAACTTCTTCGGATCCTTCACCCAGGCCGGAATAAATCCCCAGCGCGCCAGCGCGAATTGCCGCTTGCCATCGACGAGCCGCACGATCGGAATCGGCTGGGTCGGCGCGACGTTATAGCGGGGCGGGAAATTCGGCAGTTCGTCGTAGCCGAACAAGGCCCTGATCGCACCGGGCGGCGAAGTGATGACATAACGTGCGCACATTGGGATAAACGTAAGCCTCGATCAGGCCATCGGCCGTGATGTACTGCCATAATAGCTAAATGGATCAAGTTGTGACGAGTAACAGTACCGAGGCGCGAATTTATCCCACGCGGCCCTATTTTGGCGGTCAGCGCCGCCATCTTTAGGGACGGTCGCGTGCTGATTGTTCGCCGCGCTCAGCCGCCCGCCCACGGCCTCTACACCCTTCCGGGCGGCGTCGTCGAACTCGGCGAGACGCTCATTGAAGCGGTGATGCGGGAGGTCCGCGAAGAAACCGGCCTGGAGATCGAGCCGCATGGGCTCGCCGGCTATCGCCAATTGATCGCCCGCGATGCCTCTGGCCGGATCGAGCGGCATTTCGTCATCCTGCCCTTCGCGGCTCGCTGGCTTGCCGGTGAAATTGCGCTCAATGATGAATTGGCCGAGGGCCGATGGCTTGAGCCCGACGCGCTTTCTGGGCTTAAGACCACCGAAGGACTTGCGGACATCGTCGCCGCGGCAGGGGAAGCGATTGCCGCGTTACGCTAGTCGGAACCGCTTCAACCATGCTGCCTGGTGTTGCTTGCCGTGCGGTTCATCCGACCCTTAATGTTCGCGGCGCCTATGCTCACGCACTCTTGCCTTTCTCTCGCTGTTTCTTTGTCTTGGCGCGGCGACCGCCCGAGCGCAGATTTTTTTGCCGCAAACACAGCCCCAAGCCGCGCCTAAGCCGCAGCCTCAAGTCCCGCCAAAAGTGCAGCCACAGTTACAGCCGCAGGCTCAGCCCAGCCGCCACCCGCGCCACGGATCGCCCCCTACGACCGCGATCTGCAACGGCTCTCCGAAATTCTTGGCGCGCTCCACTTCCTGCGCGGCATTTGCGGCTCGAACGAAGGCCAAAAATGGCGCAATGAGGCGCAAGCGCTGATCGACGCCGAGGCGCCCTCCGGCGAACGCCATGACCAGATGGTTTCGAGCTTTAACCGCGGCTATCGCTCGTTCCAGCAGAGCTACCGCAGCTGCACGCCTGCGGCCGATTTCGCCATTCGCCGGTACCTCGACGAAGGCGCCAAAATCGCCCGCGAGATCACCTCCCGATACGCCAATTAACGCCTCACCGGCCGAATTAACCCTGCCTCAAGGTTCGGACTAACGTCCGAAGCGGCCATGCTAACTTGTCCTGGGCAGGGGACGTTGCCGCGCTGCGGCGACAATCAATTGCAATGACTATTGCGGCGCCAATCCATGCGGCACGAGGCAACGTGGCTGATCACGAACAGAAGCGGCTGGCTCTCGGTTATTTGCAGGAGGCGTGGACGGAGGCACAGCACGACGGCGTCGAAGGCGATTGCCTGGCGCAAACCGCGCTGTTTCTTGCCTTGGCCGAGCTGATTTCGACTTATGGCGAGGAACCGGCCGCCCATTACGCGGAGAGCCTCGCTCAGCGCATTCGCAACGGCGAATTTTCGGTGGAACGAGCGCGGCAATAGCGCGAACCCGGAACATTTTGCATTTCGGAGCCGCGAAGCGCTCAGGCGCGCTGTGGATTGAGCGCACGCAATCCATAGAAGCCGCACATTACCGCCTCTATATCCGCGAGATAAAACGGCTTCTTGAGAAAAACAGCGCCCAACGCTCGCGCGCGCGTTGCGACAGCTTCGTCCTGTAGTGACGTTATCAATACAAAAGCTGGGTTGCGCTGCTCGCGTCGGATCTCGCCGATCGTCTCAAGGCCGGAGAAACCCGGCATGTTGTAGTCCAAAAAGATCAGATCGAATTCGATTTGGCGCGCCAGCTCCAGCGCTTCGCCGCCTTGTGCCACGTCGTGCACTTCGAGCGGAAAGCGGGTCGCCGCCAGGATTTTGCGCACGATGCTGCGCATGGTCGATGAATCATCGACCACCATAACGCGCGTTGGCAGCCGGACCCGCACTGCTTTGTCCACGAGCGACTTGGCTTCTCCCATCCCCAAAGGCTTAATCGCCAGTGCGGCCGTCGAAAAAGGAAGCTTTGCGCTTTGTCCCGACATCAGCACCGTGAAGGGCGGTTTGGCCGCCGCGCGGGCGGCCGCCGCGATCTTCTTGATCGCGTCATCCCCGAGAGCATGGTCCAGAAAGGCGATATCCAACCCGGCGACAAGCGAAGGACCGGCAGACGCTGCGCTATCCGCTTCGATGACTTCGATCGGAATTCTCGATGCCGAGGCCGCGCGCCGGAACAATTCCTGATCCGCCGGTGCCGGAGACACAAAGAGGACCCGAAGTGAAAACAGGTCGTCTGTCATGCGCTCACCCCTGAACGCCTGGTGCGATCTTCGATGAGATTGATGGATTGCCCGGAAATCGTACCGAATGGTGCCGAGCCTTATTGCGCTGAATTCAACGCACTAACGAGCACCCACACTGTCGTTCGTGCTGCGCCGACCTGGAAAACCCGCCACATCAGCAACCCGACGGCAGCCGTAAGATCGATGTCCGTCACGCCGCGTCAGCGACATACTTATCGGCTGTTCAACGCAAATTTGTATGTTCACTTTTGAACACGCCCACAGGATGTTATCTTGAGGCGGCATACAACTCTGCCCGCACCGATCCCCTCACACTTGAGGGAAACCGGGTGACACCCTAGTTTGGCCTCAATGGTCCGAAAGGTCTGCTCGATGAAGGCCGCGCTGCTCCCTGACCGCGGCGTGGTCAAGGTTGCAGGCGAAGACGCGCGCAACTTCCTCCACGGCCTCGTCAGCGCCGATATCCTTAAGCCTCGCGCCGGGGGCAGCGCGCTTCTGCGCGCTGTTGTCGCCGCAAGGCAAGATTATTGCGGATTTCTTCGTTGCCGAAGCGCCAGGCTCATGACGGCGGCGGCTTCTTCCTCGACCTCCCAAGAACACTGGCCAAATCGGTGGTGGACAAGCTCAACCTCTACAAGCTGCGCGCTCGTGTCATCGTCGAAGATTTGTCCGACGTGCTTGGCGTTCTGGCGGCATGGGATGGACAAGGCACGACGCGCATCGGCCTCTGCTATGCCGACCCACGCCTGCCGGCACTGGGGCTCCGCGCGATGCTGCCGCCGCATCGCGCCGCCGATGCGGCCGCGGAGCTTGGGAGCGCTACTTGTCGTGCCCGGTGAGTACGACGCGCATCGCATCGCGCTCGGCATCCCACAGGGCGGCGTCGATTTTGGCTATAGCGACGCGTTCCCGCACGAGGCTGACATGGACCAGCTCGGCGGCGTTGATTTCGCCAAGGGCTGCTATGTCGGTCAGGAAGTGGTTTCGCGCATGGAGCACCGCGGCATCGCCCGCACCCGCGCTTTGCCTGTCCGTTATGACGGGGACGGCTCCCGCCGCCGGCGTCGCCGTCATGGCCGGCGAGCGGCAGGTCGGCACGATGGGATCGAGCGCGGAGGGCCACGGGATCGCCCTGGTCCGCCTCGATCGGGTTGCGGATGCTTCGTCACGCGGCGAGCGGCTCCTCGCCGGCGGCGTTCCGATCCGGCTCAGCAAACCCGATTGGGCGCGTTTCGCATTCCCCGAAGGCTCCAAGGCTGCCGAATGATCGCTCCTGCTGCTTCTGAAGGCGTCACGCGCTGCCCATGGCCGAAGGACGACGCGCTTTATATCGCCTATCACGATGACGAATGGGGCGTGCCGGAATACGACGACCGCGCGCTGTACGAGAAACTCGTCCTCGACGGTTTCCAGGCGGGCCTGTCGTGGATCACGATCCTGCGCAAGCGCGAGAATTTTCGCCGCGCGTTCGACGGCTTCGTCCCGGAAAAAATCGCGCGTTACACGCCGAAAAAAGTCGAGCGCCTGATGCAGGATGCCGGCATCGTGCGCAACCGCGCCAAGATCGAGGGCACCGTGCTCTCGGCGCGCGCCTGGATCGAGGTCATGGAGAAGGGACCGGGCTTCAGCAAGTTGTTGTGGGATTTCGTCGACGGCAAACCCAAGGTCAACCGCTTCCGCACCACACGGCAGGTACCGGCGGACACGGCGATCTCGCGCGCGATGTCAAAGGAACTCGCGCAACGCGGCTTCAAGTTCTGCGGGCCGACGATCGTCTATGCCTTTATGCAGGCGGTCGGCATGGTCAACGATCATCTGATCATTTGCTATCGTCACGACGCCATGCAGAAGCTCGGGAAATCGTAGCCGGACTGCCGATTTGGAACCCGATCAATCGGGTCTGCCGCTCACGGTGCGCCGGCGCGCGACACTGAAAAAGATCGCGGCCAGCAGAGTGAGAGACGCCGATGACGGCGTAATGCACCGACGAATTGGCGTCGATGTAGGACGAGGCGCTCGAGGTCGCCTGCACCAGAGCGGCGCCGAATAACGATGCTCACGAAGGAGCCGCGTCCCCCCGCGACGCTGGCGCCACCCAGCACAACAACGGTGATGGTCATCAGCGTGTAGTCAGTGCCGGTCGACGGCGAACCGATGCCGACCTGGCCTGCAAGCATCAGTCCGCCGATGCCGGTGAGAAAGCCCGAAATGACGAAGGCGAGCCAGGTCAGGCGCTGGCTGTCGATGCCGAGGCGATGGCTCGCCAGTGGGCTCGACCCGACGGCGCGAAAGCGGCGTCCGAAATCGGTGCGAAAAAGCAGCCATTCGGCGACGCCGACGATCGCCACGGCCAGCACCAAACCGGCTGGCAGGAACCAGAGCGGAAACTGCGCTGCGTCGGAGAGGGCGTCATCAATGGTGCCGGCCAGCCACCGGCCGAAGCAACAGCGAGATGCCCTGCAGCCCGATGAAGGTCGCGATCGTCACCACGATCGCCGGCAGACGCAGTGAAGTAATCAACAAACCCTGCAACAGGCCGAAGCCGGTGGTGGCCGCGAGGATCAGAATGAGCCCAGCCGCGAACGGACCGGTGGCAACGCCGTCTGGCGCGAGGAACGACGCGAGCACCACGCAAAGCCCGGCCAGCGGGCCGATCGAAAGATCGATCGAGCCGACCAGCACGGTCGCGAGCTGGGCACTGGAGAGAAACGTCAGGATGCTCAGGAAGGAGAGCATGCTCTTGATGCTGAACGCGGACAGAAAGTAGCCGTTCAGCGCCTGCGTGCCGCCAAGAATGACGAGTGTAAGAACAGCGAGCAGCAGAGCGGGAAAATGATCGCTCGCGGCGAAGTCGCGCCAGCGCCGATCCGCTTTGCCCGCCGATCGCCTTGCTGGCGCGGGACACCGTAGCGGTGAGATTGGCTTCGGTGATTGCGGCGTCGGTGACTGCCGCACCCGACAATTCATGGACGATGCGGCCGCGGGCGAAAATCAGCACGCGGTCGCAGAGGCCTTCCAGCTCAATACCGTCCGACGATGAAACCAGCATCGCCACGCCCTGATCGGCGATGGCGCGCAGCCGCTGGTAGATTTCGCTCCGCGCGCCGATGTCGACGCCCTTGGTCGGTTCGTCCACCAGGAGCACCGAGGGCTTGGCCGAGATTTCGCGCCCGAACAGCGCCTTTTGCTGGTTGCCGCCGGACAATTCGTTGAGCTTGGATTCGATTGAGGCGGCACGAATGCGCAGATCTTCGGTGATCTTCTTGGCACGGGCCGCTTCGGCGCCGCGATCGATGACGGAATACCGCGAAATCGAATCCAGAAAACCAAGGCCGAGGTTCTCGCGCAAAGTCAGATTGAGGAACACACCTTCGGTATGGCGATCGTCAGTGATGAACCCGATGCCGGCCTGGCGAAAGGCGCCGGGGCTATCGCCGGAGACCTTGACGCGCGCGACCTTACACTTCACCGCCGCTGTGACGGTCAATGCCGGCCGCTGCGCGGATGAATTCGCGCTGGCCCTCGCCCTCAATGCCGGCCAGCCCGACGATCTCGCCGGCATGCACAACAAGATCGATTTGATCGAAGCCGCGTCCGCTCAGACCGTCGACGGCAAATAACGGCGCACCGACAATTTCGGCTTTGGCGGGGAAAATCTGACCAAGCGGGCGCCCCGCGATCAGCGCAACGATCTCGGACGGGGTGATCGCACGTGCCAGCACGGCTGTCGATGATCTCGCCGTCGCGCATCACCGAAATGCGGTCGGCAAGCTCATCGACTTCGTGCAGGCGATGCGACACATAGACGATGCCGACGCCGTCGCGCTTTGAGTTCGCCGATCAGATCGAACAGCTTGCGCACGTCGGCCTGCTGCAATGGTTCGGTCGGCTCGTCCAGAAACAAAACCTTCGGATTTGTGGCGAGTGCGCGCGCGATCTCCACGACATGCCGTTGCGCCAGCGACAACTCGGAGACGCGCTTGCCGACCGGCATGCGGAGTTCTTCGGTTGCCACCCGCTCGAGCAGGCGCTCGGCTTCCACTGCACCGCCATGCCCTGCAAGCATCGGGGCCGCGAGCTGAAGATTTTCCAGCACTGTCAGATCGTTTGCCAGCGCCGGATGCTGATACACGACACTGACGCCGTCCTCGACGCATTCGCGCCGGGTCAGGCGCCGCAACGTGCTCGCCGTTGTAATAGATGGAACCGGCATCGGCGCGCAGAACGCCGGCAGCAACGCCGATCAGCGTGGATTTGCCCGCGCCATTTTCGCCGACAATGGCATGAACCTCGCCGGGCATGATGAGGACGTCGACGCCCTTCAATGCGTGCACCGGACCGAAGCTTTTGCGGATACCGGCCAGCGTCATAACCGGAATGTGCGCCGTGGTCGGCGTTGCGATCACCTCTACAACGTCATGCATGGCGCAACCGCCGCGTTACTTCAGGCAGCGCCACACCGCTCAGCACGATGATCGCATCGGCCAGATCTTCGGCCGACCCGCCGAAGCCGAGCGCCGTAACCAATTGCGCAAGGTAGGTGAGAAAGAATGCGCCGACCACCGTGGCAACGACGCTCCCCTTGGTCAGACCGCCCAACGGGTTACCCCCGACGACGACCGCGGCGATAGTGCCGAGCAAATAAGGCAGTCCGCACAAAACGGTCGGCGAGACGAGATAGCCCGACAACATGATCGCCGCGATGGCATACATCAAACCGGCAGTCGTATATGTCAGTATGCTGTAAGTCTTAAGCGGCACACCCACGGCATGCGCGGCCGGCGGATTGACGCTCACGGCTATGAAGCGCCGTCCAATCGTGGTGAATGTCAGCACAAACACGGTCGCGCCGGCCACCAGCAGCAACACCCACACCGTTGCCGGCACGAATAGAAATTCGCCGACAAAAAAATTGACCATCATAGCCGGCGATTGCACCGAGGCGCCGGTCGACACGAAATAGGTCAAGCCGAAAAGAATGGCGTTGACGCCAATCGTGGTAACAAGCGGCGGCACCCGCAGCAGCGTCACGATCAGTCCGGTCACAGTGCCAATCGCCGCCCCGACCAGAAGTCCCGTCGCGATATAGAAAAGCACGACACGAGGATCGGTAGAGGAGTCGGGCAGCTTGGTGACAACCACTGCAACGAACGACATGATGCCGGCAGTGGACAGATCGAGTCCCCGCTGCTGGATCACGAGATGCTGACCGATCGAGGCAACAGCCAGGATCGCGAAGTAGGGCAGCGTCGAAAGAATGGCCGCGACGCTGATGGTGCTGGGCGCGGCAATGCCGCCGATCAAAACGAGCACCGCGGTGGCAATGAACGCCTTTGCCGCCAGCGGCAGCTCGGTCAGGTCGAAGCCAAGCTGAGGCAGCCGCAGACGCATTAGTCGGTCGCCCGCCATCTCCCAAATCCGGTCCAATTTATCGAGGGTATTCTAAACTCATTCCCCCGCCCGCGGGATACTGAACGATGCGCGAACCGAAAAATCCGGGCTGTCACCAAGGCGCCCCATCGCTTGCGCGATCGATTCCCTCACCGGGAGGAATGAAAAAGTCGACCGACCGCCCGGCCCACATGGGGCCAGGCGGTCGGCACAACTCATCTCCAACTTTACTTGCCGCCCAGCGCCTTGACCTGCTGCGCCTTGTTCAGCATCGACGACGGAATTGAATCCATCGGCATCGATTTGTCGCACTTCAATGCAAGCTTCGGATCCTTCGAGGTCGTGTCCTCCGAGATCGGCAGCTTGATCAGGCTGGGTTCGTCATTGTCCATGCCTTGAGCCGCCGCCACCGCCTTACGCAGCGCGTTTCGCACCATCCAGGTGTGGGCATCGATACTCATCATCTTCATCTCGGGATGATCGGCAGCGAGACAGCTCAGGTCCATCAGCGACTGTCCGACATAGGCCGGAATAGGCCTGCCGGCAGCGACGAAGGCACGGATCGGTCCCACCGTCTCGCTGTAGATGCCGTCGATCTGCGGATATTTGGCGATCAGCGCCGCGGTCTTCTGCTGCGCTACGGCCGGATCCCACATCGTCGGCACGGGCTCGACTTCCAGCACCTTGATGCCGGGATACTTGGCGAAATACGGGCGCCAGCCGTGAGTTTGCGCTTCGGTCATCGGATTGCCCGGCGTGCCGCCGAACATGATGATGTTACCTTTGCCGTTGAGCGTCTTGACCAGCCATTCCGCGGCCTGTTCACCGACCTGGGCTTGGCTTTCGGTCACGCGGTCAATGAAGTCCTTGCCCAATCCGGGAAAACTATCGCCGGTCGAGAACGGAATAGTCGCTATGCCCGCTGAGGTCGCTTCGCGCATCGCTTTCGAAACCGCGACACCGGTGTCGACGAAGGCGACGATGACATCAAACTTCTGCGCGATCAGGCCTTCGATATCGGCAATCTGCTTCTCGGGCTTGAACTCGCCGTCGGTATAGCGGACGTCGGTGATGTTCTTGCACTTCGACGCTTCATCCTCGAATTCGACGCGCTGGATGTGGCGCCAGTAATTGCCGCCCCAACCGTCAGACAGCGCGACCTTGATCGGCTTCGTGCCGCAGAATTTTGACATCGGCTGAAAATCGGCCGCCGTGCCTTTTTTGTCCGGATGGAGTTTAACTTTGGTAATATCGCCGGCGTGACCGGATGAAGTCATCGCAATTGCGAGACCCAAGGCCGCAACGCCGACACTGATAGCGCGTGGTGACAACATAAGCTCCTCCCCTGCTACATCTGTTTTGAGCGGTTAGACCGGACGTAGCGCCACAGCAGTGCCGAGGTTTTTTACGTCCCTGTCAACCGGAATCTCCAGATGACCTTGTGCAAAGAAACAATACTCTGCTTTTGCAGCCGGTGCCAAGCGTCGCAACGCGCTTTTCAGCTAAGCCGTTAGTACAAATAATAGTCAGGCGGTTCGTGGGATACAGCCCTTGAGCGTGTGGGCTTCGCCCACCGGACGAACCTTGTGCGTTCACCATGCCGAGCCGCGGGCGCTTTCAACAAATAAAAGAAGTTGCGGCCGATGCAATCCTCGCTCGGAACCATTGTCTTGCGCGCCGCCGTGGCGGGCTGGCATAATCTAAAACACAACGTCAGCGGCAAATCCTTGCCGGCCGAATTAATGAGAGCAATTGGAGGAAATGATGAAGAAAAGCACCGATTATATCATGACTACGCATACCGGCAGCCTGCCCCGCGGCAAGGACCTCAATGACGCCTTGATCGCCGACGAGGCCGGCGAAAAGGTCGATCAGGCCAAGCTGACAGACATGATTGAGAAGCGTGTCGCTCACGTCATGGAGAAAGAACGCTGGGCCGGCGTCGATGTAGCCAATGACGGCGAGCAGGGCCGCGTTGGCTTTCAGACGTACGTGCCGAAGCGGATGTCCGGCTTTGGCGGCGAATCGAAGCGCCCCTTCGGCCAGGAATGGGTACAACTTCCGTTGTTCACGGAAAAATTCATGGCGCGTATCCCGAAAACCGGAAAGGTGTTCGGGTGTCCGGAATGTGTCGGTGAGCTCAAATATCACGACAAGGAAGCCATCAAGACCGAACTCGCTCGCGTCAAGCGCCATGCCGAGGCGATCAAGCCGCCGTTCCCGGAAATCTTTTTTGCTGAGCCGTCACCCGGCATCATCGCCACGACAATGCTCAATGCGCACTATGCGACCTACGAGGCCTACCTCGACGCGATCGCGCGCGAGATGCACTATGAATATAAATCTGTTGTCGACGCCGGATACATCCTCCAGATCGACGCGCCCGACCTGGCGATGGAACGGGTTCTTCTGTTCCAGGACAAATCCGAAGCGGAATACGTCAAGATCGTCGAGACCCATATCGCTACACTGAACAAGGCTCTCGAGGGAATTCCACGCGACCGCGTGCGGTTGCACATCTGCTGGGGCAACTGGGAAGGGCCGCACATCTTCGATATTGGACTTGAGCCCCTGCTCCAGGCCCTCTATCGAGCCAATGTCGGTGCGCTTTCCATCGAATTCGCCAATGCGCGCCGCCAGCACGAATATGCGGCGTTGAAGAAGCACAAATTCCCGGACAACATGATCCTCATCCCGGGTGTCATCGACTCTAAGATTAACCTGGTCGAGCATCCGGAGGTGGTTGCGCAGCGCATCGAGCAGGCGGTCGCGGCTGTCGGCGATCGCGAGCGAGTGATCGCCGGCGTCGACTGCGGCTTTGGCACCTTCGCAGGCTGGGAATGGGTTGCCGAAGACGTTGTGTGGTTGAAGCTCAAAACGCTCCGCGAGGGCGCGGACATCGCCTCGAAGCGTCTGTGGGGTAAAAAGGCGGCTGCTTAGTCTGACGCGTTAAGTCTACTTGCGCGTTAAGTCTACTTGCGAATGATCGGGAGGCCGTTAGCCTCCCGATCATGACAAGACCGCCACAGCCGACCTCACCACGCGCCTGGCAGCGAATGCTGTCAGGGCGGCGGCTTGATTTGCTCGATCCCTCGGCGCTCGACATCGAAATCGAGGACATCGCGCACGGGCTTGCACGCGTGGCGCGCTGGAATGGACAGACGGCAGGACCCTATATCTTTTCGGTCGCCCAGCACTGCCTGCTGGTCGAAACGCTGGCACGCGCGCGCGTGCCGCGGCTCGACAGAGGCCGGCGGCTCGCAGTGTTGCTGCACGACGCCCCGGAATACGTCATCGGCGACATGATTTCGCCGTTCAAGGCGATCATCGGCGGCGATTACAAGGCGGTCGAGCGGCGCCTGCTCGCCGCGATCCATCGGCGCTTCGGGCTGCCGGCAAACTCCGCACCGGAGCTTGTCGCACTGACCAAAGCCGCGGACCATGCCGCGGCATATCTGGAAGCCACGCGACTGGCCGGCTTCGACGCCAAGGAAGCGCGGCGCTTCTTTGGCCGCGAGCCAAAAATTACTGCCACGATCGAGCGTGATTATTTGAAGCCTTGGCCGGCAGAGACCGCACAAGCGCGCTATCTGCAACGCTTCAACAAGCTGTTTGTCAAAGGTGATTAGCTACCGCCGCTTTATCCCGCAGCGCCTGCAACGAGCCCAGTGGCCGTTCCGGAGTAAGTGTCATACTTGCGCCGCGCGTCGGACCTATACGAGACTGCAGAAGCGTGATGCGATTCCTTCAACCGTCGCCTCATCCATTGAACCTTCGATGATTCACGTCTGCTCGCTTTCATTGCTGCATAAGACAGTCGAAGACACCGGCGCCCAGCATGTCGTGTCGTTGATCGGCGACGAGGTTGTCATCGAGCGCCCGCCCGCAGTAACGGAGCAAAATTATCTGCGCTTGCGGCTCCACGACATCAGTTCGCCGCTCGACGGTTACATCATGCCGGACGAGGAACACATCGCCGATCTGCTGAGGTTCGTGCGTCGCTGGGATCGGCGTGCGCCGATGGTCGTGCACTGCTACGCCGGCATCAGCCGCTCGACAGCAAGCGCGTTTGCCAGCGTCTGCGCCCTTAATCCGCACCGCGACGAGAAGAGTATTGCGCTCGCTCTCCGCCGTGCCTCACCAACCGCCACGCCCAACATTCGCATAGTATCGCTTGCCGACCGCCTGCTGGGCCGCGACGGTCGGATGGTTGCAGCGATTGAAATGATCGGCCGCGGGGTCATGGCCACCGAGGCGACCCCCTTCAGACTGGAACTAGAATAGTGCCTTGCTATTCTTCGATCGCCGGGCGCAGCGTCGCCATCGGCAAAGACCGCGGCGACGCTGACGCGCGCGTTATGACTTGAGCACGCGGATTGTGCTGATGGAAATCGCAGTACGCAAAGCTCAAGCCGGATATTGAACCGCGAAAACTTCGATAGTCGATCTTCTGCACGTGGAAACATGGCTCGATCGGCAAACCGGCGAGGTGCGCGCACATCGAGCCACCCTCGACTTTGAGTGTGCCGGCCGGCAGCGAAGCAAAGCGGGTCTCGCCACGGCCACCCGGTCGGATGGTGCCGACGACAGAGCCGTCGGAAAAGATTCGGCCCATCCCGGCAGTGCCGTCAAAGCAAGTGTAGGCGAACAGCTTGCCGACGACGAATGTTCTGGCCTGGTCCGGTGCGAGTTCTTCGGCTAAGGCCGGGGCGGCTCCCAAAACGCAAGCGCAAATGATGGCAACGCGCAGCAACATGTACAACTCCACCTTCGACTTGAGCCTTACGTTAACAACATTTCTTAACCGACCCCTTACCATAGCGCCCCGTCGCCCGACGAAAATATTCTGCACCGTTTATCGAATTTTTACCACAATGCGTCCGCGGACTTCACCGGCCAAAATGCGCGCGCCGGCTTCGATCACGTCGCCGAGCCCAATTTCGGATGTCATGGCGGCGATCTTTCCCCGGTCGAGGTCCGTCTCCAGGCGCCGCCAAGCCTCCTGCCGCAGCGGCAACGGGCACATGACTGAATCGATGCCAAGAAGCGACACGCCGCGCAAAATGAAAGGAGCCACTGTCGTCGGCAGGTCCATGCCGCCGGCCAAGCCGCAAGCGGCAACCGCCCCGCCATACCGTGTCATCGACAGCACATTCGCGAGCGTCGTTGAGCCTATGGCATCGATGCCACCGGCCCAGCGCTCCTTGCCGAGCGCGCGCGGGGCGCCGGTCAATTCCTTGCGCTCGATGATCTCGGCAGCACCCAGCCCCTTAAGATAACCAGCTTCAGCCGGCCGCCCGGTCGAGGCGATGACCGTGTGGCCAAGCTTCGACAGAATTGCGACCGCGACAGAACCAACGCCGCCGGCTGCACCGGTCACGATCACCGGTCCACGCTCTTGAGTAATGCCGGCCCGCTCGAGCGCCATCACCGCCAGCATCGCGGTATAACCCGCGGTGCCGATCGCCATGGCATCGCGCGCACTCATGCTGGCCGGCAGGCGCACCAGCCAGTCGCCTTTGACCCGCGCCCTTTCGGCATACGCACCAAGATGTGTCTCGCCCAGGCCCCAGCCGTTGAGGATAACCTTGTCGCCCGGTTTCCAGGCCGGATGGGACGAGGCTTCGACCGTGCCGACGAAATCAATACCCGCGATCATTGGGAAGCGGCGCACGACCGGCGACTTGCCGGTGAGCGCGAGGCCGTCTTTGTAGTTCAACGTCGACCATTCCACCGCAACAGTAACGTCACCGTCCATTAAATCCTTGTCGTCGAAATCGGTCAGGCGGACCGTCTGGCCGCCTTCCCCCTTGTTGACGACGATCGCCCTGAATGCCGCCATGTCTCCGCCTCTCGTTTTCTCAAGCTCACTGAAGGATGCGCGGATCGCCGTGGTACGGCAAGTACACGGCCTCTCAAGTCTGGCGTCAGGGTTCCGGCGAAAGACACTGGGCTTGCCCATGCCGCGCGCGACATGAGACGCCGGCTTAAAGCCTCGCGGTTCGCGTCTTCTTGTCGGGTGACGCGGCTACTTGCGGGGCCTTGATCGCCGCTTCGGGTCGCTTCACCGGGCCCCAGATCGGAGCGTCCGAGCCGTCACCCCACGCCCGCGGGCGATAGAACGTATGGACGCCGAGCTTGTAGAGTTTTGCCATCTCGTTCACCCAGCTCGGGCGCACCCAGTAGGCGTGATAATGGGTCGCGTGGCCCACTTCACCGAGCCAAATTTTTCCATCGAGCGCATCTTTCGCGATGCGCTTGGCTTGTTCCCACATGTCCGGCTCGTCAATGCGGCTTAAATCTTTGCCTTCGCACGCGAAGGTAAACTGGCAAGCGAGATGCCGGCCGGCGTTCTGATAAACCACGCCGCAGACGTCGTCGGGATAACGGCCGGAGAACACACGGTTCAGCACCACCTGCGCAACCGCCATCTGCCCGCGCAACGGTTCGCCACGCGCCTCGAAATAGACAGCGTCGGCCATGCACTTCTCGGCTTTCGCACGCGGCTTACCGCTAAGACCGAGACGATTGGCCGGGCTAATCAAACCGCTGGCATTGCCCTTGCCGGCTACCGTTTCTCCGCCGGGGCCCCCGTCGACGTGCGCTCCCAAAGCTGAGAGTTTGATCTCGGGATCAACCGCAGGCACTACCGGAATGGGTGCCGCGCCTGGCTCCCATTGTTGCAGTGGGTCGGGAGAACCCAGCGCCGCGACGCCGAAATAGATTTGCGCGGTACGGTCTGCAGCATTGTCGGCGAGGGAAGCGGGCGAAGCAGCCGCCGTTACCAGCCAATCGTTCTCGTTAGCCGTCGGGATTTCCGGCGGGGTGTCTGATACGGCGTTATCGTCGCCCGCATTTGCATCGCCCGCCGCGTCGCCCCTTTCAACGGCGTTCGATTGAACGCTGCCGATTATTTCCTCGGACGGTGGTGATGACTGCGTTGGATCAACCTCATTCATCGCCGCATCAGCCTGTCCGGGATCGAGTTGTTCCGCGCTTTTCGGTCGCTTTCCCGTGATCGGGAACCGCGGGCTCACGGACGGCGCCGATGGCGCGTTGACCGGTTGCAGCGTCGGCAAGATCTCAGGCTCGCGCGGACCGGGGCCACTTTGCGGCAAGGGCATGCGGTCGCCCTTGAGGCGTCGATTGACGGTCGGATATTCGATTTCGCGCTGTGGATCGGCCATCAGCGGCTCATCGCCCGGCCATGCTTTCACGTCGAACGCGCGGGGGTCGAAATTGACGGGCTGGATGCCGATCGGCTCGGGCATCGCCGTCCCGATCGGGCGCGAAAAGCTGAACGTCGCAGCGTGAATGGTACCGAATGGAGAAGCGATCAGATGATCGCGCCAGCGTTGTGAAACGCCCGGCTGGCGGGCGAAGAATGCTGCAAGGTCCTGATAGCCGATCGAGGTCGGCATCAATGCGGCGCAGAATGCGCTCAGCCAGAAAAGCCCTGAGAACGCGCCCGTCAGCCGCCTACGCAACGCTAACGCTACCATTACCCCTCGCGCACGCTCGACAAAGCGACGCTTCCCACTCTCAACAAACGCTACCGCAGTGGCGCGAATGCGACACATTCGCATATTGTCCGGTTAACCTTGCGGACCCGTTAATCGCGATGGAATCAGTCGCCAGCGGCTCCCGGCAGCCCGAAACTTGTTGCCGACGCCTGCCCCAGCCCCACCGTTTGTTGTTATTTGTTAACCAGACGGCAATTCACATCCGGAATACTTGCGCGCAATCGAACCCGCGAGACCATGTCCGACACGCCCTTTCCTCATCTGCCGGACTGGCAAACCGTCGGCCTCATCGCCGCGCTGTCGTTACTCGCCGTCGCCGCCTTTGTTGCTCGACACGCGCGCATTAAAATTCGCCGGCTCACGGACGCCTTGAACTACATGTCGCAGGGCCTGTGCATGTTCGACGCGGCCGGGCGCATCGTCGTCTGCAATCAACAATATCTGCGCATGTACAAGCTTTCGCCCGAAGTGGTGAAACCCGGCTGCACGCTGCTCGCGCTCATGCAACATCGCAAACAGACCGGCTTCCTGACCCGCGATCCCCAGCAATACGTCAAGGAGATCATGGACAGCGTTGCTGCCGGCAAGACCTCCAAATGGGTGATCGAAGCCAGCGACGGCCGTAAGGTCCATGCCATCAACGAACCGATGCCCGGCGGCGGCTGGGTGTCGACCCACGAGGACGTCACCGAACAACTGCGGCTGCAGCAGCAGAACGATTCCATGGTCGAGCAGCAAAAGCGCCGCGGCTTTATCGACGGCGTGATCGCATCGTTCCGTAGCGAGATGGAAACGCTGCTCAAGACCTTTGGCGACAGCGCGGCGGCGATGAAATCGACCGCGGTCGTTCTTTCATCCGGCGCCAATCATACGTCGCTCTGCGCCGAAGGCGCCGTGGCGGCGTCGAACGAGGCGACAAAAGGCGTGAGCACCGCAGCAGTCGCAACCGAAGAATTATCCAGCTCGATCGGCGAGATCGCCCGCCAGATCACGCAAACCAACAACGTCGTGTACATGGCGGTCGAAGAGGCGCAAAGCACCAACGGCGAGATGACGACGCTCGCGGAATCCGCGCAGAAAATCGGCGATATCGTCAAGCTAATTCGCAGCATTGCCGGACAAACCAATTTGCTTGCGCTCAATGCCACGATCGAAGCTGCACGCGCGGGCGATGCGGGCCGCGGCTTTGCCGTGGTCGCCTCGGAAGTCAAATCGCTTGCCGTGCAAACCGCCAAAGCAACCGAGGCGATCGCCGGACAAATCCTCGCCGTACAGGGCTCAACCGCAAGCGCCGTCGAATCAATCCGTCGCATCGCCCAGCGCATGCAGGAAATCCAGCACTATGCGTCGGGGGTTGCTGCCTCGATCGAGCAACAAAGCGCCGCTACGAACAACATCTCGTCCAATGTGGCGAGCGCGGCTCAGGCGACGCAAACCATGGCGCACATCCTCAACGATGTCGCAGGCGCCGCCACGCAGACACACACCTCCGCCGAGGTCGCGCTCGACAGTTCAGAGGCCGTGCACGCTGCCGTCGCAGAGCTTCGCCGGCACATCGAGGATTTCCTCGCCGGCGTAGCGGCGTGACGCCGCTCATCCTTCCGAGCGGACGACCTTCCCAAGCGCAGCTTGCGCCGCCGCCAACCGGGCAATGGGGACACGAAACGGCGAACAGGATACGTAATCGAGCCCAACCTGGTGGCAGAATTCGACCGAAGCCGGATCGCCGCCGTGCTCGCCGCAAATGCCGAGCTTGATCTTGGGCCGCACTTTGCGGCCGCGTTCGCTCGCAATCCGCACCAGTTCGCCCACGCCTTCACGGTCGATCGACACAAACGGATCGGCCGCGAGGATTCCTTTTGCTGTGTAGATTCCCAAAAAGCTTGCCGCATCATCGCGGCTGATGCCGAAGGCCGTTTGCGTCAGATCGTTGGTGCCGAAAGAAAAGAATTCGGCCGTTATTGCGATCTCGCCAGCCATGAGCGCCGCGCGCGGCAATTCGATCATGGTGCCGACCTGATACTTGACGGGCGCCTTCGTTTCGCTCGCGACTGTTTCGGCCATCGCGTCGATGCGCTCTTTGACCAGGTCAAGTTCGGCCTTACTGGCGATCAGCGGCACCATGATCTCGGGCGCTACTGTCGCTCCGGTAGCGCGGCCGGCTTCAACTGCGGCTTCAAAAATGGCGCGGGCCTGCATTTCGGCGATTTCCGGATAGGCGATCGCGAGGCGACAGCCACGGAAGCCCAGCATCGGATTGAACTCGTGCAGCTCGCGGGCGCGGTCGGCGAGTTTCTTCGGATCGGCGCCCATCGCCGCCGCCACGTCTGCAATTTCCGCTTCGGTATGGGGCAGGAATTCATGCAGCGGCGGATCCAGCAACCGGATGGTCACGGGCAGGCCGCCCATGATCTTGAACAGCTCGACGAAATCGGCGCGTTGCATCGGCAACAACCTGGCGAGCGCGACACGTCGCGCCTTTTCGTCCTCCGCCAGGATCATTTCGCGGACGGCACGGATGCGGTCTTCCTCGAAGAACATGTGCTCGGTGCGGCAAAGGCCAATGCCTTCCGCCCCAAACCTGATCGCCGCGCGCGCGTCCGCCGGCGTATCGGCATTGGCTCGGACTTTCAGCTTGCGGGAGGCATCGGCCCATTTCATCAGGATTCCGAACTCACCGGCAAGTTCAGGCTCGCGCATCGGCACCTTTCCCAAGAGGACCTGTCCAGTCGAGCCGTCGATGGTCAGCGCATCGCCCTTCTTCAACGTCGTGCCGCCGGCGCTCACGGTTTGCGCACGGTAATCGACGCGAAGGCTGCCGGCGCCGGAGACACAGGGCTTGCCCATGCCGCGCGCGACCACCGCGGCATGCGATGTCATGCCGCCCCGCGTGGTCAAAATTCCCTCGGCAGCGTGCATGCCGTGGATGTCTTCAGGCGAGGTCTCGACGCGGACCAGGATCACCTTGTGACCTTGGCTCTTGAGCAATTCGGCGTCTTCGGACGAGAACACGATTTCGCCAGTGGCCGCACCGGGCGAGGCCGGCAGCCCGGTCGCGAGTACCTTGCGTTCGGCTGCGGGATCGATGGTCGGATGGAGGAGCTGGTCAAGCGCCGCAGGGTCGATGCGCGTCACCGCCTCCTGCCGGCTGATCACTTTCTCCTGCGCCAATTCGACGGCAATGCGCAACGCGGCCTTGGCGGTGCGCTTGCCGCTTCGCGTCTGCAGCATCCAGAGCTTGCCCTGCTCCACCGTGAACTCGAGGTCTTGCATGTCGCGATAATGCTTTTCGAGCGCAGCCTGGATGCGCTTGAGCTCGGCAAAAGCCTGCGGCAGCGCCTTCTCCATCGAGAGCTTGTCGGAGCCCGACTCCTCGCGCGCTGCTTCGGTGATTTCCTGCGGCGTGCGGATGCCGGCGACCACGTCCTCGCCTTGCGCGTTGATGAGGAATTCGCCGTAGAGTTTCCGTTCGCCGGTCGACGGATTGCGCGTGAAGGCAACGCCGGTCGCGGAGCTGTCGCCCATATTGCCGAACACCATGGCCTGAACGTTAACGGCCGTGCCCCAGCTTTCCGGAATGCTGTGCAAGCGCCGATAGGTCATCGCGCGCTGGTTCATCCACGAGCCAAACACCGCGCCGATGGCGCCCCACAATTGCTCGCGCGGATCCTGCGGAAACGGCTTGCCGGTTTCCTGTTCGACGCGCTGTTTGAACAAACCGGCGAGCTGTTCCCAGTCGGCCGCTTCGAGATCGGTGTCGAGCGTGTAACCGTTACGGTCTTTGTGTTCGTCGAGGATTTCTTCGAAGTGATGATGCGCGATGCCGAGCACCACATCGGCGTACATGGTGATAAAGCGCCGATAACTGTCATAGGCGAAGCGCCGATCGCCCGATTTCTCCGCCAGCGCCGCGACCGTCGTGTCGTTGAGGCCGAGATTGAGCACCGTGTCCATCATGCCCGGCATTGACGCGCGTGCGCCGGAGCGCACCGAGACAAGCAACGGATTTTTGCTATCGCCGAATTTTTTCCCGGTGATGCGCCCGACCTCGGCCAGCGCCGCTTCGACCTGCGGCTGTAAATCCTTCGGATAGTTTTTGCCGTTGGCATAGAAATGCGTGCAGAGCGCGGTGGTGATGGTAAAGCCGGGCGGCACCGGCAGGCCGAGATGCGCCATTTCGGCAAGGCCTGCGCCCTTGCCGCCGAGAAGGTTGCGCATATCGCCACGGCCGGCCGCTTTGCCGCCGCCGAAGGCGTAGACCCATTGCTGCTCTTACCCGCCCCAGCGGTTTTGTTACCCGCCCCAGCGGTCTTGTTATCCGCCCCAGCGGTCTTGTTACCCGCCCCAGCGGTCTTGGCTGCCGCGGATTTGGCAGCCGCACGCGGCTTGAATTTCTTGACCGCCTGACGGCTGTTTTTGGAACGCGCTTTGGCCATGGATACTCGTTCGCTTAAGCGCATTGCGTCCTTAGTGCAAATACCGGCGCGTCGACGCAACGCCGGCCAGGGCGAAGCATCAATGAAAGTTAAACCAATGATGGACGCCATTGAGCCCCACCACGCCGATGAAAATGAGATAGATCGCAACGATGTAGTTCAGTAAACGCGGCACCAGGAGAATGAGTATCCCGGCAATGATGGCGACAAGCGGGGTGAGATGGGCAGCGGTAATGACCATTGGTTTTCCTCTGACTTTTAAGGGACATCAGGTGGACAAAAGCGCGGCAGAACAAAACCGGCAAGGCCCCGCAGAACGAAGAACGCACGAAGACGCGTTCGGTTCTATGCGACAAAAGGGGTTTTACGCAATCACCCCTCAATTCGGGAGAAATCGGCCACCGCGCGCGTCGCCTCGCGGATTTCGTTGAGGAGTTTTAGGCGGTTCTCGCGTAGCGGCTTGTCGTCGACGTTGACCGTGACCTTGTCGAAGAAGTCATCGACGCCAGATCGCAATCTGGCCATAGGTCGCATGGCGGCTTCAAAGTCTTCCATTTCAACGGCCCTTGTTGCCGCGACTTTGGCGAGATCAATTTCCTTTCCCAACGTCACTTCCTCATCTTGCCGAAAGAGCTTTGGATCGGGCGCGCCGGTATATTCGCGTCCGTCCTTCTTCTCCTCGATCCGGATGATGTTGGTCGCACGCTTATAGCCGGCGAGCAAATTCTTGCCGTCCTCTGTATCGAGGAATTTTCCCAGCGCCTCCACGCGGCGCACGATAAGCAAAAGGTCATCCTGGCCATCCAGCGCAAACACGGCGTCTACAAGATCGTGTCGCGCACCCTGCTCCCGGAGCTGGACCTTCAGGCGGTCGGCGAAAAAGGACAACAACCCCTCACGAAACGCCAAATCGCCGCGCGGGTGATGCGTGGCCATCACATAAAGCAATCGCAATCGCAGTGAATTGCTCAAGACAATGCGAATGACTCCCAGCGCCGCCCGGCGGAGCGCATAGGGGTCCTTGCTGCCTGTCGGCTTCTCATCGACCGCCCAGAAGCCGACCAGCGTATCAATCTTGTCCGCAAGCGCGACCGCGACCGACACCGGATCGGCGGGAACGATATCGTCAGGGCCTTTGGGTCTGTAGTGATCCTCGATCGCATGCGCGACGGCTTCGTCCTCGCCCTGCTCCTCGGCATAATATTTTCCCATCAAGCCTTGCAGTTCGGGAAATTCGCCGACGACTTCAGTCAGCAAATCCGCCTTGCACAGGCGCGCGGCGCGCTTTGCCTTCTCGACATCGGCACCGACCAGCGGCGCCAGCTCCGCCGCAAGCCGCTCGATGCGCTCGATGCGCTCCCACTGCGTGCCAAGTTTCTCGTGGAAGACGATGCTCTTGAATTTCGGCAGGCGATCTTCAAGACGGGTCTTCAGATCGGTCTCGTAGAAGAATTTCGCGTCCGACAGCCGCGCCCGGATGACGCGCTCGTTGCCGGCGACGATGGCCTTGCCGCCATCCTCCGCCTCGATGTTGGAGATCAGAATGAATTTGTTGACGAGCTTGGCATGCGCCGCGTCGCGCAGACACGAAGCATTTCTGATTGTTGCGGATGGTGGCGCGGATCACCTCCTCGGGAATTCGCAAAAACTGCTCATCGAATGAACCCATCAGCACCACGGGCCATTCGACGAGCCCGGCAACCTCGGCCAACAAGCCACCGTCCTCGATCAGTTCGAGCCCCTGCGCGAAGGCAAGCTGCTTCGCCTCGGTGTGGATGATGTCGCGCCGCCGCTCCGCGTCGAGCACCACTTTCGCCCTGTCCAGCTTCTGCTGATAGTCGGCAAGCCGGCGCACCGTGAACGGCTCGGGCGCGAGAAACCGATGGCCGCGCGTCGCGTTACCCGCGGCGATGCCACCGACCGAGAACGGCACGATATCCGGCTCCTCGGTCTCGGGGCCGAAGGTCGCCACGATCGAATGCAGCGGCCGGACCCAGCCGAGCGCGCCGGGCTCTTTCGACTGCACACCCCAACGCATGGATTTCGGCCAGGGGAATTTCTGGATCACGTCGGGCAGGATTTCGCCGATCACTTCGATCGCGCCGCGTCCCGGCTTCTCGATCACCGCGATGTAGAAATCGCCTTTCTTGTCAGGCTGAACTTTCGCTTCACTGATCGATTTCAATCCGGCGGCTTTCAGGAATCCGGCGATGGCGTTTTCCGGCGCGCCAACGCGCGGGCCCTTCTTCTCTTCGCGCACGTCCGCCTGCCGCGCCGGTACGCCATGAACCGACAGCGCCAGCCGGCGCGGCGTCACGAACGCCCTGGCGCCTTCGTAGACTAATCCCGCGTCGACCAGGCGATCGGTCACAAGCTTGCGCAAATCCTCCGCCGCCCGCGCCTGCATGCGCGCAGGAATTTCCTCGGAGAAAAGCTCAAGCAGAAGATCGGGCATGGCTATCTGCTCCCCTCCCCCTTGGGGGAGGGGCGGCGGGTGGGGGTCGCGGAGGACGAGCGCTGCTAGAATCATTTCCAGCACGCCGTCTATATTTCCCAGCACCTCATTGTTCCAGAAACGCAACACGCGAAAGCCTTCGAATTCTAAGAAATCTGTTCGCCTCGCATCGCGTTCGATCTGCTGCGCGTGTTGCGCGCGCCATCGATTTCAATCGCAATCTTCAACTGATAATTGGCGAAGTCGACGATAAAGCCACCGAGCCGGACTTGCCGACGAAAATGCGTCCCAGCTTGCGGGAGCCGATGACGCAAGATGCCACCATAAGCTTCCGCTCAGCTTCGGTCGGCGACAAGCGCATGGCACGGGCGCGAATACGATTTGGCGGTGATCTGCTTCGGTCGCGAAGCGCCCAGACGCGCTGCTCAAACTCCGAGGATCGCTTCTCCTGCATCGCACGACCTCCCGACCCCCACCCCTAACCCCTCCCCACAAGGGGGAGGGGAAAACCACTTACAGCGTCTTATGGGTGCCGTCGCACATCGGCTTCTTCGAAGAGCGCTTGCAGGCACAGAACCACGCGTCGCCGGCGGCCTCGGGCTTATATTCGACCGGCGTGAAACTGGTCACCTTATGCGAGCCGTCGCAGAACGGCTGCTTCTTGGAAAGCCCGCACGCGCACCACCAATAGCTCTTTCCGGCCTCGACCTTGACCGGGATCGGTTGCCGTCCGCCGATTGCAGGCATCTCGCTCATTTGATTCTACCTCCGCCTTCTGTTGCCAACCACGCCTCGCCGCAGGCCTTGGCGAGTTCGCGCACCCGCAGGATATAGCTCTGACGCTCGGTTACTGAAATCACACCGCGTGCATCAAGCAGATTGAACACGTGGCTTGCCTTGATACATTGATCGTAAGCCGGCAGCGCCATCAGATGGCGACTGCGATTTGCGCGGTCTTTGCTTAAGTCGTTGCCACTGCCCTGCCATCCCGCTTCCAGATATTTTTTACAAGCCGATTCCGCCATGCGAAACTGTTCAAACAGCATGTCAGTATCGGCGAATTCGAAATTGTGGCGCGAATATTCCTGCTCGGCTTGCAGGAAAACATCGCCGTACGTCACTTTCTGCGCGCCCTCCCGGCCGTTGAAGTTGAGCGCGAAAACGTTCTCCACGCCCTGCACGTACATGGCGAGCCGCTCCAGCCCGTAGGTCAGCTCACCGGAGACCGGCGCGCATTCAAAGCCTGCGACCTGCTGAAAATAAGTGAACTGCGAAACCTCCATGCCGTCGCACCAGCACTCCCAGCCGAGCCCCCAGGCGCCGAGCGTCGGGCTTTCCCAATCGTCCTCGACGAAGCGGATGTCGTGAAGCTTCGGATCAATGCCGATGGCGTAGAGCGATTTGAGATAGAGATCCTGCAGATCGTCGGGCGAGGGCTTTAAGATCACCTGCATCTGATAGTAGTGCTGCAAGCGGTTGGGATTTTCGCCGTAGCGGCCATCCTTGGGCCGCCGCGAGGGTTGGACATAGGCCGCATTCCACGAATTAGGGCCGAGAGCGCGCAGCGTCGTCGCCGGATGAAAGGTGCCGGCCCCCACTTCCATGTCGTAAGGCTGCAGGATGACGCAACCCCAGTCAGCCCAATAGCGCTGCAGCGCCAGGATCAGGCCCTGAAAGGAGCGTTCGGGCCGCATATGCGGCGGCAATTCATCGTTCATGCGACGTTGGTGGGGGAACGCCTCTTTGCGGTCAAGTCCCGCGCATAAGTGAACCGCTGATGACGATCCACGACCCGCCCATTATGTTCGCGCAACCGCCGTTACGGGGGATTTAGGCCGATATGCACCGAATAGGGCTGCCGCTAACCCGCGGCGAGCGGACCGATCGCAGTACCGCCAGGGCAAGCGGTCGCTCAGCGGAGGGGCGGCCTAGGTGATCTCGCAATCAGATCGTCTTTGTGTCGCAAGCCTGTGCGCCGCGATCGCCGTCCTGCTGATCACGCTGTGGTCGATTGGCGGACTTTCCAGCGCCGTGGCGCCGGACACCGCGAGCTACTTTGCACCGCTGCAAGCGGCAAATCCGTGGGGCGAGATGCGACATCCGCTCTACGGCCTGCTGGCGAGTTGGGCCGGCGCCAGCGCGGGCGAGCCCGGCCAGGCCGTATTGATCCAAGCCATACTGCATGCGGCTGCGACGCTCGCGCTTTACGGCGGCGCCCGGGCGGGAGGCATCGGCAGCATCGGCGCGTTGTGCCTCGCTCTGGCAGCGCTGTTCTCGCAGTCAGGCGTGTATCACCTGCGCCTGCTGCTGCCGGAAGCACCGGCGATCACGGCATTGATTCTCGCCTTCGCGGGCGTACTGGCGGCCGCAAATTCGGCGTTCGCGTACCGCGTGTTGGTGCTGCCGATCGCGTTCGCGACAACGCTTTCCTATCTGTTGCGGCCGAGCTTCCTGCCGGCAATCTTCGTGGTCCCCCTGTTGTGGTTCGCGCTGGCGCACCGGAACGGGCAGGCTCATCGCGCTGTCCGCGCCGGCTTGTTGTTTTGTCTTATCGCCGCGCCGTTTTTGATCCAGTCCGCGTATCGCTGGCGGAGCGTGGGCGACTTCAACGTGGTTTCATTCGGCGGATTCCAGATGTCGGCTGTGGCCGGCTTCATGCTGTCGCCCGAGATCGTTTCTAGCCTTCCCGATAAAGTTCGACCGACCGCGCAAGCAATTCTAACGGCACGGGAAGCGGCGCAAGCCGCGGGGCGCGTCGCGCGGACGCCGCTCAATTCCGCCGGCGAACGCTCATTCGTCTCCGCCGCGCTCGGCTATTTCGACATCTATGCGCGCGCCCATGACGATCTTCTGTGGGGCGTCATCATCAATCAACGCGCCCCCGGCGAGAGCTGGATCGCTTTCAACCAGCGGCTGATGAGCTTCTCCATCGCGACCTTTGAGGCGGCGCCGCTTCGCTGGGCGGCGTGGGTCGTCGGGGCCAGCTCGCGTCTCGTCGGACGCATGATCATGACCAACGCGCCCATGCTGGTGGCGCTCGCTACGTTGCTGCTGGTTGGGCTACCGGCATTCGCAATGCGCAAGCCGTTAGGAGCCTGCGCGGCCGACTTTCCGGCCGTCTGCATTCTCGCGCTTGCATGGCTCGCCGCTACTGGTTCGCTTGCGGTGCTCATGACCATGCCCACCACGCGCTATATCGACACGGCCGCAGTTCTGCTTCCCGCGGTTCCGGCGCTTCTTGCAGCGGCGATTATTCAGGGATGGCGGGAGCGAGCCTCAACTCAAACCCGCGGAGCGAAATAACTAGCCCGGGCGATATTCCCCGGAGTTGGGGTCGCGCTTCAATGTTGGCAGCGTGCCGCGATCAACCTCGACAGCTGACGCATGGCGAACGTCATCGAGGTCGGCGTTTGCGCGCCGCACCTCTTTGGCGCACCAGCGCACCAACGCCGCCGCTCCCATCAGTCCAAGCGCCAAGGCAAATACCGGCGGCATGGCTCACATCTCCCATCAGAGACCGTAACGCGCCCACAAAGCGCGAGTTTCAAACGCCGATATTATGTCTTCGGCAAGGCCGGCCGGCAACAATTCACCGCGACCAACGCCAAGGACCCTGCGGCGGAACAAGCCGCGCTCGGCCGAAATAAGTGGCGTCAACACCTTGTCGCCGAACCGCTCGCGGAGCGTAGAACGCAGCTCGCCGACGGCATCAACGAGGCCCAGGTCGAGCGCCCGCTTCCCGGTCCAATATTCGCCGGAGAATAAGTCGCCTTCCGGGCCCCGCAGTTTGTCGCCGCGCCGCGACTTCACCAGCGCGATGAAATCATCGTGGATTTCGCGCTGTAATTTCTTCAGCCGTTCGACGTCGGCGGGGTCCTCGGGCAGGAACGGGTCGAGCATGGCCTTGTGTTCGCCGGCCGTGTAGAGCCGGCGCTCAACGCCGACCTTCGCCAGCAATTTGTCAAAGCCGAAAGAGCCACCCACCACGCCAATCGAACCGACAATCGAATGAGGATCAACGATAATCTCGTCGGCGGCGCAGGCGAGCATATAACCGCCGGAGGCGGCGGCGTCCTCGACGAACGCAAGGACGCGTACTTTTTTTTCCTTCGCCAGTTCGCGAATGCGCCGGAAGATCAGGTGCGACTGCACCGGAGATCCGCCCGGCGAGTTGATGGCGAGCGCGACCGCGGCAGCGTTGCGTACGGCAAAGACCCGGTCGAGCATTCGCGCGATGCCGGTGAGCGTCAGACCGGGCCGGAGCGGCGACGAGAAACCGATGATTCCGGTCAGACGCACCACCGGCACAACCGGATGATCGCTGCGGAAACGTTGCGGAAGGAATTCGCGTAGTTTGTCCAGTGCACGCATCTAACGCCTTTTTTGTGTGTCGTCGACTATCGAAGCATCGGTCATGAAATTCACATAAGCGCGCCCCGTGAAAGCCTCAAGTAACTGTTTTTTAACCCGCTCGGCTGTTTGTTCGCGAGGGCGAAGTTGGGAGCGTGCCGGCAATGAAGATTTATTTGCTGTTGATGCTGATCAGCGTCATTGTCGGAGTGTCCTATTTTCCCAACCGTCGCCGACCACAGCCAGCGCCCGAGCCTTTGCCGGCGAGCATCTAACGCCTGAACGCTTCCCGCCTCAGTTTTCGGCTAAAGGCAGCACGCCACCTTCGCGCAGCACTTTTTCCGCTTGTGCCGTCGGCCTTGCTGACGTGTCGGCTAGGGTGAGTCCCGGCAACAATGCGAGCGGCGCTCGGCTTGCTTTGACTGCACCGATGAGCACCCGGATCGCCGCAGCATCCGGCTTGGGATAGACCGGTAATACCGTGACCGCACCAAAATCGCTTGCGAGCGCCGCAAGCACTTCACCAAGACCGTCCGCGCGCCAGATCATCGTCAGCGCGCCGCCTGGACGAAGAAGTCGCGCGGCAGCGACCAGCCATGCGGCAAGTGTGTTGTCCTCAGCCGTGTGAGCGAGCCGACGGCTGCCCTCGGGCGAAGGGTTTTGCGCCGTATTGAAAGGCGGATTCATCAACACCCGGTCCGCAGAACCGGGCACTAATTTCGCGGCGGCGAATGCCGCGGGGGCGGCCGCGACGTCAAGGCAGACGGCGCGCACCCGGTCGCCGAGACCATTGCGCGTTATGTTGTCACGCGCGAGAGCCGCCAGCTTCGGGTCAATCTCAACCAAGGTCACGACAAGACCTTCAACGCGGCGCGCCACGGCCAAGCCGGCGGCGCCCACACCTGAGCCGAGATCGATCAACTGATCGCCAGGATGTGCGGCACATGCCGCCGCGAGCAGGATCGCATCATGGCCAACGCGGTGACCCTTAAGCGGCTGGCGCAGAACGAGGCGGCCGCCGAGGACGGCGTCATCGCTCACTTCGAAAGCGGTCTCAACCGGTATCGGCATGCCAATTCGTAAACAAGCTGGACCGTGGCGATTCGCGCGTCAGCATCACGTTCGACATGGCGCGATTGTTCGCTCGCATTGGTATCGCAAATCAAGTTGGCTTGTTACCATAAAAGGTAGCGCCATTGCGGCATCTGAACCGGCGTGCGAGGACTGTCCCATGTTCGGGAGGACACATGAACGAACGGAATGGCGATGAGATCGAGCTGACCATTCTGATGCCCTGTCTTAATGAAGCGGAGACAATCGGAATTTGTATCGACAAGGCGCTTTCCTATCTGGCGCGGAGCGGCATAAGAGGCGAAGTGCTCATCGCGGACAACGGTTCGACCGATAATTCTCGCGCGATATCGAGCGAAAAAAATGTTCGGATCGTGCTGGTCGAACAGCGCGGCTACGGCGCCGCGCTTCGCGCAGGTATCACGGCCGCGCTCGGGCGCTACGTTATGATGGGTGACGCAGACAACAGCTACGACTTCGCCCATCTCGACAACTTCGTTGTCAAGCTGCGCGAGGGATACGATCTCGTCATGGGTAATCGGTTTCGCGGCGGCATCTTGCCCGGCGCAATGCCTCTCCTGCATCGATATCTGGGTAATCCATTCCTTAGTTTCATCGGGCGGCTGTTCTTCAACGTCGAGATCGGGGATTTCCATTGTGGACTGCGCGGCTTTCATCGTTCGCGCATCGTCGAGCTTGGCTTACATACCACTGGGATGGAGTTTGCGAGCGAGATGATCATTGCCGCTTCGCTGCGCGGATACGCCATTACGGAAGTGCCGACCACCCTGAGTAAGGCTGGACGGTCCAGGCCGCCGCATCTGCGCACTTGGCGCGACGGGTGGCGTCACCTGCGTTTCTTGCTCATCTTTAGCCCACGCTGGCTGTTCATGGCATCGTCATCGACATCCACACGTTCCTGATCGCCTCGATCGCAATTCTGGTCGGACTGCAAAGCATCAGCTTCGGTGTGATCGCGCGGCGCTTTGCGACGACTTACGGCTTCCTCCCGCAGTCGGAGCGCTACGTCACGGTATTTGCGAGCTTTTCGCTTGAACGTGGCTTGCTTCTTGCGCTCGTCCTTGGTCTAGCCGGATTCGCAGGTCTGTTCTGGGCGATAGCCGCATGGGTGTCGCTCAGTTTCGGCCCGATCGAATATCCGCTTGTGCTCCGGGTGCTGGTGTTGTCGCTGACCGCCATCGCCGTGGCGATGCAAATCGCCTCGACTTCTTTCTTCTTGAGCGTCATCGATCTGCCGATACGCGGCGAACCGCCAGTGAATTTGAATTCCTGATATCCCCGCATCGCCGGCTGCATTGATCAAATGAGGAAGTTTGCAGAAACGGCGTTACTCTTCAGACGAGACTAACGCTCATCGCGGCGAAGCTCGTGGGCAAAGCCGGCATCCGCAAGCAACCGCCGCGCGGCGTCGAACTCGTCTTCGCCGACCAGAATGCGGCGGGGGAAAATACCGATCGAGCCTTCGAGCACGCTCATGTTTTGATCGACCACCATATGACCTATGTGCGCACCCTTCAGCAGCGCCTCGATCGCCGAGATCAGTACCGCGTCGTTGGTTCGAACGAGCTCGCGCACGCTTCAGCCCCGGCGCCGTTCTTCGCCCGGCGCACGCAAAGCAAGATAAGCAAGCAGCTTGATTTCGCGCCGGCCGCGCGTGACGGTGTCGAGAATGAGCCCGCAGGCTATCGAGAGAAAGCCCAACAGCATCAGTCCGGTTGAGAGAATCGCCGTCGGGAACCGGGGGACGATACCCTCCTGCACGTAGGTAATGACAATCGGGATGGCGAGGCCGATCGATATAATGGCAAGAGCAGTCCCAAACGCGCCGAACAGCGACAGCGGTCGTTCCGCGCGGTAGATTCTGAGAACCGTCCACAGGATACGAAAGCCGTCGCCGAAGGTTGAGAGTTTCGACGCCGACCCGATGGGGCGCGAATAATAGGGCGTCGCGACCTCACCCACCGGCAGTTCGAGCTCGAGCGCATGGACGGTCAGTTCGGTCTCGATTTCAAATCCGCCGGAGAGAATCGGAAACGATTTTACGAAACGGCGGGAGAACACCCGATAGCCAGACAGAATGTCGGTGAACGCGCGCCCGAACAACATGGCGACGAAGCCGGTGAGTAGCCGGTTGCCGGTGCGGTGGCCGCGACGATAAGCCGCTGTTTCGTGATCGATGCGGGTGGCAACCACCATATCCAGCCGCTGTTCGATGAGGCTGGTGATCATCGCCGGTGCGCTTGGTGCGTCGTAGGTGGCGTCGCCGTCGACCAGCACATAGACATCAGCTTCGACGTCATTGAACATACGCCGCACCACATGACCCTTGCCCTGATAGGTCTCGCGGCGAACGACGGCGCCGGCGCCGCGCGCGGCTTCGACTGTACCGTCGGTGGAGTTGTTGTCGTAGACGTAGACAGCCGCGCCTGGCAGCGCCGACCGGAAGTCCGCGACGACTTTAGCGATGGCGCGCTCTTCGTTGTAGCAGGGCACCAGAACCGCAACCTGATACGGGGTTTCGCTCAGGCCCCCCGCGTGCGGTCCGTTGCTTGACATTCCTCCTCTCCGTCGCCACGTCCAAAATCGCGCTTGAGCGTCCGCTGGCGCGCTTGCCGCCTCACCATAGCGTTTCTATGCTCACGCGTCGCGCATAGAGAGGGCTCCTGTGGCCGTTGTCGTTCCGTTTGAAACTCCTGGTGGACCGTCCATCGACCCTCTGGTCGACCTTGTCACGCCCGATATGGAGCGCGTCAATAGCGTCATTCTTTCGCGCACCGGCTCCGAAGTGACGATGATTCCGGAGGTCGCAAACCATCTCATAAACTCCGGCGGTAAGCGGCTGCGGCCCATGCTCACGCTCGCTCTGGCACGGCTCACCGGCTACGGCGGCGACGGCCATATCAAGCTCGCCGCCGCGGTCGAGTTTATGCATACGGCAACGCTGCTGCACGACGATGTCGTTGACGAGAGTGAATTGCGTCGCGGACGGCTCGCCGCCCGAATGCTTTGGGGCAACGAGGCGAGTGTACTGGTCGGCGATTTCCTCCTTGGCCAGGCATTCAAGATGATGGTTGAGGTCGGCAGCCTCAAAGCGCTTGAGATTCTGTCCTCGGCTGCCGCGGTCATTGCCGAGGGCGAGGTCATGCAGCTTGCGGCTGCAAAAAATACTGCAACGACCGAAGACGAGTACATCGCCGTTATCCGCGCCAAGACCGCCGAATTGTTCGCAGCCGCATGCGAAGTCGGCCCAACGCTGTCATCGCGTGACCGCGCCGAGCAGGCCGCCTGCCGGTCGTTCGGAATGAATCTCGGCATCACCTTCCAGCTGGTCGATGACGTGCTCGACTATGGCGGTGCAGCGGCAAAGCTCGGCAAGAATGTCGGCGACGATTTTCGCGAAGGCAAAATCACGCTGCCGGTCGTGCTCGCGTTCCGCCGCGGCGGCGACGTCGAACGCGAGTTCTGGCGCCGCACGCTGGAGCGGGGCGAAGCGACCGATTCCGATCTCGAACACGCAATCGGTCTCATGACCAAACATCGGGCGCTGGAGGATACGATCGGCCGCGCCCACCACTATGGCGCCATTGCGCGCGATGCGTTGGCCCTCTTCCCCGACTCAGAGATGAAATCGGCGCTCGCCGAAACCGTCGACTTTTGCGTCGCGCGGACGCATTAGTTCAACGTCGTCGCCTTCACCCACCAATGTGGAAATTTGCCACGCAGAACTTTCGCCGATTCGCGCGCGACCGCGCGGCCGGAAAAAAGGGCTAAACAAGTCGCACCGGATCCCGACATGCGGGCAAGCCTGCAACCCGGCAGCCCGCGCAGCACGGTCAGCACTTCGGCAATGACCGGCTGAAGAGCGATGGCAGGAGCTTCCAGATCATTCGACTGCGTGTCGAGAAACTGCAAAAGCTGATCACGGCCTGAAACGTTTGCAACGGCATCGAGATCGGACGCGATTTCAGAGTTTGTCGCCGGCTTCCAACGCGCAAAGACCGCCTTGGTCGGCAGGGCCACGCCGGGGTTGACCAATACAGCCGGCAGTTTCGGAAGCGTAAGCGGAGCCGACAACACCTCGCCGATTCCGCGCATGATCCGCGGACGTGGGTCAAGACAGACCGGCACATCGGCGCCGGTTATCTTCGCCGCCTCGTAAAGATCTGGATCGTTGCCGCCAAGGCCGTTTGCCTGCGCCAAGAGCCGCAACGCTGCTCCGGCGTCGGCAGAGCCACCACCTAACCCAGCCGCGACCGGGAGCCTCTTGTCGAGCCGGAACGCCCCGAGGACAGCCTGCGGCCGACGCCCGGAAAGAGCGCGCGCCGCCTTGAGCACGAGGTTGTCCGTCATCCTCGCCGGCCTGCGCTGCGCTTGGGCCGCGCACTGTCAGCTTCAGTTCGCCACCGCGAGATAAGCTCAGGCGATCACCGAAGTCGGCAAACACCACCAAGCTTTCCAGATCATGATAGCCGTCCGCACGACGGCGGAGCACGCGCAGAGTCAGATTGACCTTGGCGGGCGCGTTCTCGACCAGCAGCGGAACCGGCAAGATAATCTTTACCCGCCGTTGCCGGCCTTCTTGGGCTTGGTAGCATCAGCCGCCGAGGACGTATCGTCAGGCAGGCCGACTTTAAGTTTTTCCTCGATCTTCGGCAGATCTTCCGGCTCGGGCTGCAAGTCCTTCGCGTGGGACCATTGGAAGCGGGCTTCCAGTACCCTGCCGACCCGCCAATAGGCATCGCCTAGGTGATCGTTGATAGTCGGGTCTTCGGGTTTCAGCTCCACGGCACGATCGAGCTCTTTCACCGCCTCAGCGTAATTGCCGATGCGATAATTGGCCCAACCCAGCGAGTCGACGATGTAGCCGTCATCCGGCCGCTGTTCGACGGCGCGACGGATCATCTTCATGCCCTCGTCGAGGTTGGTGCCCTGATCGATCCAGGAATAGCCCAGATAATTGAGCACGAGCGGCTGCTCGGGAAAAAGCTCCAGCGCCTTCTTTAGATCCGCCTCGGCTTTCGGCCATTGTTTCGAGCGCTCATTGCAGATGCCTCGGAAGTAGAACATCACCCAGTTTGCTTTCTCGGGCACCGCGAGATTGCCGATAGCTTTGCCGTAGACATCGGCGCACCCGGCAAAATCCTTGCGGCCACGCAAGATGTTGCCGAGCGCCATGATCGCTTCGGTATCCTTGGGATTTTCGCTGATCAGATGCTGGAGCCGCTTCTTGGCTTCGTCGGTGCGGTCGAGCGTATCCAGATCGGAAGCAACCTGGATGTCCGCGTTGCGCCGCAGCGGCGATGAGGGCGGAATACGATCGTATACTTTGATCGCCAGCTCTGGCTTCTTCAGCGACTCATAGAGGTCGGCAAGCGAAAGCAGGGCCATCGCGTGCGTCGGCTCGAGATAGAGCGCAAGCTGCAGGTAGACCAGCGCCAAATCTTCGCCACCGCGACGCCCGATCGAAGCGCCCAGTCCATAAAGGGCTTCTGCGGCGCCGGTCTGCGCCGAATCGGCAAGCGCCGGCAGTTTATCTCCGGCCCTGATTTCCTTCATTTCCTGCAGGATCACCGGATGATCTGGAACGGCCTTGTTGAACTCCTGATAGATTTTTAGCGCGTCATCCTTGCTGCCGGTTCGCGACAGGTAGTGGCCATAGGCTTGAACGGTGCGCAGTGCCATCGGATCGGCTTTGTAGGCGCGTTCATAACGCTTCCCGGCGTCCTTCTTGTTGGCCACATCGAGAATGAGCCCGGCGTGCAGGTCCCGGAAGATCGCATACCAGTCCGGCCCGGTAAGCCGATCCAAGGTCTCGGTCGCAGCGCGGCTGTCGCCGACGCCTGAGAGCGCCCAAGCGGAGAGCAGCGCTGCCGTGAGATCGGTAACCGGACCGCGGACCGATTGGGCGAAGTTCTGTCGGGCCAGACCATATTGTTTCTGCTTCAGCGCCCGTACACCGATCACCAGCCTGGCGATACGATCGTTGCGGTCCAGCTGAATGACACGGTCGGCGAGCCGACCGGCTTCATCGATGTCGCCCTCGCCGAGAACGGAAAGAAAAGCGCGGCCGAGCAGATCGGCATTGCGCGGATCGGCTTTGAGAACATTCAGATAATAAGCGGCGGCGGCCGCTGAATCGCGCTCGACGCCGGCGTGTCGCGCAGCCAGATAGCTGCCGGCCGTCGTCGCGTGCGCGAGTTCTTGCGGCGTCGGCGTCTCGGCGGCCAGCGCTGATGGGAGACTTAAAAAGACGACGGCGCCAGCGATGGCGGCATGCCGGGGCAGCAGCGAATGAATCACGATAGCTCCATGGACAGTCTAGCGTCGGCAATCCGGAATCACGCAGCCGCACCCTAACCGCGACACGAGAATGACCGTTTTGCCACGCGCCCGCAAGGACGGGACCCGGTTAGCGCCGAAGGGAGGCAAAATCGCGGCGGCGCCAGTGGGTTAATTCGACGCAAATGCGGCCAGCTTTGCGTCGCGACGATCACATATTCGGATAATTGGGTCCGCCGCCGCCCTCCGGCGGCTCCCAATTGATGTTTTGATTGGGGTCCTTGATGTCGCAGGTTTTGCAATGGACACAGTTCTGCGCGTTGATCACGTAACGCAGTTGGCTGCCGTCTCCGACCCATTCGTAGACACCAGCCGGACAATAGCGTGCCGATGGGCCGGCATAGACGTCGTGCTCGGACTTTTTTTGTAACGCTGGGTCGCCCACGATCAGGTGGACCGGCTGGTCCTCCTCGTGATTGGTGTTTGAAAGATAGACCGAGGACAGACGATCGAAGGTGAGTTTGCCGTCAGGCTTCGGATACGCGATCGGGCGACACTCAGCCGCCGGTTTAAGGGTCGCGAAATCGGGCTTGCCGTGCCGGAGCGTGCCGAGGACTGAAAAGCCGATCGTATTTGTCCACATATCAACACCACCGAGTGCCACACCGGCGAACGTCCCAAGTTTGGACCACAGCGGCTTGGCATTACGCACCCGCCAGAGATCGTGTCCAATCGGTGAGCCGCGCCAAGCCGCGTCGTAGTCGGCGAGTTCGTCATGCGCGCGGCCGGCGGCGAGCGCCTTTGCGACGTGCTCAGCAGCGAGCATGCCGGACAGGATCGCGTTGTGACTGCCTTTGATGCGCGGCACGTTCATGAAACCCGCAGCGCAGCCGATCAACGCTCCACCGGCAAAAGTAAGCTTCGGCACCGATTGCCAGCCGCCTTCAGTGATGGCGCGCGCGCCGTAACATATCCGCTTGCCGCCCGCGAAGGTGTCGCGCACCAGCGGATGTGTTTTGAACCGCTGGAATTCTTCGAACGGCGAGAGGTAAGGATTTTGGTAGTTGAGGTGGACGACGAAGCCGACGGAAACAAGATTGTCGCCGTAGTGGTAGAGAAACGAGCCGCCGCCGGTATTGTTGGCAAGCGGCCAACCCATGGTGTGCTGTACGAGCCCCTTGCGGAAATTCTGCGGTGTGACCTGCCAGAGCTCCTTCAAGCCGATGCCATATTTCTGCGGCTGTCGGTTTTGGTGGAGCGCAAAGCGTTCGATCAAGGTTTTGGAGAGACTGCCACGCGCGCCCTCGGCGAGGAGCGTGTATTTGGCGCGCAATTCCATGCCACGGGTGAAGCTTGCCTTGCGCTCACGTTCTTGCCGATGCCCATGTCGCCCGTGGCAATTCCGGCAACAGCGCCGTTCTCGAACAGCACCTCCGAAGCGGCAAAGCCGGGATAGATTTCGACGCCCAATGCTTCTGCGTTCTGCCCGAGATGGCGGCAGACCTCGCCCAATGAGACAATAAAGTTGCCGTGGTTGCTCATTAGTGGCGGCATGAGCAGGTTTGGAACCCGCACCGCGCCGGACGACCCGAGCATGTAAAAGCGGTCCGAGGTGACGGGCGTCCGCACCGGGGTCTCTTCTTTGCGCCATTCCGGAAGCAGCAGGTCGAGCCCAATCGGATCGATCACAGCGCCGGAAAGAATGTGGGCGCCGACTTCCGAACCTTTTTCCACCACGACAACGGACGTATCTGGTGCAAGCTGCTTGAGCCTGATGGCAGCGGCCAGCCCGGCCGGCCCGGCCCCGACGATGACAACATCAAAGTCCATCGCCTCGCGGGCGGGAAGGTCCGCTGCATTCATGACCTGCTCCACAGTCCAAACGAATGGCAATATTTCATGTTTTCATCCCTCGCATAGCCTGAATGGATCGTCCATAAATCCAGTTCCATTATGAATCCCACCGCTAAAACAATACGCGAGCTCGTCACCTTCTACCTCGACGCCGGCGTCGATTCCCTCGTCGGCGAGGAGCCCATCGACCGCTTTGCGGATGAGACCGTCCAACCGACTTCGTCCGCGGCGGTGAGTCTCCCCTTACCGGCCCGCCGCCACAAGGAAACAGAAGGTCCCGCTGCCGGAACGCCCGCACCGGCTGTCGCCGTCCCGGCCTCGCCGGAAGCAGCCGTCATGGCGGCACGCGAGGCCGCCAAGAACGCGCGGACACTCGATGAGTTGCGCGTCATGCTCGACGCCTTCGAAGGCTGCATGTTGCGCGCCACGGCCACTCAACTGGTTTTTGCGGCAGGAAATCCCCAAGCCCGGGTCATGTTCGTCGGCGAAGCGCCTGGACGAGATGAGGACATCGCCGGGATTCCCTTCGTCGGTCGGTCGGGGCAATTACTTGACCGCATGATGACGGCGATCGGCCTCGATCGGAACAGCGCCTACATCGCCAACGTCGTCCCGTGGCGGCCGCCCGGCAATCGAACACCGACGCCGCAGGAAACCGCGATCTGCCTGCCATTCATCCACCGCCAGATCGAACTCGCAAACCCGGACATCCTGGTCTGCCTCGGACAGCCGGCGACCCAGACCCTGCTTAAAACCAGGGAGGGCATCACACGAACGCGTGGTCGCTGGTTCAAGTTCGATACCGGCAGCCGCGAGATTCGCGCAATGGCGACATATCATCCCGCATTTTTGCTGCGCAGCCCGCTACAAAAGCGCCTCGCCTGGCGCGATTTTCTGGCGCTGAAAAAGGTGCTGGACGAATAGCGGCGCTTGCCCGCCGGTCAATCAATGTGGCGCCTGGACTGCCGCCGGCCTGATCATACCCCATCCGATCAACAAGGGCGGCAACCGGCCCCGCACCGGGCGTTCGAACGACCGCGGCACCTCGGGAACGAGATCGGGAAATTGTGCCTTGATCTCTGGCGGCGGCACCGGATTGGTGTCAGCGGCCTGCCAAACAATCACCGCGCCTTTTTGACGAATGTCATCTGCCGTCACCCACGGCGAGAGTTTCGGCTCGGAAACAAAATAAACACTGGGGCGACTTTGCGCCGCGAGCGCAACGAGCGCGGCGGTGCGCTCATCACCGCTGACGACAGCAAGCGGGTGGCCGGTCCTTCGCTCAAAGCTTTCGGCGAAGAAGCGGCCCATAGCGGCGGCCGGCTGTGTCACCCTCAAGTCGGTACCGGTCGCCCAAGGTAGCACAACGATCGCAACCGGCACTAAAAGCGCGGGCACGAACAGCAGGCCAGCCCAGGCATAGCCCAGAATGCGTTGATGATGCAGCGCAATGCTATCACCCGCTGCGACGATGACGGCGAGGCCGGACAACACGAGAAGCGGCGCTGCGCCCCCCACCGGGACCCGATCGCCGATCAGTACGGCGACGATCGTTGCGAGCAGCGCAGGCACCAACGCCAACGCCCTGACGCAATTGGCCGCGATCGGAGGAACCGGCGCCCGGGCGATCGCCGGCGCAGGACTGCTGCGCGTGCGTGGCCAGCCGCTTGCCAGAACCACCATTACGCCCAAGCCGGCGTGAGCTAAAATCAGTTCACCGAGAAGCCGCAGCCAAGCCAGCGTATTCGCGTCGACCGTCCCCGCGTCACGCAATCGCTCAAGTGTCGGCATCACGTTGCCGACGGGTTCGAGCCAAAACACGTGGGCAAAAACGGCGAAAATCAGCAACACCAGCACGATCCAGGCATCGATCGTGCCCAGCGCCGCGCGGCCGCGCTCGGTCATTACGGTAACCAAAGCGAGCGCGCCAAGAAGGACCAGCGCGGCGCCCGTGGTGAAAAGGATCAGCGCCAACGCTGCGCCGAGTGCGAACCAATATCGCTGACGGCCATCCATCACGACCCGCCAGTAGAACAGCAGCGCCGCTGCCCATAGCGCCATGGCGAGAATGGGCGGGCCGAAACCCGGCGTCGGCACCGTGAACACAGAAATGCCGACCATCAGCAGCACGGCCATGATCGCGTGCGTCGCCCCGACAATCGCGCGCCCGAGCGCGAACACGCACCAATAGGTCGCGATCAGACAGATCTGCGACAGCGCATAAACGCCGAGCAAGCCACCGGCGCGGAACGCAATTTCCGCAAGCCAGTAAGCGAGCGGAGGTCCAAAATCACCATTGATTGGAAACTCGTGACCGATAGCGAGCACCTGCGCCAGATCACCGGGCGGTGCGGCATAAAACAGCAGCGGAACCACGATCCACAGCACCGCTTGCGCCAGCGTTACCAGCCAGAACAAAAGCACCGGACGCGCGCGCAAGGCTTCAAAATAGAGAGGAACGTGGAACATCAGGCTCCGCGTGATCCTGTTCGCCGCCCATCGGCAATCCGCTGCGCGAAGTCAGGCGGCTGTCAGCCTTCCCGAATGGCGATGCCGTACTAAGGCCGGATACTTAGAGAGGCAACATTTTGGCGGCGAGATCTTCTACGTCGGCAGCAAGTTCGCCAAAGGCAAGGGCGACCGGCGCAAACGAGCGGCGGTGATGGACCGTCGGGCCAAGCCGATCCAGCGCGGCGAAATGCTCCGGTACGCTGTAACCCATGTGACGCTCAAAGCCATAGCCGGGATACACGGCGCCAAGACAGGTCATCAACCGATCCCGGGTCACCTTCGCGACAATCGAGGCCGCCGCGATCGAAGCCACGAGACCGTCGCCGCCGATAACGGCCTGGCAGTCACAACCGGCGTCAATGCGATCGCGGCCATCCACGAAAACCAGGCGCGGTTTGACGGGCAACGACGCTACCGCTCGCGCCAGCGCCCACAGCGACGCTCGCAAGATGTTGTCGCGGTCGATGCGCGCCGGCGGCGCCAGCGCCACCGCGACCTGCGCCCGCGCGCAGATGCGCTCGTAGAGCACCTCGCGCCGTTCCGGCGTCAGCCTTTTCGAATCATCGAGGCCACGGGGAATGTTGTCCGGATCGAGGATCACGGCGGCAGCGACCACCGGCCCAGCCAAGGGGCCGCGCCCGGCTTCGTCGCACCCCGCCACCGGCCAGACGCCCCGTTTGAGCGCCGCACGTTCGCGGCGGAACGTCGGCCGGACGATCTCCTCGTTGAGCGGCAGTCGGAGCGCCGCGTTTCCATTGCGACTCATGCATCATAATCACCACGCCCGGCCGCAATGCGCAACGCGGACCGCACGGTCGCAGGATAACGGGGAAATCTCTCGCAATATCACCCAAAGAGATTCAGCTGCTGCGAGGCGGGCTTCGGCCGAAAGTGTGCAGTGGTGGTCGACACCTTGGTCTTGTTTAAACCGAGACGCTCGCAGGCAACCTCGAAGCGGCGGCCGATCATCCAGGCGATGGGACCGCTTCCAGTCATACGCATGCCAAAGGTCGAATCGTAATCCTTGCCCCCGCGCATATCGCGGATGAGCTTGAATACGTGGCGGTAACGGTCGGGGAAATTTGTCATCAGCCATTCGCGGAACAGGTCGCGCACTTCTAGCGGCAGTCGCAGGAGTACGTAGCCCGCATGACCCACGCCGGTTGCCGCGACGGCCTCAAGAATTCGCTCGATCTCGGCATCGTTGATGGCCGGGATGACGGGAGCGACAAGCGTCGAAGCCGGCACACCGGCCTTCACCAATTGCCGTAGCGCCTCCAGCCGTCGCGGCGGCGTCGACGCTCGCGGCTCCATGGTGCGGGCCAGCTTTGCATCGAGCGTCGTCACCGAAATCGCCACTTTGACGAGATCGCGTTGCGCCATGCGGGCAAGAATGTCGAGGTCCCGCAGCACCAGTGCCGATTTCGTCACGATGCCAACCGGATGACCGGCGCGCTCCAACACTTCGAGAATGCCCCGCATGATTTTGTGCTGACGTTCGATCGGTTGGTACGGATCGGTGTTGGTGCCGATGGCTATGACTTTCGGCACGTAGCTGGGCGCCGACAATTCGCGCTCCAGCAATTCCGGAGCATCCGGCTTCATAAACAGCTTCGATTCAAAGTCGAGCCCGGGAGACAGGCCCAGAAAGGCGTGGGTTGGCCGGGCAAAACAATAGACGCAACCGTGCTCGCAGCCGCGATACGGATTGATGGAGCGATCGAAGGAAATGTCGGGAGATTCGTTGCGCGTTATGATCTTTCGCGTCGCGTCGATTGTCACGCTGGTCTTGAACGGGGGCAGCTCGTCGAGGCTTTGCCAGCCGTCGTCAAACGCGACCCGCGCCAAAGACTCATAACGCCCCGTAGCATTCGAGTGCGCACCGCGGCCGCGGCGGCGAGCGCCGTCCACGGCTATTCCCGGCTCGCCCGCCGGCACGGAGGACAGCGGCGCCGGCGGGCGTTTCAAAGCGGCTGAGCGAGTCATGATGCAAAAGTAGCGCCCCTGAGTGAACAAAACAAGAACAAATGTTTGTGAGCGATGATCGACGGTTGGAAACTGCGGAAAGACGCCCTAATCCTGCCGGCAACTGTCGATCAAGCGCGGCCGGGCGATGCGATGGTAGGGGATGCTGAGCGTCATCATCGCAACACTTGATTCTGAGCGGGCGCTGGTTCCGACACTTTCCGCCTTGGTCCCGGGGGCCGCCGCGGGCGTGATCAGCGAAGTGTTGCTTGTCGATGGCGGTTCAACTGACGATACAGAGATCGTCGCCGACGTGGCCGGCTGCAACTTCATGACGGCGAAAGGACCGCTGGGCGATCGATTGAAAGCAGCCGCAGCGAAAGCCCGCGCCCCGTGGCTTCTGTTCCTCCGCCCTGGCATCGTCCTCGATGCCCCCTGGATCGGCGAGGCCCACCATTTTATCGAGCGACCTCCGACGAACTTACGAGCAGCCGCGTTCCGGCTTGGTACGCCGGCGCAGCCACCGTTGCGTCAAGCCTGGCTCTTTCTCGCGACCGCGCTCGGCGCCGGTCCGCGCCCTGATCAGGGGCTGATTATCTCAAAGCTGTTCTATGCAGAAATTGGCGGTCATTCCGGGCTTGCCGCCGATCCGGAGGCCGATCTTCTCCGCCGCATCGGCCGCCGGCGGATCGCGACCTTGTCGACCAGCGCATTTGCCTCGCGCTAGATACTTGACTTAGTCAAGTATCTGCCCGACCCTTAGCCGATGGTCGTCAACAACCGCCAAGAACGCATCGCCGCCGTGCGCCGCTTCAACCGTTTCTACACGCGGCAGCTCGGCGTGCTGCGCAAAAACTATCTCGACAGCCCTTATTCGCTCGGCGAGGCGCGCCTGCTCTATGAGATTGCGCAGCGCCGCTCGCCGACTGCGACCGAGATTGTCCGCGCACTCGATCTTGACGCCGGCTATTTGAGCCGCGTGCTGCAGAATTTCGAAAAGCGCGGACTAATCCAACGAAAAGTTTCCGCGCGCGACACGCGACAAAGTCATGTCGCGCTGTCGGCGGCGGGCCGAAAGGCATTCGCACCGCTGGACCGGCGATCACAACGTGAAGCGGGAGCCACGCTTGAGAAGCTCAAGCCGGCCGATCAAACACGGCTTGTTGAAGCGATGAATACCATTGAAACGCTGCTCGGCGCCCAGGCGGATGCCAAGCCTTCCGCGCAAGCGGATGGCAAGCCTTTGAAAGCTTCGCAGATCAAGTTGCGCGAGCCGGTACCGGGCGATTTCGGCTGGATTGTCACCCGTCACGCCGAACTCTACGCGCAGGAATATGGCTGGGTCGCGCCGTTCGAGGGCGTTTGCGCGCAAATCGTTGCGGATTTCGTCAACAACCACGATCGCAAGCGTGAGCGTTGCTGGATAGCTGAAATCGGCGACGAAAGAGTCGGCACCGTGATGCTCGCAAAGGACTCGGCACACGTCGCCCGCATTCGCCTGCTTTTGCTGGAGCCGCAGGCACGTGGAATTGGACTCGGCGCGCGCCTGGTCGGCGAATGCATCCACTTCGCGCGCCGTGCGGGCTACAGGAAAATCACGCTGTGGACTCACAGCGTGCTCACCGCGGCGCGTCACATTTACCAGCAGGCGGGTTTCAAGCTCATGCGCACCGAGCGGCACCGAAGCTGGGGCAAGCCGGTCGTGAGCGAGCACTGGGATTTGGTTTTGTAGGCGCCAACCCAAAGTGCCGGAGTATTCGGCGCTGTGTGCCCGCAATGAAGGACAGCGTTGCTAAACCGTTGCGCCTTTCGCCTTGGACCGGCGCAAATGCTCATCGAGGCGCGGCATGATCTCGACGAAGTTGCACGGCTGGTAGCGATTATCGAGCTGATGCACCAAAATTTCGTCCCAGGCATCCTTACAAGCGCCCGGCGAGCCGGGCAGACAAAAAATGTAAGTAGAGCCGGCAAGGCCAGCCGTGGCGCGTGACTGAATCGCCGATGTGCCGATTTTAGGAAAGCTAATCACCAGAAACAGCGCCGAGAAAGCGTCCATCTTCTTTTCGAACAGCGGCTCGATCGCCTCCGGCGTCACGTCTCGTCCGGTAAAGCCGGTGCCGCCGGTGGTGATGATCACGTCGATCGTGGGGTCGGCAATCCACTGTTTGACGCGCCCGCGGATCGCCTCGATATCGTCCGGCACGATGCTTCGCTCGGTAGCCAAGTGCCCGGCGGAAACGATGCGTTGCACCAGCAGCGCGCCCGACTTGTCCTCCTTCAGGTTGCGCGTGTCGGACACGGTCAACACCGCGATCCTGAGCGGCACGAATTGTCTAGTCTCATCAAGCCCGGGCATTTGCAGACCTTACGCAATCCTCGCGCAATCCTTACCCAATCTGAATTGCGCGCCAATAATACATTACAGCGCACTCGCCGATAGCGTATCACACGCCGAGACCTTGCCTTGCGCAAAGCCGTTCGAGAACCAGCGCTTGCGCTGCTCGGAGGTCCCGTGAGTGAAAGAGTCCGGAACCACATACCCTTGCGCCTGCTTCTCCAGGCGGTCGTCGCCGATCGCAGAGGCCGTCTGCAAGGCCTGATCGACATCACCCGGATCGAGGAAGCGGTGCTTTTGCTCGGCGCGGTTCGCCCACACGCCGGCCAGACAATCGGCCTGCAGTTCGATCCGGACTTGCAGGCGGTTCGCTTCGGCGCGGCTCGCCGATGCCTGCTGCATCTGCGTCACACGAGGAAGAATGCCGAGTTCGTTTTGCACGTGATGGCCGACTTCATGCGCGATCACGTACGCCTCGGAAAACTTGCAGGCATTGCTGTTCGAACATCCGCCGAACTTGTGCTGCAGATCGTCGAAGAACGACGTGTCCAGATAGATCCGTTGGTCGCGGGGGCAGTAGAACGGTCCCATCGCCGACTGCGCGAAAGCGCATGGTGTCGGCTCGGAGCGCGCGAACAACCGCAGCTTCGGCGGGTGATAGGTTTGCCCTCCCGCGGCGAAAATTTCCGTCCAGCGGTCCTCGGTGTCGCCGAGCACGAGAGCAACGAACTTACCGGTCGCATCGGTCGGCGTACCGGAAGATACCTGGGGGGCCGGACTGGTTTGCTCCGAAGGCGATCCGCTGGTGAGAATTTGCGCGCCATTGAGGAGAACGCTCGGATCGATACCGAAGTACCAGCTGACCAGTCCGATAATAATGATCGTACCAATGCCAAGGCCACCTGCCCCGCCGCCCGATATTCCGCCGCGCGACGCGCTCACTTCGCGATCGTCTTCCACGTTGTCGCTGGGTCGGAAATCATCCGTACGCATTGTCGTTCTCCTTCAGAACTCGCTGCCCGAGTATGCTTGATAGAAACGTTTCGGAGCAAAAACTTGTCCGCGGCAGCGTCGAATTAACCAAGTGTTTCCCGGCATTTATTGCCTAGTTAAAGCGACTTGCAAGTAACCTGATTTTTACCTTGCGGCGGCATCATCCTTTTCATCGGTTGTAGGTCCCGCGTCGCCGATATCGCGTCGCCTGAGTTCAGAGTTCTGAGTCATGGTAGTGTCGCGTCGCGGGGCGTCCGTAAGGGCGCCCCGCGTGACTTTCGAGTCCGCCGCTTCTTCCAGCATTCTAGTCGGCGATTGCGTTGCCGAAATGGCAAAGCTGCCGGCCGGCTCTGCCGACCTCGTTTTCGCCGATCCGCCATATAATTTGCAGCTCCAGGGCGACCTCAAGCGTCCCGACGATTCACGGGTCGACGCCGTCGACGACGATTGGGACAAGTTTGCGAGCTTTTCGGACTATGACGACTTCACGCGCGCGTGGCTAACCGCCTGCCGCCGGGTGATGAAGCCGAGCGCGACGCTCTGGGTGATCGGTTCCTACCACAACATTTTTCGCGTCGGCGCGGTGCTTCAAGACCTCGGTTTTTGGATCCTCAACGATATCGTTTGGCGCAAATCAAACCCGATGCCGAACTTTCGCGGCCGCCGGTTTACCAACGCGCACGAGACCCTGATCTGGGCCGCGCGCGATGCCGCGAAGCGGAACTACACCTTCAATTATGAAGCGCTCAAAGCCGGCAACGAAGACATCCAAACCCGATCCGACTGGTTTATTCCGCTCTGCACCGGCGACGAGCGGCTCAAGGACGGCGACGGCAAGAAGCTGCATCCGACGCAAAAGCCTGAAGCATTGCTGGCACGCGTCATTCTCGCGGCCTCACGGCCCCATGATCTGGTGCTCGACCCATTCTGCGGCACCGGCACGACCGGAGCGGTGGCGCGCCGCCTGCATCGCCGTTTCCTCGGGATCGAGCGCCAGTCGGATTATGCGACGGCGGCAGAGCAGCGCATCGCCGCCATCGAGCCGCTACCGGAACCGGCGCTCGCGACCTTCATGACGGCACGCGAGGCGCCGCGGGTGCCGTTCTCGGCGCTGATTGAGCGCGGTCTGGTAACGCCGGGCATTAAGCTCGTTGATGCCAAAAGGCGCCATCGGGCGCTGGTTCGCGCCGATGGGGCTGTCGCATTAGGCGAGGCGGTTGGCTCAATTCACCGCATCGGTGCGCTGGCGCAAGGACTGGAAGCCTGCAACGGTTGGACCTTCTGGCACGTTGAAACGCCACAAGGCTTGACCGTGATTGACAACTTGCGTGCGCAAGTGCGCGCGGAGATGGCCTAATCTGCTATCCGGCTAGCTCTTTAGTTAGCGCGCCGCGACCACCATGATCTCGACCTTGTAGTCGGGCGACGCGAGCTTGGCCTCTACGGTCGCGCGCGCGGGAGCAGTCCCGGGCGACAACCAGGCGTCCCACACTGCGTTCATCTCGGCGAAGTTGGCCATATCGGTGATCCAGATGTTGGCAGACAGCAACTTGCTTTTGTCGCTTCCCGCCCTGGCAAGAAAGCTGTCGATCTGGGACAGAATATTTTTGGTCTGCTCGGCCGTGCTTTTGCCCTTGGGCGCATCGGCGACGATGCCGGCAAGATAGACGGTATCACCGTGGACCACGGCCTTGCTCATGCGCGGGCCGGTTTCGTGACGCTCAATTTTCATCGCTGACTCTCCTCCTGGCTGGAATGTTCAAAATCTTACCGGGGTTTTCATGCCGAAGTTTTCATTGCAATGCCTTTACAACAAATTATCGCCTGGATCATACCGACGTTGCCAATCTCGCAGCGCGAACGGGAGACTGCGCCGTTTCAACACGACACGCGCGCGAAATCGTTCCCGGCTCGGCCCCGTTCTTGGATACCGCACGTTCCAGCATCGTCCCGAGTGATCAAGGCAATGCCGCGAACGCCGGCATTTTTTGTTCGCGCATGTGGTCCAAAACCGGAGAATGTCGCTGTAGCAGCGCGCCAGCGTGACCCATTTTCTGACCACGCGTTCTGACCTCCTTTTCGCTTTTCGTTGATGACATGCGCAGCCGTTCTCGCGGCGCCGCAGCGCCCGAGTATTAGAACCATCCACGAACAACCACGCTGAGCTGTGGCCTCCCGAAAAATGAGGGAGGCGAAGCGCCGAAAGGCGCATGCCACCATTGTCCGCGCGTTAAGCGCGGACGCGCATCCTGGCGGGATGCGCCCGCCTTCCGGCGCCTCGCCGCGGCTTTGCCATTGGCGGGATTGCCGCCAACCGGCTTCAACTCCGGGCCGCGCTTCCTGGGACGGCGACCCGACGCGGAGCGACCCGCGTTTCCCATCCTCCAGTCCAGCGAGCTCCTCGCAGGCCGGTCTTCATGCGGGCCGGGCGGTGTCCGGGCTGCCCGAGAGCGGATTGCAAATCCGCGCGCAGGAACCGCACTCGCTCCGCTTTCAGGAGTGCCCTCGCGAAGGCGTCCCTCAATGAGCGAGATTGTTACCACGTACCTGAAATAGAGACCGATGTCAATGAAAAAGTGACCTGTAAGCGGCGAGCAGCAGCGGCTTGATGGCCGCCCATTCACCGTCGGTGAGTTCGTAGCGCATGATTTCAGGCTCCGGTTTGGGAGCTTGAACCATGCTCCGGGCGACGCCATCAACTCGCTGTCATGCCAGGTGCCATACCTCGATTTCACTTCCGCTCATGGGGGCATAACGGAAATCGGCCGGCATCGGGGCTGGATGGCCTGGGTAGCTAATGGACCCACAACGGACATGCACGCCCAAAAACCACCCATGCAGCCCCGCGGCCGATTGATTAAACTGACGGCTTCCGCACCCCTACTTCCGACCCGCCGTCTGAGGAATTTGAAAGGGCAGGAAGAGCATCAAAGGACATTAGCGGACTACTAGCGGAAATGGTCAAAGCTGCGCCACTGAGACCGCAACGCCTAGACAACGTCTAGATGGCAGTCGACGTCTCCAGGTTGAAGCCGAATTCCGTCGAGCCCGCGCGAAAACTGCGGTTTCTCTGCACCGTATAAGACTCTCTGAAAGTCGCGAACTTGAGTTGCACAGTTTCTATAATTTCAACTGCGCTATCGCTATCCTGCGAAGCCCGTGAAACCTCTTGTACGTGAATTTTTGTCAGTTCGATTCTGAATAAATTTCTCCACACGCTCACGAAAACCATCGCCCTAAACTAGTGCTTCCGAGGCCCGCGAGCAGCGAGCGGCCAGTACCGCAGCTTTCCTTTCGGGCCTGACCGTTAGGCAGTTTGTTGCTTGTGGCCGATCAGACCCGACAGCAGGACGTTCTTACCGTATTACTACCTACAAGCTTCCCCAATTTTTTCTTTCCCGGCCGCAACATCAATTCGACCGTAGCTTCCGTCACGGATCGGCTGCGTCACGGTTTTGCACTTAGCCAACTTCTTGCCGGCATCCTCTCTGGTTGCCTTCCAGTTAAAGTTAGACTTGCCACCGAGTTTACTGTCTCCGGACACCTTGAACGTGGGCGTCTCTTTGCCGACACCGAGGTGAAAGGTCTTTTTATTATCTTTATTGACGTTGTCGGTGATAACGAGGTCGATTGCAGCAGTATCAACGTTTACAAACGACACGGTGCCGCTGCCAAACGGTTGGGAAGCAAGCGGCGAAATGCCGAGGGATGCGGTCGCGACGACCGTTAACAGCAGCTTTCTCCCCAAGCTGCGGTCATAGGAACCCAAACACTCGATCATTATCGCCTTAGCCATTGTTTTCGACTTCCCTCATTCTGAGCACACCTGCTCGCCCTAAAACACAATGTCAGCGGCGATTCCACGGCTGGTAACCAGCGCAAATAGTACCACACCTACGACGGACTAACAGCCACTTTGCTCCGGTGGATGTTTGCGTTTGGCATTTCGCGGCGACGGGGGCCAAACCATCCGTGGATCAGCGGCACGCATACAGCCGATTGCCTTCGATCGTCGGAAACGCCTTATCATTGGGAATAAAAGAAGCGTGCTCGACCTGCAGATAGGGCGCAGGGAGTACTATTTCCTTCTGATGTTCATGTATTTGTGACGAATTGTTTTGCTTGTCTTTCGGGGAAGGTACTACCCCCTGACAAGTAACGGTTTTGCCGGGTGCAATAGCCGGGTGAACAAGGTCTCCGGGCCCAACGCCACAGCGGCCATCCCAGGCGACGCAGCCGTCGACGAGTATGATGCGATTTTTGTCATTATTGGTCAGTGAGAAAGTGAAGTACCTCGCGCTCGGTTCATACTTAAGGTTCTTTGCGGTAAGAAAATTGCAAGCGTCGCCCCCGCATGCATCGGCCACTTGTGGCAGCACGAAAATCGCAACGGTTGCGAGAATGTTCCGTAGCTTATTGAACATGACGATTGCTCCTGTTTTCATGCGACGGTCACATCACCGCAACAGTGCACAGTACCGTTCGCGCATCTATGTTCTGGTGGTGGCCGACCTTGCCAACAAACATTCGTCTCATGTTAAATGGTCAATAACAACGCCCTGCTGCCACGGAATCGGCTAGCCGAAATGGAGGTTGGCAGACCTCTATAACCGTGCGCTACTTTTGACCGCTGTGAATCGGCATCCAACTTTTGACCCCACCCCAGTCCCATTCTAAATATTTGGTGCAGCGGGTGAATTCGGTCGTTTTTCAAGAATTTGACCGGCGTCCAATCGTAATCCTGTCAATCTCCAGCAAAGAGCTCGTCAATCAACGACTTGACGCCGTTTGAGCGGGGGTCACAGTTCGACGCCGATCCACAGTGAATGTCGTGTATTGGCCCGTCACGTCATTTGGTGGCAACGCACCACATCGGTCGCTATCGGAGGGAAGCGGAAGTCGACCAGACGCCAAATCCGGCCCACTCGGTCGAAAATGACCCAGGGGCGACATTTTGGCCGACTTACGCGACGACTTCGATTACGCCCATCATGCCTTTGTCTTCGTGATCGACTGCGTGACAATGGTAAACAAACCGACCGACGATTGCCGGATCGGTGAACGGTATAACGACCTTGAGCACGCCGGGCCCTTGGTCCGTTGCCGGCGGCACTGAAAAAGTGTCGCGCAGACTATTATCGTTCCAAGAAACACCGCCCACCTCTGTTACCAGGAAGGGTGTCTGATGAATGTGGAAGCTGTGATACTGCTGATCCGTATTGATTACTGTCCACTCTTCTGAATCGCCAAGTTTGACGGTTTGGTCAGTGCGCGCCTCGTCGATGACGCGGCCGTCAATCATAAATACCTTGCGGTCGGCTGTGCGCGAATAAACCAGCGTCCGCCGCCGCGCTATCGGCGCCGCGCGAACTTCATCGATCCATTGCGGACCAGCAACCCGCTGGCGCAAGACTTCATCTTCGAGCGCAGCGTTCGGCGACAGACCGCTAGAGGTAATGACCGCTAATTGCACCACCGGTTCCGGAGGCCGCCACGCCTCGTTTTGAAAAGAAATGGTTCGCATCGGGTATTCGCCAGCCGGCGGACCGATCGCAATGGCGTCAATCCGCTCGCCGGGGCCGATGAAGAATTCCGTCATCTTGCGTGGCAGCGAGAGCGCGTGGCCGTCGGTTGCCACCACGTAAAGCGGCACACCCTCGACGCGGAATTTGTAGAACTCCGACGCCCCGATGTGCGCGATACGCCAGAATTGCATTTCGCCGGCGCGCATGGCGACGACGGGATTGATCTGACCGTTAATGGAAACGATTTCGGTCTCGTCAGCAAGCCTGACGTGCTTGATAAGAAAAAAGCGTTCCGGCAATCCTTGCAACAGCGGGAAAATCTCTTCGATGCCTTCGACCACAAGAGCGCCCGACATGCCGCCAAGGATCTGATCATTGACGAAGCCGTGCGCGTGGGGGTGATACCAGAATAAACCAGGACCCTGCCGGCCGGACGCCGGGATGCGCACCACATATTGAAATGTTTCATTTGGGTGAACGTGGATGAACACGTTATCACTGTTGCCCTGCGGCGACACGCTCATGCCGTGAAAGTGCAGGTTCGACGGACAGTCTTTTGGACGATCCGCACCGGTACAGAGAGGGCCCAGGTAATCCGTTTGATTGAGCCGAGAACCCTCAATCAGATTATTGCGGAACGTGATCCGCAGTGTGTCGCCAAGGCGTGCTCGCAGCGTCGGCGGCATATACGCACCGTTATAAAGTAGTCCGCCAAACGTGCGATCACCGAGTCGCACCGGCCCGGGTGCCGCAGTAATGGTCGTATCAAGAATGCCATTGGCGCTGCGCGCCTCTGACGGCTGAATAAGCGGCTCGGGCGTTGGCGCTTTAGCCTTTAATCGCGCCAAAGATCCTAACGTCGACAGGCCAATTGGCAGCATGCTTCCTGCCGCCGCTACCTTGCCAAGACGACTGGCGGCCTTAAGGAACGAGCGGCGGTGGAGGTTCGGGGCTGGAGATTCTTCCATCGCGCACCTGATTTTAGCCAATCGATGGTAGCAGACAAGAATACCCGATCTAGCGGGCTCCGAAAGTCGCCTATTGATGCTGTGGACGGCTCCTCCACCCCGGCACGTGAGTGCCATGGATGTGGGCGCTGTTAAGGCCCCCACGATTCGGAGGAGCCAAACATGCAAACGGTCACGACAATCGGTCTCGATATCGCGAAGTCGGTCTTTCAGGTTCACGGCGTCGATGCGGCTGGTAATGTCATCGTCCGCCGTCAGCTCAAGCGACGCTATGTACTGGCATTCTTCCAGAAGCTACCGCCCTGCCTGGTCGGTATTGAAGCCTGCGCCTCGTCGCATCATTGGTCGCGCGAGCTCGCATTTGCTCGCCACCGGAGAAGAAACCAAATCAGCATAACGATCACCGCGATCCCGCGCCGGTGCGAGCAAAAGACTTCCGGCTGGAATCGAGAATCAAAAAACCGCCCAAAAGCGCTGCCGCTGTCGGGCCGGAAAAATCGACTCCCATGAAATACAAGCGTCGGTCGCAGAGACCAACGGATTGTTGCAGCCAAGCACGATCGACACGGGCGCGCCACGTATCAATGCGACGTATGGTCCGACATCCGCGTCAATCAGAAAGCGACCGAATGATCGCGCCGCAGCGAAACAACGCGAAGTGGCATTCGCTGACGTGAGCAAGTGCAGCATTCCGGATTACGATCAAGTTGATGCACATTAATGCGTTCTCAAGCCAACTCGGCGAAGTCACGTCGCGATAGAACTAACAAAATACGGAATTACGTACTTTAGCGCGATGCCCGCGTTGTGCGAAGAGGGAAATTCCTGAGCGTAATTCTGGGAAGCTTCATCAGAAAAGTGACAAACGCGGTTTGGGATAGCCGTGACATAGATGAATGGCGCTTTGTCCCATACAGATCGAATGACCCCGTGCGTCGTCTCAACCGAGGTTATATTTGTGGCTCCAGCCTGCTGGGCTAAAGCGATTGCTTTGGAATCAATGTCACAGTACGGCGTAGGGGGACTATTGGGCGGTGGCGTCGGAATGTTTACTGAGCTGATGCCCACTGCGTCGGCTGCGATGAAAAGCTGCAGTACGCTCGCGGGATGAATTTGAGGCGCAATCATTTCATTATTGATAGCGCCCAGGGTTTTTGGATCGGCGGCTACGCTTGTGAAGAACGATGTGGGCGTCGTGCTCGGAATGAGAACGCCCATGTTATGGGACCAGGACCAGCTGCCGCCTTGGAGCCCGGGCACGTCTTTCGCGGCATCGTGAATGAAGATCGTTCCGCCAATCGTGGCACATCCATTGTTGGACGAAAGACCCGGATATCCCGCGGTACCGAATGCGACGACCCCGTCAGGCGCACTAGGCGAGTAGTCGGTGATTTTCTTCATAGCCGTCGCCTTGTTCCCGCTATCTGCTTTTGTGTCGGCTAGATCGTCGATGCACCAAATCTCCATGGTCGCTGATAAGGCGTTGCCCGAGGGGCCCTTGATTACGTCAATTAGGCAGCGCGGCTTTTGGCTGTCTGGGCGTGGGTCTGTACGAGGGCGCGGCCAATCAACGCCAATCAACGTTTGAGAGCCCGGCCAATCAACATTGTACGGAACGCTGAGGCAGGGGTTATACGTCATCTGATTGCAAACGGCTGTCATAAGGCCGTCTGCCTCGTGATAACGATTGGCCACAACAACAATCCGAAGTCTTTTTGCTGAAGTTGATTGGGCTAACGATATTTTTGGAGCTGAGATTAGCGCAGCGCCTGCGAGTCCGAGAAAATCACGCCGCTTCATGGTTGCTTCCCCATCCGACCGATCCTTCCCGCTTGAATACTAGCACTGGACCCGCACGCACTTACCAAGCCCTGCCCCAAAAAGTTGCAGTCCTTATGAAGACGATGTGCACCGCACAATTCGTCGGCTGGCGACGGCTGGTCAGCGGATTGGCGCTGGAGGGTTTTCAATTCTACCGAAGTGCATGCGCGATGACTTTGCGCATCACACTCGGTAGCGCCTCTCCGGCGATGTCAGCCATCGGGACCCAGCGCATGCCTTCCGGCACCGGGGTACCCGCCGGAAGCTCGGCAGCGTACACGCTCAGTTCGAGCGGGAAATGCGTAAAGACGTGACTCACCGTGCCGGGAAGCCGGCGCCACGCGGCGAAGTTTCGCTGCCTCGACAAGCCAAAACGCGGTGCATGGTCTGCTGCGTCGGCTTCATCGAAATCAGGCGTCCATTCAGTCGTCGGCACCTCGGTCATGCCGCCGAGAAGCCCCTTTCGGCCGGGTGCGCACCAGCAAGAAGCCGTCGGCCCTGCAGGCGACAAAAGCTGCGCCGCGGCGCAGCGCGCCTTCGCGTTTGGGTATTCGGCGCGGAAAAGTTTCCGCTTCGCCACGCGCATGGCCGGCGCAGCTATCCTGCCATGGGCAGAAAGCGCAGGCTGGTTTCTTCGGTGTGCAGATCGTGGCGCCGAGATCCATCATCGCCTGCGCGAAGTCGCCAGCGCGCCGCTGCGGTGTGAGTTCGCTCGCCAGCCGGCGCAGCTCGGCCTTTGCGCCAGGCAGCGGGTCGGCGACCGCAAAGAGCCTGGCAATCACGCGTTCGATATTTCCGTCGACGGGGCTCGTTGCCGCGTCAAACGCAATTGCAGCAATGGCGGCGGCCGTATAGGCGCCGATGCCCGGAAGGGCCCGCAACGCCGCCTCCGTTTGCGGGAAATTTTCCGTCGTGCCGGTCCACCACGGCGCGCGCGCAGGCGTGCAGGTTACGCGCGCGCGCGTAGTAGCCTAATCCGGCCCAGGCTTTAAGCACGTCGTCGAGCGGCGCGGCCGCCAGCGCGCCCACATCGCCCCAGCGGGCCAGAAAGCGGGCATAATACGGGCGTGACGGTAGCAACCGTCGTCTGCTGCAACATAATCTCGGACAGCCAGACCCGGTAAGGATCGGCACGCTCGCCCGGCGCCACGCGCCAAGGCAATTTCCGGCGATGACGGTCGTACCAGGCGAGCAAGACGGTGGGTTGCGGGAATGAAACAGCGTTGGGGCGCTTGGCACGCTGTCGCACCGCGGTCTTCACTGCTACCGTCATGATCCGAGGGATGACAGAGCACCCCATTGTGAACAAGCCCTCCCGCTCTTTTGCAAAGCCGCTGCGCGACCTCCTCGAGCAAGGTCGTCGGCGAGACTTTCACGCGACAGGGTTTTGCTTCGGCCGAGCTGGTGACGCGCTGGACCGAAATCGTCGGCGGCGAAGTAGCAGCCCATAGCGAACCGATTAAAATCCAGTGGCCGCGCGCGGTGTCCGCTCCAGGTCCGTCCCTGACCAGCCAGGAAGGATTGGCGTTAGGGCGCCCGGCCGGCACGCTCGTTTTGCGGGTCGAAGGACCGGCGGCGATCGAGATCCAGCATCTGGCCAATGTAATCTGCGAACGTGTCAACCGCTTCCTCGGCTGGCGTGCGGTTGAGCGGATCGTCTTGCGGCAAGCGCCGCTGCGGCGGCCGATGCACCGGCCGGCCGCGCGGTCGATCCCGTTGCGGCCGAACGTATCGCTGCCAGCATGCCGCAAGTCGCGGACGAGGATTTGCGGCAAGCGCTGGCACGCCTCGGCGCGGCGGTCAGGCGCCGCTAACACATCCGCGCCCCTCAAACGACGGTAATCCCCCAGTGCCAAGGCTTGGCCAAGCCCTTGGTCCAAACCCTTGCCAAGCCCTTGGCGGAAGGGCGCGGTGGTGCCACATTCGTACGTCACGACTTCCGCATCGCTTGGAACTGAGGAGCTTAATGTGACGCTGACCCGCCGCCAGGTTTTTGCAACGACTTCCATATTGGCCGGCGCCGGCGTCGCGGGCGCCCTTCTGGGACGCCCATCCGACGCCCACGCAGCTGGCGAGATCGACCAGGCGGACTTGGCGAAAGCCGGACCGGACGGCGACGTCGTTCTTGGCTCGGAAAAGGCACCGGTGACGGTCATCGAATACGCTTCGATGACCTGTCCGCACTGCGCGCATTTCTCGACGGCGACTTTTCCCGAATTGCAGAAACGCTACATCGATACCGGAAAGGTCCGTTTCATCTTCCGTGAATTTCCGTTCGATGCGCTCGCTGCCGCTGGTTTCATGCTGGCCCGCTGCGCCGGCAAGGACAAATTCATGCCGGTGGTGGAGACGTTATTCGCGAAGCAGTCGGAATGGATGGTGCAAAAGCCGGTACCGCCGCTGATGGATATCGCCAAGCAATTCGGCTTTACCCAGGAGTCATTCGATAAGTGCTTGGCGAATCAGCAGGTGCTCGACGGCATCCAGGACGTCCGCGACCGCGCTGCCGAAAAGCTCGGGGTCAACTCCACGCCGACCTTTTTCGTCAATGGCAAGAAGCTGGTTGGCGATCAGTCGATCGACGCCATGGCCAAGGAAATCGAGCCCTATCTCAAGGAAGGATAAGGGTTTTTCGCCGGCGCGGGTGTTTGTCATGGTTCCGCAAGGCTCGGCCGGCCGCGGCCGCGCGGACGAGAAAATCTGGATAACCCGGCGCGGCTGTTGCGCTTCAGCGCGCGCCGATTCATTCTCCGCGCCGATGCGGCACCCTTCGACTCAATGCCGCGCTAAGGGCATGAGTTGTCAGCGATTCCCCTTTCGGCCGCAGCAGGGCAACAAGAAGGACTTAAAACGCGAATGAAGCTCACGCGGCTGCGCTTGATCGGCTTCAAGTCCTTCGTCGAACCAACAGACCTTGAGATCGAACCCGGGCTGACCGGCGTGGTCGGGCCGAACGGCTGCGGCAAGTCCAATCTGGTCGAAGCCGTGCGCTGGGTCATGGGTGAGGCCTCGCATAAGGCGATGCGCGCGTCCGAGATGGACGACGTGATCTTCTCCGGCAATACCGAGCGTCCCGCGCGCAATCACGCCGAGGTGTCCGTCCTGGTCGACAACACCGACCGCAAGGCGCCCGCGGCTTTCAACGATACCGAAACTCTCGAAGTCTCACGGCGCATCATGCGCGAGCAAGGCTCGGTCTTTCGCGTCAACGGCCGCGAGGTTCGTGCGCGCGACGTGACCGTGCTGTTTGCCGATGCCTCGACCGGCTCGCGCTCACCGGCCTTGGTCCATCAGGGGCGTATCGGCGAAATCATCCAGGCGCGCCCCGATCAGCGGCGGCGCGTTCTTGAAGAGGCAGCGGGTATTTCCGGGCTGCACGCGCGCCGTCACGAGGCGGAGCTGCGGCTGCGGGCCGCCGAACAAAATCTGGCGCGCGCCGAGGATGTGATCGGCCAACTCGCGGCGCAACTTGCTTCACTCAAGACCCAGGCGCGACAGGCGGTGCGCTACCGCAATATTTCCGGACAGGTGCGCCGAACCGAGGCGCTGCTGCTGCATCTGCGCTGGACCGCGGCCCAAACCGAAGTCGCCGATGCCGAGCGAACTAAAGATGAAGCGGTTCGGATCGTTGCCACACGCACGGGTGAGCAAACAGTCGCGACAACCCGCCAGGCGGAGGTCGCGGCCGGCATTGCCTCCGCTGCGCGAAGCCGAAGCCAAAGCCGCGGCGGCGCTGCAACGCCTGCTCCTCGCCCGCGATGGGCTGGAACGCGAAGAAGCCCGCGCCAAGGAGCGGATCAGCGAACTCGATCGCCGCCTGGAACAGTTCGCCGCCGACCTCGAGCGCGAACGCACGCTTGCCGCCGACGCAGCAACCGCGCTCGACCGTCTTGGATACCGAAGAGAAACACCTGAAGGCCGAGGCACAGGCGAGTGCCGAGCGGCTCACCGGTGTGAATAGCCGCGTTGCTGCCGCCGATGAGACGCTGGCGGAGTCTGAAAAGTCTTTTGCCGACCTGACCGGCGCCCTCGCCGATCTGACCGCCCGGCGCAATCAACTCGAAACCGCTTTGCGCGATCACGAACAGCGGGCCGCGCGATTGGAAGCCGAACTCGCCAACATCAACTCTGGTCTTGCGGCAACCGACAGCGGGCAGCCCGATTTGGCGGCGCTGGCAGAGGCGGTTGCGATTGCACAGACTGCGCTGGCCGCGGCTGAGACTGCTGCACGGAAGGCGGAGGTCAACCATAACACCGCAAGAGAGACCATCGACGCCGCGCGCGTACCGCTTGATACGGCGGAACGCCGTGTGCAACGGCTGGAAACCGAAGCAAAAACCATCGGCAAACTGCTTGCCGTCGAGAAGCAAGAATCTTTGGCCGCCGGTGATGGATGCGCTGACCGTCACCAAAGGCTACGAAAAAGCGATCGGCGCCGCACTCGGCGATGATCTCGATGCGCCACTCGATCAGTCTGCGCCGATGCGCTGGGCGGGCGCGGCGATCGATCCGTCCGATCCCGCTTTGCCCGAATGGCGTCGCGGCACTGTCGCAATTCGTGCAGGCGCCGCCCGAACTCGCCCGCCGCCTCGCACAAATCGGCGTCGTCGAGCGCAGCGAAGGCGTACGCCTTGCGGCAGATACTCAAACCCGGCCAGCGCCTGGTCTCGCGCGAGGGCGATTTTTGGCGTTGGGATGGCTTTGCCGCCGCGGCACACGCGCCCACTGGCGCAGCGCGGCGGCTCGCCGAACGTGGCCGCTTGCAGGCGATCGAAGGCGAACTCGCGACCGCGCGCGGCGAAGTGGAGGTCCAACAGCGCCGGGTCGAAGCGGCCGAAGCCGCGCGCGCCGCAGCGGCAGCGGCCGAGGCCGAAGCACGCGCGCAATGGCGCGCGGCCCAGCATGCCACCGATGCGGCGCGCGAAGAACATGCCGCCGCCGAACGCGAGATCAGCCGCAACGCGTCCCGTATATCGGCGCTCAACGAGGCCAAACAACGGACCGGTGCAGGTCGTGACGAAGCCGTGGCCGCGTGCCGCGACGCGCAGAAAGCGCTTGCCGAACTGCCCGACGTCGCGCACCTCGAAGCCCAACTTGCCAAGGTCAACGAAGAGATCGCAAGGGATCGCGGAGCGCTTGCCGAAGTACGCGTCGAGGCCCAGGCCACCGCCCGCGATGCCGAGCTGGCCGATCGCCGGTTGCACGCGATCGCAACCGAGCGGACGGACTGGAATCAGCGGAAGGAAAAAGCCGCGGCGCAGATCGCCACGATCGAAGAGCGCACCTCAGAAGCCACGCGTGAGCGCGGCGAGCTGAATGATGCGCCGCAGAAATTTGCCGAGCAGCGTCAAGCCTTGATCGGCGAGATCGAGACGGCCACGACGGCACGCCGGAGCGCCGCCGACCGGCTGGCGGAGGCTGAAACGGACCTTGCCGCCGCCGATAAGGCCGCGCGCGCCGCGCTTGAGGCAGTTGGCGAAGCACGTGCCGAAGCCGCACGGGCCGAGGAACGACGCGATGGCGCCCAGCGCCGGCTCGCCGACGTCGAACATGAAATCCGCGACCTTCTCGACGTCGAACCGGCTGGAGCGGCGGAGCTCGCCGAAATCAAAGCCGACGCCGATTTGCCGGCGATCAGCGAAGTCGAAGAAAAGCTTGAACGCATACGCCGCGAGCGCGAGCGCCTCGGCTCGGTGAACTTGCTTGCGGAGCAGGAATTGCGGGAAGTCGAAGCGCAGCACGACAAGCTCATTGCCGAACGTGACGATCTGGTCGAGGCGATCAGGCGGCTGCGGCAAGGCATCCACAGCCTCAATCACGAGGCCCGCGAGCGGCTGCTCGCATCGTTCACGATCGTCAACGAGCACTTCAAGAAGCTGTTTGCGGAACTGTTCGGCGGCGGCAACGCCGAACTGCAGCTGATCGAGAGCGAAGATCCGCTGGAAGCCGGCCTTGAGATCATGGCGAAGCCGCCGGGCAAGAAACCGGTGACGCTGTCGCTACTCTCCGGCGGCGAGCAGGCGCTCACGGCGCTCGCTCTCATCTTCGCCGTCTTCCTCACCAACCCCGCGCCGATCTGCGTGCTCGACGAGGTCGATGCGCCGCTCGACGATTACAATGTCGAGCGCTTCTGCGATCTGCTCGACGAGATGACGCGCGCGACCGACACGCGCTTCATCATCATCACCCACAATCCGATCACCATGGCGCGCATGAACCGCCTCTACGGCGTCACCATGGCCGAGCGCGGCGTCTCCCAGCTCGTATCAGTCGATCTTGAGGGCGCCGTGAAGCTGCGGGAAGCGAGCTGATCAATATCCAGCGCTGGCCGTCATGCATTACCCAGCTTGAACAGCCGCCGCGCGTTGGTGCGTCCGATCTTGAGACGGTCGTTCTCGCTGATCGGGCAAGCATCGAACCAGTTCGCGGCGTGGTCGATGTTTTCGAACGGCCAGTCGGTCGAGAACATGATCCGGTCGGCGCCGACTTCGAGCATGGCGTTGAGCAATGCCGGCGTGTGGAAATTTCCCGACGTCGTGACATAGAAATTTTCGCGGAAATATTCGCGGATCGGCTTCTTTGCCGGATATTTGTTTCGGTCTGGGATCCAGCCGTTGGCGTTGTCAACGCGCCACAGCGCGAACGGCAGGTTCTCGCCCATATGGCCGAGGATGATCTGCAAGCCCGGATGCGCATCGAACAGGCCTGAACCCATCAGCCGAAGCGCGTGAACCGCCGTCTCCTGCGCGAACGCCCAGATCGGGCCGAGCAGCCACGGATGACCCTCGTAGATTTTAGAGTCACGCGGCAGCGGATTGCGCGGGTGCAGATAAAACGGCACGTCCAGGCGCTCCATCATCGCCCAGAACGGCCGGAATTGCGGCAGGTCGTAATAGACCGCCGTGTCGGCGTCATCGACTTGCGAAAAGCCGTTGACCAGAGCGCCTCGAAAACCAAGTTCCTTCACACAGCGTTCGAGTTCTCGCGTCGCCCGATCCGGGTCCTGCATCGCCAGCGCAGCCAGGCCCTGAAAGCGGTCTGGCCGCTTGCGCACCTGCTCGGCGAGATAATCGTTGGATCGCCGCGCAATTTCATCGGCCTTCGCCGGGTCGGGGATGGCCTGCACCGCCGGCGCGTTGAGCGACAACAGCGTGGTTTCGATGCCGAATTCGTCCATCAGCGCCAGTCGCCGGTCGTGCAGATCGAGCACACGGGCTTTCACCTCTTCCCAGACCTGGTCGGGAAAATAGCCGCGGGAATCGGCGAGCGTCTCCGGGATGGCGAAATGTTCTTCGAGTGCGACCTTGCCCTTCATGCTGCTCCTCCGGCATCACCGGCGATGCGCCGGCGCGTTAGTCTTAACACGCCAATGACTTGGGGCCAGAGGCGCGTCCCTTCGCTGGCACGGTTTTGGCGACGTCACGATTGGATTACGCGCCGCTGTCCCATTTCGGGGCATGCGGCGGACATGCATTTCGCAAAAACATGAACACGCACCAAAGCTACACGCTGGCATCACCACCGCAGACCAGCGCATTTTTGCGCGCCTGGGCGGTGCTTTCCCGCGGCACGTTTTCCGTCGCGATCTTCTTGGCCGACGTCGCCCTGATCGTCGCGATGTCGTGCATAACCGGCGTTCCCTATCACCTCGTCGCCTTCGGCTATCCGGGCGATCTTCCATCCTTTGTTCAGGTCGGCGTTCTGGCGGCGAGCATTTTCGCCATCTCCAACCTGTTTCGCCGCGAATACCGGCTGCCGAATTTCTTTTCCTTCAAACGGCATGCCCGGCGCACGATCCAATTGTGGAACGTGACGCTCATTTGCCTGCTCGGGCTTGGCTTTCTCGCTCAGATCAGCGTCGAATATTCGCGCGGCTGGATGGTCCTGTTTTATGTCGCCACGCTCGCCGCATTGATCGTGCAGCGTTACATCATCGTGCGCGTCAGCACGGTGGCGCGCGCTGCAGGGCTTCTATCGGCTCAGCGCATATTTCTGATCGGCACCGGCGAGCATGTCGGCGCCTTCATCAACCGTTACGAGCCGTGGGCGCTTGGCATCAACATCGTCGGGTGCCGATTTTTGACGCCGGTGACCGCAAGCGCATCCGCAGAGGTGCGCCGCGCCATGCTCGATCGCGATCTTGCCGAGGCGATTGCCAGCGTCCGCGGCGTTGCGCCCGATGCGGTCTTCGTGCTGCTGCCGTGGTCTGCGACCGCAACCATCGAACGCTGCGCCGAAACCTTCCACGCGCTTCCGGTCGAACTTCATCTCGGCCCTGAAGAGGTCCTGCATAAGTTCGACGACGCCAGACTGTCCACGCTCGGACCGGTCACTACGCTGCAGCTCACGCGCCGGCCGCTGTCGCGCTTCGAGATCCTGCAGAAGCGAATGTTCGATCTTGTTTTCGCCGCGGCAGCGCTCATCGTGGCCACGCCGCTCCTTGTGCTTGTCGCTGTTCTGATCAGCGCTCGATAGTCCGGGACCGATCTTTTTCGTCCAACGCCGCTATGGCTTCAATCAGCAGCCGTTTCCGATCATCAAGTTTCGCACCATGCGCACGCTCGATGACGGCGGCCGCCAGGCGACGCGCGACGATCCGCGGCTTACCCGGATTGGCCGCTGGTTACGGCGCTGGAACATCGACGAGATACCACAGCTTTTCAACGTACTCACCGGCGACATGAGCCTTGTCGGCCCGCGCCCGCACCCGCTGCCGATTGACCAGGAATATCAACGCCGCATTTCGCTTTATGCGCGCCGGAGCAACGTCAAGCCCGGAATTACCGGCTGGGCGCAGATTCACGGCTACCGCGGCGAGACCGATACCGAAGAGAAAATGCGCAATCGGGTCACCTATGATCTCTTTTATATCGACAATTGGTCGCTGTGGCTTGATTTGAAGATCATGGCCCGGACGGTTCTGTCATCCACGGCCTATCGAAACGCGTATTAGTAGTTGCGGTCGGGCACGCGCCAGGAAGACCAGCGTTGTGCGATCAGCCTACCAGCGCGGAAATGGCGTAGACCGCGCCGAAAGTGACAAGCGCCGTCGAAATCCACAGCGCTCCGATAAGCAGCCAGATCGGGCGCGCGCTCTGCGAAGCCGCTGCGGGCGGTTCTGTCCACGATTGCAACGCGGGCTCCGCACGGCGCAGCGCAGCGCTCGCGCGCTCGATCGCGGCGATATCACGCGCAAGCTGGTCACGATCGGCCGCCGCAATCACACTGAACTCGTCATCGGCATTCGTGCCCGTATTGTCACGCGGCACGGCCTCGAGATTGCGAATTTGCTCCAGGATGGCGTTGCCTTGCGCGCGGTCGGAAGAAAGGAAACCAAGAGGCTTCGGCATCACGCTCGCCCTTTTTGTCAGCCAATTCCCTAGCCGACGCAGGCGGAGCGAGCGATATTCATCGATCAGCTAACCTTAACAGTCTCGATCGAGCTATCCTATTTTAAAAGGAGGATACGCGTGGAATTGCGTATCCTTGCGCCTGAAGCTGCCGTGACGTGCCTTTTTTGCGTCCGCCGAAGTTATTTTCTTGCCAGCCATATGCCGGAGGATTTTCGCCGATGAGTACCTCAACATTAATCGTGCTTGCCGTGATCGTCGTCCTCGTCGTCTGGGTGATCTCGATCTACAACGGCCTCGTCAGCATGCGGCAGCGTGTGAACCAGGCCTTTGCCGACGTCGACGTGCAATTGCGCCAGCGGCATGACCTCATTCCCAATCTGGTCGAAACCGTTAAGGGCTATGCGGCCCATGAACGCGGCACGCTCGATGAGGTGGTGAAGGCACGCAATGTTGCGGTGGCCGCCCAAGGTCCGGCCCAGCAAGCGGCCGCCGAGAACATGCTCTCGGGCGCGTTACGCCAGCTCTTCGCCCTCTCCGAGGCCTATCCCGACCTCAAGGCCAACACAAATTTCCAGGCACTGCAGGCGGAACTGACCGACATCGAGAACAAGATCGCCGCCGCGCGGCGCTTCTTCAACAATGCGGTGCAGGAATACAATACCGGCATTCAGAGGTTTCCTGCTGCCCTGTTCGCTGCGGCTCTCGGCTTTTCGTCCAAGGACTTCTTCGACCTCGGCGAAGAGCGCAAGACCTTAGGCGAGGCGCCGCAGGTGAAATTCTAGAAACACCCGCGCATTAGACAATCGGCCATGGCCGCATACGGTCTGTATAGCCACATCCAGTCGAACCGGCGGCGTTCGATCGCGCTCCTCATCGGGCTGTTCTTGCTTGTCTACCTGATGGTCTATGCCGGCGCCTTGACTGCGGAGGCGTTGTCGGTCGACGCCGACATCAATACGCTGATGCAGCGCGCCTTGCGCGACCTTATCGGCGCGGCGCCGCGTGGCGACGATCGGCACGGCATTGTGGATCGTGATTGCTTATTACTTCCATCAGAACATGATCGACGCCATGACCGGTGGCCGCGAGATCACCCGCGCGGAACAGCCGCGGCTTTACAACATCCTGGAAAATCTTTGCATCTCGCGCGGCATTCCCATGCCCAAACTCAAGGTCATGGATTCCGACGCACTCAATGCCTTCGCCACCGGGATGAATCAGAAACAATATTCGGTCACCATAACGTCGGGGCTGCTTGCCAGACTCGACGATGCCGAAGTCGAATTTGTGCTTGGCCATGAGCTGACGCACATTCGTAACGGCGACGTTCGTATGATGGTCATCGCCGTTATCATTGCCGGCGGCATTTCGTTCTTCGCAGAATTATTCTTCCGGCTGTGGTTCTACGGCGGGTTCCGCGGCTCGCGATCATCCGATGACCGCAGGGGCGGCGGCGCCAGTCTCGCGATCCTGATCGCCATAGTGTTCATCGTCGTCGCTTATTTGCTTTCGTTCGTCATTCGCTTGGCGCTGTCGCGCTCACGCGAATACCTGGCGGATGCCGGATCGGTCGAGCTGACCAAGAATCCCGACGCGATGATCTCGGCGCTGCGCAAGATCGAGAATCATAGCGAACTGCCGCGCGCCACTTCCGCAGTCATGGAAATGTGCATCGATAGTCCGCGCGAAGGATTTGGCGACCTGTTTGACACACATCCTTCGGTCGACAGCCGGGTCGCGGCTTTGATCAAATTCGCCGGCGGACACGATCCCGGGCCGCTGGCGTTGCCGGCACAGGAAACGCAAACGATCGCAGAACAGCCGGCGTCCCCCGGCCCGTGGGACGCGTCACCCTCACCGTCTGGCGGCCCTTGGGGCACGTCAGCGAACGACAGCCCGGCGGCTGAAACGAGCGCTCCCTCCGGGCCTTGGGGACCACGCGAGAGGCCCTAGTCTCAATGCGGTCACAATTAACCATATCGGATGGCAAATCACTCGTTTTACAAGGCTGGAATGCGTGTGATCCATCTTGAGGCTTCCAAACCGTAAACGGGGTGTGTAGAATCTTTTTGAGGGGACAATGCGTGACGCGCTCCATTAAGCCGCAGTCTTCCCGAAAGCCGGACCCATCGAGTCTTACGGCGGCTGGGCGCCTGTGAAGGATCGACTATGGCAAAGCCAACGGTGATCGTAGTAGGGGCGGACAAGGGAGGCGTCGGCAAGACCACCGTCTCACGCACGCTGCTCGACTATTTCACCGCCCACCATATCCCGACGCGCGCTTTCGATACCGAATCGCCCAAAGGCACCCTGAAGCGCTTTCATCCGGATAACAGCGATATCGTCGACGTTACGTCGGTCTCCGATCAGATGCGTATTTTCGATACGCTGTCGAACACTGATTCGAGCGTAACGGTCCTTGACGTGCGCGCCGGCCTGTTGTCGCCAACACTGCGTGCGCTGCGCGATATCGGTTTTCTAGACGCGGTGAAGAAGGGGCAGTTGACGTTTGTCGTATTCCACATTCTCGGCTCTTCGATTGCGTCGCTGAACGAGATCGAAGACACCTCCACCTTCGTCGGCGACAGCAAATATTTTCTGGTCAAGAACTTTATCAACAACACCAGCTTCTTCGAGTGGGACCAGGCTACGCACGCCTCCTATTTCAAGAAATTCAAGGATGCCGTCGAGATCACGATCCCCAAGCTCAACGAAATGGCCTACGAGCAGGTGGAACTTGCGTCGGTTCCGTTCCTGACCTTCGTCGCCAACAAGGGCCTCAAGGGCGAACCTGCCAATTATTCGTTTGTGTTGCGTGGCTATGTCCGGCATTGGCTCGGCAACGTCTGGGCCGAGTATGATCGCATCAAGCTCAATGACATCGTCGCCACGGGTGGCGCGGCGCCGGCGAACAGCCCGCGGGTTCAAGTCGTCAGCCGCTCCTGAACGGACCGCACGCCGGCCTCGACCGCAGCGGCCACGCGGCGAGGCATAGAATGCAGCCGGCACCGCTGTACATCGTTGCGTCGCCGCGTCCGCGAACGGGCAAGACGCTGATCGCCCGGCTCATGATCGAGTTTTTCCGCGCCCGTGGCCGGCCGCTGGTGGGATATGACCTCAATCCGCGCGAGCAGGCACTCGCGAGCCGCTTTCCAAAGCTGGTCTGGCCGGTCGATATCGTCAGCACACGCGGCCAGATGGAGCTGTTCGACCGGCTGCTCGCCGATACGGCGAGCACCAAGATTATCGATCTCGGCTACAGCTCCTTCGATCCGTTTTTCGCGATCATGGCGGAGATCGACTTCCTTCGCGAAGCACGGCGGCGATTGATTGAGCCGATCGTGCTGTTCGTGAGCGATCCTGCGGCAGCAACGGTGCGCGGTTATGCCGAGCTACGCAGCCGATCGGCGGCGACTTTCGTGCCCGTGCACAATGAATCGGTGTCGCTGATGTTCGCCAAGGAAGACTTTCCGGGGACTCGCGCGGAATGCGGTTTTATCCGTATCCCGCGCCTCTCTCCGATCGTGCGCGGCGTCATCGACCGGCCGAGTTTCTCTTTCGCCGCCTACATGACCGAGCAACCCGGTGGGCCGACCGAAGTCCATCAATGGGTCAGCGAGATCTTTGCTGAGTTTCGAGAACTCGAATTGCGGCTGCTGATGGGCCGGCTCACCTCATCGCTGGCGGGGAGTGCCGCGGCGATGCGCAAGGCATAACAACGCCGGAAGATCGAACCGCGCCCTAATGCCCCTCGAAGCTGACAAGCGTGCGTACCGGCACGCCGAGCTTCCTGATTTTTGCGGCGCCGCCTAGGTCGGGAAGGTCAATGATAAAGCACGCCGCCAGCACTTCAGCGCCCATTTGCATGAGGAGCTTACATGCGGCCTCGGCCGTGCCGCCGGTAGCGACGAGATCGTCAACCAGGATGACACGCTCGCCCTTGATCACCGCGTCCTCGTGGATCTCCATCTCATCGATACCGTATTCGAGCGAATAGCCGATGGTTACCCGCTTGAACGGCAGCTTGCCCTTTTTGCGGATCGGCACGAAGCCTGCGGAAACCTGATGGGCGACGGCGCCGCCGAGAATAAAGCCGCGGGCCTCGATGCCCGCGACTTTGTCGATCTTGCCACCCGCCCAAGGATGCACCAGTTCATCGACGGCGCGCCGGAAAGCCCGCGCATCGCCAAGCAACGTGGTGATGTCGCGAAACATGATGCCCGGTTTGGGATAATCCGGGATGCTCCGGATCGCCGACTTCAGGTCATTGTCCAACGCCACAGTGGTCATGGTCGACGCCTCGTCTCGCCTGCCCGCCTTCCTGTAGCACACAAGCGACACGCGGCCAGCCACCGATACCTTGCAGCAAAACCGAACCTCGGCGCTCATCGCCGCACTTGTCGGCGATGGCGGCCTCCTGATGATTCGGCGTTGGTCGTTCTAACGCCGCTACCGTTCAGTGTTCCGGGAATTGCGCTTGTACGCCCGAGGGGATGCACCCCAGCACGGGCGACGCACACTTCACTTCGGCCCGAACGCTCCCAACAGGCCGCCGACAGCGTTGTTGACTGCGCCGCCGACAGCGTTGTTCACGGCGTCGGTCGGGGAGCCCGACTGCCCGCCGCTTTTTGAGCTACCGCCGGAGCTCTTTCCGCCCGTATTGGTGGCGCCCTTCGATTGGCCGCCAGACGTCGACTTTTTATCGGCGGCCAAGGCCCCCGACAGCGATGACGCAGTGAAAACCGATAGCACCGGGATGATCAGCAGAAGCCGCGTGAACTTAGTCATGTTGTCGCTCCCCTTCCTTCAAGGGCAGCGATCGTAGCTTCTTTCCGGCGTTTTCGCCACGCCTTGATGCATTTCAGCTTGAGCGCTCAGGTTGTAGCGAGATGCCCGCTTAAATGTTCAGGTCACGCTGCGAAAGCGGATGCTCCGAAAGCCCGCCGTGCAATGCTCAGGTACGCGGGTATTCCGATGGGGCTCGCGGATCGAGCAGTTCCGGATGGTGCAGTACTTCGTACCAGACCTTCTTCTTGGTGAAATAGAGAAGTCCGGTCAGCACAATCAGGAATACGAATACCTGGAAACCGAGCCGCTTGCGCTCATCGAGTTTCGGCTCCGCTGCCCACATGAGGAAGGCAGAGATATCGCGGCCATATTGCTCTACCGTCGTCGGCGTTCCGTCGGTGTATTCGACCTGTCCATCACTCAGAGGCTTCGGCATCCCGATGGCGTGCCCGGGAAAATATTTATTGTACTGCGCACCCGGCGGTAGCGTGAAACCGGCAGGCGGATCCTCGTAACCATTGAGGATGCCGTCAATGTAGTCGGGGCCGTCCTCCTGGTACTGCGTGAAAGCATCAAAGATGAACCACGGGAAGCCGCGCTCGACGCTGCGCGCCTTCGCGAGCACGGACATATCCGGCGGCAGTGCGCCGCCATTGGCGTTGCGGGCGGCCTGATCGTTCGGGAATGGCGGCGGAAAATAGTCCGCGATCTTGCCGGGCCGCTGGAACATTTCGCCCTGGTCATTCGGGCCGGCATTCACCTGGAAAGTGGCCGCGATCGTCGCCGCCTGCGCGTCGGTAAATTCCGGGCCACCGGAATCGGCAAGATTGCGGAACGCCAAGAGCTTCAAACTATGACAATTGGAGCAGACTTCGCGATAGACCTTAAATCCGCGCTGCAGCTGCTGCGTGTCATAGAGGCCAAATGGCCCGGAGAACGACCAGCGTTGCTTCGGAGGTATCTCCTGCTCCTGAGCAAACGCTACGTGTGCGCTCAGCGGGAATGTGAAAGCCGCGAGCGTGACGGCGATAGCGACGCTGCGATAAGCATTCATGGCCTGCCCCCTAAACCTTGCCGGCCGATGCCGATGCTCCGGCGGGTGACCCTTCGCGCAGCACCGATTCCGAGATCGAGTTCGGCAAAGGCTTCGTCGTCTCAAACAAGCCGAGCAGCGGCAGGATGATCAGCAAGAAAATGAAATAATAGGCGGTCAGTATGCGAGCCGCGATCACGTAACCACCTTCGGGTGGCTGCGAGCCAAGATAGCCGAGCCCGACCACCACAAGGAAGAAAACGATCAGGAACTGCCGGTACAGCGGCCGATAATTTGCCGACCGCACCCGCGAGGTATCGAGCCAAGGCAAGAAGGCCAGCAGCACGATTGAGGCGAGCAGCGCGATGACACCGATGAGCTTGCTCGGGATTGCGCGCAGGATGGCGTAGAATGGCAGGTAGTACCATTCCGGCACAATGTGCGTCGGCGTCTGACCGGGGTTGGCCGGGATGTAATTGTCCGAATGGCCGAGATAATTGGGGATGTAGAAAACGAACCAGGCGAAGAACAGGCAGAACACGCCAATGAAGAAGCCATCCTTGATGGTCGCGTAGGGCGTGAACGCGACCGTATCCTTCTCGGTCTTCGGCTCGACGCCGGTCGGGTTGTTCTGCCCGACCATATGCAACGCCCACACATGCAGGACGACCACGCCGGCGATGACGAACGGCAACAGGTAGTGCAGCGAATAGAAGCGGTTCAAAGTCGGATTGCCGACAGCATAGCCGCCCCACAGCCATGTCACGATCGGATCGCCGACCCAGGGAATCGCCGAGAATAGATTGGTGATAACGGTCGCCGCCCAAAAGCTCATCTGTCCCCACGGCAGCACGTAGCCCATGAAGCCGGTGACGACCATCAGCAGAAACAGGATGACTCCGAGGATCCACAACACCTCGCGCGGGTCCTTGTAGGAGCCGTAATACATGCCGCGCGCGATGTGAGCGTAAACGGCGACAAAGAAGAATGCCGCGCCGTTGGCGTGCAGGTAGCGCAGCAGCCACCCGTAATTGACGTCGCGCATGATCGATTCGACGGAATTGAACGCGAAGTCGACGTGGGGCGTGTAGTGCATCGCCAGCACGATGCCGGTTACCATTTGCGCGCCCAGCATGAAGGTCAGGATGCCGCCGAACGTCCACCAGTAGTTCAGATTTCGCGGCGTCGGATAGACGATAAAGGAGGAGTAGACGAGGCTCGCGATCGGCAGCCGCCGCTCCAGCCACTGCATAAAGGGATGTTGCGGTTTGTAGACCGAATGTGCGCTCATGGTCGAACCTTATGCATGGTCTGAAGAATTATCTTCGCGCGGCGTCACGGGCCCGGATCGCGGCAATGAAACGAATTGGTCGATGTCACGCCGCGAAGGCTTCGCTGCGGAGATTGTTGTCACCGTCCCAACCTCTTCGTCTTGCCGGCTTTCCATCCGAGCTGCGAACCGCCCCCGAGGGGTCCGTGCGGCGGCGAAAGGTTTGGCCTCATCCGATCTGGGGGAGATCAGAGGCGACCCTTTCCGGCGGCGTTTTATTGGCACCCTTACCGCGAGAGTGCAAGTCTGCCGGTGCAGACTCCTTAAATGTGGCGACCGACCGCTACCGAAGCCCCTAGGCCGGCCGGACTGGTAGAATCGGCGGCAGACCGCCATCGCAGGTTGTTCGAATTTGCACATGCGCATCGCTCTATACGAACCAGACATCCCGCAGAACACTGGCACGATTTTGCGATTGTGTGCGTGCTGCGGCATCGAGGCGCACATCATCGGCCCTGCCGGCTTCCCAACGACCGACCGGGCCTTCCGCCGTGCCGGGATGGACTATCTCGACGCGGTAACAATCACACGGCATCGGTCGTGGCTCGAATTTGAAGCTTGGCGGCGCAACGCGCGGTGTCGGCTCGTGCTCTTTACCACAGCGGGATCGGTCTCCTACCTCGACCACAGCTACAGCCCCGACGACGTTCTGCTATTCGGCCGCGAATCGGCTGGGGTGCCGGAAAAGGTACATGCTGCCGCTGACGCGCGGGTTGTGATTCCCGTCCGCCCGGGTTTACGCTCGCTCAATGTCGCGATCGCTGCGGCCATGGCCGCCGGTGAGGCGCTTAGACAGACCGGCCTTACCGGATCCCCAACGACGTAGCTCGCGAAGTCCGCTCCGGCCAATAAGCGCGACCTGCCATACCTGTCGTTGAGAAGGGCCTATTTGGCCGGAAAGTCGATGCCAAGTGAGGCGGCATATTAGGCCGCCACCACGCCCGGACGGCCGGACTCGACCGCGAACGCCTTTAGCGTCGCGACTTCGGCCTTGGGATCGGCGGCGTCGGAGACCACCTGCATACGGACTTGCATATGTTCGCGCTCCAGATCGACGCACACATAACCGCGCCGTCGGCTTTCAAAGAAACGGACATGCGGATTGTCCGGCAGCGCCTTCGCGATGAGTTCGTAGGGCGGCCCATAAGACGAGATCGACGTGCCAACGAATTCGGTCGCCACAATTGCTGATGACGGGTCATCGAAATCAAGCCGCAAGTCGTTGGCGAAGAACGAGTGCGAGTCACCCCCGATCACGACCGGATTGGCCACCTGGCTCTCGTGAATGCGTTTGAGAAGGCGGGTGCGGTTCGCGGGATAGCCGTCCCAATCGTCGGTCGAGAAGCCAAAACCGCCGTCCTGTCGGATGCCCAATTGGGCCATCAACACATCCTGCGCAATCAAATTCCACCGCGCTTTGGAATGGGCCAGGTTGGAGTGAAGCCACGCTTCCTGCGCAAAACCGAGCATGGTCCTGCCCGCGTCACGCCGCTCCGTACAACTCTCATTGGATTCCAGGTGCGTGCCGCCCTTGTTCGGCGGCGCATAACAGGCTTCGCGCGAGCGATATTGCCGCCCGTCAATCATCGATATGTCGATGAGGTCGCCGAAGCTGAAACGATCATAGATCCGCATGACCGGTCCTTCGGGCCGCGACAGGATCGGCCGCACCGGCATGTGTTCATAAAACGCCCGATACGCCGCAGCACGGCGGATGAGAAACTGTGCCGGATCGTCGAAGAATTTTCCCCACTTGTCGGCGTAATCGTCCTGCACCTCATGGTCGTCCCAGGTGACCAAAGCCGGCGCCTCGGCGTGCAAGCGTTGCAGGTCCGGATCGAGTTTGTATTGCGCGTAGCGATTGCGGTAGGTCGGCAGCGTTGCCGCTTCGATGCCGTCGGAATGGCGCCGCACGACCGGCCGCCTCTCTTCGATGTATTCGTAGATGTAGTCGCCAAGATACAGCACGAATTCCGGGCTCTCGTCGGCGAGGTGGCGGTAGCCGGAAAAATAGCCGTGCTCGTAGTTGGAGCAGGAGACGAAGCCGAAGCGCAGCTTATCAAGTGATGTGCCGGGCGCCGGCAAGGTAACGGCACGACCGACGCGGCTGGCGGCGTCGCCGTTCGTGAAACGATACCAGTATGAACGTCCAGGCTGCAGCCCGGCAGACGTCAAGATGCACCGAGTAGGCGAAGGCCCGTTCGGCGGTTGCTTCACCGCGCCGCACGACTTCGCGCATGTTGGGGTCGGTCGCGATCTCGTAACCGACCGGGACATCGCCGCCATGCATGCCGCCCGGCGTTTCCGGATTGACTGAAAGCGGCTCCGGCGCAAGCCGCGTCCACAGCACAAATCCGTCTGGCCGCGGCGCGCCGGCCGCAACGCCAAGGCTGAAAGGATCGCCGGCGCCCCAGCTTTGCGCGGCAGCGTGACGCAACAAACCCGGCGCGGCTAGCAAGCGCCAAACTGGTACCAGCCGCGCCTTTAAGGAAGCGGCGACGCGTGGTTAAATCGAAGAGCTTTCCCGCTGCGCATGTGGCTCTCGGCAATCGTTGGTGACAGATCAATATATTCGCGCACTAATGTGACATTCTGGACAACGTTTCCAGGCGATTGGCGTTGTTCGGTGAATGCCGTCGGGTGTTCAATGGCGGGTCGACCATGGACGTGAACCTTACCGAAACACGCAAAAATCAGGCGCGCACCTGGTTTGAAAGCCTGCGTGACCGACATCGTAGGCTCCTTCGAAGAGTTGGAAGACGCCCTGCCCGCCGGCTCACCACTTTCTGATCGCGCCGCCGGACGTTTCGACCGAAAACCTTGGGACCGCACCGATCATACCGGTGCGCGGGGCGGCGGCGGCGTCATGGCGATGATGAAGGGCCGCGTGTTCGAGAAAGTCGGCGTGCACGTCTCAACGGTCTTTGGCGAATTCGCTCCGGAATTTCGCAAAGACATACCCGGCGCCGCCGACGACCCGCGTTTCTTTGCGACCGGCATCTCACTGATCGCACACATGCATAACCCGCATGTGCCAGCCGTCCATATGAACACGCGGTTCGTCGTCACAACAAAATCGTGGTTCGGCGGCGGCGCCGACTTGACGCCCGTGCTCAATCAACGGCGCACCCAAGACGACCCCGACACTGCAGCTTTTCACGCTGCCATGAAGGGTGCCTGCGACGCCCATGCTGCGGTCGCGCCTTACGACAAATTCAAGACGTGGTGCGATGAGTATTTCTTTCTGAAACATCGCGGCGAGGCGCGCGGCATCGGCGGCATCTTTTACGATTGGCTCGATTCCGGTGACTGGGATGCCGATTTTGCCTTCACACAGGAAGTCGGCCGCGCGTTCCACTCGATCTACCCGGAGCTGGTGCGGAGAAATTTCGCCAAGCCCTGGACCGACGCCGAGCGCGAAGAGCAACTCGTGCGTCGCGGCCGCTATGTCGAGTTTAATTTGCTCTACGATCGCGGCACGGTCTTTGGCCTGCGCACCGGCGGCAACGTCGACTCGATTTTGTCTTCCATGCCGCCCGTGGTGAAGTGGCCTTGAGGCCCATCGGGCGCCGGATGACTCTGCGCCAAGTCGCCACAACACTGGGGGAGCTTTAACCATGGACCTCGGCATCGCGGGCCGCAAAGCCATCGTCTGCGCCTCGAGCCGCGGCCTTGGTCGCGCCTGCGCCAAAGCCCTGGCGGAAGCCGGCTGCGAGGTCGTGATCAATGGCCGCGAGCCCGAACGTCTCGCCTCAACAGCCTCCGAGCTTCACCAGGCGACCGGCGCCAAGATTGTGGCGGTGGCGGGCGACGTCGCCACCGCCGACGGACAGAAGGCGCTGTTCGAAGCCTGTCCCGAGCCGGATATTCTGATCAACAACAATGCCGGCCCGCCGTTTCGCGACTTCCGCGATCTCGACCGGCAAAAGATGATCGACGGCGTCGTCGCCAACATGGTCGTGGCGATTGAGCTTATTCAGAAGGCGATCGATCCGATGGTGGCCAAGAAGTTCGGCCGCATCGTCAACATCACCTCGGGCTCGGTAAAAATGCCGCTGGTCGGACTTGATCTTTCTTCCGGGGCGCGCGCCGGGCTGACAGCGTTCCTGGCCGGCGTCGCCCGCTCCGTCGCCGCTTCAAACGTCACCATCAATTTTATCTTGCCCGGCATATTCGCGACCGACCGCTTGCGCTCGTATGTTGCTACCACCGCCAAAGCCAAGGGCATCACCGAGGATGCTGCACTTGCCGAGCGCATCGCTACCGTTCCGGCGCGGCGTGCCGGCAATCCCGAGGAATTCGGCGCTGCATGCGCGTTTCTCTGTTCGGCGCATGCCGGCTATATTACCGGCCAAAATTTGCTGATGGACGGCGGCGTTTTTCCGGGCGCGTTCTAGCGATCGACCGGTTCGCCGCCCGAGTCCACCCTCACGTCTGGCGAGTCTCCAGAATCGCCTGCAGCGAAATGCGCGACCAAGGGGCGACTTTGCTCCGGAACGCGACATAGGAATCGTGCACCTTGCGCGCGCATAGCGCTCTTGTCGGCAACTTCGGTGAGGATGTCTGCCGCGATGCCGCGGGCGGCGGTGATGAGATCGGCGGGAAACGTACGCAGTTGGGCGTTGTCGCGTGTGGTGAGCGTAACGAGCGCTTCGATATTCAGCCGCTCCATCTCGGCCAGTGCGAAGGCGGCTTCCGCCGCGCAGGCGTGGGCGACGATCGTCTGCAACTCGGCATCGAGCGACTGCCATGCTTTTAGTGAAACGATGCACTCGCCGGTGCCGTTCGGCTTGTTAAAGCCCGGGCTGTAGTAAAAGTGAGCGAAGCGATAGAGGCCAAGCGCAACGTCGGAGCCGGGCCCGACAAACTCGGCGCCATCAATGACGCCCGATTGCAGCGCCACCAGGATCTCCGCGGGCGAGGTCGTCTGCGGGATGGCGCCGAGCCGGCGATAGACTTCGCCACCCAGGCCGAGCGAACGAACTTTAAGTCCGCGGATATCGTCTCGGCTCCTGATCTCACGACGGAACCAGCCCCCCATGCAGACGCCGGTATTGCCGCCCATGAACGGCTTCACCCCAAACGGCGCATAAAGCTCGTCCCACAGCGCCTGGCCTCCGCCGGCATCAACCCAGGCGACGTGCTCATTCGGCAGCAGCCCAAACGGCACCGTGGTGAAAAATGCCGCCGCGGGCTCCTTGCCCTGCCAGTAGAACGCCGCGGTGTGGCCCATCTCGGCGACACCTGAACCAACAGCATCGAGCACTTCGAAAGCGGGCACGATCTCGCCCGCGGCCGATACTGTGATTTCGAGGCGGCCGCCGGACATCGCGCCGATGCTTGCGGCCACGCGTTCCGCCGAAAGGCCCGGACCGGGCAATCGTTTCGGCCAAGATGTGACCATGCGCCAGCGCCGCGTCTCGGCCCGTGCTACCGCTGGCGCTGCCAGCACACCGGCCAACGACAAAGCGCCGCCGCGTGCCAAGTTTCGTCGTGTGATTTCGCTCATGATGTCTCAAGCCAAACTATACTAAGACTGCCGAGGGGACTACCGCGGCCAAAACGCAGTGCGTGACAACACAGGAAGGGCCTAAAACGAACATGAAGCTCGGTTTTTTCACGATGCCGATCCATCCACTAGGCAAGGACTGGCGGACCTCACTCCGCGAGGACCGCGAAGCCTTCCTCCTCGCCGACCAGCTCGGCTTCGTCGAGGGTTACGTCGGCGAGCACGCCACCGACCGCGCCGAAAACATCACCTCTTGCGCGATGTTCATATCGAGCCTGATCGACGGCACGCAAGACCATGAAGCTCGGCACCGGCACGATCAACATGCCGAACTCGCATCCGGTCGCAACCGCCTCGCAGATCGCGATGCTCGACCACATGCTCGACGGCCGTTTCATTTTCGGCATCAGCCCGGGCGGACTTATGTCGGACGCCGAAGCCTTCGGCAATCTCGAGGCCGACCGCAACGCCATGTTCCTCGAGGCAATCAACACGGTGCTGAAGATCTGGGCGGGCGAGCCGCCTTACAACATCGAAGGCAAATACTGGAACATCAAGATCGAAAAGCAGGCGATGCCGGAGATCGGCCAGGGCTTTTTGCCGAAACCGCTGCAGCAGCCGCATCCGCCGATCGTCGTGACCGCCGTGGCACCATTCTCCAAAGGCGTGACCGAAGCGGCGGCGCGCGGGTGGGACCCGATTTCCGCAAATTTTTTGATGCCGGATTGGGTCAAGAGTCACTGGCCGAAATACGTCGAGGGCTGCGCACGCGCCGGCCGCAAAGCCGATCCCGCCAACTGGCGTGTGGCCAAAAGCATATTCGTCGCCGACGATGAAAAGACCGCGAAAGCGTACGCTACCGACCCAAACGGCCCCTATCGTTATTATTACAGCCAGCTCTATACCAAGCTGAAGAAAGGCGGCCGGATCGAATTGTTCAAGACGCGACGCGATCAGCCGGACAGCGAAGTGACGCTCGACGGCATCTGCGACGACCTCATCATCTTTGGCTCGCCAGACAAAGTCGCGGACGAAATCTTGAAGTTCCGCGAGCGGGTCGGTGACTTCGGCACGCTGCTTTACGCCGGAAAGGACTGGCGAGATCCGGCGCTTGCGAAGCGCTCGATGACGCTCCTGGCAGAGAAAGTGCTGCCCAAGGTGAACGCCGCCATCAAGGCGACATAGACCCGGCGATGCCTCGTCCCCGTGTTTTTGTCACGCAGCCGATCGCCGAGAGCGCGCTGAAGCGGCTGCGCGCGGTTGCCGACGTCGAGGTCAATCCGGACGGAAGCCGTGTGCTCGACAAGGCCACGCTGATTGAAGCGGTAAAGCGTTGCGACATCCTGATTTCGCTCTTGCACGACACCGTTGATGCCGAGGTGCTTGCGGCGAATCCCGATCTCAAGGGCGTGTCGTCGATGAATATCACTCAGGATCGCATCGACCTCGCCGCGGCCACAATGCGGGGCATCCCGGTCACCAACATTCCGGCGATCGTCACCGACGCCACGGCCGACATCGGCTTTGGCCTGCTGCTCGCGGTCGCACGCAACATCGCGCTGGGCGACCGGCTGTTCCGTTCCGGAGTCTATCCCGGCTCGCAATCCAATTATCTCGCCGGCGCAGCGGTCACCGGCAAGATACTGGGCCTGGTCGGTTTCGGCCGCATTGGCCAGGCGATGGCCCGGCGCGCTCGCGGCTTTGAAATGAAAATCGTCTACGCCGATCCGCGAAGACTGCCAGCGGATGAAGAGAAGAAGTTCGAAGCTCAATATCGGAGCATTGATGATCTGCTCGGCGAGGCCGATTTTGTTTCACTGCATCCGCAGCTTACTGCAGACACCCGGCATTTGATCAGTGACCGCGAATTCTCCCTGATGAAGCCAACCGCGTTTGTGATCAACACGTCGCGCGGGCCCGTGATCGACGAAGCGGCGCTCGTTCGCGCGCTAAAAGAGAAGAAGATCGCGGGAGCAGCCCTGGACGTTTACGAACACGAGCCATCGGTGTCGCCCGAGCTGACCGCGATGCCCAACGTGGTGCTGACACCGCACCTCGGCAGCGCTGTGCTTTCGTTGCGCGAGGGCATGGCAAACGTTGTGGTGGACAACGCCATCGCGCTGATCGAGGGCAAGGCGCCGGTGAGCTGTCTCAATCCGCAAGTGTTGAAGAAGCTATTTTAAACCACACTGTACCGCGAAATCCCGAAATCGTTTTCGTCCGCTTAGGCTGACGCTTGCGGCGTCACTTGATCGCCTGCGGGTTTAGCGGCGAGCCGGTGCCGCCGGTGATGATGAGCGGCGAGCCGCAGAAGAAAAACTCGTAGATGCCGTCGGCCTCGCAATCCTCTGCCAGCTCTTTCACATAGAACATCTCGCCCATGGTGAGCCCCATGGCCGGGATGACGACCCAATGCCAGGGTTGATTGACTTCCTTGGTTTCGTTGGGCCGCACCTCAACACCCCAGGTGTCGGAGCAGATCGCGGCGATCTCCTTGTCCTGGCACCAATAGCAATTCTCGAATCTCACGCCGGGCGCATCGCCGCCGGCATACATGCCCCAATTCTTTTCCTGCAGGCATCGCTCCATTTGACCGGTGCGCAGGATGACGAAGTCACCGCGCCCGATCTGGACGTTCTGGTCCTTGGCGCATTTATCGAGTTCGTCGTTGGAGATGGCATCCCCGTCCTTGAGCCAGGGTACGCCGCGATAACGGGCGATATCGAGCAGCACGCCGCGGCCAACCATCTTGCTCTTGGCGTGCTCGATACCGAGTTTGCCGAGGCCGTTGCAATCGACCTCGCGCGCGTCATAGCCGTTGTACATCTTGTCTTCGTAGAAGATGTGGCCGAGCGAATCCCAATGGGTCGCGCATTGCACAGGCATGTTGATGGCATCGTCGGCGTAACGGATGCCCGGCACTTTGTCCTGCCGCCCGGCGACCGCGTCGGTGCCGGTGGCCAGCATGGTGTGGATCGGATTCCAGCGTCCACCGAATAAGCCGGTCTGCGGGCCGTTGCGATCGAGCGGGATGCCCAGCGCGAAAACCTTGCCGGCGCGGATTAATCCGGCGGCCCTGACGATGTCCTCTGGCGCGATGTGGTTGAGGGTCCCGATTTGATCATCCTTGCCCCAGCGCCCCCAGTTCTTGAGTTTCTCGGTCGCTTCGGCGATGGCCTTCCTGCCAACATCGATGTTCATCGGGGCAAATCCCTCCTAGGCTCTTTGTTGCGCAATCATGTCGTCGGTAAGCGCGGTCGACGTCAACCGCTGGTTTAAGGCGCGAAAATGGAGATCGGCGATGAAGCTATTGAGTTTCATTTCGGACGGCAAGGCGTTGTTCGGCGCGCTGAGCGGCGATGGCGTGGTGACGATGAACGAGCGCCTCGGACACGCCACATTGCGCGACGCGCTTGCCGCGGGTGCGATCGAGAAGATGCGCGCTTTGGCGACAAGCGAGCAGCCCGATCGCAGGCTGACGGAGATAATATTTCAGCCGGTGATTCCACGACCCGAAAAAATCCTCTGCGCCGGCATCAATTATCGCGCCCACGCCGCGGAGACTGGACGCGAATTGCCGAAAGCGCCGAGCATGTTCGCCCGTTTTGCCGACACGCTGGTCGGCCATGAAGGTGAGATGATCCGCCCGGTTGTTTCCCGCGCTTTCGATTTCGAGGGCGAACTCGCCGTCGTCATCGGCCGGCCGGGCCGGCACATCAAGGCCGAACGTGCGCTCGACCACGTCGCCGGCTACACTTGTTTTGTCGATGGCAGCGTGCGCGACTATCAGAAATTCTCGGTCACTTCCGGCAAAAATTTCCCCGGCACCGGGCCGCTCGGGCCATGGATTGTCACGACGGACGAAATTCCGGACCCCGCCCAGCTGATGTTGACGACCAGACTTAACGGTGTCGAGATGCAGCGGTCATCGACCGGCCTCCTGATCCATTCGATTCCGGAGATCATCGCCTTTTGCTCCGACTTCACCGCACTTTCCGCCGGCGATATCATCGCCACCGGGACGCCCGAAGGCGTCGGGCACAGCCGCCAGCCGCCGCTGTGGATGACGGCCGGCGATGTGCTTGAAGTAGAAATTAGCAGCATCGGGACGCTGCGCGCGAACGTCGCGGATGAGTGATCATGAAGTCTTGATCTGCCGACCCCTTCGACGATCTGGTATAGTGCTCGCTGGTCTTACGAAATCGCGGTTTCGACAATAGGTGAATCCGATGAAAAGGCGCGATTTTCTGAAAGCTTCAGCGGCATTTGCGGGCGCGGCAGCCGGCGGCTTTTCCTGCGTGGAGTTCGCCGCTGCGGCGCCGATTGATGCCCCCATCGTCGACAAACTCACTGTGCGGGTCGTTGTCGACCTCACCCACAACATTTTCCTCAAGTCCACGACGTTCAACGGCATGTCGTTGCTGCCGCCGCCGCGTGCAAAAGACTACACGAAGGAGCTGCACTCGCAGTGGGGTCTTTCGTTGCTTCTCGAATCCGTGAAGTCAGACCAGACACGGACGCTGATGGTCGACTACGCGTACACTCCGGACGCTCTCCTCAACAACATCGAACTACTTGGAGTGGATCCGAAAAAGATCGACGCGCTGATCGTGAGCCACGGCCATTTCGATCACTACGGCGGCCTCATTGCGTTTCTCGACAAATATCGCGGCGCGTTGCCGCCTGACATCAAGCTCTATGCCGGCGGCGAAGACAATTTTTGTCACCGGGTGATTCCCACGGGGACGCCCGGCGAGTTCAGCGATTTCGGCTATCTCGACCGAGGCGCGCTTGCCGCCAGAAAAGTCGGCGTCGTGCTGTGCGAGAACCCGACCGTCATCGCCGGGCACGCCTTCACCACCGGGCAGATCAAGCGCCGGACCGATGAAAAAATTCTTCCCAACACGCTTGAGCAGTTCGGCATCAACAACGGGCTCGGCTGCGACGCTTCCCATTACGCCCCGGCCGAATTATTGGGGAAGACCGTTCCCGACGAGCACTATCACGAACACGCCACTGTCTTTAACGTGAAGGATCGCGGCCTCGTCGTGATCTCGTCCTGCAGCCATCGCGGCGTCGTCAATGCGGTAAAGCAAGCACAGGAAGTCTCCGGGGTAAACAAGCTGCACGCCTTGATCGGCGGCTTTCATCTCGGACCGGCGCCGATGGATTACACCAGGCACATTGTCGCCGAGATCAAGGAGCTCGATCCCGACGTCGTCGTACCGATGCACTGCAGTGGTCAGAATTTCGTCCAGGCCATGCAGGAAATAGCGCCGGACCGCTTGTTGCTCGGATCAACCGGCGCATCATTGATCTTCGGAGCATGAAGCCCGCCCGGGCGCGGCTTTCACGGTTGGCGCGCTCCGTACTGGCGGCCGGCACGCTGCTGGCCGCTGCGGTTCCCGTTGACCGCGCGCTGGCGCAAGAACCCGATCCGGCACGGGCCGCCCGGTTTATGGATGATCTGATGTGGGCCCACGGGTCGGTCGGCGGCCCGTTTGAACTGGTCGATCAAACGGGAAAGAAGCGCACCGAGGCCGATTTCCGCGGCAAGCTGCTGCTGGTTTATTTCGGTTACACCTACTGCCCGGACGTCTGCCCTACCGACTTGCTGCAAATCAGCCTCGCGGTCGACAAGCTCGGTTCGGCAGGGGTGGACGTGCAGCCCCTCTTCATCTCCGTTGACCCCGAGCGCGATACGACAACCGTGCTCGCTCAATACGTTCCGATGTTTCACCCTCGCCTGATCGGGCTGACTGGTACACCGGCTCAGATTCGAGCGGTCGCGGATGCGTACAAGGCCTACTACGCCAAATACTCACCGCCGGACGGCGGCGTCTATCTGATCGACCATACCGGCTTTATCTATCTGATGGGTCGATCGGGGGAATATCTTGGCTTCTTTCCGCCTGGCACATCCGCCGACCGCATGGTGGAAATCGTTCGCCAGCGCTCCGGACAGCGATAGGCCGGGGGGATACCGATCCTCCCCCCGCCGAGGCCGAGGGAGGCCCAAGTCACGCCTCGGCGTCCGCCAATTGCGGGACCGCGGCAGGAGCGTCGTCTGGCTTCTTCGGCTCGAGCGCTGCCGCTACGGCCTCCTCAACGCGTTCGAGCCAGACGAACTCCATCTCCTTGCGCGCGATTTCGGGGATGTCGTCGTAGTCCCGGCGATTGCGCGCCGGCAGCATCACCCGCTTGATCCCGGCTGCGTGTGCGGCAAGGACCTTCTCCTTGATGCCGCCGACCGGGAGCACAAGACCTCGCAAGCTGATCTCGCCGGTCATCGCGGTATCGCTGCGAATGGTCCGGTCCGTCATCAACGAGGTCAGCGCCATGAACATGGCGACGCCCGCGCTTGGCCCATCCTTCGGGATCGCGCCCGCCGGCACGTGGACGTGGATGTCGCTCTTTTCGAAGCGGCTCGCGTCGATGCCCAGCGCTGCGGCGCGGTTCTTGACGATGGACAGCGCGGCCTGGGCGCTTTCCTTCATCACGTCGCCAAGCTGGCCGGTCAGGATCAGCCGGCCGGAGCCGGGAACGCGCGTCGCCTCGACGAACAGGATATCGCCGCCGACCGGAGTCCACGCGAGCCCCGTTGCCACGCCAGGCACGCTGGTGCGCATCGCCATTTCGCTTTCGAACTTCGGCGCGCCGAGAATGGCGACCAGATCCTCACGCCTGATCTTGATCGGGCCGCTCTGCCCTTCGGCAATCCGCACCGCGGCGTTTCGCAAGCGTTTGGCCAACGAGCCTCTCCAGGCTGCGCACGCCCGCTTCACGGGTGTAGTTCTGAATAATATCGCGCAGGACATCATCGCCGATCTCGACCTGGCCCGGCTTGAGCCCGTTCGCTTCCATCTGGCGCTTGACCAGATAGCGATCGGCGATCTGCAGCTTCTCGTCGGCGGTATAGCCGGCAAGGCTGATGATCTCCATGCGGTCGCGCAGCGGCCCCGGGACCGTGTCCAGCATGTTGGCGGTGGTGATGAACACCACGCGGCTCAGATCAAACGGCACCGCGAGATAATTGTCGCGGAACGTGTTGTTCTGCTCCGGGTCCAGCACTTCGAGCAAGGCCGCGCCCGGATCGCCCTGGATGCCGGCGCCGAGCTTGTCGATCTCGTCGAGCATCATCACGCAATTGCGCGTGCCGGTCTTGCGGATCGCCTGAATGATGTTGCCCGGCAGCGCGCCGATATAGGTGCGCCGATGGCCGCGGATTTCGGCCTCATCGTGAACGCCGCCGAGGCTGACGCGCACGAATTTCCGATCCATCGCGCGCGCGATCGATTGGCCAAGCGAAGTTTTGCCGACGCCGGGCGGACCGACGAAGCACAGGATCGGCGCCTTGCCTTGCGGCGCGAGCTTGCGCACCGCGAGATACTCGATGATCCGCCGCTTGATCTTGTCGAGGTCGTAGTGGTCCTCGTCGAGGATGCGCCGCGCCTCGGCAATATCGATTGGTTTCTCTTCCGGCAAAGCCCAGGGCAGTTCGATCAGCCAATCGAGATAAGTGCGCACCATGCCGTATTCGCCCGCCGCCTCCGGCATGCGTTGCAGCCGGCGCAATTCCTTGCGGGCCTGCTCCTCGACCTCCTTCGGCATTTTGGCGTTGGTGATGGCCTTATCGAGCTCGGCCATTTCGGCGGCCTTGCCCTCCTCGCCTTCACCGAGCTGACGCTGGATCGCCGCCATCTGCTCGCGCAGCAGCGCCTCGCGCTGACGTTCGTCGAGCGCGGTCTTGGTCTGCCGTCCGATTTCCTGCGACAGGCGCAGGACCTCGATGCGATGCGACAACAGCCGCAGCACCTTGTCCATGCGCGCCGAGATATCGACCGTCTCGAGGATTTCCTGCTTCTCTTCCGGCTTCACGTCCATGTAAGCGATGGCGAGATCAGCGAGCGCAGATGGCCCTTCGATCGACTGCACAGCCGCGAGCAGTTCGGGCGGTGTCTGCGGCAGCAACTGGATCGCTTCCAGCGTTTGCGCCTTCAGATTGACGAAACGCGCCTCGACTTCAGGTGTGCGCGTGTCCGGTTCGGCGATTTGCGCCACGCGCGCGACAAGGAACGGCCAGCCGCTGAGATACTCAACAACTTGAAATCGCTGTTCACCCTGGCAAACCAGGTGATGCGAACCGTCCGGCGCGGTGATGTAGCGCACGATATTGGCGACCGTGCCCATGCGGTGCATGTCGACGGGTGCCGGATCGGCCACCTCGGCGTCACGCTGCAGGAGAATGCCGACCTGGCGCTGATCGCGGACCGCCTGTTGCGCCGCGGCAATCGACTTCGCGCGGCCGACCGTGATCGGCAGCACCAAGCCGGGGAACAGCACGGTATTGCGCACCGGCACGATGATGAGTGCGTCGGCCGGCAATGGCGGCATAGTGCCGGCGCCTTCGGTTGAATTGGTTTTTGCGAGCATCTCAACTTCAGCCACGGTTCACCCCCGCTTTCTGCAAGGTGATCACCAGGCAGCCATCGGCAATGGCGCGACGGACCGCACTGTAGCGGCCTGCCGGCAGCCGCAGCCGCCGGTAAAAGCGGCCTTGCGGCAGTTCCAGTCGGTGAATCGCCGCGGTACGCAGGGCGGCCGGATAAGTGCGCGTTCCGGAGATAACCAGATCGCCGTCTTCGATCACCGCCTCCACCTTTTCGGCGTCAACGCCCGGCAGGGCCACGAGCGCCAGAACTTCAAAGTCGGTCTCCAAAATGTCGACCGGCGGCTCCCAAGCCGCTTGCCGCGCCTGGGCGCCCGCCGGCCGGAACAACTCGCGATGCATCCGGTCGGCGCGCGAGAGCATCTCACACGCTTCCGACCACATCCAATCGCGAACCATATCGCGAGCCATGACGCATTCCCTCCAGCTTGGTGTGGATATGTGTGGCGCCGGACAACGAAATTCAACGCCTTGTCAGCGGGATACAAACCAACGTGTGATCAGGACCGTCAAGAACGGGCCGAGTGCGCCTCCCAGCGTCTTCTATCACGCCGCCCGCAAACGCGTCCGCGATCTGCCAATCAAGTTGGACAAGTTGCAGCGATGAAACGCTGATCTAGCCGTCAGCGCCAGCCGCAACCCGGCGCGCGCCCCGCACGCCGGCTGCCAGCGCGCGGACAAGATCAGCGACGGCCGATGATGTTTTCGGGGTCGGCTTGCCGTCGTGGCTCAGGCTCGAGCGCACCGCCTCCACCAGCGCGGAGCCGACCACAACGCCGTCGGCGCCCTCCGCAATCGCCGTCGCCTGCTCCGCCGTGCGGACGCCAAAACCAACACACACAGGCAACCTGGTGTGGCGCTTGATGCGTGCGACCGCTTGCGCGACGTTGCCTGGGTCCGGCGCCGCCGCGCCGGTAATACCGGTAATTGACACGTAATAGACAAAACCCGACGTGTTCGCGAGCACTGTCGGCAGGCGTTTGTCATCGGTCGTCGGCGTAGCCAGCCGGATGAAATTGAAACCAGCCTTGAGCGCCGGGAGGCACAATTCCGTGTCCTCCTCCGGCGGGAGATCAACAACAATCAGCCCGTCAACGCCGGCGCTTTGAGCATCCGCCAAAAACGGATCGACGCCGTAAACGTAGATGGGGTTGTAGTAGCCCATGAGGACGACCGGGGTCGCCTCGTCGCCGCGCCGGAATTCACGCACCAAAGCAAGGGTCCGCTTCATGTTCTGGCCGGATGCAAGCGCGCGCAAACCGGCGGCCTGAATCGCCGGCCCATCTGCCATCGGATCGGTAAAGGGCATGCCGAGTTCGATCACGTCGGCGCCGGCGGCGGGCAGCGCCTTGAGGATCGCCAGCGCGGTATCGTAGTCCGGGTCGCCGGCCATCACGAAGGTGACGAGCGCCGCGCGCCCGTCCCGTTGCAAAGCGGCGAAACGGCGATCGATGCGCGTAGTCATTGCACTTTTTCTTGCAGGTGCCGCGCGACAGAATCGAGGTCTTTGTCGCCGCGGCCGGAGAGATTAACCACCATCAGGTGATCTTCGGATTTACGCGGCGCCAGATCGAGCACTTTGGCGATGGCGTGCGCGGGCTCGAGCGCCGGAATGATGCCTTCGAGCTTCGACAGGAGTTGAAAAGCGCTGAGCGCCTCGTCGTCGGTGGCCGACAGGAACGTGACGCGGCCGAGGTCGTTGAGCCAAGCGTGCTCAGGGCCGACGCCCGGATAATCGAGCCCGGCCGAAATCGAATGCGCCTCGTTGATCTGGCCGTCGTCGTTCATCAGCAAATAAGTGCGGTTGCCGTGCAGCACGCCCGGGCGTCCGCCGGCGATCGATGCCGCGTGTTGGCCGCTGTTGAGGCCGTGACCCGCTGCCTCAACGCCATAAATCTCGATTTGCCGATCATCGAGGAACGGATGGAACAGGCCCATGGCGTTGGAACCGCCGCCGATGCAGGCGACAAGCGAGTCCGGCAGCCGGCCTTCGGCGGACAGCATCTGCTCACGCGTCTCGCGGCCGATAATGGATTGAAAATCGCGCACCATCATCGGGTACGGGTGCGGACCGGCAACGGTGCCGATGCAATAGAAGGTCGAATCGACGTTAGTCACCCAATCGCGCAGCGCTTCATTCATCGCGTCCTTGAGCGTCTTGGCGCCGGACTGCACCGGTATGACTTTGGCGCCGAGCATGTGCATGCGAAACACATTCTGCTTCTGCCGCTCGACGTCGACCGCGCCCATGTAGACGATGCACTCGAGTCCGAAACGGGCGCAAAGTGTTGCGGTTGCGACACCGTGCATCCCCGCGCCGGTCTCGGCGATGATGCGCTTCTTGCCCATGCGCTGCGCCAACAGGATCTGGCCGAGCACATTGTTCACCTTGTGGGCGCCGGTGTGATTGAGTTCTTCGCGCTTCAGGTAGATTTTGGCGCCGCGGCCCGAAAGGCCGGAGGTCTGTCTGCAATGTGCGGTCAGTCGCTCAGCGAAATAAAGCGGTGACGGGCGCCCGATGTAGTGCGCCAAATAGCCGTCCATTTCTTTTTGGAACGCCGGATCGGCCTTTGCCAAAGCGTAAGCTTGTTCCAATTGCAAAATCAGCGGCATCAGCGTTTCCGCAACAAAGCGGCCGCCATAGATGCCGAAATGCCCGTGATCGTCGGGCCCGGTACGGAACGAATTGGGTTGCTGGACGGTCATGCAAGGCTCGTGACCGGTTTTGCCGAAAGACGCAACGCCGCTTCCCTTGCGGCGCGCACGAACGAGCGAATCTTGTCGGCGTCCTTTTCGCCCGGCGCGCGCTCCACGCCGGAGGAAACGTCAACGCCGGGAGCAGCGCTGATCCGCAAAGCTTCGCCGACGTTACTCGCATCGAGCCCGCCCGAAAGCATGAACGGCACGTTCAGTTCAACATGCTGGAGCAGGCTCCAGTCGAACGGACGACCGAGCCCACCCGGCCGTGTTGCCGTGCGGGGTGCTTGGGCGTCAAACAAAAGACGATCCGCGACCGTCGCATAGACCGCAACCTCCGCGAGGTCGCTTTTCATTTCAATGGCGATCGCCTTCATAACCGGCAAGCCGAACCGCTTTTTGATCGCCGCGACCCGCTCCGATGTCTCCTTGCCATGAAGTTGCAGAATATCCGGCCGCAAACTCTCGACGACCTGGTCAAGTAGAGCATCATCGGCATTGACCGTAAGCGCCACCTTTTGGGCACGGCCATATACTTGCTGGCCGAGCGCGCGCGCCTTGTCAAAACCTACGTGACGCGGCGACCGCGGAAAAAACACGAAGCCGACCATCTCCGCGCGCTCGGCAAGCGCGACCTCAAGCGCTTCGGGAGTAGAAAGGCCACAGATTTTCACGACGAGCGACATGGCATCCGGCCGGTTGTTGCATCTGGCCTGTTAATGGGCGCCGCCGTTCTACATCCCCGCGCGGACTTTGTCCTGTCGGAGAGTGGTTTCGCTATCGGACCGGCGGCTGGAGCCGCAGGCGCTGAGAAGGCTCATGAATTTCCGGGCCGTTTGCGGGTTTGCCCGTTGTACCTTCCAGCGCACGAACCTTTTCCTGCAGTTTGTGCAACTCGCGCTCGAAACGGCGAGCCGAACCCCGCCATTTGCCTTGTCGAACCCACGACGCCAGACCACCGATCAGGACGCCGCAGATCAAGGCGCCGAAGATCGGCACAAAGAGCCAGGTCGTCAGCGAATAGGCCGGGTGCGCGGAATCGAACGGGTCAAAGGAGACAGTCACGGCCTGCCGGTTCGCCACCGCAAAGGCGATGATGATAATGGCGAGCGGCGCCAAAATGACCGCCGCGGCGAACCTGCGCAGCAATATTGAACCTCCACTCGGTCAAGACGTGCGGATCAGGCTTCGGTCGCCTGATTGAGCCGTTCCCGCATTTCCTTGCCGGTTTTGAAGAACGGCACGCATTTTTGATCGACCGCCACATGGGCGCCAGTGCGCGGATTTCGACCAGTCCGAGCGGGGCGTTGCTTGACTGAAAACGCCCCGAAACCGCGCAGTTCCACACGATCGCCGCGCGCCATCGCGGCGATGATTTCGCCTAGAATGGCGTTGACGATCTTCTCGACGTCACGCTGATAAAGATGCGGGTTCTGCGCCGAAATGCGTTGCACGAGTTCGGACTTGATCATGGCTACCTGCCGCGCGACTTCAGTTCGCGCCAGCAGGGTGCCAAAGGGCCAATAAACCGTCAAGATTAAGCCGTTCGACCGCCTGCACGGCGCCCCACTCATTGAGGCTGCGTGCGATTGTGCCGAGGCCGACCGCATCCAACGCTGCGGTAGCGACCGCGTGCAGGAATGGCAGATCGCTAAAGCGGTCATGCAGCCGATAATCCCGCACCGGTAGTTTCGAATCGACGTTCTTTTCTTTCGCGAGCCACGCTATGCCAGTCCGCTCATCGCCGAGTTCGTCAACGAGCTTGAGCCCTACCCCCTGATGACCGGTGAAAATGCGGCCATCGGCGACGGTCTGCAGTTCGTCATCGTTGAGATGCCGACGATCCTGCACCAGGCCGCGGAACCAGGCGTAGGAATCCTTAATGATCAATTCAATCGCAGCGCGGGCTTCGGGCGACGTCGGCTCAAAGCCGTTCGGCGCCGCCTTCAACGGCGTGGATTTGATCGTCTCGACCTTGACGCCAAGCCGATCCAGCAGATCGCCAACGTTCGGATACTGGAAAAGAACACCGATCGAACCGACGAGCGAAGTTTGTTTGGCGACGATGTGATCGCCGGCGAGTGCGGCGATGTAACCGCCGGACGCGGCCAGACCGTCGACCACAACGACGAGCGGCTTTCGCTCCTTCAACCGCGTCAGAGAATCGTAAAGTTGCTCAGAGCCGGCGGTGGTACCACCGGGGCTGTCGACATGGACGACCACCGCGCGCACCGTCGACGATCGGCTAAGTCGATCGAGCTGCCGCACCCGTTCTTGGTCGTCCCTGATCAACCCTTGAATAGTGACCCGCGCGACGTAAGCGCCGGCAAGTCCGGAGCGATTGCTGAAGAAGGCTGCCACGCCGATGACAATCACGGCAATGAATATGACGGCCAGCACGCGCCAGAAGGTGAGCTTGCGCCGCATGCGGCGGCGGTCGACGATCAGGTCGGCATCAAGCGACATGGTCCGGATTCCTTTGCTTCCGTCTCGCCAATCGTCACCAGGCCCGGCCATCGCCGGCAATCCACGGCGACGACCTTACTCCGTCTCCTCTTCCTTCTCGTTTTCTTCCTCGCCTTTGCGCTTGAGCGCGGTGCCCAAAATATCGCCGAGCGTCGCACCCGAATCCGAAGACCCATATTGGGCGATCGCCTCTTTCTCCTCGGCGACTTCGAGCGCCTTGATCGAGACCGAGACTTTTTGCGTGCGGCGATCGAACTGGATTATGCGGGCATCGACTTTTTGACCAACCGCGAAACGATCCGGACGCTGCTCCGAACGATCGCGCGCCAATTCCGAACGCTTGATAAAGGTTGTGAGTTCGGTGCCGACGATCTTCACGTCGATCCCGCCTTCCTTCACCTCGGTCACCTCGCAGGTCACGACGGAGCCTTTTTTGAGTTCACCGGCGGCCTCGGTATCAGCGGCAGTGTTGCCGGCGAGCTGTTTAACGCCGAGTGAGATGCGTTCTTTCTCGATGTCGACGTCCAGCACCTGCGCCGTAACCTTGTCGCCCTTCTTGTACTCCTCGATGACCTGCTCGCCCGGCCGTTTCCAATCGAGGTCGGAGAGGTGCACCATGCCGTCGACGTCGCCGTCGAGCCCGAGGAACAGGCCGAATTCGGTCTTGTTCTTGACTTCGCCTTCGACAACCGAGCCGACGGGATATTTTTCCAGAAACACTTCCCACGGATTGCGCATGGTCTGCTTGAGGCCAAGCGAGATGCGGCGCTTGACCGGATCGACTTCGAGGACCTGCACTTCGACTTCCTGAGAAGTCGAAACGATCTTGCCGGGATGCACATTCTTCTTGGTCCACGACATTTCGGAGACGTGGATCAGACCCTCGATGCCGGGCTCGAGTTCGACGAATGCACCGTAGTCGGTGATGTTGGTGACGCGGCCTTTGAGGCGCGTGCCAACCGGATATTTCGCCTCAATGCCCTGCCACGGATCATCAAGCAATTGTTTCATGCCAAGCGAAATGCGGTGGGTCTCGTGGTTGATCTTGATGATCTTGACCTTCACCTGCTGGCCGATGTTGAGCACCTCGGACGGATGGTTTACGCGCCGCCATGCGATGTCGGTGACGTGCAGCAGGCCATCGATGCCGCCAAGATCGACGAACGCGCCGTAGTCGGTGATGTTCTTGACCGCTCCGTCGATGACCTGGCCCTCCTCGAGGTTCTGCACCAGTTCGTGACGCTGCTCTGCCCGTGTCTCTTCCAGAACGGTGCGCCGCGACACGACGATATTGCCGCGTCGGCGATCCATCTTGAGGATCTGGAACGGATGCGGCTGATTCATCAACGGCGACACGTCGCGGATCGGCCGAATGTCGACCTGCGAGCGCGGCAGGAACGCGACCGCGCCATCGAGATCGACGGTAAAGCCGCCTTTGACCTGGTTGAAGATGACGCCCTGGACTTTTTCGTTGTTCTGGAACGCCTTCTCCAGCTTGCCCCAGCTTTCCTCGCGTCGGGCTTTGTCGCGCGATAGTACAGCCTCGCCCAGCGCATTCTCGACCCGTTCGAGATAGACCTCGACGGTATCGCCGATCTTGATCTCGGCCGAGCGGCCCGGTCCGGCGAACTCGCGCAGCGCCACGCGGCCTTCGGTCTTTAGACCGACATCGATGACGGCAACGTCCTTTTCGATGCCGACAACCGTCCCTTTGACGACCGATCCTTCCTGCAGGTGGCCATTGCCAAAGGATTCCTCGATCATGCTGGCAAAGTCTTCGCGCGACGGCGCGGCGGCAGCAACTTGAGCCATGAATACTCCGAGCCCCGTGAAATGGATTAATCCTGAACGCGCGGCGACCGCCGGTTAAGCCGGCGGTTGGGGCCAAGGCCAAGCGATCAGGACAAAGCTTCGACCGGAGCCGTGCATGCAAAGCGGGAACGGGCTGTTCCTCCAATGACGAAAGCGCTGTCAGCGGCGCTTTCGGCCCGTTCGGACGGCTTCGATGATTTCGACGGCAGCCCGGAATGCCGCGTCTATACTCAAATGCGTGGTGTCGAGCAAGTGTGCATCGGGCGCCGCTTTGAGGGGCGCGGCTGTGCGCCGGGAATCCCTTTCGTCCCGTCGTAACAGGTCCGCCAGGACCTCCTGCTCGTCCGCAGGCTCTCCCCGCGCCTTCAGTTCAAGGGTTCGGCGTCTGGCCCGCTCTTCCGGCGTCGCCACCACGAACAGTTTCACATCGGCTCCTGGGGCGATAACGGTGCCGATATCCCGGCCGTCCAGCACGGCGCCTGGGGGTTTGGTCGCGAATTGACGCTGAAAGTTCATCAAAGCCTGGCGCACCTCGGGGATCGCCGCGATCACCGAAGCCGCCTCGGTGATTGGCTGCGCTTTCAGCGATTTTTCGTCGAACGTGGTCGGATCGAGCGCAATCGCCGAGGCAATGGCCCGGTCGGCATCGTGCGGCGAATAGCCCGCGTCGAGCACCGCTTTAGCCACCGCCCGGTAAATCAGACCGGTGTCGAGATGATGCAGGCCATACACGTCCGCAAGCCGCCTTGCGATCGTGCCCTTCCCGGAGGCGGCCGGTCCATCGACGGCGATAATCATTGTCGCTCCAAATTTTTCGCGTCCCCGCGGCGCGCTGCAAGACCGTTGTGCGATAGCCGGGAAGTTGATAGATCAAAAAGCGGGACGAAACATTCCGCAAGCACCAAAAGTGGCGTCGCGAGGATCGCGTCCCGCAGCCCTGAGTTGGATCGATGATACAGCAGTTCTTTAGCTGCAAGGGCGCGTTTTGTCAGCGATGACCCAATTCCGCGCCAATCAATCTTCACGCCGCCCGCCGGCTGTTGCTGCAATGCGCTGACATCGATCCGATCAAGGAAAGCGGGTCCATGCGGTTGGGCAGACGGTTGAAGAACAAACCCTGGGTACAGAAGACAGTCGGCATCCTGGCTGCCGAGTATTTGCGTTTCGTGTGGATGACGAGCCGCTTCACGATGGAGCCTGCCGAACCCTTTAGCCTCTACGATTCGCAACAGCCGGTAATCATTGCGATGTGGCACGGCCAGCATTTTTTGCTGCCGTTTCTGCGACGGCAATATCGCGTCAGAGTGTTGATCTCCCGCCACAGCGACGGCGAGATCAATGCGATCGCCGCCGAGCGGCTCGGCGTCGGGACGGTTCGCGGTTCCGGCGATCACGGGACTCGATTCAACGTCAAAGGCGGTGTCGCTGGATTCAAGAGCATGCTGGAGTCGCTCGAAGAGGGTTGGAACATGGCGCTGACCGCCGACGTGCCGAAGGTTTCGCGTATCGCCGGCCGCGGCATAATCAAGCTCGCGCAAGAGTCGGGCCGACCGATCTTTCCAATCAGCCTGGCAACCAGCCGCCGGATCGTGCTGGACAACTGGGATCGCTCGGAAATCAACCTGCCGTTCAGCCGCGGCGGAATTGTCGTCGGCGAACCCCTCCGCGTTCCCAAAGATGCAGACACGACGACGCTGCAAGAGGCCCGGACCGCGCTAGAAAAAGCGCTCAATTCAGCAACCGAGCGTGCTCACGCGATTGCCGACCGGCGGTCCTGAGCCCGGCCGGGACGGCCGGAGCGGCTTGTGATTGAGCGCGGGGTATGAATAATGGCCGCGCCGGCAAGTGATACACGATCTTGATGATCAGCGGCGGTTGCGGGGAACGCGTTGGCAGTTATCGATGACGTTCGAGCTATAATCGCGAAATCGCTCAACATTCCTATCGAGCGGTTGACGCCCAATTCGCGGCTCGATGAGCTTGGCGCCGAGTCTCTCGACGTTATCGAAATCGTTTTCGGTCTCGAGGAGAAGTTCGACATCACCATTCCGCTCAAGGCGGATGAGGCGACCCGCCTGACGACCGCTGGCGCAAGCGGCATCCAGGACAAAAGCAGCGGCCAGGAGATGCCTTTCTCCACGGTCGGCGATGTCGCTGACATTGTGCAAAAGCTGATCGCAGCAAAAGTGTCGCAATGAATCGTGTGGTCGTTACCGGAATCGGCGTCGTTACGCCGATCGGCAGCACCCGTGAAAAATTCTGGTCGGCTCTGGTCGACGCCAGGTCGGGCATCGGCCCAATCAAAAACATCCCGACCGAGCGTTTGTCCGCCCGGATTGCAGCCCAAGTCCTCGATTTCGATCCAGCGCAGCATTTCGACCCGAAACGGGAGAATTTGCTCGATCGTTTTTCGCAGTTCGCTGTGGTCGCGGCGCGGGCGGCGGTGCTGGACGCCCAACTGGTCATTACGGAAGAGATGGCGCTGCAGACCGCAACCATCATCGGCAATGGCGCGGGCGGAATGACTTCGCTCGATCAGTCTTTCTTCAAGCTCTACGCACAAAATGCGGCACGTGCGCATCCGCTGTCAATTCCCCGCTTTATGATGAATGCGGCGTGCAGCCTGGTATCAATGGATCTCGGCCTCAAGGGCCCGACCTTTATGGTCGCTTCCGCCTGCTCCTCCGGGACACACGCGATCGGCCAAGCCTTCCAAATGGTCAGGATGGGGCAAGCCCCGGTTGCGCTCGCCGGCGGCACCGAAGCCTGCATTACCGTTGGCACGATCAAGGGTTGGGAAGCGCTGCGGGTCTTGAGCAGCGACACCTGCCGGCCGTTTTCCCGAACGCGGTCGGGCCTTGTCCTCGGCGAAGGCGCCGCCATGTTCGTGCTCGAATCGCGCGAACGCGCTATGGCGCGCGGCGCGCCGATCTATGCGGAGCTCTTGGGCTTTGGCATGAGCGCGGATGCAAACGACATTACCGCTGTCGACCCCGACGGTGCCGCCCGCGCGATGCGCTCAGCTTTGGCCGACGCCAAAGTCAACGCGGAGGACATCGATTATGTCAATGCGCACGGTACCGGCACTGCCCTCAACGACAAGGGCGAGACCGCAGCACTGCACAAAGCATTCGGCGAAAGCGCCGCACGTCTGGCGGTTTCGTCCAGCAAAGGAGTGCTCGGTCATAGTCTGGGTGCTGCCGGTGCGATCGAGCTTGCGGCAACCGCGTTGGCACTGCGCCACCAGATCATTCCGCCAACCGCGAACTTTGAAGAGGTCGATCCGGACTGCGATCTCGATTACGTGCCCAACACCGCGCGCAACGCGCCCATCGAGAAAGCGATGTCGAGCTCGTTCGCGTTCGGCGGATTGAATGCGGTGCTTGTGCTCGGACGCGCTTAGCAGCTTTGACTTACGAGAAGTCCGCTCCGAGGCCCATCATCATCGCAGTGAAATCCGGGAAGCTCGTGGCGATGAAACTGGCGTCATCGATCTTGACTGGCTGATCGCTGGCGAGCCCCATCACCAACGCGGCCATCGCGATGCGATGGTCCATGTGCGTCGCGACCAGTCCGCCGCCGGCTGCACGGCCGCGGCCGCGCACGATCAGATCGTCGCCATCTATTTCGACTTCTACGCCATTGTTTCGCAACATAAGCGCCGTCGCGGCAAGACGGTCGGATTCTTTGACCCGCAGTTCTTTCAGCCCGCGCATACGCGTTACGCCCTCGGCAAACGACGCGGCGATCGCAAGGATCGGATATTCGTCGATCATGGCGGGCGCACGGGCCGGGGGGACTTCCACGCCCCGCAGCATGCCGGCTCGCACGCGTAAGTCCGCGACCTCCTCGCCGCCTTCGTTGCGCGTTTCGAGCCGTTCGATCGCGGCACCCATCTCGGCAAGGGTCGTGAGAAGCCCGGTACGCAGCGGATTGAGCATCACGCCATCGAGAATCAAGTCAGACCCGGGCGTGATCAACGCTGCTACCAGAGGAAACGCAGCAGACGACGGATCGGCGGGAACCATGATCGGCTGCGGCACCAGCTCAGGCTGACCGACGAGCGTGATGCGGCTGCCGAGGTTGCCGTAGGGTTCGACGCGCACATCAGCGCCAAGAAGGGCAAGCATTTTTTCGGTGTGATCGCGCGTCGCCTCGGCTTCGATGACGACCGTCTCGCCCGGCGCTGAAAGTCCGGCAAGCAGAACGGCTGACTTCAATTGGGCGGACGGCACCGGCGGCTCGAACACGATAGGGATCGGTTCGCGCGCGCCTTTAAGCGTCAACGGCAAGCGGCCCTCCGCAGCAACGACGGTGCGCGCACCAATCCGCTCCAGCGGCTCGAGCACCCGCCGCATTGGGCGCCGACGCAGTGAAGCATCGCCATCGAACGTGGCGGTGATCGGGCAGCCCGCCACTGCTCCGAGCATGAGCCGGCACCCGGTACCGGAATTGCCAAGATCGAGCGCGCGCTCGGGGGTGGCGAAACCCGCGACGCCAACGCCGTGCACCTGCCATTCACCCCCGCGAAGCCGCTCAACGCGGGCGCCGAGCGCAGCTACGGCTTTGCCAGTGTTGAGTACGTCCTCTCCTTCAAGCAATCCGCTGACACGGGTTTCGCCGACCGTGAGCGCGCCGAGAATAAGGGCGCGATGCGAGATCGATTTATCGCCAGGCACACGCACACGTCCCCGAAGCGGACCATGCCGACGGGCGGTGAGTGGAGCTGTTTGGGCTTGCATTTGGGAAATCCGACCGGCGCTTATCTAACACGCCGGCTACGCCGCGTCCCGGTCACCGCTTCTTCTGGCCAGAGGATCGCGGGGCGGACGGTACATCCGCTATTGACAGGTTCGCCTCGACTAGCCAAGTGAAGCTCCCAAATCGAAGGATTTCGGCTGTGGCAAAAGCGGAACTAGGCACCAAGCGCGTCTGCCCCGAAACGGGACGCAAGTTCTACGACCTCAATAAAGACCCGGTCATTTCTCCCTACACGGGCAAGGTAGTGCCGATCGAGGTACCAACCACACGCTCGCGGCCGGAGCAGGCGCAGCCGGCTCCTGTCGCTCGCCCTGCCGCGGTGGCGGAGGAGGCCGCGGTGCCTGAGACGCCCGAGGCCGAGTTTGTTTCCCTGGAGGACGCCGAGGCCGAGGCGCAGGGATCCAAGGCGCCGGTAGAAACGACCGAGGCGGACATCGAAGAAGAGGTCGAGATGGACGAGACTCTCGACGATGCCGCCTTCATCGAGGAACAGGAAGAAGAGGATGCCGATGTCACCGACATCATCGGCGGCGACATCGAAAACGAGGAGGAAGGCTGATCGGAATTCAGTAATCAATGTTGAGTAGTCAGAACGAAATGATCCCAAATTTCTGACGACAGATTACTGGCAGCTGTTCCCTAAGGGGGCCATAGCTCAGTTGGGAGAGCGCTTGAATGGCATTCAAGAGGTCGGCGGTTCGACTCCGCCTGGCTCCACCATACTACCTCGCCTTTATAGCCTTTCGAAGCCGGGCGTCCTGAAGCCGCGGGTCTTAGCGTGTCACTTCGACGCGCAAGCGTGCTATTGTTGCCACTTCGCTACCCCGCTCGGGTTAGCTCCTCAGAGAATCTCGAGGAGGGGCGAAGTCGGGCAGCATTCATGCAAGAGACTTTGCTTAGCGCCAACGAAAACCCGAGCGTGCAAGCACCTTCGCGAAGCCGCCTGCAAGCACTCGTAGCAGCTTTTGTGCTTCTTGCGATCATTGCGTCCGCGGCGGCGCTTTACGTTTGGCGCGAGCAACGCTCTACCGTGGCCCAGCTGACTTTAGCCCAGTCACAAGCACGCCGTGCGGAGCAAAACTTCAAGGCCGGCGAGACCGCAATTGACGCGCTTGTTGCCAATCTCGCCGATCAACTCGCTGGCGCGAAAGCAATTCCGAACCAGGAAGTAACGTCCCTTTTGGGCGAGATCGAAGCGGCTGTTGCGGCGCTGGTGACAAAAACCGAAAACGACCCGGAGGCGCGGCGTATTCAGGCTGCGATGTACATCGAATTCTCATCGACCTACCTGGCCCGCGGCAACACCGAGCTGGCCGTCGCCAGTGCAAAAAAAGGTAGCGATATTTTCCGATCGCTTGTGAAGGCAGACCCAAATAACGATGAAATTCAAAGCAACGTCGGATTGAGCCTGCAGAGGTTGGGTGAAGCCCTTCGCGCCAGCGGTGACGTCAAGGGCGGGCTTGCCGCGGATCGCGAGAAGTCTCGAAATTGCGCGCGCGCTCGCCAGCAAAGAGCCGGGAAACAGGCAATTTCGTACCGACGTTGTGCTTGCATTGTGGCGGCTTGGGTCCGCGGGCGATGAACCGCGCACCCGTCTGACTGAAGCACTTAAGATCCTTAAAAACCTAAAACTCGCGGCTATGCTGACGCCCGCTCAGGAAGAATGGATTACCATGATCGAGGACGACCTTTCACAAAGGCCGTGATTTCGTCGCGATCGCGTCATTCTTCGTTTGTCTTCTTTTTGAGCGAATTTGCGGTCAGAGTGACGACAGAGCCAAAAAATATCTTTGACAATCTCTTAGACGGGATACAAGCAGGCCCACGATTCCGCGGGCGCGCAGGGAGCAGGCCTTTATGGCACATCGCATCGCTCATTGGACTTTCATTGTTGCAACGCTCTTGGTCGGTCCCGCTGCATTCGCGCAGAGCGACAACCAGCCTCCGCCTCCCGAAGGCCCGCCGCCGGGACAAGAGGAGATGCAGGGACAAGAGATGCAGCCTCCACCGATGCAGCCCGGTCGGCCGCCGCGGGGCGGCGGTGGTGGAGGACTTCGTGCTGCCTGCGGTCCAGAAATTGCCCGTCTTTGTCATGGCGTACCGCCCGGCGGAGGACGGATCATCCAATGCCTGATGTCCCGTCGGGGTGCATTGTCGCCGATGTGTAATGCACAACTGGCATCGCGAGGTGGCCGAATGGGCGGTATGCAGCCCGGTTACGGTCCGCCGCCCGGGTATGGTCCACCGCCACAAGGTTACGGCCCGCCGCCTGGATATGGGCCGCCGCCGCGCGGTATGCAGCAACCGGGCTACGCTCCGCCCCCGCCACAAGGTTACGGCCCGGGCCCGCAATCCAATTACCCGCCGCCGCCAAGCTATCGGCCTGCACCGCCCTCTGCCGCAAATTCACCGCCCTCGGCGGCTCCTGCTCCGCCGCGGTCCGGAAATAAAGCCGCGTTCCAGGCGTCTTGCGGTCCAGATGCAAAGCTTTTTTGCGCCGGCGTGCCGCGAGAGGATCAGGGCGTCGTCAAATGTCTGTCGTCGCACGGCGCGGACTTATCGCAGACTTGCCAGATGTATCTGCAGAACGCGCGCGCTGAGCGTACGGCTCGACCACCGTCCGGAGCGTCGGAAATGCCTCCGCCACCGCCGCCGAGAAGTGCGCCACCGCCAGCCGCAGCGCCGGGTAACGAATAAAATCTCCGCGGTGACTTCATCCCTGCGGTAACCTGCGGGACATGCCCGCGAACGATCGCAATGACAGAACGATAAGCGCGGCCACGGATTGTGGCCGCGGGCGACGCGCCGGCCTTGCCCTCTTGCTGGCAGGCTTCCTCGGCAACTGTTCAGACTCAGGGACGGTGACAACGGAAGCCAAACTGCAACAAACGCCCGCCAACGCAAGCAAGGTGCTCGCTATCATCCCACCGGGCAGCGCAATTAACGTCGGAGATTGCAGCAGCGGCTGGTGTCGAGTGTCGTGGAATGGGCACGACGGTTACGTCCTGACAAAATCGGTGCACCTGTCGGAGCGAGCGTTTCGCAGCACGCCGGAGCCGGATCAGCCGCCGGGCGAAAACGACACCGATGATGCGAGCACCGCGGGCTCAGAAGAGGCCACGCCGCAGTCATCCGGCAACTAGGACGGCGGTTGGCGGCACCTCTTAGCTAGGAACTAGTCCAGATCCACCTATGACCGGCTGCCGCCGCCGTCGCAGTGCGTCGATCGCAAGATAGACCACCGGAGTGGTGTAGAGCGTAACGAATTGCGAAACCAACAAGCCGCCCACAATAGCGATGCCCAGGGGTTGCCGTAACTCATGACCTGGGCCGGTCCCGAGCGCGAGAGGAAGCGCGACCAAAAGTGCAGCCATCGTGGTCATGACTATAGGACGCAGGCGAAGCAAGGCAGCCTGCCGGATGGCCTCGTTTGGAGCAAGACCTTGGCGCCGTTCCGCGTCGAGAGCAAAATCGACCAGCATAATGGCGTTCTTCATCACGATCCCAACGACCAGAATGCAGGCGATTGCGGTAATCAACGTGAAAGGCGTGTGAGTAACAAACATCGCGAGCAAAGCGCCGAACGCTGCTGATGGCAGCGTCGACAGAATCGTCAACGGGTGCACAAAGCTCTCATAGAGCATGCCGAGGATGATGTAGACGGCGATCACGGCGGCGAGAAAGAGATAGGGCTGGGCCTGGGTATTCTGTTCGGCGAGCCGTGCGAGGCCGGAGAACTCCGCTTTGATGTCTGATGGCAGCCCGGCCTGCGCCTGAGTAGATCGGATCGCCGTTTGTGCTTCCCCAATCGAAACGCCGAGCGGCGTATTGAAAGATATCGCAATCGACGGCAACTGATTGAAGTGCCGAATCCAGGTCGGCGAATGGTTACGCCTGACGTCACTCACGACCTGGAGCGGCACGCCTTTGTCCAAGTAAAGATTTGGAAGCGTTAGAGGATTGTCTCTGTATTGCGGCTGCACTTCCAAAACAACGTGCGAAAAGTAGCTCGGCTCACGAATCCAGGAGACGGGGCGTTGCCCGAACCAGTCGTACAGGAGGTTGTCGATGCCGGCGACTGTTGCCCCGGCGTCGGCGGCAGCGCGCGCGCGGTTTATGTTGACAGTCGTTCCGAGACCGAACACCTCGTAGTTCCAAACGACGTCCGTCGCCTGCGGCAGGGACTTGATGCGCGCAAGCATGATCCTTGCCCACCGAACAAGCTCGTCCTGATTTAACGAACTCAAGACGTATTGGTACCGGTGTGACGCGCCACCGGTGCCAACCGTGAGATCCTGAACAGGGGTGAGAAGCGTTCGCATTCCATGGACCTGAGCCAATTTCGTGCGCAGGCGGTTTATTACCTTCTCAATGGGTTCTTTACGCACGTCCAATGGCTTCAAGTTCGCCAGCATTGCGCCGATGCTGATGACGTGATCTCCGACATACGACGCCACATCGGCGACGGCCGGATCGGCCTTGATGATTTCAGCGGCTTTGCGTTGAAGCTCCGACATGGTCGCAAACGACACATTAGGCAATGCAATTGTCGTGATGCGAAGGATGCCTGTATCTTGGGTCGGGAGAAATCCTTTTGGTATTTTCAGATAAAGCCCAACCGTCGCCGCAGCAAGAATCGCCGCGAACGCCATAGCCAGCCAATGGTAACGCAGCGTCCAGGTGAGACTGGTTTGGTAAAATTCGGCACACTTGGCAATTACCGTCTCGAATGACCGTCCGGGTCGGCCACTCCGGCGGCTGCCGCCGACGGAAAGCAACTGACTGCACATCATCGGTGTCAGCGTCAGAGAAACCAGCGCTGAAGCCACGATGGCGGCGACCAAAGTCAGTCCGAATTCGCGAAACAATCGGCCGACAACATCGGGCATGAAAAGGATGGGTATGAGCGCTGCGACCAGCGCAACGGTGATTGAGATCACCGTAAAGCCCATTTGCCGGGTCCCTTTTAAGGCGGCATCGATCGGCTTTTCGCCCTCGTCCATCAGACGCGTAATGTTCTCGATAATGATAACGGCATCGTCGATCACAAAGCCGACCGCAACCGTGAGCGCCATGAGCGAAATATTGTCGAGGGTGAAATTCAGGAAATACATGGCCACGAGCGTAACTGCGATCGCAACCGGTATTGTCACACTGGGGATGACCGTCGTCCAAAAGCGGCGCAGGAACAGCGCGAGCACCAGCACAACGAGGACGATGGCGATAGCGATCGTGAACTGAACGTCGGCGATCGCCGCGCGAATCAGCAATGTGCGGTTATAGACGACATGGATGTCGACGGACGCGGGTATCCAATGGCGCAGCTGTGGAAGCGTCCTGAGGATTTCGTCGACGGTTTCCACGACATTCGCGTCGGACTTTTTCAGTATGTAGAGAACGATAGCCGGCTTGCCGTTGAACCAACCCGCACGGTTTTCGTTTGCGGTGGTGTCCGAGATATCGGCGATTTCTCGCAAGTGGATGGGCGGGCGATTTGCCTGCTCCAGCACTACGTTTTGGAAATCCGAGGCCTTGTAAAGCTGATCGTTGGCTACGATGGGTATCGAATGATAGCCATCTGTCAGAGATCCCTTCGGCAGATCAGCGGTGGCCTTTTGGACAAAGAACCGCACCGTCTCAAGCGACAGTTTCATATCGGCAACCGCTTGAGGGTTTACTTGGATACGCACCGCCGGATGACCGGCCCCGCTGATAAAGACGCGAGCAACGCCGTCAATTTGCGACAGCTTCTGGGCGATTATGGTGTCAGCGAAAGTGTAGAGATCGGGAATGTCATAGGCATCCGAGGTCAGGGCCAATGCCGTGATCGGAAATCCATTAGGATTCGCCTTGAAAAATTTGGGCGGTTGCGGAAGCGTCGGCGGCAGCATCGGACCGGCAGCGTTGATAGCGGCCTGCACGGCTCCAGCCGCCGCATCAATGTCGGTCTCCAGACCAAATTCCAGGGTAATGCGTGATGCGTTGCCAATACTGGACGACGTTGTTTCCGCCAAGCCGGAAATAAGCCCGAGTTGCCGCTCAAGAGGCGACGTCACGGCCGGGGCGATTGTGTCGGCGCTTGCGCCCGGAAGGAACGAGTCGACGGTGATGGTCGGCCGCTCCAGCAACGGCAGCGAAGCGATCGGGAGGAGCCTATACGCAACCGCACCCAAAAGTCCGATGGCGATCGTCAACAACACCGTCGCAACTGGCCGCCGAACGAAGGGCTCCGAAATATTCATGCGACAATCTCAGCCGCCGAGGGCTTGACCAGCAGCGGAAGGAACTTGGTCCGGCGTTGCCGGACCCTGCCGGGGCCGGCGGCGCAAACGCTGCTCGAGTCGGGCAAATGCCAGATAGACCACCGGCGTCGCATAGAGAGTCAGGAATTGCGAAACCAACAGCCCGCCGAGCACCGCGATGCCGAGCGGACGTCGCAGCTCTGAGCCTGTACCGGTGCCGATGGCCAACGGCAGCGCTCCCAACAGCGCCGCCATGGTGGTCATCATAATCGGACGAAAGCGTAACATGCACGCCTGATAAATCGATGCTTCCGGCGTCAGGCCTTCCGCGCGTTCGGCGGTCAATGCAAAATCAACCATCATGATGCCGTTCTTCTTTACGATGCCGATCAGCAAAATAATGCCGATAAGAGAAACAAGATCCAGCTGCTGACCGAACAGCATCAGCGCCAGCAGCGCGCCGATGCCTGCCGAGGGCAGCGTCGACAGGATCGTAATGGGGTGGATGTAGCTCTCGTACAGAATGCCGAGCACGATGTAGACGGCCACGATGGCGGCAGCGATAAGGATCGGTTCGCTATTTAGCGATGAGGCGAATTCAGCCGCACTGCCGACCAGACTGGTCGCGATCGTGTCGGGCACCCCGATCTCTTTCTGTGTCCGATCGAGAGTTTGCAATGCCTCTCCCAGCGAGACACCGGCCGGCAGATTGAACGAGAGCGCAACTGCCGGAAATTGATCCTTTTGCATAATCGCGAGCGGCCCCAGACGCTTCTCCATCCGCGCCAAGGCGCGTAACGGGACCTGCTGGGCCGGACTGCTGAAATCGCTGCTTACGCCGCTCGATGACTGAGCAGCGCTCGGCGCCAACGCATCAGCTTTGGTAAGGTAGAGGCTGTCGAGTGCCTCAGCGGTGTTGCGGTATTCCGGAACAACTTCAAGAATAACTTTGTACTGGTAGGTTTGCGAGTAAATCGTGCTGATCTGACGTTGCCCGAATGCGTCATAGAGATCGGCGTCGACCGCCGCGACATTAAGGCCGAACCGCGCAGCGGCATCGCGGTCGACCGTTATCATCATCTGCTGGCCAAGATTATTTTGATCAGTAGCCACGTCAGCCAGTTGATGCTGCTTCTGCAATGCCTGAAGGAGCGCGTCAGAGGTATCCCTCAGCTCCTTTTCGTCCGGACTCTGCAGAACATATTGGTATTGTGTTCGTGTAATGCGGGCGTCGAGTTGAATGTCCTGCACCGATTGAAGATGCAGCGACATATCGCGCACATCGGCGACGGCCGCGTTAAGTCGCGCCATGACCTCAGCCGCCGAAGCCCGCCGGCGATCCGGCGTTCCGATATCGATGTAGAGTCGGCCACTGTTAATCGTCGGATTTTCGTCGCTGACTCCGACAAAACTGCTCACCGAGCGCACATCAGGGTCGCGAGCGATAATGTCGGCAATCCGCTGCTGCAGGGCCGACATGCTCTCGAAGGAAATATCCGGCGCTGCGTCCGTCGTCCCGGCGAGGAGGCCGGTGTCCTGTATCGGCACGAAACCTTTTGGAATGACGACATAAAGCCAAACGCTGGCAAAGAATGTCAGCACCGTAAAGATGAGGGTTATCATCTGGTGCCTCAGCGACCAGCGCAGTCCCCATTCGTAGACGTTGTGCATGGCATCGAAGCCGCGCTCGCTCATCCGAAACAGCCGGCCGTGCTCGCGCGCGGTTTCCGGCTTCAGGAGCGCTGCGCACATCATCGGCGTCAGGATGAGCGACAAGACACCGGAGATGATGACAGAGACAGAAAGGGTAATCGCAAATTCACGAAACAGTCGTCCGACCACGCCCCCCATGAGCAGCAGCGGAATGAAAACGGCGACCAACGAGATAGTCAACGAAACGATCGTGAACCCGATCTGCCGCGATCCCTTCAGCGCGGCTTCAAGCGGAGCGTCGCCGGCCTCGATATAACGCACGATATTCTCGATCATGACGATCGCGTCATCGACGATGAAGCCGGACGCAATGCTCAGCGCCATGAGTGAGAGGTTGTCGAGGCTGAAGCCGATCGCCGCCATCACCCCGAACGTCCCAATCAACGTCACCGGCAAAGTAACGCTGGGTATCAGCGTCGCCCAAAACTTTCGCAGGAAAATGAAAATCACCAGAATCACGAGCCCTACGGTAAGCGCGAGCGTCCATTGGACGTCGGCGACCGAAGCGCGGATCGTCGCGGTGCGGTCTGCCGCGATCTCAAAATTCAATGCGCGTGGAGCAAATTTCTGGAGCGACGGAAGCAGCGCCTTAACCGAGTCAAGCTACCCGGATGATGTTAGACCCGGGCTGACGTTTCACGTTGAGGATCAGAGCGGGCTTGCCATTGTACCACGCTGCAATTTGATCGTTTTCCAATCCATCGAGCGTTTCGCCAATGTCCTTGAATTTGACCGGCGCGCCCTTGCGATAGGCGACGATCGCGTCGCGAAAAGCCGCGGCATCGAACAGCTGATCGTTGGCGCCGACCTGAAAAGCGTTTCGCGGCCCTTCAATCGCTCCTTGCGGCATCGCCACCGAGGTCGCGGTGATGGCTTTGCGAACATCTTCGAGCGACAAGCCGAGCGCAGCGAGTTGTCTCGGGTTGACCTGCAGCCGCACCGCCCGAGCTTGGCCGCCCTGCACCGAAACTTCGCCCACTCCCTCCACCTCTGAAAGTTTCGGAATGAGCGCCGTGGCCGCAAATTCGGTAATCGCATACATCGGCATCGAATCGGACGTAAGCGCGATGACCAGCACCGGCATGTCGGCCGGGTTGACCTGATGGTAAGTCGGCGGGAACGGCAGTTCGTTCATCGGCAGCCAACCCGAAGCCGCGTCGATTGCGGCTTGCACATCGGCAGCGGCTGCAGCTATCGGTCGCGTGAGCTTGAATTGCAGCGTGATCTCGCTGGTTCCAAATGAACTGGTCGAGGTCATAGACGTCAGGCCCGGAATGCGACCAAAACCTGACTCAAGCGGAGCCGAGATTGCCGATTGCACAATGTCCGGTCCGGCACCCGGCCAATTAGTCACGACTTGAATGGTGGGAAATTCCACTGTCGGAAGCGCGGCAACCGACAGAGATCTATAGCCCAGCAGCCCCATCAAAATGATGGCGACCACTAACAGGGTGGTCGCGATCGGCCGATAAATAAATGGCGCAGAAACGTTCATTCTACGCGGGATACTCTCGATCCGTCACCTGATCTCGGTGGGACAATCTCGACGCGACTTCCCTGCGTCAACCGCGCGTAGCCGTCGAGCACGATTTTTTCGTTTGCGTCGAGGCCGGTATCAATTACCGCGGTGCCGCCAACTGTCTGACGGACTCGAACCGGTCTGATTGCGGCGATGTTGTCGGGTTGGATAACCCACACGAAATCACCGCGCGGCCCATGCCGTGACCGCGGCAGTCGGTACCGTCAGACCATTTTCGCGCTGCTCGACGACGATCTTGCAATCGACGAAATCACCAGGCCAGAGCTTGTATTGTTCGTTATTGAATTCTGCCTTGAGTTTGATTGTTCCGGTCGTCTGATCAACCTCGACGTTGACCGTATGAACCTGGCCGCGACCAAGCGGAGTGACCCCATTCTCTGCGTAAGCCGTCACCGGCAAGTTTGTGAGGCCAAGAGAAACTTTATTCCGTGCCAGTTCTTTTGCCGGCACCGTAATGATCACCGAGATCGGCTGCAGCTGGACAAGCGTGACCAGGGTTGCGTTGTCCTGGGCGCGAATGAGATTGCCGGGGTCGACGTTACGGATGCCGATACGGCCGTTGATGGGTGAGCGGATGTCAGTATAGGCAAGCTCCGCTTGCCAATACTTTATGTCAGCCTCGTACTGGGCGAGATCCGCCGTGTATTGACCGACCAGCATGCGTTCCTGGTCGGCCTGCTTTTGGGTGGCAAAATCGTGCTTTAAAAGTTCTTCGTCGCGCCAAAGATTGGTTTTGGCATTCTCAAGTTGAGCCGTCGCGCGTTGCTTCTGCGCCTGCGCCTGCTCCAGTTTGGCTTGATAAACCGCGGGGTCGATTAGGACGAGGGTATCGCCTTGTTTGACGTCCTGCCCTTCCGCAAAGGGCATTTTCAAAATTACCCCATCCACCTGAGCTTTGATGTTGATGGTATAAAGCGCCTGAACCGTACCAAGGCCCGAAATGTAGACCGGCACACTACCCTGGTGCACCGTTGCGGCGACCACCGGCACCGGTTTGGCATCGGCCGGATTGCCTTCCGGCGACCGTCGCCGTCCGGTCAATGAGATGTGCTGACGATCATCGCTTGTTGTTGCCGCCTGACCGCTCTCGACAGCGGGCAATTGGACACTACCGCTCCATAGGTAAATACCACCGCATACCAGGAGAGCGGCGACCACGAGAAATACGATTCTAGTCCGCATTGCCTCACGCCCGGTTCAAGCTATTTGCTGCCGTCTCCTTTTACGCATCCAAGACACGAATAGTCTTCCCAAGCCAATTAAAATCCTGTCACCCGCCGGTATTGCAGCGAATGGGGGCGCCCCGGCAGACAATCAACCAAGGCAACACCAAGACTTAGGCGGCCACAAATCCGACTTCAGCGTGGCGAACGCGCCGGCGGCGGCTTGGTTGACGGCGTAGCAGGGGCAGCGGCCGGCGTCGCGGCGGGTGCTTGCGCGGCCGGTCCAGCTGCGGCCAGAAGCTTCACCCGCCCCGCCAGATCCGCCAAAGTCTGCTGCTCGGCCGCGTAGGCGGAAGCGTTCGCTACCCCCATGACCTCGATGAACGTCCCACCGGCGTCAACGAAAGTCAGAACGCATCCACGTCGCTGACCGCTTTCTTGCGTCCCTTCGGCCGAAATACGGATCGCCGGGTTACCGTTGACCTGGACGTCTTCGGTCTTAGGCTCCGCGTCCACAAAACGCTTGATGAAGCGCGACGAGCCGACGGTGGCAAAAGACTTCAGATCCTTGAAATCTTCTTTGTTCGCAACCCTGACAACGACAATCGAGCGGCCGTTGGTCGCTTGGATCTGAATCTTCGGTGTCGCCGGCTTGGTTTGGCGCCAGCCATTCGGTACGGTGATCTCGACCGAACTGTCGTCACTTTTGATGGTACTGTCAGCGCGGGCGGGAGCGGCAAACGCCGCAAAGCCGGCGAACGCCACCATAACGATACCCTTAGTGTCCATGATCTATCCCTGTGCGTTTCCGAAGCTCCATTGGAGCACGATCAGGTTGAAATTAAGGTTTTCTGACGGGCTCGATCGGCCGGCAAATGGCGTTTGCTCCGATTCGTGCGACCGTACCGCCGAATAATGTAGGCGGCCCCCTTTTTCCCCACAATTGAAATGTTAATATAAAGTATCTAAGCAAAGTTTATGGCAGAGATCTTGCCTCTAATGCCGTGGTTGCGACTACGCGGCGTTTTGGTGAGCGCCACTGCACGGTGCTTTTGTCGCTGGGTCAATCGCTTGTGAGTAAGCGGTAAAGTCGTGACTGCGATCACATCGCTGGTGGGAAAACGGCGGTATCAAATAAAATGGACGAATGGGTAGTCCGATTCGACGGATTGTCAGGCCAAAATTCGGAAGGAATTTACTGTCAGCGACGGAACTCAGCGTTTCACCCGGGTTTGAAACGATCCGTCGAAGAGTTTCGTATTGGTTCGCGTTCATAACTAAGCCTCGGTCCTTGATGGTGAGTGTTTAGGGATCGAGGGAAGAAGCCTAATGGCCGGCGCGGCAACGTGCCAAGCGAACCGGCCCGACCGATGTGAGCGAAATATGGCTAGAAATCTGGTTTTCATGGTGCTCGACAGCTGCCGGTACGACAGCTTTTTTCGAGCACACACCCCATGCTTCGACCGGCTGGGGAGCGCAGAGCAGCGCTGGTCTTATGCATCATGGACCGCCCCCTCGCACTACTCGTACTTGATGGGTTTGGTCCCGCACCAATCCCCACAGGGTGTGTATGCTTCCGAGGTGTACAAGAATGACTTTTCGGCCTGGATGGACCGCCTCGACATCCCAGACCTCGGGTTCCAGAGCTTTATCCCGCAATTATCGCTGCCGAAGCTGCTCAAGGAGCACGGCTACCGCACCGTCGCGCGCGTTTCGATGCCGGTGCTCAATGGATTCACGCTGATCAGCAAGTTCTTCGACGACTACAAGCTTATGCCGAACCACAATGACTTCAGCGGCATGGTCGATGAGATCGAGTTCGCGCCCAACCAGCCCACTTTCTATTTCCTGAACATCGGCGAGACTCACTACCCTTACATGCTTAAGGGTACCGATCTCCCCCACATTTCGGGTGTGCATGGCGCCGCCAAGGCGCTCGCGGCTGGCGAGGATTCTGGCGGACGCCTAGCCAACGGCAACGGCGACACCTTCTTTGACGCGGACAAGCTCGAGTTCCTGCATTCGCAGCAAATTCGTTGCGTCGAATACGTAGATCAGGTTTTTGGCCGCCTGCTCGCAAAGGCGCCTCCCGATACGCACTTTATGATCATGGCGGATCATGGCGAAGCGTTCGGCGAGGGTGGCTATTTTGGCCACGGGCCGGTGATGCACGAGGCGGCCTTCGCGGTGCCTTTCCTGGAAGGAATGCGGCCTTCGTGAGCGAAGGGGCCGCTGGCGCGGCGGCCTATTCAATACCGGAGCGGACGTGGTCACCGGTGGCACGAATTTCGTCGCCGCCAGCGTAAGCTATTATAATGCCGCTGCCGGCGATGGCGATGGCGATGTCGGCGGCAACTGCGGATCGAAGGCTTTAAAGCGTCGGCAGATCGAAGGTTTTAAAGAGTCGGCCATGGACAAGCCCTTTCAGGTCATCGCGTTGACGCCTGCCGGCGTTGCCGACTGGAAGCTTGTGCTCGCCGCCGACCGGGCTGGGTGCCTTGGCATCATCAACGCTGAAATTGGGACCCTACCCCACGCGGCTTTGGAGACGCTTAGCGGCCGTACGCGCGCGCCGTATGGCCTCAAGACCACGGCGATAGACGACGCGGTCTTAGCGAAGATCGAAAGCTATGTGCCGGCGGGCCTTGGCTGGCTCGTCGTTGACGCTCCGGTAGTGCTGGAACGTCCTGAACTGCTGCCGCGACTGGCCCGGTGCGGTCTGCGCGTCATCGTCGAAGTCACCGAATGGGACGACAGACTGACCGCGTTGTCCGGGCACCACGCGCTGCAGGTGAAAGGCCATGAGGCGGGCGGTATCGTCGGCGAAGAGACGTCCTTCATCCTGTTGCAGAAGGCCCTTGAGGGCCAATCGGCGCCGGTCTTCGTCCGGGGCGGCGTCGGCCTGCATGGCACGGCCGCGGTTCGCGCCGCAGGCGCGGCGGGAGTCGTACTCGATGATCAGCTCCTGCTGCTCAAGGAATCCTCGGTAGCGATGGCCTTGCAGGCGCCGCTGCGGGATTTTACCGGCCTTGAGACCGGCCTCGTCTTGGTCGGCGACAAACAATGGCGCGTGTTCGATAAGCCCGGGTTTCTGCATTTGCGGCGGTTGCGCGAAGCGCTCACGGCCACTTCGCCGAAAGAAGGCCTTGAGCGTGTGCTCAGTGCTGTCGGCTGGGACAATCCGGCAAGTCAAATTCTGCCGCTTGGCCAGGCCGCGGCCTTCGCGAAACCATTCGCCGATCGGTACTCAACCTTCGGGCGTCTGGCCCAAGGGCTACTAAGGGAGAGCGAAGTACGCTTGTCGGCCGCGGTGGCCCTTGATCCCCTCGGGGCCGGGCGAGGTGTAGCGGCAAGTCACGGCACCGAGTTTCCAATCGTGCAGGGTCCGATGACGCGGGTGACCGACGTCGCGGCCTTCGCGCAGGATGTGGCTGCGGCTGGTGCGCTGCCGCTCGTGGCGCTGGCGCTGATGCAGCCGGACACCGTCGAGAAGGTCCTGAGCGAAACAGCGGAGCGATTGGCCGGTAAACCCTGGGGCGTCGGTCTCCTGGGCTTCGCGCCGGCGGAACTGATTGCCGCGCAAGTTGAGGTCGCGCTCCGCCATGCCCCGCGTTTTGCCCTCATTGCCGGCGGGCGCCCGGAGCAGGCCAGAGATCTCGAACAGTCCGGGATCACCAGCTATCTGCACGTGCCGTCGCCCCGGCTCCTGACCATGTTCCTCGAACGCGGTGCGCGGCGTTTTGTTTTTGAGGGCCGCGAATGCGGCGGCCATGTTGGGCCGTTGTCGAGCCTCGTCTTGTGGGACGTGATGGTTGCAACGTTGCTGCGGATTCCCGCCGATCCTCTCCGCGACGCCGAAATTCAAGTGTTGTTCGCCGGCGGCATACATGACGCGAGGTCTGCGGCGATCGTGTCCGCGCTTGCCGCACCGCTCGTCGAGCGTGGCATGAAGATCGGCGTGCTGATGGGCACGGCCTATCTGTTCACCCAGGAGATCGTTGGTTCTGGCGCGATCGTTGCCGAATTCCAGAACGCGGCGATTGCCTGCGAAAAAACCGTGACGCTCGAGACCGGTCCCGGCCATGCAAGCCGCGCAGTGATGACGCCATTCGCTGAGGAGTTTTTAGCACGCCGGCGCGCACTCGAAGCCAAAAAGCTGTCGGTCGATGCCATGCGCGATGAACTCGAAGGGCTGTCGCTCGGGCGACTGCGCCTGGCGAGCAAGGGGCAGGAACGCAGCGGACCCGACAACGCCCTGTGCGAGGTTCCGATCGATCGTCAACGCCAGGCCGGCATGTACATGATCGGTCAGGTCGCGACCCTTCGACGTGACGTCAAGACCGTGGCGGAGTTGCATCGTTCGGTCAGCATCGAGTCGCATGAGCTTTTGGCGGCCCGGCTCGCCGAAGCCGCGCCCCGTGTCGACGTTCAATCGCCGCGAGCGCGGCCCGCCGATATCGCGATCATCGGACTTTCCGGCATCTTTCCAAAAGCCGACGGCGTCGAGGAACTTTGGGACAACATTCTCGACAAGCTCGAAAGCACCGTTGAAATCCCGCGAGAGCGCTGGGACTGGCGGCTTTACTTCGACGAGGACCGCGCCTCGCCTGACCATATCTACGCGCGCTGGGGTGGCTTCCTGAACGATCTTCTGTTTGATCCGCTGCGCTACGGTATCCCGCCGCGCTCGGTGAAGGCTGTCGATCCGCTTCAGCTCATGACGCTGGAAATCGTGCGGCGATGCCTGGCGGACGCCGGACTGGAAAATGCCACCGAAGTTCACGAGCGGACATCGGTCATTTTGGGAGCCAGCGGCGGCATCGGCGATGTTGGTGCGCAATATGCCATCCGCGCCGAGATGCCCCGCTTTCTCGGTTCGCTTCCGCCACAAGCGGCCGAGCGGCTGCCGCAATGGACCGAGGATAGCTTCCCCGGAATTCTTCTGAACGTTGCGGCGGGGCGCGCCGCCAATCGTTTCAATTTCGGCGGCGTGAACTACACCACCGATGCGGCGTGCGCTTCCTCGTTGGCAGCGATCTATCAAGCCGTGCTCGAACTCGAGAGCCATCGCAGCGACGTGGTCGTAGCGGGCGGCGTCGATACCGTGCAGGGGCCATTCAGCTATCTGTGTTTCAGCAAGACCCACGCATTGTCCCCCCACGGACGCGGCCGCGCCTTCGACGCCGGAGCTGACGGTATCGTCATTTCAGAAGGGATCGCGGTCGTTGCGCTGAAGCGCCTGGCCGACGCCGAACGCGATGGCGACCGCATCTACGCCGTAATCAAAGGTGTCGGTGGATCAAGCGACGGCCGGGCGAAGTCGATGACTGCGCCGCATCCGGAAGGCCAGATCCGCGCGCTGACGCGCGCCTACGAGATGGCCGGCTATTCGCCCACCTCGGTCGGCCTGTTCGAGGCGCACGGCACCGGTACGGTCGCCGGTGACACCGCAGAGCTGGAAACGGTTTCCCGGCTTTTGGCGCAATTCAAAGCCTCGCCGAACGATCACGCCATTGGATCGATCAAGGCTTTGATCGGCCACACCAAAGCCGCGGCGGGCATTGCCGGCATCATCAAAGCGGCGCTTGCCTGCCATCGCAAGGTGTTGCCACCGCATGCCGACATCGATGTTCCAAACCAGAAGCTCGCCGCAGCCGATTCTGCGCTTTATCTACCTTTAGAGGCGCAGCCCTGGTTCGCGCGCCCTGGCAAGCCGCGGCGTGCCGGAGTGAGCGCGTTCGGATTCGGCGGTACCAATTTCCACGTCACGCTCGAAGAGCATGATCCGGGGCCCGTGGCCGAGGACGATGTGGCATCGCGCCAGAGTTGGCCGCGCGAGCTTTTGATCTGGCGCGGCGCGGATCGGGCGGCCCTTGCTGCAGCCGTCCGACAGACCGCCGATCAGCTCGCGGCTGGCGCAGAGCCCTTGCTCCGCGATCTCGCCTACACACTGGCGCAGAAGGCGCCGAAATCCGGCGTAACCGCCGCTTTGGTCGTCGGCGCCAACGAAAAGGTCGCCGATCGGATCGCTGCACTTGCCGGCCATCTCGAACGGCCGGAGGCGCCGCTGCCGCCCGGCAGTTTCTTCAGTGGAGCGCCGCTGCTGGCTGGCGGCGGCAAGCTCGCGCTGATTTTCCCCGGCCAGGGCGCGCAGTATGTCGGCATGATGCGTGAGCTTGCGATATTGTTTCCTGAGCTGCGCACCGTCGTGGAAAAGGCCGATGCTACGCTGTCGGCGCGCATGTCGGAGAAGGGTTTGCCCGGCGGCGAACTCAGCCGCGCCATCTTTGGACGCGCGCTCTATGACGACGCGGCACGCACGGCGGCTACACAGCGGCTGACACGGACTGACATCGCTCAGCCGGCGCTCGGCGCGATCGAGGCTGGATTGCTGGAAGTGTTCAAGCGCCTTGGCGTTCGCGCCGACATGACAGCGGGCCATAGCTACGGCGAATTCGTCGCGCTTTATGCCGCCGGCGTTATGACACTCGAAGAGCTGTTTATCGTTTCAGAAGCGCGCGGCCGCTTCATGATCGAGGCGGCGGCGGGCGGCGATCTCGGAACGATGGCAGCGGTACGTGCCGATCGCGGCGCGGTCGAGGGCGCCATCAAGGGAGCGGCCGAGGTTTGGGTTGCCAACCACAACGCGCCAACACAGACGGTGTTATCCGGAACCAAAGCCGGTGTCGCGGCCGCCGCGGCGCGTCTTGAGGAAGCCGGGCTCGCATGCCAGCTGCTCCAGGTCGGCGCGGCGTTCCATTCCCCGATCGTGGCGCCTGCTGCCGATCCATTGGCGGCGCTGATTCGCACCCTGCCGCTGCAATCACCTGCACTTTGCCGTCTACTCGAACCGAGACCGCCAAGACCTACCCGACCGACGTGGACGGCCTGCGCGAAGTGCTCTCGCAGCATCTCATTAGCCCGGTCCAATTCGTCGCCGAGATTGAGGCTATGTACGCCGACGGAGCCCGCGTTTTTCTTTCGGTGGGACCGAAGGGCGCACAGGCCTCCATGATCCGGCAAATTCTCGAGGGCAAACCCCATCGCGCCGTGGTTTGCGATGACGGCGAAGGCGGCATCGGCGGATTATTGCAAAGCGTCGGCGCCCTGCTGGCGGAAGGCGCGGAACTCGATCTCGGCCTGTTGTGGCGCGGTCGTGATTGCCGACTGCTCGGCGACGCGCTGGCCGCTTCGCCGCGCGGCGAAGCGCCCGCGCCGCACATGTGGCTGCTCAACGGCGGCGGCGCGCGGCCCTACGGGACGCCGCCGCTGCCAGTCATGACGATGCGAAGCACGCTGCAGCGATGCAGCAGCTTCCGGCAGCGGCACATCAGAAGGAAGTTACCCAAGCCAATAGATTGCGCGGCGTGGATCCACGGCGCGCGCCGGCGATCGGACGCCGGCCCGTGAGAGAGGAGAAAAAAATTATGACAGGCGACGAACCGGCCGGCGACCGCGAGGCCGCCCTGGTTGAATTCCAGACAACCATGCAGCGGTTTCTGGAAACACAGGAAAACATCATGCTCGCGTATTTCGGCGGCGAGCAACCGGCGCGCGGCGCGCGGCCGGTTCTGCAGCCGCTGGCACGCACAACAACAGCTCCGCGTCGCGCCACGCCCGGCCCCGGGCCCACTTGGCGGCCTTCGGCCACAAGTCAATGGCGCGGTCAGTGCCGCGCCAGCCTCCGCTTGCCGCCGCAGCGGCAAGGCCTGCCGCCGCGCCAACATCAATCCAGAAGAGCGGACCCGCGCCTCATGTGAATGGTGCGGTCAACGGCGCGGCGCCCGCGAACGGCGCGGCCCCGAACGGAGCCAGCGTGTTCGATAGGGCAGCGCTCACGGACCAGCTGATCAGCCTCGTGGAAGATCGGACCGGTTATCCACGCGACATGCTTGGCATGGACCAAAACCTGGAAGCCGATCTTGGGATCGACTCCATTAAACGAGTCGAGATCGTGGGCGCGCTGCTGAAGTGGTTGCCGGCAGCGGTTCAACCGAAGACGGCCGATCTTGGCGAAAAGCTCAACGCCCAAAAGACGCTCAACGGTATCCTCGAACTATTGTGGTCAAAGATTGCCAGCGAGGGTGGAGGGCCAGCGCGCCCTTTTGATCTAACCGGGGCCGACGCGCCCGCGGCCAGGGCATGCGCCCGTCCGCCCCGGTTTCTCCTGGTGGCGCATGCCGAGGAACTGCCGCAACCCGCGCCGATGGCATTGCCCGCGGGCACTTACGTGATCACGGACGATGGGGCCGGCTTGGCTCCTGCTTTGGCGGAATTGATCGCCGCGGCCGGTGGCAAGCCTAACATCATCAAAGCCGGCACTTCCGTTGAATCAGCAGCCGGTGACGACATCGCCGGCTTCATTCATCTCGCGCCTTTCGGCGCGCAGCCAATCGCGCTTGGCGATCCCCGCGCCTGGCGCACCGCCGTAGCGGCCAATGAATTGTTTGCGCACCAATTCGTGCGCCACGTCGGCAGCTTGCAGAGGAAGGGCCGCGTATTGCTGGTATCCGGTCTGGGCGGCGCGTTCGGGCGAGGCGCATCCGCCGGTGCGGAACTCCGTATCGCTGGCGGCGGCCCGGCGCTGGCGAAGACATTGTACGAGGAATGGCCTGAAGTTGTCGCCAAGGCCATCGATCTGCCGCGCGACCGAAGCGCGCGCGAACTGGCCGCATTGCTCTTTGCCGAACTCGCGGTCCCCGGCGGCCGCATGGAAGTCGGATACCCGAATGGTCAGCGCACGATCTTCCGGACCGAACCCGTGGAGATCGACACGAACTCGCGCACCCCGCGATGCGCTTCCTGATGGCGCCGTGATCCTGGTGACGGGTGGAGCACGCGGCATCACCGCCGAAGTGCTGCATCCACTGGCACGGCCTGGTGTGACGCTGGTCCTTGCCGGCCGAACGCCCCTCCCCGGTCCCGAAGATGCAACTCTCATCGAGTTGAAAACGGAAGCCGCCCTGCGAACTCATCTGATCGCCAAAGCGCGCGCCGCGGGCGAGACGCCGCGACCACGCGACATCGAACAGGAATCTGCAAGCGATCCTGCACAACCGCGAGATCAGCGCCAATATCGCGGCGCTATGTGCCACTGGAGCCGAGGTCCTTTATCGGCCCGTGGACGTCCGCGATCCGGCGGCGACTGCTACACTCATTGCGTCAATCTATGCGCGATACGGTCGCATCGATGGCGTCATCCACGGTGCCGGCCTGATCGAAGACAAACGGATCGTCGACAAAGACGCCGACAGCTGGCTGCGTGTCGTCGAGACTAAATCGCTGAGCGCCTACTCGATCGCGCGGGCACTCAAACCGGAAAGTTTACGGTTTTTCGTACTGTTCGGCTCAGTCGCCGGCCGGTACGGCAATTCCGGTCAGGCCGATTACGGAACCGCCAACGAACTCGTCAACCGTTTCGCCTGGCAGCTGCGGTCGCTGTGGCCGCAAACTGTTAAGATCGCGGTGCTCAATTGGGGCCCGTGGGCTGGCACACGGTACGGCTCGGGCATGGTGTCGGACGAGACCAAGCGGAAGTTTGCGGCCAGGGGCGTCGATCTGGTCGAGCCGACCGGCGGCGCGCTCGTATGCCGCGAAGAAATCCTGTACGGACCGATCAACGACGTCGAAATCGTGATCGGCGAAGGATCGTGGGAACGACGCGAAGTCGATCAGAGCGCCGTGCGCGCCTGGAACGTCGCCGAGGCGGCGCCTCCGCCATCGGCGCCGCCGCCAGCCGGCGGTGAAATCCGCGTCTGAACCGGGCCGAAGTTCGCGGCGCGTCAACAGAGGTTTGTGATGACCGATCCGGAACACAAAAGTCGCGGCGGCGACATCGCCGTGATCGGGATTGGTTGTCTGTTCCCCGGCGCGGATGGGCCCGATCAATTCTGGCGCAACATTCGCGGCAAGCAGGTCCAGATCGGCAATCCACCGGCCGACTGGGGCGCCGAGCGCCATCTCAAGGCGACCGGTACAAGCCACATCTCGACGGCGGCTGGCGGCTATCTGGGCGACCTTTACCGCTTCGATCCTGCCGAACTGGGCGTCATGCCAAACTCGGTGGATGGCGGCGAGCCTGATCAGTTTCTCGCCCTGAAAGTTGCCCGCGACGCACTTGCGGATGCCGGCTGCCTGGACAATTACGATCACATCAACACCGGCGTTATCCTGGGTCATAGCTCCTGGCTGCACCGCGGCAGCGGCAACATGGTGCAGCACGGCGTGGTGGTCGATCAGACGTTGGATCTGGTCGGACAATTGCTGCCTGATGCTCCAGCGGACGCGCTCGAAAAGCTGCGCGCCGCGCTGGTCAAGCAATTGCCGCCGTTTAATTCCGACATCGTGCCGGGCTTCGTGCCCAACGTCATGACCGGACGCATTGCCAACCGGTTCGATTTGCGCGGACCCAATTACATCATCGATGCCGCTTGCGCGTCCTCTCTGCTGGCGGTCAAGGCGGCGATGGAAGAACTGCGCGCCGGGCGAAGCGATCTGATGCTCGCCGGTGGCGTCAACGGTTCAATTCCTTCGATTACGAACATGGTCTTCACCCAGATCGGCGCGTTGTCGCCGCGTTCGGAAATCCGGCCGTTCGATGCCGCGGCCGACGGCACGCTGCTCGCCGAGGGTGTGGGCATCGTCGTGTTGAAAAGGCTCGAGGATGCCGTGGCCGGCGGCGATCGCATTTACGCCGTGCTCAACGGCATCGGCCAATCGAGCGATGGCAAGGGCATGGGCATGCTCGCGCCCCGGCTCGAAGGCGAGGTTTTGGCAATCAAGCGTGCCTACGAGGACGCCGGCTTCAAACCCAATGGCCTCGGTCTGATGGAGGCGCACGGCACCGGCATTCCGCTTGGCGATCGCACCGAGATCAGCGCGCTGCGCGAAATATTCGGGGCGCGCGATGGCGATCTGCCGCGCATTGCGCTCGGTACGATAAAATCGCTGATCGGCCATTGCATTCCGGCGGCAGGCATCGCCGGACTGATCAAGGCAGTGCTTGCACTGCACTATCGCGTGCTGCCGCCGACGATCTGCGACGACGTCAGCCCGGCGATCGGCATTGACGAGACCAAATTTTATATCAATAGCGAGAGCCGGCCATGGATCGCCTCGCGCAAGACACGCCGCCGCGCTGGCGTCAACGCCTTCGGCTTTGGCGGCATCAACTCCCATGCGGTTCTGGAAGAGGCTCCGGAGCCGCCTGAAGGCATCCGCCCCGCCTATCTCGCCGCCGAACTGATCGTGCTTTCCGCGGCCGATCCGGACCGAATGGTGGTCGCCATCGAGACGCTACGCGGCAGTCTTGCTGGACCTCTTGCGCAGGAGCCGCTCGCAGCAATAGCCTCGGCGCTCGCTGCCAATGACCTGGCCGGCCCGGTGCGGCTGGCGATCGTCGCCGAAGACCTCGCCGATCTTGCAGCCAAGCTCGGCCGGGCCCGCGAACGCATTATGGCCGGCAGCGCTCAATTCCAGTTGCGTTCCGGCATCTATTGTTCCGACGAAGTCCGCGGCGGCAAGGTCGCGTTCGTCTTTCCGGGCGAGGGCTGCCAGTACGAGGGCATGTTTAGCGACATGCTCGAGGCGTTTCCGGAAGCCCGGCAATGGTTCGACTTCTGGGAGGGACTTTACGGCGTCGAGCGCGGTGACCGCCCAAGCGACAGTGTTTTTCCGGCGCCGAACGGTCTCAGCGCCGCAACGAAAGAGCGTTTGGAAAAGAACCTTTTTGGCATCGAGATGGGCTCGGAATCTGCGTTCGTAGCGAGCCATGCACTGCATGCCGTGATGCAGCGGCTCGGCGTTCATCCCGATGCCGTGGTCGGCCATAGCAGCGGCGAGCATGTGGCCTTGGCAGCGGCGGGCGCGCTTGTCTGGAAAGATTGGGACGATCTCGAAGTCCAGATCGGCGACCTCAAGCGTTTGTTCCACGCGATGGAAAAATCCGACGAGGTCTCTGGCGGCGCGTTGTTGACCGTCGGCGCGGTGCCGCGCGAACGGGTGATCGCGCTTGCCGAAAAGGCGCAGATCCATGTCGCCCTCGATAATTGCGAGCACCAAATAGTGCTGTACGGACCGCGATCGCAGCTCGACCTGATTGCGGCGCAGCTCGGTGCGGAAGGTGGTCTGTGCGCGTTTCTGCCGTTCAACCGTCCTTATCACACACCGCTGTTTGCGCCGAACGCCGATCTTGAGGCCATCTACCGGAGCTTCGATTTTCGGACCCCAAAAATCCCGCTCTATTCGTGCGCGACCGCAGCGCCGATGCCGTCGACGCCGGACGAGATACGCAAGCTCGTCGCCGGACAATGGCGAAGCCGGGTGCGCTTCACCGAAACGATCGAACGAATGTACGCCGATGGCGTTCGGATTTTTATCGAGATTGGAGCATCCGCCAATCTCACCGGCTTCATCGACAATGTGCTGCGTGGCAAGGACGCTCTCGCCGTAGCGCTTGATAGCCGCCGCCGCTCAAGCCTTGTCCAATTGCTCCACGCGCTGGGCCGCTTGTGGGCGGTGGGGGTCGCTGTCGACGTTCGCAAACTTTTCGACGGCCGGCCTGTCGTCCCGGCACGGCTGACCGGCGAACAGCCCAAGCGCCGCCGCGGCCGCGTGTACCCGAATGGGCTGCCGTACGTGAAAATTCCCGCGGCCACGATCGCGGAAATCCGGGCCGCTTTGTCGCCTGGAACGCAAAAGAGTGTCGGTAGTCCAGCCGCAGGCGCTTCAACGCCCGCGGTCTATCCCTTCCTCGATCGGGTTCTCTCGCACGATCCAAACGGACTGGTGGCCGAGTGCGATCTTGATCTGCACCGTCATCCATTTCTCAGGCAGCATTGCCTATGCGCGAATGCCGTCTCGGACCTCGATCCCGATCTGACTGCGCTGCCGATCGTGCCGCTTGCCGTCAGTATGGAATTGCTTGCCGAAGTGGCGGTCGCCTCGGTCGGCGGCGGCCTTGTGCCGATCCGGTTCGAGCAGTTGCGCGCGTACAATTGGATCGCGCTGGACGAAGGGCGCCGCAGGGTCGGATTGGAAGCGCAGCCGCTGTCCAAAGCCGACGGGCTCGTTCGCGTGACTGCCCGTATCCGCGACGGCGCCGGTATGCCGTTCGTCGAGGCCATCGTCGTTCTAGCTGATACCCGGCCTTCACCGGACCCGTCGGAGCTGCAGGTTGCATCGCTGACGCAGCCGCAGGCGCCGATCTGGCCAAGCGACGAACTTTATCGCACCGGCATGTTCCATGGGCCGCTGTATCACAGCGTAGAGAGTCTAACGGCCTGGGACGATACCGGGTTAGACGCCGCCCTGGCTGATACCTCGATCGAAGGCTTCTTCCCTCCGGGCGAACGGCCGGCGCTATTGCTCAATCCGATTCTTCTGGATGCGATCGGCCACGTCACCGCGTTCTGGATTTGCCAATATATCGGGCCGAACTTCAGCTGCTTTCCTTCCAGCATTGAGGCAATCGACCTTTACGACGCGGCCCGCGAGGACACCCGCGGCGGCTTCATTGCCGGGCGTCTCGCGTTCGAGCAGTCGGATGCCGAGCCCTGGTACCTGAGCGGCGCGTTCACCTGTTTTGCCGCTGACGGTGCGCCGCTTTTTCGCGCTACCGGCTGGCGCGACCGGTTCTTCGAAATGCCGCAGAATTTCTGCCGCGCCCGCGGCCAGCCGCGCGAAGAATTTTACGGCGATGAGGCGTCGCATTTGTTTGGTTCGCTTCCCGAAGGCGCACTGGTGTGGCGCGTTCCGGCGTTTCCCGCTAAGTTTTTCGACATGGCGGGCGGAGTTTGGCGGCGCGTGCTGTCGCGAACGATCCTGTCGGCGGAGGAGCGCGAACATTTCGCGTCGCTCCTTTCCAATCCGCGCAAGGCGGACGAATGGCTGGTCGGGCGTCTGGCGATGAAGGAAGCCGCCCGCGCCTGGTTTGTGCGCTACCTCAGCGCCCAAATCTATCCCGCCGATCTGACCATTCGCACCACGCCCGACGGCAAGCCCTATCTGCACCCCGACGGCCTTGATGTTCTCGGCGAACTCCCGGAAATCTCGGTGTCCCATGTCGAGGGCGAAGCCGTTGCAGTAGCGGCGCGCGCCGGCCAGCCTGTCGGCATCGATCGCGAGTTGTTTGGCCGTGTTCGACTGCAAGATTTGCTGGCAGGCGGATTTAGTGCGGACGAACAAACGCTGTTCGCGAATACCGCCGACAATCAGGAAGCATCAGTGTTGCAGGCTTGGTGCGCCAAGGAAGCCGCAGCGAAATGTATCGGCACCGGGCTCAACGGCAAGCCGCGCTCATTTCTGGTGAGCGCCATGGATGATCAGCAAGGCTGGGCGCAGGTCATCGTGCCAGGGAATATCGCGCTCGACGTTTCTCTCGCGCGCGATGAGCAGTCGGTGCTGGCAGTGGCGTACGCGGAGCAATCGTAAACGCGGCTGCATGCCGCCGACCGGAATGCGATCCGAGATCAATGCCCCCGCAGGATTTTGAAACCCTGCTCGAAGTCCAACTCCAAACCGCGGCGGGCGCCGACACCGCCAAGAAAACGGCCTTGGTTGCTGGTGCCGACGAACAACCCTTGCTTCAGCGACAAAAGACTAGCTACGCCAAGGTCGGCGGGATTGCCGTTGCCATCTTCGAGCACACGGCTCCAATTCTCCCCATCGGAGCTCGCCCAAAGCTGATAACCACCGACGATGTTCGCAGATTCGATTTCAAGGCAGCGGTATGGCTCCCATTGAAACGTGCCGAGATAAAGCACGCCATCATGCGCGGCCAGCGACACAATCATTGAGTTATAGAAGTCGCCAAGCCCCGGCCCAAGCAGCGACAACGGCACCTTCAATCCATAAGGGCTAAAGCGCATCTGACCAGCGATCAGGTCCCAGCGGCCGTCGGGTTGTATGCGCCAGAGTTCTGCCGAAGAGGGACCAACTTCGTGCGCGACCTCAAAACCGAAGCCGCTGATGCCGACGCCGACGTAAAGAGCGTTCTTGAATTCGGCCATGGCGCCGACGGCGAAGTTCTTGTTGTAGGCTCCGCCGCCCTCGAGAATGACCGGAGACCAGTGGAACGGCGGCTTACCGCGCGCTTCGGTTTGCCAGATCTGGCAGCCTAAATCGGCATTGGCCGTACCCGCATAAAGCCGCCCGAATGCCGGGCAAACAGGATAAATTGCGAGGTTCGCAGCGTCGCCAAATCCGGGTGGAGCAGCTTCAACCCAGGCTCCTTTGAGCGGATCTTTCGATGCGTAGATTTTCGGCGCCGGCGGCAAATTCCGGTCCAGATGGCCGTCCGATACTGTTCCAGCCGGCGCAGCAAACAGCCAGCCATTCCATTCGACCAAAGAGCGGAAGGAATAGATGCTCGCGTCACCAAATCCCGGCTCGCACACAGGCTCGAAAGATTTTCCATCCTCTGAACGGAGAAGCACTGCACCGGTGCGGGACATTGTCGACACGTAGAGCGCCGGGGCTCGATCCGATTTCCCTTGAAACACGCACATCGATCGGTAGCCCGCATCACGCGGAATCTTTGCACCGGCCTCCCCGGTCCCGCCGCCGCGGCGCCGGCCATGCTGCCCGGACGGGACGCTCTCCTCGGCGGATTGCCGCTCACGCACACGCAATCTCGGCTGGGACTCAATCAACGGCGATTCATAGACCGTGGTCCACGTGCCGTTTTTAACATCGTAGCGAACAATGCGAGGAGCATCGTCGGCAACGGCAGGATTGGTGCAGCTCGTACCTACAAAAATGCCGTCGCGAAAAAACGCGATCGACCCAGCCGTACCTAACGACTTTCGTCCAAGCCCCTCGGTCGCAACGGCCGTAAAACTGTCGGCCGACAATATCCTTCCCATCATTGGTAGCCGAACTGCTTGGCCATCTGGCGCGTCTCCGGCGCAAACGTCTCGCCGGGACGCCAGCTCAATTCACCGTCGAGGCGCGGTTCCTTTACATTGGCCAAACGCTCGTGATCGAGCTTTGGATTATCCAAAAAACTCGGATCATTGCCGAATCTCGCCCCACGTGGTCCGGGAGTCGCATACGGGGAATTCTCAGGATGCATCATAGCTTCGATCGCCTCGGCATCGGTTCTAAGGTCGAGCCATTCGCAGATTTGCGGCAGATACAAAGGCAAGTTGCGCAACAAGGCTTCTCCCTTGAGCCGCATGCATTGACCTGGCGGCAAATCGGCAGTCATGGCCACGGCTACCTTGTGACTGACGCGCCAGATTCGTTCAGGATCTAATTGCGGCCGTCCGCGAGTAGCATTTTGCAATCTGGGGAAGCGGTCGCGAAGTACCACCAACGATTCGCCGGTGCTGCGTGGGTGACGCGTGAGGTGCAACAGGTTGGCCTTCGGAAAATGGTGCAGAAGGCGGCCGACGTAATCGCGATTGTAGATCGTGGCCGGGCTCTTCTCGACGAGCAAACGCGGCCCGACGAGTTCCTGGATGTGATCGAATACCTTCCGGATAGACCAATTCGCGTGGGCCAACGTCCACCGCCGCGCTTTGATAATACTATCCTCGGTTTGCTCGCCATCGTGAAGTTGAGCCAATGTTCTCAACAATCCATCCACGACCATTGAACCTCGGTAGGTCCCCTGCATTACTCCGCCGAGATCATCGGCGAAAAACAGGTGCAGCTCGGCGAGACCGTAACATTGCGGATGCTGGCCTAAAATGCCGCAAACGACCGAGGAAAAGGACCGCGGCGGCGATAAAATGAACAGAGGTTGAGGCGCTTTTTCCGCCATGGCAGCCCAATTTGAAAACTTATCCCAGGAAGGAACGACCAGCGTTTCTACGAGCGATCACTTTATACATCATCGATCCTGACGCAATATTACTTGCTCGCTTGATTACTGGTTTACTTGCGGCAACTCGTGAACAGCTGCTTTGCGGCTCCGCGCGCGCGTGATGGCGCTGCCAAGCGCAGCATCGTGGCTCGCTCACCGCGTCCGCAGTTCAGAAGCGCAAAGCACCCTCATGGCGGACGACGACTGAGCGTGCTTCGTCAGGTGAACGCGCACCCAACTGTCCTAGAGCCGATTGTGTCTCCTCGACAAGAAGATCGATTACGTGCTCTGGCCCCTGTTCGCCGAGCGCTCCGAGACCCCACAAAAAGGCCTTGCCGGCGAACGCGGCGGACGCACCAAGCGCACAGGCGCGCACGACGTCGGTACCGCTTCGGACCCCCGAATCCATCATCACCGTTGCCCGCCCGCCGACCTGTTTGACAATTGCCGGCAATGCATCGATCGCGGCCGGCAATGCATCGATTTGCCGGCCGCCATGATTCGACACAAACAAGCCGTCGACGCCGAGCGAGACTGCCTTTTCGGCATCCTCCGGATGCAGGATGCCCTTGACAATGAATGTCCCTTTCCAGAGGTCGCGGTACCGCGCCACCTCATCCCAAGTGAATGCGCCGGCCAATTCGCGACGGGCGAAGGCGATGACGTCATTGATTGATGCGTTAGCCCCGGCGTACGCCCGCAGATTGGCAAAGCGTGGGATGCCATGTTTCCACAACGCCCAAGTCCAACGCGGCGACGTCACCATCTGCATCATCATGGCGAGGTCGGGATGAAAGGCGCCGCCTATTCCGACGACAACTTCGCGCGCTCGCGTTGTACGCACGGGCACGTCAAGTGTCAGCACGAGCGCATGACAGCCGACCGCCGCGGCACGCCGCACCAAATCGAAACCGACCGCATGATCGTTCCTGGCGGCCCGATAGATCTGGAACCAACACACGTCAGGCGCGATCTCGCTAATCTCCTCGATGGTCGCGCCACCGGCCATACCAAGCGTGTAGGGAATGCGCGCACGCTGCGCGGCACGGGCGAGATGCTTGTCGGCGCCGGGCCATGCTATTCCCGGGGCACCCATCGGCGCTACGCCAATCGGCGCGGCATAACGGCGGCCGAATAATTCCACTTCGCACGGCGGCAGCGACGGCATCACTCCATAGCGCGGCACGAGTTCGATGGCGTCGAGCGACGCCCAATTGCGCTTGATGCCCGCGTCATCCTTGCCGGAGCCGCCGTCCGAGTATTCGAAAGCAAAATAAGGCACGTGATTGCGTGCGCGGCGTCGTAAATATTCGATCGTCGGATAATGTCGATAACGCTCAGCATAGCGAGGGTTGGCATTCCTGCCGACGATCTTGGCCTGTGGCGTAGCAATGGCCGTCGTATCGTGCATGGGTGTCCCTCCTGGTTACCCATTATATTACGCTGTGCGCTGGGGGCCGTGAGAACGAATCTTTGCGAGGACTGAGCAGGTTTTTTCGATTCAGTTTTCTATGACCGATGTTGTGATCCGTTGGAAGGAGAATGCCTGGTATGGAAATCGACTGGTAAACACTTAGCGTCGCACTTCCATCGCCGCAGCGACAGGAAGGCGATGTGCCATTTTGCAGGCAATGAGACCTCGTGGACCGCGCCAGCTACCGTGCATCTCGTTCAGATGCCGTTCAGATGTGAAAATGTTGAAGTTCTCATTACGGGCGCGGTGCGTCAGCCGCCATCCACCGATAAGCGACACGATTTCGCCGCTTGCAGCGGTCAAGGAATACCATGCAACCCGCACTTAGGGGTGTTCGAAGAGCCCGATAATGATGGTCAGTCAGTATCAGGAAAAACGCTCGGATGGGACTTCTCGTCGACCGAATACAAGCGGCGATGCTTGCGCCAACAATGGCTGGAACAGCTATTTCTTCGGGCGAATCGAGCTACATTGCGAACAGCTTCACCATCTTGGTTCATGCTTGGTCAACTTGATCAAATAGGTGTCGCTTAATATCTGTGCGCAGCGCGCAGGGAGATGTCTACATGGCACGCCGCACCGCTCGCGGATTTCTTATCGTCACGGCGATCGTTGCTGCGTCCACGGCACTTGCGCAACCCGGCGATACGCCCTTCGAGGGTCGGGCAATGGGCAACTTCCGGGTCGCCTGCGGCGAAGACATGCGGCGGTTTTGCGCGGGCGTAATGCCCGGTGAAGGCCGCATCATTCAATGTCTAACGAACTATCGAAGCCAATTGTCGGCGGCGTGCAGGGCGGACTTGGCCGGCGCAGGAAGCCGCATGGGTGCTGCTTCAGGTGCTTATGCTTACGGTCCTGGGCGCAATCCGAACGGCTACGGTCCCGGCCCCAATTCCTATGGATACGGTCCCGACCCGTATGGTCCTGACGGCTATAATGCCGGGCCGAATGCGAACGCTTACGGGCGCGGCTTTCCGCAGGAATACCCCCCCGAACCAAACAGATCCGAATACGGCCCGCGGCGCGACCCGCGAGGGTATGCGGCGGGAGACGCACCTTCTTCAGGCCCCGGAGAATCCTCAGGTTCTATCGTCACCAAAGACGGTCGCACGCGTACTTATGTGCTTCATCTGCCGGCCGGCTATGCCCCTAACAAAAGCTACCCACTCGTTTTGTTGTTCCACGGCGGCTACGGCTCAGGGGCACATTTCCTTGCGATGACGCAATTCGGTGCCAAGGCCGATAAAGAAGGTTTTATTGTTGTGGCCCCGGACGGCATTGATCGCCATTGGAATGAGGGAAAGGGAACTGGCAACGGCACCATTGATGATGTCGGCTTCGTCAGGCAGCTCATCCGCAATCTCGAATCGCGCTTGGCAATTGATCAAAAGCGGATCTACGCCACCGGTTTTTCGAACGGCGGCGAGTTCGCGTCGAGACTCGGTTGCGAGTTGTCCGACACCCTCGCCGCCATTGGATCGGCCGCAGGACCACTCGCCGCTAATCTGCTTGCGTCGTGCAGTCCGGGCGCGATAGCGGTTATCGGGATACAAGGCGCCGCGGACCCGCTTGCTCCCCTCGCGGGGGGCGAATTGGGGGGCGGATTCGCCGGCGCCAAAGGCGGCGCAGTCGCCTCCACCGCGCAGACCATGAAGCTTTGGGCAACGGCCGACCGCTGCAACGTCAACCCCAATGTTGCTAACATTCCTCCGAGCGTGAACGACGGCACCAGAGTGGTAAAGTATTCTTATTCAGGTTGTGCGGCAGGCACGAGCGTCGTGTACTACGTCGTACAGGGCATGGGGCACGACTGGCCGCCTGAACAAGGCGCATTAGCCAGGCGCATGAACAGTTCCACCTCGCATAACATCAACGCTACCGATGCTATGTGGGCTTTCTTTAATGCGCATTCGCGATGAAAGCTCGGCGCCGTTCGATCGCCTGTCCCCCAGAAGGGCTCTGAGTGGATTATTGCCGGTTATTGACGACGAAGATCACTGCCAGCGTTGTTCCCATCCAATTTGGACTCTAAGAGATCAGCAATGTCTGGCAATCTCGCCGCCACAAAAACTGAGCTTGTGACTTTGCCGCCGCCGATCATCGTTCTTGGCAGCCGGCCGAATAGCGTAGCGGTGGTCGGGGCGATGCTCGGTTGCAATTCGGCGGCTTTCGCACTTCCCCAGATCAACCTGTTTGTAGGCGACACGTTAGAGGACGTCGTCACCGAAGGGGTCGATCGGGGTCCTACCCACATTCATGGTCTGCTCCGCGCATTAGCCTACATTTACGGTTGCGAGCAGACGATCATTTCAATTGGAATGGCGCGGCGCTGGGTCATGCGCCGGCTATCCTGGTCGGCGAGCCAAGTGTTCGACGAACTGAGGGATCGCGTGGCGCCGCGAAGGATTGTCGACAAAAGCGCTATCTATTCGCAGGACAAAAAATGTCTGGAGCGCATTCGCAAGGCTTTACCGGATGCCTATTATGTTAACGTCGTCGAGCACCCGCTGTCACTCGGCGCCACCACGTCGGTCAGGCAAGCCGCCACAACCAATGGCCGTCGTCGCCGTGTGCACGCTGAAAAGCCGACGCCTAACCAGCAGCAATGGCTTCACGCCCAACAATTGATCGCGGACGCTACGAAAGACATGGCGCCAGAGCGGTTCGCGGTTTTACAGGTGGAGAAGCTGCTGGCGGATCCGCGCGCAGAAATGTCCAGCCTGTGCGCGCAGCTTGATCTGCCGAACGACGATACCGCCGTGGCGGACATGCTCCATCCGGAACGCTCACCTTTTGCTGGCCTTGGGCCGGTCGGAGCCAATTTGGGCGACGATCCTGCGTTTCTGCGCGATCCGATTTTCCCGCCAAAGAGTTTGTCGAACCTTTCGGCTCTATCGCAGCAGACGAAGGAAAATATGCTCCCGGAAGTTGCACGTGTCGCGGCGCAATACGGCTACGACTGAGCCACCTGCGGTTGATCGACGCTCAATTGCGGCCGTGCGCGCTCCAGGGCGTCTAGTTCCTCCGTCAGAACAGACAACAATGAGCGAAGAACCTCAATCTGATAACGAACTTCTCCTGTGCGCGCCTCAACTTCTTCCACGGTGCTGCTGGTACCCAGCTCCTTACCGCGGAGTTCAAACTGATTAGGATTGTGCAAAAAGTCCTGGATATGTTGGAATCGGCTGCCTTTGTCGGCAAGCTGGCGTATCTTTTTGTTTTTTCTTGCCCGCCCTCCTCTTGCCCGCCCTCCAAAGAGGTCGATTTCCTCGAGCTCTCCAGGTATCAGGAGCGGCCGCGGCGTTCGCGTTCGTCTCTTGCTGCCGCCGCGTTGTGTTGGACCGCCTGCCTCGGATTGAGTGGAGACGGCCCGCGGTTGAATGTTGGCTCTTCGTCGATTGGACCGCCCTCCTAAAAGGTTTATTTCTTCCAGCTCGCCTGCTGTCGGCGACGGCAACGGTGTTCGGAACTCTCTCGTGCTTCGTCCACCTCGTGTTGCCACGCCCGCAACAGAGCGAGCGGGCGTGCTCGGAAGGTTTCGGATTAGTTTTGCTGTTGCGATACGCTGGGTCGATGCACCCGCAATGGGTGCGGCAGATTGGGGCCGCTGCTGCGAGACGACGCTATGGCGTGGCGCGCGATTTGGGCCTGCCAGTCCGGAATCAGGAGTTCGCGCCGGGCGTTTCTTCGCTTGATCTGGACCGGACCCCATTGACTTGGCCGGCCGCCGACCCGCCGCCGTTTTCTTTACCCGCCGGGCCTTGGATTTCGACAATATTGTGCCTCGCCGGTCTCGTTTGGCCATTTACCTCATCTCCCGCCGCTGCGGTCGCATTTTGCCGGAGCATCCCCGACAACTGTCAGATGTGTCAAAGTGCTTGAGGGTCTGGTGCTGGAAACAAGTTGCGTGCCGCTTGATACACTATTACCAGCTCGATCCACATCTGCTAAGTGAACGGGCTGAAAATAAGACGGACGCAGTATTACGCGACGACGGCCGTTGGGGACGTGTTGGCGTCCGCCGTATCAACGCGATGCCGGTCGACGCGACTTTGTGGCGAGCGGCCATAGTTGACCTCACACTGTTGGGTCGATGACGTAATGACTCCTGTCGTTGCAGTGATTGCACCGGGCCTGATGGGTGCGGCGGTTGGCAAGAGGCTCGTGGACAACGGGTTAAGGGTCTTAACCTCGCTGCGTGGTCGCAGCAATGAAACGGCGGCGCGGGCAAAGGCCGCCGGAATGACCGTCGCGAGCGACGAGGAGATAGCCTCCGTCGATTTCATTCTTTCGATTCTGCCGCCCGGCGATGCATTAACACTGGCCGAGCGTTTCGTACCATCGCTGACCGCCGGCAGCACAAAGCCGGTCTATGTCGATTGCAACGCCATCAATCCGAAAACCCTCGAGCAAATCGCGGCTGCCATCGCGCCGACTGAGTGTCCATTCGTCGACGCGGGGATTATCGGACCGCCGCCTGCCAATCCTCCAACGCAACGCGGCGAGGGCAAGGCGGGAACATCCGGACCGCGCTTTTACGCATCAGGAGCCGCGGCGCCGCAGCTCGCCATCTTGCGCGACTATGGGCTTGATGTGCGCATATTGAACGGTGCGCTCGGTGCGGCGTCAGCGCTGAAAATGTCCCATGCCGGCATCGCCAAAGGCGTAACGGCCATCGGCGCGGCGATGATCCTTGCGGCTACGCGCGCTGGCTCCGCCGACGAATTGTTCAAGGAGCTGCAATCCAGCCAAGCAGACATGTTAGCCTGGTTTAAGCGGCAATTGCCCCACATGCCGCCGCGCGCATACCGTTGGGTCGCCGAAATGCACGAGATCGCCGGTTTCGTCGGCGACGACCCGGCTGCACGCGAGCTTTACGAGAGCGCCGCACACTTTTACCAACAAATCGCCGAAGATTTTGCCGCGGACAAAAAGGATGTGTGCACGTTCACGGCATTTCTTGGTAAAGGTTCATCCTGATTTTGGTCATTGTGAGGTACTAGGGGGCCGAAACTCGAAAACCACGGCCCTGGTGCTCGGCCATTCTCGTTCGGGCAGCATCGCGGCGGTTTCGCACTTCCCTACGGTTGCAAGGAGGCTACGTGCAGAACAAGGTTTTGATGATTGGGCTGGATGGAGCCACATTTAGTCTGCTCGATCCTCTCATCAAGCAGGGTGATATGCCGTTTCTGGGCGGTGTGATCGAGAAAGCCGTTCGCGCGAACTTGATGTCGACCCGTCATCCGCTGACGCCCCAGGCTTGGACGTCAATGATCACCGGACGCAGCCCTACGGCTCACGGCATTTATGACTTTCTGCGCCCGGTTTTTCTCGCGGGCGGGGGCGTGTTTCTGAACATCAATGACTTTCGCGACAATCACTGCGAGACAATCTGGTCAATTGCCAACCGTCACAAGCAGCGTGCGACGAGCCTTAATTTCTACGGCATGGCGCCGGCCCCTGCGATCGACGGCTACGTCATCTCCGGTTTCATTCCGTGGCGGCATCTGAAGCAAGCGACATATCCCAAGCAACTCTACGACGAGGTTCGCGCTCTGCCGAACTTCAACTATCGCCTGCTGGGCATGGACATCGCCGAAGAGAAAAAATGCGTGCAAGGGCTGCACCAGGGAGAGCACGAGCCTTGGATCGAACTGCAGAATACGCGTGACAGGGCTTGGGCCGAACTCACCTGCCATCTGATGAAGAAGGATCGCACCGAGCTTACTGCGGTTGTGCTGGACGGTCCTGACAAGCTGCAGCATCTGTTCTGGCGTTTTGTTGATCCCGCGCTGAAGGAAAAGGAACCCAGCGACTGGCACAAACGCATTCATGAACTGTCGGTCGATTTCTATCGCGGCCTCGACCGCAACTTGAAAATGATGTTTGACGCCGCCGGGCCCGACACCGATATCCTCATTACCTCCGACCACGGCTTCGGCCCCACGACTGAGATTTTCTATGTGAACGAATGGCTCGCCCGAAACGGCTATTTGCATTGGTCAAATAACGCGCAAGACGATTCCATTGGTCAGCTCACCGCGGATAAGATCAAGGACCATCTCAGCATGATCGACTGGAAGAAGACTCTGGCTTTCAGTCCGACTCCGAGCAGCAACGCCATATTCGTCAGGAGGGACACGGGGACGGGGTTTGGAGTCAAAGAGGACGATTACCTCTCGTTTGTGCTGAAGCTTCAAAGTGAATTGCTCGCAGTCCGCGATCCGGCGAATCCCGACGGCCAGCCGATCGTCGTCGGCGCCGATCTGAACAAGTTGCGTGGTTCGAATTTCGTCGAGCCCTGCCCTGATATCACTTTGCGTCTGCGCGACGGCGGATTGGTCTCGATTCTCAAATCGAACGAAATCCTCACCCAGCGGCCCAGCGCCGACGGTACGCATCGTCCCGAAGGCATATTCATCGGTCACGGTCCCCGCTTTCGCCAAGGCGTGCGCCTGAACTCGCTCGACATTCTTGATATATCGCCGCTCATCCTGACCTTGTTGGGTATTCCCGTACCGAGCGACATGGAGGGACGGGTACCGACCGAAGCCCTCGTCGGCGAGCACACGATGCGCAGGGGCGAGGCGACCTCCGTGCCTGCAAACGCCGACGATTCCGACCGGGCTGAGGCGAGCGAGGAAGAGCGCGAAGCGCTCATGAACCAGCTCAAGATCTTGGGCTATATGGATTGACCGCCAGTCTTCAAAGGTTGCGGCGACCAAGTTCAGATTGACGGCCTTGGTACGCGAATACCTTAGGGCCACGTAACTATGCCAAGTCTTGCCACTCCGGCGGTCAAGCTCAACTACCTGCAACTCGGAAGCGGCGAGCCCTTGGTGCTGATCCACGGTCTCGGAGCGAACTTGTCGTTCTGGTATTTCGGCGCTGCGCGGATTCTTTCACGAACGCGTTGCCTTGTGATGTACGACCTGCGCGGTCACGGGCGCAGTTCGATGCCACAGGAAGGCTACGGTTTGCAGCAAATGGTCCGCGACCTCGTCGATCTTCTTGACTTCCTCGGCATTCAGCGCGCCGACATCGCCGGCCACAGTTTCGGCGGACGCGTCGCACTGGCCATGGCCGCCCTCCATCCGGAACGCGTCCGCAGTCTAGTCGTTGCTGATACACAGCTCCGCGCATTGCAACCGCCCGTGCGGCTGTCAGAATGGACCTATTGGGCGAGTTGGAAGGCCGAATTGGAAGGCCAGGGTTTGCGCGACCTGCCGACCAGTGAATCCATCATCGATCACAAACTGCTTGTCAGGTTCAGCCAAGCCCACGGGCATGGAGCTAACAGAGGGGCGCGGATATCGCTTCATACGAGAGATATGGGCGAAAAAGGACTCGAACGCTGGCAAAAATTGCTGGCCCGAACCAGCGCCGACCGGGATTTCGAGGATGAATCGTTTCTTGTTCCATCGACCCTGCATACGATCTCTACGCCGACACTCTTGATGTTCGGAAAATTTTCGCACGGCCTGCCGACCGCGCGCCGTCTCCTGGAATGCCTTCCCAACGCGCGACTGATCACGATCCCGGGCGCGGGACACTTCTTTCCCATCGTGAAGCCCAGGTTTTTCGCCCGCGCCATTGAAACATTCCTGGTGAGGCAGGAGACCGGCGGCTCAGCATTGGTTGCGCGGCGTCGGCGGCGGCGCGTTGCCGCCCGCCGCATGCAGAAATAGCGCGGCAACATGCGACAAGGGCATGTCGGCATCGTCATCGGCGGCAGCCGCGGTATCGGTCAGGCCATCGCCCGCGCGCTTGCGGCCCGCGGAGGCAACGTCTTTGTCATCGGGCGCAACCGTGAGCGCGTCGACGCAACGCTGAAGGATTTGCAAGCCCTCGGAACGGGACAACACATTGGGCGCGTGCTCGATGCGGCGATTCCCGACGACATGGCGCAGATGGCGGCAATCTGCACGGAGACCTATGGACGCGCCGACCTTCTGGTTTTTTCCGCTGTCGTCACGGGCTACGAAGGGATCAGCCAATTACCCCTGCAAATGCTGGATCTCCCGTTGGTTGCTTGGCGCAAGGCACTCGATGTGAATCTCCATGGCGTATTTCTCGCCAACAAGGCCGTGTTACCGTTGATGGTGCGGCAGGGCGAGGGAGATATCATCAACATCGGGTCGGCGCTAACGAGGCACGGCATGCGCGGCCGCGCCATGGCGGCGGCCTACTCTGCAACAAAATATGCGCTCGCCGCCTTCACACGTCGTCTGGCATCGGAGGTGAGTGAGCACGGGGTACGGGTCAACGCAATATTTCCGGGAACCGTTGCCACCCCACTCATCGATCGCACCGCACTGGCATCTGAGTTCGGGGGCCAGATTACCGCCGAGCACCTCGCAGAGGCGCTGATTCGCCTGCTGGAGTTTCCTGTCGACTGCCTACCCAGAGACCCTTATATCCTGCCGACGCTTGGCAGCGGCTTAAGTGCTCGAGGCCGTGGAGCAGGAAATGGCGCGGGATCTTGAAGATCGCTCAGTGATCGTTACCGGCGCCTCCGGTGGCGTCGGCAGTGCCTGCGCAAGGCTTTTTGCCGCCCACGGTGCCAAACTGACTTTGGTCGATCGGAACGAGGCCAGCTTGTCGGCACTTGCAGCCGAGATCAATACGGAGGCGCTTACGCTTGCGCTCGACGTTACATCGGAAGACGACATGGTGCAGATGGCGTCCCGTACGGTGGAGCGTTTTGGCGGTATCGACACTTTGGTTGCAGCAGCTGGAATTCTGCGCACGGGTGGGGAACCGAGAACGGTCATCGACACGTCCTATGACGAGTGGCGCACCGTCATTGAGGTCAATCTGACGGGTACTTTTTTGAGCAACCGCGCGGTTCTAGCCGACATGCTAAAGCGAGGGTCCGGAGATATCGTCAATATTTCCTCGACCACCGGCCGGCAGGGACGCGCCTTTGATGCCCCTTACGCGGCCTCAAAATCCGGCATTATTGGCTTGTCGGAATCTCTTGCGGAAGAAGTGGGCAGGCGCGGCGTCCGTGTGCAGACACTTCTTCCGGACGCCGTGCGAACTTCGCTTTGGGATCAATCTGGAACCACAGCCCTCAAACCTCCGCACATGCTGTCTCCCGACCGGGTAGCCGAATTTGTGCTGTATCTGATCACATTGCCGAGAGATGCATTTCTGCTCAATCCCATGCTTTATCCGCTCCAGGTGCGCACGAAACGCGGAACGCAGCCCAAATAGAAGAACCGAACAAACAATAACAAAACCGCCGTCGATGAAGCGAAGCTGAAATGACTTTCCCATGCGCGTGATGCCCGCCGATACCCATGCCTTCCAGCCGACCCCCGGTCTCTCGATGCGAAATTTCAAGGGCATCGCACAGGGCGGTTTCGGTGACGGTCACAACAATTATGCGCATTCAATGGCGTGGTTCGACGGCAAACTCTATGTGGGAACGACCCGGCAGAATCTTTGCATGCTCCGCCTGCAATCGGCGTTTGAAACTGCGCCGTTTTACAAATGGCCGGTGGAGTGCCCTGATACGATCGACGAACTCGATAAGACGGATCGTTCCGCTCAGATTTGGTGTTACGATCCGACCATCAAACGATGGGAAATGGTCTACCGCGCACCCCTTGTGCAAAGCAGCGCCGGAGGCGTGGTAGCGAGTGAAATGGGCTACCGCTCGATGGCGGTGTTTCAGGGTGACGCCGACCCGAAGCCCGCTCTGTACGTTGCCGCCTGGGCGCCCCGCCGCGCGCCAGGGGGAAATATTTTGCGCAGTTACGACGGACGGACTTTCGAACGCGTGACTCGACCGGGAATCCTGGAGCAATCGATTCAGGCGACCCGAAGCCTCACCACTTTTCGCGATCGAATGTTTTTTTCGCCTACGGCGCATCGGGCGGCCGACTTGCCAGGCAGCCAACAAAACATCGCCTTGCCCCTCATATTCGAAAGCCGCGATCCGGCTGGGCAGGAGTGGACGAAAGTAAACGAGCCTGGCTTCGGCGACATTGGGAATCTCGGCATCTTTTCGCTTGTCGCCGACCGGGAGCGCCTTTATGCGGGCACCTTCAACCTCGCCGGTATGCAGGTCTGGGCGAGCGATTGTCGCGGCACGCCGCCGTACAAATGGCACAAGCTTCTCGAGCGGGGCGCCGGACGCGGGCCGGCAAACCAGATGGTCATGTCGATGACGCCCTTCAAGGGCGCGCTGTATATCGGAACCGGAATTCAGGGCGGCGGCAACGACAGGGTGAACAAAATAGGCCCGGCCGCGGCCGAGCTGATTCGGATCAATGCGGATGACACATGGGACGTGATTGTTGGCGAGCCACGTGACGTCGACGGGCATCGCCGTGAGCCGCTCAGCGGATTGCGGTCTGGCTTCGGCAACTTCTTCAACGGCTATATGTGGGCCCTAGCCGCTCATAATGGCTGGCTGTACGCCGGGACCAACGATTGGAGCGTGATGCTGCGCTGGAGCACTTTGAGCGAGGCACCCCCAAAAGTAGTGCGATTTCTCAAACACCTCGATCCGGAGGTCCTGATCGCCAACGCCGGCGGGGCCGAACTATGGCGCAGTCGCGACGGCGAGAACTGGATGCCGGTCGACCGTCGGGGCTTCGGCAATCCCTACAACGTCGGAATCAGAAATCTCGTCTCGACGCCATACGGGTTGTTTGCCGGGACCGCCAATTTCTTCGGCCCACGCGTCGCGGTCCGTCACGGTGCCGAATGGGTCTATGAAGATAATCCGCGTGGCGGTTTGGAGGTCTGGCACGGCACTGACGGAGAGCCGGATTGATCGGGGCGCTTCTCCTTATTGGTGCTGCGCTCCTTGTTGCACTCGGGCTGTTATGGCGCCGCCGAAATCTCGTCCGCTGGTACAAAATTAATGTGAACGGCTTGGAACGCCGCTATCTTCTCGTTCCTTCCAAGAACGGCACCCCTCATAAGCCGCTTTTGCTTTGCTTCCACGGCGGCCGCGCCCAGGTCGAATTGCTGGCGCGGCGCTCGGGCATTGTCGAATTTGGTCATCGGCACGGCTGCACGGTCGTCTTTCCCGAAGCAAAAGACGGCTGGATTGACTTGAGACCGGAGCGCGGCGGCAGTGCGCGTGATCTGGATTTCGTCGACACCCTGCTCGCTTTTCTTGTGCACAACAAACAAATCGATGCCTCGCGGGTTTTTGCCCTTGGAATTTCGAATGGAGGCCAGTTCGTATTCCGGTTGGCATGCCAACGCCCGCGCCATTTTGCCGGCTTTGCGACCGCGCTTGCCAATCTTCCAGTCGCTGCGCTGTCCTGGAAATCGGGCCCGCCGGTTCCGATGGCTATGGTGTTCGGCAAGAACGATCGCGTCATGCCCTGGGAAGGAGGCCGCTTGTCGCGCCGCCCGGGGCTTCGTCCTGGCGGCGAGGTTCTCTCCGCACCTGCGACGGTAAATTTTTGGGTCACGCGCAATGGCGCCCTGCCACTTCCGCAGCTTCGACATTTGCTCAGTTCCGGCCATCCGATCGATGTCGAAGATTATTCCGCTGCGCCGGACGGTGCCCCGGTGCGGTGTGTTGTCGTGGGCAACTGGGGACATCGCTGGCCGCGTTGGGGCCAAGATTTGTCCGCGGGCTCGGATACCTTCAACGCCGCCAATTCAATCATGGAGTTCTTTGCCGGGCTGGGGTTGTCTGGTAGGAAAGCGCCGGCGTTCGTGATGTCGGCAGAGGGTAGCGCCGGTGCCTGACCGTTTGGGCACCGAAAGCCGCGAGCGCTATTGCTAATTCAGATGTAGGGAACGTTGATGGCCACTGCGGAAGATCGTTCGACGATTGAAAGTAAAGTGATTGCGGTTGCAACGGAGACCGTCGCAGATTGGGATCTCGATCTGCCAGGGGGGATTACGCGCGACACCCGGTTGATGAAAGATTTAAATTTTGAATCGATTGATATTGTCCAGTTTGCGGTAGGGATCGAGCGCGCTTTCGATCGCAAGGGCCTGCCCTTCGAAAAGCTTTTTATCAAGGATAGCGCTTTTGTCGACGACATCACCATTGCCGAATTGACCGATTTTCTGTGTGCCGAATTGGCCGTGGCGTGACGCAGCGGTGGACCGCCGTACAGACAAGCGTGAAGGTTTCTTATATGTTTTAATGCCCCCGTATGATGGTGACGAGCGCAAGAAGGAAGCCGGGAATGCGTATCACTCAAGTCACAGAGGCGTTTGGATCTACGATAGCGGGTTCGCCTCACGAAAAGGTCGGCGACATCGACCCTAATGTGGTTCGGGACCTGATCAAAACGCGCGGCACGGTGATTTTCAGTGGCTTTGGAACGCCGCTTGCAGAGTTCGAACAGTTCATTCGCCAGTTCGGCGACGATTTCATGACCTACCAGGGTGGTTCGTATGTCCGCCAGAAGGTTTCCGCCGACGAGAGCCTGCTGTCGACGCGTTCTCAGTATGCTCGCGCCAACGAGGACTCCTTCGAGCTGCCTCTGCACGGAGAAATGTACTACGTAAAATCGCGGCCGGTCATGTTGTGGTTTTTTTGCCAGAAGCCCGCCGACAACGATGGCGAAACAACTGTTTGCGACGGCGCGCAAATCTACGATGCGCTGAGTCATGAATCCAAGCAGCTGTTGGCCGAGAAAAGATTGAAATATGTCCGCCGCTATAAGGACGGCGAGTGGCAGCGGATTTACCAGACCGACGACGTCGACGAAGCCATCAAGTTCTGCGCGGGCAACGGGCTTACTGCACATGTCGAGGACGGCGGCGTGTTCGCGACTGAATTTGTGTGTCCCGGCGTCATCAAGAGTCGTTGGGGAGAGCATTTGGTCTATATCAACAACATGCTTCCGGTGATCTGGCAGGAGCAGCAGCTGGGGCGCCAAACCAGCATTGTGCGCCTGGAAGATGGCTCAAAAATTCCACAGCATCTGATCGACGAAGTTGTCGCGGCGCAGCAGCGCCTCATCATCCCGATGGCTTGGCAGCGAGGCGACTTCGCGGCGCTCGATAATACGCGGACGATGCACGGACGACGGCCGTTCGCAGATCCCACGCGGGAGATTTTTTTGCGGATGGTGCGCGAAGTAGCGTTTTAAAAGGCACCATTACGTATCAAAAATGGATGCTCGAAAGCAGCGCGACGCACGGATAAAGTAACGCGACTTTCGAATGTAGCAGCGGCCCCGTAAATTCTATCGCTTATCGGGGACACGCCGGGTTGGCTTCCTGTTGCTTGCTATCACCCTCGTATCTGCAGGGCCGGCATTCGACATTCGGTTTACAAGAGCAGCCAGCTCCAGCTGATTGGCGCGGAGCCGCTCGACTTCTTCCGTGAGTTGCTGCACGCGAGTCTGGAGTTCCGAGAGCGCCTGGGCGTCATGGCTCGACCGGCCGGCGCCGTCGTTCCGCCTCGCCCCGCTAAAGCGCCGGCGCATCATGCCGCGATTGCCGACCCTTCCGCCGCGGCCGGCGGGTTCTGCCGGTTCATCCGATTGGTCGGCGCCAACCCCTGCACGGCCGTGCCGCGAGCGATTGGCCAACGCCTCCCGAAGCCGCGCACCGCGAGCAGGCCGATCTCCCCCACTAATACCCTCACCCTCAGTCAGCGCCCGTTGCAGCCTACCGCGGCCGGGCTGTGACGTATTTTCCCCGCCGGCCAACCGGCGATGCCGCAGCTGTTCACGTACCCTCTCCCGGCGCGGAGTGATGTCCTCAGATGGAACGTCGGAGCCTGGCTCAGGCCCAACTCCGACTTGTCCTCGTAGCTCCTTCAGAGCGCGAAGCTTTTGACGGCGCACCTGTTCATCGTTGTCAATCATCGTGATCGCGCCTTCTGCGACTATCTACTTGATCGCGTCGATGTCACCACGGACCTACCCGCGCGGCTGCCAGTCGCGCGCCCGATGATCGACGCAGACATCATCGTGCGCTTTGCTGCCGGCGGCGGCGACCGAAGCGTCGCTTACCGAACGGCCGTTTGCCCACCGCGCGTGGCGCGGCCGATGCATCGGAATCGTCGCCAACTACGGGGGATTGGCCCGCCCTTTTGGAGCGACGTGACGTTGAAATGGACGACATCATAGCTTGTATCTGCTTTGCCAGCGTCTCAGGATCTTCGCCAGACGTCTGCGCCTTTTCAATCAGCGCCATCAGTTCGGGTTGCTTTTCGCGAATCGCCGGTTTTTGCACAACGACTGCCCGAAATTCTTCGATGGCTTCGGTAAATCTTCCAAGCTTCGTCAGCAAGGTGGCAATTCGCCTGTGCACCGCGCTGGGCCGCCGGGTGCGTCGCAGCGCCTGCCGGAGCGATTGCAGGGCTTCCTCCGGATGTCCCAACTTGGCCTCGCAGTTGGCTATCATCATCGCCACCGAGGATGGAGCGGCGGGGAGCTTTTGCGCTTCGCGCAGTACAAGCAATGCCTGCTCAAACTCGCCGCTCTTTATCAGCGCAGCGCCCAGTGCAAGTTGCGGAGCAGCCTTTTGCGGCGCAACGCGCGCGGACTGTTGAAAAAATTGTCCGGCCACGGTCACATCGTTGTCTCGCATGTGTAATTTCCCGAGACGGTAAGCCGCAACCGAATTTTTCGGGTCTAACTCCAACACTCTCTGCAATTCAGCTTTAGCCGCGGCCGTATCGCCTGAGCGTTTGAGCAAGTTTGCAAGCATCAATCGTGTTGCGACCTGCTGCGGGTTGTGCCGAAGGACGTCCCGTAGTCGCGCTACGGCTTCCTCATAGTCTTCATTTTGGGCGAAGAAGCGGCTGAGGCGCCTTTGCGCGCCACCGCGCGAAGGATCGATTTCGCTTGCCTCCTCATAGTCCTGCATCGCGGCATCGATATCGCCAAGATCTTCCCGCACGCGCGCCATCAGAATTTTCGCCTGCGATGATTTTGGGTTTCGGGCCAGTGCCTGCTCGAAACATTGCAGCGCAGCCTGCAGGTCGTTCTCGCGGAAATAGACCCGACCGAGCCCCAGATGCGCCGCCGCGGCACCCGGATTGCTCTTGATAACTTGCGAGAAAGCGGTACGGGCAGCGGGCAGATCGCCTGCTTTGAGAAGCTCCAAACCCTTGCGGACCTGCTTGCGCAGGCGCAAGTTGCCCCCCGCGCCCGCTACTCGAGCGACTGCTGCCATTACCGAATCTCCTTGCCAGCGGATGCCGTCTAAAACCGATCCAAACCCATTATAGAGCGCGCGGATTTGCAAATGAAAGAAAAGCCGCGGACATCGACTTTAATCGCGTGGACAAAACGGCCCGAAGAACCTTCACCATTCTCCAGTTCAACCGTTAGGGTACCCAAGACCACAATTCTATGGTGAACAAGCGGATACTAAACCGAAGATAGGCCTCACCGACCGTCATCTTCGGACCGCTTATCTTGGCATATCCGGTCATGGCGCTGCGCAGACCGGTCTCAGCATTAGGAACTGATACTTTTACCCGAACAACTTCGCCGTTATCGATCTTGTCCGGAAAAGTTCCGCGCGACTTACGTTCCGGTCTTGCGCCGACTGGGCCGGTTTGCCGATCGGCAACTGACAATCCGGCGCCCCTGCTGCCGTAGCCGGCACTCCGGCCGAACATAGTTGGTATTGGCGGCTGCTCGTTCATCGCTGCTTGCCATGATGGTGCACCGTTTCCGAACGACCTTCTGTCGTGCCCAACGGTGTCATTGGCGCTATCCGCCGACCCGGCTATTGCGTCAACGTGGCCGACAATCTCGCGATTACCGTCTGACCACGGCCGCAGCCGGACTTCGGCGCCCGTCCTCACGAACGCAATGTCGCTTTGGGGAATATCAATCTCAGCCTCGACGACTTTGGTGTTATCGATCTGCAGAAATCCATCCCCGGCTTTCAACCAGACTCCAGTGAGGAGTTCCGGGTTAGGTGTCGTCACAAAGCCTGCTCGCGGTGCCCGGATTGCCGTACGCTCCAATTGGGCCTCATCGTGATCAAGCTGGAGACGCAGGCGATCAACCTCTTCCTGGGCCGCATCGTGCCTCACGTCATTTCCCGCGAGCTGTGCCAGCCGCGCTTGCGCATCCTCCAGATCCTCGCGCGTCAGAGCGACATCGCGTTGCTGAACAGTTGAGGATAGATGCGCCAGCACTTGCCCTGCGTTGACCCAGTCGCCCTCGCGTACTGTAACGTTGACCACTTGGCCCTCGGTTCCCGCAACGGCCTCGCTACGTTCGACGGGCAGAATCCTGAAAGGCCCCGCTGGGTCGTAGGAAGACGGCAGGAACATCACGATGACGAGCATCAGGGCAGCTCCGGCCAAGACCGACAGCCGCCATTTCAGCCGCTTCTGTGCGACCGAGGGAGATTCGAATGTAACAGCGTGGGCCTGGGCAAACATCGCCGCCCGGAGCAGCCGGGCCTCCCGGGCTTCTCGATCGCGGCGGCCAACTCTCGTCGCGAAACGAAGCAGCCACATCGCGAAGCCTGCCAAGATCACGATAAAAATGAGCGCGCCGATGCCTTGCAGATTTCTGATCAGCAGCGTTCCCCAGATTATCAGCAGGGCCACCGCCACGCCGGCGAGAACGAGGATGCTGCAGACGGCGAATGCCATCAGCAGCGCCACTTCGCTCGACTGAAAACGAGGCGGGAGTGGCCGTCGGCGCAACTTTGCGCTCAGTACCGTGAACGCCCTTTGCCGCAACAACGGTTGACGAAAATAGGTAGCCAGCCAGTTGTAACCATCACCGGGCAGTAAGGGCATCATCGCAAACAGAAAGGCCCACAGTCCCACTTGGGAGACCAGCAGCGCGAGGCTCGCGAACCACGTTCCACCCGACCGGAACGTAGCCCAGGCCAGTGTGCCGAAAGCAAAATAACTAAGCCGGGCCAAAAGCGGCGCCCCAAAGGCCCAAAGTTGCCCCTCTCGGTCCAATCGGACGATCGAGCTTCGGTCTACGTAAAAGCGCGGAATAAAGCCTAAGAAAAACCCCAAACCAAAATCGCGGACTGCACCTCCGGATGCCCGAATGACAGCACCCATTGATAACCGGGCGCTCAGATTGATGATCAGCAAACTTAACAGCAGGTGGACGACGAAGGAAAACTCTCCGAGTAATCTGCCCAGATCGATCGAAATATCGTTCCGGTGCTTAAATGCCGTAAGTGCAGCGAGGCAAACGGCAGGTACAAGTACGATCGGAAAGTATCTTAGCGGCCAAAACAGCACCCCGATGACGGCCAGCATCTGATTCGGATCGAACAGCCGAATTCTGACCGGCCGGGTTGGCCGAGGGCGCGCCGTAAGCCCGCCGATCACTGTCTTTTCATCCTCTGCATCTTGTCGACCAAAGCCGAAATTCAGTCCTACATAGGGTCAAATATGGATGGTGCCGAGGGTGGATCACCCGATTGCCTCGACGGAAGATGGGTATTTTGGTAGGGTTCACTGTCACGAGACAGATCGGACCCCTTTCAATATATAACCGACTTAGGTCAGCGTCTGCGATACTGCGCGATTCGGAGGTCTACTGCCTTCATGGCGTCTTCAGATTCGGGCTCCCCGATAGCCGATCACCCCACGTCGAAACAAGCGCCCGACACAATGTCACGGTCGCGATATCGCTTTCGCGATGATCTGGCTATTGCGCATAGCAACGATGCGGAGAGTGCGAACGGCGCTGTGACCATAATTGACCACCGGTCGGGCAAGCAGCACGTTTTAACTGCCGACGAATTTCGTGTCTGCCAAGCCGCCGATGGCACCAATACGCTCGCCGCCATCCGGCAAGTGTTCAATACCGAAACTGGCCGCGATTTCCCCTCCGGTAAACTGTTCGCGTTCTTTCGGCGACTCCGCGGTCTGGGATTGTTGGAAGAAAATTCAGCCAGCAAGACAGCCTCTGCCACTGCGAGCGCAGACAACGAGCATCCGTCAAATACAGAAACGACACCTGTGGAGCCAACCGGCGCAGGTACGCCGGATCCCGACGGCGACATGCGGCGTCAGCGTCGCCAGCAGCGAACTGGAAGCCGGCAGCCCGATCTACCGATTGGAGCAACGTCCGGCGAATCAGAACAGCGCAACGACGTAATTGACCAAGAGCGATTGAGGACCCGCCGAAGCGGCAAGCCCGGCGCCCACGAGGCTCGGCGCGGCATGCCTCGGTGGCTTCGCGGCGCTGCTCCCGGCGAAACAGAGCCGCGGCGTTCGGCAGCGGGGCTCGACAGCAAAATCGAAAGCGATGCGCTTAGTCCGGTTTCTGAAGGAGATTTTGAGAGATTTGGCGGCGGTGCCTTGCAGAATTTTCGAGCCCGAGCTGCACGTAGAGAGGCAGAAGATGAAGCTCCGAACAATGCGCCGGCGCGTCTTTCGTTTTTCGACCCCAACTTCAGTTTTGGCGTTCTCGCCACACTGACGCAATCGTTCAAGTACTTGGTTTTGCTGCTGCCGTTCCTGGGCGTTGCTATCGTGTGGCTTGCTTACACGCAGCGCGAGAGCCTCGCGCAGGATATCAGAGCCTTCGATGTTTCCGTGATCGCCACCATCATCCTCGGCTTGGCGATCACCAATCTCACCTCTCGCATCGTCCTCGGAACTGTGATCCGTCACTTCGGCGGCGAAGTTCGCGAATTCGGGATCGCTCTGCGCTTTGGCATTCCGCGTTTTTTTGTTGCTTCTCGCGGAATTAGCGCTCTTGGGCGGCGAGGCCAGCTTTGGGCTCAGAGCGCGCCGTTGATTTGGCGCTTCGTCCTATTTTGTATCGGCACGCTGTCGTGGTTCTTATTGCGGGAGGCGGCGCCGAGCTTGTCGCATTTGGCACTCGTCGTCGGCCAGATTGGGCTGATCACGTTCCTCCTTTCCGCTTGGCCGTTGCTGCCTTCGGACGGTTATCGCTGGCTGGCGACGTATTTCGCCCGGCCGACACTGCGCGCAGACGCCATGCGAGCCATCACCGCCCGACCCTCGACGGTCGTTGACACCAACGAAGCGGCGACGGCGGGACTTTCACCCGTCACCTTTTATCTGTTGGCAGTGGCGGTTGTGGGCGCGGCGGCCGGACTCGTAGCGCAAGCCGACTTCGATGTGGCAACGACCGGTCAAGTCGGACTGCTTACTGCCGGTCTTCTCCTTTCCGTCACAATCGCGATCGCGGTATGGGCCGTCGCGCTTTGGAATTACAGTCGCGGCCGCGAAATAGAGCCGCTCGATACCACCTCGGTGCTCGATTTAGGTACGAACTGGGCGCGTCAGACCGATGTTGGGGACGATCAACGGCCAAGCATCGCTATCATTGGCAAGATATTTTGGGCCGTCGTCGCAGCTACGCTGCTGGCGGTAGCGTTCCTACCCTATCGTTATCAGGCGGCGGGAACGTTTGAGATTCTACCGACGCAGCGAACGGTCGTGACGGTGCGCACGGCAGGTGAAATCGATCAGGTCGCCGTGCACGAAGGTGATTGGGTCGTTGCGAATCAAGTGCTTGCGAAACTTTCGACCAAGGATCAGCAGCGAGACGTCTCTATCGCCAGTTCGGAATTGCAGCATGCCAAGGCGCAACTCGCTCAGTTCGGCGGAGACAAGAAACCGGGCGGGGACAAAGGCGCGGCCTCCGATCTCGAACGATCGATTGCCGACGCTATTGGGGACGAACCCGATACCGCTACGGATAAAGACGCCGTGACGGCCGCCAACTATGCCAAGACCCAGGCCGAACGGACGGCGCGAACCGAGGTCGAACGTCTAACCCGCAAGCTTGCCTTTGCGCGTGATCAACTCGCCGATACGACGGTGCGCGCGCCAACGGCCGGTCGTGTCATGACGCCGAATGTCAGCCTTCTGACGGGGACCTATCTGCATCGCGGTGCCGAATTGCTGACCCTCGAAGATACGCACACGCTTCAAGCGGAAATCAATCTTCCGGAGGCGGACGTCGGACTGGTCAAGGTCGGCGACAATGTGCGCTTGCGGCCGTGGGCTGATGAGGATCGCGAAATAGTCGGCAAAGTGACCGGAATTGCTCCGGCCGCTCAGACCAAATCGTATGGAACGATCGTGCGTGTCGGAGCGTCGATCCCGAATACGGAGGATTCACTTCGTCCCGCAATGACCGGTTACTCCAAGATCGACGGTCAAGACATGCGCGTATGGGAGGCCTTTCTCCGCAGAATCATCCGCATCGTTCGCGTGGAAATGTGGTCCTGGATTCCCTGACGATTGCTTTCAGATCAAAGCACAATTTGGGAGCTGGAATGATCGCTGAGGTGACTATCGTTGATCGTCATCCCGCAAGCCCGCGCGGCGCCTTCTTATCCTGCCCCGGCGTTTCGCATCGTCCGCCGCGGACGGCGCGGGAGCCACGCTCGCTTCGCGCGGAATTCTGGAATGCTGATAAAAGAAATCCCACATAACCTCGGTAGCATCGATATTCTTCGAAGTCAGGCCGGTTTCATACTCAGCTGACTCGCTAGGATTAGGCGGCCAAGCATGGCCCATACCGCGCACAATATAATAGACAACGTCCGCTGATCCGCCGGAGTAAGTATATTTCTCAACGCTGGTACCATCATTTACCGTTGGGGCAACGTGCGTGACGGTGGGAGTGAGGTTGCACGAGTTGATGGAGGCCCAGAAATTCATGGTATTGGCGGCAGATTCAAGCTGACCTGCCCTGTTGTTTGCTCTTGTACCATCGAATGGCACCCTGGGATCAGCATCGCCTTGTATGCCGAGCACCGAGACTGGGTGAGGTCGGCTCTGCGCAAGATTGGTGGGCAGCGGGCCGGCAACTGTCGCGATGGCGGTTAAAACGTCGGAGAGCTCACAAGCGAGACGGTGCGTGAAGATTCCGCCATTCGAAATACCTGCGGCATAAATTCTCGTAACATCGATAGGCAGTTGAGATTTGAGACTAGCAATAAGCTGTCTCACAAATCCGACGTCGTCGACGTTTGGATTGACCGTACCTCTGCCATCGTTCCAGCCGCCGTTAATGCCGTCTGGAGCTGAAACAATGAAACCCTCGGCTTCAGCTTTAGCTGCGAAATTGGTGCGGTTTAAGATAAAGTTTCCATTCCCCCTGCTGCCATGAAACAGCAGAACAAGCGGGGAAAAAATCCTTGTTCGGCGGGCTGGAATGTGAAGCGCGTAGGTGCGTTTAACGAAGCCGTCGATGAGCAATTGCCGCTGCATAGTTTTGCTATCCGTCAATATCTCTTATCGAAATTTTCAAAGTGCACCGGTCCTTTATCATGGCGCAATACTTTAAAGCATCGGCTAACTCCGATATTCGACGCGTGTGAGGCGGACCTCGCCCGCAAAGGCCGGATAGGCCAAGATCGACAATCAAGAAATGCGATCCGCGTCGAAATTCGGTCTGGATTCTCAGACAATTGGTCAGCCGGCTTATCCACGTGCATGGCGCCATTCGTCAGCAGCCATTGGCTGGCAGTTTGCATGTCGTCAACGAGCCGGCGCACTCGCACCATCTGGGATGCCCCGATATTGCGGCAGTTGAGCGTGTATTCGCCGGCACTTCGTCCTGACAGCTCCAGTTCTGGCATTTGGCTTCGTCGTCCCAGCGAACCGAGACCGGATATGGACAGTGATTGAGCCAGTAGGCCGCGTCGCCGTCGTAATGGATACTCAGGCAAGTTTTCTCGCTGCGCTTATACGGCGGCATCGTTCGAAGCGGGATTGAGTCGGCGGCCGCCGACGCGGCGAATACGGAAGTCGCCAGCAGCGCGGCCATTAACTTTGACGAGCATCCGGCTAGCATAAGGCCAAGTCTGGCTCGGGGTTGGTGCGTGGTCTATGTAACATAGCGTTGCTGATGACCAATGTCGCCTCAAAGCCTGAGGCCATACCGCATAAGCGAAGCACCCGTGAACATCCCAGCTACCCTTGGTCTCGTTCTGGCCGGCGGCCGCGCGCGCCGGCTTGGCGGCGGAGACAAGGCCCTCATCCGCATCGGCGCAAAAACAATTCTCGAGCGCGTCCTTGCCGCGCTCGCACCCCAGTGCAATCAGCTGATCATCAACGCCAACGGTGATCCGAGCCGCTTCGCCGACACAGGTCTGCGTGTCGTAGAAGACAGCGTGCCTGATTATGCCGGACCACTCGCCGGCATCCTGGCCGGTCTTGACTGGACGGCCGACCATGCGCCGGCAATCGAATGGATCGTAAGCGCGCCGAGCGATTGCCCGTTCCTGCCGGCGGACCTGGTCGCACGCCTCCATCGCGCACGCATCAAGGCCGGCACGCCACTCGCATGTGCGGCTTCGGCCCAAAGGCGTCACCCGGTCGTGGCGTTGTGGCCGCTCCGCATGCGTGGAGATTTGCGGCACGCACTGCTCGACGAGGGCGTGCGCAAGGTCGAGAGTTGGGCCGCACGACAAGGCATCGCCGTGGCGACTTGGCCAACCACTCCACTTGACCCGTTCTTCAACATCAACACGCCCGGCGACGTCGCCGAGGCCAATCGCATTGCGGCGCGCTTGGCAGAATTGGAAAAGAAATAGGCATCGGCTGACAACAAACAGCGAAAACATTGGCACGACCGGAGCTCGCGAGCCGCCACGATGCGTCGTCTGAATGCGATCGGTGGTTTATTGCAGCTGCAAGGTTGTTGTCCCGGTGGTGCGATGATGCGGCTTTCGGCTGCAGGGCCGTTCGCCACAAAGGCAACGCCAATATTTGGCCTGCAATGCTATGTTAGCTTGGCGATGCGCACGGGAGTCGCTGAAGTATGTATCGACGTTGGTTCGAGGTCGCGTTGTTTTTCGGCCTCGTTATCGCGGGGGCCGGAACGCTTTCGGCGCAGCAGCCTCAGCAATCGTCGGCACAACCTTCGATTATGACCAATGAGCAAGACACGCAGCCGCCCGCGCCGCCGTCGAAACCGAAGCGCAAGCAAACGGCGACTCCAGCGTTCGAGCATGATCCCGACCTGGACGCCGAAGACCAGCTCGCTCCCTCGCAGATGGTTCAGCCAATGCCGGGGGCGGTCGAAGAGCCAAGCCACGGCAGCCGCTCGCGAGCCGCCCACGGCGATACCGACGTTATCGCGGAACCTCGCGCGGCGGGCCGAATATCGCCGACTGCAACGCCTTATGTCGTTAATTGCGCCGGTGTCTTCGGGCGCGACTCGAGCCAGGTAAAGCTTGCCATGGCATTTAAATCCAGAAACGTCACCTTCACGCAGGTCGATGCTGGCTCCGGCGGGAAGAAGATGGCCAGTGTGGTGTTCGCAAAAGATCCGAAGCGGCGTTTGGAAGTGTGGTGGTCGAAACCGTCGAACCGCAGCGACACCCACCTCATCGTGATCAATGGGACATCAGAATGGGCCGGCCCCGGCGAGCTGCGCCTCGGCTTGACGCTGGCGGAACTGGAACAGCTCAACGGCAAGCCGTTCAAGCTTTCCGGCTTCGACAAGAGCAATGTCGCGACGTTGAGTAATTGGAACGGCGGTACACTCGCCTCACCCGTCGGCGGTTGCAAGGTCGGCATCAGCCTTCGGGCTCCGTCTACAGTCCCGGTTGCTGCGATCGGCGCCTTGCCCGCCGACCGGGAATTTAGTTCCACCGACTCCGCTATGCGCGCCGTTAACCCGACGCTCAGCGAGATTCTTGTCGCGTACTAATTTTTAAGGCTTGGCCTTCGTGCCGCTGGCGGGAGGCTTAGTTGAGCCGTTGCTTGCTGGGTTTTCCTGGTCGCTGCGCATGGCTCTGACATCGCGCGCCATTTCCAGACAGGTGAGGAGCTCGGTGTAGCTTGATTCTCCCCCCATGACCGATTCGTTCACACAATGGGTTTTGTCGACAGGTGCGAAGCCTGGCCATTGCTTGACGAGTTCATCGCGGATCGCCTGCTCGCTGTCGAGACAGTTCTTTTTCTCCTGGGCGATCGCGGGATCATGGAAGGTAACGCCGCCCTGCTTGGCGATACCTTCGCAAACCTGCTCAACGTTGAGCTTTGGAACGTCATCGGCATTCGCCGCAACCGGCACCATGAGTTGCAGGCCAAGCGCCAACGCCTTGGATAGGATCATGTCCGTGCTCCATCGTTCCAATTGCGGGAACTATAGCATTTTCCGCCGTCGGAACAAAAACCACTGGCGGCCGCGGTGCGAAAAACAATTGACCGGCGGCAATTTCGCCCGCTATGGCTGCCCTGCCGGGCGAAGGGGATCAAATGCTAATTGCACCGCTGTTCGGCACGGCGCTAATCCTTGCCGTGGCCACGGATCCGCAGCGCGATCCGGCTAGTCGGGTGGACTTGACCACGCGAGAAAAGCTCGCGGCGACTGACCCCCTCGTGCGCTCGGCAACCCAATGCATCGTGCACGCTGTGACCCAGAATCCGCGCTACGCTGGCGGTGGGGATCGACAGCTAGGCGATTTAATCGTCAACTCGATGCCATCCTGCCTGACCTCGGTGCGAGCGATGATCGATGCTTATGATCGCTACTACGGCGAGGGCACAGGCGAAGTGTTCTTTATGGGTCCTTATCTCGACGCGCTTCCCAAGGCGGTCGCAGCCGGCGGAAAGGACGCTGCTCATTAACACTCAGGGCCTGGCGGCAGACCCAATCACCGCCATGATGCGCATTTTAGTCGGATCGACCAGCACCACCTGGTTCTCGACTCGTGTGAATTTGTAGAACTTGGTCGCCGGGTTGTTCGCGAGGATCTCGTCCGGGAGAGCATAGAGTTCGATCATCGGCGGCACGTCAGCTCCGACATTGGTCGCAAAACGGCTTGGCGCTACCTTGCTCTTCTCCTTGTGGACGGCCTGGTAAATGGCGCTCTTCTGCGCGTCGGTTAGTTCGAGCTTTGGCGCGACACCATTTGCGTTCACCACTTCATCGATGTCGGCGGTTTGGGCCGCCACAACATTGACGCTCGCGGCAATGGCCGTTGCGGTCGCGCCCACCAGCGCGATCACCCTGATCCAATCGTGGATTTGTTTCATAGCTTTCTCCATTCCAAGAATGCCGCATCGCGTGCGTGTCGCGCTGCAACGATGGCAGCGCGACTGCGTGAATGATCTGACGCGCTCACCGCGGCAGCGCCTGCACCGCGATGCCGGTGTTAGCGTCGATGACCAGGATACGGTCAGGCTCGTAGACGTAACGATAGGCGGGAACCGGAGTGACAACCGCGCCGCCAACCACGGGCTGCGCCAGCACTCCTGCTGGAGCCGGTGGCCCAAGCGGGCCCACGACGTCATACAACGGAGCGGGATAGGTCAATTCGCCGCGAGGAGCCTGCACGACTTCGGTATAGCCCGGTTGCGCGATGGCCTGGAGGGCGGGCGCTACGGGAGCCGTTGCGGCAAGCGGAGCCGGAATGACGCGTTCGCGCACCGTTGTTCGCGTCGTCGTCACACTGCGCACTGGCCGGCCGGCTACCCTGTGGCGGGGGGTCGTAGTCGATCGGACGGTGCGTACAGTTTCGACTGTTTGGACCGGTTGCGTCGCCACGACAGCGGGTTGCTGAGCGATCACCGTATCGCCCGGTTGATCGGTGACCACCGTCTGGGCGTGCGCGAGCGACGGCCCGGCAATGAACGCTGCGCCGAAAGCGGTAAGGCGGATGCTGTTTCTCATAGAGAACTCCATGGACTTGCGCTGCTGCGTTGGAACAATCCAGCCTGATGGCCCAACGCCGTCGCGCCACGAGCGTTCCGCAGGCAAGGTATTGCGCCGGCCGGGCCGGGCGTTCCCGCGCCGCAAAATTGGCGCCGCCACACCGCGGCAACGCCACACTCTTCAACGCGCAAATTGAGAGCTGCGGGATTGTTCAAAACGCGCGCGATTGACCGCCGCAGTTCCGGAGTGCAGTCTGTCGGCGAATCTCAAGCAGCAGAGTTTTGGGTGTTCAGGCGCCGTCCTGCGCAGGAGGAACATTGCATGTTGGGCATCAACGATTTGTTCCAGTGGGAGAGATTTGTAACGCCCACTTTTATCAAAGTTTTCTATTGGCTCGCCGTCGTCGTTTCCGTCCTGCTGGGGCTTGCCGGCGCCTTCTCATCGCTCACTACCATGGCGTTCAATCCGTTCGTCGGCATGATCTTTCTGATCGCCAGCCTGCTCGGTGCCTGCATCGGCATTATTCTTTCCCGCATCATGGCTGAATTCGTGCTCATTGTTTTCCGCATCAACGAGCATCTCGGTGCGATCAGGAACCAAGGATCAGGGTTCGGAACTCAGTAAGCCGCCCATCAGGAAACCGGCGAGCGGGGTACTGCCCTAGTTCGCAAAACGGAAGTGCATAACGTCACCGTCCTGCACGACGTAATCCTTGCCTTCCAGCCGCATTTTGCCGGCGTCGCGGGCACCGCTTTCGCCACCGCAGCTGATGTAATCGGCATAGGCAATGGTTTCTGCACGGATAAATCCTTGCTCGAAATCGGTGTGGATAGTGCCGGCAGCCTGCGGCGCTTTGGTCCCACGCGTTATGGTCCACGCGCGTGTCTCCTTCGGCCCGGCGGTAAAGAAGGTCACCAGCGCAAGGAGCGCATAGCCGGCTCGAATAAGCCGGTCTAATCCAGCCTCCTTGAGGCCGACGGCTGATAGATACTCGCCGCGGTCCTCACGCGAGAGCACGGCGATCTCCGCTTCGATTTTCGCCGAGATCACGACGGCCGCCGCACCCTCTTCTTTCGCGCGCGTTTCGACCTGACGCGAAAAATCGTTACCGGCGGCGGCAGAGGCTTCATCGACGTTGCACACGTACAAAACCGGCAGCGCGGTCAGGAGCCCGAGCATGTGGAATGCTCGCTCCTCTTCCGGCTTGCGCTCAGTCAGGCGCGCGGGCTTGCCTTCGCGCAACAGCACCAGCGCGCGACTGATGAGATCGAGCGCCTCCTTTGCCTCCTTGTCGCCGCCCTTCGCTTTCTTAGCGAGTCCGTCAGCTCGCCGTTCCAGACTGTCGAGGTCGGAAAGCATCAACTCGGTCTCGACAGTTTCGATGTCGGCGACCGGGTCGATGCGGCCTTCGACATGGGTCACATCGGTATCTTCGAAGCAGCGCACGACATGCGCAATCGCGTCGACTTCGCGGATATTGGCCAAAAACTGATTGCCGAGCCCCTCCCCTTTCGAGGCGCCGCGGACGAGGCCGGCAATGTCAACGAAAGTCAGCCGCGTCGGCACAATGACCGCCGATTTGGCGAGAGCGGCAAGCGTGTCCAGACGCGGATCCGGTACGGCGACCTCGCCAACATTCGGCTCGATCGTGCAAAATGGATAGTTCGCCGCCTGCGCCGCCGCCGTCTCGGTCAGCGCGTTGAAGAGCGTCGACTTGCCGACATTCGGCAAGCCGACGATGCCGCATTTGAAACCCATGGATGATTATTGCCTGTTGATCGGTGGCTCTCTCTCCGCTTGATCGCCGAACCCCTTGGCGACCATGGCGAGGTGCACCTTGTTCTGAAAACTCGCGTCTTCACCGCGGACGAGAAAATCGACATTGTCGGCAAGAACACCAACGACCGCCTCGACCCAGCTGCGCTCGCTCTTGGCAAAATCGCTCAACACGTAGTGCTCTACCAGATCCTTTTGGCCGGGATGACCAACGCCAATGCGCACACGACGGTAATCGTTTCCGACATGCTCACTGATCGAGCGCAATCCGTTGTGGCCGGCGATCCCGCCGCCGACTTTGACCCGCACTTTGGCCGGAGGCAGCTCGATTTCGTCGTGAAACACCGTGATGTCACCGGCCGGTATTTTGTAGAATTGCGCCGCCTCGGCGACGGCCCGGCCCAATTCGTTCATGTAAGTTCCAGGCAGCAGCAGCAAAACGCGTTCGCCTTCGATAGGTCCTTCGCAGGCGACGCCCTGGAAGCGCCGGCGCCACGGCCCGATGCCGTGGCGCTTTGCAATCTCCTCGACCGCCATGAAGCCGATGTTGTGGCGGTTGCCGACGTAGCGCGCTCCCGGATTTCCTAACCCGACCAGGAGCAGCATTGGGCTTGTCCCGCGACGCAGAACCTCACTTCTTCTCAGGCGCCGCGCCGGCCGCCGGAGCGGCACCAGCCGCCGGTGCCGAGCCAGCCGCCGCACCCGCAGCCGGGGTACCCGCGGTCGCTGCGGCCGCAGCGGCTGCCGCAGCAGCAGCCGCTGCATCGGCCGCGGCTTTGATTTCTTCCGCATAGCCCGACGGCGGCACGACCGTGACCAGCGTGATGTCTCTGGTGCTCACCACACGCACGCCCTCCGGCAACGCGATGTCGCTCAGGTGCCTGGAGTAGTTGATCTCGAGGCCGCTGACATCAACCTCGATGGAATTGGGAATGGCGTCCGCCCGACAGCGCACTTCGACACTGTGAGTGACGATGGAGACCGTGCCGCCGCGTTTGACGCCCGGGGACTGATCGACGTTCCTGACGTGGACCGGAATGTTGACGCGGATTGTCGCGCCTTCGCCGAGCCGCATGAAGTCCACGTGCAGCGGCAAATCGTGGATTGCGTCGAGCTGGAAGTCCCGCGGAATGACGCGATGCTTCACGCCGTCGACCTCGACGTCATGGACGGTGGTGAGAAAATGGCCGGCATAAATCCGCTGGCGCAGATCGCTGTATTCGAGCGAAATCGGCAACGGCGCTTTGCCATCGCCATAGATGATTCCAGGTACCCGGCCGGCGCGACGTTCTGCCCGGGCGGCCCCCTTGCCTGCCCGTGAACGTGCGGCCGCCTTTATCAAAGTGACGGTCGCCATGATTTGTCCTCGTCTTAAGCTTTAACTATCCGTCTGGATTACCGCGGCGGCCTCCAGGGGTGCCAAAGGTCATGTTTCGCCGCGGTGCCGCGCTTATAGCGGCGTGGAACGCGGAAAACAAGCAAAGCGCGCGGGGGCGGCCCTTTAAAACCCGCCCGGATTAACGACTGCCTATGAGGGGTCCGGAGCTTCGTTTGGCGGATTCGTCCCCGTAATCCTCGCTTCCAGCGCTGCAATACGGGCCTTAAGGGCTTCATTCTCCTCGCGAGCGAGACGGGCCATATCCTTGACGGCCTCGAATTCCTCGCGCTGGACAAGATCGAGATCGCGGAGTATCCGCTCCGCTTGGCTGCGGAACAGCGTTTCAAATTCGCGCCGCACTCCTTGTGCAACACCGGCCGCGTCGTTCATCAACCGCGCAACCTCGTCGAAAAACCGGTTCGTCGTCTGCACCATGTTTGCCTCCGAGGAATTCACACACCGGCGGCATAGGCTACCCGCCAAGTCGCCTTTTTATGTTCACACACAATGGCAATGGTACGACACTATCGCAAGATGCCGAACCGCAACCGAGTGGCGGTCAAAAGCATCGCGCGCTGAGGAAGCCCGATGCTAGTCCTGCCTATCCTGCCCTATCCCGAAATCAATCCGGTGCTGATTTCGATCGGACCCTTTTCGATCCGTTGGTATGCGCTGGCCTACATCGCCGGAATCCTCGCCGGCTGGTATTACGCGCGCATCATTATCGCGACCAAAAGATTTTGGGGTGGAGAGGCGCCGTTCACCGTTACCGATTTTGACGATTTCATTGTTTGGATCACGCTTGGGATCATCGTCGGTGGCCGCGTCGGTTATGTGCTGTTTTACAATCTGGCGCATTTTGCCGCACATCCACTGGAGATCTTCTCGCTGTGGACCGGCGGCATGTCGTTTCACGGCGGGATTATCGGCTGCATCATCGTGACCGTCGTGTTCGCGCTCCGCCGTGGCATCCCCTTTCTTTCGCTCGGCGACGTCACCCTGGCGGTTTGTCCGATCGGCCTGTTTCTTGGCCGTCTCGCCAATTTCATCAACGGCGAATTATGGGGACGCCCGACCGACGTGCCTTGGGCGATGGTGTTTCCTTCAGGCGGCCCTTTCCCCCGCCATCCCAGCCAGCTTTATGAGGCCACGCTCGAAGGCCTCGTCCTGTTCGTCGTGATGGGTGTGATGGTGCGCCTGGGTGCGCTCAAGCGCCCTGGCCTTGTCACCGGCGCGTTTGCCATCTGCTATGGCGTCGTGCGGATCTTTTGCGAATTTTTTCGCGAGCCCGACGCGCAGCTCGGCTTTCTCTGGGGCGGGCTCACCATGGGGATGCTGCTCTCCATTCCGCTGATATTGGCGGGCTTGGTCGTGCTCGCGGTGGTCTTCGTCCGCCAGCCGATCGTCAAAAATGGCTAATGAACACTCGCCGCTGGAACTTGAAATCCGTCGACTGATCGCCGTCGCCGGACCGATGCCGCTCGCCGATTACATGCGGCTCGCGCTAACCCATCCGCAATACGGCTACTACATCACCCACGATCCAATCGGCGCCGCCGGCGATTTCATCACGGCGCCCGAGATCAGCCAAATGTTCGGCGAATTGATCGGCGTGTGGATGGTTGCCGTATGGCAGCAGATGGGCTCGCCGGAAAATGTACGCGTCATCGAGCTTGGGCCGGGGCACGGTACGTTGATCATCGATGCGCTCCGCGCGTCGAAAATCGCCAAAGACTTTCACGCCGCGCTCGTCCTGCATCTCGTCGAGATCAGCCCGAGACTGAAAGGACAGCAACAGCAGCGGCTGGAGACGTTGGGTCTGCCGATGCTGTGGCACACCGCCCTGTCCGATGTGCCGCCCGGCCCCAATATCATCGTTGCAAACGAGTTCATTGACGCGCTGCCGGTTCACCAGGCGATCAAGCAGGCCGACGGCTGGCACGAGCGTGTCGTCGGCGTCACCCCGGAGGGGAATCTGGCTTTGAGTGTCGCGCGCGAGCCGCTGCCCCATTTCGACGCCACCATACCGCGGCAGCTTCGTGAGGCGCCTGCGGGCTCAATCTATGAATGGCGCCCTGACTCGATCGCGCTCGAAATTGGCCGCCGCGTGCGCAATGAAGGGGCTGCGCTTATCATCGATTATGGCCATGGCCGACAAGGATTGGGCGACAGCCTGCAGGCCGTCGCCGGGCACGCTTTCAGCGATCCGCTGCGCGCGCCGGGCCAGGCCGATCTCACCGCTCACGTCGATTTCACCGCGTTGGCACAAAGCGCCGAGATCATCGGCGCGCGCATCCACGGCCCGGTTTCGCAACGCGAGTTCCTGCGTCGTCTCGGCATTGAACAGCGCGCAGCGACGCTCAAGGCGCGGGCGCTGGGCGATAAAGGAGATGAGATCGACCTGGGACTTTCCCGGCTCATTGCCGGGGGACCCGAGGGCATGGGCGAATTGTTCAAAGTCCTCGCCATCACTGACCCCAAGCTTGGCCCGCTGCCGGGCTTTGAGGCCTAGAAAATGCTCATCGAGGCTAACAGCCTTTCGCTTAAAAACATCCGCCACGGCTTCTTTACGCGGCAAGGTGGTGTTTCGGTCGGGCTCTATGCCACCCTCAACGGCGGGGTCGGCTCGCGCGACGACGCCGCCAATGTCGCCGAAAATCGGGCGCGCATGGCGGCCTCGCTCGGCGTCGAGCCGCAAAGTTTGTTGACCGCCTACCAGATCCATTCGCCACAAGCGGTTGTTGTTGCGGCTGCGTGGACACCACAAGAGCGTCCGCGTGCTGACGGTATCGTGACTCGTACGCCTGGCCTCGCGATCGGCGTGACCACGGCCGATTGTGGCCCGATTCTACTCGCTGATCCCGGGGCTGGCGTCATCGGCGCGGCCCATGCAGGCTGGCGAGGCGCGCTAACCGGCATTGTCGAGGCCACCGTCGCCGCGATGGAGCAACTTGGCGCCCAACGCAGCCAAATCCGCGCCGCGCTTGGTCCGATGATCCGGCAGCACAATTACGAAGTCGGCCCCGATCTCATCACCCGTTTTGCCGCCGAGGATTCGGACAGTCAGCGCTTCTTCGTTGCGGCGCCGCGCCAGGGCCATGCCCTGTTCGATCTCGCGGGCTTCATCGGGATGCAGCTTGCTCGGGCGGGCGTTCAGCACTTTGAAGATTTGGGCCTTTGCACCTACGCCAATTCCAGGCGATTTTTCAGCTTTCGCCGCTCTACCCATCAGGCCGAGACCGATTACGGCCGTCACGTCAACGCGATTGCACTGGTCTGAGCCAAACACTCGACCGCGTGCTATCCGCAACCAGCTATTCACCATTCGGTATTCCGCGGGGACAAGGCCCCGATTCAGGTTGCCACTGCGGCACGTGGCTTGTATCAGGTCCGCTTAAATTGTGGCGCTCCGCAGGAGAGGGGAATGGCTGGCAACAACGGAGCAATCAAGCTCGTTGCCGGCAATTCCAACCCAGCGCTTGCCGAGGGCATCTGCGCCTACATCGGCATCCCGCAGACCAAAGCTCTAGTCCGCCGCTTCGCCGACATGGAAATCTTTGTCGAGATCCAGGAAAACGTGCGCGGCGCCGACGTTTTCGTCCTGCAGTCGACATCGTTCCCAGCGAACGACCATATGATGGAGCTTTTGATCATCATCGACGCGCTGCGTCGCGCGTCGGCGCGCCGCATCACCGCGGTGATCCCCTACTTTGGTTACGCCCGGCAAGACCGCAAGCCCGGACCGCGTACGCCGATATCCGCAAAGCTCGTTGCCAACTTGATTACCCGCGCCGGCGTCGACCGTGTGCTCACGGTCGACCTTCATGCCGGACAAATTCAGGGGTTCTTCGACATTCCGACCGACAATCTGTTTGCCGCTCCGGTCATGGTGCGCGACATCAAGCAACGCTTCGACCTCGCCAACGTCATCGTGGTTTCGCCCGACGTCGGCGGTGTGGTGCGCGCACGCGGCCTTGCCAAGCGCATCAACGTGCCACTTGCCATCATCGACAAGAGGCGTGAGCGGCCCGGCGAATCGGAAGTGGCAAACGTCATCGGCGAGGTCGACGGCCACATCTGCATCCTGATTGACGATATCGTCAATTCCGGCGGCACGCTGTTGAATGCTGCCGACGCGCTGTTGGAGAAGGGCGCCAAAGCGGTCTACGCTTATATCAGTCACGGGGTGCTTTCGGGCGGAGCGGTGGCTCGCGTCAACAAATCGAATCTGAAAGAGCTGGTGATCACCGACTCGATCCTGCCGACCGACGCCGTCAACGCCTCTGCTAATATTCGTGTGCTTTCGATCGCGACGCTGATCGGCGAAGCGATCAGCCGCACCGCCGCCGAAGAGTCGGTCTCGAGCCTGTTCTTCGACTAAAGATCCACCGTCGTCATAGCCTGTCGCTACGCGGCTTCTGCCGCCTGACTGCGAGGCTCGGCCCGGAGCCGCCGGCATTCGCACGCGCCCCGAGTCAACTTGTCGCAGTCAGGTCTGTGGACGGTCATATTTCTCGCATTGTGCCCCGGCGGCAAATCACTTCATGAGTGCCGGTAGGCCAAGCGTTCGGCCGCCCGAATAGAGGCTTTGGCTGAGGAATCGAGCCGTCTATATTCGGTGACGCCGAGTGATTCGCGATTTAAGTCAATCTGCTGACCAAAGGTTGTCCCTGCGGCATATCGCAGCCCAACCTGTGGCAATGTGAAGTGGCGTGCGCACTTCCACCCTTAACCGGCGCTGTGGAGACGGCATGTCCCTGTACGCAATCGCGCAAGACCCTCACGACAATCCTCTCGACGTGGTCGAGCATATGGCGGTTGGCAACAACTGGCCATTCGAACGCGCCGGTGAAGACGAAGTCGCAATTGTCGTTACCGGTCGGTGGACTAATTACCAGGTTTCATTCACCTGGATGGGCGAGATCGAGGCCTTGCATCTGGCCTGCGCCTTCGACATGCGTGTGCCGGAGCTGCGACTGTCTGAGGTCCAGCAACTTATTGCTCTGATCAATGAACAAATGTGGATCGGACATTTTGACGTCTGGACACAGAACGGCGTGGTGATGTTCCGCCACGCATTGCTGCTCGCCGGCGGCGGCTGCGCTTCGGACCGGCAATGCGAGGCGGTGCTCGGTACGGCGCTCAATTCCTGCGAACGTTACTTTCCAGCATTTCAGTTTGTGGTTTGGGCCGGCAAGTCCGCCCGCGAGGCGATGAACTCAGTGATGTTCGAGACCTCCGGCGAGGCGTAGCCCGCTCGTTATTGGCAAACGGGCGGCGCGGGGGGCAACTCCGCCCCTCGGCAATCTCGCAAACAGCGGTTATGGATTCTGGACCGGCCGCCTCGCGGCGATCTGGAATGACGGGAATATGCCGATGAGCGCTTCAAATTCTTCCGCCACTGACCGCTCCGATTTGCGTCGTCTGTCTGGTCTGCTCGTATTAGTCGGTGCCGGGAAGATGGGTGGGGCTCTGCTTGATGGCTGGCTGGGCCTTGGCCTCAATCCGGCCAACGTCGCCGTGGTGGAGCCACGGCCGTCGCCACAGATCGCCGCGCTTGCCGATCGCGGTGTGCGGCTCCGTCCCGATACCCACGGACTCAACCACGCGGCCGCCATCGTCTTCGCGGTAAAGCCACAAAGCGCCGCGGAGGTCGTACCTGCGGCAGCGCCGATAATTGACGCGTCTACGCTTGTCGTGTCGATCATGGCCGGCCGGACGCTGCAATTCCTGGCGGGCGCGCTCAACACCACTTGCGCCCTGGTGCGCGCCATGCCGAATACGCCCGCAGCGATCGGCCGCGGCGTCACTGTTGCGGTGGCCCGTGGCGCAAATGCAGCGCAGCACGAACTTGCACACAGCCTTCTTGCGGCGACAGGCGCCGTCGAATGGGTCGACGACGAAGCCTTGATGGACGCGGTGACGGCGGTGTCGGGCTCGGGGCCGGCTTATGTATTCCTGCTCGCGGAAACGCTGGCGCAAGCGGCCGTCGCCGCCGGCCTGCCACCGACTTTGGCGGAAAAACTCGCGCGCGAGACCGTTGCCGGTTCCGGCGAGTTGCTCCGGCGCTCAGGGATGACGGCGGCAACGCTGCGAGAAAATGTCACCTCGCCTGGCGGTACCACCGCAGCTGCCCTCAATGTGCTGATGGGCCCAAATGGCCTGGGATCGCTGATGAAGGAAGCTGTAGCCGCTGCGACAAGGCGCTCGCGAGAGCTTGCCGGCTGACCTCGAGCGCCTTGGAAGCGGAACACGAGGGGACTACACTTATATCTTCAGTCCCGTGTGTTGAGGAGTTCGGCCATGGCCCGCAGACCCACCCGCAAAACCGTCGGAAAGTCAGCGCGCGCTGCTCCACCCCGTGCCACAGCGGCCGCGACTCCCACCAACGAACGCGACAAAATCATCGCGGCTTTGCTGACGCTCCTCGGTGACAACCCGTTCGAGACGATTGGCTTCGCCGACGTCGCCGCCCAAGCCGGCATCTCCCTTGCGCAGTTGCGCGGCGAATTTGCATCAACGCTCGCGATCGTCGCTGCCTATATCAAGGCCACCGATCGCGCGGTGCTCGCCGCGGATTTAAGTGACATGGCCGAGGAACCGCCGCGCGAACGTCTGTTCGATGTGTTGATGCGTCGGCTCGAGATTCTGGCGCCGCATCGTCAAGCGGTGCGCTCACTGTTGCGATCGGCCCGCCGCAATCCGCCGCTCGCTTTGGCGCTCAATCGGCACGCCGTGCGCTCGCAGCAATGGATGCTGACGGCAGCAGGCATCAAGTCTTCGGGCCCGCGCGGAATGATTCGCGCCCAGGGGCTGGCGATGCTGTTCGCATCAGTGCTCCGAACCTGGATCGCTGATGAAGACCCGGGCCAGGCGCGCACCATGGCCGCGCTGGACCGTGCCCTGGCGCGCGGTCAACGCTTTGTCGGCTTCCTCGACGACCTCTGCTACATCCCCTCGCGGATCTGCCGCCTGCGGTCGCGGCGGCGTTCCCGCTACGAAGACGATTCCGAGGAAACCGCAGCAGCCTAACCGGCCCTTTCGGACGGAGGACCGGCACGCATGAAGGCGATCGTCGTCGGGGGCGGCATCGGCGGCCTGTCGTTGGCGCTCAGTCTGCATCAGATCGGGTTCGATCCGTATGTTTTCGAATCCGCTCCGGCGTTTCAATTTCTCGGACTTGGAATCAACGTGCAGCCGCATGCGGTGCGCGAATTGACTGAACTCGGCCTGGGTGAGCGGCTCGCGCACCAATCCGTCGCTACCGCCGAGCTTGCCTACTTCAACAAGCACGGGCAACTGATTTGGTCAGAACCGCGCGGCTTGGCCGCCGGTTACAAATGGCCCCAGCATTCGGTCGCGCGCGGCGAGCTGCAACGGCTGCTGCTCGAGGCCACGCGAACACGGCTCGGGCCCGACCGGATCCGCACCGGCCATCATTTGGCGATGCTCGCAGCACGTGACGATGGTGTGGTCGCCAGCTTCACCGACCGCGCGACCGGGCGCAAAGTCGCCGAGGTCGAAGGCGACTTTCTGATCGGCGCCGATGGTATCCACTCAGCGGTGCGTCACAGCTTTTCGCCGCGGGAAAAACTCCACTACGAGGGCGTGATCAATTACCGCGGCGTGACGGCGGCGAAACCTTATCTCGGCGGCGCCACGATGGTCATCGCCGGCCACCGCGATCAGCGGTTCGTAGCCTACCCGGTCAAGCAACTTCCAGACGGCAATTGCCTCATCAATTGGATCTGCGTGGTGCGCACGTCCGACCCCATGATGCCGCTTGAAGAATGGGGCGTACGCGCAGACAAGGCACCGATCCTGGAAAAATACGCCACGTGGAAGTTCGACTGGCTTGATATCCCGAAGCTGGTCGAGGGAACTGACGATGTCTTTGCTTTTCCCGATGTCGATCGCGATCCGCTGCCGCAATGGAGCTTCGGCCGGGTGACCATGGTCGGTGATGCCGCGCATCCGATGCTGCCGGTTGGCGCCCAGGCCGGCTCGCAGGCCATTGTCGACGGGCGCGTGCTCGCCGCCGCGCTGGCGCGGTTCGCCGACCCTGCAGAAGCAATGCGGCACTACGAGCGCGAACGCATGGACGCGATGAACGGGATGATCCTTCGCAACCGCCGGCTTGGGCCGGAAACGGTCATGCAGTTGGCCGAGGAACGCGCACCGGATGGGTTTTCAGATATATCGGCGGTGCTCGGGGCCGACGAATTGAAGGAAGCCGCAATCTCTTTCAAGCGCGCAGCGGGATTCGACGTCGAAACGGTAAACACCAGACCGTCTTATCTGGAACATCCGCCATTATAGGCGGAGGCCAAGAGGAAACATGCCCGAAGCTTCTTCGACTATCAACGTCACGGAGCTGATCGATCAGCGACCGCTGACCGGACTACAAATCCGCGTAGTCGCCCTCTGCGCGCTGATGATCTTCTTGGATGGCGCGGACACCATCATGATGGGTCTCGTGGCGCCTTCGCTCGCCGCCACGATCGGTGTCAGCGCCAATTCGTTCGGGCCGGTGTTCGGCATCAGTCAAGCAGGGATTCTGCTCGGCGTACTCGCGTTCGGCCCGCTCGGCGACCGCTTCGGACGCAAGCGCCTGGTTATCGGGGCGACGCTGTTATTCGCGATTTTCACCCTGGCGACGGTGTGGGCCAGATCGTTCGATGAGCTGCTGGCGCTCCGGTTCCTCACCGGGATCGGCCTCGGCGGCCTCGCTCCAAACGCCGTCGCGCTGACGTCGGAATTCGCCCCCAAGCGGCTGCGCGCCGCTTTCATATCGCTGCAGTGGTCGGCGTTCCCGTTAGGCGGCGTCGCGATCGGCCTCTTGGCCTCCGTGCTGATTACAGGTTGGGGCTGGCAGTCGCTGTTCCTGATCGGCTCGATTGTCCCGCTGGCTCTCGTCGCCGTGCTGATCTTCGCCCTTCCCGAATCGGTGTCGTTCCTTTTGACCCGTGGCCTTGATCCGAAAGGCGCGCGCGAAATCGTCCACAAGATGGCCCCCGAGATCCAGACGTCCGCGGAAACTCGCTACGTCGTCAGCGAGGAAAAGCTCGCCGGGGTGCCGATGAAGCACCTGTTCACTGAAGGTCGCGCCGCCCTCACCCTCCTGTTGTGGGTACCGTTCTTCTCAAGTTTCCTGATCCTCATCTTCGTCACCTCGTGGATTCCGACCTTGCTGCGAGCCGGCGGCCTGTCGATGGCGCAAGCCGGACTTGCTATTGCGCTGAACAGTCTTGGAAGTTTCTTCGGGTCCGGCATTGTCGGACGGCTGATGGACCGGTACGGGACCTATCGCGTGCTCATTCCGGCCTACATCCTGGCTTCGGGCACCGCCGGATTGCTCGGCTTTTCGACCGCCAGCTTCCCGAGCGCGGCGGTGGTCATCACCTTGAGTGGCTTCTTCGCGGGGGCGAGCCAAACCGGCGTAATCGCGCTGGCGGCCGTGACCTACCCGATTGCTATCCGCTCGACGGGCGTGGGCTGGGCGATGGCGATCGGGAGGCTGGGCGCCGTTATTGGCCCGATCCTGGGCGGCTTTTTTCTGAGCTGGCACTGGCGCGTCGACCTGATTTTCCCGGTCATCGCTGCGCCGGCATTGATTGGAGCGTTGTGCGTATTCCTGATCCGGCAACTGGTCGCGTCGCGATCAAATGGCAAAATCCCACCGCCTGCTGTGGAAAACTAAACGGATGGCCGACTGCATCCCGGAAGCGGTTTATGCTCATCCTGCAGGGGCTTAAGCCCCAAAGTGGCGGCATTTACCGCCGGTTACCGAACACCGCCGAAAAGCCAAAACCTTTATACAGGTCAGTAGGTTAGAATAACTAAAAAGAAGCTATTTTTGATTGAAATCAATTATGGCGGCATTTAAATAGGATAGTTGCGAGTGATACCAACGCCGCCTCGGGTTTCTTAAGATGATTGTCTGCTCCTGTAATGTGTTGACCGACCACGACGTTCGGGGAACGCTGTCCGGCGAAGGGTCCGTGCCGCGCACGGCGGGCCAAGTTTATGGTTGCCTGGGTTGCAGCCCGCAATGCGGGCGTTGTGCGAGCACGATCCGCCGCATCATGGATGAAGCGATTACCGGTGCCGCGGCCTCATGCTGCGGCGGGGCTGGCGAACGGTCCTAGACATTCCTTTACCCATTGCGCCGTTGATCGCTCGAAGATCGCTGCGGCTCATTTGGCCGTATGCGCCCGGCTTGTAATTGTTGTAATTAAAAACGCACATCGCGAGCGCAATACCGATTCCCTGGTAGGAGCACCATCATGAGAGGCGATCCCGGCGTTATCGACTACCTGAACAAGGCGCTCCGGCACGAACTGACGGCGATCAATCAGTACTGGCTGCATTATCGCCTGCTCGACAATTGGGGCTACAAGTCGCTTGCCAAGCAATGGCGTAAAGAATTGATCGAAGAGATGGAGCACGCCGACAAACTGGTTGAGCGGACCATCTTCCTCGACGGTTTTCCCAACATGCAGGTGCTCGATCCGTTGCACATCGGCCAAACCGTCAAAGAGGTGCTGGACTGCGATCTCCGCGCCGAAATGCATGCCCGCGCGCTTTATGAAGAAGCGGCAACCCACTGCCATTCGGTCAAGGATTACGTGTCTCGCGATCTGTTCGAGAAGCTAATGCAGGACGAGGAGCATCACATCGACTTCCTCGAGACGCAGCTGGACTTGGTCGCCAAACTCGGTTTGGAACTCTACGCTCAGCATCACATCGGCAAGCTGGACGAGAGCCACGACTGATCGGCGGCCGCAAGCACGCTGCGTCAGCGGAACACAAATCCCAACACGCGGTCGCGTGTGCCTTCATTATCGCAATCGGCCCGACTCGATGTGAATCGCGCGTAGTCCCGCGACAAGCAGCTGTAAATCGCGATCGTCCCCGGCTGCTCGGAGCGGAACGCAAAGCCTGCGACGCGCCGCCGCTCGGCGCCTTCGGCCACGCAGCGCCCTGCTTCAGTCAGAAACCCGGTCCCCGATCGTGCCGAAAAGCATTCGTCCAGCTTGGTGCTGGCGGTTTGATTGGACGGCGCTGTCGTCACATAACCAAGTTGACCGTTAAACGTATAGGCGCGACCGGCGGCGATCGGGGGACCAGTCGTCACCCAGTTGGCGCCATTGGCACTTGTCCATCGTGACAGAGCAACCCGCACCTGAGGACGCTGCGGCGTCGGAGCAAGAGCAATTGAGGCTTCGTGCATAACGAGATAGCGCTGCGTGAAATCCTGACCGGGCGGAATGTAAGTGTAGGTCAGGAAAAAATGTTTGCCGATATTGTTGAACCCATGTTGGGCGACCATGCTTGGATAGGCATAGAGATCGCTCGGCGCCGGACGCTTCCAGTCGTTAGCGTCGTAAAGAATGATTGGCTCCGGCATGGTGGCGAAGTGCACTTTGTCCCTGGTTGCCGAGAGCTGCATCGAAGAAGCCGTCGTCGCGAGTAATACGACGACGTCAGCCTCCGTCCAATAAGCCGAACTCATGCCGACAACGCCGTTCAGCGCCGCCGCAACCCCTCCCAGCGCCGGCACGTTCCATCCGTTGCCGCCCCACTTGCTCCATTTTCCCGGCGCTGGATCGTTTCGCGGCGCTCGCGCGACGGTGTTCTTCCAGTCCCGCAGGCGCTGACAGTAGGCGTACCAATACCCGTCATGGCCATCGACCGCGGTGCAGTCGCCCTCGCCGCCTTGCTGGCCGACTGCCGGCCCCGCATCGGCAGTGATGATCTGACCGAGTACATTCCAGGTCACACCGAAATCCTCGGAGCGCGCGATCGCCATTGATTTATAAGTTTCGCCTTGGCGGTAATCGCAATGTTGCTCGTTGTGAATCAACCCATAGAGCGCACCACGGCCCTGCAGAACCGAGGTCAGCCAACGGCCGCACTCCGACGGACTGCCCGCCGGTCCCGGTTCCAGCACGACTTTTGACTGTCCGCTCAACGCGAAAGGTGTCGCGCCATCGATCGCCACGGTCTTGCCGTTGGCGGCGAAGGCGCGGAACGTGCCGTCAGGAAGTTCAATGATGCTTACCGGCGCGTCCGGCTCGTACCGCGAAGGCCCGCGCACCACGACCGGATGTTCCAGCTGCACTGAAACGCATCCGGCACATATTTCGTCACCTGCGGCAGCGGGCACCCACGCAATTATGCCCAGCAACGCCGCAACAGCATTCCAATTAATTGTGCAGTTTCGGGCAAAACAGCGAGAAACAGTTTCACGAAAGCGCAAGTTCGTTCACGCCGCGGTTTGATAATAAATCTCGCCGTCATCCTGTTCGGCGATATCTTCTTCCGATGGCGCCGCGAAATTCCGATAATTAAGGCCCCACACCATTCCGGTAAACAACCACAGGAAGCGCCATCGCTCACCCTGATGCAGCATCGCGCAGCAAATGATCGAAAGCCACGAAAACAGCATCACCAGACACAGCGTGTTTTTTGATCGCTTCCAGTTATACCAGGCTTGTTGCACCGTAAGTACCATGAGGAGCGTCCAGTCAAATCCGGCAATCCATCCGTAGTTTAAGAACGCGCTGATCCAGATGTTGTGAATCGGTTCGGGAAAATATTTGTCGATTTCGAATAAGCCGAGCCCGAGCGGATTTTCCAAAATCATCGGAATGGCGAGCAGATATCTGTTGTAGCGCCCGAACTGCCCAAGGTCATAGGTTTCGGCAAGCTTCGACCGCTCGACGAGCATCTGCGCGAATGTGTCGTTTGACAGATACAAAATCCCGCAGACTACGCCTACAAAGATCGCAACAGCGAGCGCCACCAGGGAGGCCTTGAGCAGATTGCGCCGGTTCAGGAACAGGAAGCAGACACCGCTCCAAAAAAAGCCAAATACGATCGCAGCGCGGGAGAACGAGAGAACCACGGAGATCGACAGCAGGAGCAGCGCAGCTGCGTAGAGGAAACGCCTGCGCCCCTCGGCGATCATGAAGAGCGAGCCCATCATGCCCGGGATCAAAAACACGCCGAACATATCCGGATCGTCGAGGAACGAGGTGGGACGGTCCGCCCACGTCAATGCGGGATTTTTGGTGATAAAGCCGAAGATCCCGATGACGGCGGCTATCACGGTCGCAAATACGTAAACTCTCACGAACCTCTTTAGATCGCGCTCATTCCACCCGGTGGTGACGAGACAGGAGGTAATTCCGATCAAAACGACCGACGTCAAAGCGACGAACTGGAAGGCAACCAGCGGCTTATCGAGCAACGAAACCGAGGATACGTAAATCGAAAAAAGCCAGGTCATCACCAGGCCGATGAGCATGACGCTCCGCAGATTGAACGTCTGCTTGCTGAACGGCGTCAGAAGCAGCGCGAGGAAGAAAATAACGTCGACGGGGGAAGGTCTGGACCAGGTGTAATTGATCGCCACGACTGCGACGAGAAACACGAACGTCCGCAGACGGGCTCCGGCCTCGAGAAAAGCCTCACGTCTGTCGAAAGCAAAACTCACATTGTCGGTCATATTCGATGCCAAAACAGGGCTGCGATTCGAACCAGCGAACATGCCAAATTAACGAGCAGCCGCCATTTGCGGTTGCTCGCTGCATTTGGTTGAGACGCCTTGTCGCTTGTAGCGGCAAGGCATCTTGGCAGGCCTAGCCGCGTGTCGATAGCGCCGGCGCTGGAACCATCATCGGCTGAGCCGGGACCATCATCGGCTGCGCCGGTGCCATGTATTGCGGTGCCGGAGCAACGTATTGCGGCGCCGCATAGACAGGAGCGGGTTCGAACATCCAGCGGAAGCCAAGCATCAAATCTTGTGACTCAAGTGTGTGGAATCTGTAGCTGTCGGGGTTGCAACCGCCGATGCAGTTAATCGGACCTTGCACGGAACCCATGTTCAGAAAGCGATACGCAAGCTCAAGCTTGAGGTGTTCGTTGATCGTATAGCTCAAACCGGCGTGAATGGCCCAGGCCAGGTTCCAATCGGTAACATTCGGACCCACGCCGGCTCCGCCCGTCGGGATGCCGACATCGGAAAACCCGGCCAGCGTGTTAGCGGCTGTACCGATGCCGGCGCCGACAAACGGCGTGAGCCCGCACCAGGTGAAGAGGTCGACATAGGCGTTGGCGAGAAACACCCAAGAACTAACAGTGCCGCTGTAAACGTCGAGGCATTGGGCGAAGGGATTCGGACACGCGGTCGTGTAGCCCCCCCAAAAGCCAAACGAATCTTTGTTGCGGTATTCGGCCGTGGCGTCGAAGCGCAGCCAGTTGTTGAATTCGTAGCCGGCACCAAACAGATAGAAAACCTGATCCTGCACCGAGACCGATTGAATGGTGAAGTTGCTCGGGTTGTTCAGCGGATTCGGCAGGTAGTCGATGTTGGTCGTTTGAATGTTGCCGACTCCGATATCGCCGCGCAGATACCAGCGTGATGGAGCTTCGAGTGGCGCCGGCATCATCACAGGCATGACCTGCATCGGCTGAACGAAGGGAGGCTGCTGTGCCATGTCGGCGCCCAAGGCGCTCGCTAAAGGCACAATCGAAAAGAGAAGAGCCGCTACCACTGCTTTGAACATCGTCACTCCCTCATCCGTTCCAGCAGCCCCGAACGCAAAGCGGCTGTTAAGGATAACGAAGCATTTCAAAGAATGCTTAATGGACGCTTAATTGGTGCGCCGGCGTCATCCGCGCCTGGCAGATCCCCCTGTTGTTGTTTCCGCGTCACTGAGTGTTACCGGAACTAACGCTCCATTAAGGTTAATGCTTGATGATCCCGCCCGGCTTAAGTGCGCGCCGAAGGCATGAAAGGGCGGCCCGATGCGTTGGGTGTTCTGTAGTTTGTTTGCGCTGACTTTGGCATCGCAGGCCAGTGCTGCTGATTTCGATATTCCGCCGCCCGCACCTGTGACCGATTATGACGTCCTGCGCGGAGCACAGACCGTGGGGCCTGCGACTTTCACGCGCTGGAGCGGCTTTTATGCTGGCGGCCAGATCGGTGTGACCGACGGCGCCGCCAGTTTCGCCGGCGCGACGCAATCGCTCGTCGCATTTTCCCTGCGAGAAACGCTGCTGCAAACCGATCAGATGCCTTCGCAATGGCCGATACTCGGCTCAACGAACGATATGACAGTCGGCTATGGCGGATTTGTTGGTTACAACACCCAATGGCAGGATCTGATCGTTGGCATGGAGGCCAATTTCAACCGCGCCAACTTCACGCTGCATGCGCCAACTTCGCCGATCGGACGCACGGTCTCAGATACTTCCGGCAACGCCTATGGGCTCAATGTCATCGGCAGCGGTTCAATGGTTGGACAAGATTTCACGACGCTGCGAGTAAGGGCCGGATGGGTCGCCGGCAACTTCCTGCCGTACGGATTCATCGGATTTGCATTGGGCGTGGCAAGCACGTCGGTTTCCACAGCGGTTTCGGGAGAAGAATACACATCCGGCACCGTTGGTATCTGTAATCAGCTCAAACCGTGTTTTCCGTTTGCGTTCACCAACTCATCTGCCGCAAACAACCAGATGTTATACGGCTTCACTCTGGGAGCCGGTGTCGATGTGGCAGTCACGGCCAACATCTTTCTGAGGGCGGAGTTCGAGTGGGACCAATTCAATCCCCCGCCGGGCTTCTTTGCGAGCGTCGCTAGCGGCCGCGTCGGCGCGGGCTTCAAATTCTGATAGCCGAAAAGCCTCTTCAGCCTTGACGTGAGGCGTCTCATTAATTACTTGCCGCGTTGGGACACCCCTCCCCAACGAGGGGCGCCTATCTGAAAGGATAGATGATGACGATGGCAATGCCCGCCGTGCGGCCGATTGTGCCGCATTTTTCATCCGGCCCGTGCGCAAAGCGCCCCGGATGGAGCCTACAAGCCCTCAACAACGCATTCGTCGGACGATCGCATCGCGCGAAGATCGGCAAGGCGCGGCTCAAGCGCGCCATCGATCTCACCCGCGAGGTATTGGAAGTGCCGGCCGATTATCGCATCGGCATCGTGCCAGCTTCCGATACCGGCGCGGTGGAAATGGCGCTTTGGTCGCTGCTCGGCGCACGCCCGGTCACAATGCTGGCCTGGGAATCGTTCGGCGAGGGTTGGATTAGCGATGTCGCCAAGGAGCTTAAGCTCAAGGACGTGACCATCCTGAAGGCCGGTTATGGCGAATTGCCGGACCTCACCAAAGTCGATCCGCAAAGCGACATCGTGTTCACCTGGAACGGCACGACCTCGGGCGTGCGCGTGCCCAACGCGGACTGGATTGCCGCCGACCGCACCGGCCTGACGATCTGCGACGCGACCTCGGCGGCATTCGCGCAACCGCTCGACTGGGCGAAGCTCGATGTCGTCACCTTCTCCTGGCAGAAAGCGCTGGGCGGTGAAGCTGCGCACGGCATGCTGATCCTGTCGCCGCGCGCCGTCGCGCGCCTCGAAAGCTACACGCCGCCCTGGCCGTTGCCGAAAATCTTCCGCATGACCAAGGGTGGCAAGCTGATCGAAGGAATCTTCGTCGGCGAGACCATCAACACGCCGTCGATGCTGTGCGTTGAGGACTACCTCGATACGCTCGAGTGGGCAAAGTCGATCGGGGGCGTCTCTGCCCTTCGCGCCCGCGCTGACGGCAATGCGCGGGTGATCGCGGATTGGATCGCGCGCGCGCGGTGGATAGATTTTCTGGCGCGCAATCCGGCGTCACGTTCGAATACGTCGGTTTGCCTGAAGGTGGTCGATCCATCGGTCACGAGTTTGACGGCTGACGCTCAGGCGGCTTTTATCAAAAGCATTGCCGCCGCCCTCGACAAGGAAGGCGTCGCTTACGACATCGATTCCTACCGCGACGCGCCGCCTGGGCTGCGCATCTGGTGCGGCTCGACGATCGAGCGTACCGACGTCGAGGCACTCACACTGTGGCTCGACTGGGCGTACGCCAAAGCCAAAGACGCTCTGGCGAAGGCAGCGTAGGGGCAACGCAATGACTGCCAAGGTTCTCATTTCCGATGCGCTGTCGCCCGCCGCCATAGCCATCTTCAAGGAGCGCGGGCTGGAAGTCGAATTCCAGCCCAATCTCGGCAAAGACAAGGACAAACTTGCCGAGACGATCAATGGCTTCGATGGGTTGGCAATCCGTTCCGCCACCAAAGTGACCGCCAAAATCCTGGAGCGGGCACAAAACTTGAAAGTGATCGGCCGCGCCGGCATCGGCGTCGACAATGTCGATATTCCGGCGGCGACCGCGCGCGGCGTCATCGTGATGAATACGCCGTTTGGCAATTCGATTACTACCGCCGAGCATGCCATCACACTCATGCTGTCGCTGGCGCGGCAAATCCCCGAGGCCGACGCATCGACCCGCGCCGGCAAATGGGAAAAGAACAAATTCCTCGGCGTGGAAATTTCCGGCAAGACTCTTGGCGTGATCGGATGCGGCAATATCGGTTCGATCGTTGCTGATCGCGCGCTCGGCATCAAGATGAAGGTCGTCGCCTACGATCCCTTTCTTTCCGCTGAGCGGGCGCTCGATCTCGGCGTCGAAAAGGTCGAGCTTGAGGAGTTATTGCGGCGAGCCGATTTCATAACGCTGCATACGCCGCTGACCGATAAGACCCGCAACATTATCAATGCCGATTCGCTGAAGCTCACCAAGAAAAGCCTGCGTTTGATCAATTGCGCCCGCGGCGGCCTGGTCGATGAGGCTGCCCTGCACGACGCGCTTGCCTCTGGGCGCATTGCCGGCGCGGCGCTCGATGTCTTCGTGACCGAGCCTGCGACGGAGTCTCCACTGTTTGCGCTGCCCAATGTGGTTTGCACCCCGCATCTCGGCGCTTCGACCTCGGAGGCGCAGGAAAACGTCGCGTTGCAAATCGCCGAGCAAATGTCCGACTACCTGATCCGCGGCGCCATCTCCAATGCCGTAAACTTCCCCTCGATCAGTGCCGAGGAAGCGCCGAAGCTAAAGCCGTTCGTTACCTTGGCCGACAAGCTCGGCTCGTTTGCGGGTCAGCTCACCGAAACCGGCATCAAGCGCGTGCAGGTGTCTTACGAAGGCGTCGTCGCCCAGATGAACACCCGAGCGCTCACGTCCGCCGCCATTGCCGGCATTCTTCGGCCGATGCTGCAGGACGTCAACGTCGTTTCGGCCCCGGTCGTCGCCAAAGATCGCGGCATCGTCGTCGAGGAAACACGACGCGAAGCCGAAGGCGATTATGAGAGCCTGATTACGATTGCTGTCGTCACGGATCGGCAGACCCGCTCGGTCGCGGGTACAGTCTATGCGGATGGACGGCCACGCATCGTCAACATCAAGGGGATCCGCATCGACGCGGAATTTGGCCCGTCGATGCTCTACGTGACCAATCAGGACCGGCCCGGCTTCGTCGGGCGCTTCGCCACGCTGCTTGCCGAGGCCGGCATCAACATCGCAACTTTTCATCTCGGCCGCGAGACGGCCGGCGGCGACGCCATTGCGCTGGTTGAGGTGGACGGCACCGTGGCGCCGGAGTTGCTTGCCAAGGTTCAGCACATTCCCAACGTGCAGCAGGTCAAACCGCTGCGCTTTTAGTTCATTATTTTATTTTCTGGTCGCCACGGTGATGCCGATGAACACCAGCACATAACCGACGGCGTGATAAATTTCGAAGTGCTCGCCCAATAAGACGATCGCCATCACCGAACCGAACACCGGAACCAGATGCATGAATGGCGCAGCGCGATTGGCGCCAATCAAATCGACGCCGCGGTTGAGACAAAGATACCCCAGCAAAGACGGAAACACGCAAACATAGGCAACGCTGGCCAGGCTGACCGTGTCGAACACAATTGTCGGGCCGCTTGCGAGTTCCCATACCAGTGCCGGCAGCAGCAGCACCGCGCCCCAACCCATGCCGACGGCGAGGAACGAATATGGATGCATCGGCGGCCGCTTGCGCAGCACCACCGTGTAGTAAGCGTAGATCAGGAGCGCGATCAGAATCCAGACGTCGCCGCGATTGACGCCGATGCTGGTCAGGACATCGAGACTGCCGCGGCAGATAATAATGACGACGCCAGTCAGCGAGACGGCAATGCCGCCGGCTTGGCGCCATGACAGACGTTCGCGAAACAGCGCAAAGGTCCACAAAGCAACAAATAACGGTCCGATCGACGGCAGCAATGAGCCGTTGATCGCGCTGGTATATTGGAGGCCGTAATACGCCATCGTGTTGTAGGCCGAGAAGCCGGTCAAAGCGATAACCGTCATCAGTACGGCGTGCTTGCGGATCGTCGGCCAGTCGCGCAGCAGAGGCAGCGCCGCGAACGGCAGCAAAATCAAAAAGGCGCCGACCCAACGAACGAAGGCGAACGTGATTGGCGGAATGTGCCCGACGATAAAGCGGCCGAGCACGGTATTCCCGGCCCAGAACAGCGAGGTCAGAGACAACAGCAGGTATGGCTGATCGAGCAGCCAACCGCGCGCGCGGCCCCCGTTGCCAATGCCCGGTCCCGACATGACGAGAATCTCCAGTTGAGACGTTACGAGCTATCGCGGACAGCACTTGCCGACCAGTAGCCCGACGGCATGACTGGCCCGAGTTCGGGCTGGCGCGACAATCAGCCCCGCCGCGTTCACCCCAAAGCAGGCCCCTGGCGTCCGGGAAGTCCCTAATTGGCTGGGAATTCAATAATTTAGGTGGCATTTTCGGTACAAATTGCGGCCGCCTCGCCTTGCTTCCCGCAGCATCATCCAGTATCCGGAACAGCGGCTACGGCCGGTATCCGATCCACTCAAGCGTCCCGCGGACCTCCTGGGGCTACATCCTCATGGCAAATGTTGTCGTGGTCGGCTCCCAATGGGGCGACGAGGGCAAAGGCAAAATAGTCGATTGGTTGTCCGAGCAAGCTGACATCGTCGTCCGCTTCCAGGGCGGCCATAATGCCGGCCACACTCTGGTGATCAATGGAGCCACCTACAAACTCTCATTATTGCCTTCCGGCGTCGTCCGGCCGGGAAAATTGTCGATCATTGGCAATGGCGTTGTCCTCGATCCACATGCGCTTCTTGCCGAGATCGCCAAGCTGAAACAGCAGGGGATTGACGTCACGCCGGACAACCTGCGGATTGCCGAGAACACTACGTTGATACTTCCCCTGCACGGCGAACTCGACGCAATTCGGGAAACCGCCAACGCAGCGCTTAGTATTGGCACGACGCGGCGCGGTATCGGGCCTGCCTACGAGGACAAGGTCGGACGCCGCGCGATCCGCCTCATGGACCTCGCCGACGGCGCGACACTCGACCGCAAGATCGAGCGCCTGCTGATGCACCATAATGCATTGCGCAGAGGTCTTGGCCTCAATCCGATTGATGCGCATGAATTGCACAACGAACTCGTCAATGTCGCGCCGTCGGTGCTACCGTATATGGACTCGGTGTGGTCGCTGTTGGATCAGAAGCGCCGCGAAGGCAAACGTATCTTGTTCGAAGGGGCACAGGGCGCTCTGCTCGATGTTGATCATGGCACCTATCCGTTCGTGACCTCCTCGAACACCGTTGCCGCCCAAGCCGCGACCGGATCGGGACTGGGTCCTGGCGCTGTTGGATACGTCCTTGGCATTTGCAAGGCCTACACGACCCGGGTCGGTGAAGGCCCGTTTCCAACAGAACAAAAAAACGAGATCGGTCGAACACTCGGCGAGCGCGGCAAGGAATTCGGCGTCGTCACCGGGCGGCCGCGGCGCTGCGGCTGGTTCGATGCGGTATTGGTACGTCAAAGCGTGCGCACCAGCGGCATCAACGGTCTCGCCCTCACCAAACTCGACATTTTGGACGGTTTCGATGAGATCAAGGTTTGCGTCGGCTATCGTTTGAACGGCCGCGAGATCGATTACTTGCCCGCCAGCGAGCACGCCCAAGCCCAAGTCGAGCCGATCTACGAGACTATCGATGGCTGGCGTGAGCAAACTGCGCGGGCGCGCTCCTGGGCCGATTTGCCCGCACAGGCGATCAAATACGTTCGCCGGCTGGAGGAGCTGATCGGCTGTTCGGCGGCCGTACTGTCGACGAGCCCTGAACGCGAAGACACCATCCTGATGCAGAATCCATTCGAGATGTGAATTCAAGATGAAAAACATCGCTGGTGGGCGTAAGCTGAATAGATGACTGATTATTTTCCACTCATCGCCCGTGCTGTGGAGGGGCTCGACGCGAATACCGGAGAAGCTCGCCGGGCCCTCTACGAACGAGCCCGCACCGCGTTGGTTACACAGTTGCGCTCCGTTGAGCCGGCGCTACCGGAAACCGATATCACCAAGGAACGCCTGGCCCTCGAAGATGCCATCCGTAAGGTAGAGGCCGGCGCGGCGCGCAAACCACGCGAGGAACCGCGGGCAGCCGCGCCGCCGCCCCCACCGCGTGACCGTGCGACCTCGCCGACCGATGTCGGAAGAAGTGAGGTGCGGCGCAACGTGCCACCGTTGCCGAGACAGGCTGCCGCGACGGAAGTTGATGGCCCGCCCCCAAATACTTCACCGCAAACTGCCCGCGAGCGACTGCTGGGCGCGAGAACCTCCTCGCGACCCCGCGAAGGCATTAGAGGCTTTCGCGACGTGGTGAGCGAGGTTCACGACCTCGGCGCCGCGACCGCGAAATCCGCACAATCCGCGCGTGATACCCGCGATTCATACGGACCGGCCACGCCGCCCTGGCCAGCCGAAGGAGACGCCGCGGCCTCCGCAAGCGACTCTGAGCGGGTACTCGACGCGGACGATTGGAGTTCCGCTCACGAGCAGCCGGACCGGGTGAGCGAGTTTGAACATCAAGACACCCGGCCGCCGGCAGCACCACGGCATCAGCCCTACGCGGCGGCAGGGGATGATGAGCATTACGTTCAACCGCCACGCTTGGCTGGAGGCGTCGTCACGCTCGTCGCGATCGTGGTCGGCGTCCTCATCCTGGCGGGCGCTGGAGCGACCGTGGCCTGGCAATGGTCCAATATCACCGGGCTCTACCAGCGCTACGCTCACGCTGGAGCCAAAACAACAGTCCAGGCACCGGCAGGTCCGTCAACACAGCCCAAGTTCTCTGGTCGGGTTCCGCAGGAACAAAGTGCCGGCCAGGCCCCTGCCCCCGGTACGCAAAACAACCAGGCGGCGGCGCCGGCGGTTGCCCAACGGGTTGTGCTTTATGAGGAGGATCCGGGCGATCCGCAGGGCAAGCGCAGTGTCGGTTCTGCCATTTGGCGCACCGAAACGGTTTCGCCGGGGCCGGGGCTTGCACCGGAGCTCGTGGTGCGCGCCGACGTGGAAATTCCTGAACGCCGAATGGCGGTCACCTGGTCGCTGCGCCGCAATACCGATCAAGCTCTGCCCGCGAGTCACACGATTGAGATCATGTTCAAGTTACCGCCCGATTTCCCTGGCGGAGGCATCGCCAACGTGCCCGGGATTCTGATGAAGCAGTCGGAACAGGCGCGCGGCACGCCGTTGGCCGGGCTCGCCGTCAAAGTGACGAACGGTTTCTTTCTCGTCGGACTGTCCGCTGTCGAAACCGACGTCCAGCACAACATACAATTGCTGAAGGAGCGTCCCTGGTTCGATATCCCCATCGTCTACACGTCCGGTGGCCGCGCCATACTGGCGATGGAAAAAGGGACGCCCGGCGAACAGGCGTTCGCTGAAGCCTTCGCCGCCTGGGAAAAGAAGTAAGGCTCCGGCCGCGCGACTCAGTCGTCGCGCTCGCACGTCTGTCGAGGACAAACCCGGATGAGTGCAGCGGACGCAAAAATGCTGAAGACAGCCACCCACGCGTTCACCGCCTCCGCGCTGCGCACACTCGAAACCGAGCGTGAAGGCTTGGCGGCGCTGGCGGCAGCGATCTCGGACGGATTAGGAGCTGACTTTGTCGCCGCGGTGGAGACGATCCGCCGCGCGCGTGGGCGCGTGATCGTCACCGGCATGGGCAAGTCCGGTCACGTCGGTCGAAAAATCGCTGCAACGCTGGCCTCAACGGGAACGCCTGCTTTTTTCGTGCACGCCGCCGATGCGAGCCACGGCGATCTCGGCATGATCACATCAGACGACGTGATGCTGGCGCTATCGTGGTCCGGCGAGACCGAAGAGCTCAAAGACCTGATCAACTATTCGCGCCGATTTGGCATCAGCCTTATCGCCGTCACCGTCAATGCCGACAGCACGCTGGGCAAGGCCGCGGACGTCGTCCTGGTGCTGCCGGAGTCACGCGAAGCGTGTCCGCACAATCTTGCCCCGACAACGTCGTCGCTGATGCAGCTCGCGCTCGGCGATGCGTTGGCGGTTGCTCTCCTTGAAAGCCGCGGCTTCACCGCAATCGATTTCGGCGTGTTTCATCCCCGCGGCAGCCTCGGCGCGGCACTGAAGTTCGTCCGCGATGTCATGCATCCGGGGGCGGCCGTCCCGTTGATCGCGCAAGGCGCGTTGATGTCGGAAGCTATCGTCGAAATGTCCGCCAAAGGCTTTGGTTGCGTCGCGGTGACTGACGCTGGAGGCAAGCTTGCCGGCGTTATCACCGACGGCGATTTGCGGCGTCACATGCGCGTCGATCTGCTGCAGGCGCCGGTCGAAAAGATCATGACTGCGTCCCCTAAAACCGCACGACCCGATCAGCTGGTCGGCGAGGCGCTACAATTGCTGAATGCGTCGAAGATCACGGCGCTCATTGTCGTCGACATGGATCGGCCGGTGGGCATCGTGCATTTCCACGACCTGTTACGAGCCGGCGTGGCGTAATGTCCCGAGACTACGGGCAGCCGCCAAAACCGACCTTCGAAAGCCGATGGCCCGACCGCGCAGCCGTCAGGCGTCCGGCGCGTTCACTTCAACGGATAACATCTTAAGCTCTAATACAAGGCGCCCGGCGCAGCGCCCTGGCGGTTGGGCGGCTGGGCGTCGGATGACGGCGCAGGCTGCGCATCGGCATTTTCAGGAGGCGGCGGTCGCTGGCGCCACATCCCTGCCTTGCTGGTGGACAATAAACTCGTCGTAACCCGGGGTGCCGGGCCGCGGCGGAACATCCTTCGGCAGCCCCCCGGCCCAAGTCGGCCAATGGTCGGAGACGGTGGCAGAAACGGAAGCGCAAGATCCGAGAGCCAATCCGGACAAGAGCACAAGTGTTGGCGCAAAGAACCGCTGGATCATGCCGGCCGCTTAAATCAGACTCGAGGTTGCGCCCTGATTAGGCGAGAGTTCATGGCGGCACTGTGTCTTCAAGATGCACAGATGCACCTCATGGGTGAAGTTCTATCGTCTGGGCATCAAGGATTTGCTAATGCCCGTTTAACTGCTTTGGACGAACCTTCAGGATTACCGCCGGCCCGAACTATCGAAATGAGGACTATGGGTTGATCTCAAAGCAACGGCAAATCGTCTTCCGGTGTTTGCAGAACGCCCCGGCTCATGCCGCGCTTCTGGTGCCGCTTTTTTTGGTCGGGTGCAGCGCTCTTTCTTTACCGACGGAGGATGTGCCGGCATTGGGTCCGGATGCTGCGTACAACACACTGGTAGCCAACCACATCAAAAACGCCTTCACAGACTATGCATCGTATGACGCATTTGAAATATCACCGTATCGCTGGGTTCACTCGGTCAAGGGCTGGAGCTGGCTTACCTGCGTTCGGTTCAACGACAAAGGGCGCCGACTTGCCTATGCTATCTTCATCAAACAACAAGATATCATTGACAATCGCTACGCTGTGGCGACCGACGGATGCGACACGCAGACCTATTCACCGTTTGCCCCGCTGGGCGGAACGAAGAGCATCGCCAATGGCGGCTCGCTTGATCCGCTGTATTAGGCGTCAAGAATGGCCCGGCTCAACCCGATCCGTGATATCGCTCAGTAGATAAATGCACGGGTCACCAGGCTCACATCGTGGACAAGAGTTAAGCCGTGACTAGGCTTCTGGTGACCGGCGCCTCCGGCTTCCTCGGCCGTGCTGTAACAGCGGCGTTCGCGCGCAGTGGATGCGAACTCCGCGCCGCGGTGCGTCGGCGGCCCGAGCCGGATTTCCCTTCCAGTGTCGAGGTCGTGCAGCATCCGGATCTGTCGGAAGATTTCGACTGGCGTGGCCTGCTCGACGGCGTCGACCACATCGTCCACCTGGCCGGGATCGCTCATTCCGGCCGGAACATCTCCCCCGCGCTTTACGATCGCATCAATCGGCGGGCGACGGAAAGGCTCGCGGCCGCCGCAGCCGAAGCGGGTGTCCGGCATTTCGTATTTGTCTCTTCAATTCGTGCACAGAGCGGACCTGCCGCGGATCACGCTTTGACAGAACATGACGAACCGGCGCCGAGCGACGATTATGGGCGCACCAAGCTTGCCGCCGAAGCGGCGGTTCGCGCCGCCGGCGTCCCATTCACGATTTTGCGGCCGGTTTTGCTTTACGGCCCGGCGGCGAGAGGAAATTTTGCTCGGTTGTTGCAAGCGGCACTGTCGCCCTGGCCGCTTCCGGCCAAGAATTTCGTCAATCGCCGCTCGCTTCTGAGCATTGACAATTTCATCTCGGCGCTGGGCTTCGTATTTTCCGCAGCAAATACGAAAGGTGAGACCTACGTGGTCGCCGATCCGGGAATTCCGTTGCGGCTTCCCGACATCATGGCAACGCTTCGTCAAGCGCAAGGCCGGCGGCCATTCATCGTGCCTCTGCCGACGAACTATGTAGAGATTCCGCTGCGCCTGATGGGCAGAAGCGATTTATGGGATCGCGTGGGTGGCAACCTTCGCGTGGATCCCGGTAAACTCCTGGCCGCAGGCTGGCAGCCGGTATACGAAACGCGCAGCGGTCTTGCGGCGCTGGTTCAGGCGGAATCCCGCTCCCGCAAAACCATTCCACCGACAACACCCACGCCAAAGACGTAGAGCCACCCCGAAGTAAAATCAAACAAGTGCGAATTGAACAGCGATGATACGACATTCTGCATGACGATGATCGTGCCAAACCAGGCGTTCAATCCGCCGCCCCAAAACAGGCGGAAATGCGCGAGCCACATGGCCAACAACACGGCCACGCCGATGATGCCGAGCTGAATTCCTACCGCGAAAATCTGGTTATGTGGATTCCCGGGGTGGGCCGCCGACGCACCGGTGTCTCCCACCGCTGACTGGCGGAACTGCTCCGGAATTGAGCCTGTGCCATGACCGATGATCGGCGCCGTCTCGACAAAGGACAGCGACTTTCTGAGAAACTCAAGATGCAGACCCGTCGAGTTCGCGGTGTCTCTGGTACGGTATTCCTTGAACTCCTGTACCGAAGTGACCAGTCGCTCGTGCATATACGGCGAACCGATCCAGATCGCGATACCGACGACGACGCCGGCCAGTCCAGTGCCCAGCAAGCCTTTCCAGCCAAACTCCCGCCACCCCAAAATGAGCAGCAGAACGGGAGCGACAAGGAGAGCCGTGCGACTGGTTACAACAAAGAAGATGTTGGCGAGGAACAGCAGGGTGAGCGCTAGCGACCCAGCAGTCGGGCGCCACCGCCCCGCTCGTGCTTGCTCTACGGCATAGCCGAGAAGTGCAAATACGCAGACCAGAAAATTCGCGCTTTGAAAAATGTAATCCTTGGTCGGAACTCCAACCATTCGCCCGCGCCATGGCAGACCTGGAATAAGCGCCAAACCCCACGACACCAGCAGCAACGCAACTACAGAGGCAAAAAAACCGTATAGAACCCAGATGCCGTTTTCAGAGCGCCGGAACTGCATGAACAGCAAAGGTATGAGAAGCAGGCGATGGAATTTTCCGAGACCGCCCAGCCGTTCCGCCCAGCTGACGTCAGCCCACAACATGCCGATGGCCGCCAGCACCCACAGCAAAACGGGCAACATGCCGGCGGCGGTCATCAATTCCCGTCGGAGCGCCCCGACGTTCAAGGTGGCGAGGATCACGATCAGCCACGCCGTGATAAAAATGGCGGTAGCGGTCGTTGACCACGGCAACGTCACGGCGACTGCAACCGCGAGCCAATCGGCCACCCTGGACCAGCGCTGACGATCGAAACCAGCCAACGTGATGGCCGCCATCATTCGGTTATTTCGCCCCGGCAGGATTGCTTGATCGGACGGATGGTTCGGTCGATTCGGCTGAACGGCGCACCAGACCCGTGGTCGAATGCCCCGGGACCAGATCGATGAGCAGAACGTCGCCACCCGCAGTCTCGACCAGTTCGCGGCCAACCACCTGTTCAAGGCGATAGTCGGCGCCCTTCACCAGCACGGCCGGCTTAACCCGCTTGATCAGCTCGAGCGGCGTGTCTTCCTCGAAGACGACCACGAGATCAACGGCTTCCAGTGCGGCGAGCACTTCCGCACGACCTTCAGCCGGATTGATTGGCCGACCGCTGCCCTTCAGCCGCGCGGTCGAGGCGTCACTGTTGAGCCCCACTACCAAACGATCACAGGCAGCGCGCGCCCCGGCGAGCAGCTTGATATGACCGCGGTGAAGCAGATCAAAACAGCCATTGGTGAAGCCAATGCGCAGCCCGTGCTGGCGCCATTCGCCGAGCCGCTCATCGAGTACGGACCAGTCAAACACGATCTTCTCTTCGGGAGCGAGCGAAGCGGCCGGAAGAATACGGCTGCGCAATTCGGCGAGAGAAACCGTCGCCGTACCGCGTTTGCCAACCACGACCGCGGCCGCAGCATTGGCCGCACGCATAGCGAACTCGTACGGCGTTTTCATCGCCAACAGCGCCGCCATCACCGCAGCGACCGTATCCCCTGCGCCGGAGACGTCGCGCACCTTGACCGGATAAGCGGGAATGTGGATCGGAGCGGCCCCTTCCACATGAAGACTCATTCCTTCTTCGCTGCGGGTGACCAGCACCGCTTCGCTGCCAACCATGCGCGCAAGTTCGGCCGCGGCGGCAGCTATGTCGGCTTCGTTCGCAACCGGCCGATGGACCGCCGCCGTCAGTTCCTTGGTATTGGGCGTGATCAGCGTCGCGCCATGATAGACGCGATAGTCGTGACCCTTCGGATCGACGATGATTGGCTTCCCGAGTTGGCGCGCCTTTTCGATGATCGCGCGAATCACGCGCGGAGTGAGGGCCCCCTTGGCATAGTCCGACAGCACGACCGCGCCGACCTTGGGCATCGCCGCTTCAGCGCAGGCGATCATTGCAGACTGGCTTTCCGCACTCGCCGGCGTCTCGGTTTCCCAATCTGCTCGCATCAAATGGGTCGAGTGGTGTTCGGAGACGAAACGCACCTTGCGCGTTGTCTGCCGCGTGTCGTCGATCACAAGTTCGGGCACGATTGATCCAAGCTTGGCGAGCTCACGATGCAGGGTCTGACCGGCGGCGTCGTCACCTACCAGGCCGACAAAAATGCACCGTGCGCCAAGCGCTGCGATATTGCGGGCGACATTGCCGGCGCCCCCGATTTCAACGGCGTTGTGGTTGACCTTCAGAACCGGCGTCGGCGCTTCGGGAGAAATGCGCGTGACGTCCCCATAGACGAAATCGTCGAGCATAACGTCGCCGACGCAAAGAACCGTCTGCTTGCCGATGCAGCGCAGGGCTTCTTCAAAGTCGAACATGCTGTTGCCCCGTCCGGCCAGCGGCCCTTCACCGGTATCGATCGGCGCGATCGAGATAACCACTCACGTATTTCTTAACCCCATCTTCCAGAGTGGCAAAATCGGCATGGAAGCCGGCGCGGCGCAGATTCTCAGTCTCGGCCTGTGTGAAATACTGATACGCGTCGCGGATTGTCTCCGGCATCTCGATAAATTCGATGTCCGGGCCGCGGCCGACAGCCGCCAACATGGCCACCATCAGATCGCGGAAACTGCGCGCCTTGCCGGTGCCGACGTTGAAGATACCCGATACCGAGGGTGTCTCAAGCAGCCAGCGCACCACCGCGACCGAATCGTCCAGGTAAATGAAGTCGCGTTTCTGCTCGCCGTCGGCGACGCCGGCGCGGTAGGATTTGAACAGCTGGATCGGCTTGCCGGACTTCGCGTCATCGAAGCGCTTCGCCACGAAACTCATCATCTCGCCTTTATGGTATTCGTTAGGACCGAAGACATTGAAGAATTTAAGTCCGGCCCATTGCGGCGGCAGTTTGTCCTTTCGCGCAACGCGTTCAATGACAGCGAGGTCGAACAGGTGCTTAGTCCAGCCGTAGAGATTCAGCGGCTTGAGCCGATTGAGCGCACCGTGCGACCAATCGTCGGAAAAGCCTGCGCTACCGTCGCCATAAGTCGCAGCCGAGGAAGCATAGATGAAGGGGGTGCGCATTGTGGCGCACCAATCGAACAGCCGCAGGGACAGCCTGAAATTGGTGTCCATGAGCAGGTCGGCATTGGTAGCCGTGGTCGAGGAGATAGCGCCGAGATGGACGATAGCATCGAGCTTGCGTCCCTCAAGCCAGCGCAGAAGGTCGGCCGGCGGAATGAATTCGGCAATTCGCCGTCCCGCGAGGTTACGCCACTTGCGGTCGCTACCGAGAAGATCGTTGACGGCGACGTCGGTGCGCCCGGCCTCATTGAGGCTTGCCACCACGTTCGATCCGATGAAGCCGGCCCCGCCGGTGACCAACAACATCGACGCCGTGACACCGCATGAAAGTTGCCGTTGGCACCGTTTGCCCCAGTCTCAATCCTGACGCAACACTCGTCCTAAGGAAGGACGCGTGAAGCGGCGATCAATTCGTCTATAAAATGAATGTAAATTCACAATTACCCGCGAACGAGAATTCAGAACTACCCTTGTCCGATCAGGCGACCAGATCGGCAAACGGTCGTCCTATCCTGATCGTGCCTTACATGTGGATCGGCGATTTTGTCCGTTGCCACTCCGTCGTGACGCTGTTGCGGCAGCGCTATCCCGATCGGCCGGTGGATATTCTTGCGACAACCCTGTGCGCGCCACTCGCCGATTACATGCCGGGGCTTCGACAGACAATCGTGTGGGACCTGCCGCGCAGCCGGCTCGCTTTGGCGCAGCAGAACGCGCTCGCCAAACGATTTAGGCGTGAAAGCTACGGCACAGCGCTCATTATGCCGCGCACCTGGAAATCGGCATTTGCGCCATTTCTAGCCGGTATTCCGGAGCGCGTTGGCTTCTTTGGCGAGGGACGGCTGATCCTGCTCAATGATCTGCGTTTCGGCGAACGCAAATTGCCGCGGATGGTGGACCGTTGCGCCATGCTGGCGCTGCCCCGCGGCGCGGAGCTTCGCGATACGTGGCCGCTGCCTAGGCTGAAAGTTGCGGCAGCCAGCGTAGCCGCCTGGCGCAATCGACGTGGTTTGACCGATGACGGCCGGCCGGTCGTGGCGTTTGCACCCGGGGCCGTTGGGCCTTCGAAACGCTGGCCAGGCGCCTCTTACGCTCAACTGGCGAGCCGACTTCTCGACGACGGCTTCGCCGTTTGGGTTCTCGGCGGCCCGAGCGAGAAGGCTTTGGCAGCCGAAATTGTTGGCCAGAGCGAAGCCCGCGATCTCACTGGCCATGATTTGCGCGAGGCCATTTTCGCGCTCGCCGCAGCTTCGGTGGCCGTCTCCAATGACTCGGGCCTCCTCCATGTTGCCGCGGCGCTCGGCACGCCGTCGATCGGGATTTTCGGCCCGACCAGTCCATGGCACTGGGCGCCGCTCAATCCGCTCGCCGCCGTCATGCAGGCGAAGACCGAACTCGCCTGCCGGCCGTGCCACAAACCAATTTGTCGGGTCAGCCATCACCGCTGCATGCGCGACCTCACGCCGGAGGAAGTTCTAGCCGCGACCCGCCGGACGCTCGCCGCCGTATCAGCCGGCTTGCAACGAAACGACTAACGAGGCTTTCATCAACTTCAGGATAAGTCCCGTCCCGCTGTGGGAAGGTTGAAACCAGGTTGAATCTATGGCGGTCCTCGTTACCGGCGGAGCGGGTTATATCGGCAGTCACATGGTGCTTGAGCTGCTGGAGGCTGGAGAATCCGTCATCGTGCTGGACAACCTGTCCACCGGTTACGATTGGGCTGTCCCCAAGGGCGCGCCACTCATCGTCGGTGACACCGGCGACCAGGCCCTCGTCACCAAGCTTCTTCGCGAGCATGGCGTTGAATCCATCATCCACTTTGCTGCTTCGATCGTGGTTCCCGACTCAGTCCGCGATCCTCTGGCGTATTATCGCAACAACACAGTCAATTCACGCGCTCTCATCGAGTGCGCCGTGAACAACGGCGTGCAGCATTTCATCTTTTCATCGACCGCCGCTGTGTACGGTAATCCGGTGCAAATTCCAGTTCGGGAAGATTCCCCAACCGCGCCGATCTCGCCGTATGGCTGGTCGAAGCTCATGAGCGAAATCATGTTGCGCGATGCAAGTCGCGCCCATGCTCTCCGTCACGTGGTGCTCCGCTATTTCAACGTCGCGGGTGCCGACCCGCAGGGCCGCAGCGGCCAAACGGCCAAGGCCGCCACCCATCTGATAAAAGTTGCCGCCGAAACGGCGTTAGGCCTGCGCCCTAAAATCGAAGTTTTTGGTACCGACTACCCGACGCCCGACGGCACGTGCGTTCGCGATTACATTCACGTGTGCGATCTGGTCCGCGCCCATTCGAATGCGCTTCGTTACTTGCGCGCCGGAGGACAATCCCAGACACTGAATTGCGGCTACGGCCACGGCTTCTCGGTGTTCGAAGTGGTGGACATGGTCAAGCGCGTCTCGGGCGTTGATTTCACGGTCGATATCGGGCCGCGCCGGGCCGGCGATCCTGCGAGCATCGTCGCTAATTCCCAACAAGCGCGCGCGACTCTTGGCTGGGAGCCTCGTTTTGACGATCTGTCCACGATTGTCGCCAATGCGCTCGCTTGGGAACGCGCGCTGATAACGCGCGGGTTGGAACAGCGATAGGGGCGAGGAAACTGACGCCCGCGGCCTCGCGGTGAAGGTTTTCAAACGGCCTTAGCCACGCCGAAATGGCTTGATAAATGCGGCTCTTCGGGGCATTGAACCCATCGAAGCGCCTCGCGCTCTCGGAGCCGCGGGACGTTAACGGATGGCGTATGAAATCTGACAAGGCCGAACTCGCTGACAAGGCCAAGCTCTCGGACGCCTACCCCACCTTCGCGTTGATTCGGCGTCTGCTCGTGGACGAGGCGTGGCGGCACCGGCCACGCTATGCGATCGCATTCGCACTGATGGGTGTCGCTGCCGCGGGCACTGCCCTTAGCGCCTACCTTCTCGGTACGATGACCAATGAGGCCTACGTTCATCGCAATTTCGAAGGCATTGTCGTCATCGGCGTCCTCACGATGGTGATTTTTGCGACGAGGGGTTTGGCGACCTACGGCTCGGCGGTGATGCTGTCCGCGATCGGCAACAGCATCGTGGCCGACAATCAGCAGCGCATGTTCGATAAGCTGTTGCGAGAAAACATCAGTTATTTCGCCGATCGTCATTCTTCAGAATTCATCGCCCGCCTCACCACCGGCGCCAATGCCGTAGCACAGGTGATCAATCTCATGATCACCGCCTTCGGCCGCGATCTGATGTCGCTTATCGGTCTATCGATCGTGATGGTGATACAGGATCCGATTATGTCACTCGGCGGGTTGATCGTGGCGCCGCCGGCGATGGTGTTCCTGCGCAAGGTAGTCCGGCGGGTTCGCAACATCGCGCAGATGCAGTTTACCGGCAGCACGCGCACCATCGAGACCATGCAGGAAGCGCTGCAGGGCATGCGCATGGTCAAAGCCTTCTCGCTCGAGGACGAGATGCGGCGAAGGCTCGCCACAAGTGTCACCGCCGTCGAAGGGCAAGCGAACAAAATGGCGCGCGTCGCCTATCGAGCCAACCCGCTGATGGAGACGTTGGGCGGTTGTGCCATCGCGCTGGCGATGATTTACGGCGGCTGGCGCGGAATTCAGGGCGGTGGAACGCCGGGCGCATTCGTTTCATTCCTTGCGGCGTTCCTTCTAGCCTACGAACCGGCGAAACGGCTGGCGCGCCTCAACATCGAGCTCAACAATAATCTCGTTGGCGTTCGCGTTCTTTACGAGGTAATCGACAGCCCGGCCGGCGAACAGACCGACGATGAGCGCCCGCCGCTCAAACTCACGACCGGACGGCTCGAATTCAACAACGTGGACTTTGCCTACCGTCCCGGCGCACCGGTCCTGCACGACATAAGTTTTGTGGCACAGCCAGGCCGGGTGACCGCTCTGGTCGGCCCTTCCGGCGGCGGCAAATCGACCATGCTCGATTTGATCCTTCGTTTCTACAACATCGAAACCGGCCGGATCCTGATTGACGGCCAGAACATCGCCGCCGTGTCGCGCGACTCACTGCGCGGTCAGATCGCCTATGTCGGCCAGATCGTCCAGTTGTTCCGTGGAACAATCCGGGAGAACATCGCACTCGGGCGGATCGGCGCCAGCGAACCAGAGATCGTTGCCGCGGCCAAAGCGGCGCACGCACACGACTTTATCGTCGGCTTTCCTGCCGGCTATGAAACGCCAGTCGGCGAGCACGGTATGCAGCTGAGCGGCGGCCAACGTCAGCGGATCGCCATCGCGCGTGCGCTGATCAAGAATGCGCCGATCATCCTGCTGGACGAGGCGACCGCCTCCCTCGATTCAGAATCCGAGCGCCATGTTCAGGAGGCGATCGCAGAACTGTGCAAAGGTCGCACGACTCTCGTGATCGCGCATCGGCTCGCCACGATTATGCACGCCGACAACATCCTCGTGATAGAGGACGGCTCGATCGTCGAGTCCGGCCGGCATGACGAACTGCTGCGAAAAGGCGGCCGCTATGCCGACTTCCATGGCCTGCAGCTTAAAGGACAGGGGCCGTTGCGCGCGGCGCTCGCCGTCGGCTAGGATTTCGGGTCCAACGTCAAACTAGACCCTCGGCTTTGAGCGCTTCTTGCACCTTCGGGCGCGCCGTGATCCGATCGACATAGGCGGTAATGTTCGGCCACTTGCCGAGATCAATTCCCACCCGTGGCGACCAACGCAGGATCGTGAACAGGTAGGCGTCAGCGACCGTGAACTTGTCGCCGGTCAGATACTTTTTGCCGGCGAGCTGCTTGTCGATCCAGTCGAAGCGTTGGCCGAGATAATCCCTCGAGATGGTCTTGAACTCCTCGGGCGTATTCGGACGAAACAATGGACCAAAGGTCTTGTGCAATTCTGACGTCACGAAGTTCAGCCATTCCTGAACGCGGTATCGTTCCATCGTACCCGCTGCCGGCAGGAGATCAGAACCCGGCTTGCGGTCAGCCAGATACTGCACGATTACCGGTCCCTCGGTGAGCTCCTGGCCGTCGTCCAATTCGAGAACCGGCACCTGGTTTTTGGGGTTGACGCTGGAAAGCACCGTCCCGTCCGCAGTTTTTCTCTCGACACGATCCAACTGCGCGAGCTGAAGTTCGATGCCCGCCTCACGCGACACGATATGCGGCGACAGCGAGCAGGCGCCCGGCCAGTAATAAAGCTTCATGGGTAGCATCTCCGAAAAAGGAAAAGGGATTACGCCAGCGAAATTTGCAGGCCAGCCAACAGCTAATGGTATCTCGCACAAGCCGCAACAGGCCGATGGAACTTTCGCGAAAGTGGCGTGTTAGGAGGAAACCGCAATTTCTCTGGAGTGCCGCCGATGGGTGCCCGCCGCATCACGCTACACGTACAGCCGCCTGTTCCGTTCGGAGAAGTCACGTTGGTGCCGGCGACCTTGGGCGGGCAGTCTGATGCTGCTATGGCCCGTGCCATGGCAGCGGCGCTCGCCGATGTGGAAGCGCCGATGGCAGCAGACGTATATAAGCGGCTTCGGCAAGCGTTCCCGCTGGCGCCGTTGAGCGCGCGGGTAAAAGCACTCTCCCATATCATGATGCGATTGCGCCGCACTTTCTGACCGAGTTTACCGGTCGTTCAGCCGAGAGGCACAGCGTCGCAAAATCCAAGGTGCGCTACAGTCCAAGGTAGGCGCTGCGGACGCGGTCATCAGCCAATAGCTCGTCGCCGCTGCCGGACAATGTCACACGTCCATTTTCCAGCACGTAGGCGCGGCTCGCAAGCTTAAGCGAAAGCGCTACGTTCTGCTCGACCAAAAGGCAGGTGATCCCTTCGCGATTGAGGTCGCGGATCGTGTTCAGCACGTCGTGAACAATCTTCGGAGCAAGTCCGAGCGAGGGCTCGTCAAACATGATCAGCTGCGGCGCTCCCATAAGGCAGCGCCCAATTGCCAGCATCTGTTGCTCGCCGCCGGAAAGCGTGCCAGCCGGCTGCCGCGACCGCTCGGCCAACACCGGAAACATTGCGAGCACGCGCTCGCGGTTCCTGGCGCGCTGCGCTCGCGCACGCGGCAACATGCCGCCAATGTCGAGGTTCTCAGCCACCGACAGCGTCGGAAACACCTGCCGACCCTCCGCTACCTGGCCTAATCCGAGATCGCAGATCCGATGGCTCGGCCAGCGCGAAATCTCTGTGCCGCGAAACATAACGTCCCCGCGCGCTTGCGGCAGCATTCCGGCGAGCGAGCGGATCAGAGTCGTCTTGCCGGCGCCATTGGCACCGACAATGGCAACGATAGCGCCCTCCTCAATTTCCAGCGATACCGAATCGAGCGCCTGAACGTCGCCGTAAAACACATCGAGGTTTTCGACGCGCAGGATCATATCGCCTCAATGCCGAGATAGGATTGCACAACCGCCGGATCGCGAACCACCGCGTCCGGTGCACCGGTAGCGATTGCGGTTCCGTGATCGAGCACCAGCACGCGGGAAGCAAGCGCCATGACCGCGCGCATCACGTGCTCGATCAGCAGGATCGTCAAGCCGCGGTCGCGGTTGAGCGCGCGCAGGATGGCGACCATGCGGTCGGTCTCCGTCGGCCGCAAACCCGCCATCACTTCGTCGAGGAGCAAGAGCTTTGGCTCGGTCGCAAGCGCACGGGCAACCTCGAGCCGCTTGCGGTCCGGCAACGTCAACGTCGCCGCCAGACGGTGGCGTTTGTCAAACAGGTCGAGTTGCTGGAGCAGCGTCCTTGCGTGCGCCCGCGCTTTTTCAACGTCATGTCGGCGCTGCAACGCACCAATCGTGACGTTGTCCTCGACGCTTAATGCCGGAAACGGCCGCACGATCTGAAACGTGCGGGCAAGCCCGCGCCGGCAGATCGCATCGGCCGGCAATCCTTGGATCGGCTGCTGCGCAAATACGATCGAGCCGCCGTCGGGCGCCATCGCACCTGCTATCAGATTAAATAGTGTGGTCTTGCCCGCCCCGTTGGGACCAATCACGGCAAAAATCTCGCCCTGCGGCACAGCGAAGCTGACCTGGTCGACCGCGACGAGGCCGCGGAAGCGCTTGCTGACCGCCTCAAGCTGGAGGAGCGCGGTCATTTTTTGCTCGCGTTCACACGAAGAAACCGGGCCAGAGGAGGCCATACACCGTCAGGCAATCCGGCGACGACGAGTAATAGACAAATGCCATAGAACACCTGCGTTGCCCCCGGCACCTCAATACCGAATGAAGTCATCGCTGAATTGAGCGTTTCAGCGAGGCCCGTCAGCACGAATGCGCCAAGGATCGGCCCGAACAGGGTGCCGACGCCACCGATGATCGGACCGAGAATGATCTCGATCGACCGCGATATGCTAAACACCTGCTCGGGGAAAAGATTGTTGTAGAAAAACGCATAGAACACGCCGGCAAACGAAGTCGCCGCCGCCGACACCATCACCGCATACATCTTGTAACGAAACGTATCGATTCCGGTCGCACGCGCCGCCTGCTCATCTTCGCGGATCGCGAGCCAGAAGTAGCCGATACGGCTGCGAATGAGCAGATGGCACAGGACAAGGAGGAGCGATGTCGCGAACAGGATGACGTAGTAGAACATCCGCGGGTCGCCGCGCAGCTGCCACGGATCGTTATGCAGGTTCTGCTTGACCGGCAGGAATAACCCGCCCGACGCGTTGACGAAATCAAGATGATCGAAGCCGATGCGGGCGAATTCGGCAAAGGCGATGGTCAGAATGGCGAAATAGACGCCGGCGACGCGGAAACGGAAAGCCAGAAATCCAATGATCGCCCCACAAGCCGCGGCAACTGGAATGGCCCCGAGGAAACCCAGCCAAGGGCTGACGTCGAATCGGATAAACAATGTCGCCGCCACATAGGCGCCGAGGCCGATATAGATCGCGTGGCCGAGTGAAAGTTGCCCGGCAAAGCCCATCATGATGTTCCAGGCTTGGCCGGCATAAGCAAAGTAGAGAATGAGAATCAGGACGGTCAGGAGATAGTCATTGACGATGAACGGCGCAGCAAGAAGGACAACGAACAAGACAGCGAGCAGAATGGCGGCGCGGCGCGACAGGCCAGCGCTCAGTCGCGCTATCATACCACCCTCTTGCCGAGCAGCCCCTGCGGCCGGAACAGCAGGACCAGCACAAGAATCCCGAAGGCGAACATGCTCTTGGCCGAAGGCGTGAATAGAAGTCCGGCCAATGCTTCGGTCACACCAACCAGAACGCCGCCAAGGAGCGCGCCGGGCATCGAGCCGAGCCCCCCGGTAATGACGATAACGAAGGCGAGAAGCGTGTAGCTCGGCCCAAGCATCGGCGTCGCATCAATGAGCAAAGTAAGCATGGTGCCGGCCGCACCGACGCACGCCGCCCCCAGCCCAAAAGTGACGGCGTAGAGGCGTTTCACATCAAGCCCGACGACTTGCGCACCAGTGTAATTGTCAGCGCAGGCGCGGATCGCTTTACCAATGAGCGTAAAGCGAAAGAAAGCAAAAAGCGCGATGGTGAACGCGATCGCGGCCGAAGCGGCGTAAACCTTCGTCGTGTCGACAATCAGCGGGCCGATTTGAATGCTATCGAGCGCGTACGATGTCTGTACGGAGTGAGCATCAGGGCCAAAGATGATCAGAAGACCGTTGGCGATGATAAGCCCGAGCGCCACCAGCAGCAGAAACTGCGTATGCTCGGCCCGTCTGATGAAGGGATTGATCAGGCCGATCTGCAGAACATAGCCGAACACAAACATCACCGCCGCGATCGGGATGAGTAAGACCAGCGGATCGAGGTGAAACGTGGAGAACAACACGACGGCGATGAACATCGCGATGGTCATCATTTCGCCGTGGGCAAAATTGACCACGCGCACCACGCCGAAAATGACTGAAAGCCCAAGCGCCAACAGGCCATAAACCAGGCCGGTCAGAACTCCGCCGACAACGACGTTGAGATAGACGTCGGACGTCACAGAAGAGACTTAGCTGCGGCTCTGGTACGCGGCTAGCGGCCATTCCGCCTTGGCCTCGGCGGCTTCCGGCGGCGCAATTGTGACCAGTTTGCCGCCACGGTTCTGGAACGCGCCCTGCCTCACCTTCTCGTTCTGGCCTTTTGCATCGAACTGGATGCCCGGTCCGATGCTGACATTGTCGGTGATGTTGGTGGCGCGGATGGCGTCGGCCAACGCCTTCGGATCGGTCGATCCGGCACGCTTAAAAGCGTCGGCGACGACCAGGAGCGCCTCGAAGGTGAAGACATGATTGGTGTTGAGGTTGACGCCGGGGTGGCGTTTGGCGAGCTCGGCATCGAGCACTTTGGTGAGTTTCTTATGCGGGTCGTACCAGGGCGCGAAGTTGATCGGACCGTTGGCGTATTTGCCGAGCGTCTTGATGTACTGGTCCTCGTAGAAACCCGGCCCCATGCTGAGAATCGCCTGCGGCGTCCAGCGTTGCTTGACGAGTTCCCGGGTCAGCAGGATCGCGTCGCTCAGGCGGCTGACGACCAGCAGCGCGTCCGCATTCGCGGCTTTAGCCTTCGCCACCTCAACGGAGAGATCGCGCGCCGTTGGATCGTAGGCGATCTCTTCGGCAATCGTGTATGGCATGTTGAACTTCGGCATCACTGCGCCAATGCCTTTGCTCATCGCCGTACCGAAAGTGTCGTTGACGTGCATAAAGACGACCGATTTGGGCGCCGCACCGACCTCGGCGAAGACGGTTTTCTGGTCGGTGAAAGCGTCACGCAGAATCATCGGGGCGGTGGGGAAGTTTCGAAATACGAACTTGTAGCCCTGCTCAGTGATCTGCGGCGCAGCGGCAATGTTGATGACGTAAGGGATGCCCTTCTGCTCGGCCACCTGCGCGATCGCGGACGATTGGCCGGAATCGAACGAGCCCACCAAAGCCTGCGCCCCCTCGCCGATCAGCTTCTCGGCGCGAGCGCGCGCCGTATCGACATTCGACTCGGTGTCTCCGCTGATGATCGTCAGATCCGGCAGACCCAGCGATTTAAAAATGGCCGGCGCGACGTCGACGCCGCGCTGACAATCCTCGCCGATGCCGGCTTCGAAACCCGACCGCGGCAGCAGGACGCCAACTTTAAGTGGGCCACTCTGCGCGCGCACAATGTTGAAGGGCGCAACGCCTGCGACGAAGCCGGCGCCCAAGGCAGCGGAAAAAGTCCGGCGGGTTACCCGCGCGGAATTCGACTGGAATTTACGGCTCATAGCATCCTCCCACAGTTCGTCCCATTCGCACTTAGCCCATGATGCCGGATTTATTTGCAGGGTCACAAGCGCGAAAACGTCGCGAGATACTGACTTCCCGCGGCACTTTCGTTTAATTCGCCAGCCCTTTCTCCACGGCCGCAGCGATACGCAATAGCGTGCGGTCCTGCCTATTGCGTGCCATCAGCATCAGACCGACTGGAAGCCTGGCTTTGAGCGGCAGCGAGATGCCGCAGAGGTCGAAAAAGTTGCCGATTGAGGTATTGCGCAAAACGAGGGTGTTGCGCGCGGCGTAGCCCTCCCACCCCGTCACCTCCGCTATCGTCGGGGCGACGATCGGCGTCGTCGGCATCACCAGCACGTCGAACGCCGTCAACCACTGATCCATCGCGCGAACAAGACGCGTCCGCGCCTGCATCATATCGAAGTAGTCGGCCGCCGAAACCGCACAACCGCGCTCGAGCCGTACCCGCACGTTCGGGTCGATATCGGCGGCGCGCCGTTTGATCCGGTCGCGGTGAATGGCGCAGGCCTCCGGCTGAACGATGCCGCCATAGGCATTGACCTCGCGCATTTCGTCGAGCAGCGGCAAAGTCTCATCTGTAAGGCGCACGCCGGCCGCGCCCAGCGATTTCAGCGCGCCGGCAAAGGCGGCGGAGACAGTTTCGTCAAGGGATTCGAGCGGTAAACCTTGCGCAATTCCGAAGCGGAGACCGGCTAAAGGGATCGGCTCGAGCGGCGCAAAGTCTTCATTCGACAAAATGGCGTCCGCTCTCGTGCAATCGGTGACGGTGCGTGACAGTGGACCGATGGAATCGAGTGTCGTGCTCAACGGGAACGCACCGTCGGTCGGGACGCGTTGTCGGCTTGGTTTGAAACCGACAAGGCCGCACAGCGCCGCCGGGATGCGGACCGAACCGCCAGTATCGGTCCCAATCGCGATCTCGCACATGCCGTCAGCGGCAGTAACAGCCGCACCGGAAGACGAGCCGCCAGGCACGCGGGCGCGATCGCTTGGATTCCCCGGGGTGCCGAAATGCGGATTGGCGCCGATCCCGCCCAGGGCGAATTCCGTCATGTTGGTTTTGGCCACGATCACAGCGCCGGCGCGGCGCAGCCGTCGCACCACCGGCGCGTCAGCCGTGGCGGGCTTGGCCTCTTCCGCGAGAATTTTCGAGCCGGCGCGGGTCGGCTCCCCGGCCACGTCGAATAGGTCCTTGATGGTGACAATCGAACCGTCGAGCGGCCCCAGCGATATGCCGCTGGCAGCGCGGGCATCGGACGCATCGGCAGCGGCCCCGGCGGGGCCCTCATAGACCGTGAGGCAAGCGCGCGACCCTTCCCCCTTGGGGTCGGCGATGCGCGCCAGCGCCTGTTCGAGCCGGTCGCGGGAGGACGGAGATTTCATGGGGAATGTCCGGAGTTAACGATGGAACAAGACAGCATTGCCGACCATATACCGGTCCTGCCATCATCGGCGAGGGTCGACCGCACCGAAGAGAACAAGAATGACTGAGGCGAAGCCGACGTTATGTTTCATCGGCTTTGGCGAAGCCGGTCAAGCGATCGCGGCTGGCCTGCGCGACGCCGGTATTTTGCACATTGGCGCGTGGGACATCCTGTTTCCGCGTGCCGACGGCGAGCGCCTCAGGCAAGCCGCTGACGCGATCGGCGTACGATGCGCGGCTTCGGCCGCCGACGGCGTCCGCAATGCCGACATCGTCATCTCCGCCGTTACCGCCGCTTCCAGCATTGAGGCGGTACAATCGGTTGCGCCGCATCTCGCCGGCAATCCGTTTTTGCTCGATATGAATTCGGTCTCGCCAGGCCGCAAACAAGAAGCGGCAAAACTCCTCGGCGATACCGCACGCTACGTCGACGTTGCGGTGATCGCGCCGATTCACCCGGCGCGTCATCAGACGCCGATGCTGATCGCCGGCCCACACGCCGAAGCCGCCGCACCGGTCCTCGGCGCCCTCGACATGCGGGTCACCACTGCCGGAGCGGAGGTCGGCGCTGCTGCAGCGATCAAGATGGTGCGAAGCGTTATGATCAAGGGGATCGAGGCGCTGACGCTCGAGTGCTTCCTCGCCGCGGCGCGCGCCGGCGTCGTGGACGAAGTCGCCGCATCGTTGAAAAATAACTATCCGGGGCTCGATTGGTCGAAGGTCGTTGCCTACAACCTCGAGCGCATGGCGAGCCACGGCGAAAGGCGGGCGGCGGAAATGGAAGAAGTTGCCGATACCCTGCGCGAACTCGGCATTGACCCGCTGATGACTACCGGCACGATCAAACGCCAGCGCGAAATGGGAGAGATCGGCAGCCAGCAATCGGTGCGCGGCGTGCTCAAGAAAGACCGGGCGGCGATACTCAACGCCATCAGCGCCGCGGCACGCGACCGGCACTGACTTAAACTTCGCTTTGCAAAACAAAGGGTTTTGGGCCGGCACGGGATCGCCTATATATCCGCGGCAGGAGGCTCCGCATGTCCGAACCGATTTCGCCCGAGAAAATCCCCGTAACCGTGCTGACCGGCTATCTCGGTGCCGGCAAAACCACGCTGCTCAACCGCATCCTGTCGGAGCCGCATGGCAAGAAATACGCCGTCATCGTCAACGAATTCGGCGAGATTGGCATCGATAACGACCTCGTTGTCGGCGCCGATGAGGAAGTGTTCGAGATGAACAACGGGTGCATCTGCTGCACGGTGCGCGGAGACCTGGTGCGCATCCTCGACGGGCTGATGCGGCGCAAGGGCAAGTTCGACGCCATCATTGTCGAGACCACGGGGCTGGCCGATCCCGCGCCGGTAGCGCAGACTTTTTTCGTCGACGAAAACGTCGGGCGCAGAACCAAGCTCGATGCGGTGGTCACTGTCGCCGACGCCAAATGGCTAAATGACCGGCTCAAAGATGCCCCGGAAGCGAAGAACCAGATCGCATTTGCCGATGTAATTCTGATCAACAAAACCGACCTCGTTTCGCCGGCGCAACTCAGCGAGGTCGAGGCGCGCATCCGTGCCATCAATCCTTACGCCAAAGTACACAAGACCGAGCGGGCTCAAATTGCGCTCGACGAGGTTTTAAGCCGCAACGCCTTCGATCTGGACCGCATACTCGAGATCGAACCGGAATTTCTTGCAACCGATGATGGCCACGATCATGGCCCCCATCATCACGATCATGAACATGGTCACCACCATGATCACGATCACAACAACTCTCACCACTCCGGCGGCCTCAAACATTATCACGACGAGGACATGCAATCGGTCTCGCTTAAGACCGATAAGCCGTTAAATCCCGACGCGTTTTTTCCCTGGGTACAAAACCTGGTGCAGACGGAAGGGCCGAACATTCTGCGCTGCAAGGGCATCCTTTCGTTCAGGGACGATGACCAGCGCTTCGTTTTTCAGGGCGTGCACATGATCCTGGACGGCGATCATCAACGGCCCTGGAAAAAAGACGAGAAACGCGACAGCCGCGTCGTCTTCATCGGCCGCAATCTGCCGGAAGAAAAAATCCGCGAGGGATTTGAGAATTGCATCGCGTGATTGCCTCCCTCCCCCTTGTGGGGAGGGGAACGCGCAGGCGGCTCCAATCAAATGACAGACACTCGCAGTGACACCGTCTCGGTCGTCGAGCGAACACACCCGGTGGCGGCCGGCGCTGCGGTTGTTGGCGCACATTTTCTCGGACGCACAGCGGTGCTCGTTCTTGGCGAGGAAGCGCTTCTCCTTGCCGCGCCCAAAGCCGAGCCGCGGCGTGTTGACGTCCACGGCGGGGCCATTCTTGCATCGGCCGGTGATGGGGTGCGGGTTGTCAGCGGCGGCGATGACGGCAAGGTCGTGGCGACCAACGCGCAGGGCGAAACACGCACGCTCGCGACCGATGCAAAACATCGCTGGATCGATCACCTCGCCCTCGGACCGGACGGTGCCGTCGCCTGGTCGGCCGGCAAGACGGCCTTTGTCCAAGCCAAGGAGCTGCGTCAGCTCGACGCTCCTTCGACCGTCGGTGGACTGGCCTTCCTGCCGAAGGGCTTTCGCCTCGCCGTCGCCCATTACAACGGCGCCACCCTTTGGTTCCCGAATGCCCCGCAGGCTACGCCGGAAAAGCTCGAATGGAAGGGCTCGCATCTCGGTGCCGCTGTCAGTCCGGACGGCCGTTTTCTGGTGACCACCATGCAAGAGCCGATGCTCCACGGCTGGCGGCTTGCCGACGGAAAGCACATGCGGATGTCGGGTTACGCGGCACGCGTGACGTCTCTTGACTGGACGGCCAGCGGTCATTGGCTCGCGACCTCGGGTTCTACGCAACTCATTCTATGGCCGTTCCAGACCAAGGACGGCCCGATGGGCAAGCAGCCGCGGCTGCTGGCGCCATCCGAGCACCGCGTCGAAGTCATCGCCTGCCATCCCCGTCAGGAGATCGTTGCCACCGGCTTCAGCGACGGCATGGTGCTGATGGTTCGCGTCGACGACGGCGCCGAGATTCTGGCCAAAAGGCCCGGCCCAGCCCCCGTTACCGCGCTCGCCTGGAACGCGGACGGCACGCTGCTCGCCTTCGGGACGGAAACGGGCGAAGCGGGCGTGATCGATTTACATTGAGAGAAAGCAAACGTCGGAGGGCTTGGTGTTTCTGAAATTCTCCCGCGCTGACGGACTTCAACTTGAAGACCGCGACAACTTTCGTGCGTTCAAACTCGTCATCGAAGGCGATCAATCAGAACTCGACGCCATGCGCGGTGCTATCGCGGGCAACGCCGAACTCGCAGATGCCGGGACGGCATGGATATTTGAGGACGCCTTGCGCCGCTGGCCGGGTGTCGAACAAGATGCAGCGTGGCAGCAGAATTTCTCCGCCATGATCGAAAAGGCTCGACCGCATGGCTGGATCGACGATCAGCGCGGGGCAATCCGCGCGCATATTGAATGGATTGCCGGCTAGAAAGGCGAACGCCGCTTAGTGAAGAAGATGGTTGATATGTAACGCGGCCAAGTGGCTTGCCAGAGCGCCGCTGTCGTTTTCAAAGCCGACCGTTGCCTGATGCTGCGCAGGGCTGTTTTGTGGGCTGAAACTGTCGATACCCGGGCCTACGTTCGAAGAACTTCCGTCCGGATCCCATTCCCAGAAATAGGTCCCGACCAGCGATGAACTATGTGAAATGTCCCACGCTTCAAAAAACGCCTTGTAGAGCCTGGCCTGCAGCGTTGGATCAGGATTGGCCCCCGAAGCCGCCGGGTCGGCGGCGGCGCCGGTATCGTTCGCGTAACCGAGTTCAGTAAAGATCAGTTGCTTCCCGGATTGTGCCGACAGATTTTCGAAATACTGGATCGGTGACTGGTTGCCGATGACATCGTAAGCGCCCGGATCATGCGTCGGCGTCGCCGGGTCCAGCCAACCTCTTACGAGTTGTCGAAGCGTCGGGTTTGCTGCATCGGAAAGCGGCACGTAGCAGTCGATGCCTTCATAATTGAGCTGATTCCAAAAGCTGACTTCGCTTGCGGTATTCCATGACGCTGAGTACGTCAGCTCGCCACTGAACACCGCATGCACTGAATTAATGATGTTCGTCCAATAAGGCAGATATTGCGGGCCGGTGAGCTGGTCGAGTTCCGCACCAATCGACAGCATCTGCGCGCCGTTGGCTTGGGCGACTTCAGCCTCCGAGACGATCATTTGTTTATAACTTGCAAAGAAGGTGGCGACGTCGGTTGGCTGATAATCCTGCCGCCATTCGCCGACACTGTACGGCGCCGACTCTGTCGGATTGAGGAAATCGATCAGCGGCCTCACCATCACCGACAAGCCGAGACTTTCGGCCTGCGCAATCGTCGCTCCAAGGGCGCTGAGGCTGTCGGTGTAGTTCGGATCGGCGACGACCTGCGACGTCTGTGCGTTAATGCCGTAGTCAACCGTCGCCTCGATCGAATTGGCTCCGGTCTGCGTAAGGCTCGGCAGTGAATCGGAGTTTTCGTAAGCTCCGTTGTAGAAGGCGACGTAATCAAAGCCTTTGTATTGCAGCGAAAAATTGTCGCCCGCGTGTGAGGCGGCGGCCGCTGTCGCGAGTGACGCCATCCCGCCTACCCGCGCGGCTTCAGCGGCACCACTCACTGATTCAAGACCTGGAGTCGCTGCCGCGTCGGCGACCGCGGGGTCAACCTGGACTAATCCAGCTCCGCTCACGGCCGAATTCGCCATCGGGCTCGCCGTCTGCTCCATGATCTGCTCGACTTGCGCCGGACTAAGATTGGGATTGGCCGAGAGCATGAGCGCGGCAACGCCTGCGAGACTGGCCGACGCAGCCGAGGTGCCGTAGAAATCGCTGAGGCCATTCGGAACGGTCGTTTGGATATCATCCACACCAGAGACAGCAACCGGACTGAGTGCGAGCGGCGGCGATAATGGCGCGCCGCCATTACTGAACAGAAGTTGGGTGCCGGCGCCGGATGACGAGAAGATCTCGCTGACGGCGGGATTGACGCCGGAGGCAGGCGTTTCAGCGGCACTCACCGCACCTGCGGCGATCACGCCGGGCGTCATGGCGTGACCGTACACGGTCCCCACATTTTCCCCGCTGATCTCAACGGGGATTCCGTCCCCGGCCACAATTTCTTTGATCATGACTGGGTTGTAGCCGCGTACTCTCTCAATCGCGATCTGATAAGTTCCCGAATAGAGTTCCAAGCCCACCCAAGGATTACCCCGCTCGGTGTGAGGGCCGCTTTTGGCGAGCCCCACAAGGCTCCCGTTTTGGAATGCAAGTATCTCCATGATCGTGGCCGAGTCACCGTAGGGGCGATCAAACTCGAGAAGCAGCGGGACTGCGCCGTCGACGGTGATATCCTGGACCGGACTGCCGCCGAAATTCTCAGTGTGGGCTAGCGGGAATCCGTCATAAGTCGCATGCGCGAACGGCGTCCACGCTGCTTGGTATGCGGCACTGCCGTTATTCCCGGCAGCCGTAACGTAAGTGACGCCCTCCGCCTCGACAGTCTGGATCGCCTGCGCGATCACGCCGTTCTGAAAAAATGGCTCGTCGTAATAGCTCACGTCGTCGCAAATGACTTTGCAGCCGGCAGCGGCCAGCGCGAGGATGCCGTTGGCGAAATCCTGCTCGCTGTTGAAGGCGGTGTAGAACGCCAGATTGGCGCCCGGGGCGATGTCGTGGATGATTTGCATCATCGCGCGACCTTCGTCGGTGCCACCCGAGGCGAGATCCTCGATGACGTTTATGTCGGCGGCCGGAGGCAGCGCTCCATCGGCTTCATCTGCCGCCGCGCCGCCGAGATTATTGAAGCTGTCGGAGAGCACACCGACCGTAATCCCGGAACCGTTGACGCTCAATCCGCTTTCATCCAATGCCTGCAGAAGCTGCGCTCCGGTCGCGCCGGTTGGGCTGACGCTGATTCCAGTAATGGGCCCGCCCAAATGAGCCGCGCTCACGAAAACGATCGGCGCGAATGTCTCCGAGGCAAAAGAAGCCGCGGTGGCCGTCGCGCCGCCAGCGAAGCTTATGCCGCCGACCATTTCGCCGCCGAGATTGGTATCGACATGGCCACTCGCGCTATACTGAAAGAAACTTGAGTTTGCCGCGGTGCGGACGATCACATCGGCAATTGCGATGGAGTCATCGGCAACGGACCACAGGTCGTTGGTCGAGTCCTGATTACCGTCCGAGCTATCGCCCGTCAGAATGTGAGCCCAGCCATTATCGCCGCCCGGAACGGTCTGAGCCGCCGCGACCAAGAACGCATCATCCCGCCCGAGAGCACGCGCTGTATTCTCCGAGAGCAACGGACCGTTTGACGCATGATCCGTGTTCGCATCACTAACGCCGTTGCTCACGTCCTCGATCGTAACTTGAAAGGGCCTTGCCGGTAGGTCTGACAGATTCCCGCTGACAGCCAACGGATTCGCCGGGGAGGCGAACCAGGAGTTCCAGGGTTGTGGTAACCGTGCCGGCGTCCACAGAATCTACGAAATGAAAGGCGTCGTCGGGGATCAGATCGCCGAAATTTACTGCAACGCCGCCCACCGGCGCATCGTGCGCGGCGCCACTCGGCGTTGTCACTGAGAACTGCGATGTCGAACTCTGCAGTCGATCCGGCGCAGTAACAGCACACTCCGGATTTACGGGGTCAATGATGTGGTTCGATGGGCGCTTCATTGAACTCATTCACTTGCACGATTCGGTGAATGATCTGTTTTCACAAATTCAAGCTCAGAAAATCCGCAACGAGGACCTGCGTCAGCAAACGCCGACATTAAGGCACAATTCCGACACGTTCGGAAACTTCGATTGTTAAATTTAGTTCAGATGCCGGACAAAACAGGAGCGTGACCGCAGCCGATTACCACCGGCAGCCCACCAACGAAAACCCCATACTCGGTCGCCAGAGGTTTTGCTTAGCGCGGTATCGGCATCAGCTCAGATCACGTATTGCCTGAGCGGAGGATAGCCGTTGAACCCGACCGACGAATAAGTCGCCGTGTAGGCGCCGGCGGCTTCGATCAACACCTTATCGCCGATGGCGAGCGACACGGGCAGCGGATACGGCGT
>CAVSFV010000007.1:0-204319 GCA_963727325.1 uncultured Alphaproteobacteria bacterium
GGCGTTGAGCTTGTCGACGGCCTCAAGAGCGGCAGGCGCAGTTCTGGTCTTTCGACATCGCGTGCAGGGCCTCGGGCTCGGGCGTCTCGATGCCGCAGAAGATGCGTGTCGAATCGGCCTCGCGCATCAGCGCCAGGATTCGGTGTGCTTGCGATGTTCAGCGTCGCTTCGCAGGCGAAGCTGACAGCGTAGCCGTTGCGCTTCTGCCATTCGATCAGATGCGGCAGGAGTCGTGCACCGCGCGCCGGTTGCCGATGAAATTGTCGTCGACGAAATAGACCGCGCCGTTGACGCCGCAGGCCAGCAGCTTGTCGAGTTCGGCGATGATCTGCTCCGGGCGTCTTCAGCCGCGGAACGCGGCCGTAGAGGCCGGGAATATCGCAGAATTCGCAGGTGATAGGGGCAGCCGCTCGAAAACTGGATGCTGCCGAGGAAATAGCGGTCGATCTCGGCGAGTTCATAGGCCGGCACGGAAAATCGGTCGAGCGCGCGGCGTTCCTTCGTCGTCAAGCACGCACCTGCCGGCGGGCCGCGCGACATCCCGTGCGAGCCGCGCGATCAGCGCCTCGGTGGCATCGCCGAGTTCGCCGACATGCAGATAATCGAAGTCCGGATAGAGTCGGGGCAAGCGGAGACCGAGGGGCCGCCGAGCGCGGCCGGCTTGCCCGCGACGTGCGCGCGGCGGCAGATGTCGTCGATCTGCGGCGCTGGATATGCATGCCGCTGACGAAAACCGCGTCGGCCCAGGCGAAATCGGCCGCGCGCGCGGGCTCATGTTCTCGTCGATGAAGCGCACCTCCCAGTCCTTGGGCAGCGACGGCGGCGATGACGAGCAGGCCCTGCGGCGGCATGAAGGCGCGCATCCTTCTCGTGATGTCATAGGCGTAGTGGAACGAGCCGAAAGAAGGCGCATAACGCGGCGACACGCAGAGCACGCGACGCGAGCTGATGTCGGGTGGAGCGGCGACGCGCACCCCGTCATCCGCCGCGCGCTCGGCAACGGAATTCAGGACGTCGGTCATGACCCCCTGCTAAAGTCTTAGCGCCCCGCGAAAGATTGAAATACTGCGATGACGAACGCAAGTGAACTCGCCGCAGACGCCCCCCACAAAAGTACGAACCGTACAGACAACGAAACGAGGCGCGGTTCACTGGGACCTGATATTGGCGGCGTGGATCACCTTCGCCCAGGTCGCGACTTCGCTCGCGATGCGTCGCGAAACTCCTCGGGCGTGCTGCCGACGATGTCGTCGCCGAGCGTCGCGACGCGCTCCTTCATTTCGGGCGTTGCGAGGGCGGTCATGATTTCTGGTTGAGCGTCGCGATGATGTCCTTCGGTGTACCGACCGGCACGACGAAGCCGACAAAGCTGTCGCCGAAGATCTCGGGAAAGCCCGGTTCGGTGATGGTCGGCACCTGTGGCATGGTCTCGGTGCGGCTCGTGCTGGTGACGGCAAGTGCGCGCAACTGGCCGTCACCGATGAGCGGCACCGCGACCGTGGGCGTCCCAAAGCCAATCGGCGTATGGCCGGCGACGACCGAGGCCATCGCGGGCGCGCCGCCGCTGAACGGTATGTGGACGAGATCAGGGACGAATCCCAGCCGAAACTGTTCGCCGGCGAGATGCGACGTCGTGCCGGTGCCGGCGGACGCATAGCTGTACTTGCCGGGGTTGGCGCGGATGAGCGCGATGAGTTCGTCGACGCTTTTTGCCGGCACTTAGGGATTGACGACGATGACCGTCGTCGAGGTGACGGCAAGCGACACCGGGTCGAAATCATTGACCGGATCGTACGGCACCTTGTCGAACAGGGAGGGATTGATGACGTAGGAGCTGAACGCGGTGAGCACGTATAGCCGTCCGGAGCGGCGCGGGCCGCCTGGCCCATGCCGACATTGCCCGAGCCGCCGACGAGGTTCTCCACGTAGAACTGCTTGCCGAGCTGCTCGCCGACCTTGCCGGTGATGATGCGCGCCACCACGTCGGTGACGCCGCCGGGCGCGAACGGCACGATCACCCGCACCGGCCGCGCCGGCCACGCCTGCGCAGACGCCCGAATTCCGAGGAGCGCAGGCGCGGCGGCCCCCGCGAGCGCAACGAATGATCGGCGCGTGAACTTCTTCATGTTTCTTCTTCTCCGCAGTTGGCGCCGACAGCTCAGTCGGCGCGGATATTCGCGGCCTTGATGACCTTTTCCCATTTCTCGGCTTCGCTGCGCATATAGGCGGCGAATTCCTCCGGCGTGCTCTGCAGGGCATCGATGCCGGCGCCGTTGAGCTTAGCGACGATCTCCTGGTCCTTGATCGCCGCGATGTAGCTCGCGTTGAGCTTGCCGACGATCGCGGGCGGTGTTCCCGCCGGTGCCGCAAATCCTTGCCAAGCCCAGGCTTCGAATCCCGCAAAGCCGGCTCGAAGCACCGTCGGCACGCCGGGCAGACCGGGCAGTTCCGTCGGCGAAGCAACGGCGATCGCCTTGATGCCGGGTGTTGCCAGCTGCGAGCGCGCGCTCGCGAAATCGACGAACATCATGCCGATCTGCGCCGCCGCGAGGTCCTGCAGGGCCGGGGCGACACCGCGATACGGCACATGATTGAGCTTGATGCCGGCCGCGCCGGCAAAGCAGCTCGATGGCGAGATGGAAAGGGCTGCCGACGCCGGGGCTCGCATAATCGATGGTGCCGGGTGCGCGCTTCGCGGCGGCGATAAGATCCTCGACCGAGCCGACATCGAGCTTGCGCGGTGTTGACGAGGAGCACGATCGCAAACCGGCCGGTCAGCGTGATCGGGGCGAAGTCCTTGAGCGGGTCGTAGGGGAGCTTCTGATAGAGGCTGCGGTTGGCCGCGTAGGTCGCCGTGTCGCCGAGCAGGATCGTGTAACCATCGGGCGGCGCCTTCGCGACGGTGTCGGCACCGATGATGGTCGCGGCGCCCGGACGGTTTTCGACGATCAGCGGCTGCCCGAGGAACGGCGCATCGCCGCGCCAGCAAGGCGGGCGAAATAATCGGTGCCGCCGCCGGGCGGATAAGGCACGACGAGGCGAATCGGTCTGTTCGGATAAGCGCCCTGCGCTTCGACCGATCCGGCGGTCGTCCCTGCGACAACGAGCGCCGCCCCGCCAGCGATGAACCGACGACGATCAGTCCGCATGGTGCTTCCTCCCGCCTGTTTTGGAACCGGCTCTAACCGCTCATTCGAGCTTGAGATTTTGTTTCGACACCACCTCCTGCCACATCTTCACTTCCTGCGCGATCCGGGCTCCGAAGGTCGCGGGTTCGGAGTTCGTCCACCACCGCCATGTCCTGGCCGGCAAGCTTCTCCCGCAGGGCCGGATCGGCGAGCACTGCCTTCATGTCGCGGTTGATGCGCGTTATGATCGGCTTCGGCGTTGCTGCCGGCGCAAGGAGCCCGTACCAGCCGTCCGATTCCACCCCGACGACGCCGGCCTCGGCCATGGTCGGCGTATCGGGCAGCAGCGCCGAGCGTTGCGCGCTTGCGATCGCGAGCGGCCGCACGTCGCCCGATCTGAGCAGCGCGATCGCGGACGATACCGAGGAAAATCCGACCGGGACCTGGCCGGCAACCATGTCCTGCATCTGCGGCGCCGCGCCCTTGTAGGGCACATGCACAAGATCGAGTCCGGTCTTGGACTTGAAGAGCTCCATGATCAGATGATGCGGCGAGCCGACCCCGACCGATGAATAGGTGAGTTGTCCCGGACGCGCCTTGGCATAAGCGATGAATTCCGCGAGCGAGCGATAAGGCGCGTTCTTGGCGGCCACGAGCACGAACTGCCCTGATGCCGCGATTGCGATGGCGCGAAGCTCCCTGGAATCTCGAACGGCATCGGCTTGCCGAGCGAGGGCAGCATCGACAGCGCACTGTTGGTCTCAAGCAGCGTATAACCGTCCGGCGAAGCCTTCGCGACCACGTCGGCGCCGATGATGCCGCTGCCGCCGGGGCGCGGCTCGACAATGACGCTCTGGTGCCACCGCTCGGCGAACGCGTTGGCGAGGATGCGCGAAACGAGATCATTGCCGCCGCCAGCCGTGTATTGATGGACGATCCGCACCAATCGGCTTGGATAGTTGTCCGATTGTGCGCGGGCTTGTTGATCGACGGCGCACAACGCCAGGACAAACCCGATTGCTACCGGCAGCGAGGTTTGCCATCTCATGGGCTCACTCCATTTGCGTGCTCATCTTGCACCCGCGCATTGTATGCGTTTGCGTAATCCCCCGCAGCAACCACCATCCGGTTGACAAGCGAGCGATGCGCACCATGATCCGCGCCGGTCGTAGGCGGTCGCGGAGGCAAGCGCAATGAGCATCAAGACGGTCGCGGTCCTGGGCGCCGGCCACGGCGGCTGCGCCGCTGCCGCTGACCTCGGGCGCCGCGGTTTCAACGTGCGGCTGCACGCGCGCAGCGCCGAGCGGCTCGCCCCGCTCCGTGCGCAGGGCGGGATCGAAGTGCGCGGCGTGCATGACGGGCTCGTGCCGATCGACGTCATGACGACCGACGTCGGCGCCGCCGTGTTGATCGACGGCGCACAACGCCAGGACAAACCCGATTGCTACCGGCAGCGAGGTTTGCCATCTCATGGGCTCACTCCATTTGCGTGCTCATCTTGCACCCGCGCATTGTATGCGTTTGCGTAATCCCCCGCAGCAACCACCATCCGGTTGACAAGCGAGCGATGCGCACCATGATCCGCGCCGGTCGTAGGCGGTCGCGGAGGCAAGCGCAATGAGCATCAAGACGGTCGCGGTCCTGGGCGCCGGCCACGGCGGCTGCGCCGCTGCCGCTGACCTCGGGCGCCGCGGTTTCAACGTGCGGCTGCACGCGCGCAGCGCCGAGCGGCTCGCCCCGCTCCGTGCGCAGGGCGGGATCGAAGTGCGCGGCGTGCATGACGGGCTCGTGCCGATCGACGTCATGACGACCGACGTCGGCGAGGCCGTGGGCGGCGCCGACCTCATCATGCTGGTCGTGCCGTCGGTCGCCCACGAGTCCTACGCGAAGGCACTCGTGCCGCAGATCGACGGCGGCCCGCCGGTCTTCCTCAATCCCGGGCACACCGGCGGCGGGCTGCATTTCCTGCACGAATTGCGCCGCGCCGGATATCGCCGGACCGGTGCAAGACCTGCGAGACGCGTGACCCTGACTTACATCTCGCGCATGGAAGGCCCGGCGACCGTCAACATCTACAGCTACACGACGCGGCTGCGCTTCGCCGCCTTGCCGGGGCGCTACACCGACGAGACGTTCGCGCTGATCAAGCCGCTCTATCCCAACATCGTCAAAGCAACGAGCGTGCTCGAGACCGGGCTCGGCAATCTCAATGCGGTGTTCCATCCGCCCGGCATGATCATGAACGCCGGCTGGATCGAACGGCGCCGCGGCGATTTCCTGTTCTACCGCGAAGGCATCACGGCGGCGGTCGGCCGCGTCACCGCCGCGGTCGATGCCGAGCGGCTGGCGGTGGCGAAAGCACTCGGCGTGCCGGCGGTGCCGTTCATCGACTTGTTCTATGGCGCCGGGCCTCACCACCGCGGCAGCGCGCGACAGCGGCAACATCGCTCGCGCGTGCGAGGAGAGCGAGCCGAACCGCACTATCAAAGCGCCGCCCTCGCTCGACCATCGCTACGTCCACGAGGATGTCGGCTACGGGCTGGTGGCGATGGCGGAGCTCGGCAAGCTCGCTGGCGTTACGACACCGGCGATCGATGCGCTGGTGGAACTTGCCTCGCTCGCGGTCGGCGTCAATTACGCCCGCGAAGGGTTGACGCTGGAGCGGCTCGGCCTCGCCGGGAAATCGCCGGCGGAGTTGACCGCATTCGTCGAGCCGTCCTCCCCGTAGTCATTCCGGGGCGCCGAAGCGAAGCGCAGGCGAGCCCGGAATCCATGAACACGGACTGCGGAGTATGGATTCCGGGCTGCCTCGCCGCGCTCGGCCCCCGGAATGACGGCGTCTGATGCGAGAAGCCGTAGATACCATGAGGGCGATGGGCGTGCGTCCGATAGGTTTGGGTTGTCGCACTCGAACCATCGGAGGCATTAGATGCAAACATCGCATACCGGCACGCCCATCGGGGGTGATCATGGCACGATTTTCGTTTCGATCGAACTGAGCCAGAAGACATGGCTGGTGACGCTGCACAGCCCGGAGCGGGATCGGCTGTCGCGTCACCGGGTGAAGGGTGGAGCTCATGGTGAGCTGCTGGCGCTGATTGATCGTGTGCGTGGGCGGGCGGCCCGCGCGATGGGAGGGGTTCCTGCGGTGGTGAGTTGCTACGAGGCTGGCTACGACGGATTTTGGTTGCACCGGCTTTTGACGGCGTCGGGGATCCAGAATTACGTGTTCGATCCGGCGAGCATCGCGGTGGAGCAACGGGGCCGGCGGGCGAAGACCGATCGGATCGACGGCGAGCAGCTGCTGCGGACCTTGATGGCGTATTGCCGCGGCGAGCCGCGGGTGGTGCGAATCGTGCGGGTGCCGACCATCGAACAGGAGGACGCCCGTCGCGACAGCCGCGAACGGGAGCGGCTGATCAAGGAGCGGACGGCCCACACCAACCGGATCAAGGCGCTGCTGCGGCTGGTGGGAATGGCGATCGGCAACCCGTGCCGCCGCGACTGGCTGACATGGCTTTCGGCGCAGCGGGACCGGCAGGGCCAGGGGGTGCCGCCACGGATGCAGGCCGAGCTTGAGCGCGAGCATGAGCGGCTGATGCTGCTGTGCCGGCAACTAGCGGCGCTGGAGCGGCCGCCTGCCACAGCCGCGCCGACGCCTGCGGCGGCGCAGATGGCGCAGCGCCGCGACCTCCTGCTGGCGCTCAAAAGCCTCGGCCCGGTGTTCGCGTCGACGCTGACCAACGAGGCTTTCTACAAGGACTTTCGCAATCGCCGCGAGGTCGCCGGCTATCTCGGACTGGCTCCCAGTCCGTGGCAAAGCGGCGGGACTGCCCGCGAGCAGGGGATCAGCAAGGCAGGCAATCGGCGTGCCCGTCACAAGGCGATTGAGCTCGCCTGGCTGTGGCTACGGCATCAGCCGGGCAGCGCGCTTGCTCAATGGTTCCGGCAGCGCACCGTCAATGCCGGTCCTCGCATCAAACGCATCGCCATCGTTGCCTTGGCGCGCAAGCTGATGGTGGCGCTCTGGCGTTATCTCACAACCGGCCTTGTCCCCGACGGTGCGGTGCTCAAGGCGACCAAGGCGTAACCGCTTCAACGAACGCGTCACGCTGCGGCTGTTGCCGCGGTCAGCGCGGGACGGATGGTGACCGTGCCACCCTTGGGCCGACAAACGAGCCGCCCTGTAGATGGGTCACCTCCTCGTGGCTTCCTCGCCGCAAGCATGCGGAATGTGGGTGCGGACCAATGCGGTCCAACCGGATATGAGGTGATGCAGTGAGCTGCATAAATCATCGGAAGCCAATCCCGGTGCATGCGGACCGCGACGGCGCGCTGCGCTACGCATGGCTCCGCGCGCCGCCGCTACGCCCAATCCCCGAAATCCCCCAAACCTTCGCAACCCTTGACCCAGAGCCCCATATGAGGGTGGGCAAAGCCAACGGGCTATGGGCCGGGGAAGATCGCCGAGCTCTTGCCGGTGAGCCAGTAGACGAACATGCCGATCCACTCGCGGCTGGCGGTGTCGGTGCGGCGCAGGCCGGACGCGACGTCATCGAAAGGAATCGAGATGTCCTCGACGCCGCGGGTGCGATAGTCGACCGGATAGGCTTCGACCGCGAAGCCGACCTCGCGGAACGCGCCGACGGCGCGCGGCATGTGATACGCCGAGGTGACGAGCAGCCAGCGCTCGCCGGGCTTCGGTGAAGCGAGCGGCAGCACGAACTCTGCATTCTCGGCGGTGTTGCGCGAGCGGTGTTCCAGGATCAGGCGATCGCGCGGGATGCCGAACGTTTCGAGGAGCGTCGCGGCAGCATCGGCCTCGCTGCCGCCGCGATAGACGATGCGCGCATTGCCGCCGCTGTAGATGATGCGCGCCTGCGGGTAAGCGGCGCGCAAGCACGGCGACGACGGTGACGCGCTCGGCTGCCTCATTGAGATCGGCCGTACCGCGCGCCGCGACGAATTCCGGATCGACCGCGCCGCCGAGCACCACAATGCCGTCCGGAGCACCGCGTGATCGGCGTCCCACGGCGGAAAGCGATCCTCCAGCGGCTCGATCAATGCCTTGCCGACCGGCCCAAGGCCGAACAGGGCGAACAGCAAGATGGCCGCCACCGCGAGCCGCCGCCCGGCGCGCGCAAAGCGCGTCGCCATCAGCACGAGGCCGACGAGCCCGAGCGACAGGATGAAGTTCGACGGCAGGGCGAAGAAGCCGAGGAGCTTCGAGAGCGATGAAGAACACGTCGGTCGACAGGCCGTGGCCGCTTGCGCCATTCCGCGTAGCGCGCCTTGGCCTCGTCGTTGGGCGGATAGAGGCCCGGCAGCGGCACGCCCTTCTCCACCTCGGTGAACACCCAGCTCTCGTAAAGTTCGTGCTCGGCGCCCTCGTGGGCGACGAATTCGAGCAGATCCTTCGGGATCACCACCGCGCCGTCGTCATCGACCACGATGACGTCGTCGGGGAAGATCGCGACGCCGCCGCAGCCGATCGGCTCGTTCCAGCCGACGAAGGTCAGGCCGGCGACCGAGGCCGGCGCCGCCACGCCCTCGCACCACACCGGCAGCGCCGGTGCGCCAGCACGCCGGTCGCGTCGCGCACCACGCCGTCGGTGACCAGCGCCGCGACGCCGCGCTTCTTCATGCGCGCGCACAGGATGTCGCCGAAGATGCCGGCGATCGGTGACGCCCATGGCATCGACCACGGCGATGACGCCGTCCGGCATCGCCTCGATCGCGGCGCGGGTCGAGAGCGGCTTGGCCCAGCATTCCGGCGTCGCCAAGGTCCTCGCGCGCCGGCACGAAGCGCAGCGTGAAGGCCGGGCCGATCAGCCGTCGCCGCCCGGCACCAGCGGCTTCGGCCCGCGCATCCAGCAGCGCCGGAGGCCCTTCTTCAGCAGCACGGTGGTGATGGTGGCGGTGGTGACCTTGCGCAGCACGTCGAACGTCGCAGAACTCATAAGGGCCCTCGTAATTTTGGCTCGGCCGGACCATCAGCGATGACGGGTCGCCGGTCCAGACCGGCGGTACGAGTAACACATTTCTGGTTTGTTCGAGCCCATGGTGAATTGGAAGCGGGCGCGGGCCGCAGCGTTGCCGCCAGCGCGCTGCGGGGATGCGCGATGTAGCTGATCGAGACCCTTCCAACCGGCGGCGAGACTTGTCATATTGCGGCTCAAATCAAAAGGAGTTCCGCCATGCAGCAGTCGGCGCACAAAGACAAATCCGCAAAGCACAAGTCCGCGAAAGAGAAGACCGAAGCACCGGCGTCCGCCCCGATCCATGCGAGTCCCCGTGACCTGCGCTCGACACTCGAATGGCTGCGCAGCCAGGGCGATCTCATCGAGACCGACAAGGAGGTCGATCCCGATCTCGAAGTCACCGGGCTGCAGAAGCACATGGACGGCGGCTGTCCGGTGCTGTTCAACAACGTGAAGGGCAAGCCGAAGCATCGTGTGATCACGAATCTGTTCGGCGACATGAACGTCATCAACAAGATGTTCGGCTGGAAGGACGACGTCGACCGTACCCGCAAAATCGCCCAGGCGTTTCGCAAGCCGCTAAAACCGGAGATCATTCCGCAGAGCGAAGCCCCGGTGCAGGAGCACGTGGTGCTCGAAGCCGAAGGACGTGAACGAGTACATGGTGCCGATCCGGCACACGACCTATGAGACCGAGCTGACCGTCGGCTCCGGCATCCGCTGCATCAGCTTCGAACAGTTCGATGGCGGCACGGACCTCGGCTACAACCGGATGAATTTTCGCTGGGGCAATGTCGGCACGTTCCAGATCTCGCCCGGCTCGCACATGTGGCAGGTGGCCAACAAGTACTACAAGGAAGAGGAGCCGATCCCGATGACGATGTGCTTCGGGGTACCGCCCGCCTGCACGCTGCTCGCCGGCGCCGGGTTCGACTACGTCATCCTGCCATGGGCTGCGACGAGATCGGCGTTGCCGGCGCGGTGCAGGGCGCGCCGATCCGCCTCGTCAAATGCCGCACGATCGATGCTTATACGCTTGCCGATGCCGAGATCGTGCTCGAGGGCTATGTCGATCCGCGCGATCGCCGCTACGAGACCGAGGAGTGGAGAAGGCCGGCGTGCAAGGCCGCTACCATTTCCATCCCGAATGGGCGGGCTATATGGGCAAAGCCTACAAGGCGCCGACGTTTCACGTCACCGCCGTGACCATGCGCCGGCCCGAGAGAAGCCGATCATCTTCGCTCTCGGCGTCCATACGCTCGACGACCACAACATCGACACGACCGTGCGCGAGGCGGCGATCTTCGAGCTGTGCGAGCGGCTGCAGCCCGGCATCGTCCAGGACGTGGTGATCCCCTACTGCATGACCGACTGGGGCGGCTGCATCATCCAGGTGAAGAAGCGCCACCAGATCGACGAAGGCTGGCAGCGCAATTTCCTCGGCGCGGCTTGTCGTGCTCGCAGGGCATGCGGCTCGCGATCGCGGTCAGCGAGGACACCGATCCCTATTCGATGGACGACGTGATGTGGTGCCTGACCACCCGCGTCAATCCGCAGACCGACATCCTCAATCCGATCCCCGGCGGCCGCGGCCAGACCTTCATGCCGGCCGAGCGCATGACCGCGGGCGGCGAACCAGTGGACGGCGTCGAACACGCGGTTCGAAGGCGGCATGGGCATCGATGCCACCGTGCCGTTCGGCTACGAGAGCGACTTCCTCCGCCCGGTCTATCCGGTGGACAAGGTGAGGCCGGAGGACTTCTTCACCAACAAGGAATTGCGAACGTGAAGTCGCGCATGCCCGGCTGGGTGCATTCGCTGGCGCGCAGCGGAAGGTAATCGCGGGTACGTCGCAGAGGGACCAGCGCGCAGCGCACTGGTCCCGGCCGTCAGATCTTCGCCAGCACTTGAGCGGCGGCGGACATCTCGGTAAACCGATAGGCGCGGCGCGCGAGTGCGATCTCGTCGCGCCCCCACAGTTCCATGTTCCAATCCTCATCGACGTGCGCCGCACTCCAGGCCGCGTCGCGACCGAGCGCGCCTTCGGCGACCGCAAGCGCGATCAGCGCGGAGCCGGTCAGGGTCATGATCGCGTGGACGGCGCCGAGCCGCCATGGATCGTGCGGAATCCTTGCCGCGGCAGCCTTAACCGCAGCGGCCGGCTGAGCGACATGGGTCACGCCCTCGGCGAGCGCAAACTGCGCGCCGAGCGCGTCGCGCGCCCAGGCGAGCACCGGGTTCCAATGCTGCGCCTGCCGCGCCACCAGGCCTGCCGGCGTCGTGGCGCGGTAGCACACGAGATCGGAGCCGAGATACTTGGTGATCTCCCGTTCGATGTCGTCGCGCGCCGCGGCAACGCCGTCGATGATCGTGTTCGCAAGGCGCGTCATGGGCATGGCGGCGGGGTCGATCATGTCGGCCTGGGCGCGCCATTCCTCGGCAGCGGTTTCGGCGAGCACGCGGCGCGGCAGCGCGAGCGCGCGGCGCGCCGGCGTCTTGACGGGGCGGCCATCGAGCACGATGGCGTGCCCTGCCGGATCGTCAACGATCGCGACCTCTTTGTAGAAGCGGCGCCGCAACGCCCGCATGTTGCGGCGCGCCGCCTCGGTCGGATCGAGCGGCTGATTGGCGAAAATCTCTTCGAACATCTCTCGCATCGGGACTGCCACGCGCTGTTTTTAGAGCTTCGGGTGCGCCTATATATAGGCGTCGCCCACGGTCGCGCACGTTGCCGGCCGACACCCGCGACAAGGTCCGGCCCAGCGCAGGGAGCACTCCATGGCCTCACGTGGCAAGGACAGCAGCGCCCACCGGCGCAAACTCATCGAGTTCGATGCCGAGACCTGGGTCGCGCTCGATCAGCTGTCGCACGACAGCATGAAGACGATGCAGGAGTTGGCCGACGAAGCGTTCGCCGACCTGCTCAAGAAGCACAACCGTCCGGTGACCCTGCGCGACGCGCTACGGGAAAGCGCCCGCCTGACCGCGGCGAACGATCCGCATCCGGCAAAGCCGCGCCGCCGCTGAAACAGCCGCCAATGGAGGCGAACGCTCGTGGAGACAATGCGGCGCGTTCTGCTTGCCCGCTTGCTTCTCCCTCTCCCCGCTTGCGGGGAGAGGGTCGGGGTGAGGGGGCGCCTCAACAGGCTCAAACCTAAAGCTCAGACTCGCGGAGAGGCCCCCTCACCCTCCCTCGCTACGCTCGGTCGACCTCTCCCCGCATGCGGGGAGAGGTGGGTCACATGCCGTTTGCGGGAGAAAAAAGACATCCCGATGCGCGGTTGCGATTTTCCCGCCAAAGGGACGACCGCTACTTCAGCTTTTTCCAGACGAGTTCGATGTGCTGGGCATCGGGCCCCGGCGCTGACGGCGTCGGATTGTTGTAGGTCAGCACCTCGTCGGTGATCGCGGTGATCTGTCGTGTCTGCTTGGCGCCGTCGAAGTTCGGAAACGAGCTGCCCTCGATGCGGAACGTTACTGTCTTCGCGCCCTCGTCGACAGTGTAGGTGCCGAACGAAGTCAGAATCCCGGTGATCGCGGCCTTGTTCTCATCGGCGCTCCCGGTCAGTCGGCTCTTCGAGGCGAAGGCCGGCCGCGAGGCGCGCATGACCTGGAGCGAGTAACGTCCGTTCGGGGCAAAAATCAGGGTGCCCATGGGATTGGGGCCGAACATCGGGACGTGAGTGCCGTCTTCGGCCTTGATGCCGTCCGACAGCAGTAGCGTCCACGCGCCGACCAGCGTCTCCTTGATCGGCTTTTGCGCCTTGTCTTGGGCTATCGCATTGCCGGGCAGCACGGCAAGCCCCAGCGCTGCCGCCGCGAATATTCCGAGCATGTCACGTCTGTGCATCGTTCTCCTCCTGTTGCGTTTTTCTTTCGGCTAAGCCGCCGCAAGCGCCCCTGCCGCGCAGCCCGCATCGCGATTGTCTCGATTTCGCCGCCCCGATGCAACTATGGCGAGCCGCTGATTCCGAAATATGCAGGTTCTGTGTCAGCCGTCATTTCTTTGCTACATCGCGCCTTTCAATCCCTGCCGCCGATTCGGGCGAGCGCCGGAGGAAAACAGCATGGTCGTTCGAGCGGGGCGCGAGTTTCTGGCGATCCCGGGCCGACCACGATGCCCGACGAAGTGCTTGCGGCGATGCATCGCCCCGCGATCGACATCTATTCCGGGCCGCTGCTCGCGATCACCGACAGCCTGCTGCGCGATCTCGCGCCGGCTGTTTCGCACCACGGGCCGCTGCCTACATCTACATCGCCAACGGCCACGGCGCCTGGGAAGCGGCGCTGACCAACGTGTTGTCGCGCGGCGACAAGATCCTGGTGCTGGAGAGCGGCCGGTTTGCGCGTCGGCTGGGGCGAGGCGGCGGCGCAAGCTCGGCGTCGAGGTCGAGGTGCTGCAGGGCGACTGGCGCCGCGCGGTGCGTCCGGCCGAGGTCGAAGCGCGCCTGCGGCGGGACAAGGACCGGCGCGATCAAGGCGATCCTCGTCGCCCAGATCGACACCGCCTCGGGCGTCGTCAACGACATCGCCGCGATCGGCAAGGCGATCAAGGCGGCGCGCCACGACGCGCTGTTCATGGTCGATGCCGTCGCCTCGCTCGGCTGCGTGCCGTTCGAGATGGATGCCTGGGGCGTCGACGTCGCGATGTCCGGATCGCAGAAAGGCCTGATGACGCCGCCGGGCCTCGGCTTCGTCGCCGCCAATGCCCGCGCGCCCGCGAAGCGCACAAGCGAAGCCGGCCTGCGAACGCCCTATTGGGACTGGACCGCGCGCGACGGCGACGTGCATTACCTGCAAATATGCCGGCACGCCGCCCGAGCACCTGTTGTTCGCGCTGCGCCAGGCGCTCGACATGCTGTTCGCGGAGGGGCTGGACAACGTGTTCCTGCGCCACCGCCTGCTGGCGGAGGCGGTGCGCCGCGCCGTCGCGGTGTGGTCGCAGAGGCGGCGCTTGTCGTTCAACATCGAGCGAGCCGGGCGAGCGGTCCGACACCGTGACGACGGTGCTGATGGCCGAGGGCCGCGATCCGCGCCGCTGCTCGCCTATTGCAAAGCGAAATGCGGCGTCGTGCTCGGCATCGGGATCGGGCGAATTGTCCGGCAAGGCGTTCCGCATCGCCCATATGGGCCACGTCAACGCCCCGATGATGCTCGGCACGCTCGGCGTCGTCGAGGTCGCGCTCAAGGCGCTCGGCATTCCGCACGGCAAGGGCGGCGTCCAGGCCGCGATCGACTATCTGGGCGCCAACGTAAAGCCGTAAAGTCCGGCTATAATTCCAGCGTGACCCCTGCCCGCGCGCGCGACACGCACGGTGTCATGCGGTCCTGGCGTTTGCCGACGGGGAGAACGACGTCGCGATGGATGACGATGCCGTCGCGGTAGCCGCACTCGCAGGAGCCGCACACGCCAAGCTCGCACGAGGACGGCATGGCAAAGCCGTTCTCACGCAACACCGCAAGCAGCGAGCGATCTGCCGGCACCTGCAGGATGGCGCCGGTCGAAGCGATGCGGGCCTGGAACGGTTCCGCCTTAAAATTCTCATCGCGGATCGGCACGAAGTGCTCGATATGCACCTGGGCGTCCGGCCAACTGCGCTCGCGCAGCGCCGCCTGCACGGCATCGACAAGGCGCTGCGGCCCGCAGGCGTACACGTGCGCGCCCTCCTCGGCCGGCCCGAGCACGGCGGGATCGAACCGATTGCCGGCGCTCGAATGCCAGCACCGCAGCCGGTCCCCGCAGATCGCTTCGAGCTCTTCGATGAACGGCGCCGCCGCGCGCGACCGCGTGCAGTAATGCAGGATGAAATCTGCGCGGTTCGCGGCAAGGTGGCGCGCCATCGCGACCATCGGCGTAATGCCGATGCCGCCGGCAACGAGGACGTGCCGGCAGGCGTCGCTTGCGAGCGGAAAGTTATTGCGCGGCGCGGAGACATGCGCATCGGCGCCCGGACTGAGATTCTCGTGCGCCCAGCGTGAGCCGCCGCGCCCCTGTTCTTCGTGCTTGATCGCGATCTCGTAGATCGACCGATCGCGCGGATCGCCGCACAAGGAATATTGGCGGATGCGCCCATCGGGCAGACGCAAGTCCACATGGGCGCCGGGCGTCCACTCCGGCAGCGAGGCGCGTCGGGGATGAAATACGGTGAGATGCAGCACGTCGGGCGTTTGCAGCGCCGCGCGCTCCACCCGCATCTTCATGATGATGCGGGCGCTCATGGATCCACGAGTTCGACCACGTCGTTCGGGCGGATGATGCCACCGCGCTCGATGCCGCAATTGAGCCCGGAGCGATTGTAGAGCGGCAGGTAGACCGGCTGGCCCAGCAGCTCTTCCAGATATTTGCAGGGGAAATTGAGCCGGCCGCCGCGCAGGATGACCTCGCCGACGCGGAAGCGCCGGCCGACCAGATGATTGAGCGGCACCCCGATCACGGTGAGGTTGCGCCGGTGATCGCCCGGCGCGAGACACAGCGGTCCTGTTTGCAAGGGCGGATCATTGCGCGCCAGCGCGTCGAGCGTTTCCTGCTCGATCAGGGTCACCTCGCGCACGTCGGGCTTCGGAGAGTAGGTTCCGAGGCCCCGATAGTAGCGGTCGCCCTCGATGCCACGGCCGGCGACGCAGCGGGCTTCCTGCACCTCCTCCATCTCGTAGCTCGCCGCCGGGGCGATATGGATGCGCAGCAACCGCCCGCGCCAGCCCGTCGCGCCGCCGGGCGTGCCGACGGCCGCGGCACCCGCAGGATGCTCAAAGGCCTCCACCATCGTGGGCGCCTGGCGAAACTGTTCGTTCATGTCTGCCACCATGCGGCGCGCGCCGGCTCGTGGCGCGCCGCGGCCAAACGCAATTGGGTATGAGATTCCATCATCTTGCGAGCTTTGTTAACCATAATTTTGCAGGCGAGAACCGGTAGCCCGCATGAGCGCAGCGATATGCGGGGTTTGCCTTTGCCTATTTCAGAGGGTGATCCCGGATGTCGCGGAGCCTGTCATCGGGCCCGCCAGAGGCGGGACCCGTTGGCTCATCCGGGCTACAGGCTGGCTACAGGAGGAGGCCGGCCCGCTAGCTGCGAGCGATGTCGAGGTTGCGGGTCTCGACGGCCGCAAGCGTTGCGATGAATGTGATCGTCGCCAGGCCCACGAGATAGAGCGAGACCGGCCAGGTGCTTCCCGACCAGTTCAGGAGTGCCAACGAGATGATCGGCGAGAATCCGCCGGAAATCGCGGCGGCGACCTGGCAGCCGAGGGAAGCGCCGCTGTAGCGTACGCGCGTGCCGAAGAGTTCCGGCATGAAGGCGCCCTGCGGGCCGAACATCAGCGCGTGAGCAGGCTCATCGCGATCGCGACGGTCACGATGATGGTGGTCGCGTCCTTGGTATCCATCAGGCGGAACAGCAGGAAGGCAAACACCGCGCTGACCACGGCGCCGGCGAAGTAGAGCGGCCGCCGTCCGATCTTGTCGGACAGCCAGCCGAACAGCGGCATGGTGATGAATTCGAGGAGCGCCGCCCAGAGAATGGCGTTGAGAATCAGGCCGCGCGACAGGCCGAGCGTTCCCGTGGCGTAGACGATGGTGAACACTGTCAACACGTAGACCCAGGCGACCTCAGACACTTTGAGGCCGGCCGCAATCAGGAACGTCCGCGGCTGCTCGGTGAGGATTTCAAGCAACGGCGCCTTTGCCACCTTCTGGGCCTGCTTGACCCGCGCGAACGCCGGCGTTTCCACGAGCCGCAGCCGGATGAAGACGCCGACGGCCACAAGGATGATGCTCGCGAGGAACGGCAATCGCCAACCCCATGACAGGAAGTCGGCTTCGGGCAGTGTCGTGAGCCACAGGAAGGTCGCGGTCGAACCGGCGACGCCCGCCGGAAACCCGATCTGCACCAGGCTGCCGTAGAAGCCCGCGCTTGTCGGCCGGGGCGTGCTCGATCACCATCAGCACGGCGCCGCCCCATTCGCCGCCGATGCCGATGCCTTGGAACAGGCGCAGCGCAACGAGCAGCACCGGCGCCCATAGCCCGATCTGGCTGTACGTCGGAAGGCAGCCGATGAGAAAGGTGCCGCCGCCCATGATCAGCATCGTCATGGTGAGCATTGCCTTGCGGCCCAGGCGATCGCCAAAGTGGCCGAAGAGCGCGCCTCCGAGCGGACGGGCGACGAAGCCCACGGCCAGCGCAGCGAATGCCGCGAGTTGCCCCGCGACCGGGTCGAGGCTGGGGAAAAACAGCTTGTTGAAGACCAGCGCGGCGGCGGACCCGTAGATCAGGAAGTCGTACCACTCGACCACAGTGCCGAGCACGCTTGCCCAGACGATGCGCTTCATCTCCGTGTCGGCGATCGGTGCCGCCATGAGCGGAAGGGCATCCATCTTCTCGGTGCTGGTCATGCTGGCCTCCGGTCGACCTGATCCCGCGGACATAAACCAGCTAACCGGGACGCAAAGGCCGTGCCACTTTATTCTTGTTCTATGGTTTCCGCGCTAAGGCTCCAGTGCGGCCAAACTATTTCGCCGCAACCGTAAGAGAAAGGACGACCTCACCCGCGGGTGCGACGACAAGCCTCGCTCTGCTATGGATTGACCATGACAACCAACCCGACAGTCAGAGACCGCGATGCGCCGGCATGCCTCGGCGTCATCCTTTACGACGGCGTCGAGCCGATCGATGTGGGTGGGACCATCGGCGTCATCTCGATGGCGCAGCGTATCCTTCCCAAGATCACCTACGCGGTGATGGCTTCCGCGGCCGGCCCCGTGCGGCTTGCGGGCGGCCTTGTCATCGAGGCGGCCTACGGCGTCGACGATCCGCCCGCTTGCGATGTGTACATCGTTTGCGGCGGCCCCGGCTGGCCGGATGCCTCACGCGATCCGCGCCTCGTTGCCTTTTTGCGCGGCCAACCCGCGGCGCGCCTCGCCTCGGTATGTACCGGCGCCATGATACTTGCCGCCGCCGGCACGCTCGAGGGGCGTACTGTCACGACGCGACGCATGCGCCTGGGCGCCGAGACGCACGCTCCACTCGACCTCCTCGCCATGACGACGGGAGCTAACCCGAAACCAGCCGTCGTCATCGACGATGTGGTCGTCACCGGCGGTGGCGTATCGCTCGCCATCGACACCACGCTCTATCTCATCGGCAAACTTTACGGCGAGGCTGCCCGCGACGAAGTCGCGCGCGTCATCGAGTACGATCGAGCATTTGCCGCGAACCGGGCAGCGCTCGGCGTCACGGAGTGATGGCGAGGAATCGGCTGACGGTCCGGCCTATCGCTCCCGCTCGAGCCACTCGCGCCTGAGCATGCTGAAGACGTAGTCGTCGTACAGCCGGTCATCGAGCTCGTGGTGCTCGCGCAGCACGGCGTCGCGATGAAGCCCGAGGCGCTCGAGCAGCCTGACTGAAGCCCGGTTGAACGACGCAGTCTGACAGTAGAGCTTGTTCAAATTCGTTGTCGCAAAGAAGTGGTCGAAGGCTTCGGCCAGCATGCGCTTGCCGATGCCGCGGCCTCGCAGCGGTCTCAGGACACCGTACCCAAACTCTGCCGAGCGGTTGCGCGCGTTGAAGTCGAACAACGACACCCAGCCGGCCGCGCGATCCTCGAAGACAAAGGTCCAGTCCTCGTGGCGCGTATCGTCGGGCATGCGCTTGCCGTCGATGACCGGGCGGCACGTCAACTCTTCCATCCGATCTGCCGCGGCGTAGCGACGGAAGATTGCAAGGTCGTACTCAGATCGTGGCCGAAGCATGGTCCGCCCCTACTCTTCACCCGGGCGTGGCTTGCGAACAACACCGCCGTGATTTTTCGACACACAGGGAAAAAAGGCCTCCCTTAGGCCTGATATGGGGAAAAAGTTCCGTGATTGCATCGGGTCATAAACAAAAATTAACCCCCTACCTCTGGCCTTTGAGCACAAAACTTGTATTCCCTCCGCCTCTTGGCCCTGGCGGGGCAGCGCGCGTTGTGCCGTGGTGCGACCGCGATGTTCCGCTCCGGCTGCGTTAAGCTCGATTTGGCCAGCCCTAACCCGGTAGTGGAAATCGCGCCGCCTGATGTCTAAATTCCGCTAAAGTCGGCCGCATCTCAATGAGCCGGCTCGGAAAAATCGGATCGAGGGGGTGCGTCCGGTGCGAGGAGTGAATGGAACCCACCAACATCGCGGCGCCGGACTACTTCCACAAGGTCGTCGATTGCCAGTGGGCCTGTCCGGCGCATACCCCGGTTCCGGAATACATCCGGTTGATCGCCGCCGGGCGCTACTCCGACGCCTACATGATCAATTGGAAGTCCAACGTGTTCCCGGGCGTGCTCGGGCGCACCTGCGACCGTCCCTGCGAGCCGGCGTGCCGGCGCGGCCGCGTCGAGAAGGAGCCGGTCGCGATCTGCCGGCTCAAGCGCGTCGCCGCCGACTACAAGGGCGACATCCGCGCCCGCCTGCCGCGCCCGGCGGCGCAGAAGCAACGGCAAGCGCATCGCGCTGGTCGGCGGCGGCCCCGCTTCGCTCACGGTGGCGCGCGATCTCGCGCCGCTCGGCTACCACTGCGTGGTGTTCGACGCCGACCCCAAGGCGGGCGGCATGATCCGCACGCAGATCCCGCGGTTCCGCCTGCCGGAATCGGTGATCGACGAGGAGTGCGGCTACATCCTCGACCTCGGCGTCGAGTTCCGCGCCGGACACCCGCATCGACAGCCTCAAGGCGCTGCTGGCCGAGGATTTCGACGCGATCTTCGTCGGCTCCGGCGCGCCGCGCGGGCGCGACCTCGACATTCCCGGCCGCAAGGAGGCGGCGGCCAACATCCATATCGGCATCGACTGGCTCTCCAGCGTCTCGTTCGGCCACATCACGCAAGATCGGCCGCCGCGTGATCGTGCTCGGCGGCGGCAACACCGCCATGGACTGCTGCCGCTCCTCGCGCCGCCTCGGCGGCGAGGAGGTCAAGGTGGTGGTGCGCTCCGGCTTCGAGGAGATGAAGGCCTCGCCGTGGGAGAAGGAGGACGCGATGCACGAGGGCATCCCGATCCTCAATTTCCTGGTGCCGAAGGAATTCACCCACGACAACGGCCGCCTCACCGGCGTCATCTTCGAGAAGGTCAAGGCCGAGTACGACGCCAAGGGCCGCCGCAATCTGGTGCCCTCCGGCGAGCCCGACCAGCATGTCCCGTGCGACGACGTGCTGGTCGCGGTCGGCCAGGAGAACTCGTTCCCGTGGATCGAGCGCGACATCGGCATCGAGTTCGACAAGTGGGACATGCCCAAGGTCGATCCAAAGACCATGCGCTCGACGCAACCCGAAGGTCTTCTTCGGCGGCGATGCCGCGTTCGGGCCGAAGAACATCATCTGGGCGGTCGCGCACGGCCACGAGGCCGCGCTGTCGATCGACATGATGCTGTCCGGCGAGGACATCGACGATGCGCCCGCTGCCGGCCGTCGACGATCGTCAGCCAGAAGATGGGCATCCACGAGTGGAGCTACGACAACGAGATTTCGCGCCGACCGGCGCTTCCGGGTGCCGCTGCGCGACAAGGTGGTGGCGCTCGCCGACATCAAGGCCGAGGTCGAGCTCGGCTTCGACTACGGTCTCGCGCTGAAGGAGGCCGAGCGCTGCCTCAACTGCGACATCCAGACGGTGTTCACCGCCCTCGCTGTGCATCGAGTGCGACGCCTGCGTCGACATCTGCCCGATGGACTGCATCACCTTCACGGCCGAACGCGCCGAGGCCGAGCTGCGCACCCGCCTCAAGGCGCCCGCGAACAACCTGTCCCAGGACATCTACGTCGCGGACGGCCTCAAGACCGGCCGCATCATGGCCAAGGACGAGGACGTCTGCCTGCACTGCGGCCTGTGCGCCGAGCGTTGCCCCACCGGCGCGTGGGACATGAAGAAATATCTTGATCGACATGACTCACGCGGGAACTCGACATGCCAGCACGAAGCCCGATCTGCAGCGTAAACGATTTCGTCGTCCGCTTCGCCAACGTCAACGGTTCGGGCTCGGCGAGCGCCAACGAGCTGTTCGCCCGCGCGGTGCTGCGCATGGGCGTGCCGGTGTCGTCGCGCAACATCTTTCCCTCCAACATCCAGGGCCTGCCGACCTGGTTCGAGGTGCGCATCTGCGAGGACGGCCATCTCGGCGCGCGCGGCGGCTACGACCTCATGGTGGCGATGAATCCGCAGACCTGGGACAAGGACGTCGCCGGCATCGAGCCCGGCGGCTATCTGTTCTACGACTTCGACCAAGCCGATGCCGGCGTCGAAATTCCGCGACGACATCGTGGTCCTCGGCGTGCCGCTGACCGCGATCTGCAACCGCGAATATACCGATCCGCGCCAGCGCCAGCTGTTCAAGAACATCATCTATCTCGGCGCGCTGTCGGCGCTGCTCGGCATCGAGCCGGACGTGATCGAGGCGCTGTTCTGCGAGCAGTTCAAGGGCAAGGAAAAGCTGATCGGCGCCAACAAGCACGCGCTGCATCTCGGCCGCGACTGGGTGCTGCTCAATATGGAGCCGCAGCCCGGCATCGAGCGCGCCTGCGGGCTGCAAGATCCGGCGCGCCGACAAGGTGGGCGACCGCATCTATCATCGAGGGCAACGCGGCGGCCGCGCTCGGCGCCGTCTATGGCGGCGCCACCGTGTGCGCGTGGTATCCGCTCACGCCTTCGTCCTCGCTGGCCGACGCCTTTACCAGCTATTGCGCCAAGCTGCGCCACGACAAGGATACCGGCAAGGCCAACTACGCCATCATCCAGGCCGAGGACGAGATCGCCTCGATCGGCATCGTGGTCGGCGCCGGCTGGAACGGCGCCCGCGCCTTCACCGCCACCTCCGGCCCCGGCATCTCGCTGATGCAGGAGTTCTGCGGGCTGGCCTATTTCGCGGAAATTCCCGGCGGTGATCTTCGACGTGCAGCGCGCCGGGCCGTCGACCGGCATGCCGACCCGCACCCAGCAGGCCGACTATCTGAACTGCGCCTATGCCTCCCACGGCGACACCAAGCACGTGGTGCTGTTGCCCGCAGGACCCGCGCGAGACCTTCGAATTCGGCGCGCAGATCCTTCGATCTCGCCGAACGGCTGCAGACCCCGGTGTTCGTGCTGCTCGACCTCGAAATCGGCATGAACCAGCACCTCACGCCGCCGCTCGAAATGGGACGACACGCGCATCGCTACGACCGCGGCAAGCTCATGACCGCCGCCGATCTCGACGCCGGCAAGGACTTCGGCCGCTATCTCGACGTGGACGGCGACGGCATTCCGTTCCGCACCCTGCCGGGCACGCACCCGACCAAGGGCGCCTATTTCACCCGCGGCACCTCGCGCGACCGCTACGCCCGCTACACCGAGGAAGGCGGCGGCCTACGCCGACAACATGCAGCGCCTGCTGCGCAAGTTCGAGACCGCGAAAGACCTGGTGCCGCGCCCGATCCTGCGCCGCAGCCGACCAGCCGACCAAATGCGGCGTCATCTATTACGGCTCGACCGCCCCCGCCATGGACGAGGCCATCGCCATGCTGGAAGCGCGCGGCAACCGCCTCGACATGCTGCGCGTGCGCGCCTTCCCGTTCCACCAGGACGTGCCGGATTTCATCGCCGAGCACGATTTCGTGTTCCTGGTCGAGCAGAACCGCGACGCCCAGCTGCGCATCGCTGATCGTCAACGAATGCGGCATCGACCCGGTGCGGCTGATGCCGATCCTGCACTACGACGGCACGCCGATCACGGCGCGGTTTATCGCGCGGCGCGATCGGGGAGAATCTCGATGCGATGAAGGTGGCGCCGCTGCGGGTGGTGAGCTGAGGGCGATAGGTTGAATCCCACTTCGTATGACAAAGAGTGCTCTCCCTTGACACCTCAGCGATTGGAACATACCATGAACATGCAATTAGCTTGGCCGAATCTTGCGCAACGGTCCAAAGACTGGGTGGTTGTCAAAAGCATCATGGCGGCAGTGACCGTCAGTGAGCTCGGAGAACCGATATGCGACACTGCATTGGCTGCGGTGTTCTTCGATGTAGACGGCGTTCTAATCAATTCGTTGCCCCAACATCTTCAAATATGCCGCGACAAAGCCATTGAATTCGGATTGAACTTGAGAATTCCAACTGTGGAGGAGATGCGACGTATTATTAGTCGCGGTACAAAGGTCAGTCCGATGAGCGAATTCTTCCGTGCGGTCGGCTTTCCGGAAGCGCTAATCAAACGTGCCGTTCGCGACTACGAGCGCGAGTTTATGGAGCGGTATCGGCCCCGTGCGTTCCCTGGTGTTGACGAAGTTCTGGCCACGCTAAATGACGCAGGACTGAAACTGGGTTTGGTAACTTCTAACACAAGATCAAATGTAATACCTGCACTCGCGCACGTGATGCATTACTTTGAAGAGTCGTGCACATTCTTTTTTGATCGTTATCCTGATCCGCGCCCGAAGTCTTGGTATTTGGCAGAAGGTGCCCGCGTGCTCAATCTGGACCCGCCGCAGTGCGTGTATGTCGGTGATCAGCCCGCTGATGCCGATGCTGCGGTGACCACCGGGTTTCAATTCTTGGGGGTGAGTTATGGCTGGGGCATTGAGCAGCATCAAGGGCAACTAGAATTTGCCTCGAACATCCGTGAAATTCCGGACCGGCTCATGATCCCCGAATTAACCTAAGCCGGCGAGTATTCAGGGGGACAGTCTATGGCGAACGATTCGGGCGAATCCGCAACGTCAAATCCGCCATCAGAACTGGTTAAATTGCAGTTCGATTACGCTTGGAAGTGGTTCAACTTCCACGCCGATCAGCGCATTAAAATGTTCAATTATATGTTGGTTGTTTTTGGCATGTTCGCCACCGCTGTGGTTGCCACTTTCGACAAGCATTTGCCATTTTCCGCGTCTGCGGCGCTCAGCCTTGTCGCAGGTCTGTTGGCATTTGTATTTGTGCTGCTTGACAAGCGGAATGAATATCTGGTGCGCCTCGGAGAAGACGTTCTTGTGGAACTGGAGCAAAGGCATATTTTTGGCAATCTAGAGGAAATTGATAATCGCGACAGCCGGCGAATTACTTTTGGAAGTCTGTGGCGTCAAGAACGCGAGGATAGAGACGCGGGAAAAGGGTGTTGACTCAACATACGAACCGGTAGGCATCGGTTTTGGCTCAGCGCAATTGCGGTGGCGATCGGTGTATTGTTTTGCTTTGCTTCATATCTTTTTTGGACGTACACGCCGCCGGCCAGTTGGATACTGCTTTGATCGTGGGCAAGGCTGGTCACAAGCCAATTGCAAAGTTCCCTGAAACGATTGTCGCGGGACATGCGTTGGTGCGTACCACCCCAATTCGAGGAGGTACGACATGCGAAGCGTTACTCTCGCCATGCTGACGACCGTTGCCTTGTGTCTGCCGGCTGCCGCCCAGCAGAATGGCGGTTCCCCGCCGCCGCAGGGGCGCACCAACGCGCAAAATCAGACCGCCGACCCGGCTATGTCGGGTACTATGCTGTCGGAGAATCTGGTTCAACTGTCGCAGCAGACCTTGAGCAACAGAGGGTTCCTGGGTAGGCACGCCTGACGGCAAGTGGGGGCCGAAGACCAAGGAGGCACTGGAAGAGTTCCAGAAGTCGCAGAGCCTCCCGGCATCGGGCCAGATCGACCAGCCGACGCTCGCGCGTCTTGGCGTGAATATCTCGCCGGCAATCGGCGGCCCGCAGACAACCGGCCAGGGGCCGAATGCGAAGGCGCCGAACGAGAATTCCGGCCTGAACAAAGGCGCGCCGCGGATGTACGCGCCCGGTTCGGCCCCTCCTGCGAACCAGCCTCGCGAGTAGCCGGATCGGCGCGGTCCGGTCGGTTATTCCGGAACGCGCGAAGCCGAGCCCGGACGGACCAACATTCCAGGCTCACTAGGATCGTGAGGGCGCGTCAGCGCCCTCACTGCTTCGGCGCGTATTCGCACATTGCCCCGCTGCCGTCGGCCTTCTTGATGGCGGCGGGATCGAGCGCGCAGGACAGCTTCATCACGCTTTCGAAGATCGAGCCTGCGGCTCCATCGGAGGCGACTCCGGCGGCCGCAAGGGTCGCGTAGAGTTCGTTCGCCTCGCGTCCCTTCAGATTGCGTTTGGCAGACCCGAAGGTCAGTTCGCAGCTTCGCGCCGTGATCTCGACATTGCTGATGCGGCAGACGATAGAGTCCGCCATGACGGATATCGTCTTCCCCGCCGGGACGGCGACTTTGCTGTCGCCGGCGAACAGGCTCGCGGTGATGCGCTTGTTGGCAGCGTCCACGATGGGCGAATGGTGCGCGACCACCGCCGCGAGAGCGAGAGCCATGGGCCCGGAAACATTCTGAGCCGCGGCGCTGTGCGTTCCGGTGAATTCGATCAGCGTGGCCGCGAGCGCCACCGCCGCAACAGATTTCAGGTGCGATGCTGACATGGGTGCCTCCTCCTCTTGATCGCCGCTCGATCGACAAGACTGCGTCTCAACCCTCCGATCTCTTTAGTACAACGGCCCGCTGATCAATCTGATGACCAGCGCGATGATGACGACGGCGATGGCGAATGAGCCCGTAATCGCCACGTGCCGCCACAGGCGCAGTTGTTGGGCGAGCGGCAGCCGCGGCGCCGCCCAGTCAGGGGCGTGAGTCCCCACACGGCCAAGACGCCGCCTTTGCCCTCGACCATGCCAAGATCGCGGAGCGGCACGTGGGCGCGCGCCGCGAGGTCGGCGGCAATGCGCGCAAACCATTGCGCTTCGAATGGCGTGCGGAGCGCGCGATCCTCGAACAGGAAGATCAGGTCGCCTTCACCTGCGCTGTGCTTGCGGCGAAGCACGTAGGCGCGCTGCGCAATTGCCATGCCCCGGCTGGGATAGGCCTCGACCCGCGTTTCGATCGCCTCGATGTCCGCATAGGGAATGGTCATGTGCACCGCCGGCGGACGGTGGATGAGGGACCGGCCCGACGGCAAATTGAGCGTGGCCGCATGGGCATCGAGGGCGACCCGCAGCCCCCACTTGCCGCTCAGATCCCGGGCCACGTAGCCGGTCAGCGCAGCGATGAACGCCGCGATGGGCGCGACGACAAACAGGCCGAGCGCCCAGCCATCCGTGAACAGCAGGACTACTGCAAATGTCGTCATGCCTGCGCCCACAAGCCCCATAACGACAACGGCCGCGAGCGAAAACAGCCGCGGCAGCAGCGGGACCTGAAAGACCACCGGCGATGGCCCAGCGCCTCCGCCGGCGGAAACGGCAACGGGAATGTCGGCCGTCAAACTGCCCTCCCCTTCGTCACGATCATTGCCAGCGCACTGCATGTGGGCACAATGCCAGCAACCGAGAACGCAACTCTTGCGAGGACCACCATGACCGAAGACGAAAGCGCCATTCGCTCGTTGATACAGACGTGGCTCGATGCGACCGCGGCGGGCGACTTTGCGACCGTGCTCACGCTGATGTCGGACGACGTCGTGTTCATGGTGCCGGGGCGCGAGCCGTTCGGAAAGGACATGTTCGCAGCCGCAAGCGCGGCTCTGAAAGATTTCCGTATAGAAACCAAAAGCGACATTCGCGAGATCGAAATCTTTGGCGATATCGCCTATTTGCGCAACCGTCTTGAAGCGGCAATGACGCCCCCCGGCGGCGGCAAGCCGATGCGCCACGCGGGCCACACGCTCACAATTTTGCGCAAAATCGCCGGCAAATGGCTGGTGGTGCGTGATGCAAACCTGATGACGCCGGCGGCGTAGCGAAGGGTCCGCTGGTCCCCGGCGGGCTGAGACGCCTGTTCTGACGGCAGCGCTTCCATCCGCTTCCAATCGTCATGCCCGCGAAAGCGGGCATCCAGTAACCCCTGGACCATCGATTGAAATCATGCTGCACCCCAATCAGCGTGAGGTGGATACTGGATCGCCCGGTCAAGCCGGGCGATGCCAAGTCGTAGGGAAATTGGGCGTTGAGAAACCACCTCGAAGTTCGTCATTCGGAGCGAGCGAAAGCCGGAAGCCGGAATCCAGGGGACCTCTTTGCACAAATGTCATGATGAGTGGGTGCACTTGGCCCTGGATTTCGGGTTCCGGCTTTGGCTTCTCCTCAACGTCTCGTGGCAAGGTGCTTGTTCGTGAAATTCAGACGCCGAATTCCTTGACGGCGAACAGCGAGTAGCGGACCGAAGGACCGATCGGGACGATGCCGGCCTTGGTCTCGACGCCGACCACGAGGACACGGACCACCTCGAAGGCGTTGTCGCCGTTGCGCACGATGTCGATGCGCGCGCCGCGCAGGTAGACGACATCCATCATGGCGCAGGCCGTGGCGTCGCCGGCTTCGTCATTGACCACCATCACCGCCGAGCCGGCATCGCCGGAGAACACGTTGGCGAAGCGCTCTACTTCGGCTTTGGTCTCGCAGACGAGCGCGCTGCCGATCTCGTATTCCGCGGGGCGTTCGGACGTCTGCGCCGAGGCTGCTTGCGTCGCGGCGGCGAATGCCACGGTGACAGCAGCCGCAAACAGCGCGACGCGGGGCGCCGGGCGATACGTGGTCCGCTTGCTGGAGCGGGGACCGAAGTGCGAATTCGTTCGTGTCGCGGAGCTCATGAGAGCCTCCTGTGAATTGTCTCCTCCAGTAGTCGGGGGCTGCGGCGGGCGGGTTCAACTCGGCAGCCCTCCAGGATAGGCTCCGGGCACTGTTACAAATCCCATCCCAACGGGCCTTTACGCTTGTGGGAGGGTCTTCAAGGAGATCGCCATGACAGACCGTCGACGCCCCGCGGCCATTGCCGTTCTGCTGCTGGGTATCGGCGCCGTCGGGCTTGCCGGGGGTTCCGCAGGCGCCCAGGAAGCCGATGTCGTCGTGATCAACGGCAAGGTGTTCACCGCGCGGGACGGGGGGCGCTGGCCAAGGCGTTCGCCGTGAAGGGCGACCGGTTCATCGCGGTCGGCAGTTCCAGGCGATGCGCGCCCATGTCGGGCGCCGCGACCCAGGTGATCGATCTCGGCCGGCCGCTTCGTGACGCCGGGGCTCGCGGACGGGCATTTCCACAACGAAGGCGGCGGCGCCGGCGTCGATCTGTCGGCGACCCGCTCGCTCGCGGACCTGCATGGCGGCCGTGCGCCGCGGCGGCCGCCGAGGCGAAACCCGGCGATGTCATCGTCAGCAATTCGGACTGGCACGAGGCCCAGCTCCGGGAGCAGCGGCTGCCGCTCGCGACCGAACTTGAGCGCGTCGCGCCCGACAATCCGGTCGTGCTGGTGCGCGGCGGCCACGATTACATCCTCAACACGGCGGCGCTGCGCCACTGGAACATCTGCAAGGACACTCCGGTGCCCGACGGCGGCGCCATCACCCGCGACGCAACCGGCGAACTCACCGGCGAACTCGTCGACAACGCCAAGCGCCTCGTGACCCTTCCGCCGCCCGACGCCCGTCACCGTCGAGGACGTGCTGACGACGCAGCGCAAGGTCAATGCCTTCGGCATCACCAGCGTGCGCGTTCCGGGAAGCTACAAGGGCGAGTTCTTCCAGTCGCTGGATGCGATCCTGGCGGCGCGGCGCGCAGCGGCGAACTCACGCTGCGCTACACCATCTATCTCCCGGGGTTCGGCGTGCGCGACCCCGCGCGCATCCGCGACATGATCGCGAAATCGCCGCTCAAGCAGGACGAGGGCGACGAATGGGTGCGCATCGGTGGCGTCAAGCTTCTGGTCGACGGCGGCTTCGAGGGCGGACACATGTCGCAGCCCTTCGCCGAGCATTACGGCAAGGGCGGTACCTTCTACGGCCTCACCGTCGTGCCGCCGCAGAACTTTAACGCCGTCATCAAGACGATCAACGATCTCGGCTGGCGCGCGACGACACACGCGGTGGGCGACGCCGCGATCGACGAGGTGCTCGACGCCTATGAAGCGGCGAACGCCGAGCATCCGATCATCGGCAAGCGCTGGGCGATCGAGCACCTGTTCGTGTCGCGCCCCGAGCAGCTTGCCCGCATGAAGAAGCTCGATCTCATCCTGTCAGTGCAGGACCACCTCTATCTCGCGGCGCCGGCGTTGAAGAATTATCTCGGCGCGGCGCGGGCGAGCCATGTCACCCCGGTGAAGACCTATCTTGATGCCGGCTTCCTGGTGGTCGGCGGCACCGACTTGCCGGTGGTGCCGTTCAACCCGTTCTTCGCGTTCTATCACTTCCTCACCCGCGACACGATTTCGGACGGCGTCTATGGCGCCAGCGAGCGCGTGCCGTCGCGCGACGCGCTGCTGCGCATGATCACCATCAACTATGCCGCCCTCACCGGCGAGGCCGCCATCAAAGGCTCGATCGAGCCCGGCAAGCTCGCCGACTTCGCGGTGCTGTCCGACGATCTCCTGACGGTCGCCGAGGCGAAGATTCCGTCGATGCGCGCGCTGCTCACCTATGTCGGCGGCCGCGAAATCTATCGCGACAAATCCTTCACCCTCCCCTGAATGGGGAGGGTCCGGGGTGGGGTGACAGCGGTGCCGAACATTCGGCGTCTCGCATGTTGCACCGCTGTCACCCCATCCGGCCCGCGCTCCGCGCGGGCGACCCCGGATCAAGTCCGGGGCGGGCTCTTCCCCCTCCAGGGGAAGGTGAACGTGCGATCTGTTCTGCGTGCTTGACCAGCGCGTAGAGCGTGCGGTTGACGGGCGCGGCAAGGCCCAGCGCCTCGCTTTCGCGCACGATGTAGCCGTTGAGATGATCGATCTCGGTCGGGCGGCCGCGGGCAAAGTCCTGCGCGGTCGAAGACACCGCCTCCGGCATAGTGTCGGCAAGACGGAACGTCGTGTCGACAGGATCGTCCATCACGAGCCGTACGCCCTTGGCGCGCGCAAGCGCCACAATTTCGGTCACCGCATCCGTCATCACCAACCATCGGGCCGTATTTGCTGCGCGTGAGCGCCGAGATGGCGTTGTGGCGGAATTGAGAATGAGCTTCGACCACAGCTCGCCGTCAATATTGTCAGTGACGCGCGTCGGGATTTTCGCGTCAGCAAGATGTGCCGCGAGATGACCAAGCAACGCCTGGTCCGTTTCGCGAGGCTGGCCGATGACAAGATCGCCTCGGCCGTTGTGGCGCAGGACGCCGGGCGCCGCGACTTCGACCGCAACGTAGACGACCGCCGCGACGATCGGGTTTGCGATCACCGCGCGCAGCTGATCGAAGTTCTCGACGCCGTTCTGCAACCCGAGAACGACGGCGCCCCCTGTGAGGTGCGGCGCGATCGCGCGCGCGGCGTCCGCCGTCGCCGATGACTTCACGCTGAACAACACGAGCCCGCAGCCGGCGACAGCGCCCGGATCGGTCGTCGCCGCAAGTGCGATGCGTTCGGTCCCGCTCGCGCGCTCGATCCGCAGCCCATCGCGCGCAACCGCATCGACCATCGCTTGGCGGCCGATGAGGGTCACCTTCGCGCCGGCGCGCGCGAGCATCGCGCCGAAATAACATCCGACGGCGCCCGCGCCCATGACGGCAACGTTCTGGAAGGACAGGTTCACGTGCGGGTCCGTGGCGCCGCATACGCCTTTTTGCTATCAGCCATCTCGGGCTTCGCCGTCGATCGGAAGAACAATCGGGATGGGAGAGAATAGCATGATCAATGTTGCTGCCGCGCTCGCAAGGGTTGCAGCAGGTGCGGTCCTGTTGACGACGGCCGGCGCGGCGTTTGCCGAACCAAAGTATCCCGATTTCAGCGGACAGTGGGCGCGCATTGCGGTTCCAGGCCTTCCCGGCCAGCCGTCCTACGATCCGACCAAGGGCTGGGGCAAATACCAGCAGGCGCCGCTGACGCCCGAGTACCAGGCGATCCTCGACGCCAACATCAAGGACCAGGAGAACGGCGGCCACGGCAAATTTCTTGGCTGGACCTGCCTGCCCTATGGGATGCCGATGATGATGTACGGCTTCCTGCCGATCGAATTGGTGGTCACGCCGAAGACGACCTATGTGCTCGAAGGATTTATGGACGCGTTGCGGCGCGTCTATACCGACGATCGCGACTTTGCCGACGTCGAGCCGACCTGGCAGGGCTATTCGGTCGGCCGGTGGATCGATGTGGACGGCGACGGCACCTACGACGTGCTCGAAGTCGAGACCCGCAATTTCAAGGGCCCGCGCTATTTCGACGAAGGCGGCATCCCGCTCCACGTCGACAATCAGTCGATCTTCAAGGAGCGCTTCTATCTCGACAAGGACAATCCCGACATCCTGCATGACGAGTTGACGACCATCGATCACGCCCTCAGCCGTCCTTGGACGGTGGTGCGTAACTATCGCCGCGCGAAAGCTGACAAGCCGGTCTGGATCGAGTTCTTGTGCAACGAGAACAATCCGCACGTCCTGATCGGCGGCGACAACTATTACCTGAGCGCCGACGGACTGCTGATGCCGGCCCGCAAGAACCAGTCACCGCCCGACCTGCGCTACTTCAAGCGGAGCGACGGCAGGCCGTAAAAGGTGCGCTTTCGGACAAAGCCCAGCAAAACGATGGCTTTCGCACCTACACAATCCATCCTACGTATGGTGAAACCGTCACGACCCACTGATGTTGAATGTCTACCTCGCGCAGCACACCAAGCGGCTGCGGCAAGGGCAAATGGGGCTGGTACTGCCGAACTGGAATCCGCTGCGACTCGCCGAGGATATCGCGATGGCGGACCATCTCACCGGCGGACGCCTCGATGTCGGGTTGAGCCGCGGCTATCAGCCTCGTTCGGTCGGCGTGATGGGCCAGCATTACCGCGCCAATGCCGCCGGCACCGGGCGTGAGGAGGTCGAAGCCGTCAACAGAAAAATCGTTGAGGAGTGGTTCGAGGTGATGCGCCGCTCCTGGACAGAAGATCTGTTTGAGTATGAGGGCGAGTTCATCTCAGTGCCGCCGCGCGGTCTGGAATGGAAGCATCCGATTTCGACGCGGCTGAATGCCGGTGTCGAGAACGGTATCCTGACCCGCGTGGCAACCGTACCAAAACCCAGGCAGCTGCCGTACCCGCCGCTGTTTACGACACTGAGCCAGAGTCCCGAGACGATCAATTGGTCGGCCCGGATCGGCGCCTCGGTGGTCACGCTTGCCGCCGACCTCGATATCGTGCGCTGGGTGTTCCAGACTTACGTCGATGAGGCGGCCAAGCATGGCCGCAAACTTCGATCCGGCGAATATTCGACCAAGGGCGGCATGGTTCTCTGCCGCAACGTGGCTGTTGGGCGCACGCACGAAGAAGCGATGGAGACCGCGCGGCAGGGGTCGGCTTTCTGGACCCACTGGCTCGGCGAATTCGGTTTCTTCGAAGCGCTGCGGATGAAAGGCCAGGAAGGGCCGGTTCCAAAAACCTTCGAGCAAATGCTCGCGAGCGGGATGCAGATCGTGGGCACACCCGACGAAGTCGGCGAGGAAATCCAGCGCCTGAAAGATACGCTCAACGTCGACTACATTATCTTCATCATGTATGCTGGCATGACCGAGCATAAGCGCATGCTGGAAAGCATTCGTCTGTTTGGCGAGAAGGTCATACCCAAGTTCGCAGACGCGGCGCCGGCCAGCGGGTGAGTCCGATGAGTGAAGATCGAGGGACCGGGGACAACGGCGAAATCCGCTGCGTCGGTCGCGCACTCGATCTGCTGGAGATCATGCAACGCGCCGCTCCGGCCGGTATCCGCGTCGCCGACGCGGCCGCCCATCTTGGCGTCGATCCGGCAACCGCATCACGACTGCTGGCGACGCTGATATCGCGCGGCTATGCCAGCCGGACGCCGAACCGCCGCTACACGCTTGGCGCACGGTCGTTGCGATTGGCGACGGGCTGGGTAGATCGCTTGATGCAGATCGCGGCTACGCCGATGGCGCGGATCGCCAACAGTTGCGGTGAAACCGTCTATCTCCTGCAACTGATCGGTTCGGAAGCGGTGACTGTGGCCCGGCTCGCCGGCAACCGGCGCGCGATGGTGGCTGGAGAGATCGGCCCGAGCTATCCGCTCTGGGCGACGGCGGCGGGACGCGCTTTGCTTGGCGGTCTGCCGCGAGCCCAAGCGCCGTCATTGCTGCCGCCCGAACCCTTCCCCGCCTTTACTCCCCGTACAAAAACAACCTGGGCGGATGTCAGTGCGGCGATTGCAGAAGGACGCCGCAACGGCATGTACGCCGAAGAAGGCGAGATCGATCCATTTCTCAATTGTTGCGCGGCGCCGCTGCTGCACGGCGAACACGATGAGAAACTGGCGCTGGCTGTCAGTTTCGAGGCCGGACGTCCGGAGCGGGACCAGCGCGCCATTCGCGAGGCGCTGCGCCGGGAGTGGCGTGAGCTGTCTTGGCAGATCTGAGCTCGGGCCGCCGGACGTCTAACCCAACACACAGGTTTCCGGAGCGCTAGAACCAGCGTTCGCGTTTTCGGCAGACAGTTCCACCGACGTGCAAACATCTTTCACGCTTGAACAGCTCGCGAAGCCTGAGATCGCCAAAGCGGACGGCATTCTCAAAACCTGCGTGCACTACGGCTTCTGTACGGCGACCTGCCCGACCTATGTGCTGTTCCGCGACGAGAACGATTCGCCGCGCGGCCGCATCGATCTTATTCGCGCGATGCTGGAAAAAGGCGGCACGCCGCAAGCAAAAACGGTGCACCATCTTGATCGCTGTCTATCTTGCCTGTCGTGCATGACGACGTGCGCAGTGAAAGTGGACTATGTCCATCTGATCGACATAGCGCGGGCCTATATCGAAGAGAATTATCGCCGTCCGCTCGGCGAGCGACTGCTTCGGCGCATGCTCGCCGAACTGCTGCCGTATCCGAAACGCTTTGCGTTCGCGCTTTCGCTTGCGCGGCTGGCACTGCCCCTCGCCGGTGTGCTGCCGCAGCGCCTGCGCAACCTCATCGAGCTCGCCGCCAGCCGGCCGCCGGCCGCAGAAATTCTGCAGCCCGCGACGTATCCGGCAAAAGGGCAACGGAAAATGCGGGTCGCCTTATTGCCGAGCTGCGCGCAGCAAGCGCTCGATCGTAATATCAATGCGGCGACCATCCGCCTCTTGCAGCGGTGCGGCTGCGAGGTCGTCGTCACAGCCGGTGTCGGCTGTTGTGGCGCGCTGCCGCTTCACATGGGCCGCAAGGCGCAAGCCAAGGCGCTGGCTGAGGCGAACGTCACCGCGTGGAGCGAGCAATTGACCGGTAGGCTCGACGCTATTGTCATCAACGCCTCGGGTTGTGGCACCACCGTGAAAGATTACCCGCACTTGGTTGGGGGCGAGGCGGCAAAAAAGATCGGCGCATTGGCGCGAGACATCACGGAGCTTGTCGCCGAGCTCGGGCTGCCGGCCTGCGATGTCGAGCCATACCGGGTCGCCTATCACGATGCTTGTTCGCTGCAGCACGGCCAGCGTGTTGAACGGCAGCCGCGGCTTTTGCTCGCGCGCGCGGGCTTTGAGGTCGTGGACGTGCCCGAACGACATTTCTGCTGCGGGTCAGCCGGCACTTACAATCTGCTGCAGCCGGACATCGCCGTAGCGCTCGGCGAACGCAAGGCCGCTCATATCGACAGCGTCGACGCGGATATTGTCGCCGCTGGCAATCTTGGATGCATGGTGCAGATCGGGCGCTTTGCACGTGCGCCTGTTGTTCACACAGTCGAGTTACTCGATTGGGCCACCGGCGGGCCGATGCCGCCGGCTTTGCAGAAGAGGAAGTTGCGCCAACCGAAGCGGGCGGCGGCGCGTTCTGAACAAAACACCCCCGGCAGCTTGCCGTCGCCGGCTGATCCAAACCCAACCGCCATCTGGTGAACGTGCGTTTGCGCGCTATGACACAAACGAGGTTTTCAATGAGCACCGCAAATCTCGACGCATTCTTCTCTGCAATCGGCGAGCTTCTAGGCGCCGAAGGTATCAACCGGTCCGAAGAAACCATCCGGCGTTATGGCGAGAACACGATGCCGGGCGGCGACCGCCCGCCGGCCGGCGTGATCTATCCGGCGTCCACTGCCGACGTGCAGGCGATTGTGCGCGCGGCCAATAAACATAAGGTGCCGCTCTATCCGATCAGCACCGGCAGCAACATCGGGCTGGGCACGCGATCGGCGACAACGGCGGGTCAGGTCGTGGTCGATTTGGGCCGGCGCATGAATCGCATACTCGACATCGACGAAAAGCTCGCTTTCGCCGTCGTTGAGCCCGGCGTGAGTTACCAGATGCTCTATGACGAGCTGGTCCGGCGCGGCAACCGGCTGATGCTCGACGTCACTTCCGGCCCGCCCCAAGGCGGCATGATCGGCAACGCGCTCGACAAGGGCGCCGGCTACTCGCCCTATTTCGATCACTTCGGTTTTTCGTGCGGACTTGAGATCGTCCTCGGCAATGGCGACGTGCTGCGCACCGGCGACGGCTCGATTGAGTCCAAAGATCTCGTCAACTGGCATACGTCGAAATACAGTTTCGGACCGATCCTGGACGGGCTTTTCGCCCAGTCAAACTACGGCATCGTCACCCGCATGGGCTTGTGGCTGATGCCGCGGCCGCCGGCGGTACGCTCGTTTCACTTCGCGTTCCCCGATGACGACGATCTGGAAGCGATCATCGAGCTTTGCCGCCCGTTGAAAATGTCGAATTTTGTGCCGACGCTATTCCGCGTCGCCAACGATCTTTATCTGTGCGGCTCCGAGGGCGAGAACCCGGAATACAAGGCGAGCGGCGGCAAGCGCTCGATCTCCGATGACGGAAGGCGCAAACTCCGCGAGCACCACGGCGTCGGCGCCTGGAATGTCTCCGGCGCGTTCTATGGTCCCAACGCCGCGGCGATCGAACCGCAAATCCAACGGGTCCGTGACCTGTTCGCGCAAGGCGGCAAGGCCCGCTATATCCCGCATGATGATGCGGTCGCCATTCCGCCGCTGCAGACTGCGATCAACGCCTTTTCCGGCATTCCAAGCCTGGGCGAACTTGGGCTGCTCAAATGGCGCCCAGGCGGCGGCAATATCTGGTTCGCGCCAGGAACGCCGATGGATGGCCGCATCGCCAACGAGTTTCAGCACCTGTGCCGGAACATCTATGTGGAATTCGGCCTCGACTACACCGCCATGAACGTCTGCAGCGCGCGCTTCGCGCGCGGCTTGCACGTGATCACATTCAATCGCGAGGATGCCGATGAGCGGGCGCGCGCCGACGCCTGCTATCGGAAGATGTCGCAAGAAGTCGTCGCGCGCGGCGTGTTCGTCGGCCGCGCGCCGATCGACTATCACGACTTTCACATGCAGCAGGCCACGCCGGCATTCCGCGATGCGTGTATCGGCATCAAAACGGCGCTCGATCCAAACGGCGTCATCGCACCAGGACGGTACGGCATAGCCGCCAAAGCTGCACCGTGAGTCAGACTACTTCAAATTGGTCTGATAATTGATCACGAACAGGTTCGGATCGGGCTTCTTCGCCAAGTCGAGATTATAGACAGCGACGGTGGTATCCAGGCCTTGCGGATCGGTGACGGTCCACTGCTTGAGCGCCAGCGTTTTGGCATCGAACATCAGCATCAACCGGTTGGTACCGATCATGATCTGCGTTTCTTCGATGACCACGGTGATGAAAGTGTCGTCAGCCGACACGCTGACAACGTCGGTGTCGCGCAACAGATCTATCCGGTCGGCCAGCAGGTAGCGCAGCGGCGTTTGCGACAGCGGATAGAAGTCGGTGGTTTCGAGCGAACGATCGCGCACGACGACCGAGGAGCCATCGGCGATGATATCGATCGGACTCGGCGGCTTATACTGGAAGCGGACCTTGCCGGGCTTTTGAATCGAGAATGTTCCTTCCAGCCGCCGCCCGTCCGGACCAATCTGCACGAAATTTCCGACCAGCGTCTGCACACTGGACAGATACCCGCTGACTTTGTCGAGGAGCGCGCGCTGATTGGCGTCGAAGGCGGTCGCCTGGCTCGTCCCGGTGTTATTCGCCGACGAGTTTGAGAACGGAAAAAATCCCTTCTGCGCGGCCGCAGGCGTTGCGGGGACCGGCGATGCGGCCGGCGTCACCGACCCGGCCTTCGGACGCGGCGTCGGCAGCGGCACGTCTTGTGCCAGAGCGGAGGCGGCAACACACATGACACACGCTGCCGTCAAAATAATCGTCCGCGCGCCCCGTCCCGTCATCTTTTTCGGCTCCCGTACCTTCGCGCGTACGCTTTGAATCGCGCTGGACTGCTAACGATACGATATGGCGAATTCACGGCTGGGAAAACTCGCTTAAAGATCGATCGGTCGATTCTCAATAGGAATCGTCCTCGGCAGCCTCGACGAGGATTTCCCTTTTCCCGGCGTGATTAGGCTGCCCCACGACGCCTTCCTTTTCCATGCGCTCCATCAGCGATGCGGCGCGATTGTAGCCGATCTGCAAACGGCGCTGAATGTAGCTCGTCGACGCCTTGCGGTCGCGCGTCACGACCTGCACGGCCTGCTGGTAGAGGTCGCCGCCCTCCGGCGCGCCCATCGCGGTGGCGTCGAAGACCGGATTGCCGTCTTCGTCCTGCGGCTCTTCGGCGGTGACCGCTTCAAGATATTGCGGCACGCCCTGCGCCTTCAGATGCCGCACCACCTTTTCAACTTCCTCGTCGGACACGAACGGTCCGTGGACGCGACTGATGCGTCCGCCACCGGCCATGTACAGCATGTCGCCTTGACCGAGCAGCTGCTCGGCGCCTTGCTCGCCGAGAATGGTGCGGCTGTCGATCTTCGAGGTGACCTGAAAGGAGATGCGGGTCGGGAAGTTGGCCTTGATCGTGCCGGTGATGACGTCGACCGATGGCCGCTGCGTCGCCAGGATGACATGCAGGCCGGCTGCGCGCGCCATTTGCGCCAGCCGTTGCACGGCTCCCTCGATGTCCTTGCCGGCGACCATCATGAGATCGGCCATCTCGTCGACGATCACGACGATGTAGGGCAGCGGCTCGAGATCGAGCTCTTCGTTTTCGTAGATAGCTTCGCCAGTCTCGCGATTGTAGCCGGTATGCACCGTGCGGGAGAGCTTATCGCCCTTGGCATTCGCCTCGACAACGCGCGCGTTATAGCCGTCGATATTGCGGACGCCGAGCTTCGACATTTTCTTGTAGCGTTCCTCCATTTCGCGCACCGCCCATTTGAGCGCGACCACGGCTTTCTTCGGGTCGGTGACGACGGGCGTGAGCAAATGGGGGATGCCGTCATAGACGGAGAGTTCCAGCATCTTCGGATCGACCATGATCAGGCGGCACTGGTCCGGATGCAGCCGATAAACCAGGCTGAGGATCATGGTGTTGATCGCGACCGATTTGCCCGAACCGGTGGTGCCGGCGATGAGCAGATGCGGCATACGCGCCAGATCGACCAGCACCGCTTCGCCGCCGATCGCCTTGCCAAGGCAGAGCGGCAACCGTGCGCTCGTGTCGGCGTAGTCGCGCGAATTCAGCAGTTCACGAAGAAAAACTTTCTCGCGGACGGCGTTCGGCAGTTCGATGCCGATCGCATTTCTCCCGGAAACTACGGCAACGCGCGCAGACAGTGCGCTCATGGAACGGGCAATGTCGTCGGCCAAGCTGATGACGCGCGAGGATTTGATGCCGGGCGCCGGCTCCAGCTCGTAAAGCGTCACCACCGGCCCCGGCCGCGCTTTGATGATCTCGCCGCGCACACCGAAATCGGCCAGTACGCCTTCCAGCGCCGTGGAGTTCTCCCGCAGGGTGTCGCTGCTGACGGTGGCGCGGCCGAGTTTGCTCGGCTGGCTGAGCAGATCGAGCGGCGGCAGAACGTAACCGCCGTTGGAGCGGCGCGTCGGCTTTATCGTCGCGCGCGGCTTGCGCGCGGCGCGCGGGGCAGGCTCATCGCCGTCTTCGTCTTCTGAACTCGTCGTCGTCTTCTTCCCCGATACGCGAATGTCGTGGGCCGTCTAAGCGCGGCTCAACCCGGCGCTGCGCCTGAGGCGTCGCCGCGTCCCGATCCGGGCGCTTGTGTCGACGGACGCGCCGCGCGGCGAAACATTCGCGTGAGCCGCGAACGGAAGCTCAAGACGGTGTGCATGAGGCCGCCGAGCGAAATCCACGCGCCGTCGTCGGCCTCGTCGTCGTCGTCAGCCTCGGCCGGCTCTTCCTCTTCGCTCCGCGCGCCGCGCAGTAAAATTCCCGCGGCGCCGCCGAAAGCGGCAAGTGCGGCGACACCAAGCACGCTCGCAGCGATGAGACCATACGTGCCAGTGAGCCGCGTGCCGAATAGCGCAGCCGGCAAGCGGAGAATCGCGTCTCCGACCACGCCGCCCAATCCGCACGGCAGTGGCCACCGGACACCGCGCGGCAGAGACGATGCAAACGCAGCCGCAAGTACCGCGCCAAACAACCACAGCAACACGCGCAGCCGCTCGTGGCGAAGCGGCCGATGGCCGAGCAACCGATAGCCCCACACCGCGATCGGCAATAGCAGCGCCAGTGATCCCAACCCCAAAAGCTGCATCATCAGGTCGGCGGCGATTGCGCCGGGGCGGCCCAGCAGATTGTGAACGCGAGCATCGGTGGCGTGGCTGAGCGAAGGATCGTCGACCGACCAGCTCGCAAGCGCTAGCGCCGCGATCATGGCGAGGCTGAGGAGCGCAATACCGCCCAGCTCGCGCAAGCGCCGCTGCAGAACGGCACCGAGCTGGCCGGAGAGAAAAGCCATTCCATCGAGGCTGCGATCGATCATCGACATCGCGCTTGCCTCTCCACCTAACCCAGCACCGCGACAAGGCGGTGCAGCGCATCGGCGGTGATATCTTTGCCCTGTACCATGGCGACACGGATATAGTCGGCGCCCGGATTGCTGCCGTCAGCCTGTTCGCGTGCGAGATAACGGCCCGGTACGACGCGCACGCCGGCCTCCTTCCACAAGGCGAGCGTGGCCGCCTCGCTGCCGCCCTGAGCCGCGACATTGAGCCAGAGAAAAAAGCCGCCGGGCGGCCGCCGATAGCCATAGCGATCGCCGACGATTTGATCGGCCAGATCAAATTTCTCGCGATAGAGGCGCCGATTGTCGTCAACGTGAGCCTCGTCGTTATAGGCAGCGATCGCAACACGCTGCGCCGGCATCGCCACCTGCGGCGCGGCGACATTGCGCAACTCCAGATACGCCGCAAGAAAGCGCCGGTCGCCCGCGGCGAAACCGACACGCAGGCCTGGCAGGCTGGAGCGCTTGGACAGCGAATGAAACACCACCGCGTTGGTGAAATCCGGCGCTGCCGCTTCGAGCATTCCCGGCGGAGGACGGTCGCTGTAAATCTCGCAATAGCATTCGTCGCAGAACACGACGAAACCGAAGCGCTGCGCCAGCGCAGCAAGCTTGCCGAGATAGGCACGGTCGGCCACGGCGCCTTGCGGGTTCGATGGCGACGCCAGATAGAAGGCCACCGTGCGCGCGAGCAGGTCGTCACTCAAGGCGTTGAGGTCGGGTAGAAAGCCGGTCGCCGCCGTCGCCGGCAAATAAACCGGCTCGCAATCGGCGGCAATCGCTCCGGCGGAATAAGCGGCGTAAAACGGATTGGGAATGAGCACGGCCGGGCGGCCGGCGCGCGGCTTCACCCAGTTTTTCGCGGCAATCGCGGCCAGAAAAAGCCCTTCGCGCGTACCGTTGAGCACCAGCACTTCGGTCGACGGATCGACCGGGCGCTCAAGCGTGTAACGGCGGTTCAACCAGTTCGCCACCGCCTCACCGAAAGCGTCGAGGCCTTTGTTCATCGGATAGCGGCCGAACTCATCGATGTGTGCCGCGATCACCGGCCCGACGAAGGGCGGAATCGGATGCTGCGGCTCGCCGACCGCCATGCTGATCGCCGGCATGCCAGGCGGCATATCGCCGAGAAGTTCGCGCAAGCGCACGAACGGCGAGCGCGCGTCTTGCGCCCGAGCGGGCGAAGGAGAAGCCTGGCGGGTCATCCTATACATCAATCAACAGCGGGGCCGCCCGCCGCACCAGCGACTGCGATACCATAGGAGCGGCGAGGTTAAGACCCGATTAACCATCGCCGCTCCGGAGGTGGTCATAAGCCAACGGCGAGCCAATCGAGACTTCGGGTCAGAAGTATTTTTCCTGAAGATCGACGGTCGATACGACGCCGATGCGATCGAAATTTGCCGCAAGCCATTTGTCCGCAAGCCGGCGACCCATGCCGTGAAGATGGACCAGGAAATCCCAATCGCCGTTCAGTCTGCTCGACCATGAGAGCTTCCTGATCAAATCCTCGCCTTCGATCAAGTGGACCAGCGTACGCCTGCCGCCGTCCACCTTGCCGGCGTCGATCAGCCGGTTCAGATAGGCGATCGTCCGCATTTCCCGGATGAGCGAGGTATTGAAGCTGATCTCCTGCATCCGATTCATGATCGACGGCGACGTGGTCGGGACCCCGGGACGCTCGGCCGGCGTAATGTGGACCATCATGACGTCGGTCGCGTCGCAGTTTAAGAGCAACGGAAACAGCGCCGGATTCCCTGAAAAGCTGCCGTCCCAATAGCACTCGCCCTCGATTTGGACGGCTTGCATCATCAGTGGCAGGCATGTCGAAGCGAGCACATGGTTGGCGTGAAGTTCCCTGCCTTCGAAAATTTTGACTTTGGCCGTCTCCACGTTGGTCGCGGAAATAAATAATTTGACTAATTGTTGCTGGCGTACGCGCTCGAAGTCGACGGTCTCCTCAAGCAAATCCTTGAGCGGATTGTAGTTGAGCGGATTGATCTGATAGGGCGAAGCAAAATATGTCAGCGATTCCATGAATACGTAACCGGGAGAGTGTTCCAGGCCATGGCTCGGATTCGTTTTGTCGAACACGGAAGGCTGAAAGACGCCGCGAGACGACAAAGCGGCCACTTTTGCCCAATAAACGCGCAGCGCGTTCTTCGCTCCCTCGCGACCGCCCGCCGCGAGGCCGTCAGCCAACACAACCGCGTTGACGGCGCCGGCGCTTGTCGCGGTCACGCCTTCGAACTTCAGCCGCTCTTCCTCGAGAAATCGATCAAGCACACCCCAAGTGAAGGCACCGTGGCTACCACCGCCCTGGAGGGCCAGGTTCACCACCTTCTGCTCAACACCTTGCGCACTGTCCGACCCGGGGCCGCGGAGGTCTTGATCTGAATGTGTCATAATTTATCGCCGCTGAAATGGTTTCGCCCCCGATCTGACAAAAATGGGATCGGTTATTGAATTATCAAAGGCCGTTGACCGGTTTTGCCCGCAAAAATGGGCACCTTTGGTATGGGAACAATTCAAGTACTAAGCCCCGAGCCTTCGCCTTGTGCGAACATCGCTGCTCGCGGCTGGAGCATTCCGCCGCGCCGATGCACCAAAAACTAGGCGTGCGCCTTACGCTGCGGGTCCACGATACGCTCGAGCTTGCCGAGGACGTGCATGCAGGGCAGCACCTGCGCCAGGCTTGAATTCGGCTCGCGCTTTTCTTTGATCGCAGCGATGAACTCGCGATCTTCGAGCTCGATGCCGTCCATCGAAACGTCGACTTTCGATAAGTCTATTTTTTGGTCTTTGCCGTCGGAGAGATCGTCGTAATACGCCCTGAACGTGCCGTTGTCGCAGATGTAGCGGAAGAACGAGCCCAGCGGCCCGTCATTATTGAACGACAACGATAGCGTCAGAATGGCGCCGGAGGGGACCTTGGCGACGATGCCCATGTCCATGGCGATGCCAAGCTGCGGATGGATCGGCCCCTGGACCGCATAGCAATCTGAGATGGTCTCGCCGGTCTGGTACTGAAACAAATCGATGGTATGCGCCGCGTGATGCCACAACAGGTGGTCGGTCCAGCTGCGCGGCTGACCGGCCGCGTTCATGTTCTTGCGTCGAAAAAAATAGGTCTGCACGTCCATCTGCTGGATCTTCAGCTCGCCCCTCTGGATCTTCTTGTGAACGTACTGATGGCTGGGATTAAAGCGCCGCACGTGGCCCGCCATGGCGACGACACCGGTTTCCTTGGCGATGCGCACCAAAGCTTCGGCATCCTCGACGCTGTCGGTGACGGGTATTTCCACCAGCACATGCTTGCCCGCGCGCATCACCTGCTCGCCCTGGCGAAAGTGCATTTTGGTCGGCGTCGTCAGAATCACCGCATCGGCACGCTTGATGCCCTCGGAAAGATCTCCGGTGTAGTGCGGGATGCCGTATTTCTTTGCGATTTCCGCGGTGGCGTCCTGGTTGCCACCGACGAGCGATGTGACTTCGGCGTCGGGAATACGCTTGAGCGCGTCGAGATGCTTCTGGCCGAACGCCCCCTGCCCCGCTACACAAATCTTCATCTGCTACCTCTCAAAGCCCGTTCCAGGCGACGCGCCGGAACGCCCCGTCATTCCACGCGAAAGGCCCCGAGACTGGATTGTCCCGCTTGGCTGTTCGCAATGACGGTTAGCTGCGCACCCGATGGATCTTGGCGCGCACTGCCGCGCGCTTGTGCTTGACAGGCGTCTTCGCGCCGCGCCGATGGTTTTCCAGAATGATGTGCCCGACCGCGGTGTTCGAGGCTGGCACCGTATAGAAGCGGTAGACCTCGTCGACCTTGTCGTCGAGCGCGCCGCGCATGATCAGCCACATCACCATCTCGATGCCTTCGGCGCCGGCTTCGCGCATGTATTCGAGATGCGGAATCTTGGCGAGCTTTTGCGGATTTTTTGACAGGTTGTCGAGGAAAGCCTTGTCCCACTTGCTGTTGATCAGGCCGGCACGCGGACCGGAAATCTGGTGCGACAGTCCGCCAGTGCCGAAGATCACGACCTTGAGGTCCTCGGGGTAGGATTCAACCGCCTTGCGGATCGCCTTGCCCAGCATGTAGCAGCGGTGGCCGGTCGGCGGCGGATACATCACGACGTTGACCGCAAGCGGAATTACCGGACACGGCCAGTGTCCATTTTTGTCGATCTTGCCGAACAGCAGATTCATCGGCACGGTCATGCCGTGGTCGACTTCCATCTTGTTGCAGATGGTGAGATCGAATTCATCGAGAATGACCGACTGCGCGATGTGGGTCGCCAGCGCCGGATAGCCTTCCACCACCGGAACTGGGCGCGGGCCCCAGCCTTCGTCGGCCGGCGGAAATTCCGCGGCGCAGCCCAGCGCAAAAGTCGGTATCATCTCGACCGAGAACGCCGAGGCGTGGTCGTTGTAAACGATGATCGCGACGTCCGGCTTGGTCTCGCGCATCCATTCTTTGGACTTTCTCGAAGCCCGAGAACACCCGCTTCCAATACGGCTCCTCGGTCTTGCCGTTGTCGATCGCGGCGCCGATGGCCGGCACATGCGACGATCCGATACCTGCGACAATTCTGGCCACGGCACTACTTCCGTTTTGCTGACTTCGACTTTGATTTACTGGGTTTGATTTTCGCTTTTGCTTTCGGCTTTGTTGCCGACGGCCTTTTGGCCGGCGCCGCGCCGCCGAGAAACTTGGACGGGCTGTTCTTTCCCGAACGTGAGCGATTGCCTTCGACGGAGCGGCCGCCGCCGAGCATCATCTTGGCGTAGCCCTCCTGTGTGCTGCCGGTCATGAGCGCGGCAAGATGCTGGAATGAATGTCCGTCGGTCGCACCAAGCTTGGCGGTGAAGTAGATGTTCCCGCCCAGTTCCAGCATCCGATTGTAATCGCGCTTGAGGATCGCGTCGGTCTGCTCCGGCGTCAGGTTGAACTTTTTCAGGTATTCCGGCTCGTCGGCTTTGAACGCCTTGCGGTTCTCGTCCTTCATCAGCGACATGCAGAACATGTTGATGCCAAAGCCCTGGCGAGAGCGTTCGGCGTCGAACACGAAGGTGCCTGGGATGTCGTCGTAAACTTGCTCTTTGCGAGCCATCTCAACTTCTCCGGCGTCTTTCCGGTGGGGCATCACATATATAGCTTAGGCAAACTTGGCAACGTAAGCCGTCATCGCGCGGTCTCGAACCATTCCCCAATCTTGAACCATTCCAATCGTCGGTATTACCGGCGTCGTGCCGGGCATCCACGTCTTCACGCCACTTCCTGCAATATCTCGGTCAACCGTTCAGGCATGTCGAGCATAACATCGTGGCCACATGGGACCTCGTAGGTGCGCCAACCCTTGGCGCGGGCCGTCGTCAGCGCAGCATCGAACGATGGGCTCGGGTATCCGGCAGCCCGGATGTAGGTCTTCTTGGGGATGCGCTCGCGAGCGCCGGTCAGCGCCAACTTCTGGATAAAGCAATTGAACGGTTGCGGGGTACACTGGGCATCGACCCAGGCGCGATCGTGTTCATTGACGTGGAACAATGCTGCCGACCGTGGCGGCAAAGTTTGCGCGCCGGTGCGTTGCGCAGCGGCTATCGTTTCCCGCATCGCGGGCGGCTGCAAATCGACAATCGCCTGTCCGTCCTCGGGAACGAAAGCATCCAGCATGACGATCGACGCTATCGCTTTTTCCATTCTCTCGGCGGCGCCGGAAATCACCATGCCGCCGTAGGAATGACCGACCAGTACGACGTTGTTCAATTCCTGCCACTTCAACTCGTTGACGATATCGAGCACATGGGTGTCGAGACCAACATCGGGCGTCAACAAATGCGAGCGCTCGCCGACGCCGGTCAGCGTCGGCGCAAATACTTCATGTCCACTATGCGTAAGCAGCCGGGCGACGCGGCGCCAACACCACGCACCGTGCCAGGCGCCATGAACCAGAACGAACGTCGCCACGTGTTCCTCCCTAAGCCGCAACTGCTATCGGGCTTCTGCCGGCAGGCAAAGAGAGCGACTAGCGCCAGTAAAGCCGCATCGGGTTGTCGACCAGAAGCTTTTGTTGAAGTGTGGCAGTGGGCGCGATCTTCGGGATGTAATCAACCAGTACGCCGTCGTCCGGCGCCACCCGAACATTGGGATGCGGCCAGTCGGTGCCCCAGATGACGCGATCGGGGAATTTTTCGACCAGCGCCCGGCCGAACGGCACCACGTCGTCGTACGGCGGCCCCGCGACGGTCATGCGCTCGGGGCACGTGGCCTTCACCCAAAAGTTCTGGTGCTGTTCAAGGAGACGGTGAAAACGCTGGTTATCAGGGTGATCAACACCCTTTTTTACATCCGGCGTACCCATGTGGTCGACGACCACGACGGTCGGCAGCGAGGTGAAAAAATCCTCCAGCTCGGGCAGATCGCGCATCTCGAAGTACACGACGACATGCCAGCCGAGTCGCTCGACCCGCGCCGCAATCCGGGTGAGTACGTCGCGCGGGGTGAAATCGACCAGCCGTTTGAGGAAGTTGAAGCGCACGCCGCGCACACCGGCCGCATCCATCCATTTCAGGTCGCGGTCGCTTACCTCCTCGCCGACGAAGGCGACGCCCTTGGCGCGCCCTTCGGAGGCGTCGAGCGCATCGACCATCGCCCGGTTGTCTTTGCTGTGGCAGGACGCTTGAACAATCACGTTCTTGTCGAAGCCGAGAAAGTCGCGCAGCGCGAACAATCTCTCCTTCGGTGCGTCACAGGGCGTGTATTTGCGTTCCGCCGCGTAAGGAAATTTGCTCTCAGGGCCGAACACATGGCAATGCGCGTCGACCGCACCGGGCGGCGGTTTGAACGTCGGCTTCGACGGTTTGGGGTGGAACGGAACGTAACCTGGACTCATCGGCACGCAAATAGTCTCCTAATCGAAGATAATAGGATCGCCGGCATCATCGTTTGGGACGGAAGCACTGGAATAGGAGCCTGAACACTCCGCGCCGGCCTCCACTCGCTCAAATGCGCCAATCAATCGGATAATTCACAATCGGAATGAAACTCACCCCCACAGCCTCGGCATCTCGTCGGGCATCGACGATCATTTCCTTGAGCTGGCCCATCTGTTGCGCATGGGCGTCGCTTTCCCAAAAGCTGACATGGACCGCGGAGCCCGTCGAAGAGGTGCCGGCAAAATAGCCGGCCAGTCCCGGTAGCCTTTTGATCGCGGGAATTAGATACGTACCGGTATCCTCGGTCATCGCTTTGACATTCGCGAAGTTCGCGGGGTCAAAATTAGCCCGCGAAACCCGCACGACGGCCGTCGGCGGCAATTGCAAAGTCATGGCCGGGTTCTCCTGTTTTGCTCGTCGTTGTTCCGCCGTGCGTCCGCTCACGTCAAATTCTCTCAAGCGCCAACGACACACCTTGACCAACCCCGACACACATCGTGGCAAGCGCACGCTTGCCGCCGCGCTTTTCCAGGCCATGCACGGCGGTCAGCGCCAGCCGCGCGCCGGACATCCCGAGCGGATGACCAAGCGCAATGGCGCCGCCATGCGGATTGACGTGATCAGCGTCGTCGGGAACGCCGAGCTGACGAAGGCAGGCCAGCCCCTGCGACGCGAAGGCTTCGTTCAGCTCGATGAGATCGAAATCGCCGATCTTGAAGCCAAGCCGCTCCATCAATTTTCGGGTCGACGGTACCGGGCCAATTCCCATAATGCGCGGCGGCACCGCGGCCGAGGCCATGCCGAGCACCCGGGCGCGCGGCGTAAGCCCATGCTCTTTCACGGCTTTTTCGCTGGCGAGCATGATAGCAGCCGCACCGTCGTTGACGCCCGATGCATTGCCGGCAGTGATGGTGCCGGGATTGCGCACGATCGGCCTGAGCTTCGCCAGACTTTCCAGCGTCGTGTCGGGACGCGGATGCTCGTCTTTCTCGACGACGATGGGACCAGCCTTGCCGCCGGGTGCTTCGACCGGAACGATCTCCTCAGCGAAATAGCCGGCGGCGATCGCTTTGCCGGCGCGTTGCTGGGAGCGGAGCGCAAACGCGTCTTGATCCTTGCGCGCGACCTGAAACTCTTCCGCCACGTTCTCGGCGGTCTCAGGCATCGCATCGATGCCGTATTGGGCTTTCATCAGTGGATTGACGAAGCGCCACCCGATCGTGGTGTCGTAAACCTCGGACGTGCGTGAGAATGCCTCAGCCGCCTTGCCCATGACGAACGGTGCCCGCGTCATCGACTCAACGCCGCCGGCGATGGCGAACTCCATTTCCCCGCTGCGGATCGCGCGCGCGGCGTCACCGACGGCATTGAGGCCGGAAGCGCACAGGCGGTTGACCGTAACACCCGGAATGGTGTCCGGCAGGCCTGCAAGCAGCAGCGCCATGCGCGCGACATTGCGGTTGTCCTCGCCGGCCTGATTGGCGCAACCGAACAGCACCTCGTCGAGACGCGACCAATCAACTTTGGCGTTGCGCGCGACCAGCGCCCTGATCGGAGCAGCGGCGAGATCGTCGGTGCGAACCTTGGCGAGCGCACCGCCGTAGCGACCGATTGCGGTGCGCGCTGCGTCGCAGATGAAAACCTCTCGCATCGCTATCTCCTTGGGCCGCGATCTTTGCAGGGTTGGTTGTTAAGGTTGCGGGCTTCGGCTCAATCGCGCAGCCGGGTTTCTCCAGGGGTGTGCGTTTTATTTACGAGCGGGCATCGATAGCGTCAAACACCAGCGACGCGGCGCGGCCAGCCTTCCGACTTGACGGCGTTCGGCAGTAATGTCAGGCGGATAGGACAAATGCGGTTGAATGACTGCGCCGTGTAACGCGTAGCTGGTATGATGTCCGGGACGCCCGCCAAAAAGTATTCAGCGCCAGGCAAGCCTCCGCTTCGGCCGGTTCATCTCGGCTATCCTGAGGTTTTGATCGAACGCCGGGCCGACGGCGCCATCCTGATGCGTTCGCCGCGCACCCTCGAACCCTATCCTGACAACCTTACCGAACGGCTGGCCCATTGGGCCGGAATTGCTCCGGAGCGCATTTTCCTGGCGCAGCGTAACAGCGCGGGCGAGTGGCGAACGCTGACTTACGCTGCGGCGTTTGCGGCCGTGCGCGCGATTGCCGCGGCGCTGCTCACTCGCAACCTCTCGCCGGAACGCCCGATCGCCATTCTCTCCGGTAACGACATCGAGCACGCCCTTCTCGGCCTTGCCGCCATGCATGTCGGAATTCCCTATGCCCCGATCTCGGCCCCCTACTCGTTGGTCTCGCAAGATTTCGTAAAACTCAAGAGCATCCTGAAAATCTTGACGCCGGGTCTCGCCTTCGTTGCCAGCGGAACCGCGTTCGCTCGCGCAATCGCCGCAGCCGTACTGCCCGATATCGAAGTGGTGGTCACCGCAGACCCTCCGAAGGATCGGCCCGCGACCTTGTTTGCCGAACTGTTGGACACACGATCGACACCGCCGGTGGAAGCAGCGCACGCCAAGGTCGGCCCGGAAACGATTGCGAAAATACTGTTCACATCGGGCTCGACTGGTCAGCCGAAAGGCGTGATCAACAGCCAGCGCATGCTGTGCTCCAACCAGGCGATGGCGCATGCGCCACTCTGTTTTATTAATGAAGAGCCGCCGGTACTGCTCGATTGGCTGCCCTGGAGTCACACCTTCGGCGGCAACTTCACGTTCAATATGGCGCTCTACAATGGCGGCTCGCTTTACATCGACGAAGGCAAGCCGCTGCCCGACGCGATCGAGAAGACCGTGCGTAACCTCCGCGACGTTGCGCCGACGATCTATTTCAACGTGCCTAAGGGCTTCGAAATGCTCGTGCCGCATCTCAAGGCCGATCGGGCGCTTCGTGAAAAGTTCTTCAGCCGGCTCAAAGTGATGTTTTATGCAGGCGCGAGCCTGCCGCAACACGTCCGTAACGAACTCGAAGCTTTGGCGGCCGATACGATCGGGGAGCGCATTATTTTTCTCTCAAGCCTCGGCTCGACGGAGACGGCACCATCGGCGCTGTTCTGCAGCTGGGATTCGGACCATGTCGGGAACATGGGATTGCCGCTTCCCGGCGTGACCCTGAAACTCGTTCCACGCGAGGGCAAGCTCGAGGCACGGCTCAAAGGCCCGACCATGACGCCGGGCTATTGGCGCGCGCCGGCACTGACCGAAAGCTCGTTTGACGAAGAAGGTTTTTATAAAATCGGCGATGCACTGAAATTTGAGGATTTGGACGATTGGACAAAAGGCCTCATCTTCGACGGGCGTCTTTCCGAAGATTTCAAGCTTGCGACCGGCACCTGGGTCAGCGTCGGACCGTTGCGTTCGGAGGTCATCGCGCATTGCGCTCCGTTTGTGCGTGATGTCGTGCTTGCCGCGCCGGATCGTGACGATGTCGCAGCCCTGATCATTCCCGACGTCGACGCCTGCCGGAGGCTTGCGCCCGATCTTGCGTCCGACGCACGAGCTGTATCGGTGCTCAGCGATGCGCGCGTCCGCAAGAGATTTGCCACTTTTCTCACCGAGCTGTCGGCGCCCAAGCGCGGCACGTCTGCCCGCATCCGCCGCGCCATTCTGCTCGCCGAACCGCCATCACTGGATGTCGGCGAGGTAACCGACAAAGGATCGATCAACCAGCGCGCGGTGCTCACTCATCGCGCCAGCCTGGTCGAGGATCTTTACGCCGACCCGCCGCCGGAGCACGTGATCGGCGCCGGCGGTTCAACCAGTCCTCAAGCACAAGCGAGTTGATCATGGATATTCGTGGACATGCAGCCATTGTTACGGGCGGAAGCTCCGGCCTTGGGGCCGCGACGGCGCGGATGCTGGCGGAGGCCGGCGCCAAGGTCGCGATCCTCGACATCAACGCCAAAGCCGCAGCCGAAGTGGCGATCGATATCAATGGCCTCGCGATTTCGTGCGACGTCGCCGACGCCGCGGCGACCGAAGCCGCGATCGCCAAGGCCGCCGCCGATCACGGTCCAGCGCGCATCGTCGTCAATTGCGCCGGCATCGGCGGCGCCAAGCGCATCGTCGGCCGCGACGGCCCGATGCCGCTCGACTTTTACGAGAAAATTATCCGCGTCAACCTGATCGGCACATTCAACGTAATGCGCCTCGCCGCGGCGGCCATGCAGGGGCTCGCGCCGCTGGCAGACGGCGAACGCGGCATCATCATTTGCACTGCGTCGGTCGCCGCGTACGAAGGACAAATCGGCCAGGCCGCTTATGCCTCGTCGAAGGGCGGCATAGTCGGGCTCGTCATGCCGGCAGCGCGCGAATTCGCCCAGTTCGGCGTCCGCGTCAACGCCATCGCTCCCGGCATATTCTTGACCCCGATGCTTCTGGGACTTTCACAGGAGGCCCAGGAAAGCCTGGCTTCCTCGTTGCCGTTCCCGAAAAAGCTCGGCGATCCGTCACAGTACGCGGCTTTGGTGCGCCACATGATTGAGAACAGCTACCTCAACGGCGAGGTTGTCCGTCTCGATGCCGCCTTGCGCATGGCGCCGCGATAGCGGCGAAGCGTGGCCGGTTCACTGTCGCCCGATCTGATGCTCAGCAATATCCGCAACGTGCGGATTGAATGGTGCGATTGCGATCCCGCCGGCATCATCTTCTATCCGCGCTATTTCGAGATTTTCGATACGTCGACGACGATTCTGATCGAGCGCGCGCTCGGCATGAACAAGATCGACTATCTGAAAGCCTACAACTTCGCAGGACATCCGGTGGTCGAGACCCGGGCGCGATTTCGCCAGCCGACGCGGTTCGGCGACGAAGTAGCGATCGAAACGACGCTCGTTGAATGCGGTCAGTCGAGCTTCCGGCTTGAGCACCGGATCACCAAGGCTGGCGCGTTGGCGGTCGAAGGTTTTGAGACCCGGATGTGGGCGGTCGGTCAGGCCGACGACCCCAGGCGCATTATGCCGCAGCCGATCCCGGCCGCGGTGCTGGCGCGTTTCCAGCCGCAATAGCCTTTCCACACCGCACCATTGCGCGTCGCTCGATGCAGCGCTGCGCCCAGGACGCATTCAAGCCGGCTTGAAAACCCTGTAGAAGCCCCTTTGCCAACCAAGGAAACAAACCCCATGCGCATCGACGCGTACACGCACTTTTTTCCGAAGAAATTCTTCGACAAGCTCAATGAGGTAGCCGGCGACTACAAGGATATGGGCAAGCGTGTGCGCTCGCTTCCGGCGCTCTACGATGTCGATGTTCGCAAGAAGATCGTGGACGGCCACAAGGATTATCAGCAAATCCTGTCATACCCGCAGCCGACGATCGAGAGCTTCGCCAAAAGCCCCGCCGACATCGACGAATTCTGCCGTATCATCAACGATGGTTTCGTCGAGTTGTGCGCGAAGGAGAAGGATCATTTCCCGGGCTGGGTGGGGCACGTTTCGCTCGCCGCGCCGGATGCCGGCGCCGCCGAGGCAGAACGGGCCGTCAAAAAACTCGGCGCACTCGGTGTGCAAATCTACACCAACGTCAAAGGCAAGCCGATCGACTTGCCGGAATACCTGCCGTTCTGGGACAAAGTGAACGAACTCGGCATTCCGGTTTGGCTGCACCCAACGCGCGGCGCCGAGACCCCGGATTACGTATCCGAGGAAAAATCGCTCTACGAAATCTGGTGGACGTTCGGCTGGTCGTATGAAACCGCGACCGCCATGATGCGCCTGGTGTACTCAAAGATCATGGATACCCATCCCAATCTGAAAATCATTACCCACCATTTCGGCGGCATCGTGCCGATGCTTGAAGGCCGCATCGGGCCCGGCAACGACGTCATGGGTTCGCGCACGACGGATGCCGATTACGTGGCGCTGCGCAAGAGCCTGAAAAAACGCGTGCTCGATTATTTCAAGCAAGATTTCTGGGCCGATACTGCTGCCTTCACGGCTGAGCCCGCCACCAAGGCCGGTCTTGATTTCTACCCGCGCGACAAGATCGTGTTCGCCTCCGATTGCCCGTTCGATCCGGAGGGCGGGACCATGTTTCCGCGCGAGACGTTGCGGATTCTCGAGAAGCAAAATCTGTCGAAGACCGATCAAGACAAGATTTTCTACAAGAATCTCGAAGCAGTCACCGGCCGTAAACTGGTGAAGGCTTGACATACATGTGCAGGTAAGGAGACGTCGAACGGAATCTAAAATTTGCCGCAGACATTCCGGAATGTCGCAGGTTTAGGCAAATGAGATCGTCCGTCGGAAGCGGTAGGGTCTGAGCATGAAGCGATCGTTCGTTGCAGCGGTTCTGATGATTTTCGGTGCCAGCACGTTTGCGGCTGCGCAAGGGTCTCCGCTTGTTTCGGCGGCTCAGCTTCAGAAGATTCTGAAATTCGTTGATAAGGTCGGCGCTAAGGAAGAATTCGCTGCGCCGATTTCAAAGGATCTTGGCCTGTCAAACGACCCATCCCAAACCCTTCCGGTCGTCTCGGTGGTTACCGCGGATCATCGGATCTACTTCTGTCGCAGCCGCGCGAATCCAAACGACTTCGTTATTTGGGCACACACCGGCAATAGTTCTTATATGTTCTCAACCCACGCGGATTTTAAGTTGATCGGTGCCGTATACTTGCTTGAGAACAACACTCCGAAAGTTGAGGACGTCAACTCGGCTAAAGTTCGCGCGGTCTACGACGATGCATTAAAAGCGCTGGCCAAGGACGTCAACAACAGCCCATCGCCCTGAGTGTCGCATCCAAGGATGGCGGCTTAAATCAGGCGCAGTGGGCGGCCTTCCTTGCCTCGTCCCAACCGGCTTCGTATTGTTCGGCAATGTCCCTATCGGAATCGCATCCCGCCGCCGACGACGCTGTAACTCGTGACCGCTTTCGCCGGGTCATGGCGTCATTCGTCACCGGCGTCACCGTCGTCACCACGCAAGTGCGCGACGAGATTCGCGGCATGACCGCAAACGCGTTCATGTCGGGCTCGCTCGATCCTCCACTCTGCGTGATCTCGGTGGCGTTAAAGGCGAGAATGCATGCCTTTCTGGTGGAGGCCGGCCATTTTGGCGTTAATATTCTTGCGCGCGGTCAGGAGCCTCTAATCGGTCATTTCTCAGGACGACCGGTGGAAGGCGTCGACCCTCATTACGAATACGCCGACAGTACGCCGCTTCTCGCGCAAGCAAACTCCACGATCGCCGCGAAGGTGGTTGCGCAGCACGCCTGCGGCGATCACTCGCTCTTCGTCGGCCATATCTTTGCGCTCAAACATACCAGCGGTGTTACGCCGATCGTGCTGCACATCGGCCGGCTGGCATCGCTGCTCCACACGCACGAACAAACAATCTGGCCGACGCTCGATTTTTGGTGAAGCTGTCACTTCAAAAGCCGTGACGACGCCTTTAGTTTGCTTCGCTGGGGACTATTTTGTTGTTTGGTCCAGTTTTGTTCTTCGGTCATGCGGGGCGGGATGGTGCAGGAACGCAGATGCAGGACCCCGTTCGCGCCTCCGGCGTGGGCCGAATCGGGTCCCAATATTGTTGGTGTGCACCGGCTACTTGTCCCGGAGGGACGCTTCGTGCCTGAGGCCACGGCCGAACGACTGCACCAACAAACCGCACAGGCCGCGGTACAATTAACGCTTTGATTTTACTATATTTTATTTGACAAACAGAGGCTTCAATTAGCGTGTTTGGTGGGCTTAAGGTTCGTGGCATTTTTGCAACTACCGCCACGTAAATGACACTTACCCCCTTCGCCAAGCCCGCAAAGCATTGCTTTCGTAACCTGATTGGCTGACCTTGGCGACAGTTGGCAGGTTGTGCCGACGAGACAAGCAGCATGCGCGATTCTCACGCATGTTTGGGGAAAAATCAGGTGGAGGGGCAAATGACCCGACTGAGAAATGTAGTGCTGGGCAGTCTTGCGGCGCTCGCTATTGGCGGCGTGGCAAGCTCAGCGCTAGCGATGGAATCCGGAACGTTCCAAAACCGCTTGAACGGCGCCACGATCGGTCTGCCGTTGGGCGCACTGCCGCCGCCCGGCCTCTACAGCGGTCTGGAAACGGCTTATCTGGGTTGGGGTGGGGTCGGACCTAACGGCACCGGCAACCAAGCGGCCCACTTGTACCTGCCGGCAATTGCCCAAGCGATACCGTTGTTGTGGGTGCCCGGCTGGAATTTCTTGGGCGCGACCTACGCCATGTCGGTGGTCCAAGCTTTCTATGAATTCCAAGTTCTAACCGCGAGCCCCGGCGCTCCGTTCTCCTCATACGACTCCCGGCGCGGTTGTCGCCGCTGGCTACAACATGGCCAACACCACCTGGAACCCGATCGATCTGTCGTGGAACCTCGGCGGTGGCTGGTTCGTCAGCCTCGGCTTCAATTTCATGGGACCGGACGGCTCGCGGTATGTCGGTTCGACAAACCCCGACTACTGGACGTTTGAACCGACGTTTGCGGCCGCTTATCTCGCCAACAACTGGAACTTGGCCGCGAACTTCTTCTATGACATCAACACCAAGTCAGGCGGCAGAGTATTAGGCGCCGGATTCGGTGGACCGGTGACCAGCGGCAACGCGCTGTACGGCGACTTCCACGCCCTCTACAAGCTCGGCAAGTGGTCGTTCGGCCCGGTTGGCTACTTCGAAGAGCAGACCACTCAGGATAGCGGCTGCCCGACACCTGCGGTATGCGGCATGCTGTCGAACGTCGCAGTGGGCGGCTTGGTCGGCTACGACTTCGGCCCGGTCGATCTTCAGATGTGGATCACCGACAGCGTCTCGCGGAACAACGCGATCGACGGTCTGAACTTCTGGTCGCGCTTGGGCTTCAGGCTCTGGGCACCGGAAGCTCCGAAGCCGCTTGTCGCGAAGAACTAAGCACCGGCTAGTCCTGGTTCTTGAGGCCCCGTGGATTTCCACGGGGCCTTTTTCTTTTTCTAATTGGCCCCGCGCTTTTCGCGGCCGCTTCTGCCCCAGCGAGCCTTTTCGGCTATGCGACGGATGTTTGCTCGTTGGTGCGGAAGGCAGCGCGCCGCTTCATGGTTTTACGAAACCGCCACCAAACATTGCTGCGCATGCGAAGTGCAGTGTGGTGAGATTCTCATCGCTCGCATGCCCAAGCGATTAGCATAACCCATTGAAATATGTGGCGTTTCTGCAACTAGCCTAGTTAATTGATATTTCTGCCCCGGGTGTTCGGGCCGCCGCGTTGCATTTCATGCTGTGCCGCACAAACTTCAAAGAGCCGGGTTCGGAAGAGAAAGCGGAGGGGCAAAATGGCCCGACTAAGAACTACTTTGTTGAGCGCGCTTGGAGCGGCGCTCTTGATCAGCGCTGCGGCGAGCGAAAGCTTTGCTATCGAGGGCAGCGATTTCACCAACTATCTGCGCGGCGCGACGCAAGGTCTGCCCCTCGGCGCATTGCCGCCTCCCGGCCTCTACGGTGGGTTCGCCTTGAACGCCACCGGGCTTGGCGGCAATGCCGGCTTGGGAAACCAGAAGATACCGGGCGCTGCAACCGCGCCTGCCTTCGGCTATGGCTTTAACCTGTTGTGGGTGCCCGGCTGGAGCTTCCTGGGGGCCAGCTACGCCGCCGCTGTCGTGCAGGGCTTCTATCTTGCGACTGCGGAGTCTTCGGTGAATCCGCCGTTTGCCACCAGCTCGGTCAACGCCCAACTCGCCAACACGACGTTCACGCCGCTTGATCTGTCGTGGAACCTTGGGCACGGCTGGTTCACGGCCTTGGCTTTGAACGTCATCGGACCCGACGGGTCGCAATGGCCCAGCACGTTCGCCAGCGTCGACCTCAATCCGGACTACTGGACGTTCGCGCCCGCCTTCGCGCTCTCCTATCTCGACGCCAATTGGCTGGCGTCGGCGAACTTGCGTTATGACATCAACACGGCCTCGCGCGGCGTGACCATGGCCGCGCCGTTTCTTGCCGGCGCCGGCAACGGCTTCGTCTCCGGGAACGAATTGTTCGGAGACCTCACCGCCCTCTACAAGATCGGCAAGTGGTCGATTGGTCCTGTGGGCTATTTCGAGGCCCAGACCACGGCGGATCGGCCGGGCCTTGGTGTTGCCTGCACACCCGCAATCTGCGGCTATCAATCGCAAATCGCCGTCGGCGCGTTGGTGGGCTACGATTTCGGACCAGTCGCTGTCCAGACTTGGTTCGACCAGACCGTCGAGTGCAAGAACGCGGTTTGCGGTCTGGACGTATGGGCGCGCATGAGCTTCAGAATCTGGGCACCGGAAGGTCCGAAGCCGCTGGTCGCGAAAAACTAAGCGCGCAGACAACTGAGCGCTCTAAGGACGATCCAAGACCCCGCGGAGAAAATCCGCGGGGCCTATTTATTCCGAGGCGCCTTTTGATGATTACTGCTTGCCGCGCATGACGTGATAGCTCAGTTCGCCCGGATCAGTGAGATCCGGCACCTTCCAGCCATCAAGATCGTATTCCGCCATACAGTCCTCAGCGAAGCCTTTGAAGCGGTCGGCATTGCCGGAGGCCTGTGCGCCGAACAGGCAATAACGGCGGATCTCTTCGGTCGAGCCGCCGTAATTGATTTCGTAGAGTTCGTGCCGGCCGCCAAACTCGGTAGCGATGCAGTCCCATAATAGCTTCATCAACTTGACGCGCTCGTCGGCCTTGTAGCCGTTGGAGCCACGCATATAGCGGTCGAGATACGGCCGGATTTCAGCATTCTTGAAATCGCGCGCGTGCGAGTTGAGATAGATCAGGCCCGACGCCACGGTTTGCTCGATAATGTATTTGACCTTGGTGTAGGCCATGGTGGCGATGATCGCGTACGCATTACCCGGGTCCATATTCGGCAGCACGTAGTCGCCGATCCACGGCTTGGGGTCGCGCACCATCGCGTCCGACAAGGCCCAGAACAGATTACGCCAGGCGATGACTTCGCCGACGTTGGCTTGCACGCCGCGGTAATCCTTGGTGCCGGACGCTTCGACCGCCTTGAGCAACAAGCCGGCGATGAAGTCGAGCTTGACGGCAAGACGGGTGCAGCCGTGAACGACGAAGCGCGGCAGGAATCCGGTGCGCGGAAAGAAGTTATTGGCGCGGTCGATGTCGCCGTAAACGAACACGTTTTCCCAAGGCACCAAGACCTTGTCGAGAATGAAAACGGCGTCGTTTTCGTCCATGCGGCTCGACAGCGGGTAGTCGAACGGGCTGCCCATCGCGGTCGAGGTCATTTCGTAGGACGTACGACAGATAAATTTCACGCCCGGCGCACTGGTCGGCACCATGAACACCACCGCGAATTTCTTGTCCTGAACCGGAATGAGGCCATGGTGGGCGACGAAGGTGTAGTTGGTCAGCACCGATCCCGTGGCCACGACCTTGGCGCCGGACACGACAAGGCCGGCGTCGGTTTCTTTCTCAACGTGACAACAGATGTCGGCAACCTCGTTCGGCGGACGGTCGCGGTCGACCGGCGGATGGATGATGGCGTGATTGACGAACGGCACGCGCTCCTGGCTGAATTTATACCAATGCCGCGCGTTGTCGGCGTACGGCTCGTAGAACTCGGCATTGGCGCCGAGCGTCGCCAGAAACGAAGCTTTGTAGTCCGGTGACCGGCCGAGCCAGCCGTAAGTGATCTTCGCCCATTCGGCGATCGCATTCCGCCCGGCCAAGCAGGTCGTCGAGCGTCTTCGGCGCCTTGAAGAACGCGTGAGTTTTGCCGCCATTGCCGGTGTCGGTCGGCACCATGATTTTGCCGGCGTGTTTTGGGCTGTGCAGCGCATCGTAAAGGCGCGCCACCATGCGGGCGGTGTTGCGGAAGGCCGGATGCGTGGTCACGTCCTTCACGCGTTCGCCATAGATGAACACGGTGCGGTCGTCGCGGAGCGAATCCAGATATTCGGCTCCGGTTTGTGGCGTCGTCACGCCCGCTTTTCCTGTATGTGCCGGCTTGGATGCCGCTCCCTTGCCGCCCTTGCCGGCTACACTCATGGCGCTCCCCTGATTTATTGTTCGATTATCGAACTATCGTGCGTTATTCGACCGCGACAAAACGATACTCTGGGTGACGCAGACAGGCAAGGCGCGCGGCGAGTCAGATGACGGAGGAAGAGATTTGCCCGGCCATCGCGCGCAAGCTTGGCAGAAAGCGCTCGCGCAATTCGTTACGCGTCGTGCGCGTTGAATGCGTACTCAAGTTAAGGGCGGCGACTACCTGGCCGTTACGGTCAACGACCGGCACCGCGATCGAACGCAAGCCACGCTCGAGTTCCTCGTCGACGATCGAAAATCCCTGCGTATGATCTTCGCGTACCCGATCGAACAACGCCTGGACGTCAGTGATCGTTGATGGCGTGAGCGCGTCGACGCGCAACGAGCGGAGCCGCCGCCACAGCTCCGCATCATCGAGAAAGCCGAGCTGAATGCGGCCGAGCGCTGTATGAAATGCCGGCAACCGGGTGCCAACTGCAAGCGCAACCGACATGATCCGGCTTGCCGGAATGCGCGCGACGTAAACGATCTCGGTTCCCTGTAAAATCGCCGCCGAGCACAATTCGTGGAATTGCTCGCTCAATTGGCGCATCAGCGGCGTGGCCTGCTCGATCCAGTTCTGCGTCGCCAGATAGGCGAAGCCAAGTTTGAGGATGCCGGACGACAACGCAAACTGGCGTCCGCTCTGTTCGACATAACCAAGCTCGGTGAGCGTGCGCAGAATGCGTCGCGCCGTCGCGCGCGACAGTCCGGCCGCCATCGCGGCCTGCGATAACGTCATGGTCGGCCGTTCTTTGTTGAACGTGCCGAGCACGGCAAGACCCTTGGCGAGCGTCGCCATGAACTCCTTGTCGTGCGCCTTCGCACCGTCGTCCGGCTCTGCCTCACTGTCCTTGCGATTGACAGAAATCCCGCGCTCGCTAACATAACTCATAGGCGAACCTTCGTTCGATAATCGAACATAACGGCCATCGCAGAATGGCGCAAGTTGAAGGTATCGCATCGGAGTGAAACGCCACGGCACGACCCGACAACGGGCGGCTCATCGGGCAGGGAGGGAAGGCATGGCCAAAAAATCAGACATCGCTAAATCAGACATCATTCGCGTGAACCGGCGCGGCTTCATGAAGGCGTCGGCGGCGACCGGCGCGGCGCTGGCGACTGGCTCTGTCTTCGCGCCTTCGGTGCGAGCCGCACAAAGCCTCAAGCTCGGTTATGTCAGTCCGCAGACCGGACCGCTCTCCGCATTTGCCGAGGCTGATAAATTCGTCATCGAGAGTTTTCTCAGCACGGTGAAAGCCGGCATCAAAGTCGGCGGCGCAACGCTGCCCGTCGAAGTCAGCGTCAAAGACAGTCAATCTAATCCCAACCGCGCCGCCGAAGTCGCCAAGGAACTGATCGTATCCAACAAGATCGATCTGATGCTGGTTGCTTCCACGCCGGAAACGACGAATCCGGTTTCAACGCAATGCGAGATCGAAGAAGTGCCTTGCATTTCGACCGTGGCGCCGTGGCAACCCTGGTTCATCGGCCGGCAGGCCGATCCGGCCGGCGGCCCGCCCGCGTGGAAGCCGTTCAACTATACCTATCACTTCTTCTGGGGCCTTGAGGACGTGATTGCCGTCTACACCAACATGTGGGCGCAAGTTAAAACCGACAAATCGGTCGGCGGCCTGTTTCCCAACGACGGCGACGGCAATGCCTGGGGGAGCAAACAAGTCGGCTTCCCGCCAGTGCTCGATAAGCTCGGCTATACCCTCACCGATCCGGGCCGCTATCAGAATCTCACCGACGATTTCAGTGCGCAGATCGCGGCCTTCAAGAAGGCGAACTGCGACATCATCACCGGCGTGATGATACCGCCGGACTTTACGACCTTCTGGAACCAGGCATCCCAACAGGGTTTCAAACCCAAGGTCGCTTCCATCGGCAAGGCCATTCTGTTCCCGGTTGCGCTCGAAGCTTTGGGCAAGAATGGCAACAACCTGTCGTCTGAGGTCTGGTGGACTCCGAATCATCCGTTCAAGTCGTCCCTGACCGGACAATCAGCCAAGCAGATCGCGGACGCCTATGAAAAGTCGTCGGGCAAGCAGTGGACCCAGCCGATCGGGTTCGTACATGCCCTGTTCGAGCTCGCCGCAGACGTGGCAAAGCGCTCCGGCAATGTTGGCGACAACAAAGCCGTCGTGAAGGCAATCGCCTCGACCAAACTCGACACAGTTGTCGGACCGATCGCCTGGGACGGCAAGAACCTGCCGCCGTTCGCCGCCAAGAACGTTGCCAAGACGCCGCTCGTCGGCGGTCAGTGGCGATTGCGCGATGGAAAGAAATACGACATCGTCATTACCGACAACAAGACTGCGCCCGAAATTCCGGTCGGCGGCAAAATGGAGCCGATCGCATAACGCCGGGTTAAACTTCCTGCGACCTGCACCCGATCGCATGCGATCATCCGGGTGAGACAATCTCAAGCGCCGGTCCGATCAGGGCCGGCGTTCGTCCGGGCGGCCATCGCGTGATCCTGAAGTTGAACAATCTGACGAAATCGTTCGGCTCGCTCAAAGCCGTCGATGGCGTCGAGCTTGAAGTCGCGCCGGGCGAGGCGCTCGGCATCATCGGGCCGAACGGCGCCGGCAAATCCACGCTGTTCAATCTCATCACCGGACTGCAAAAGCCGGACACCGGCAGCGTCCACCTTGACGGTCAGGATATCACGTACGCGCCGCCGCGCGTCCGCTGCATTGCCGGCATCGGCCGCTCGTTTCAGGTTCCTCAGCCGTTCGAGAGCCTCACCGTATTCGAAAACCTTCTGGTCGCCGCGATTCACGGCCGCAAGCAACGCGAGGCGCAAGTCATCGACGCGTGCGGCGATATTCTCGAGCGGACGGGCCTCATCGGCTCCGCCAATCGCCGCGCCGGCACACTCAATCTGCTGGGCCGAAAGCGCCTCGAACTGGCGCGGGCGCTGGCGAGCGCGCCGCGGCTTCTTCTTCTCGATGAGATCGCCGGCGGCTTGACCGAGGCCGAGTGCGCCGAGCTCGTTCAACTGATCCGGGACATCCAAAAATCCGGCGTCACCATTGTGTGGATCGAGCACATCGTGCATGCGCTGCTGGCGGTCGTATCGCGATTGCTGGTGCTGAACTTCGGACGCAAGATCGTCGAAGGCGAGCCGCGCACGGTGATGGCCTCCGACGAGGTGAGGGAGATCTACATGGGTATCGCGGCATAAGGCGCCAAGGCGTGAGGCACTAAGAACTGGCCGTGCTGGAAACCCGTGAACTCACCGCTTTCTATGGCGACTTTCAGGCGCTGTTCGGTATCACGTTTGCGCTCCATGAGGGCGAGACCGTCGCCATTATCGGCGCCAACGGCGCCGGTAAATCCACCTTCCTGAAGGCGATCGTCGGGTTGCTGCCACGGGCCGCAGCTTCGGTACGACTCGACGGCCGCGATATCGGAACGATGCCGGCCTACGAGATCGTCAAGCTCGGCATTGCGCTCGTGCCGGAAGGCCGGCGACTGTTCTCATCGCTGACCGTCGAAGAGAATCTGCTGGTCGGCGCTTACGGGCGGCACACCGAGGGACCTTGGAATCTGGCGGCGATCTATCAGCTATTCCCCATGCTGCGCGAGCGCCGTCATACGCCGTCGACGGCGCTGTCCGGCGGACAGCAGCAAATGGTCGCTATCGGACGAAGCCTGATGTCGAATCCGCGCATCTTGTTGTGCGATGAACTCAGTCTTGGTCTCGCACCGATCGTGATCCGCGATATCTATGCCGCACTCGCGGAGGTCAAAACCCGAGGTACCAGCGTCGTTCTCGTCGAGCAGGATCTTGCCCATGCCATGTCGGTCGCCGACCGTGCCTATTGTTTCATGGAAGGGCGTGTAAGCCTCACCGGCCGTCCGCAAGACCTCACGCGCGACGCCATTCACAACGCCTATTTCGGATTGTGAGCGCATGCTGGGCTGGATCGACACCATACTGCAAGGTGTGCTGCTGGGCGGGCTTTACTCGCTCTATGCCACCGGCCTTTCGGTCATCTTCGGCATCATGCGTCTGGTCAATTTGGCGCACGGCGATTTGATCGTGCTGGGCGCGTTTCTGACGCTGGCACTTTCCACTCTGGGGGTGCCGCTTGTTCTCGCGCTGGCTATCGTTGTGCCGCTGATGTTCGCCGCAGGCTATGTGCTGCAAGCCGCGCTGCTCAATCGCGCACTGGGCCGCAACATCCTGCCGCCCTTGCTGATCACCTTCGGGCTTTCGATCATCGTGCAGAATGGCCTGTTGGAAACCTTCTCGGCGGACACGCGCTTTCTCAATGTCGGCCCGCTGCAAGGGGCTTCGCTGCCGCTTGGCGGCGGGATCGCGATCGGCGTGATGCCGTTGATCTGTCTGCTGGCGGCCATCGCTGTGATCGTGGTGCTCAACGGCGTATTTTATCGCACCGCCGTCGGGCGGGCGTTCCGCGCCACGTCCGATGACGTGGAAATCGCACAGCTCATGGGGATCAACAACAAATCGATCTACGCCCTGACCATGGGCATCGCGCTCGCTGTCTGCGCCGTCGCCGGATTTTTCCTCGGCGCGCGCGCCAATTTCGATCCGAGCATCGGACCGGCTCGGCTCCTTTACGCCTTCGAAGCGGTGATCATCGGCGGCCTTGGCAGCCTGTGGGGAACGCTGGCCGGCGGCATCGTCGTCGGCGTCGCCCAGACCGTCGGCGCGCACATCGATCCCGAGTGGCAGATTCTCTCGGGGCATATCGCGTTTCTGATCGTGCTCGTGATACGCCCGCGCGGTCTGTTCCCCCGCGCGGTGGATTAGGGCTGATCGGCCATGCGCATCGGCAACATCATCCCGAGCGGACGGAGCGCCGAGCGCCAACACGGATCGCGCTTTGCCGTCACGACGGCAACGCGCGCTTCGACGATCACGATGCTGCTGGCCGTCCCCGCGCTCCTTGTTCTCCTGGCGTTACCGGCATTCGCCAGCCGCGTGCTGCTGCAGGAGTTGTTCTACGTGTTCACGATGTTGGCTTTGGCACAGCTATGGAATTTGCTGGCCGGCAGCGCCGGGCTGATTTCGGTCGGGCAGCAAGCCTTCGTCGGCATCGGCGCTTACGCGCTTTTCGCGTTTGCCGTCGTGACCGGGCTCGATCTTGTCACATCAATCCTACTAGCCGGAATCGTCGCGGGGATCGTTGCACTCCCGGCGGCGCTGATTGTCTTTCGCCTGCGCGGCGCCTATTTTGCCATCGGCACGTGGGTGGTCGCCGAAGTGTGCCGGCTCATTCTCGCCCAGGTCAAACAACTGGGCGGCGGCACCGGGACTTCGCTGCCGCCGGAAGTCGCCAGCTCCATCATCGGTATCGATTTCGTCCGTAACCTGTTCCAGGTCCGCGGCCCCGTGGCGCGGGATATCCTGTCGTATTGGCTCGCGCTGTTGCTGGCGGTCGGCACGTTCGTGCTGATCTACCGCCTGTTGCGGTCACGCTACGGGCTGGCGCTTTCGGCTGTTGGCGACGCTGAGCCGGCCGCCGAGAGCGCCGGCGTCGACGTCTTCCGCACCAAGCTTTTCATCTACGTCATCACCGCGGCTGCAACCGGCATGATCGGCGCACTGATCTTTCTGCAGAAGGCCAGGATTTCGCCCGATGCCGCGTTCTCGCTGGTCGATTGGACTGCCTATGTCATTTTCATTGTTGTCATTGGCGGCATCGGAACGATGGAAGGGCCGATCATCGGCGTCGTGATTTTCTATCTGTTGCAATATTACCTGGCATCGCTCGGTTCCTGGTATCTGATCATCCTTGGACTACTTGCCATTCTTCTGATGTTGTTTGCGCCCGCAGGCGTGTGGGGCGTCATTTCACAGCGCGCCGGTATCTCACTGTTTCCGGTTCGCCGGCGGTTGGTCGCGCAGGATGCGCGGGCGAAAGACAACGAAAGCAGGACTTGAGATGCCTTGTGCGCATTGAGTGCGGCGCCTGATCCCATTGCTGCGCCCCGCGTCGCGACGAAAAATCATCTTAAATTTTCGAAGCGCGGCGGCTGGAGGTACAACGACTGGGGCTGGTAGCAAGCCCATAGCCACGGCCGTTTTGACAACACATCGGCCGCGCTAACCGCGCGGTCGATTTTTTATTCCCGTTACAACGCGCATCCAAACGGAGGTCTTTTCGCTGATCCACCGGTGAACATCGCTCGCCGCAGCGCTTTTGCGCTCAGTGCGCCTCTGCTAGCGTCCGCCCTTATGGATGCCGCACGCCCCATCGGGATCGACGAAACCGGACCGTCGCCGGAGCCGGTGCGCGTCACGCCGATGATGGAGCAATACATCGAGATCAAGGCGGCCAATCCGGATTGCCTCCTGTTCTACCGGATGGGCGATTTCTACGAGCTGTTCTTCGACGATGCCGAAGTCGCCTCCCGCGCGCTTGGCATCGTGCTCACCAAGCGCGGCAAGCATCTGGGCCGCGACATTCCGATGTGCGGCGTGCCGATCGAGCGCGCCGACGAATACTTGCATCGCCTGATCGCGCTCGGCCACCGCGTCGCCGTCTGCGAGCAGCTTGAGGATCCGGCGGAGGCGCGAAAGCGCGGCGCAAAAAGCGTCGTGCGCCGTGATGTGGTGCGGCTGGTCACCCCCGGCACGCTGACGGAAGATTCGCTGCTCGATGCCAAAAGCAACAATTACCTGCTGGCGATCGCGCGCGTCCGCGCATCCTCTGATGAGGATCGCCTTGCGCTCGCCTGGATCGATATTTCGACGGGAGAATTTCGCGTCGGAGAGTGCGGCCGCTCGACCCTTGCCGCGGAGGTCGCGCGCCTTGAGCCGGGCGAGATCATCGTTTCCGATGCGTTTTATTCGGATACCGAATTCTCGCCATACCTGCGCACGCTGCCGGCGGTGACACCGCTCACCCGCGATGTCTTCGATGGAGCGACTGCCGAGCGGCGGCTGGCATCGTTTTTCAGTGTGGCAACGACAGCGTCATTCGGCACATTCTCGCGCGTTGAACTGGCCGCTGCGGCGGCCGCGGTCACCTACGTCGAGCGCACGCAACTTGGCAAACGTCCGCCGTTGTCGCCGCCGGTGCGCGAAGCCGCCGGCGCGACGCTCGCGATCGATCAGGCGACGCGCGGCAATCTCGAACTCATCCGGACACTCGCCGGCGAGCGGCGCGGCTCCCTCCTTGCCGCCATCGACCGCGCGGTAACGGCGGCCGGATCGCGCCTTTTGGCGCAACGATTGGCGGCGCCGCTGACCGATCCGGGTGAAATCGCACGCCGGCTCGATGCGGTAGCGGTGCTGGTCGATGACGCCGCTGTCCGCGGCGATTTGCGCGAAAAGCTGAAGGCGGCGCCCGATCTTGCCCGCGCGCTGTCGCGCATCGCGGTCGGGCGCGGCGGACCACGCGACCTGGCCGCCATCCGCGACGGTATTTTTGCCGCGGCGCAAATCGCCGGGCGTGTTGCTGCGCTGGCGAACATGCCGCAGGAGGTGGCCCAAGCCGTAACCGCGCTGCGCAGCCCCGACGCTACGCTTGCCGCCGAACTCGGGCGCGCGCTCGCCGACGAACTACCCGCGTTCCGTCGCGACGGAGGCTTTGTCGGCGCGGGCTACGAGACGGCGCTCGACGAGGCGCGCGCGCTCCGCGACGAATCGCGCCGCGTCATCGCCGCACTTCAGGTGCGCTACGCGGAGACCACGGGCATCCGGTCGCTCAAAGTCAGGCACAACAACGTGCTCGGCTATTTCGTGGACGTCACCGCGCAGCACGGCGACAAGCTGATGAGCCCACCGCTCAGCGCGATTTTCATCCATCGCCAGACCCTCGCCGGCCAGGTGCGCTTTACCACTACCGAACTTGGCGAACTGGAAGCGAAGATCGCCAATGCCGCCGAGCGTGCGCTGGCGCTGGAACTTGAGATTTTCGACCGACTCGCCGCCGCGGTAACGGCAGCCAGTGTCACGATCAAAGCGGCCGCCGACGCGCTGGCGGTTATCGACGTCGCCGCGGCGCTGGCGAGTCTAGCGGTCGAGCGCGATTACGTGCGCCCGGAGGTCGATGGCAGCCTTACATTCGTCATTAGTGGCGGTCGGCATCCGGTGGTCGAACAGGCGCTCGCGCATGAAAGCGGTCCGTTCATTGCCAACGATTGCGACCTTTCTCCGCCGCCATCCGCTCCGCAGACGGCGGTGGACAGGAAGGGGGCCGGCCGCATCTGGCTGATCACCGGCCCCAACATGGCCGGAAAATCGACCTTCCTGCGCCAGAACGCGCTCATTGCCGTGCTGGCGCAGATGGGCAGCTTTGTACCGGCGCGGGCAGCCCATATCGGCGTCGTCGATCGGCTGTTCTCGCGCGTCGGCGCCGCCGACGATCTTGCCCGCGGCCGCTCCACGTTCATGGTCGAAATGGTGGAGACCGCGGCAATCCTCAATCAAGCCGGCGAGCGCGCGCTGGTCATTCTTGACGAGATCGGCCGCGGCACAGCGACCTTCGACGGGCTCTCCATCGCCTGGGCGACGATCGAGCATCTGCACGAAACCAATCGTAGCCGCGCGCTGTTTGCGACGCACTTTCACGAGATGACCGCGCTCGCCACGAAACTTCCGCGGCTGCATAACGCCACTATGCGGGTGAAGGAATGGCACGGCGAGGTCGTGTTTTTGCACGAGGTCGTCCCCGGCGCCGCCGATCGCTCGTACGGCATCCAGGTGGCGAAGCTCGCAGGCTTGCCGGCCAGCGTGATCGAACGCGCCAAACTGGTGCTGGCGCAGTTGGAAGCCGAAGACCGCATCTCGCCGGCGCGCAAGCTGATCGACGATCTGCCGTTGTTTGCCGCGACGCGGCACGCGGCGACGACGGGGCCGGAAGCCGCCGCCGATGTCGCGGCCCTGGTGGAGGCGCTGACTGCGCTTAATCCTGACGAAATGTCACCGCGCGACGCGCTCGAAGCGCTTTACGCGCTGAAAGAGCGGTCGGCGAAGATTAAATCATAGCTATTCGGCTTTGTGTTTAGTCCGGTCATCAATCCGTAGCATCCCCGCGATCCTTCGGATCAGCCGATCCCGGGCGTTCCGAACGAGTTTCGTGCAGCAACTCTTCTCGGTCGGTCAAAGCTCTTTGCAGCAGCGCAACCTGTGCATCGAGCATCTGCATGTTGGATTCGATTTCTTTCAGATAGAGGGTCAAAGCCTCCATCCCTTCGAGCGCCATCGTCCGAGCTTCGGGACTGAGTTTTCCGAGCAGTATTCTCTCGATCTCCATAATATCCATAGTAACAGCCCCGCCGCGTCGTTCGTGGCCGCTCTGGCGCCAATTTGGGAGATATTTCCACCCACGGTTAGCCGGCTGCTGAAGGAACCGAACAAACTGTCGCGCCGGCTCCGATCCGTTCATTTCCGAATTCGGCCACGTTAACGGCGAACAAAAGCTTTCCAGCAGCCGGTCGCGTCGTGTTGCGGCTTAAAACTCCTTCCAGTCCGGATCGTCTTTGATGGCGGTGGCGAGCGCCCCTTGCATGCGCCTGGCCGGTCCGCCGTTGGCCGCCGACACGGCTCGCTTGGGTGCAACCGGCGGCCGAGCCTTCTCACGTAAAGCGACAGGCGGCCTGGCGGCGAGTTGCGGCTTTGGCGCGGGGCCGCCGGCCTTGGTCGCCACCGCTTCATCTATGCGGAAGACGTCCACCTGCTCGCCCATGGCCTGCGCCTGGTTCGCGAGCGTCTTGGCGGTCGCCGCATTCTCCTCGACCAACGCCGAGTTCTGCTGCGTGACCTCGTCCATCTGCGTCAGCGCCTTGTTGACCTGCTCGATCCCGCCCGCCTGTTCGGCGCTGGCGGCCGCGATATCGGACACAATGTCGGCGACCTTCTTGATCGAGGCGACGATCTCGCCGAGCGATGTCCCGGCGCGGTTGACCAGATCGACGCCGTTTTTGACTTGGCTCGAACTGTTGGTGATGAGATCCTTGATGTCTTTCGCAGCCTGCGAGGAGCGTTGCGCGAGGCTGCGCACTTCCGTGGCCACCACCGCAAAGCCACGTCCGGCGTCGCCGGCGCGCGCCGCTTCGACCGCGGCGTTGAGCGCGAGCAAGTTGGTCTGCCGGGCGATCTCGTCGATCACGCCAATGATGTCGGATATCTTGCGCGAAGAGTTCTTCGATCTGCGCCATGGCACCGATGGCGTCATTGACCACGGCGCCGCCGCGCTCCGCGACTTGGCGGGTGTCGCCGGCGAACTGATTGGCCTGCTGCGCATTCTCGGCGTTCTTCTTCACGGTCGCGGAGATTTCCTCCATCGAGGCCGAGGTCTCTTCCAGGCTCGCCGCTTGTTCTTCGGTACGCTGGGAGAGATCGGTCGTGCTGGTGGAAATCTCGGCCGAGGCGTTGGTGACCTCGCGCGTGGCCGATTTGATCTCGCTGATAACATGCGCCATCGTATCGATAAGGCCATTGACGCCGGCGCACAGCGCCTTGATCTCGTCGGACTTGCCGTCGAGCGGAATGCGCTGCGTCAGGTCGTTTTCTTTTGCCGCCGAAACGACCTCCTGGGTCTGTTGAACGGCAAGCTGCAGCGCTTGGCTGGCGAGAACCTGCGCAGTGACGTCGGTCGCATATTTAACGACCTTGAACGGCTTGCCGCTCATGTCCATGATGGGGTTGTAACTGGCCTGGATCCAGACTTCCTTGCCGGCTTTGCCGATCCGCTTGTATTGACCGGCATCGAATTCGCCGCGGCCAAGCTTCTGCCAGAAGGCGCGGTATTCGGGGCTTTCGCGATAGGCCGCTTCCACGAACATGCTGTGATGCTGGCCGCGAACTTCACCGAGCGTGTAGCCGAGCGTTTTGAGAAAATTGTCGTTGGCGTTGAGGATTTTTCCGTCGAGCGAGAATTCGATCACGGCCTGCGCCTTGCTGATCGCGGCGATTTGTCCCTCGTAATCCGCGTTCTGTAGTTTTTGCTGCGTGATATCGGTCGCATATTTCACGACCTTGAAAACCTTGCCGTTGGCGTCGAGGATCGGATTGTAACTCGCTTGTATCCAGACTTCCTTGCCGGCTTTGCCGATTCGCTTGTATTGGCCGGCATCGAATTCGCCGCGGCCGAGCTTCTGCCAGAAGGCGCGGTATTCGGGGCTCTCGCGATAGGCCGCTTCCACGAACATGCTGTGATGCTGACCGCGCACCTCGTCGAGCGTATAACCAAGCGTTTTCAGGAAGTTTTCATTGGCGTGAACGATCTTGCCATCGGGGGTGAACTCAATCACCGCCTGTGATTTGTCAATGGCCGAAAGCATTCCCGCGTTCATCCGGATCGCGGTGACGTCTTGCCACTCGAGAACGTTGCCGACGTAATTTCCCCTGCGATCCAGGCTGGCGCTGACCAGAAGCTGAACCTTCAGATCGCCGATGGTGATTTCGGTCTTCAGCGGCAGCTTCGATTGATCTGAAAGAAGCTTGCGCTGGTGGGCCGGATTCTTATGAAAGGTGTCGATGCAGGTGCCGACGATCTTGTCCGGATCGAAGTTCGGCCACAGCCCGCGGAATGCGGTGGCATTCTTCTTGAGCAGCTCCATGGTCGGGCCGTTGACATAGGTAACATTGAAATCGCGGTCCACCATCATGATGGCGCCGGAAATCTTGTCGGCGATATCGGCCTTGAGGTCCTCGAGCGGATACCCCGCCTTGCGACCGCCATTGGCGCCGTTGGGAGTCGAAGAAGATTTGAGCCAAGACATCGTTGTCTCCATTCAAGGCTTGAAGTTGGGCGTTCGAATTTGGGGATTAGTCGTGCGTGTCCTGTTCGATCGTGTCGAGCGACAGAGACAGCAGGTTCGGCAGATCGATCAGCGCCAGCATGACGTCGTCGATCGAGACCAGACCGGAGAGAAATTCGACATGCGTGGAATGTGCGACCTTCGGCACCGGCTGAATTTGGCTGACCTCGGCCGAAACGATGTCGAGTACCCGGTCAGCGAGAATACCGACCTGCCGGCCCTCGATCTGCACGATGATGACGATATGCATCGGCGTCGGTTCGGTAAGACCTTGGCCGAAGCGGCAGCGCAGATCGACGATCGGCACCATTACGCCGCGCAGATTGAGCACGCCGCGCACGTAGTCCGGCTGTCGCGGCAGTTGGGTGACGTTGGTCCAGCCCTTGATTTCGCGCACCGACATGATGTCGACGCCATATTGGTCGTCGCTGATGGCAAAGCTGACGAAGTCGGTGTGTTCCGCTAGCTTGCCTTCGGCATGGAGACCGCCGGTGTTGTCTGCTGGCGATGCGGCTTGAGGACTCACGGTCGATGATCTCTCTGAGGGCCGGCAGTTCGGGCTTAGGGCGCCCTTTAGATTCCCGAAGATCCAAAGCTCAATGTGATTTGAATTTAGATTTATTCTGTTTCTTAATAGTTAATTACGAAAATGAATACTTACGTTGTTATTGTAAATTACTATGCTGGTTTAAGTAGTTGCGGATCGACAACTGGTTGTCTTGCCAGAGCAAGAATTAAATAACTTGAAGCGATGTCGTCTGGCCGGGCGGCGCCTTCGGGCTAAGAACAATACTTGTTATCGTACCCTCAGGTCGTCGTTGCCGGGGGCTACCGTTCCCGCAAGCAGATCGGTAAGCCGTTCCGTCAAGACGTTCCGTTTCGTGGAACGCAAAAACACGCCGCGATATAAAAAATCGCTCATCGTAGGCAATCCAAAATCCGCAGGCAGGATACGCATCGACGAGGGTACGTTCGAGCGCAACAGCGCGATGTAGCCCAAGCCGTCGGCCGCCGCTTCGATGGCTTCATCGAGATCGCTGGCATCAAAACGGATCTGAAAGTCCACGTCTGCGCGTTCCAGCGTCGACAGCATGATCGCCCGGCAAGCGCAGCTCGCCGGCGGAGCCACAATATCGATTGGTCCTGCGAGTTTGTGTTCCCGCGCCGGCGCAGCGGCCCAAACTAACGTCTCGCGCCAGCGCGAATGCGCGTCCGCGCTCAGTTCCGCGTGTTGCGTCACCGCGCAGATGTCAAGTTCGCCGCGACCGAACCGTTCGAGGAGATCGCCGGACGAGCCACGATAGGTCCGGAAATTCAAGCCCGGATCTTCGCCGCGCAATGACCCGAGGATCGCGACGATATTCCAACGAACTTCGTTGGAAATTCCGATACGAATTTCCGCCGATTGCGCGTCGCGGCAATCGAGTTGCCGATTAAGCTCGTCGGTCAAGGACAAAATCCGCCGCGCATAGTCCAAGACCATCGCGCCTTGCGCGGTCAATTGCACGCCCGGATTGGATTTATCGAACAGAGCGGCGTTCCAGTGTTGCTGCAGCCGCCTGATGTGGCTGCTGACGGTCGGTTGCGACAGGCCGAGCAGACCGGCGGCCTTTGAATAATTACGCGCCTCGACCACCGTGACGAAGGTGCGCAGCAGACCGATTCCGATATCGCTTGGATTTGGTCGATCTTCAATCATCGTTCTCGCGGCTAACTTTAGTGCCGGTTGATTGTCCGGCGCATGTCACAATCGCATGCTCGCTTCGGCCTGCCACCCAATTTGCCGCCAGACTAAGCCCCTTACCTTCACCGATTCGCTGACGACTCAGCAATAATATCGGATTCGCCCGGTATTGTGGATAGTTTAACCTTCCAGATACTCCCAGATGTCCAGATTGCGGTGGCCGGCGCCGGCCGCGACGACCTGGAGCGGGACCTCGGTGCCGGTCGGTTGTAGGTTTGGCCGGTTCATTAGCCGCGAGAGTGCCCCGAATTCGCAAAAACGTCCGGGGCTTTTCATCAGACCTGTTCCTCGCAACGGCGTTTCCGCGCGCCGCCGAACTGATCGAGACGCTTGCCACGCTTTGGCCCAACGAAACGTGGCCGCTCGAAAGCGCTCTACACGCTCAAGGAGCAGCTGCCGAAGATGAAATAGCCACACGGCGCTTTTGCGTTCGCGCCCGGATCATCAGAAGGCCGCCGCTCCACGCCAGAGCGACAACAAGACCGCAGCCAAGCGCTGCCCACACGCCGATCGGCGCGACAAGATAATGCACGACGAAAAAGCAAAGCCCGAGCCCGATCAGCGGAAGCTGCGCATGGGCGAGCATGCTGGCGGTAACTTTGCCGCCGATGCGCGGATGCATGATGACGACCGAACTGCCGAGAATGATTGGAAATAGCGCGAACATGCCCGAGGCGAAAGATCCGATGCGGGAACTCGCGGTGGTGACGACCGCCACAACGACGCCTGCAGCGAGCGCGCGCAACGGAATATCAAAGCGCGTCCGCCGGAATTTCGCGGGCGTTCCGCCGTCGCGGTAGCGCCAGGTCAGTGGAATGGCAATGCCAAAGACCACGACGTTGAGCACCACGGCACCGAGCGGTGTCCAATCGACGAGGCGGAGTGCCGCTGCCGCGGCGAACCACACCGCACTCGCCGCCCCCAAACTCACAAACAGACCGTGCCGCTGCGCCGCCGCAGGCGTAGGTGGCGGCGAAAATGGCGACAGCCGCGTTGACCGCCACGCTGCCGACCGCACTGGCGGCAATGAAGTCCGGCGAATGTTCGAGGGCGAGGATCGTGTAGGCGGCGCCGGCTGCGGTCGGCGCCGCGCCGATCAGCGCGCCGACAAACGGACCGCTCCGCTCGACGACGAGCGAGGTGATGACGACGACACTGGCCGTCAGCACCATTTTGAGCGTGAGGCCCCACCAGAACAGTTCGACGGAAGTCACGTGCGATTGAGTTGAATGTTGACCGGCGGTCCATGCTTGATCGTCTGGTAGACGACGCAATACCGCTCGGTGAGCTTGAGCAGCTGATCGAGCTTGTCCTGCGGCGCGTCGGTATCGAGATCGAATCGCAAACGGATTTGCGCGAAACCAACCGGCACGTCCTTGGCGACGCCGAGCGTGCCGCGGAAATCGAGATCGCCTTCGGCTGAAACCGCGCCGGACTTGAGCGGAATATCAAGCGCGGTCGCGACCGCTTTGAGCGTCACGCCGGCGCAAGCCACCAGCGCTTCAAGCAGCATGTCCCCCGAGCACAATTCGAGCCCCGACCCGCCGGTGGCGGGATGCAGGCCGGCGATCGCAAGCGCGCGGCCGGTCTCGACTTTGCACGCGACATGAGCGTCATCGAGCGTCCCCTTGGCTTTCAAGGTGACGAAGGCGGCTTCAGGAGTGGTCTTGTATCGATCCTTGATCGGCGCCTGGAGCGTCGCGCAATGCGGCAGAATCCATCATGCGAGTCCTTCGACTACGTGGAGTGACCAGGTTGACCGGAGATCAACGCCGCTGATGTCAGCGCGCCGCAAACATCCGGCAAGCGTGTTCGGTTCATGCCGGCGTCAGCACCAGCCGGCCGATAACCTTGCCGGCCTTAAGGTCATTGAGCGCTTCATTGACCGCGGCGAGCGGACGGGTGCCAACGGGAAGATTGGGCACGCCCTTACGCCGCACCAGATCGAGCAATTCCGCCATTTCGGTCAGGCTGCCGACATAGGAGCCTTGAATACTCATGGCGCGCAACGGAAAGGACGGTGTCGGCACGGTGATGTCGCCGCCGAACAGGCCGACAATGATCAGCTTGCCGCCCTTTACGATCGTGTCGAGCGCAAGCTGCACGGTGCGCGAAGCGCCGACCAGATCGATCACCGCCCACGCACCGCCCTTGGTCGCCTCGATGATCTGCTTGGCGGCATCCGCGGCACCGCCATCAATCACGGCTTGCGCGCCGGCTTTCAGCGCCGCCTCCCGCTTGACCGGATCGATGTCGACAACAATCGCGCTCTTGCCGCCCATCGCCCGGTGCAGCGCGAGACACATGAGGCCAAGGCCGCCGGCACCGATGATGACCACCGGCTCCTCCTGCAACAACGGCCCGACCTTCTTCAGGGCGCCGTAGGTCGTGATGCCGGAGCAGGCAAGCGGCGCGGCCCGTTCCGGCGGAATATTGCCGATGTCAAAAAGGTAACGCGGATGCGGAACCAGCAGGTGGTCTGCATAGCCGCCGGCACGGAACACACCGATGCTGAAGGGCGTGCGGCAGAGTTGCTCGTCGCCGCGCCGGCACACGGCGCATTCCCCGCAGCCCAGCCATGGATGAACCAGACGGCGATCGCCGATCTTGACGCCAGTTGCATCCGGACCCACGGCAACGACTTCGCCGACGTTCTCGTGGCCCATGGTCAGCGGAAGTTTCACCCCCCGGTCAGTAAGCTTCAGTCGCTTGCCACCCCCAATATCGTAAAAGCCCTCCCAGATATGCAGGTCACTGTGGCAGACACCGGCGGCTATGACCTTGAGCAGGACTTCTGTCCCGGTTGGCTTGGGGGTCGGCCGCTCCATCAGCCGCAACGGCGCTCCGCACTCGCAAACGTCATAGCTTTTCATTGGCTCAACTCCTCCCGGCGGCGTTTCTGCCACTCGCATGGGATAATGGCAGCACAGGTATTCTGTCCATCCTTCATGTTGGCGCGAAATCGCAGTGCGCCGCGGCAATACCTTCGCAAGCATCGCGGCAGGCAGCCGATGACAGCGGCTGGCGGCTCAGTTATGACGTGCCCAATGCTGGACACCCAACGCGGTCCGCGGCCCGCTTCCGAACTCCTCGACAGCGCGGCGATCGTGGCCGACCTCAAGGCCCTTGCCGAAAGCCATGCCGGGCGCGATCGCGAGTTGCGTGCCGCAGTCGCGCGGCGTCTCAAAACATCGCTCACCGAGGCCCGCGCCCAGGCTGAAAAACTACTGCTGAAAGACCGTCACGGACGGCGTTGCGCCGAACGGCTGTGCCAGACTCAAGATGAGATCATTCGCATCCTGTTCGAGTTTGCCGCCGAGGCGCTTTACCCGCCGCAGGCACGCTCGACGGCCGAACGCATGGCGGTCATTGCGACCGGCGGTTACGGCCGCGGGCTGTTGGCGCCGGGCTCCGACATCGATCTGCTTTTTGTCCTGCCCTACAAGCAGACCGCGTGGGGAGAATCGGTCGCCGAAACGTTGCTGTATTGCCTGTGGGATATGGGCCAGAAGGTCGGTCACGCGACGCGTTCCATCAGCGAATGCATCCGCCAGGCCAAGGCCGACATGACCATTCGCACTGCGCTTCTTGAATCGCGTTATCTGTTCGGAGATGCCAAGCTCCACACCGAGCTCAATACGCGTTTTGAAAAAGAAGTAGTGCAGGGCACGGCGGCCGAGTTCGTCGCCGCCAAGCTCGCGGAGCGCGAGGAGCGCCACCGCCGGGCGGGTCAGTCGCGCTACCTCGTTGAGCCCAACGTCAAAGACGGCAAGGGCGGCTTGCGCGATCTGCACACGCTGTTCTGGATCGCCAAATACGTCTATCGCGTGCGCGAACCCGAGGAACTGATCGCCCGCGGCGTGTTTGATCGCGACGAATACAACGTATTTCGCCGCTGCGAAGACTTTCTTTGGTCGGTCCGCTGCAACATGCACTTTCTCTGCGGCCGCGCGGAGGAGCGTCTGTCATTCGACATCCAGCGCGATATCGCGGTGCGGCTCGGCTACACCGAGCATCCGGGACTGCAGGATGTCGAGCGCTTCATGAAGCATTACTTCCTCACCGCCAAACATGTCGGCGATCTGACCGCATTCCTGTGCGCCGGTCTGGAAGAACTTCAGGCCAAGCCCGCGCCGGTGTTGAGCCGCGTGATCGCCCGGCTGCGCCCGGCGCGCAGCCGTCGCACGCTGACGGAAACCGACGATTTCGTCATCGACAACAACCGCATCAACCTCGTCCGCACCAATGTCTTCAAACGCGACCCGGTGAACCTCATCAGACTGTTTTACCTGGCGCAGAAGCACAATCTGGCGATCCACCCCGAAGCGATGCGCAGCGCAAGCCGCTCGCTGAAGCTGATTGACGTCAAGGTGCGCGACGACGAAGAGGCCAATCGGCTGTTTCTCGAAATTCTAACTTCGAAGAACGAGGCCGAAACCGTGCTTCGCCGCATGAACGAAGCCGGCGTGCTTGGCGAATTCGTGCGCGCGTTTGGCCGCATCGTGGCGATGATGCAGTTCAACATGTACCACCATTATACGGTGGATGAGCATCTGCTGCGCTGCATCGGCGTGCTCAATGAAATCGCGCAGGGCGGCAGCCGCGAAGTTGCGCTGGCCAGCGAGCTGATCAAGACGATTCAGCCGCGACATCGCACGGTGCTTTATGTGGCGCTGTTTCTGCACGACATCGCCAAGGGACGCGTCGAGGATCATTCGATCGCCGGCGCACGCATCGCCCGCCGGCTTTGTCCGCGGCTGGGGTTCAATACCGCCGACACCGAGCTCGCCGCCTGGCTCGTCGAGGTGCACCTCGTCATGTCGACGGTCGCGCAATCGCGCGATCTCTCCGACCGCAGGACGATCGAGAACTTCGCCGCCGTGGTGCAATCGCTCGAGCGGATGAAGCTTCTCGCCATCCTGACGACCGCGGATATTCGTGCGGTCGGCCCCGGCGTGTGGAACGGATGGAAGGCGCAACTCCTGCGCACGCTTTATTACGAGACCGAACCGGTGCTGACCGGCGGCTTCTCCGAGGTCAACCGCGCCGAGCGCGTCGCAGCCGCCAAGGCGGAGTTCCGCGCCCAGATCGGGGATTGGCCGGCCGATGTCCTCGACGCCTATGTCGCGCGCCACTATCCGGCCTACTGGCTTAAGGTCGATTTGCCGCACAAGCTCTCGCAGGCCCGTTTTGTTCGCGAAGCTGAAGCAACCGGCAAGCGGCTCGCAACCAGCGTCGGCTTCGACACGACACGTGGCGTCACCGAGCTCACGGTGTTTGCTCCCGACCATCCGTGGCTGCTTTCCATCGTCGCCGGCGCCTGTGCAATGGGCGGCGCGAATATTGTCGATGCGCAGATCTACACCACCAGCGACGGGCTCGCGCTCGACACCATCGCCGTGTCGCGCGAATTCGAACGTGACGAGGATGAAGCCCGACGCGCCGGGCGCATCGGCGATGTGATCGAAAAAGCGGTGCGCGGACAAATCAAGTTGCCCGATGTGGTGCCCAAGCGCGCGCCGCCGAAGGGAAGGATGAAGGCCTTCGCCATCGAGCCCGAGGTGACCATCAACAATCAATGGTCACAGCGATACACAGTCGTGGAAGTCACCGGCCTCGATCGGCCCGGTCTGCTCTACGAGCTGACCACGACCTTGTCCAAGCTCAATTTGAACATCGCCTCGGCCCACGTCGCGACTTTCGGCGAACGCGCGGTCGACGTCTTTTACGTGACCGATCTTCTCGGCGCCCAGATCACGACGCCGACCCGCCAGGCCGCGATCAAACGTCCGCTCATCGCCTTATTCACGTAGCCCGGCGCCAAAGCCAAAGCGGCGCGAGAAACCGCGGCCGAATGAACGCGTCGGGCCGCGCCATCGGGCTTTGGAACGTGCTCGGATCGCCGTTTATGGCGACAAAACATAGACCGGTAACGCCCCCTTAAACCGCACTGTCTAGCCTCAGCGCTACGCGTTTTGCGCGTGGGGATGGGCATGGCGTCGCGACAGGCCGGATGGAAGCGTGCACTCGACGCTGCCCGCCTTGACCTGCGGCTGCGCCCGCAAGACCGCACCGGCGGCCCGCTGAAGGGACGCGGGGACGGCAGCCGCCGCCGCAGGAAAGAAACTTCCGCGCCGCAAAAGACCAAGTCACGGCGGAGTCGCGGCGGCAAAAGCCGCTCCGCTCTCGGCCGCCTTCTCTACTGGGTCGCGGTACTGGCGCTTTGGCTGGTCATCGCCGGAATAGGCGCGCTGATTTGGGTCGGCATCCGCCTGCCGCCGATCCAGTCGCTGGAAATTCCCAAACGCCCGCCCTCCGTTCTTATCGTCGGCGTCAACGGCGCGACGCTTGCCACGCGCGGCGACATGGGCGGCGCTGCGGTGTCACTGCGGGAATTGCCGGATTACGTGCCGAAGGCTTTTGTCGCCATCGAGGATCGCCGCTTCTATTCGCATCACGGCGTCGACGTGTTCGGCATCATGCGCGCCGTCATCGCCGACGTTCTGCGTCGCGGCGCCTCGCAAGGCGCTTCGACGATCACGCAGCAACTGGCCAAAAATCTGTTCCTGACCCAGGAACGCACCGTCTCGCGCAAGCTCCAGGAAATGGTGCTGGCGTTCTGGCTCGAACACAAATTTTCCAAAGCGCAGATTCTGGAGCTCTATCTCAACCGCGTTTATTTCGGCGCCGGCGCCTATGGGGTAGAAGGCGCCGCGCAGCGCTATTTCGGCAAATCGGCGCGGCATCTAACGCTTGCTGAAGCAGCTCTTCTTGCCGGCCTCGTGCAATCACCGTCACGGCTGGCGCCGACCCGCAATCCGGACGGTGCCGAGCGACGGGCGCGGGTCGTGCTGGCCGACATGGCGGAGCAGAAACTGATCAGCGAGGACGCGGCGCACGCCGCGCTTGCTCATCCCGCACGCGCGATAAAACCGGCCGGTGCCAACTCCGTGAACTATGTCGCCGACTGGATCATGGACGCGGTCGATGATCTGGTCGGGCGCTTCGATCAGGATATCGTGGTCGAAACTTCGATCGATCCGGCTCTGCAAGGCGCTGCCGAGCGCGCGCTCGCCGAAGCGCTGGCGCAAAAAGGCGAGAAGCTCGGCATCGGCGAAGGCGCGCTTGTCGCCATGACGCCGGACGGCGTGGTGCGTGCGCTGGTCGGAGGCAAGAGCTACGCCGACAGCCAGTTCAATCGCGCCATTGCCGCAAAGCGCCAGCCGGGTTCGGCATTCAAACCGTTCGTCTATCTCACCGCGCTCGAACACGGATTGACGCCCGACACCGTGCGCGACGATGGCCCGATTGCCGTGAAGGGCTGGAAGCCGGAAAACTACGAACACGAATACAGGGGCCCGGTGACGCTGACACAGGCGCTCGCCAATTCGCTCAACACCGTATCAGTGCGCCTGACGCTGGAGTTCGGCCCCGGCGCAGTGATCCGCACCGCTTATCGGCTTGGCATCAACTCACTGCTCGAACCGAACGCTTCGATCGCGCTCGGCACTTCGGAAGTTTCGGTGCTTGAACTGGTCACCGCCTACGCGACCTTTGCCAATGGCGGGTTAGGCATCTCGCCGCATGTGGTCGAGCGCGTGCGCGGTACCGACGGCAAGACGCTTTACGCGCGCTCCAACCAAAACCTCGGCCGCATCGTCGATCCCCGCTACGTGGCAATGATGAACGCGATGATGCACGAGACGCTGGTGAACGGCACCGCGCGCAAGGCCGATCTTCCCGGCTGGGCGGCCGCCGGCAAAACCGGCACCAGCCAGGATTTCCGCGACGCCTGGTTCATCGGCTACACCTCGCACCTCGTTACCGGAATCTGGCTCGGTAATGACGACAACACCCCGACGCGAAAGGCGACCGGCGGAGGGCTTCCGGTCGAGATCTGGAGCCGCTTCATGAAAATTGCGCATCAAGGCATTGCGCCCGCCGCGTTGCCCGGCGTCGGCGGCGGAGGATGGGTGGCGTCGTCGTCACCGCGGCCGGATGCCGGAAGTTCCGGCGCTCCAACCGCACCGCCCTCGCCTCCCGCCCTCGATTCCTGGCTGCTCGATAAGTTATTCGGACCGCGGTAACGCTGCGCTCATTGCCTTTACTCAAGGCGCTCAACATCTCGCAGCGTTGGAAATAATTTCATCCAGAGCAGCGCGACGGCAATCGTTCCGATACCGCCTAACGCCGCCGCCGGCACGGCGCCGAGCAACGCCGCGGCCACGCCACTCTCGAATTCGCCAAGCTGGGACGATGCGTTGATAAAAAGATAGTTCACCGCACCGACCCGGCCTCGCATCTCGTTCGGCGTGCCGAGCTGGACGAGTGAAACCCGGATCACGACGCTGACCATGTCGGCTGCGCCCAAAACAACGAGCGCCAGCATCGAAAGCCAAAGCCAATGCGACAGCGCAAAAATCACCGTCGCCAGGCCGAAGACGATAACGGCTTGAAACATCCGCATGCCGACGCGACGTTTGATGGAATAGCGCGCCAGCGTCACCGCCATTATTAAGGCGCCAACTGCGGGCGCACCGCGCAACACGCCCAAACCCCAGGCGCCTGTGTGCAGGATATCGCGCGCGTAAATCGGCAACAGCGCCGTCACGCCGCCAAGCAGCACTGCAAAAAGGTCGAGCGATATCGTTCCCAGTATCGACGGGTTACGGCGTACGAAACCCACCCCGGCGAACAACGCGGCAAGCGTCGGCGGCTCTGCGGGGGCGGCTTCCCGCCTTAACGCAATTAGACCGTTCAGAATCGCCGCCAGCACCCAAAAGCCTGCCATGATCGCATAAGGAGCGCCGGGCGCGGCGGCGTACAACAGACCGCCCAGCGCCGGCCCGGCGATGGTCGCGATCTGAAACGTCGCGCTGGAGAGCGCGGTGCCCCGTTGCAGCAGCCCTGCCGGCGTCACCAGCGGAAGCATCGCCGCCGACGCCGGACTCTCGAACGCCGTCGCGGCGCCGAGCACGGCCACCGCCGCAAAAATCTCAGTCGCGTTCAGCCAACCGGCAAAGCTGCCCCAAGCCAGAAAAACGGCCACGGCCGCGGCTATGAGCTGCGAAATCTGAACCACGCGTCTGCGATCGAATCGATCGGCAGCGTGACCCGCGACGAACACCAGCATCGCCATCGGAATGAACTGCGCCAGCCCGACCAAGCCCAGGTCAAGCGCGCTATTGGTCAGTTCATAGACTTGCCAGCCGACCGCGACTGCGCCGATCTGATAGCAGAATTTGGAAAAGCCGCGCGCCGTGAAAAAGAACAGGAAGGGCGGGTGGCGAAACAGGTTTCCGGCGGTGCCGGACAGTTCGGGGGACATTGTCTGATAGTATCACAACGCGCATCAAGGTCGGACACTGCGCTGCAGGAAAGCAGCCGCCGGCAGCCGCGGTGGCGATAACGATTGCCCGCAAGAAGAAGCCGGGCAGTCAAGCGAGATGAAACTCGACGTTCACCTGGCCGGTGCCGCTTGACGAGAAATAATCGCAGAGCTGCTCCGCAGTTCCGCTGTAGCTCTCCCAGCCGAGAAGACCAAACAGCATGGCGGTGTCGGCCATCAAAGCTTCGCCGCTGCACTTGGTGGCGTATTCAGGCAATAGGCCGACAAATTCCCGGTAGCGCCCCGCGCCCCACAGTTCGAGCACGCGAAGATCCATTTGCCGATTGAACTCGCTGGAGACGATATCCCACTGTCCCTCGCCAACCTGCCGGTTGCTTACAATCTTGTGAGACAGCGAGCCGCTGGCCAAGACAGCAACGCTGGCGTTCGATCGGAAAATCGCACGGCGGCAAGCTTCGCCGAATTTGCGATTCTCTTCGACGCTGGCGAATAAGGGTGATGCAACAGGCAGAACCTTAAGGCCGCCGTCGGCATTCATGTATCGCATCGGAACGATACTGCCATATTCGAGCGCCAGGCTACGGACCCGATGGGCATTGACTTCAAGAGCTTCGTCGGCCGCTTCTTCGACGATCAAATCTGCCAACACCGGGTTGCCCGGATAATCGTAAGCAAGGTCCTGGATCAGGTGCGGCGCTTCGTGGCTGGTATAGTTGCCGGCGTGCCGCTCATTGGCGTTGATGTGAAAGCCGAAGTTGGAGAGCCAATGCGTATCGAAAATAAGAAACGTGTCGGCGCCACGATCGCGCGCTCGCCTGCCGATCTCATTCAGCGAATTGATAGCGGACTGCCGCCGTCCTTTGAGCGCGCCTTCGCGCTCCGATAACAGCAACGAGGGAACGTGGGTGACTTTGGCCGCGAGCACAACCCGACCCATTGCTCCCTCACCTTGGCGGCTCGTGGGGCAAAATAAGGCGGCGCGTTACCCCCGTAACCGCGCCGCCACTCGCAAAGACGAAATCGCGAGATTAGATCGTTGCGAGCGCAACAAACTTACTCCGCGGCGCAGGTTGCGTTTTGATCCAGATCAAACCGCTTACGGCCCTGATGTAATTCTCCTGTTGACAACAGGCCCGCGTGAAAAGCCAACGATGCAAGCGAATTTCTCAAAATATCTGGACCGGCGGCTGCCGCGCTACACCAGCTATCCGACCGCAGTGCAGTTCGTCCCCACTATTGACGCGCAGACCTACGAAGGCTGGCTCAAAGCATTGCCGCGCGAAGCCCCGGTCTCGATTTACCTTCACGTGCCGTTTTGCGCCGAGCTTTGCCTCTATTGCGGCTGCCACACGACGGTGGTCCGCCGCTACGCGCCGATCGCGGCTTACGTCGAACTTCTGGAGCGCGAAATTTCGCGGGTCGGGAGACTCCTCGAACGACCGGCCGTGTCCCAGATTCACTGGGGCGGCGGGACGCCGACGATATTGGCGCCGCGGGACATGCTGCGCCTGACATCCGTGCTCCGGGCAAATTTTACGATGACGCCCGCCACCGAAACGGCCATCGAAATTGATCCCCGTTCGCTAACCCCCGAGCACGTCCTTGCGCTCGCGGACATGGGGGTGACGCGCGCGAGCCTGGGCGTGCAGGATTTCGAAGAGCGGGTGCAACAGACCATTCGGCGCTGGCAGAGTTTCGAACAGACGGCTCGCGTAGCCGATCAACTGCGGCAGGCCAACATCGGCGGCATCAATCTCGATCTGATGTACGGTTTGCCGCATCAGACCATGGCAACGATGACCAAGTCCACAGAACAGGCCCTGACGCTGGCTCCTGACCGGGTTGCGCTCTTCGGCTATGCCCACGTGCCCTGGATGAAGCGGCACCAAAAACTCTTACCGGAAGATGCCTTGCCCGGCAGCAACGAACGATTCGCGCAAAGTACCGCGGCGGCGGAAATATTCGTCGACGCGGGCTATCGGCGGATCGGCCTCGATCATTTCGCGACCGGCGAAGATGCGCTCGCCCGGCAGCAGCGCGAAGGAAGACTGCATCGCAATTTCCAGGGCTACACGACCGACGAAACGCCGACCCTGATCGGCTTTGGCCCTTCGGCTATCGGCTCATTGCCTGACGGATATGTGCAGAACACCCCGAGCATGGTGGCTTACCGTGAAGCGATCATAAATGGTCATCTGGCCACAGCGCGCGGCCTCGCGCTGACCCCAGAGGACCGGCTGCGCGGCAACATCATCGAACGGCTGATGTGCGATCTACAGGTCGACATCGCCGACATCGCTGCATCACATGACGCCAGTGCGGACCGCTTTGCCGCTGAGATTTCCCAAATCGACGAACTGGCGAGCGACGGGATCGTTGAACGGACCGGCACCAGGCTCAAAGTACCGGACCACGCCAGAGCGCTTGTCCGCGCCGTGTGCGCTGTGTTCGACGCCTATGCGCCGAGTGATAACACGCGCTACTCGCGGGCATCCTAGGCGCGGCCGAGTTGAGCCGACGGTGCTAGTCTAGCCGGCGATCCGCAGCCGCTCGCCGTTCAAATGCCGCTCGCCCCATTTGCGAATTTCGCCGATCACCGGGATGAAGCTGCGGCCGGTCGGGGTCAGGCGATAGTCGACCTTGGGCGGCACCACGCCATAATCCTTTCGCACGATCAGCCCGCTTCCGGCGAGCGCCTTGAGTTCGCGGCTGAGCACACGCGGAGCGATTTCGGCGGTCCCCTCTGCGCCGCGGAGGAGACCGCTTTTAAGCTCGCCGTAACGCTTTGGCCCGTTCTGCAAATCCCAGAGAATCCGCAGCTTGTATTTGCCGCTGATCAGCTTTTGAAATGCGCTGACCGGGCAGCGATGCAGGGGTTTCGATGGGGCGTTCGGCATCGGCGATCGTGCTCCAACGTTAAGGCGCTGCCCCATAGTATCTTTTTTGTCCGTACTTGCACCTGTGTTCGTTCTGCACCTAAGTACCATGCGTCATGAGGCATCGAACATGAAGCAATTTCTCATCAAGTACCGACTGCAGAACGCGACGCCGGAAGCGTGGCACAAGGATGTCACGGACTTTATCGCCGCGATCGACGCCGCTCCGGCGCTGCGGGGAAAAATCAGCTATTGCTGCATGAAGAACCGCGACGGTTCCGACTACTATCATCTGGCAACTGCCTCGGACGAGGCGGCCGTCAAAGCGCTGCAGCAAAGCGGATTTTTCTCCCGCTATACGGAGAAAACCAGACAGGCAGCGGGAGGCCAGGTGGATGTGCTGCCGCTTGAGATCGTTGCCGAGACCAAATGCAAAGTTTGAGCCGCGCTCTCCGACTTAAGCGGAAATCGCACGAACGTTGGAGGCCCTGACCGGGCGGTGAAATCCTTTCAGCGTCAGCGCGTCGAGCGGTTCAAGTTCGGCGATCGCTTCGACCGCGATACCGACTTTGCCGTCGATCAAAATCTGCCCGTCCTTCGCCTCCGAGCATAATCGCGCGGCGAGGTTGGTCACCGAGCCAATAGCGGCGTAATCAAAACGCCCTTCGAAACCGATGCGGCCAAGTGTGGCATAGCCGTGCGCGATGCCGATGCCAAAACCAAGTTCAAAGCCATGTTTGCGCCATTTGGCGGTTAGATTTCCCACCGCGGCGCGCATCTCGTCGGCCATCCGCACCGCCTGTCCGCACGGATCGCTGCACGGCACCGGATCGTTGAGCATTGCCATCAGACCATCGCCCGCGAAGCGCTCGATGGTGCCCTCGAATTTATGAATGATGGCGCCGACCGCGGCATGATACTCGCGGAGCGTACCCATGATCTCTTCGGGCTCGGCAGTCTCGGCGAACGCGGTAAATCCGCGCAGATCGCAAAACACGACCGTAACCTCGCGGCGGTGGCTGTCGAGCACACGATCGTCACCGGACGATAGAATGAGCTCGGCCACCTGCGGCGACAGAAACCGCTTCAAGCGGTCCATGCGGCCGATCTGCGTCAATTGCTGCGTCACTCGTTCTTCGAGCGTGCGATTCCAGCCGGCGAGATCGACCGCCTGGGCGGTTACCCGGTCGGTCAGTTCCTTCATCCGCAGCATCGACTTGACGCGCGCGACCAATGCCGCCTGATCGACTGGCTTGGTCAGATATTCGTCGGCGCCGGCTTCAAGGCCGAAAACGACGTCCTTGGTGTCGGCTTTTGCCGTCACCAGAATGATCGCCATGAACGGCAGATCAGTGTCGGCCTTCAGCCGGCGGCACACTTCGAAGCCGTCGAGCTTCGGCATCATCACGTCGAGCAGAATCAAGGTCGGGAAGTTTTTCGCGGGCGACGGCAAGCGCTTCCTCGCCATCGCAGGCTTGCAGGAGTTCATAGCCTTGCGGCCCCAACCGCATGACCAGAATGTCGCGATTGGTCTCGTTGTCGTCGACGATAAGGATACGCGGGGGCGTGTGCATGAACGATGTCCGTTACGGATAATGCGTCATTGCGAGCGCAGCGAAGCAATCCAGCTCGCTTGCGCAAGCCTCACTGGATTGCTTCGTCGCTCCGCTCCTCGCAATGACGACGGCATGGGTTCCATTTCGGCGGCCAAGGCTAATGCAAATGTTCTCTGATCTTCGCCAACAACGCGCGGGGACTGTAGGGCTTGGTGATGTAATCGTCGCAACCGGCGGCAGCGGGCTTTGCCTTCGTCGCCGGAGAGCGCGTAGGAGGTCACGACGATGATCGGGATCGCTTTCAGATCGGGATTGGCCTTGATGCGCCGTGTCGCTTCATAGCCGTCCATGATCGGCAGCTGGATATCCATGAGGATCAAATCGGGGCGCTCGGCCTCGGCGGCGGTGACGCCGCGCGCGCCGTCCTCGGCTTCCACGATCTCATAGCCGACCGTCGTCAGCAGATCGCGCAGGATGCGCCGGTTATCTTCCTGATCTTCCACCACGAGAATGCGTTTGGTCATGCCACATGCCCCTCGCCGCCGGCATTCACCGGAAGCCTGATCGTGAAAGTCGAACCTTTACCAAGCTGTGAATCAACCGAAATACGGCCGCCGTGCATTTCAACGATGCGCCTGGAGATCGCGAGCCCCAGGCCGGTCCCGCCCTTTTCGCGGGTCGAGGTATTGTCGACCTGCTGGAATTCCTCGAAGATTTTCGCCTGATCGGCCGCGGCAATGCCTGGCCCTGAGTCGCGCACCGCGACGCGAAATGAGCCGTCCGAACAAGACGCCTCGATCGCCACCTCACCTTGATCGGTGAATTTGATGGCGTTGCCAACAAGATTGAGCAGCACCTGGGCGAGGCGGCGTTCATCGCCATGCCCGGCCGGTAAGCTTGGCGCTACCTTGGTCTTCAGCGCGAGATGCTTCTTCGCCGCCAGCGGCTCGACCGCCACATAAACGCCCTGCACCAGATTGCTGAGCGAATAATCGGACAGCGACAGCGTCAGCTGGCCGGCTTCGATCTTCGACAGATCGAGCACATCGTTGATCAGCCCAAGCAGGTGCTTGCCGTTGGTTTGCACGCGCTCGAGAACGTCGCGCATTTTTGGCGGCGCTTCGCCATAGATGCTGTCCAGGATCAATTCGGTGTAGCCGAGAATGGCGTTGAGCGGCGTGCGCAGTTCGTGGCTCATGTTGGCGAGGAATTGCGACTTGTGCCGGCTCGCCACCTCGATCTGCCGGCCCTTGTCCTCGATCTCATGGAACAGCCGCGCGTTCTGGATCGCGAGCACGGATTGTGCCGCGAAGGTCTTCATCAGGTCGACCGTATTCTGCGGAAACGCGCCCGGCGTCTTGCGGCGCACCACAAGCATGCCGACAGTCTCTTCGCCGCGGACGAGCGGCGCCATTAATCGCGCCCGGTAACCCGCGCGCAGAATGATTTCACCCACCTCCGACGAGGCCTCATCTCTCAGGTCGGCGCGTTGAACCGGCTCACCGTGCGCGACGCCGGGTATGAAGATCGGAGCGTCGAAGCCGATATGCTGGTGCGAAAGCGCCTCGATCAATTCCTCGTCCATGCCGTAGGTGGCGCGCAGATGAAATTCGCGTTGCAATTCGTCGAACACGTAGATCGCGCCAGCCTCGGTGGCGGAAAGCTGCACCGCTTTGGCGACGATGGTGGAGAGCACGGTCTGCAGATCGAGCGTCGAGTTGACCGCCTGCGAGACTTCGCCGAGCGCCCGTAATTCGCCGACCGAACGGCCCAGCTCGTCGGTGCGCTGACGCAGCTCGTTGAGCAGCCGCGCATTCTCGATGGCGATCACGGCCTGGCTGGCAAAGCTTGTGACGAGCGCAATCTGCTTGTCGGTAAAGGGACGAACTTCCTGGCGATAAATGGCTATTCCGCCAATAACTTCATCTTCCTTAAGCAGTGGGACGATGACAAAAGTTCGAGCGCCGCCAAGATCGCCGAGCGCGATGGCGGCGGCATGTCCCTGTTTGTAAATCGGCTCCTCGATAAAATCGCGAACCTGGACGGGAGCTTTGGCGGCCACCGCGCGCAGCAGCGGCGCCTGCGGATCAAGCTCAATGACCGCATCATGGTGGAGCTCGGTGAGGGCAGGCGGGGCATTGTGCAATGCGACAAAGCGAAAGTGCGTGTCGTCCTCACGCAACAAAAGATTTCCGAATGCGGCCCCGCAGAGCCGCGTTGCATTCTGCAGCACGCTTTGGAACACTGGGGCCAAATCTCCCGGCGAACGCGAGATTACGCCGAGCACTTCCGACGTTGCGGTCTGCTGCTCCAGCGATTCGGTGAGGTCGTCGGTGCGCTGGCGCAGCTCGTTGAGAAGCCGCGTGTTCTCGATGGCGATGACGGCTTGAACTCGCAAAATTCTTCACCAGATCGATGTGCTTGTCGGTGAAGGAACGAACCTCCTGGCGGTACACCGCGAAGACGCCGATCAGTTCTGATTCCTTGAGCATCGGCACGACCAGAAGGGTTCGCGCCCCAGCGAGTTCGACAAACACGGTAACTGCAGGATCGCCCTCCTTATAGGCCGCATCTTCAGCAAGATTAGAAATGTGGAGGAATTGCTTCGTCGCGACCACGCGCGCCACCGGGTTCGACGGACTCAGCCGGAATGTTGGTTCCCGACGCCGCAGCTCGGCAAAGGCCGGTGGCGCATTGTGCATCGCCGCGACGCGAAACAGGTCGCCTTCGGCGAGCGCCAGTACGCCGAAATTAGCCTGGCAGATGCGAATGGCATTACCGAGCACGGCGTCGAAAACTGGCTCCAGATCGCCGGGGGAGCTTGAGATGACCTGCAACACCTCCGATGTCGCCGTCTGCTGTTCCAGCGATTCGGTCAGTTCGCGCGTGCGCTGCTGTTCGGCTTCGAACAACCGCACGTTCTCGATGGCGATTACCGCCTGATCGGCGAAGGTGGTGAGCAGCTCGATTTGTTTGTCGGTAAATGGCTTTACACCTGTCCTGACGGCCAGCAGAACGCCGATCGTCTCGCCGTTTCGCAACAACGGAACGCCAAGACTGCTGCGGTATTTGCCAAATGAATAATATGCGCCAGCGGTAAATTCCGGTTCCGCCAGGATGTCGGGTACATGAACGGTCCTGCCGTCGAGGAATGCGCGTCCGGTGACGCCGCCGCGGGTGGGAATAATCGGATTGTTCTTCGCAAATTCTTCAAATTCGGTCGAGCCGCCGTACTGGGCGGCAAACGCGAGCACGCCGTCGTCGGCACGCCATATGGCCGCGGCGTCCGCTTCGCAAAGCCGTACTCCGGATTCCGTCAGCGTGTTCAGGACCGTCTGTAAATCGAACGTCGAACTACTGATGACCTGCAGCACCTTGGCGGTTGCGGTCTGTTGCTGCAGCGACTCGGTCAGCTCCCGCGTGCGCTGCTGCTCGGCCTCGAACAGCCGCACGTTCTCGATCGCGATCACCGCCTGGTCGGCGAACGTCGCCACCAGCTCGATTTCGCGATCTGTAAACGGCTCGACACGATTGCGTGCCAGCGCGATGACGCCGAGCGGCTCGTCCTCGCGCATCAAGGGCACGCCGATCATCGAGCGAACGCCGCTGAATTTGGCGTCGTCTTTTTGCTCGTAAAGCGGATCGGTCCATGCATCGTCGATGCGGGCGACTTGCCGGGTCATCGCAGCTCGGCCAACGACGGTTCCCTGACCCGGCGAGATGGGATGCTGCCGCTCGATTTCCAGATAGGCCGGAATAGCGCTGTGGCCGGCCGCAAAACGGTAGATTCCGCGGTCGTGGCGGAACAGCACCGCTTGTTCGGCGCGGCAGAGTCGCATTGCCGTATCGACGACACTTTCCAGGATCGGCTGCAGCTCGAATTTGGAACGACTGATGACACCGAGAACCTCGGAGGTGGCGGTCTGCCTTTCAAGCGACTCGCGCAGCTCGCTCAAAAGCCGCGCGTTCTCGATGGCGATGACGGCCTGCGCCGCAAAACTGGTTACCAGCGATATCTGTTTGTCGGTAAACGGACGGACTCGTTGCCGATACAAGACGAACGCGCCGATAAGCTCACCATCTTTTAGAATGGGTACTGCCAGCCAGGTGCGCACACCGCCAAGTTCGACAGTGGAAACAAGAGCGGGGACGCGGCGCTCGACATAACCTTCGTGCGCCGCCATATCGACGACGTGCACTACGGCCTTGGTAGCCAGCATGTCGCCAAGCGGAGTTTTTGCGGCGGCTGGACGGTAATCTGCCGAACGCCTGGCCTCAGCGAGTCCGGGAGGCGCGTTATACGTTGTAACAACGCGTAAAGCATCGCCTTGCGCGCGGTAAATGGTGCCGAAGCTTGCGCCGCAGATGCGAACGGCATTCTTCAGCATGGTCTCAAATACGGGCTCCAGTTCGCCAGGCGTACTCGAAATGATGCGCAGCACTTCCGAAGTGGCGGTCAGCTGTTCGAGCGCGGCGTTTAACTCGCGCAGCAAACCCGTAGCGGTGGCAGGTCGAGCCTTCGCGGGCGGCCGGGCAGGCCGGACCTTTGCCGCCGCAACGCGGCGCGCGACCTTGGCACGTTGTTTGATTGCTTTACCGCGCCGCTTCATCGCGTCTCGCCAGAGTCGTCCGACTACGCCGAGTTTTGTTGAAGCATACTACTTTGCGTTACACAGGGCGAGATTTTCCGCCCCCGCGGACGGGGGAGGGGGACCGCCGCAGCTGGGGGGGCTGGCTTGCACGGAGCTAGCGGCCCACGTGCCCCTACCGGCGAGCTTTCTCGCCACCTCCCGCGCAAGCGGGGGAGGAAAGAATCTTCTGCCGTCAGATCACCTTGGTCAAATCGTGGTTCTTGAGCGGCAGCGAGCGGATGCGCTTGCCGGTGGCGGCAAAGATGGCGTTGCACAAGAGCCGGCGCCAGCGGCGGCACCGGCGGCTCGCCGACGCCGCCCCAGAAATCGCCGCTCGGTACAATCACGGTCTCGACCTTGGGCGCATCCGCAAGGCGCAGCATCTCGTAATCGTCGAAGTTCGCCTGCTCCGCAGCGCCGTCCTTGATGGTGATCTCGCCGTAGAGCGCGGCGGTCAGCGCATAGATAACGGCGCCTTGAGTCTGCATTTCGACCGAAAGCGGATTGACCACGTGTCCGGGATCGAGCGCCGAAACAACGCGGTGCACGCGCACATTGCCGCGCTCGACCGAGACTTCGACCACCTGCGCACAATAGCTGCCGCACGCTTCGTTGACCGCGATGCCGCGAAATACGCCTTTCGGCAACGGGCCGAACCAGCCGGCTTTTTTTGCCGCGGCGTCGAGCACTGCGATGCATTTGGAATCATTGCGCAAGAACCGCCGCCGGTAGAGATATGGATCCATTCCCGCGGCGTGGGCCATCTCGTCGACAAAACACTCTTTGTAAAAAGCATTCTGCGTGTAGTTGATTGCGCGCCATACCCCGACCGGCACCGGCGTTTGGGTGATGACGTAATCGACCAGATAGTTCGGCACGTCGTAAGGCATCTCCTCGGTCATGCCGCTGAGAAACGTGCGGTCGACGATATGCTTGCCGAAACCGGCGACGAACACCGCCACGAACGACGGGCCGGTAAGACGTATCCGCCACGCGACCGGCATACCTTCGGCATCAAGCCCGGCGGTGAGCCGTGCCATGCCGCAGGGCCGGTAGAAATCATGGCGGACATCCTCCTCGCGCGTCCACACCATCTTGACCGGCGCATCGACTTCTTTGGCGATCAGCACCGCCTGACGGACATACTCCTGGATCGGTGCGCGCCGGCCGAAGCCGCCGCCCAGCATCATGCTGTGGATCACAACCTTATCGTTCGGCACGCCGGCAGCGACGGCGGCGGTCACAAGCGCGGTCGAGGCGCCCTGCGTCGGCGCCCAAACCTCGACCCGCTCGGGCGTGACATGCGCCGTACAGGTCTGCGGCTCCATGGTGGCGTGGGCCAGGTACGGGACGGTGTATTCCGCCTCGATGCGGCGCGCGGCGCCTGCGAGTGCGCCGGCGACATCGCCGTCAGATTGGCCGACCTGGGCATCATCCGCGTCGAGCGCGGCGCGCACGCGTTCAAAGATCTTGGCCGAGGAAAGACCCGCATTGCCGCGATCGTCCCAGACGATCGGCAGCGCCTCCAGCGCACACTTCGCGCGCCACCAGGAATCGGCCACAACCGCAACCGCATCGGGCATGCGCACGACGCGACGCACGCCTTTCATCGCAGCAATAACGCTCTCGTCGACCGACTTCAGCTTGCCGCCGTAAACCGGGCATTGAGCAATCGCGGCGTACAGCATCCCCGGCAGCCGCACGTCGATTGCGTAGACCGGCTGCGCGGTGACTTTGGCGAGGACGTCGAGCCGCCGGCGCGGTGTGCCCGCAAGCGTCCACTCGCTGGGCTCTTTCAGCTTGACGTCCTGCGGCGGCGTAATCTTCGCCGCATCTTCAGCGACGGACCCGAAGGTCAGTTTGCGGCCGCTCGGCCGATGCGTGATCGTGCTGGTGCGAGCAAGGCATTCCGACGCCGGCACATTCCAACGCGCCGCGGCGGCCGCGATCAGCATCTCGCGCGCGGTGGCGCCGGCTTGCCGCAAATAAAGCTGCGAGGACGAGATCGAGCGGCTGGCGCCGGTCGACATGTCGCCCCAAACTTCATGGCGGTGAAGATTTTCGAGGGGGGAGACGAACTCGGTACGGACGTTCGCCCAATCACATTCGAGTTCTTCCGCGACCAGCATGGCGAGCCCGGTCTGTGCGCCCTGCCCCATTTCGGCGTGCGCAACGCAAATCACCGTCGAATTGTCCGGGTGAATGACCAGCCATGCCGTGATTTCCGGCAACGCCCCAACCGCACGCGAGGGGCTGAACGAAATCGTCAAGGCAAGCGTAAGGCCGCCGCCCGCGGCGCTGATTCCGGCCAGAAATGAGCGGCGGCTAAGGGGGTAGCCCGATATCATCCGGTTCTCTTCAATCTCAACGCCGGTTCCAGCGAGCCCCGTTGGAGGACGTCGATCGACAATATCAGTCGTCAGTCGCACATGAATTGATTGCCCCGCGCAATCCTAACAAACATGATGTCGCAGGCAAAGCCGCAGCTCACATCCGTCCACTATCGGCCGGCTGCCCCCGCAGGTGGCGCGTGACCAGCCATATGAGAAAAGTCAGGCAACTCATAGTGACGACTACTCCGGCGATCGGCCACGCCGAATGGCCGAGGTAATCGCCGACGACGGCGGCTACGACGGCGGCTGCGGTTTGCTGCACCAGACCCATCAGCGATGCCGCAGTCCCCGCCCGGTCGGGAAACGGCGTCAGGGCTCCGGCCATGGCCTGCGGAATGGCAAGCCCCATACCGGCAAGAAAGACCGCCATCGCGATCACAAGCCAGATACCGTCAATGTGCAGAGCGACAGCCGCGGCGAAGCCGATGCCGCCTAGCGCAATTGCCGCCACCCCGAGCGCCATCATGCGGTCAAGACCGAGCCGCACCACCATCCGGCTCGCGATTGTTGCACCAACCATGTATCCGGCCGCCCCGAGCGAAAACGTGAAGCCGAATTTTACCGGCGAGAAACCATAGACCTCTTCAAGCACAACCGGACCGCCGGATATCCAGGCAAACAATCCGGCGAAGCTCACCGAGATAATGCCGAGATAAGCGAGAAAGCCGCGATGACGCAGCACCGCGCCATATGACGTGAACAAAAACGCGAGCGAAAACGGCTCCGAGGTTCGCTTGCGGAGCGTTTCAGGCAGCAAACGTGCGGCGAGCGCCGTGGCAACAATTGCCGCCAGTCCCATCAGGATGAAACTTGCGCGCCAGCCGAATGCTATTTGCAAAACGCCGCCGATCATCGGCGCCACGATCGGCGCAAACGCGCTGATCGATCCCATCAGCGACAGTTCGCGCGCAGCGCGTACGCCGGCGTAGAGGTCGCGAACGATGGCGCGCGCGAGAACAATCGAGCCGGCCCCGCCGACGCCCTGAAGAAAGCGCGCCCCCAGCAAAGGGTCGATGGATTGTGCCAGCGCGCAGACGCCGGTGCCGATCACATAGATCGCGAGCGCGGCAAGCAGCACCGGCCGCCGGCCGTAACGGTCGGAGAAGGGACCATAAAATATCTGCCCGACGGCGAAGCCGACCAGATAGTACGACACTGTCAGCTGCACATGCGCTTGCGGCGCTTCGAGAACGTGGGCGATGTCGGGCAGCGACGGCAGATACATGTCGATCGACAGCGGGCCAAGCGCAGTCAACGCGGCCAATAGCAATGTGAGTGCAAAGGTGCCGGGGCGAAGCATCAAGAATCCAGGAGGCGTATCTCACGCCGTCGACGACGCAGGTTTTATGTTCCCACGCGACGGAGACCGTAGTAACAGATGCAAACGAAATATCCGGAAGAAAGCAGCCTTTAGCAGGCATTATTTTACGTTATATAAGGGGCCGGCCCCGACCCCAATAGAGTGTTCCGGAACAGAGCATGGATGCAAAATCGGATAGCCGCGCGGCGCATGAGCCGCGCGTAGAAGACGACATTTTGGTTCGCGGACGCGGCCGTTACGCCGCCGACGTTCCCATGCCGCATCAAGCCTACGCCTATTTTGTACGCTCGCCGCACGCGTTTGCCCGCATCGCGAGTGTGGACGTGACCGCCGCGCAAAGTGCTCCTGGCGTGATCGGCGTCTTGACCGCGAAGGACATGGAAGGAACCGGTGGACTCGGGCGCCATCCGCCGCTTCCCGGACGTGGCGGCAAGGCGCTGATCGTGCCGCACCGGCCTGCATTGGCTCGCGAGCGTGTGGTGCACATCGGCGAACCGGTGGTGATGGTCGTGGCCGAGACCGTCGCAGCGGCGCAGGATGCTGCAGAACTCGTCGCAGTCGACTACGAAGCGCTCACGCCGGTCACCGACGCGCGCGCCGCGCTAGCGCCGGGCGCGCCGCAAGTCTGGCCGGAAGCCCCGGGGAACGTCGCTATCGATTGGCCCGGACCGGCGGCCGATCCGGAAGCCAATGCGAGGCAGGTCGACGCCATCTTTGCGGGCGCGAAATTCGTGGCGCGGATCGCGTTGATAAATCAACGCATGGCGGTCGCTTCGATGGAGCCGCGCGGTGCGACCGCGAGCTACGACGCTGCCGGTGACCGTTACACGCTGCGGGTTTGTTCTCAGGGCACCAGCGCCATGCGCGACCCGGTCGTTGCCATCATGCAACTGCCGAAGGAGCGCGTGCGCATTCTCACCGACGATGTCGGCGGCGCCTTCGGCCTCAAGACCGGCCCCTATCCGGAGTACATCGCGCAGTTGGTCGCCGCGAAAAAAATCGGGCGGCCGATCCATTGGATGTCGGGCCGTTCGGAAGCATTCCTCAGCGACAACCAGGCGCGCGATATTTATTCGGAAGCGGAACTGGCGCTCGATGACAAAGGGCGTTTCCTGGCCTTGCGCATTCGCAACACCGGAAATCTGGGCGCGTATGTCGGGCCGGTCGGCGCCGCCATCGCGACGCTCAGTTTCACCCGCTGCCTGCCGGGCATGTACGACATCAAATACATCGACATCAGCGCGCGCTGCGCCTTCACCAACACGATTACAACCGCGCCTTATCGCGGCGCCGGACGGCCGGAAGCAAACTACGTGCTTGAGCGCGTGGTCGAAGAAGCAGCCCGCATCACCGGCATCGACCCCGCCAAGCTGCGGCGGCGCAATCTCATCCCCGCCTCCGCCATGCCCTACAAGACCGCCGTCGATACGACCTATGACAGCGGCGAATTTGCGCCGATTTTCGATAAGGCTCTGGCGCTTGCCGACTACGACGGCATCAAACGGCGTCGGCGCGAAGCGAAGAAGCGCGGAAAATATCGCGGCATCGGACTTTCCTGCATGCTCGAGCATTCGGGCGGCGCCCCGCTTGAGGGCGCATTGCTTACATTTCCGGGCGACGGCACCCTTGTGGTCAATCTCAACGTGCAGTCGACCGGCCAGGGCCACGCCTCGGTCTTTCCGCGCATGGTGGCCGAGCAACTCGGCATTGCGCGCGAGAAGGTCACGCACCGGCATGGCGATTCCGCGCTCGAGATCGCGGGCTACGCCTCGGTCGGTTCACGTTCGGCGATGACGGTCGGCGCGTCCCTCCTCAAGTGCGTCAACCTGATCATCGAAAAGGGCAAGCGCATCGCGGCAATGGTGCTGGAAGCGTCCGAAGGCGACATCGCCTACGAAGCCGGCGCGTTCGGCGTTGTCGGCACCGACCGCCGCATTGCGTTATTTGATCTTGCCGCGGCGGCGGCTGAGCTGAAAGAGCGGGGCGCGATTGAGGAAGACCTCGACACCAAGACGACGACCGAAACGCCGCTGTCGTTTCCGAACGGCGTTCACATTGCGGAAGTCGAAATCGATCCCGAAACCGGACACATGGACATCATCGCCTATACGGCGGTCGACGATTGCGGCAACACGCTCGATGCGATGATCGTAGAAGGGCAATTGCACGGCGCATTGGCGCAAGGGTTCGGACAGGCGTTGATGGAACAGGTGTTCTATGACGACAGCGGTCAGCTCGTTTCCGGCTCATTTCAGGATTACGCCATGCCGCGTGCGTCCGACATGCCGCCGGACATCCGCGATGCCCTCCACAATGTGCCGGCAAAGACCAATCCGCTGGGGGTCAAAGGCGTCGGCGAAGCCGGCACCACCGCCTCGATCGCCGCAGTGATGAACGCCGTCGCTGATGCCCTGCCCGGCGGCGCCGGTGCGCATCTCGACATGCCGGTTACCGCTGCGCGACTGTGGGAAGCGTGCCAAAAGGCAAAAGCAACCGCTTAGCGCCGGGAGCAAGCGCGCGACAAATCAGCGTGCGATTCAAAGCGTATAAAGATTCCGGCTCTGCAAACGCGACTTGCCGAATGTTCGCTTTGCTCTCCGAAGGCAACCATATCGCGCGTCGCCGCGAAATGTCGCGATGGGCCAAAGGCATAAATAGACCGATTGACCTACATCAAAATGGGAGGGCTTCGCTCTGGTACCGATGACGTGATTTTGTGCAAAAGCGAGCAGGCCGATGCTGACGAAACGCAAATTATTCGAAACAGCGGCATTCGCGACTATTGCGGCGGCAGGAACAACCCCTCAGCCGCTACTGGCCCAAGAACGGATCGCCAAGACGGCCGCGGCGGACAATTCAAGCGATGACATTCGTGTTCGCGACGCGCAGTCTGAAGCGGAATGGTATTACTCTGTCGGAATTCAGAACTACATCTTCGCGCTTCCCCTCACCATGTTGGAGAGGGAACGGAAGATACGCCTGAATCCGGTTGCGCTGGAAAAGGCAAAGAAATATGCGCCAGCGGCGCCGATTAATCAGATCGGCCACATGAAGACGCTGGCGACGGCTGACGACGTCATGCCTTACACGCCAAACAATGACACCGTTTACAGCGGCGCACTCCTGGAGCTTGCGGCCGAGCCGATCATCCTGACGGCACCCGATATTCTAGACCGGTATTGGTCGGTCGAGGTCGCCGATGTCTATACCAATAACCTTTTCTACATCGGCACACGCGCAACCGGCGGCAAGGGCGGAAACCATGCCTTCGTGGGGCCCAATTGGGAAGGCGAGCTTCCAAAGGGCGTGATCGTACACCGCGTGCCCAGCAATACCGTCATGTTTGCCATTCGCATTGGCGTTGTGCCGCAAGACAACGACGATCTGCTGAAAGTCAACGCATTGCAGGAGAAGTTTTTCCTGACCTCGCTCGGCAACTGGGAAGACAAGAGCAAATTTGGTAAGGCATCTGTGCCGGAGCTCGCTAAACGTCCCGATTACAAGGGAGATTTGGCGTACTTCCAGACGGTTGCCGACCTTCTCACCGAAAACCCTCCGCCGAAGGACCACGAAGCTGCCGTAAGATTGCTCGGCCGCGGCGGCATTAATGTCGGTCGGCCGATGGACATCTCAAAGCTCGACGACGCGGCCCATAAGGGGCTTTCCCGGGCAGCGGAGATGGGACCGCAGATCATGAAGTGGAAGGTTAAATTCCGCGGTACTCCCTATCCGACGCGCTGGAATAACCTGCGTCCCGGCACTTACGGATACGACTATTTCGACCGTGCGGCAGGGGCGCTGGAGGGCTTGTTTGTTCATGACCGCGAGGAAGCGGAATATTTCAGTACCTACGAGGACGGCAGCGCCAATTTGCTCGACGGGACGCACAAATATGTCGTGCACTTTAATAGGGACGAGTTACCTCCCACGCTGAGGCACGGCTTCTGGTCATTCACAATGTATGGCTCGGACTTTCAGCTGGTCAAAAACGCCATCAACCGATTTTCAATTGGTGACCGGACCAAGGGGCTGGCCTACAATCCTGACGGATCATTGGACATCTACATCCAGAACCAGGCACCCGCGGGACACGAAAGTAATTGGCTTCCCTGCCCGCCGAGCGGATTATTCCGGGTCAACTACCGGATCTATTTGCCGACAAAGGAAGCTCAAAATCCCGCGGCACTCAGCAAGTATCTTCCTCCTATCACAAGCGCCGGCTGATATCGCGAACGTACAGTCTGGCGGAAAGAGGAGTGGTTATGCCGGGAGCAGACAAAATAGCAGCTACAACACGACGGGCGCTGGCGGTCGTTCTCTTCGTCGCGATCGCGCACGCGGCGTCAGCGCAGACGACACCTGCGGCACAGCCTGTCGCTGCACCTCAACTGTTGAGCGCCGGAGAACTTGAGGCGCTCGTGTCTCCCATCGCGCTCTACCCCGATCCGCTGCTCGCGGAAGTTTTCATGGCTTCGACCTATCCGCTCGAAGTCGTCGAGGCCGAGCGCTGGGTCAATAACAACAAGAGCCTCAAGGGCGATCAGCTCAAGGCGGCCGTGGACAAGCAGGGCTGGGACGACAGCGTAAAGTCGCTCACAGCCACGCCGTCGGTGCTCGACATGATGAGCCAGAAGCTCGACTGGACCCAAAAGCTCGGCGACGCGGTACTGGCGCAGCAACAGGACGTCATGGACGCCGTGCAGCGGCTGCGCGCCAAGGCGGACGCCAATAACAAGCTCGCGTCGAACAATCAGCAGACCATCACCAAGCAACAGGACGACGGCAAGAACGTCATTGTCATCGCACCGACGCAGCCGGACACGGTCTACGTGCCTTACTATGATCCGGCGGTGGTCTATGGCGCTTGGCCATATCCGGCCTATCCGCCGTACTATTTTCCGGCGCCGGGCTATATCGCGGGCGGAATTGTCGCTACCGGCATTGCGTTCGGCGCCGGCTACGCACTGGGACGCTGGGCCACCGGCGGCTATCGCTGGGGCGGCGGGTTCAATTGGGGCCACGCCAACATCAACGTCAACCGCTCGGTCAACAACGTCAACGTTCGCAACAACAACTGGACGCACAATCCGGCGCACCGGCAGGGCGTGCGTTACACCAACGTCAACGTCGCGCAAAAATACGGCGGCAACCGCAACGTGACCAATGTCCAAAATCGCACGGACTTCCGAGGCAGAGACGGCGGCGCTGGCAATCGCGCCGATATTGGCAACAGAGGCGATCGCAACCTCGGCAGCGGGACAGGTGGCAACCGGCCGAACGCTGGAAATAATGCAGCCGGCAATCGGCTGAATGCCGGGAATAATCTAGCCGGCAACCGACTCGGCGGCGGTGACCGCGCCGCGGTCAACAGAACGGCGAACAATAATGCGCTCGGCAATATCAGCTCCGGAAGAGTGGCCAACAGGGACTCAAGCCGCGGCGCCGCGAGCTTCGCCGGCGGCGGCGCCCGCGGTGGCGGTGGGGGTGGGATGCGCGCTGGCGGTGGTGGCGGGCGCGGCGGTGGCGGTGGCCGGCGCTCCGACATACGGCTGAAACACGACGTCGCGTTTCTTGGCCGTCTCGGCAACGGCATCGGCTTCTATCGCTTCATCTACAACGGCGGCGACAAAGCCTATGTCGGAGTGATGGCCCAAGAGGTGGAAGCAATCATGCCGGAGGCTGTTGCGCGCGGGCGCGACGGCTATTTGCTGGTTTTCTACGACAAGCTCGGTCTGAAGTTCCAAAGCTACGACCAATGGATCGCGTCAGGTGCGCGGGTGCCGGCCGTAGCCCCGATCGCGCACTGATTGGGCAAAATTGGAACGAATAACCCGGACAAAATCGAGGACGTCATGATCACAGTGCATGCTCTCCCTCGTTCCCATCGGACGTTGTTTAATCAGCTCGTCGCGGCCTCGGCAATTTTCCTGTTCGCCATGGCGTCCAGCGCCGGTGCGCAGCAGGACTACAAGGCGCCGCAGGACGCCGTTGATGCGCTTGTTGCCACGGTGAGGAGCGGCGATCAAAAAGCAGCGCTTGTCGTGCTCGGCCGCGACGGCGAGGACATCATATCCTCTGGCGATAAGGTAGCCGACGCGGCGGCGCGCCAGCGGTTCATCACCTCCTACGACGCCAAGCACCAGATCGTGCTGAAAGGTGACCGCAAGGCTATCCTGGTGATCGGCGACAACGACTACCCGTTCCCTATTCCGCTGATGCGCACCAAAGGGATGTGGTCATTCGATACCGACGCCGGGCGCCGCGAAATCCTCTACCGGCGCATCGGCCACAACGAACTCGATGCGATCCAGACCTGCCTCGCTTATGTCGACGCACAGAACGAATACGCCGAAAAAGATCGCACCGGCGGCGGCGCCGGGATCTATGCCCGGCGCTTCATCAGCGAAGCCGGCAAGAAGGACGGGCTCTACTGGCCGACGGCACCGGGCGAAGAGCAAAGTCCGCTCGGCGAGCTGTTCGCCACAGCTTCGCGCCAGGGCTATCGCGCCGGCTCGGGCCGCGCGCCGTACCACGGGTACTACTACAAGATCCTGACCAAACAGGGTCCGGCCGCGACAGGCGGCGCCGCGGACTATGTCGTGCGCGGCAAGATGATCGGCGGCTTCGCGCTGGTGGCTTACCCGGCCGAATACAGAAACTCCGGTGTGATGACATTCATCGTCAATCATACCGGCACCGTTTTTCAGAAAGACCTCGGCCCGGAAACGGTTGCGCGTGCCGAGACCATGACGTCGTTTGATCCCGGGCCGGGATGGACGAAAGTCGATGCGACCGAAGCGGAGAAGTGACCAGGGAGAAGTGACCAGGGGCGCCCGGCGGCGAGGCCAATCTCAATGTGCAGTCGGGAAGCCTGCCAGAAGGCGAAAGCTTCTTCTTTAGTCAGTTATCTGATCGGCCAGTGTGCAGCGCACCTCAGATTCCGCTTCGGATCGCAGCGCTCGCATCTTCATCCGCCGCCGCTAGCGGCAGCGGCAGTTCCATGGTGCAAACCAATCCGTCCGGCTGGAATTCGCGCTCGACACTGGCTCCCGGAATAACCCTGTCAATCAGCGCCGACCCAAGTCCGTTTGTTCTCGGCTCGGCGCTGGTGGGAGAGCCGCTTTCTTGCCAGACAACCTTGAAAATCCTTTGCCGGTCCCGAGACGTTATTGTCCAACTCAAGCTCACTGCTCCAGTCCCGACCGACAACGATCCGTACTTCGCGGCGTTGGTTGCCAGTTCGTGGAGGACGAGGCCGAATGGAGTAGCCAGATCTGGCGTGAGCGAAACTGAAGGGCCCTGTAATCGCAATCGACCGGGATTGTCAGCGATGTATGGCGCAAGCTGTTGCCGCGAAAGCTCGGCGAAGTCGGCGCCTTGCCAATCGGAATTCACCAGCAAGCTATGGGCGCTGGCCAGCGCCGTGAGACGCGCTTCGAAACGCTCGCCGAAATCCTCCTTCGATTCACTGTTACGCATGGTGTGGCGCGCAATTGCCTGAATGACCGCAAGCGTGTTGCGGACGCGATGGGTCAGTTCGGCCAACAGCAAGCGCAGCCGCCGCTCCGAGGCGAGGCGCGCGGTGACGTCGCGGGTGCTTTCAAGCACGAGCCGGCGGCCGTTGAAATTTTCAAGCTGGAGACGGCTTTCGACAATCAGCTCGTTCCCGCTCTTGGTGATCTGCCGCAACTCGCCGGCCCAATTTCCCTCTTGTAACAGCTTTGCTTTCAGATCAGCGAACGTGGAGCCGGGTACCGTGGTGCCGAGCAACTCTTCTTTGCTCTTCCCAAGCGCCTCATCGCGGGTAAAGCCGTAAAGTTCCTCGCTACCCCGGTTCCAGTCGACGATGCCGTTATCGAAATCCCATACGAAGATCGGATCGCGCGACAGGTCGATGAGATGCTTCTGCTGCTGCAATTGCTCTTGGTGTTGTCGCAGCGCCTGCTCGACTTTGTGGCGATCGGAAAGGTCGACGAAACTGGGTCCGAGCTCGGGCTGTCCGCGGCCGTCCTTAAGATCGTTGTCCGCCAACACACACTCCACCTTCAGCGACAGTTCAGACTATTCAGTGAAACCCGAAGCCCGCCAGCGCGTTCCGCCACTCCACCTTGTCGCTTGCGTCACGGAACTGCCGGGCGCGCAAAACTCCTCGCAACAGCGGGTAAGGGTGTACGAAAGGCCAGCGAATGCCGACGTGCGCGACGACCCTTATTCGGAATGAAGCCGATCTTTCCCTAGAGCGGTCAGCGCGGCATTGCGCAAGAGGGTCACGTCTCGTTCGCCCCTGCGAGCGGCCGCAACGATGCGTTTGGCCATAATCTCTTGAACCACGGCTGGCTGTCCGGTGTCGTGCAGCTCTTTGCATGCGGCATCAAAAGCCTCGCCCATAAGGCGGGTCGTGGCGTCGTCAAAGACGCCCCTCGGAACGAATGGCAGAATTGATCCCACGAGAAGCCCTCACGCGGGCGCGATTACTTATTAAATCATAGCGCGAAAGGCTGGAGGCAAAAAGACCCGCCGGCACTCGCGCAACAACTCTCCGGGCGGCCGGAACTGAGCCCTTGTTGAAGGGTTTGCCGCAGCGGACCGCCATAAATACCAGCAATTTTAGGTTTCTCATTAGGTTTTACGGGACATCGGCGGCGCTCATCCGCAGTTTACGTCCAACCGCGTGACGTTAAGCGCAAACGATACATTTCCTTGCCACGTTTGGGAGGGACCGTATAATCGGACGCTTCCTTTGCGCAGGGGATTTTGTTGGCGCGGCCGGAAGCGAAATCCGTAGCTATTATCATGGGCAGCCAATCCGATTGGCAGACCATGAAGCATGCCGCCGAGACGCTCGACGCGCTCGGCATCCCTTATGACGCGCGCATCGTTTCCGCCCATCGCACGCCCGAGCGTCTCTATGCTTTCGCCAAGGGAGCGAAGGACGCCGGCTTCAAGGTGATCATCGCCGGCGCCGGCGGCGCAGCGCATTTGCCCGGCATGACCGCTTCGCTCACAATTTTGCCGGTCTTCGGGGTACCGATCGAGTCAAAGGCGCTCTCAGGGCAGGATTCGCTTTATTCCATCGTGCAGATGCCGCCCGGTATTCCGGTTGGCACGCTGGCGATCGGGCACCCCGGCGCGATCAATGCGGCGCTGCTTGCAGCGAGTGTGCTGGCGCTGAGCGATCTGGCGCTTGGCCATCGGCTCGAAAGCCTGGCGGCAGCGCCAGACCGCCGGCGTCGCCGAGGTGCCAAAGGACACCAGCGCGTGAGCGGTGCGGTGCCCGCGCTCACGCCCGGCGCGACGATCGGCATTCTGGGCGGCGGCCAACTCGGGCGCATGCTGGCCCTTGCAGCGGCGCGGCTCGGGTTCAAGTGCCACATCTTTGCTCCCAATCCGGATTCGCCCGCCTTCGATGTCGTGCACCGCGTCACCTGCGCCGACTACAGTGACACCCAGGCGCTCGACCGCTTCGCCGCCGACGCGGACGTTGTTACCTACGAATTTGAGAATGTGCCGGCAGAGGCCGCTACATTTCTGGCCGCTCGCGTTCCCGTGCTGCCGGATCAGAATGTCCTGGCGACCACCCAGGATCGCCTGGCCGAGAAAGATTTCGTCACAGCACTTGGCATTGACATTGCGCCCTATGCGTCCGTCGATGCTTCGGGTGAATTGCCCGATGCGCTGGCGCGGATCGGCCGCCCGGCCGTGCTGAAGACCCGGCGTTTTGGTTATGACGGCAAAGGTCAGGCGACCATTCAAAACGGTACCGCTCCCGAAGCAGCCTGGCGCGAAGTCGGGGGCCAGCCCTGCATCCTTGAGGCCTTCGTGCCGTTTGTACGCGAGGTGTCCGTTATTGCTGCGCGGGCGCGCGATGGTGCGGTCGAATGTTTCGACGTCACCGAGAACGAACACCGCGATCACATTTTGAAGATTTCGCGTGTGCCCGCCGCCTTGCCGGAAGCGGCAGCGCGGAGGGCGCGGCAAATTGCTGAAACGATCGCGCAAAAGTTCGGCTATGTCGGCGTGCTGGCCGTGGAGATGTTCGAGCTTCGCGACGGCAGCCTTCTGGTCAATGAGATTGCGCCGCGGGTCCATAATTCCGGGCATTGGACACTGGACGGCGCGTCGGTGTCGCAGTTCGAGCAGCACATCCGGGCGGTGGCCGGCTGGCCGCTCGCCAAGCCCCTGCGTCATGGCCGTGTGGAGATGGTCAATCTCATCGGCAGCGAAGTCGAAGATTACCGAACCTGGCTTACGGTTCCCGGTGCCGCCGTCCATCTCTACGGCAAGACAGCGACCCGCCCCGGCCGCAAAATGGGGCATGTGACGCGGGTCTTCGCCGAGTGAGCATGGCTCCGAACTTTTTGCGCCGGCGCCCTACTTGTGGACTTTTAAGCGGCTTTCTGCTAAGGAGCGCGCCGCGTGGCGCTGGCGTGTAGGTCGGCACCGCGATCCCATTTCCCCAAGCGCACCACACCGAGCGCTCTGAAAAGGAGGTTGCGTGCAGGTTCTCGTTCGCGACAATAATGTCGATCAAGCCCTTAAGGCGCTGAAGAAAAAGATGCAGCGCGAGGGCATTTTCCGCGAGATGAAGCTTCGCGGCCATTACGAAAAACCATCGGAGAGGAAAGCTCGAGAGAAGGCGGAAGCCGTCCGCCGCGCCCGCAAGCTCGCGCGCAAGAAATTGCAGCGCGAGGGCCTGCTGCCGATGAAGCCGAAGCCCACCATCAACGGTGCGGCGGCTCCCGGCAGGTCTGGACCGCCGCGCCAGCCGCGTTTTGGCTGAGACATAACGGAAATTGTGCTTACGGCGCGGGCGGTTGCCCGCGCCTTTGTTTTGGCGGGACTATCGCCTTATTGATGCTGACCTACCGTCGGCGCAAAGGGCGCTGCGGTGCCACGAGCGGCAACAAATGCCTGGACCAAGGGTTGGAGGAAACAAGCGGCGAGGCTCAAGCCTTGCCGGGCGGATCGGGGCGCTTGCTCTGTCGCTGCTCGGGTCATTGGCGCTGGCAGGCTGTGCGTCATTCAGCGGCTTGGCGTCTTCGGAACAAGACGACACCGCACTGACGCCTTCGCAATCCAACCTGGCGTCGCTCTCGGCTGTCGTCGACAAGCATCCCCAAGATCCGCAGGCGTACAATATACGCGGTTCGGTGCTGGCCGAGGCCGGACATCCCGACGAGGCGCTTGCCGATTTCAACAAGGCGATCAGCCTTGATGCCAATTATGCCCAAGCTTACGCCAACCGCGCGCTGCTGTATCGGCAGACCGGCAAGCCCGATTTGGCACTCGCCGATTACACCAAGGCGCTCTCTATCGATGGCAATTATGTGCCCGCTGTACTTGGCCGTGGCATCATTCACCGGGAACAGCACCAAAGCACGCTGGCGTTTGCCGACCTGAACAAAGCCATCGCACTCAAGCCCGACAACGCGCAGGCGTATTATCAGCGCGGCCTGCTCTATCAAAGCCAGCATCAACACCCGTTCGCCATCGACGATTTCTCCACCGCGATGGGACTAGCCCCGCACAAAGCGGAGGTGCATGTGGCGCGGGCGCTCAGCTATCTGGCCGTCAGTGACGCCAAATCGGCGGCCTCCGATCTTGACGAAGCTGTGCAGATCGATCCCGGGAATTTACAGGCGTGGACCAGCCGCGGCCTCGCCTACGAACGTCTCGGCCAGAAAGAAAAAGCCGCCGGTTCTTATGCCAAGGCGCTTAACATCAACGAAAAATATGAAGTAGCACGCGTCGGCTTTGCCCGCGTCGGCGGCAAAGTTGGGCAATCCTACCCGACATTCTGAAGCTTTGCAGTTGAGCGAGGCAGCTCGATGACGATTACGCTCAATCACACCATCGTCCCGGCGCGCGACAAGATCGCGTCGGCAAAGTTCTTTGCCGACGTTTTCGGCCTCAAGCGCGGGCGCGTGACTTATTTTGCGCCGGTGAAGATCAACAAGTCTCTGACGCTGCTGTTCGACGAGAACGATAAATTCGAAAGCCATCATTTGGCATTTCACGTCAGCAACCGGGACTTCGACGCCATCTTCGGGCGCATCAAGGCGGCCAAAATCACTTTCGGCAGCGCACCGTGGAGTCTTGACGACGGCAAGCTCAACGATTGGGGCGGCGGCCGAGGCGTCTACTTCCGCGATCCGAACGGACACGTGTTGGAGCTGATGACCGTGCCGCAATGACCGCGGAGGCCTAATCCAAATCTCCGGCCAGGAAGCGGCCGACAGCGTGCAGGGCACCGTTCTTGTCGAGATCTTCGTGGCCGCCGTCGAGAAAACGCACGATGTGCTTGCGCGCCTTGGTCAGATCGAACATCCGCTCGCCCATCGCGTAGGGAACGGTCTGATCCTTCGCACCGTGCAGGATGAGAACCGGCGCCGTGATTTTGCCGATGCGCTCGTCGGAGCGAAATTGATCTTTCATCAGGAGCCGGACCGGCATGTACCAATAGGTTGTGGCGGCGACGGCCGCCGCGGACGTGAATGGCGCCTCCAGAATGACGCGGCCGACGGACTTCTCAGACGCCAGCACAACGGCGAGGCCGGTGCCCAGCGATTCACCCCAGAGGACAAGTTCTTGCGGCCAATAGCGGGCAATCGCAAACCCGTAGGCAGCCTCAGCATCGGCGATCAAGCCGGCTTCGGTCGGACTGCCGCTCAACCCGCCAAAGCCACGGTATTCGACACCAACCAGACCGACACCATTTTCCGTGAGCTTACGAAAGCGCTCGACGCGGTAGCGTAAGGCGCCGCCGTTGCCATGAAAGTAGATGATGACCGGTTTTCCGCGGCGCGGGGGGATGTGCCAAACGACGATCCGCGTCCCGTCCGACGCCGTCACACTGACCTCCTTCGCCTCGGGCAGGCCGGCTTCCGCCGGGGTCGCGTGGACGGTTTCTGGAAAATACATCATTGAACGCTGCGTGAAGTAGAGGATGGCAGCGAGAGCGACGTAAAAAGCGACAAGGACGATGGCAACGCTCACGAGAGCCGTCACCGCCCAGGCCGGCCTCTTCGACCACGCGCGTGTCGCACTATCGTGCAGACCAGCGATGGCCGGCCGTGTAAGTTCGCGCACCCGCACCGCGAGGTCGCCCGACGCAATGACGGCATCCCGCGTCAATCCCCGCGCTCTTTCGGCGAATTCACGATAAGCGAAGCCACCGTGTCGTTGCGCATTGGCGGCCCAGGCATCACGCCACGATAAGAGAGAACGGCCCATCAAACCTCGCGGCTGCATCAACAAATCGCAGCGTCACAAAAACAAACCGGCCGGCTTATGCAAGCCGACCGGTTAAATTCACGGTTATGACGCGTGATCAGGGGCAGACCTGAATCTTGCGCACCTGATAACCGGCGCCTTCGACCCAGACCTTGCGCTTTGACCAATGACAGCCGGGCGCGAGCTGCGCATAGGCGGGCGCTGCCATGGCCGGCGCAGGCCCGCCCTGAGGCGGCGGCGGATAATAAGCCCCCGGAGGCGGTGAATAACCGGCTTCAGGAGGCGGCGGATAATCGGCCCCGGGCGGTGGGTAGTAGGCACCGGGCGGCGGCGGATAGTAGCCGGGCGGCGGCGGGTAGTAGTAGCCCGGCGGGTAGTAATACGGGCTGTTTGCTACGGCGCTTCCAACAATGGCGCCGGCAGCAAGACCGCCAATAATTCCCGCGCCTACAGCGCAGCCAACGCACCAAGCATCTGCCGGGGTCGGCGTCGCCGCTACCGACACAAGGCCGATGCTCGCCGCGCCGGCTAGCGCGATCAACGACTTATGCATGTGCTCTCCTTACGATTGAGCGGCCATCGTTTGCTCACGCAGACCAGCGCCGCGAGAGCAAGTGCCAAACTTTGCTGCCCATATTATTGAGCAGCAATTCTTAGGCGGAAGTTAGGTGCGGCATCTGATCCGTCGCCGGCAGCGCACTCTTGCGACGCTCGCTGCCCGGCAACGGGTCATGTTTGACGGAATGCGCGCGCATCCTGCTCAGTAGCAGGCGCGCGTCCAATAATAGCCGTTCCACACCCGGCGGCAGCCGCCGTAATACGGATACGGGCCATACGGGCCGTTGGGATAGTAGTAGCCGTTATAGTAGTAGGGCCGGGAGGCCACTGCAGCGCCGACGACCGCGCCGCCGACCACAGCGCCCGCAACCCATGGACCAGGACCGCGCCAGCCCCAGCCCCAGCCGCCACGCCAACCCCAGCCGCCGCGCCACCACGCATCCGCAGGGCTCGACGTCGCCACTGCCGTTACGCCCAGCGTTGCGGCCAAGGCGATAACAGTCAAAACTTTTTTCATGGCATCACCTCAACTTGCATCCGATGTCTAACCGACCCCCGGACCTAAATTCCCACTTACGGGTTGAACGGCAACTGAACAATGCTGCCCGATTGTGGCCATCATTTGAAGTGGCAAAAATAGTGTTAAACGGCCTCTAATGTCCCTGATTTTCGCCATTGGCGATATCCACGGTTCGCTGCGCAAACTGCAGGACCTGATCGAGCGTTGCGAGCGATACGCCGATGGTCGGCCGATGACGTTCATCTTTCTCGGCGATTACATCGACCGGGGCCCGGATAGTGCCGGCGTCGTCAGCTACGTGATTGATCTGCAAGCCCGGCTGCCGGAGCAGGTGATTGCGTTGAAGGGAAACCACGAAGCGATGGCGCTCGACATCGTAGACGGCGTCATCCCGGCGGACCGGTGGCTCGCGCAAGGCGGTTTCGAAACGCTTCGCAGCTATGGCGTCCGGAGCGCGGCCGAATTGCCCGGCGCGCATGTGCATTGGCTGCGTTCACTGCCGGTGAGCTACGACGATGGCCGCCGCTTTTTCGTTCATGCGGGCATCGATCCCAACAAGCGCTTCAACGCGCAGCAGGACCATGACCTGTTCTGGATCAGGGAGCCTTTCCTCTCCGACCGTCGCGATCACGGCCGACTGATTGTGCACGGGCATACACCGATCAACGGCCGCAAGCCGGACTTGCGGGCGAACCGTCTGAACATCGATACCGGAGCGGTGTTCGGCGGCCCTTTGACTGCGGCGGTCTTCGGCGACGCCGAAATCAAGCCGATCACGTTCGTTCAGGCCGATTGAGCAGCGCCTTGATGAGCTAATCTTCCTGCGTCAATCCGTCGCAGTCGTGAAAGACGGACGGTCGCCCTGATTTCCGGGCATCCGCCGCGCTAAGGTTATTTCTCGATTCGAACTGGGGCTGCGGGCTGGTGAAGCACAGAACGGCCAAACACAGATCGGCGAAGTCACGGGAAAGAAAGCCGCTGTCTTTGCGGTCGACCCAGCCGGTGCGTGCCGGTGGGCAACCTCAAAAAACCTCCAGCCGTGAGCAACCCGCAATCCCAAAGCCGCGCGCACGCGCGGCGCCGGTGCAACTTGCCGCCGAGGTGGAGCGGCTTGCAGCCGCACTCAAAGCCTCGCAAACGCGGATCAGCGAACTCGAAGCGAGGATCGACGTCGATCCCCTCACCGAGACCCTCAATCGCCGCGGCTTCGAACGCGAACTGAAGCGCTCACTCGCTTACGTGAAGCGCTACGGCGTGAGTGCGGCGCTCATCTATCTCGATCTCGACGGTTTCAAGCCGGTCAATGATCGTCACGGCCACGCCGCCGGCGACGCCGTGCTGAGGGCCATTGCAGCAGCGCTGATCCGTAAGGTGCGCACCTCGGATATCGTCGCACGGATCGGGGGCGACGAATTCGTCGTGCTGTTGTGGAATGTCACCGAAGATGAAGCTGCGGCCAAAGCGGCGGCACTTGAAGCCGCCGTGTACGCGACGCCGGTGCGCTGGAGCACCTCGACGCTGGTCGTCGGCGCGTCCGCCGGCGTGACGCCAATCGGCCCGCTTGATTCGCCCGCCGATCTGCTCGCGCGCGCCGATGCGGCGATGTACGCGCGCAAAGCGCAACGGCGGAGCGTCAGTCGACTTCAATCTGACGCGATTGCGCTCTGATTGACTGCTACGCGATGATATCCGGCGTCAGCTGGTCTTCGATGAAGGTGATGCGGTCGCGGAGTTGCAGCTTGCGCTTCTTGAGGCGCTGAACCTGAATGATGTCGGCGCCCGGCGAGCCCTGCAGTGCCGCAATCGCGGCGTCAAGGTCGCGATGCTCCTGCTGCAGTTGCGCAAGTTGTGCGCGAAGCTCGCGCTCTTCATCTTGGGTCATCGCCGCCATGGTCGCGCCCTGGTCACGTTTTGCACGCCCTTTGGCGCGGGCTAATGGCCGATAAGCTCCTCAGAATTATCACGATTTGGTCAAAACCCCACAACGGCACAGGCCTGCGGTGCAACAGCGGGATTTTCGCCGCCGATAAAAAGGAGTATGCTTATATCCAGTCATACTTGTGTAGCATCCCGCTTAAAAGGGGCAGGGGTAACGGACGCAAGGAGGCGGCCATATGGCGATCGAAGCTCATCTTGTAGAGCTAGAGAAACGGCACCAGTCACTCGATCAGGAAATCAGCGAAGCATTAGCCCACCCGTCGGCAGACGATCTGAAAATCGCGGAGCTCAAGCGACGCAAGCTGCACGTCAAGGACGAAATCGCCCGGCTCAAGCAAGACGCCAGCGTACATTAGTCGATTAGTTTGAAGGTTATCAGGACGCGCGGCCTCCGCGAAAGCGGAGCCGAGGATGTCATTTTCACTCCACCCCCGGATTTGGTTCGGTCATCAACGTGGCGTCCAAAACAGCGCGCCACGGCAAAGTCCGTTTGAGCTTCCTCAGACCTCCTTCGCCGCGCCGCGCAGCTTGAATTTTTGAATCTTCCCGGTGCTGGTTTTCGGGATCTCGGAAAACACGACGAAGCGGGGACATTTGTAGGCGGCGAGGTGCGAGCGGCACCAGGCGATCAGCTCTTCCGGCGTGGCCTCGGCGCCGGGCTTGAGCTCGACGAACGCGCACGGCGTCTCGCCCCATCTCTGGTCCGGCTTGGCAACCACGGCGACGGCGGAGACCGCCGGATGTTTGTACAGCGCGTCCTCCACTTCGATCGAGGAAATGTTCTCGCCGCCGGAAATGATAATGTCCTTGGAGCGGTCCTTGAGCTGGATGTAGCCGTCGGGATGGACGACGCCGAGATCGCCGGAGTGGAACCAGCCGCCGAAAAATGCCGCATCGGTCGACGGCTTGTTTTTCAGATAGCCTTTCATCACCACGTTGCCGCGGAACATTACCTCGCCCAGGGTCTGGCCATCGCGGGGCACCGGCTGCATTGACTCGGGATCGAGCACGTCGAGCCCTTCCAGCACCGGATAGCGCACGCCCTGGCGGGCCTTTTTCTCCGCCTGTTGATCGGACGGCAAACCGTCCCATTCGCGATGCCAGTCGTTGATGGTTGCCGGACCATAAGTCTCGGTCAGCCCGTAGAGGTGCGTGACGTTGAAGCCGGCCGCCTTCATCTCCGCCAGCACCGCTTCGGGCGGCGGCGCGGCGGCGGTGGCGAATTGCACGACATGCGGCAGCGGCTTTTTCTCCTGCGTCGCGGCGTTAAGCAGCGTCGACATCACGATCGGCGCGCCACACAGATGCGTCACCTTGTGGGTCGCGATCGCGTCGAAGATCGGCGCCGCGCGCACCGCCCGCAGGCAGACATGGGTGCCGGCGACAATCGACAGCGTCCAGGGAAAGCACCAGCCGTTGCAATGAAACATCGGCAGCGTCCACAGATAGACCGGATGCTTGGCCATTCCACAGGTCAGCACGTTGCCCATGGCGAGCAGATACGCGCCGCGATGATGATAGACGACGCCCTTCGGATCGCCGGTGGTCCCCGACGTGTAGTTGAGCGAAATCGCGTCCCACTCGTCGCCCGGCATTTGCCAGGCGAACGCGGGATCGCCTTCGCGAAGGAATTCCTCGTATTCGAGGCTGCCCAGGCGTTCGCCTGCGCCGGTGAACTCCGGATCGTCATAGTCGATAATCAAAGGCTTGGCTTTGGCGCCGGCCAGCGCTTCTTTCATCACCTTGGAATATTCGCGATCGACGATGAGCACTTTCGATTCAGCGTGATCGAGCGTGAAGCCGAGAATGGCGCCATCGAGCCGCGTATTGAGCGTGTTGAGGACCGCGCCCGCCATCGGCACTCCGTAATGCGCTTCGACCATCGCCGGCGTGTTGGCGAGCATGACGGAGACGGTATCGCCGCGCTTGACGCCGCGCCGCGCCAACGCTGACGCCAATTGCCTGGCGCGCGCATAGAACTGCCGGTAATTCCACGATCGGGCGCCATGCACGATGGCGGTGTGGTCCGGATAAACCGCGGCCGCCCGTTCCAGAAACGTCAGCGGCGTCAGCGGCTGGAAATTCGCCGCATTGCGGTCGAGATCAACGTCATAGGCCGTTGCCATTGGGTCGCCTCCCTGGCCTTTAAGCGTAGCGAAATTGGCAAACGGCGAATAGGGCGGAGCTTAAGCGCGGCTGGCGAAACGGTAAACGAAAGGCCGATTGGTTCGCACTGCATTCAGAGGCCGAAGCCGCGGGCGCCCTGCCAAAGCAGCGCAACCGCAATCAGCAGCATCAGCACGTAGGCAATCTTGTAGAATTGCTCGGTCGGCGTCTTGCGTACAAGCCAAATGCCGAGAAAGTTGCTGACGACGGCGATCGGCAGCAACACAACGGACGTCACGAGGTTGCGCGGCGAGAACTCTCCCAGGGCGAAATACGGCACGATCTTCATCAGGTTGAGGATCGCGAAGAAAATGACCGTGGTTCCCACCAGCGTGAACTTGTCGAGGCGCTGCGGCAACATGTGGATCTGAAACGGCGGCGAGCCGACCTGTACCAGGGTCGACGTGAACCCCGACAACGCGCCCCAGACGATGCCCATGGCGGGATGCGGCCGCCGCGCTTTCGCCGGCGGATGACCGAGATAAGCGCGCCGCCAGCTGCCGAACCAGGCATTCAGCACAAACAGGAGCGCGATCGCGCCGACGGTCAGTTCGATCGTGGCGTTGGAAAGATGGCTCGCAAATATCCAGCCGGCGCCGACGCCGAGCACGGAGCCTGGCAGCAGCACTTTCAGGTTCCACCCGCTCCAGGCGCGGTGATAGGTCCAGACCGAGATCGCGTCCTGAACGATCAGGATCGGCAGTAGAATGGCCGCGCCTTCCAGCGGCGCCACGACCAGTGCGAGCAGCGGTGTCGAGATCATGCCGAGTCCCGCGAACCCGCCCTTGGCGAGCCCGATCAGGGTCACGGCCGGAATGGCGAGGAGATAGAACAGCGGATCGGTGATCACTTCGACTGTTTTGAGCTTGAGCCGCGGGGCTGGAACGAAGGAATGGTGACATAGATCAAAGCGCGCGCCTTGACGCCAGCATTGTGATGCATGGCGGAGATGCCGGCCCGGCACGGCTTGCAAAGGATGCGGCGCGGGATTGAAAATGAGACGAAAGTCATAACCGGGAGTGAAGCGTCATGGACGCCCGTTCAAGCCGCTACCACGAGGTTTACGCGCGCTGGCAGCGCGATCCGCTGGGTTTTTGGGCCGAAGCAGCCACCGATCTCGCATGGTTTGAACAGCCCAAGGCGACGTTCGATCCGAACGCCGGCATTTACGGCCGCTGGTTTCCGGGCGGCGTCACCAACACCTGCTTCAATGCCGTCGACCGCCAGGTCGACGCCGGACGCGGCGATCAGGCCGCCATCATCTACGACTCGCCGCTTGCCGGCACCAAGCGCACCGTCACCTATCACCGCCTCCTGACCGAGACCCAGGTGCTGGCGGTCATGCTGCGCGATCTCGGCGTCAACAAGGGCGACCGGGTCATTCTTTACATGCCGATGGTGCCGGAGGCGGTGTTCGCGATGCTCGCCTGCGCGCGCATCGGCGCCGTTCATTCGGTGGTGTTCGGCGGCTTCGCCGCGCGCGAGTTGGCGACCCGGATCGACGACGCCAAGCCGAAAGTCATCCTGTCGGCGAGCTGCGGCATCGAGCCCGGCCGCGTCGTGCATTACAAGCCGCTGCTGGACGAGGCGATCACGATCGCCGAGCACAAGCCCGGCGCCTGTCTCATCCTGCAACGGCCGCAGGCGGAAGCCTCGCTCCTCCCTGGCCGCGACCATGACTGGGCAACGATGCGCGACCACGCGCTGATCCACGCCCGCTCGGTCTACGATTGTGTGCCGGTCGCAGCGACCGATCCGCTCTACATTCTCTACACCTCGGGAACGACCGGACGCCCCAAGGGCGTCGTGCGCGACAATGGCGGCCACATGGTCGCGCTCAAATGGTCGATGAAAAACCTTTACGGCATCGAGCCGGGCGAGGTGTGGTGGACCGCTTCCGATATCGGCTGGGTGGTCGGCCACAGCTACATCGTCTACGCGCCGCTGCTGCACGGCTGCACCTCGATCCTCTACGAAGGCAAGCCAGTCGGCACACCCGATGCCGGCGCGTTCTGGCGGGTGATTTCCGAGCATGGCGCACGCGCGCTGTTCACCGCGCCGACGGCATTTCGCGCCATCAAAAAAGAAGACCCGCAAGGCAAGCTGCTGGCATCCTACGACCTGTCGAAATTCCGCACGCTGTTTCTTGCCGGCGAACGCGCCGATCCGCCGACGCTCGAATGGGCCGAAGAACTGCTTAAGGTCCCGGTGATCGATCATTGGTGGCAGACCGAAACCGGCTGGGCGATTGCCGGCAACCCGATCGGCCTTGGCATCCTGCCGATCAAACACGGCTCGCCGACGGTGGCTATGCCCGGCTACGACGTGCGCGTCGTCGATGAATCTTGTCACGAGGTGCCGGCGAACAAGATGGGCTCGATCGTGGTCAAGCTGCCGCTGCCGCCGGCGTGCCTGCCGACACTGTGGCAGGCAGACGAACGCTTTGCCGAAAGTTATCTCACGGAATTTCCGGGCTACTACAAAACCGCCGACGCCGGCTTCAAGGATGAGGACGGCTACATCTTCGTCATGGGCCGCACGGACGACATTATCAACGTCGCCGGCCACCGCCTCTCAACCGGCGGGATGGAAGAAGTGCTGGCGTCACATCCCGATGTCGCCGAATGCGCGGTGCTCGGCATCAAGGACGAGCTCAAGGGTGAAGTGCCATGCGGCTTCATCGTCCTGAAGTCCGGGGTCAACCGGCCGCCGACCGAGATCGAGAAAGAGTGCATCGCGCTGGTGCGCGACAAGATCGGCCCGGTTGCCGCCTTCAAGCTCGCGATCACCGTTGGCCGCTTGCCGAAGACCCGCTCCGGCAAAATTCTGCGCGGCACCATGAAGAAAATCGCCGACGGCGAGAGCTGGGCCATGCCGGCCACGATCGACGATCCGGCGGTGCTTGATGAAATTGGCGGCGCGCTGAAGGACAAGGGCTTTGGCGCGTAACGTGATTCGTTTTAAGGTGGATTCAGTCTTTTGGAGATGACAATGCAACGCTATCTTTCACGGCTTGGTGCGGCTGCGGCATTTTCTCTTGCTTTGTTCTGTGCTGCGCACGCGGCCGGGGTTACCGCCGCAGATTTTTCCGGCAAAAAAATTTGCTGGGGTGGCGGCTCGATCAGTTCGTATGGCCGCGGCGGCCAATATTCGAACAACCTGACCGGCGACGGCACCTGGTCACTGAGCGGCGGCAGCCTCCATATTCATACCGACCGCTATGACTATGTTGCGACCGTGCAAAAAGCGGCCGATGGAACATTCCAGGCCGATATCGCAGCGGCCAACATCAAGACCACCGGCAAGTACTGCCAATAGCGCGGTGGCCGACCGCGCGCCGGTTCAGGCCGGCGCCCGCTCGTGGCTCAAGGCGAACTGGGAGACATACCAGGTCGTGATCCAGTGCAACGTCCATGGAATCGGGATGATGACGATGCACGAGAGAGCGAATAGCCACGTTCTCCACAGAATGTCCAAACCTCCGGCCGTGAAGACAAGCTGCCTGTTGCCGCCTTCGAGATGCCGGCACATCCACCGCAGCCATGCCGCCATGACCCAGGCCCAGCCAATGATGGTGATGAAGGAGATCGCCGTGAACACGTACCAGCCGAGCATGCCCAGATAGCTGCCGGTAAAAGTCAGCGGACCGCTCTGGCCCTCCCACACGGTATTTTGCACCACCCAATTCAGGATGATCAGCAGCAAGAACACGATGATCGCCAGCTTGATGAGCGTCAAAAGAAAACTGCTGAACGCCAAGACCGAAGAGAAGAACGGAAGATAAAGGAAGATGTATTCGAGGATGTATCCCGAATACATCGCGACAAACGCGTACAGCATGAAGATGTACCAGATGTCCATCGGTTTGCCGGCAAAGCTGGCGCGCTGCTGACCCGGCAGGACAAGACCTTCGATGAACCATTTGTAGAACGCCGTCATCACCCACGGTGTCGGAATGACGGTGATTTGCGCGACAATAATCAGGAGTACGCGCCCGATCAGCGGCCACATCTCGATCGTGGTCGACAGCGCTTCGGCGTCGGCCGGAACCTCTGAGGAAAAGGCTTGACCAAGGCTTTGGCCGACATTTTGTGCCGAGGCTTGGCCTAAGTTCTGTGCCAGAGTTTGGCTGAAGTTTGCCGCCCTGGAATGGACTTTGGCCGCCGGCTTGGCGGGGCGCTGCCGCCCGTGCCGGCCCGCGCGGCGCCTGCGGCGGCGTTGGCCGCGGCGGTGGTGGCGGCGCCGGCCGCGCCCGCGGCATCAGGCCGGGAATATCAGCGGCCGCCGCCCAATCGGTCATGCCGGCGCACCAGACGAACGTGTCCGCCCGCACCACGCCCGATGCGATCATCTCGCCCAGCCGCTGATCCGAATACGGACCCGCCTGCTGGCCGCCAATTGCAGTGTACCATTGGCGATCAGCCATCAATCCCCCCGACAATTTCGCCCCGCGATCGAGCGGCAGCCCTATCCCTTATCGCGCGATTTTCACCCGGCGCGGGTGATACTTATCACACATGCAGGAGAAAACGATCATTCGCGACGCTGAAAAACCCGATGATGTGCGCGAAGATTAGCAGCGCTCGGCGTGAATGCGATAGTCCATTGCGTATGTGCGCCAACGAGGCGCCGCTCGCCGACGCCGGGCGAACGGCCCTCTATCAACAAATCAAAAACCGCAAAAATCCGCGTTGTGAGCGGCCGCGAGCCCCTAACTCCCTTTGCGTCCGTGAGCGCATCAGTGGCACTGCCTACCCTGTTGGCTAAAATTTTAACGATCCGCACCATGTCCGGTTAGCGTGCCGCGCCTTATGAAACCGGCATGAGTTCCATCTTATCCATTGCAGCATCAGGCCTGGCGGCCGCTACGCAACGGTTGCAGGTGTCGGCCAACAATGTCGCCAACGCGGAGTTCCGACGGCCCGTCGCCGACTGCAAGCGCAGCGGTCCAGGCGCAATATCAGCCCGCCTATATCGCCCAGCAGGTCAATCAGGTTGCCACGCCGGGCGGCGGCACGCGCGCAGTCGCTTCCAACGCGCAGCCCGGCACCGTGACGGCGTACGATCCGACCGCGCCTTACGCCGACCAGAACGGCCAGGTCTCGGCGCCGAACGTCGATATCGTCACCCAACTCATCCAGCAGGCGATCGCGAGCTACGCATTCTCCGCTAACGCTGCCGTGATAAGCGCCCAGCAACAGACGACGCAGGCGCTCCTCAACATTCAAACCTGACGCCGGCGTCCGCGTCTGGTTTCTCCCCTCGCACTTTTTCTTGTTGTCACGGCCGGACTTGATCAGACTTGATCCGGCCATCCATGCGGCTGGTTGGCACGGATCAGTTCGCGGCGAGGATTTGCGTATGCGGCAATTCCGCGTGGATGCGCGGGTCAAGCCCGCGTGTGACGAAGAGAAGTGAAAGGCCGCGCGCTTTCAGGATGATCCGCCGCTCGTCGCCCGTCGCCCGATCAGGAAGCGCGATTCAGTTTGGCGTTTACTTTTCCTGTTCCGGCGCAGACTTTGCAGATAATTTGCTGGCCGCGCTCGCGGACGCGGCCGGTGCCGCTGCACCGCTCGCAGGTCTGCAGGATGACCGGGGCGGGGCGGTTGTTGTGCTGCGAAAATCTTTTGCCGAAATCCATTAGACTGGCCTTTGTGCTCTACGAATGGTGAAAAGCGAGCCGACATTATCGATGGCGGGTTAAGGCCGTGGCGGCAGATTGCGGAAAGTTCGATATAAAGCGATGGTAGCCTGGTCATCAGCAAACCGAGGAAGCCATGAACGCCGACGCCAAGAAAACTGTGCTGCGGATGATCCCCTACGGAATTTACGTGCTCACCGCGGATGACGGGAACGGCAACATTTCGGCAGCGACCGTGAACTGGGTGACGCAGTCCGCGTTCGCGCCGCCGCTGGTGGTGGTCGGCGTCAAGACCAATTCCGGCACCTACCAGACCGTGAAGGCGGCGCAGACCTTTGCGCTCAACATGCTCGGCAAGGAGCACAAGAGCCTCGCCTTCACGTTCTTCCGGCCGGCCGATGTCAGCGACGGCAAGCTGAGCGGCCAGCCGTTCCGCAAGGGCGCGACCGGAGCGCCGATCCTCGTCGACGCGCCGGGCGCGGTCGAATGCCGCGTCACCGCAATCGTCGAGCAGGGCGATCATCACATCATCGTCGGCGAGGTGGTCGAGGCGCACCTCAACCGGCCGCCGACCGGACGCCCCGACGCCGCCATCCTGGAAATGAAAGACCTCGGCGACAACGTCTTCTACGGCGGGTGACGCGGGCCCGCCCTATGGTTTGACCTTGGACAGCTTGCGAATATACGTATATTAGTATATTAATATGGCGGAGCGGGTCAGACCGGTTTTATGGATCGGATCAAGCCGCCCGGACCTGCGCGCGATGCCGGAGCGGGTTCGCCGCGACATCGGACAGGCGCTTTACGCCGCGCAGCGGGGAATCACCGATCCCGCGGCCAAGCCGTTGAAGGGTTTTGGCGGCGCCCGGGTCATGGAGATCGTCGAGCGGTATCGCACGGATGCGTATCGCGCCGTCTATACCGCGCATTTCGAAAATGCGGTGTACGTGCTGCACGTGTTCCAGAAGAAGTCGAAGTCCGGCATCGCGACGCCGAAATACGAGATCGACCTGATACGCAGGCGCTTTGCCGAGGCGGAGCGGCATTACCGGGAAGGGCAGAACTGATATGCGCAAGACCAAAGCGCAGGCGACGAAGGGCAGCGGCAACGTGTTCGCCGATCTCGGCCTGCCGAACCCGGAGCGGGAGCTGCTCAAAGCCCGCCTGACGCTGCAAATCTACAAGATCGTGAAGGAGCGCGGCTTGACGCAAGCGCAGGCGGGCGAACTCCTCGGCGTCAAGCAGCCGCACATCTCGGCGCTGATGCGCAACCGCGCGGGAAATTTCTCGGTCGGCCGGCTGATGGAATTCCTCACCGCGCTCGGTCAGGACGTGCGGATCACAGTGAAGCCGACGCGCAAGGCGCAGGGGGAGATGTCGGTGGTGACGCGGTGATTGGTAGCTCGTGTGTTCCGCTCGTCATGGCCGGACTTGTTCCGGCCATCCACGTCTTGCGTGTCCCAGCGACCCTGATACCGCGTGCCGGACGCCCTACGCATCGCTCGAAATAGATGATATGATTTTTGGTCGCTAAAGGACGCCGCCGTGGATGAAAAGCGAACTTTCGCTGTGGTCCTTGAACCCGAGCAAGAGGCAGGGTTCACCGTGCGCGTACCGGCAATTCCCGAGATCGTAACCTACGGCAAGGACGAGCGCGGAGCGCTGGCGATGGCAGAGGATGCCATTCGGCTGGTGATTGCCGACTGCGCAGCGCGCGGCGAACCCATACCTCGCAGCGAGCCCCCGCGCTTCTCATGATTTCGTCATTGCCGGACTTGATCCGGCAATCCATGCTGCCGTCTCGTTTGCACGCGTTTCGGTGAGGCTGCCACGTATTGCAGGTCAGCATGGATACGCGGGTCAAGCCCGCGTATGACGACCTATATGTTGTATGTGCAGCGAGACGACCCGTTAGCGCAACGACGAGCCGCGACCTATGAGCAACAGAACCGTTAGGTACACCACCGGCGAAATCGGCCGGGTGCGGGTCATAGAGGACTTCTTACCCGCGCCCGCCGACCTCGTGCCGCGCGAGGACAACGTGAAGGTGACGCTGTCGCTGTCCCGCCGCAGCCTGGATTTCTTCAAGCGCGAAGCCAAAAAGCGCCGCGTGCCCTATCAGCGCATGATCCGCGCTTTGGTGGACACTTACGCGCGAGCGGCAGGCAGGCGGGAAAAAGTTGTAGCCCGCTACGACGCGGGCCGCGCCGTGTACGGACGGATCGCCGCTCGTTTGTGCTTCTCCTTCACGTCGGCGATCTTCACCAACATTTTGTTGAGCGCCGCGATCGCTTCGGTCTCGTCCGGCGTCTGCGGCTCAAAGTGCGCGAGCAGCACCATCAGCGCGTCGCCGATGCGGCCGAGCTGCTTGCCGTAGCTGGCGACATCGGACAGCACCTCCTCCTCGACCCTGGGCTCGCTCGATTGGCCCATATTGATGTTGACCAGCCCGAATTGTCCGCCGGTCATGAATGCGGTGAACGGGTTGATCGACTGGACGACATCGCCGGACAGCGGCAGCTTGAACGTTGGCATGCGCGGCTCCTTCCTGTTGTCAACAGACGCTAAGCGGGACCCCGGCGGGTGAAATCGTAGCGGGGGTGACGGCGTTTGAGGAGATGTGATTGGGCTGCATCGGCTCGTTGGCCAACAACCCGGGGCGCTTGTTAACCGGCTCAGACGCTGGATCGCCGAATCCTGGATTTTACCTCACCAATGGTCCGCGTTCTTCGCTCGTCATGGCCGGACTTGTTCCGGCCATCCACGTCTTTCTTTCCTTAGCGACCGTAAGACGTGGATGCCCGCGACGAGTGCGGGCATGACGGTTCTGTTTGTAGCCCGCATGGAGCAAAGCAAAATGCGGGGGCGGTGGTGGCGCGCTGGATCGCCGAATCCCGGATCAGGCTCCGCTCCATCTAGGCTACGCTTACTATTGCACACCGCCGAGCTGGCGAATGACGGATGTTGTTGAGCGAACGACGACGGGCATCTGAGGCAGCCACGTCGCATTCCCTCGCCGCCACCAAATTCGAAACATAACAAAACGGCTCATCACCTCCAGCGGCACGCCATCCTTGAATTTCGATTTGATGATAAGTTCTTTGGTCTCATCGGGCTTCAGCATAAACGCGAACCTCAGGGTACCGGCGGCGCCTTCAATTAGCGTACGCGCCTCCTCGTCCTCTACGAGGAAATATACACCTTCACGATTATCAGCGTTAAGCACGGCTACGTCGTAGCCCCCAAGTTCATCGAAGTTTGTGCTGCGTGATCCCGTAAGGCCGCAAGTGTATGTACGTTTGTGCCAGTTGGGCCATCCACTGATCCATCAGTTTGGGCAGGTCACTCCACAAGCACGCTACAACTTCAGCGTGCTATTTAACAACGGCGGACGGACACACGGAAGCGCTCAAGGTTAGTGACGCTGGATCGCCGAATCCCGTATTACGCTCCGCTCAATCCGGGCTATGCTCGCCCGCAAAGCCGACAGAGGAAATCGAGATCACGCCCGTGATGATTGGGGCGGGCGTTTAACAGCTTTCATTTTACTCTCCGCGCGACGATTTGGCGGAGTTCGCTGAAGAAATTGTCGCAGAGATTTATCGTGCAATGCGGCGATTTCGTCGTACGAAATGCGTCTGCTTAAGTTTTTTGGTATGCCCTGCCTTGGCTCGCGTCAGTGTAAGATTGGCTGCAAAGATGATTGCAAAAGTAGTGTCAATATAAGCCATGCGAGCATATTTTAGTTTTGCTTCAATCGGGCTATTCGGATAAGCGCGATTGACGGCGCGGGTAACGCCTGCGTCCTCTCGGTCGCGCGAAGCACGGCCTGGGCTGAGTTGCGGCGTTCGCTCGCTGCGACAAGCGCCGCCGCGAAGCGCCGGAAGGCGAGCGGGCTCCGATAAGCCCGCTGCCGCGCCCGGCATCGGCGACGTTTGCTGATGCATGCGCGGCCAATGGACGGTGCGCCTTTCGGCGCTTCGCCTCCCTTTGTTGTTGTTACCTGGTGCCGCAAGCCTCGGGCGTCGATGCGCCGCGGGAATGTTTCTTGTTGTCCGTCATCCTGAGGTGCGAGCGAAAGCGAGCCTCGAAGGACGACGGCCCGAGCGTTGCGACCTGCATCCTTCGAGGGCCGCTTGCGCGGCCACCTCAGGATGAGGAATTGGGGTTGGCGGCGCGCCAGTCGTGGCGCATATGACAAAATGACCGGGCGCGGTATACAGCCGCCGGCCTCGCAAGGTATCGCTGAAATGAACGCTCCCCTCGCCTCCCATCCGACGCCGCCCTACAAGCACACGCCGCTGTTTCCGCTTGGCAAGGACCAGACGCCGTACCGCAAAATCGCCGCTGACGGCATCCGCGTCGAGCGGGTCATGGGCGAGGACGTGCTGGTGGTGCCGCGCGAGGCGATGCGGGCGCTGGCGGAGGCGGCGTTCACCGACATCAATCATCTGCTGCGCCCCGCGCATCTCGCCAGTCTCAAGCACATCGTCGAGGACCCGGAGGCGTCGGATAATGACAAATTTGTCGCCTACGATTTTCTCAAGAACGCCAACATCGCGGCCGGCGGCATTCTGCCGATGTGCCAGGACACCGGCACCGCGATCATCATGGGCAAGAAGGGCCGGCTGATCTGGACCGACGGCGGCGACGAAGCGGCGCTCGCCGAGGGCGCACGCGATGCGTATCTGAAACGCAATCTGCGCTACTCGCAGCTGGCGCCGATTTCGATGTTCGAGGAGAAGAACACCCGCTCGAACATGCCGGCGCAGGTCGAACTCTACGCCGAGGGCCACGATCCTGCTCATGGCGAGCATGACGCCGCCTACAAGTTTCTGTTCATCGCCAAAGGCGGCGGCTCGGCCAACAAGTCGTTTCTGTTCCAGGGCACGCCGTCGATCCTGTCGCGCGAACGGCTGCTGCCGTTCCTCAAAGAGAAAGTGCTGACGCTCGGCACCGCCGCCTGCCCGCCCTACCATCTCGCCATCGTCATCGGCGGCACCTCGGCCGAAATGACCATGAAGACGGTCAAGCTCGCGTCCTGCAAATATTACGACACGCTGCCGGAGCACGGCTCCGAGGACGGCCATGCCTTCCGCGACAAGGAGATGGAACGCGAGATCCAGCAGATGACGCAGTCGCTCGGCGTCGGCGCGCAGTTCGGCGGCAAATATTTCTGCCACGACGTGCGCGTGATCCGGCTGCCGCGCCACGGCGCCTCGCTGCCGATCGGGCTCGGCGTATCCTGCTCGGCCGACCGTCAGGCGCTCGGCAAGATCACCCGCGACGGCGTGTTCCTGGAAGAGCTTGAGCACAATCCGGCGAAGTATCTGCCGGACATCGACACCTCGCATCTGGGCGGCGACGTGGTGCAGATCGATCTCAACAGGCCGATGAAGGAAATCCAGGCGCAACTCGCCAAATATCCGATCAAGACGCGGCTGTCGCTGTCGGGGCCGATGATCGTGGCGCGCGATGCCGCGCACGGCAAATTGCGCGAGCGGCTTGAGCGCGGCGAGCCGCTGCCGGACTATTTCAAGAACCACCCGGTGTATTACGCCGGCCCGGCGAAGACGCCGGAAGGCTACGCCTCGGGCGCGTTCGGTCCGACCACCGCCGGCCGCATGGATTCCTTCGTCGCCGATTTCCAGGCCGCCGGCGGCTCGATGGTGATGCTGGCGAAAGGCAACCGCGCCGCGACTGTTCGTGACGCTTGTAAAAAATACGGCGGTTTCTACCTGGCTTCGATCGGCGGCGCCGCCGCCAACCTCGCCGAGCACTGCATCAAGAAGGTCGAGTGCATCGAATATCCCGAGCTCGGCATGGAGGCGATCTGGCGCATCGAGGTGGTGGACTTCCCGGCCTTCATCGTCATTGACGACAAGGGAAATGACTTTTTCAAGGAACTGAATCTGGGGTAGTAAAAATTCCCTCCCCCCTTGTGGGGGAGGGCAGGGAGGGGGGTCGGGAGGCCGCTCGCGTGCGTCGATGATCGCGTAAGAACCTCCCGACCCCCACCCCCAACCCCTCCCCACAAGGGGGAGGGGAGCGAAGGAATCTCTAATGCAAGAAAAAGTTCAAGAAAAAGCGGCCGCGCGTGGTCCGCTGGTCTGGCGCGACATGGACCAAAAGACGCTCGACGACGCCTACGATCAGCTGATCTTCGCACCGAACCGCGATCTCGTGCTGGCGCGCAACGTCGCCGCGGCGGCCCGCACGCGCGCCGCACTCGGCGCCCCGCAGCGCGTGGCCTACGGCCCGAGCGAGCACGAAAAGCTCGACATCTTCCGCGCCCCGGGGACTGCGCCGGCGCCGGTCAACATCTTCGTGCACGGCGGCGCCTGGCGCCGCGGCAGCGCCGCCGATTACGCCCATGTCGCCGAGCCGCTGGTTGGGGCCGGCGCGCACGCCGTCATCCTCGACTTCACGAATGTCGATCAGGCCGGCGGCGATTTGTTTCCGATGTACCGGCAGGTCAGCCGCGCGATCGCGTGGGTCTCGCGCAACGCCGAAACGTTCGGCGGCGACCGTGACCGGCTGTACGTCTCCGCGCATTCATCCGGCGCGCATCTCGCCGCCTGCGCGCTGTCGCTCGGCTGGCGCGAGGAGGGTTTGACGCCCGGCTTCTGCAAGGGCGCGATGCTGATCAGCGGCATGTACGACCTTGAGCCGGTGCGGCTGTCGAAGCGTTCGGAATACGTGAAGTTTACCGACGCGATGGAGCAGGACTTGAGCGCGCAGCGCCACGTCGATGGCTTCACGATGCCGGTCATCGTCGCGCACGGCAGCGGCGAGTCGCCGGAATTTCAGCGCCAGGCCCGCGACTTTTTTGCCGCGCTCAAAGCGGCGGGAAGGCCGGCCGAGCTGATCGTCGGCGACAACTACAATCATTTCGAGATTTTCGAAACGCTCACCAATCCCTACGGCCTGCTCGGCCGCGCCATGCTGCGGCAGATGGGATTGAAGTAAGCTTCAGGCGGCTTCGGCGCTTTTGATCTGACCCGGCTTGCCGGCACGGATCGCCGACGTGCGGATCAATTCCGCGCCGCAGTTGCGGCAGGCGTACACGGTATCTTCGACTTCGGAGGTAATCGGCCGGCGGGTCTGGTAGACCATGCGTCCGGCACATACCGGACACGGCATCATCAGCGAGGGCAAACTTGACGGCGGGACAGCCGCTTGATGACGCATTTGCGCTTACCCGGTGTTTCACATTTTCGTAATGTTCCAACTCATTTAACGCAGAGTCAATGATTTTTGTGCGTTGCACACATCAAGACGCTGCACCGCCATAAGTGCATGCCGGAATGACCAATTCAGCGGCTTCAGGCGGCCGCCAGCGCGGAAATGCAGGCCACGCCGAGGGTTGCGAGGCTGGCGCGGGTTGCCGCGACGACCCGTCGACGTTAATGCCGCGGCAGGCATCCTCAACCACGAAGACCGTAAAGCCCTCGCGCTGCGCGTCCTCGGCCGAATAACGCACACAAAAATCGAACGCCAGCCCGGCGAGGAACACGCGGCTCAGGCCGCGTTCGCGCAAGTAACCGACGAGCCCGGTCGGAGTCTTGCGGTCGTTCTCGTAGAACGCCGAGTAGGAATCGATCGTGGGTTCCATGCCTTTGCGCAGCACCAAAGCGGCGTGTGGAATGTCGAGTGCCGGATGAAACGCGGCACCCGGTGCGCCCTGCACGCAATGATCGGGCCACAACACTTGCGGACCGTACGGTGCCGCGATGGTGTCGAACGGTTTCTTGCCGGCATGACTTGAAGCAAATGAGAAGTGTCCCGACGGATGCCAGTCCTGCGTCAGCACGACATGACGGAAGCGCGCCGCCAGACGATTGACGATCGGGACGATCTCGTCGCCGTGGGGTACCGCGAGCGCGCCGCCCGGACAAAAATCGTTCTGCACGTCAATGACGATCAAAACCTCGTTGCCGCCGATGGTCGCGCTTTCCTTCATGGTTTCGGACCTGTCATTGCATGGCTTCCAGACGACGATCAAACTCAGCCGCAAGCGCTTTGAGTTCGCCGGCAATCTCCACCGGATAGGTCATGGCCGGATCGAGTGCGCGCAAGGGCTCCGGCAATCGTTCAAGCTCGCGTTTGGCGTGACGCCGAATGTCGTCGAGCGATGGGGCCGGCCGCAAACGTTTGCCGTTTTGCATGACCGGCTGGATCAGCGGCTCGCCCTCTTTCGCGTCGCCTTCGAGCGCGAGCAAATCGCCCGTCATCCGGCCGTCCGCGCCATAGCGGCGCCACACCTGCTTGCGTCCCGGCCAGGTTGCCTTGTTCGCCGAGCGTTTGCGCCGCGGCAGGCCGGCGTATTCCTGCAATTTGTAGACACAATCGAGCGTCGGTACGTCGGCCGATGTGGTGAGACTGGTGCCGACGCCAAGCCCGTCGATCGGCGCATCCACCCGCACGAGCGCGGCAAGCAAATCCTCGTCGAGACCGCCGCTGGCGAAGATCGTCACGTCGCGCAGCCCGCCGGCATCAAGGATGGCGCGTACGCTGCGCGACAACGCGACGAGATCGCCGGAATCAAGACGCACACCGCGGATCGTGATCCCTTCGGCTTTCAGCCGCGGCGCCAGCGTCACCACTTTTCGCGCCGCGGCCTCGGTGTCGTAAGTGTCGAGCAGGAACACGAGATTATCCGGCCGCGACCGGGCGAACGAGGCAAACGCCGCCATTTCGTCGTCGAACGCCTCGATGAAGGAATGCGCCATCGTGCCGTAGAGCGGGATGCCGAATACCTCGCCGGCGAGCACCGTCGCTGTCCCGGCGAAGCCAACGAGGTAACTTGCGCGTGCCGCCATCAGTCCCGCTTCGGCGCCGTGCGCGCGGCGGAAGCCAAAATCGACCAGAAGCTTGTTTGGCGCCGCGAGCACGACGCGCGCCGCTTTTGCCGCGATCAAAATCTGGAAATGCAGGAGGTTGATCAGCCGTGACTCAACGAATTGCGCCTGCGGCAGCGGCGCGGTGATGCGCAGCGTGGGTTCGTTGGCAAAGAACACCGTGCCTTCGGGCATCGCATGCACGTCGCCGGTGAACCGAAACTCGGCCAGATAATCGAGCAGGTTCTGGCCGAACCGGCCGGTGCTCTTGAGCCAGTCGATTTCAGCTGCGGAAAAGCGCAGGGTTTCGAGATAATCGAGCGCCTGCTCCAGTCCGGCGGCGACCAGGAAGCCGCGGCGCGGCGGCAGATTACGGACAAAAAACTCGAAGACAGCCGTTTTGGTCTCGCCATGGTCCAGATAACCCTGGATCATGTTGATCTGGTAGAGGTCCGTCAGCAGCGCACTTGGGCGCTCATTCATCGTCGTCCGCTCCAGAGTGTTTATCGCAGCCGTCGCCGCGAAATGCCTACCGCCGGCAACACTATTCCAGCGGCGCGGTATCCCCATAGTGCCGGGCCGATTACGTAAACCTTTAGGGTCATGGGAACGGTGCCTGATTTCGGCGCCGGGACATCATTGATCTCGCGAACATTCCTACCAGACCACCCGTGACACTTACAGCGTGGACGGAAATCGCGGCACGCCCATCGGCTGCCAGGCACAAAGCGCGACAGAAGTGAGAAACGCTTCAGCGCAACCAGTAACACGCAAGGCCGGTGACCAAAATTGGCTTTGTCACGGCTGGCGCTCCCGCGGGCGCTCGCTTATCATTTGCCGAAAGGAAATACGGAGACAGCCTCATGGCCAAGCTACGGCATATCGCGATCCAGGTTCCCGACCTCGAAAAGGCGGCGGCCTTTTATGAAGGCGTGTTCGACCTGAAGCGCGTGAACAAGGTCGACAGCCCGATCGGCAACGCGATCGCTTTGTCCGACGGAATTGTGAATCTAACGCTGCTGCATTTTCCGGAGGGCACTAAGGGTGGCAAGGGCGGACCGGACTGGGCCGGCCTGCATCACATCGGCTTCATCGTTGATGACGAAAAGAAGACTGCGGCAAAGATCGAGCATCTGGGCGGCGAGTTCTTCATGCAGCTGCCGAATTATCCGGGCGTCGACGCCGAAAAGAAATTCAAGGATCCGAACGGCATCGTTTTCGATGTCGCCGAGCACGACTGGCATCAATCGCATCACGGCTGATGCGCATCGTCGCCGCCAAGGCGCAAACAATACGGCTCGGCGCGGCGGCGCGAAGCGCGAGTATCAGCTTCGACGACATGACGGCGACCGCGCTTGCGATCCATACCGATGCCGGCAGCAATGGTCAGCCGCTGACCGGCCTCGCCTTCGACTCGATCGGCCGCTACGACCACAGCGGCCTGCTCAATGACCGCTTCATCCCGCGTTTGCTGGCCGCCGACCCGCAGGATTATGCCGGCCAGGATGGCGGCATCGATCCGTTCCTGGTCTGGGCGATCCTGATGAAAAACGAAAAGCCCGGCGGCCACGGCGAGCGCTGTGGCGCGGTCGGCCTGATCGATGCGGCGTTGTGGGATCTCGCCGCCAAGCGCGCGGATGTGCCGCTGTGGCGATGCTTGTCGGAGCTGGAGCCAGCGAACGACATCGGCCACGCCACCGCCGACGTTTACGCCAGCGGCGGCCACTATCGCCCGCACAATGACGTCCAAAGCCTGTGCGATGACATCCGGCACGCCATCGCGCAGGGACACCGGCGTTTCAAGATCAAGATCGGCGGCGCTCCGCTGCAAACCGACCTCAAGCGCATCGAGGCGGTCTTAAGGATGCTCGATCCGCAGATGAGTTTTGCCGTCGACGGCAACAGCGCCTTCGATCTGGACACCGCGCTCGCCTATGTCGAGGCGCTGGCCGCTTATCCGCTGATGTGGCTCGAAGAGCCGGTCAATCCGCTTGACTACGAAAGCCACCGGATCGTTGCCGAACAGTCAGACATTCCGCTGGCGGTCGGCGAGAACCTGTTCTCCGCCGACGATGCGCGCAACCTGCTGCGCTATGGCGGTCTGCGGCGCGACCGCGATATGTTGCAGTTTGATATTTCGTTGAGCTACGGGATCGTCGAATATCGCCGGATTCTTGATGAGATGGCCGAACGGGGATGGAGCAGAAGCCGTTGCGCTCCGCATGCGGGTCATCTTCTCGCCTTGCATGCCGTTGCCGGATTTGGCCTGGGTCTCGCGGAACTGGCAATGGACACGGCTACGCTGTTCGGCAAGCTGACCTCCCACGTCACGCTGTGTGAGGGAAAGGCGACGCTACCCGAAGTTTCGGGAGCGGGGTTCGAAGCGTCGCCGGTGTACGCCGAGATTTTCGGTGGGCTCCTGAATTGAGCAATCCGAGACACCGGCCAGGCGCGATACAAAGAAGGCACCACGGAGAGTTCAGATGACTGGCGCGACCGATCAGCCGTTGAGCCGCGATGACATTCGAACCCTGGTGCGACCGGATCATGTCCATCGCCGCGCCTACGCCGACCCGGAGGTGTTCGCACTCGAACAGGAGCGAATTTTCGGCCGGCTGTGGCTTTACGTCGCTCACGAAAGCCAGTTGCGAAATCCGGGCGACTTCGTCCGCACCCAGCTGGCCCAGCACGAAGTGCTGGTGACGCGGCATCAGGACGGCAAAATCTACGTCCTGCACAATCGCTGCCCGCATCGCGGCGCGCGACTCTGTATGGTCGACCGCGGCTCGAGCCGGCTTTTGACCTGCCCCTATCACGCCTGGGCGTTCCGCCCCGACGGCACGTTAGCCGCGGTCCCGCACCCCAAAAGCTACCCGGCCAACTTCAGCCTTGCCGATCCGCAGAACCACATGCAGCGGGTCAAGAGCGTCGACAGCTATCGCGGCTTCGTGTTTGCGAACCTTGACGACAATGCCGCGCCGCTCACCGAGCATCTCGGGGCGATGCGGGAGGTGATCGACAATCTGGTCGAGCGTGCGCCGGACGGCGAGATTGAGATCGCGGATTCAAGCTTCACGCTCGAGTATCACGGCAATTGGAAGCTGCACATGGAAAATGCCAATGACATTTTCCATCCGAGCTTCGTCCACAGTTCCTCCGTCGCGCCAGCGCGCGCAGCCCCGGCAAACGCATCGATCCTCGATCAGGATCAGACCCGCGAAATGCTGTTGGCCAACGGCTTTGGTCAAGCCGACTGGGAAGGCATCGAGCTCACCGGGCTCGCCGGCGGCCACACCTTCATGACCACCTTCTACAAAAAGGGCGTGCTGGTGAACGAGGAACATGACCCGGTCATGCAACGCTACCGGGCCGCGCTGGCCGAGCGGCTTGGCGGCGAGCGGGCAGCCGCTGTGCTGGCCATGAACCGGTTCAACAACATCATCTATCCCAACCTCATCATCAACGCGCAGCAGCAGCAGATGCGCGTCGCCATTCCGCTGGCCGTCGATCTGACGCAGGTTCATGTTCATTGCTTTCGGCTTAAAGGCGCGCCGGAAGAAATGTTTCATCGCGCCATCCGGTTTTTGACCACGCTCGGCTCGCCGGCCTCGATGATTTTTTCAGACGATGTCGAAATGCTGGAACGGTGCCAGCAGGGACTGGTCAAGCAGGCAGGACCCTGGGTCAACTTCGAGCGCGGCCTCGACAGCGATCGGCGGGAAGGCAACGGCCGCGTCGGCGGCGCGGCCAGCGAACTGCCGATGCGGGTCCAGTTTGAGGCCTGGGTTAATTACCTGACCCAGTGACCAGCATGACGTTGCCGTACGAAACCCAACGCGACATCGAACTGTTCCTGCTGCGCGAAGCGAAACTGCTCGATACCGGCGCGTTCGAAGCCTGGCTCGCGCTTTACGCCCCGCACGGCATCTACTGGATGCCCAGCAAGCCCGGCCAGACCGACCCGAAGGGCGTCGCTTCGATCATCTACGAAGATTATGCCATCCTCGCCATTCGAGTGCGGCGCCTGCTTGAGGCGCGCGCGCTGGTGCTCACCCCGATGCCGCGGACAACGCACCTGATCAGCAACATTGAAGTGACGGCGGGCGCCGACGGCGAGTTTGCCGCCGAGGCCGCCTTCATGTGCGTCGAACACCAGGGCGACCAGCAGCGTCTCTATTCTGGCCGGCACACCCATCAGTTGGTGCGGCAGAACGGCTCGTTTCACATCGCGCTCAAGCGCGTCGAACTGATCGACTGCGATGGCAAGCACTCACCCATGACCATACCGATTTGAGCGACACCCGCGGCTTAAGGAGAATGCAATGGCGGCGAAGGATATCAGCAAACTTGAGCTTGGCCCGATCGGCGACCGGGTCATGTACGAAAATGAGATGGTGCGGGTCTGGGACTTTGTGGTCGAGCCCGGCAAGAGCAAAGGCTGGCATCGGCACGACCTGCCTTACGTGATCATCCCGATGACTGACGGCGACATCGAACTCGAATCCGCGCTCACCGGTGACATCGAGCGGCCGAAGGGGAAGATCGGCGAGCCGATCTGGCGCGATGCCGGCGAACTACACGATCTTCGCAATGTAGGAAGCGCGACCTATCGAAACATTCTGGTCGAGATCAAGCAGCGTTGATCGCAGGGCGGCGTGCGTCAGTGTGACGGGTCGGCATACTTGGCCCGGATCGCCAGATACGGGTCCCAAGCGCACGCCGAGGCCGCGAGCACAGCATAAGCCCCGGCATCGAAAAATGCGTTGATGCGCTCGGGGCTGTTCACCCCGCCGACGGCTAGGACGTGAAGATTTAACTGGTCGCGCTGAACGATCTTCACGGCGTCTTGTACGCATCTCATCGCCACGTCGAAGGTCGCACCACCCATCATACCGGCGCAGGCCCGGTGGGCGCCGAATGCCGGCGCCCCGCTGCTGTCGATGATCATGCGGCGAGGTGCATTGATCATCACCACGCCGTCAACGACGCCGGACAGGCATTGCAGCAGCCGGGCCATTTGCTCGGACCGCTCAATCGGACCGATCTTGACCAGCAGCGGAAGCGATCCGGCCGCGTTGCGGGCGGCACGGGCGATTTTTTCCGCCGTATCGGCGTCGAGATAGACCTGACTTTCGCGGTGACCGACGTTCGGGCAGGAGAAATTCAATTCGACCACCTGCGCGCCGGCGTCTCGCGCCTCAACCGTGAGCGCGCTGAAGTCTTCAATAAACTCGCTCTCGCTGGTGCCGCCGTCGGCCGTGCCGACAACCGATACGATCAAAACCTGTCCGGCCCGCAGGCGCGCGCGGCAATTGCGGATATCGCGGCGCCAAACCTCGGGTGCGCTGGACGGCATGCCGATCGATCCCGCGGCGGTCGCCGCCACCGGCTCGGCCGGGATATCGCCGAGCGCCTCAATGGCAGCGTCGGGTTTCGCCAAGCCACTTTTTTCATTGAGGTACAGCCAGTTCGGCGGCGGATGTGCGCGGCGTTCGCAGCTGCGTATCGTCTTGTACGTCAAAAGATCGAAACCGAGGCGGCCGTAGAGCTCGAACCAGCGCTCGTTCAATACAAGGCTCGCCGCGATCCCGAACCGGGATGCAACCCGATAGCCGAGAAAATCTTTCATCGGCGTCGCTGGAACGTCCGCGTAAGGTGCGGTGAAGCTTGGCCCCGCGGCCGCGTTTTGCTCGAATGTCCAGTCGAACCGATAGAGCGGTGCCATCAAAGGCGGAGCAACGCCCGAAGACGTGCGCACGGCATCCGATGCAAGACTCACGTCAGCAGCCACGAAGCCGTCCCGCATACAAGGCAAATCGCAATTTGCGATTGCTGAAACCAAAAGATGCTCTCGATATGCGCCGATTATCGCGCAGCACCGTCCGCCGTCAAACGGTGACGCCCGGTCGCAGTTTTCTCGCGCCTGCAATCTACGTAGGATGGTTTCCTGCCAGAGGATGGCACGTCTTTTGCCACGTCGGCCGCGAACGTATACGACGTGGAAAGTAATAGTTTTACAGAGGACACGCGATGAAACCGCTCGTCTACTTGAAGGCCCTCGGCTGCGGCTTACTGGCGGCTGCGTCGCTTAGCGTTACCGCGTTCGCGGCCGATCCGTTCGTCGTCGGCGTGATTTCGCCGATGACCGGGCCGATGGCCACGGTAGGTGCGCAAAGCACGGCCGGTCTGCAATTATGGGCTCACGCTTTGAATGCCGCGGGCGGCATCAAAGGCAGGCAGATCGAACTCGATGTCTGTGACGACCAGGGCACGCCCGAGAACGCGGTCACCTGCGCCCGCCACCACATCGAGCGCCACGCCGCGATCATTCTCGACAATTCTATCAGCTCGACCATTCGTGCGATCACGCCGCTCCTGAAGGACGGTCCGGTGATGGTGGTGGTTTCTCCGATCATCGATCCCGATCCAAAAAGCTACGTCTTTCAGACCAGCGCAACCGACGTGGAGATCACCAGGGCTCTGCTCGCCTATCTGCAGGCCAACAAGGTCAACAAGCTGGCGATGATTGCTTCGACCGATACGACCGGCGAAGCCAATGCCAACAATGCACTGAAAGTGTTCACACCGGCCGGTTTCAAGATGTCGCTGGCGCGGATCGACTTGAAGTCCAACGATGCCTCGATCCAGCTCGCCAATGTGGTCAAGGACAATCCGATCATTTATTCCGCCTATTCGGGGGCGGGCGCGGCGACGGTCGTCAAAAGCTTCAACAATCTTGGACTCACGATCCCGTTCGTACTCAGCAACGCCAATCTGTCGGACGCGTTTATGGCGCTGATCAAGAACGACATGCCGCCGCGTCTGCTCGGCCTGGGCCTCAATTTCATGCTGCCTGAACTGGTCGTCGATCCCGACGAGCGGGCGCGCCTGCAAAAATTCCGCACCGCGTTCCAGGAAGCGATGAAACAGCCGCCAAGCCTGCTGGCCCTGATGGGCGTCACCCTCGCCGACACCGCGGAAGCCGTGCTTCGCAATGTCGAAAATACCAATGATGCCGCCGCGGTGAAGAAATTTCTCGAATCGACGCCGATCCAAAGCATCGCGGCGATCCGGTTCACAGCCGAGAACCACGTTGGCACCGGCGCCAGCACGATATCGGTTGTCGAATACAAGAACGGCCATTGGACCAAGGCTGATCCGATCAAATAATGTCGAACGCCGCTTACCTACGGGGGCGTTACGACGAGCGTAGGGACCTATGAATCCGCTCACTCAAGCGATCATGAGCGGAGTCATGATGGGCGCAGTTTACGCCATGCTGTCGATCGGCCTGGTGATCGTCTACCAGACCGCGCATGTCATCAATCTCGCCCACGGCGAGACCTACTCGATTGCCGGCAGCGTCGTAGCGACCATCGCGGCCGCGCAGTTCTTACCGATCTGGCTCGCGGTTTTTGCCGCGATTGCCGTTGCGGTTTTATTTTCAGTTGCGGTCGAGCGTCTTCTGCTGCGGCCGCGGCGAGCCTGGTCACACAATGCGTTGATCCTGGTCACGCTCGCTGCCGCGCTCTTTATGCATGGCGTGCTCTACACCTTGATCGGGTCCGACGCCGTTTCGTTCCCGCGTTTGGTCTCCGGCGCACCGTTTCGCATCGCCGGCGGCGCGTTGCCGCCGCAAGGCCTGCTCCTGATCGTGGTCGGGTTTGTGCTGGCGCCTGCAATCCCGTTGTTCCTTTCGGGGACACAGCTCGGGCGGCAATTGCGCGCGGCCGCCGAAAATCCCGATGCGGCGCAACTCATGGGCGTCAACGTCGACCGCGCGCGCATCCTGGCGTTCGGAATCGCCGGCGCTTACGGCGCCATTGGAGCGATATTGCTGGTGCCGCTGGTCTCGGTCGATTTCCATACCGGCCTCGACATGACCATGCGCGGCTTCATCGCGGCGGCGCTCGCCGGAATGTCGCCACTGTGGGCGATTGTTTGCAGCCTCGGTCTGGGACTAGGCGAAGCGTTCGTGACCAGCTATTTCGACACGCTCGCCAAAGACCCGATCGTCTTCTTTATTCTGATCGGCATTGCCGTGTGGCGCAGCAGGAACATTCGCTTCGGCGGGACCCGGCGCGCATGAAGCCGAGCCGCATCGTTCTGACCGTTCTCGTCATCGCCGGAATTGTCGCCCCGTTCACCGCGCTCATTCCGGGATGGACTGTGGGACTGGCGACCGTCGTCTATTTCAACGCTCTGTCGGCGATTGGTCTTAACCTCATCTTCGGCGTCACCGGCCTGCTGGCGCTCGGACAGGCCGCATTCATGGTGCTGCCGGCCTATTGTGTTGGAATATTGGATAACTTTGGCATTCCCTTTGTTGTCAGCGTTGCGGCAAGCCTCGCCGTCACCCTCGTGCTGGCAAAATACACCGGACGCGTATTCGTCAGATTGCCGGGCATTTATCTGGCGGTCGGCACATTAGGCTTCGGTTACTTCGTCGAGGGCGTGGCGCGGGCGTTCCCGTCGTTTTCTGGCGGTGCGTCGGGTCTGATTTTCGAACGCGGACGCGGGATCGGCGATCATTTTTGGTATGCGATTGCGCTGGTGGCGTTAGTCGCCGGTTTGATCATCTATAGGCGGCTGGTCCGCGGCGCGTTCTGGCGACGGCTGCGCACGATCCATCATGACGAACTCGCGGCTGCGGTGGTCGGTATCCATGTCGGCAGAAGCAAAGAACAGGTGTTTTTGATCGGCAGCGCATTTGCGGCGGTTGCCGGCCTGCTCAAAGCGTACTACGTCGGCCTTGCCATTCCGGAAGACGGCGGCGTCGACCGTTCGCTGGAACAACTGGTCATGGTGATGGTCGGCGGCCCCGGCTACTTCCTTGGTCCGATCTTCGGTACGGCGGCGATGCAATGGCTGTTCGTCATCACGGGATACGCCAAGAGCTACGTTCTGCTGGTTTATGGCGCCGTATTTCTGGCGGCGGTGCTCTATCTGAAGGACGGCATCGCCGGCTGGGTCGAAAAAGGATGGCAGAAACTCGAGCGGACGCTTGACGGACCGAGGCGCGCAGCGGGACCCGCGACGGCGATCGCCGCGGCTGTCATGGCGCGCAATGAACAGCCGCGTTCAGGCACATGCCTCGAAGTTTCGGACATCTCCAAGCGCTTTAAGGGCGTGCTTGCGCTCGATTGCGTCGGCTTCAGCGTGGACTTCGGCGAAATCTTCACCATCGTCGGTCCGAACGGGGCCGGGAAATCGACGCTGTTTAACATCATATCAGGTATCGAACCGCCAAGCGGCGGAACCGTGAAGGTTGCCGGCAACGACATCAGCGCGTTCTCCATTTCGGAGCGCGCAGGTTTCATCGGCCGGTCCTTTCAGATCGCGCGGCTGGTGCCCGATTTGACCGTTGTGGAAAACGTCTCGGTTCGCCTCGACCAGATCGCGGCTGATCTGACTGAAGGACAGCGGCTCACTATTGCGCAAGAGCAGGTCGCTGCTTTCGGTCTGGCCGATGTCGCCGACACCGTGGTGAGTAAACTATCCGCCGGACAGCACAAACTCGTCGATTTGACCCGGGCAGCGGTCGGTAATCCCGAGCTTGTGCTGTTGGATGAACCGGCCGTCGGATTGGCCGCCGATGAGATCAAGCACTTAAAGTCGCTGTTGCTTAAGCTGCAGGCGCGCGGCTCTGCCGTGATCATCGTCGAACACAATATCGAATTTGTCGCGGAAGTCGCCAAGCGTGGCATTGTGCTCGACGGCGGCCGGCCGATCGCGTTCGGTCTGACCAAAGAGATCCTGGCGAACGAAAAAGTCCGGGAAGCGTATTTCGGTGCGCTGACATGACCGCGCCAATTCTCAACATCGAAGGACTGAGCGGCGGCTATTCGAAGCTGCCGGTATTTCGTGATGTGCATCTCAGTCTGCATGCCGGCCAGACAGTCGGCATCTGCGGTCCCAATGGGGCCGGCAAGACCACATTGCTCAAGACCGTCGCCGGTCTCCTTGCCCCCCTTGCCGGGCATGTCACGTTCGACGCGCGAACGCTTGGCGCGGCCAAAGCTTACCAGCGGACCCACGCCGGCCTCGTCCTTGTCCCGGAGGGGCGGCAGATTTTTGCTTCGCTCACGGTCAGACAAAATCTGGAACTGAGCCGGGCCGGACGGCGCATCAGCACCGCTGCCTATCCGCAGCGGCTCGAAGATGTGCTGGCATTATTTCCGAAATTGCGCGAGCGACTTGATCAATCCGGCGGCGCTCTCAGTGGCGGCGAGCAGCAGATGCTGGCCATCGGCCGCGCGCTGCTGCTCGACCCAAAAGTGCTGATGCTGGACGAACCTACCCAGGGTCTGGCGCCGATCGTGGTCCGGCAGGTCCTGACGGCGCTTCAGGCGCTGCGCGGCAAGATCTCAATCATCGTCGTCGAACAAAATCGCGGATTTCTCGGCGAATTCGCCGACGCGATATACGACATGCGCGGCGGCATGCTGATTGCGGAAGCGGAAGCGACCGCGCGCGCAGTTTGACCGGCAATGGCTGACGAAGAACCCAGGGCCAAAATTTCCTTTCGGCTCAACGGCGAGCCCGTCTCGGCGGGCGTCCCAGTCCGGCTGAACCTGGTCGATCTGTTGCGCACTGAATTTCGTCTCACCGGCTCGCATGTCGGCTGCGAACACGGCGTGTGCGGCGCCTGCAACGTCATGCTCGACGGCGTCGTCGTGCGCGGATGCCTGACGCTTGCGGTCCAGGCCGACGGCCGGGACGTCGTCAGCATCGAAGGACTGACGGCCAATGGCCAAATCCGCGATTTGCAGAACGCCTTCGTACAGCGAAACGCGCTGCAATGCGGCTTTTGCACGCCCGGAATGTTGTTGACCGCCGCGGAATTGCTGGCGCGCGAGGTCACGCCCTCGCGTGAGCAAATCCGCGAGGAAATCAGCGGCAATTACTGCCGCTGCACCGGTTACCAAGCCATTGTTGACGCGATCGAAACCGTCGTGGCGCGCCGAAACGGCCGGGATGTGCCTCAACCGACCATCGAGACGCGCGCTTTGATCGGCGCATCCCGTTCGCGGCCGAACGCGGTGCGGCTGGCGGAAGGCCGCGGCACCTACACGGACGATGTGGTGCTCCCCAACATGGCGCACGTCGTGTTTCTGCGCAGCCCGCATGCCCATGCCCGCATCGTGTCGATCGATGTCGTTGCGGCGCGAGCCGCACGCGGCGTGATCGCAGTCTTCACCGGCGGTGACTTGGCCGCGGTCTGCCCGGCGTGGCAGACCCGGCTGGCCATGATGCCGTCACATCATTCCGCGCCACAGCCGCCGATCGCCGTCGACGAGGTCGGCTGGCAGGGCGAAGCGGTCGCCGCGGTCGTCGCCGCCACGCGCAGAGAAGCGGAAGACGCCGCGGAGCTGATCGAGGTCGAGTGGCAAGACCTTCCCGCAGTCGGTCGTCTATCGGAAGCACTCGTTCCCGATGCACCGCTCGTCCACACGGCGATGGCGAGCAATCTGGCGATCGACCACAGCATCGAAACCGGCGACATCGCGAAGCAATTTTCCGGGGCCGCCGCAATCGTCGAGCACACCTTCCGCTTCGAGCGGCAGACCGCGGTGAGCCTCGAACCGCGCGGCATCGTTGCGTCGTTCGATCGAAATCTCGGCGAGCTGACGATCTATCAATCGCATCAGGCGCCGTTCCAGATGCGCGAGGTGTTCGCGGAACAACTCGGATTAAATCCTGAAAGCGTGAGAGTGGTGGTCAAAGATGTCGGCGGCGGCTTCGGTTTGAAGCTGCACGCCTTCGCCGACGAGATGGCGGTCGCCGCCATCGCCACGCTGCTTCCGGTTCCCGTCAAATTTGCCGCCGACCGTCTGGAAGCCTTTGTCAGCGACGCCCACACGCGCGAGGCGGATGTTCACGGCCGAATGGCTGTCAGCGCGGAGTGGCAAAATTCTCGGCTTTGAGATCGATATGCTGGCGGGTTTCGGCGCCTACTCGATTTATCCGCGCAGCAGCGTCGGCGAAGTTATCCAGACGCTGCAGATGGTGGGCGCGCCTTATGAAATCGCGGCCTATCGCGGGCGCGTCCGTGGCGTATTCCTGAACAAGCCGCCGACCGGCGCCTATCGCGGTGTCGGCCAGCCGCTCGCTTGTACGATTACGGAGCAGTTGGTCGATCTCGGCGCGGCGGCGCTGCAGATCGATCCGGCGGAGTTTCGCCGGCGCAACTACCGGCAGACCGGCCCTGGGACCGGCAAGACCATCAACGGCATCGTCATCGAAGAGCTGTCGCTGGATGCCTGCCTGACCACGACGCTGAAGCGCATGAACTATGCCGAACTGCGCGAGCAGCAAAAAGCCCTCAGAAAGAACGGTGTTTTCAGAGGTATCGGGCTTTCGACCTTCGTGGAGATCACCGGCGTCGGTTCGGCGCTGTACGGCTCCCAAGGCTTGCGGGTAGCCGCAAACGAAAGTTGCCGCCTCACGCTCGACGGAGCGGGACGCGTGCGTTGCGAAACCAGCATCACCGATCAAGGCCAGGGCACTTCGACCGGCATCGCGCAGATTGTCGCCGACGAATTGGGGGTTGCGATGGAGGCCATCAAAGTGATGACGGGCGACACCGCCATCGTACCCTACGGCGGCGGCGCCTGGGCCTCGCGCGGGATCACGCTTGGCGGCGAAGCGGCGCGTCGCGCCGCGCGCTCGCTGCGCGAGAATGCGCTGAAGATCGCGGCCTCATTGTTGCAGCAACCGGCGTCGGTGCTTGCCGTCCGGGACGGATCCGTCATCAATGCGGCCGGAGCCGACCAAATATCGCTCGCAGAGATTGCCGCGGCGGCACGATATCGGCCCCACACGATCCCGCTCGACGAAATCCCGCCGCTCGAAGTCATCGCCAGCTACGTTCCCCAGGCCGTTCCGTACGTCGTGGCGAACGGCGTTCAGGCCGCCTCGGTGGAGGTCGACGTCAGCACGGGCATAGTCAAGATCCTGGATTTTTGGATCGTCGAAGATTGCGGACGCGTCATCAATCCGCTGCTGGTGGACGAGCAGTTGCGTGGCGGAGCTGTGCAGGGAATTGGCGCGGCGATGTTCGAGCACTGTGACTACTCGGCGGAAGGACAACTCCGCAACGGCAGCCTCGCGGACTACCTGGTGCCGATGGCATCGGAAATGCCGGATATCGACATCGCACACGTGTCGACGCCGACACGGACGACGGCGCTCGGCTCAAAAGGCGTCGGCGAAGCCGGAACGGTCGGCGCTCCCGGCGCGATATGGACTGCCGTAAACGATGCGCTCCGGCCGCTTGGTGTCCAGATCAAGCAACAGCCGATCACGCCGGAGCACATCGCCGGATTGCTGGCGAATAAACGGCGGAGCTAAACAGAATCCGGCGTTCCTCAGCCGGCGACCGGCGCCGCGATGGCGCCCGATCTTTCCTGCGTCCGCCGCGAGGCGTCGCCTGCGCTTTTGTCGACCAGAACCAGCGGCGCCGATGCGACACGATTGCGTCCGTCGGCCTTGGCGCGGTAGAGCGCCCGATCCGCGGTCGCCAGCAGCGCGGTCAGACTTCGTCCGGCTTCACTTGCCATCGCCACGCCGACGCTCACCGTGGCGTTTTCCTCCAGCCCCGGGAACTGCATCGTCGCGAACTCACGGCGCAATCGCTCCGCCATGTGCAGCGCATGCGCCATCGAAACGTCCGCCAACAGACAGGCGAATTCTTCACCGCCGAGGCGCCCGAACAGATCGCGCGGCGTGATCGAAGAGACAATCAGTTCGCAGAACGTCTTCAGGACGAGGTCGCCAACGTGATGGCCGGCCGTATCGTTGACATTCTTGAAGCGATCGAGATCGAACAACAGCAGCGCCGCGGAACGCCGATCCTCGCGCGCCGATTCAAGCAACGGGACGCCGCGATCGAAGAAAGCGCGGCGGTTGGCCACACCGGTCAGCGAATCGGTCAGCGCCGCCTTTCTTTGCTCCAGCTCGGCGCGTTCCTTGGACATGGCAACGCGCAGAAACGGCAGGCAGAAGGTTGTGAACAGCGCCTGAAAAGCCACCACCATGACAATCACGCCATGCGGCTGCCCGGTGCTCGCGGATATCGCCAACACACCGGCAAACGGTATACGCACGAAAAGAAAACCCGCGTGCGAGACGACCAGCGCCATCGTTGGCCAACGCGAGAGCAGCTCGCGGTCCCGCGCGTACCAAAGCTCGCGCGCGCTCAGAAGCGCATAGGTGCCGGCGATTGCCGAAACAAGCACGACCCACGCCGAGGGAGATGCGGCAAAGCTTTCGAACTGAAAAGCACTGAACCAGATCGCCGCGCCTGCTCCGACCAGGGCGACATGGACGCGCCGGCCTTCGAATGAACGTGCGCCCGCCCACATCATCCCGTAGGCACCACAGAAGAGCGAGTTCGCGAGGCAAACCGACCACCACTTCGGCATCAGCGCAGACGCCCCGAGTAGCGCCGCCGTCGAAGACCCCATGAGATAGCCGATGCCCCACAGAGCCAGCGCCGTGGTGCCACGGTTCTGCAGCCAGGCAAAAATCAGCAGCAGGCCGCCTGTCGCCGACAGGAAGACGGTGATGGCGAACAACGTCGGCAGATCGATGATGAAGTGTGAGGCTGGAACGGTCGGCAACTCAATTCCCCAGGCGCGTTTGGCGCGCATAGGTATTACTACCACCCCATTCCTGAACGCTCGTTGTAGCTTTGGCTAAAATTGTAAGCGTTCGGGCGCAGCCGCCTGGTGCGCATTTGCTTTTGCGTCCGTGCCAAAGAAAATCTTCAAACTTTATTAGGGTGAAAATTGCGTTTCGTGCGAGGTCCGCTCATTGCTGCGCCCGCGGACGCGAACAAACAGTCCTATTTGCCCCAACCGAAATGGTAGTTCACGCCGGCACGAAATACGTTCTGCTGCAGCGAGACGTTATCGGGCGGCAAGGCCCCGCAGCCCGTGCAATTGAAGCTGCCGAGATCGACGCGAAGATATTCTGCCTTGGCGCTCCAGTTACCCGGCAATGCAATTTCGAGGCCTGCGCCAACCGTCCAGCCGGCGTTGGTCGCGTCGCCGCCAGGAAGGCCGGACGCTGCGGCACGAATGTCGCCAGCCGCGAGGCCGCCGGTGACATAAGGCATGACTCGGTCGAACGCGTATCCGACTCGCCCACGGACGGTTGAGAGCCAGCTATCGCTTGTGCTGCATCCGGCCGGACAGCCTGGAGAGGTGCTGCTTCCGCTCAAGCCTGACCAGTCGATATCGCCTTCGACGCCAAGCACGGTTCGGCCGAACTGAAAATTGTACCCGGCGGTGCCGCCGGCTTGCGCGCCCGCCAGGTTCATTCCAGTAGTGTTAGAGTTCCACCAGGAATGGCCCCAACCGCCGCCCCCGTTGGCGCCGAAATAAAACCCGCTCCAGTCGTAGGGCTGCGGCTGTGGCGCGGGAGGCGACTTATAAAGCGGAGCGAGCGACAAGTCGGCCGCAGCAGCGCCATGCGCGGTCAGAATCGCGCTCAACGCTAGAGTTGCGGCCAGAAACCTCTTCATCACACAGTCCCAAACACTTCCAAAAGCTGCAAAGCAGCTACGATCCGCGCGTCTATATGATACTGCGCATGGGTTCGTTACCCCGGCCTTACCGACATCGTTAACGCCGGAGCTCCCGCCGCGGTTGCCCTCTTCGACTCTATCGCCCAGCGCGGCGGAATTGAGTCGTGGCGGGGGCGCCATGAGGGCCGGAACGGGTGCTTCTTGGGCTCTTCTTGGGCTGCGTGTGAAGCCGATTTGCAGTCTGCCGCATCGGCGACAGTGTCGCCGGCAGGAACTTCAACGAAAAGACTTCGGCAGATTGATTTCCGCGAATTAAATTATAAAGACTTCGACAGATAAAGCGCAACGATGTCCTGGCTCGTCTTCGCGTTCTCCGGCCCTGTGTTGTGGGCCATTTCCACCCATTTAGACAAATATCTGGTCGAGCGGTTTTTCAAGCACACCGACGTCGCGCTGCTACTTTTGTTCACGGCGTTCATCGGCATCTTGACGCTGCCGTTCATCGCCTACTGCAAACCCGAATTCGCCAACATCGAGCTGCGCAGCATCGCGCTCATCATCCTTTCCGGCATTCTCTATATGGGCGCGATGCTGTTCTATCTGCAGGCCCTGCAATCCGAAGAAGCCTCCGTGGTGGCCCCGTTCTTCCAAACCGTGCCGCTGTTCGGTTACGTTCTGGCCTATCTCATTCTCGGCGAGACGCTGTCGCCGCGGCAAATGGCGGGCGGCGCACTGATCGTCGTCGGAACGTTGTTCGTGTCGGTGCACCTTGGCGGGCGTGTCGGCGTTTTCAAGCTGCGGCTGGCGTTGCTGATGACCGCCTGTGGACTGGCAGCCGCGCTCTCAGGACTGATCTTCAAGATCTTTGCCATCGAAGTCGAGTTTTGGACAACCACGTTCTGGATGTTTGTCGGCGAGGCAATCTTCGGAATCGCACTGCTTTGTTTCAGAAGTTACCGTAAGCAGCTTGCCGCGATGTTGCGCAAAAATGCGGCTGCGCTGTTGACCATCAACGGCTCGAACGAATTGGTCAATCTCGGCGGCACGCTGGGAAACCGTTACGCGTTAATGCTGGCGCCATTGAGCCTGGTTCAGGCCATCGGCTCGACGACGACATTATTTGTCTTTGCCTTCGGCGTCGGTCTGAGCCTTTTCTTTCCCGGTGTGGGGCGGGAGACCTTGTCGTTTCGCGAATTGCTGCAGAAAGCCGCCGCCGCACTCCTGGTCGCAGCCGGCGTCGCGCTGGTGGCACGCTAGAGCGCGCTAGCCTTCATCTTCGCAGGAAATCCCGAACTGCGAGATGGCTTCGTCGAGATAATCGCCGAGCAGTGGAATACCCAGCAGATAGGCCGCCGTGCGCCGATTGTGGGCGCGCGCCGCCTCGGCGCGCAGATCGCCAAAGTCGCCGATCTCACCATCGCCACGGCCAAGCCAGGTCAACGCCACGAGGTCGACCTGCTCATCGACGGTCATCGAGTTGATCACGGCTACCAATTCCTGCACCACCGGATCGTCCTTGTGATCCTCAAGCACGGCCAGGTTCGCGTCGTCGGACGGATTGGAGGAATCGTCAGGGTCGGTAACGACGTCCTTTCCGTCGAACTGGCGCGCTTTGGCAATGATGAAGCAAAGCTTCTGGTCAGAGATCGACAAATCGGGAAGTTCGTCTTCTTCGGCCATGATACCAGCACCAACTTGCAAGGACGGTCGTGCGTTCCGCACACTGCGAATTAGGGAGCCGCAACGCAAACCGCAACCAGCGGCTTATTGGCCGCAGTCGCGTCGATACCACATGTTGCCTGGCGCTCGCCGAGAAAAGTGGCGGGACTTCGCGATGGGCCGCAATAGGCGCTCACCAGCACTTCGTCGCCGCGGCACGTGATCGAGCAATATCCGGCCAGACAATCCGAGCGCACCACGCGAATGGTCGGACTTGGCGGGCCCTGTGGACCTGGCGGCCCTTGCGGCCCCGGCGGTCCGACTGGGCCTGTTGCGCCTTGAGCCCCGGTGTCGCCTTTTGGCCCGGCGGGCCCTTGCGGCCCCGTATCGCCCTTTTGAGGCTGGCCGCAACCGGCCAGCGCCAACACCAACGCTCCCAACACCAGCAAATGCCCACCGCGCATCTAGGATAACCTGTCGCTTGGAATATTGGTACCGACGCCCCACATCGGTGAGAAAGGCAACGAAACAGACTAGCAGACTTTGCCCCACGTTCCAGAGGAGCCGGGCGAGATGCTTGAAACAATCGGTAAATCTGGTCGCATCCCGGCAAGATGCGGTATAGACGCGCAAGAAAAAACCGCCGTTCAGGTCTAAGGCAACAACATGAACTGGATCTCCAACGTCGTACGTCCGAAAATCCGCGGGATGCTGCGGCGCGAGGTGCCGGAAAATCTCTGGATCAAATGTCCGGAGACCGGCCAGCTTGTGTTCTACAAGGACGTCGAAGCCAACCAGTTTGTCATCCCGGGCTCCAACTATCACATGCGCATGAGCGCGACCGTGCGTCTGAAGTCGATGTTCGACAACGAGACCTGGTTCGACATTGCCGTTCCGGAAGTGCCGTCCGACCCGCTGCGCTTTCGCGACGAGCGCCGCTACTCCGATCGGCTCAAGGACGCGCGCAACAAAACCGGAATGAACGACGCGGTAAAGCTCGGCTACGGCAGGCTCGACGGTCTTGGCGTGGTGTTGGCGGTTCAGGATTTCGATTTCATGGGCGGCTCGCTCGGCATGGCCGCGGGCGAGGCCATCATCAGAGGCCTCGACACCGCCGTGGAAAAAGGTTGCCCATTCGTTTTGTTTGCCGCCTCGGGCGGTGCGCGCATGCAAGAGGGCATCCTGTCTCTGATGCAAATGCCGCGCACCACCATCGCCGTGCAAAAACTGCAGGAAACACGTAAGCCCTACATCGTTGTTCTGACCAATCCCACAACGGGCGGGGTCACCGCCTCTTACGCCATGCTTGGCGACGTACACATCGCCGAACCCGGTGCGCTGATCGGCTTCGCCGGGCCGCGTGTCATTGAACAGACCATCCGCGAGAAGCTGCCGGAAGGTTTCCAGAAGTCCGAGTACCTGCTTGCCCACGGTATGGTCGACATGGTGGTGCATCGGCACAATTTGCGCGCCACGATCGCGCGGCTTTGCCGGCTGTTGCAGAAGGCGCCGCCGGCCAGCGCGGAGAAGCAGCGCTTCAGCCTGCCGGCGCCGGCGTGACCACGCCGCCTGCCGGCGTGACGCCCATCGACGCTATCCACGCGCGTTTGCTGGCGCTGCATCCGAAGCGCATCGATTTGTCGCTCGGGCGGATCGAGCGTCTCCTCGCGGCCCTTGGCCATCCCGAACAACGTCTGCCTCCGCTCATCCATGTGGCCGGCACCAACGGCAAAGGCTCCACCATCGCTTTCATGCGTGCGATCCTGGAAGCCGCGCAACAACGTGTCCACGTCTACACCTCGCCCAATCTTGTCCGCCTGAATGAGCGTTTCCGCCTGGCGCAGGCGGGCGGCGGCAAATTTGTTGGCGATGAAGAGCTCGCCGATGTGCTGACCGAGTGCGAAGTAAAAAACCGCGACGCTCCGATCACGGTGTTCGAGATGGAGACGGCGGCGGCCTTTCTGCTGTTCTCCCGACACCCGGCCGACATTCTGCTTCTCGAAGTTGGGCTCGGCGGACGGCTCGATGCCACCAACGTGGTCGAAAAGCCGATCGCCAGCGTCATCACCCGGCTGTCGCTCGATCATCGCGATTTCCTCGGTGAAACGCTGGCCTCAATCGCCGCCGAGAAGGCCGGCATTCTGAAACACGGCGTGCCGGCGGTGGTAACGAGCCAGGCGCGCGACGCGCTCGCGGTCATCGAGCGGCAGGCCGCGCGTGTCAAAGCGCCGCTCGCCATTGCAGGCGAGGACTGGACGGCAACCGAGGAGCGCGGACGTCTGGTGTATCAGGACGACGATGGGCTGCTCGATTTGCCGGCGCCTAAACTTTACGGGAGGCATCAATTCGAGAACGCAGGCGCCGCGATCGCGGCGTTACGGCGCGCCGGCTTGAAGCTGCCCTCTCCCGGCCTTTGAAGCCGGCCTGACCCGGGTCGATTGGCCGGCGCGTATGCAACGCTTGTCGCAAGGACGACTGGCAGCAATGTTGCCCCCGGAATGCGAGCTCTGGCTCGACGGCGGTCACAACGCCGACGGCGGGCGCGCCATTGCGGCCGCGCTCGCCGATCTTGAGGAACGTGTATCGCGGCCGCTGGTCCTGATCGTCGGCATGCTGTCGACGAAGGACAGCGAAGGCTTTCTGCGCAATTTCTCCGGCCTCGCCCGGCGCGTCATCACCGTGCCGATCCATCAGGAGAAGGCGCTGTCAGCGTCAGAACTTGCGGACATTGCCCGTGGCATCGGCATTCCGGCAATGACGGGCGATGACATCGAGCGTGCACTCGCGGTTGCCGGCAAGCTCGACCTTCACCCCGCCCCGCGCATCCTCATCACCGGCTCGCTCTATCTCGCCGGCGAGGTCTTGGCTGCCAACGGCACGCCGCCGGAGTAGGCTCCACCGTCAGCAGCGTGCGTCTCAGTGCTTCACGATATTGCGCATCTCGCTCTGTCGTCCGGCAGCAAACAGCCGCATGTTGTCGACGATCAGCGGCATGATCAGGTCTTCGTATTCGATGGTGTAGCCGCCGAGATGCGGCGTGATGAAAACGTTCGGCAAATCCCAGAATGGACTGTCGGCCGGCAACGGTTCGGTCTGGAACACGTCGAGGCCGGCGCCAGCGATGCGGCGTTCGCGTAGCGCGGCAATCAATGCCGGCTCGTCCACCGTCTGTCCGCGGCCGGCGCTGATGTAATAGGCGGCAGGCTTCATCGCCGCGAACACGGCGCGGCCGAACAGCAACGCATTGTCGGCATTCGCCGGCAGCACATTGATTAGAAAATCGGCGCGGCCGGCGGCTTCACGCAACCGCTCTGTAGGCATCATTTCGTCAAAGCCCTCGACGGCGCGCGTCGTGCGGGTAACGCCGATGACATGCATGCCGAAGGCCTTCAACAGTTGACCGATCGCAATGCCGACAACGCCGACGCCGACGACGACCGCGGTTTTGCCGGCGAAGAGGCTGTAAAAGCGCCGGTTCCAGACATGCGCCTTCTGCTCTTCGACCAGAGTCTTCACGTCGCGGCTCACCGCCATCATCAGATAAACCACGGTTTCGCGCATCGGCGCGCCGTGAGCGCCGCGGCCACTGGTCAGGATCGTGTCAGGCCGAAGCGACGGGCAACGTAGAATTTGATCGACTCCGGTCGCCAGACATTAAATCCATTTCAACCGCGTCGCTCGCTTATAAAAGTCGTCGGTCAACTCGATCGCGAACGAGATCAGCACATCGATATCGGAAACGTCTGCCGGCAGCTCGGAAAGTCCGCGCGCTAATACGAATTTCGCGTCCGGAAATTCCGACCGCAGCCGGTCGCGATAGATCTCGGCGTGTCCGTCGAGAATAAGAATTTTCGTTGTCATTGGGCGGGACGGCGGGAGTGAGCGGGAAGGATTGGAGCGGGGATGTCAGGAACCCGGTACCGTAAAATACCGACCAAATTTCGCAAACGCTATCAAATTTAACTAAAACCGTCGCCGGAAGTTAGCCCTGGTTTCAAGCCAGCGTTGAACCCGCGTGGAAAAGCAGGCAAGTCACGCCGCCTTATTACGCTGGGGCGTTTGTTGCCATGTTTTGCCGGATTGTCCGTCGTGCATAACTTACGCTGGCTTTTTATCGTGGCCTTGGTGCTGCTTCCAAACAGCGCTTCAGCCGATGAGAATGAACGTCTCGGGCGCTACAGCTACGAGGAGACCAAACGCCTCGTATCCTTCGTCGAAGAAGCCGCAACGCTGATCGAGCAAAAGGGCGAATTTGCCTTTCAGGATTTCAGTGTGCCGGGGTCGAAATGGCTCACGGACGACTACTACGTTTTTGTCTACACGCCGGACGGAACGAACGTATTCCATCCGGTTGAGACCCAGCTCATCGGGCGCAATCTACGCGATCTGCGCGACATGAACGGCAAACCGGTCATTCAAATGATTGCGGACGTCGCGAAGAAACCGGAACGTGATGCGAGCGGCTGGGTTTTTTATCTGTGGGAATACAAGACGCAGCTGATCCCGCTGTGGAAGAGTTCGTACATCCGCAAAGCGGTGGCGCCGGACGGCAAGACCTATCTGGTCGGCAGCGGGCTCTACAACCTGAAGACCGAGCGCGCGTTTGTGCATGATCGCGTCGCGCTGGCTTGCGACAAGCTGCAGGCCGAAGGCAAGGACGCGGCATTCAAGGAATTTCGCGATCCGGCCTCGCCCTTCGTCTTTCTCGGCGCCTATATTTTCGTACTCGACCAAGCCGGCCGCACGCTGGTCGATCCATCGTTCCCGAATGGCGCCGGGCGCGACCTTTCGGCGTTCCGCGACGCGGTGGGAATGCCGGCCGTCAGCGACCTCCTGGAAAAGCTCAAACACGCTGATGAAGCGTGGACCCAGTATCTGTGGCCGAAGCCGGGCAGTCCGGTGCCGACCCGGAAGCTTCTGTATGCCCGCAAGGTTGTCGTCGGCGGTGAGACTTTCATCGTCGGCTCGGACTTCTACCTGGCGACGCCGATCTGGATGCACGTTTAGGAACCAAGCGGCATGAGCAAGCCATCCAATCTGATTTACGGACTGGAGGACAGACCGCCCTTGTCCGTTCTGGCGGCGCTGTCGGTCCAGCATATCTTTTTGATGTCGAGCACGCTGGTGCTGCCGATAGCGCTGGTGACCGAAATCGGCGGCAGCCTCGCCGAGGTTCAGGCAACGGTCGCCATGACGATGGTGGCGTGCGGGATCGGAACCATCATTCAGGCCGCGCGCTGGCGCGGCGTCGGCTCGGGCTATCTCTGTCCTAATCTGTGCGGACCGAATTTCTTCTCCGCCTCAATCGGCGCGGCGTGGCTTGGCGGACTTCCGTTGATGCGCGGCATGACAATTGTTGCAGGTCTGGTCGAAGTCGTTTTCGGCCGGGTCGCGCATCGGCTCGCTTTTCTGTTCCCGACGGAAATTACCGGCCTAGTCGTGTTCATGGTCGCGTTCAACCTGGTGCCGCTGGGTTCTTCCAAATTTCTCGGCGTGAATTATGCCGGCGACCCGATCCAGCCCAAGACATTTGCCATCGCCGCGCTCACGCTGCTGGTGATGGTCGGCATCAATGTATGGGGTTCGAAGCAGCTCAAGCTCTATGCGATCCTGATCGGGCTGGCCGTCGGCTTCGGCCTGTCGCTCGGTTTCGGCGTTCTCACCGGCGCGGATTTGCGCAACGTTGCCGACGCCCACTGGATCGGCTTGCCGGGCTACGAGGGCATGTGGAGCTACTCGTTCCGGTGGTCGCTGCTGCCCATCTTCGTCATCGTATCGATCTGCGGCGCGCTGAAATCATTCGGCAATCTGGTGCTTTGCGAGAAAGCCAATGATGCCGACTGGAAACAACCGGACGTTAATCGTATCGGCAACGGCCTCGTTGCCGATGGTCTCGCCGTCGTTGCCTCAGGCGTGCTCGGCGGCGTCGCGTCGGACACGTCGGCAAGCAATGTTGCATTGAGCATCGCGTCCGGCGCGACCAGCCGTTCAATCGCTCTCGCCGCCGGCGGCTTGTTCTGTCTCCTCGGCTTGTCGCCGAAACTCACGGCGCTGCTTGCGATCATGCCGAGCGCCGTTGCCGGAGCTATTCTCGTGCTTGTGGTCTGCTTCATGATGATCTCGGGCATCCAGATCATTCTGAGCGCCCAGATGGACACGCCGCGGACCTTCGTCATCGGCATCGCGCTGATCTTCGGCATGAGTCTCGATGTGCTGCCGGAACTCTACTCGCATATCTATTCGTGGATGCGGCCGCTGGTTGAATCGTCGCTCACGCTGTCGACGGTTCTTGCCGTCGGCATCAACCAGCTGCTGCGGATCGATTGGAAACGGCCGAAAGAGGCTGCGAACAACGCCACAGCCGCAACGGCGCCGTCGCTCGATTCGCATTACGCCTGAACGACCGCCCAAGCGAAATAGCGCACCGCGGTCTCGGACCGGGATGGCTAGCTGGTCAGTCCGAGGTGTGAAAAGGCGTTACTGAACGCGATATCCTTCCGCAGACCTTCGTCGAGCGGGGTCTCGTCCATGAATTTGCCGGCTTCGGCCGCCTGCTCGAATGGATAGTCGGCAGCGAACATCACCCGGTCGGCGCCGAGTGCGGCCATCGCACAGGCGAGCGGCTCCGCGGAGCACATTCCCGACGTCGTCACCACGATATTTCGCTTGATGTAGTCGGATGGTTTCTGGTCGAGCTTCACGCCGTAGAGCTTGGCGCGGCTGTCGAAACGCCACAGCAGGTACGGTAACGTCTCGCCGAGATGGCCGAGCGCAACCCGCGCCCGCGGGTAGCGCTCGAACAGGCCACTAAAAACCAGGCGCAAGGCGTGCGACCCGGTTTCGAAGCCCCATTCCCAGGTCGCGCGACGAAGCCCGTCGTAGCCGTCAAGCACCGGGGCGGGCGTCACCGGATCGGTCGGGTGAATGTAGATCATCGCCAGCAGCTCCTCGGCTCGCTCCCAGAACGGAAGCAGCGAGGGATGATCGAGATATTGGCCGTTGGTGTGGCCGTTGATCATAGCGCCGCAGAAGTTAAGCTCGCGCACGCAGCGCTCAAGCTCGTCGGCCGCCGCCCGCGGATCCTGCATGGCAAGATGCGCGAAGCCCGAGTAGCGGTCGGGCCGTTTGCTGATCTCGCGCGCCAGAAAATCATTGGCCTCGCGGGCCCGCCGGACGGCCGTCGCGGTATCGCGCTCGGCTTGTACGCCCGGCCCTGAGATCGAAAGGATGGAGCGGACGATGCCCGCGCCATCCATTGCCTCAAGCCGCATGTCGCCGAAATCGGTCAGGCGCGCGTAAAGGTCGCTCGCCGCTTTCGGATCGATGGTCCTGACCGTCGGCCGCCAGTAATCTTCATAGCCGGGCGCCAGGAAATGCTCTTCGAGCGCAACTTTGCGGACCATGCGTTTTCTCGTCTCTCCCCATGCACTCCGGGTGGGTCCCAGGTGCGATCCCGTCTGCTCACTAGGGGTCTATAGCCGATATCCGGTGCAATGGTATATGGCCCAATGCTATAAGCGACGGCCCACGTGGGGCGCCTACAGGGAGGATTGAGTGGTCAAGAAAATTCGCGGAGTCTCGTTCGAGGAAAACGAGAACAACACGATGGGGTTGTCGTTCTACAATTTGTCCCATCGCTTCGGCTATCAGTCGCCGAATTGGCCGTATTTCGAAGACGTCAAGATCGAACGCATTCATTACATGGCGAAATCGGGTGTGCTGTCGCAGCGCATCACCACGTCGATGCACAACACCACGCATATCGACGCGCCGGCCCATGTCGTCCAGGGCACGCCCTTCATTGACGAAGTGCCGCTGCCGCACTTTTTCGGCTCCGGCATCGTCGTTTCGATCCCGAAGAAGAAATGGGAGCCGATCACCTATGACGATCTGGAAAAAGCAGCCGGCAAGGTGGTGCGGCCGCGCGACGTGGTGATCGTCAACACCGGCTGGCACAAGAAGTACGAGGACAGCGAAGACTACTTCTGTTACTCGCCCGGCTTCGTGGCTTCGGCCGGCGAATGGTTCGTGGAAAAGAAGGTAAAGGTCGTCGGCCATGATACCCAGGCCAACGATCATCCGCTGGCAACCGCGATTGGCCCGCAGCGCAACGGACCGCTGCATCCGCATCTCGCCGCGGAATACAAAAAATGGTCCGGCGGCCGCGACTGGAAAGACGATTTTCCCGACTGGGAGCCGGTGCACCGCATCCTGTTCAAGAACGGCATCCTCGGCATCGAGAATGTCGGCGGCGATATCGACAAGGTCACCGGGCCGGCGTTGCACCTTCGCGTTTTTTCCGTGGAATTGGGATCGCGGCGACGGCTGCATCATCCGCCTGGTGGCCATCACCGACCCGAAGCAAGGCTACCGGATCGAGAAGGGGGAGAAGTTCTGATGCAGGTCAAGCGTTTCTCCGAGGCCAAGACCTACGAGGCGGCCAATCATCGCGACTTTACCGGATTGCGGCTGTTCGGCGCCGAGGCGGGCGGATCGAAGAGCCTGATTGTCGGCGTTTCGCATTTCCTGCCGGGCGGCGGCGCCGGGCCCGACACATCGCCGCCGGAGAAAGTCTACTTCGTGCTCGAAGGCGAGTTGACCCTGATCGTCGACGGCAAAGAGACGGTGCTGAAAAAGCACGATTCGTGCTTCATCGGGCCGAACGAAAGCCGCGAGATCGTCAATCGCACCAACGAGGTTTGTTCGATCCTGGTCGCCATCGCACCGGCGCCGAAGTGAAATTTTTACCTCTCCCCGCGCGCGGGGAGAGGTCGAGCGAAGCGAGGGTGAGGGGGCCTCGCCGCGATTCTGAGCCAAGCGGAAAGGCCCCCTCATCCCCGACCTTCTCCCCGCACGCGGGGAGAAGGAGAAGAGGAGCGTCATGTCCGAAGATTTCCTGAAAAATCCGCTGTCGTTGTTCGAGGTGAAGGGCAAGACCGCGATTGTAACCGGCGCCACCGGCGCATTCGGCGCCATCGCGGCGAAAACACTCGCAGCAGCGGGCGCCAATGTGGTGATCACGGCGAACAACGCCGATGGATTGAAAAGGCTCGCGGCAGAATGCGGCAAGCTTGGCGGCAAATCCGAGATTGTCGCCAAGCGCCCGAGTTCGGAAGCGAACTGCGACGCCATCGTCGCGGCTGCGGTCGATAAATTTGGCGGCCTCGATATCCTGGTCGTCGCATCTGGCCAAAACAAGATTTCGAAAATCGTCGATCAAAAGCCTGAGGACTTTCTCGACGTGATGGATGCCAACGTCACGCAATCCTGGCTGATGGCGCGGGCCGCGTCGCGGCAGATGATCAAGCAGGGCCGCGGCGGCAAGATCATTTTGATGTCGTCGGCGCGCGGCTTGCTCGGCCATCCGGCCGGTTACAGCGCCTATTGCGCGTCAAAGTCGGCGGTCGACGGCATCACCAAGGCGCTCGGCTGCGAACTCGGCGCGAGCGGCATCACCGTCAACGCGCTGGGGCCGACGGTTTTCCGCTCGCCGCTGACCGAATGGATGTTTGCCGACGACGAGCGCGGCAAGACCGTCCGCGCCGGCTTTCTGACCCGCGTGCCGAAAGGCCGCCTCGGCGAACCGGAGGACCTCGCCGGCCCGCTCCTGTTCCTCGCCTCAAAGGCATCCGACTTCTATACCGGCCACATCCTCTACGCCGATGGCGGCTACACGGCGGGCTGAGCATGGCAGTGGATCCGGAAAAGGCCCGCATCGCCGTCATCGGCGCCGGTCTCATGGGGCACGGCATCGCGCAAGTGTTTGCGCTCGCCGGCCACGACGTGACCATTACCGACGCGGTTGCGGCAAGCCTCGACGCGGTGAAGTCGCGCATCGCGGCGAATCTCTACGACCTGGGCGAAGACCAAAGCGCGGTCGACCGCGTGCAGCCCCGCGCCGATCTGCGCCGACGCCGTGCGTGACGCCGACTACGTGGTCGAGGCGGTGTCCGAGGATTTGGCGCTGAAGCAGAAATTGTTCGGCGAGATCGAACGCCACGTGCGCGCCGACACCATTCTCGCCAGCAACACCTCGGTGATCCCGATCACGGCGATCATGCACGGACTTTCCAGGCGCGAGCGCGCGCTCGGCACCCACTGGTGGAATCCGCCATTTTTGATTCCGCTCGTGGAGGTGATCGAAACGCAATGGACCACGCCGCAGACGGTTGCCTGGACCATGAAGCTGCATGAGACCGCCGGCAAGAAACCGGCGCATGTGAAAAAGGACGTGCCGGGCTTCATCGGCAACCGGCTTCAACATGCACTGTGGCGCGAGGCGGTTTCGCTGGTCGAGAACGGCGTCTGCGATGCCGAAACCGTCGATGCGGTCGTGAAATCCTCATTCGGTCTTCGGCTGCCTGTGTTGGGTCCGCTTGAAAACGCCGACCTGATCGGCACCGATCTCACGCTGGCGATCCATAGCAACGTATTGAAGGAGGTCGAAAGCCGACCGGGGGCATCACCGTATCTGCAAAAGCTCGTCGACGACGGCAAGCTCGGCTTCAAATCCGGCGAGGGCTTTCGCAAGTGGAGCCCGGAGGAGCAGGCGGCGTTGCGCGCGAAGCTGGTGCAGCACCTGAAAGCGATACGGCACTAAGGCGTCGTTTACTCATCACGCAAGCCTGGGGGCTAACGTGGAAGCGTTCGGTTATCTCTACACAATCGCTGCTGTCGGCATGTCCTTCGCCGCCTTGTCAGTCCTGACCATGGTCGTGCGGCAAATCCTCGGCGGGCAGATGACCAAGTTCGACACTTTCGTTGCGCGCACCTGGGTTCAACTGGGGTTCATGATCACGTTCGGCTCAATCGTGCCACCGCTGTTGGGATTGTTTGAAGTCTCGACACCGGTGGTTTGGCGGATTTCGAGTGGCTTGATGGCGATTATTCTCGGGTGGTGGGCATTGACATTCCCGCGGCGCCGGCAAGCGACGAACCCATCGCGCTTGCCACTGCAGGTTATAATCTTCTCGGCAGCTATGGATGTCACTGCGCTCGCGCTCGCCGCGAACGCGATTGCCCTGCCTGTCCAGCGCTTGCCGGGCGTTTATGCTGCATCGGTAACTGCGATACTTGTTGGTGCCGCGATGTTGTTCCTGTTCGCGTTCGCGCGTTGGTACGACGCACAACTTTGAAATCCGGCCTCAGACGAGGAAAACTACTTGATGAACGTCCCGTTACGCAGCTCCGCCACCGCCTGGCGCAACTCGGCCTGCGTGTTCATGACGATCGGGCCGTACCAGGCGACCGGCTCCTCGATCGGCTTGCCGGAGACGAGCAGAAAGCGGATGCCTTCATCGCCGGCTTGCACGGTGACTTCGTCGCCGGAGTCGAACAGGACCAGCGAACGATTGCCGGTCTGTTCGCGGACCAGAATTTCGTTCGCACCATTGGTCTTTTCGGTCAGCACGCCGAACGGCTGCGAGGCCGCACGGAAATCGCCTGAGCCTTCGAACACATAAGCAAAGGCATGGCGCTCAAGCTCCACCGGCAGTGTCTTGCGTTTGCCCGGCGGCACCCAAACGTCGAGATACCGCGGGTCGGCGGCAACGCCTTCGACTGGACCGCGCTTGCCCCAGAAATCGCCGCAGACGACGCGCACGCGGGTGCCGTCGTCATCCGTGACGTCCGGGATTTCCGCGGCTTTGACGTCCTGATAACGCGGCGCCGTCATCTTCAACGACGACGGCAGGTTGGCCCAGAGCTGGAAACCGTGCATGCGGCCCTGCGCGTCGCCCTGCGGCATTTCCTGATGCATGATGCCGCGCCCGGCCGTCATCCATTGCACGTCGCCCGAGCCGAGATTGCCGCGATTGCCGAGGCTGTCGCCGTGCTCGACATTTCCGGCGAGCACATAGGTGATGGTCTCGATGCCGCGATGCGGGTGCCAGGGAAATCCGGCGCGGTATTCGTCCGGCCGGTCGTTACGGAAATCGTCGAGCAGCAGGAACGGGTCGAACGCGGTGGTGTCGCCAAAGCCAAAGGCGCGGCGCAAATGCACGCCGGCGCCTTCCATCGTGGGCTTCGATGAAACGATGCTTTTCACGGGTCGAATGGACATCGGATTTTATCCCTGGGAATTAATCACCGATCAAATGATCACGGCCGCAACGGCTCACACGGTGACCCTTTGATCCTCGGGAAAGATAGGTAACTGCCCGGCGCGGACAAGAAGGTACATCGGTGTTACTGCGCCCGCCCGTCACGCGTCTTCGGGCACCACGTCATTGAACTTGGTGTAGTCGAGCAGAAAGCGGCCCTGCGGCGAAACGCTGGTGATGTCGCGATAGCGATGCCGCCAGCGGATATCGTGCCACGAGTAAACGCGCCGCGCATAAAGTTGCTGGGCCGAACTGTCGTCGAGACCGCCGACGTTGAGCACCAGGAGGGCGTCGCCTTCGGCGAGATCGGTCGGCGTCGTTCCATGCAGCGGGCTGGCCTTGTCGATGACGTGAAACAGCATCCAGCTCAGCACGAACATTGGATGATCACTGCGATCGAGCGTCAACTCGTAGAAGCGGCGCAACTGATCGCCTTCCTTGGTACGCTCGGCGCGAATGAGCCAAAGCCGCGCGTTCGCCCGCGAGATGGCATTATGCCGGGCGTTCGCCATGCGGATCATCAAGGTGCTGTGGCCGTCGCGATCGGTAATGACCGGATGGGTGGCAAAGACGAAACGGGCGCGGGGGCGCGAGAAACGGGCGAAGACCAATCCGGTCAGCACCGCGAGGAAGCACATGCCGGTAAAGATTTCGACGGTGGCGACGAGATGCCCGTAGTTGGTCTGCGGATGCATGTCGCCATAGCCGACCGTCGCCAGCGTCTCGATGGAGAAGTAGAAATACTCCAGTGGATTATCGCCGGTGACATTGGCGATCGGCTCGTGGCCGAGGGAATAAAGGAAGGCGAAAATCGCATTGAGCGCGACGAACACCAAAGCCGCGCCGCCGAAAAACACCGGCCAGTAGATCGACATCGACCGGTGATAGAAATCGCTCCAGAATCCCTGGCTTAAGCCCAGCGTCTCGATTTCGCGGTGGCCAAACCTGACGAGCTGGGATTTCGTGTCCGACCGCTTTCGTCGCGTCTTCGCCAACGCAACAACCCTAGACCGCAGCCTGCGCCGGCGCCTTGGTCTTGAGACGGCTGAAAACCCGGCGCGCATTGCCTTCGAAAATCTTCTGCCGGTCGGCGTCGCTCAATTGGGGCGCGTGGTCGACGTAGCGCTTGGTGTCGTCGAAGTTAAATCCGGTCTTGGGGTCGATGCCCTTGACCGCGCCGACCATTTCGGAAGCGAACAGGATGTTGTCGGCCGGCACGACTTCGGCAAGGAGATTGATGCCGGGCTGATGATAGACGCAGGTATCGAAGAAGATATTGTTCTTGATGATGTCGACGAGCTCCGGCCGTCCGTTGTTCAGCGCCAGGCCGCGGAACCGGCCCCAGTGGAACGGCACCGCGCCGCCGCCGTGCGGGATGATCAACTTGAGCGTCGGGAAATCCTTGAACAGATCGGAAAGGATCAGCTGCATGAACGCCATCGTGTCGGCGTTGAGATAATACGATCCGGTGGTATGCATGGCCGGGTTGCAGCAGCCGGACACGTGGATCATCGCCGGCACGTCAAGCTCGACCATCTTCTCGTAAAACGGATACCACCACTTGTCGGTCAACGGCGGAGAATTGAAATAGCCGCCCGACGGATCGGGATTGAGGTTACAGCCGATGAAGCCGAGTTCCTTGATGCAGCGCTCGAGTTCGCCGATCGAATGCTTCGGCGGCACGCCCGGCGATTGCGGCAACTGGCACACGCCGATGAAGTTTTGCGGGTAAAGCGAGACCACGCGCGCGATCAAATCGTTGCAGATCTGCGACCATTCGAGGCTCACGCTCTCGTCGCCGACGTGGTGGCCCATGCCGGACGCGCGCGGCGAGAAGATGGTGAGATTGGTGCCGCGCTCGCGCTGCAGTTTGAGCTGGTTCTGCTCGATGCTCTCGCGGATTTCGTCGTCGGACATTTTGAGCGATGCGCGCGACGGCATCGCTGTTTTGTCCTTGGCGTTGGCGGCCGCGGTCTGCTCCTTGCGGAACCGATGCAGGTCTTTGGGCTCGGTGGTGTAATGGCCGTGGCAATCGATGATCATGACGACTTCTGTTTCAGGGGTTTTCGGTAGCCCGATGCTAGGGCGCGGGACGGCATTGTCAAACCGTCCCCGAGCCTGCCCGATGACGGGCCGGTCCCGCGAGGTAGCCCGCGCCACCACCCGGCGGCTCGATCGCGCGTGGCGAGGTCCAAGACTGTTCCGAAGTGGCTGACGTCGCGACACACCCTGCACAAGGCGTCCGGATTTATTCGCCTCATTTCTGCCGTCCGTTTTCGTGTGCTACTATTTCAATAAGCGGCATCCGAACGCCGTCCAGGGAGTGAGAAACATCCATGCTGGCGTTGACGAGGTTGCTGCCGCTGGCAGCGGCGACGGTAGCCGCCGTTTTTCCCGTACAGTCGCGCGCTGAAACGATCACCGTCACCCATTGGGGGTCGGCGTTCTACGGCGCCCCGTATGCGGTGGCCATGGAGAAGGGCTTTTTCAAAAAATACGGCGTCGACATCACCGGCATACTGACGTCGCAAGGCGGCGGCACCTCGGTGCGGAACACCATGGCGGGCGATCTGCCCTTTGGCGAGGTGGCGCTGGCTGCGGCGGTCGAAGCGATCAACAATGGCGTGCCGCTGCGCATCATCGGGTCAGGCGCGCAAAGCATCGCCGACATTCTTTGGACGGCGAAGAAAGGCTCGCCGCTGCATTCGATCGAGGATCTGGTCGGCAAAAAGGTCGCCTTTACCGCGCCCGGCTCGGTGACCAACATGTTGATCTTGATGTCGCTGAAGAAGAAGGGGATCGATCCCAAGACCATTCAACTGGTGCCGGCGGGCGGCATCGGCGCCAATGTTTCGGCGGTGCTGAACAACGCCGTCAATTCCGGCATGTGCGGCGAGCCGGTTTGGTCCGAGAACGAGGATAAATTGCAGCCGGTATTCTGGCCCAAGGATATCCTGTCGCCGAACATGATGCAGACAGTCGCCGTGACCACGACCGAATACGAGAAGGAGGGCGCTGCCAAGTTGCGCGGCATCCTCGCCGGCCGGCGCGACGGCGTGCGTTACATCGAAGATCACCCGGACGAAGCCGCGGACATCACCGCCAAGGCGTTCAACGGCGACTCCGCGCTTTATCGCCGCGTATTCGCCCGTTACGTCGTCATCCATTATTGGTCGGAAGGGAAGTTCGACTACGACGGCATGAACCTCATGGTCGAGGGGTTGCAGATCGTCGGCAAGCAGAAAGGTCCCGTGGACTGGTCGAAGATGGTGGACTCCTCTTTCCTGCCCTCTGATCTGCAGAACTGACTTGCGCCCAGTGTCTATGGGCGAGAGGCCTATGGGCGACAGCCAAGTCGCGCACGCGACGTTACGGGGAGTGACCCGAGTCTATCCCGGCGCCACGCCGGTGCATGCGCTGGGGCCGCTCGATCTCGATCTGGCGCGCGGCGAGTTTTTCTCCGTCGTCGGCCCATCCGGTTGCGGCAAGTCCACGCTGCTGGACGTGCTGGCCGGGTTGAGCCCGCCAACCGCAGGCACAGTCAGTTTCGAAGGCAAACCGGTCGCGGGTGAAGTCCCCGACGGCATCGGCGTGGTGTTCCAGGAGGATGCCAGTCTTCCCTGGCTGACGGTACGCGACAATGTCGCCTTTGGGCTGCGGCGCAGCGGCACCGCGGCCGCCGAGATCGCGCGAAGAGTAGCGTATGCGATCGGATTTATGGGGCTGGACGATTTTGCCGACGCGTATCCCGTGCAGCTTTCCGGCGGCATGCGACAGCGCGTCTGCATCGCCCGGACGCTCGTGCTGCAGCCGCGGCTGATCCTCCTGGACGAACCGTTCGGTGCGCTGGACCAACAAACACGCCTGTTGATGGGAGACGAGCTGCTGCGGCTGTGGCGCGAGACAGGCTCCACGATCTTGCTGATTACGCACGCGCTCGATGAGGCCGCGCTGTTGTCGGACCGGGTCGGCGTGATGTCGGCGCGGCCCGGGACGCTTCATCGATCTCGTCAGCACCGGCTGGGCGCGCGAGCGTGACAGCCGCATCGCGTCTGATCCGGGCTTTGGCGCAATCACCGCCCGTTTGTGGGCGGCGCTGCGGCCTGAATCCATGAAGGCGATGGGACGACCGGAATCATGAGCCGCGCCGCAAGCCATCCTGTGGACGCGCGTCGCGTTGATCGTCGGCGCTATCGGCCTCATCGAGACGCTGTGTCGCTTCGGCGTGATCAATCCGCTCACCATGCTCGCGCCGAGCCAGATGGCGGCGGCTCTCGCGCAAATGATCGCCGCGGGTGAACTCACCGCGCCCGCAGCGCGCACGTTCGCGGAAGTGGGCGCCGCTTTCGCCGTCTCGGTCGCAGCGGGCGTCGGGGTGGGGGCGCTGCTGCATGCGCAACCGCGCGTGCGCCGCGCGCTCGATCCGCTGTTGGCGAGCTGGTATGCGGTGCCGTTCTTCGTGTTCTACCCCTTGCTGGTGGCGTTATTCGGTTTGAACACACTGCCCTTGATCGCCATCGGCGTGATATTCGGCGCGCCCGCGATGATCCTGAGCACGCTCGCCGGTCTCGACCGGGTGCCGCGCGTGATGCGCAAGGTGGCCCGCGTACACCGGCTGTCGCTGGTCCAGGAAGCGTGCCTGATCACTTTGCCGAGCGCCGCGCCGCATCTGTTCACCGGACTGAAGCTTGCTTTTGCATATTCGTTCATCGGCATCATCGCCGGCGAGTTCATCCTCTCCGGCGGCGGGCTTGGCTACGGCATCGCCTATGCCTATGAGAGTTTTGAAAACCGCACCATGTACGCGCTCATGCTGTTTGTGCTGCTGATTGCGATCGGCGTAAACGGCGCGTTCCATATGTGGGACGGGCGCCTGGCGCGACGCCGGGGGCGGACATGACCCGGCTCTTCGACTGGATCGTGATCGTTGTGGCGATTTTCGCGATCTGGCTCGGCCTCTATGCTTATGCGGGTGACGTCGCCATCACGCCGCCCTTGCGAACCTTCGCCTTCGCCGCGGAGCTGCTATCTCGAGCAACATTTTGGAACAACGTTGGCGCCACGATGGCAGCCTTCGCCATGGCGCTCGCGATCTCGGCGGTAGCGGGCGTGACGCTCGGCTTGTTGCTTGGGATGCGCCGGTTCGCTGGCGAGGTTGCCGAGCCGATTCTCAGTTCGCTTTATACTATTCCCAAAGTGACACTGTATCCGCTGATGCTCTTGATCTTCGGCCTTGGCATGTCCGCCAAGGTGGCGTTCGGCGTCATTCACGGCATGATCCCGGTCATGCTGTTCACCATGGCGGCGGTCAAGAATCTCGAGCCGGTCCTGCTGCGCACCGCGCGCGTGCTGCGCTTAAGCCGGACGCAGACGGCGCTTAGCGTGGTGGCGCCGGCGCTGATGCCGGAAATCATCACCGGGTTGCGGGTCGGTTTCGCCTTGACCCTTCTCGGCGTATTGATCGGCGAGATGTTCGCGTCCCAGCGCGGCCTCGGCTTTCTCATTATCAACGGCATCAACGTCCACGACGTGCGCATGACGACGGCCGTGACGCTGATGGTGGTGGTGTTCGCAGTCGCTGCCAACGGCCTGATGCTGGCGCTTGATCGGCGCGCGCATCATTTCGCCTGATTGACGGTCAACCGGCGCGCGCCAATCTTGCGGTAGTCCGTCACCGTTTTTCGTGCGATGATCCTATTGAATGTTGCCGCCCGCCGCGCGTGCGTGAACCAGCAGGAGTGCCATGTCGGTACAGACGATCAGCAGTCGGCACGGTCCGGTCCCGCACATAAGCCACACGCCCAGCGGGGCGCTCGCGCATATTCCGGGCGATGACGGCTGGCCGGTTGTCGGCCATACCTTTTCGCTCCTGGCCGATCCCAAGGGATTCGTCGAGCGGCGCGCCAAGCGCTACGGGCCGGTGTATCGCAGCCGTGCATTCGGCCAGGCCAATGTTTCTCTGCTGGGTCCTGAAGCCAACGAACTCGTACTGCTTGACAGCCAAAAACTGTTCTCGTCCGGTCTCGGCTGGGGCACCCTTCTCGAGCGGCTGTTCCCACGCGGGCTGATGCTGCTGGATTTCGACGAACACCGCCTGCATCGGCGCGCGCTGTCGGTCGCGTTCAAATCAGGACCGATGCAATCGTATCTCACCGAGCTCAACGCGGGGATCGCGCGAGGGCTGGCGCAATGGCCGCACGGGAGCGAATTCAAATTCTATCCGGCGATCAAACAGCTGACGCTCGATCTTGCGGCTACCTCGTTCCTGGGCGGCGAACTCGGTCCGGAGCTTGAGGCGGTCAAGCGCGCCTTCATCGCCATGGTCGCAGCGTCGATCGCGGTCGTCCGGAAACCGCTGCCCGGCACTAAAATGGGCCGCGGCGTGCAAGGGCGCGCAGCTCATCGTCGATTATTTCAGCCGGCAAATTCCGCTCCGGCGCGAGCGCAATGGCGAAGATTTGTTTTCTCATCTGTGCCGGGCGACCTGGGATGACGGCTCGCTGCTTTCGACCGAGGACATCGTCGACCACATGAGTTTTCTGATGATGGCCGCGCATGACACAATGACATCCTCGCTCACCTCGTTCGTCTATCGGCTGGCGGCGAACCCCGACTGGCAAGAGAAGGTGCGCGAGGAGCAGCGTGGACTTGGCCTCGCGCCCGGGCAGCCGCTGCCGTTCGATCGCCTCGACGATCTCGCGCTCACCGAAATGGCCTTCAAGGAGGCGATGCGACTGACGCCTCCGGTGCCGTCCTTGCCGCGCCGCGCCGTGCGCGATCTGGAATTCAAGGGCTTTGCCATCCCGGCCGGCACGGGCGTCAACATTAATCCGCTCTACACCCACCATATGCCGGAGATTTGGCCCGACCCGGAACGCTACGATCCGATGCGCTTCGATGTCGAGGCCTCGCGCGGCCGGCACAAATACGCTTTCGTTCCATTCGGCGGCGGCGCCCATATGTGCCTGGGATTAAATTTCGCTTACATGCAGGCGAAATGCTTCACGTGGCATTTTCTGAACCGCTTTGAGGTGTCGGTCGCACCCGGCTATCGCCCCGACTGGCGGATGTGGCCGATCCCCTACCCGCGCGATGGCCTTTCGGTGACGCTCGCTCGCCTTTGAATCTCAAAGGCACGATCCAGAAAATCAGGACGATCGGGGCGGCAGCGGCAGCAAATCAGACGCCGCATCGCGAGCGGTGCTCACTTCGCTCTCTTTCAGCCGATTTGGCTGCAGCTCACCGGCAGCCTCCAGGACAGGATAAGCGACCGAGCAGATGTGCGAGTGGATCCGCTTGAGATCACGCAGAATGTCGAGGTGAAGTGAACTTGTCTCGATGCTTTCAGGCCGACCTTCGCGCAAACGGGTGAGATGGCTTTCCGAGTATCCGAGTTCAGCACCGCGAAGCGCGGTTTTTTCCTCAATCAGCTTGCGGGCGGTCCGGACGTCCTGATTTATGAAGACGCTGAACGCAAGCTTCAGGTTTTCGATAATTCGCGCGTAGAATGCCGTGAGTTCGGCCACGCCTTCTTTCGAGAACTCGTACTTGTGTTTGATCTTCTTGGCGGCGAGTTCCATCAGATTCTTCGTCAATGATGTCGCCGATGTGTTCGAGGTTTATGGCGAATGCGATTATTTCCATCGCGCGCCGCCCGTCCTGATCGTCGAGGCTCTCGCGGGTCACTTTGGTCACGTAAAGCTTGATCGCTTCGTCCAGCCGATCGACAACGTTGTCCATGCGCGAGACTTCAGCCGCAAGTTTTCGGTCATTGCTCATCAGCGCCGTCATCGCCTGCCTCAGCATGCTCTCGACGACATCCCCCATGTGCAGCGTCTCGCGCGCCGCGCAAGCCAACGCCACAGACGGCATACGAATCGCCGTTTCGTCGAGGTAAAGCGGCGCGGACGGATCGGTCCGTTTCGCAGGATCGGGCAGCAATCGTGTCAGGACGGACGCAAGGCCGTCGAGCAAAAAGATGAAAACCAGAGCCAGCAGGACATTGAACGCAGTGTGGAAATCGGCGGCCATCCGGGTCGGATTGGGATCGAGCCGCATAAGCAGGCCGGCGATCGGCTGCAGGAACGGCAGCACCAGCACGACACCGACCAGACGGTTGATCAGGTTGCCGAACGGAAGGCGTCGGCTGGCCGGGTTGGCGTTGGCGCCGCTTTCGAGCAGCGGATTGATCGCGCTGCCGAGATTGGCGCCAAGGACGAGCGCCAGCGCCGCGACCGGACTCACGAAATGCGAATAAGCAAGCGACATGACCAGCAGCACGACGGCGGCACTGGAGTGCGCCGCCCAAGTCAGCGCGGCGGCGATCACGACGCACAGGATGGGTTCCGCGGTGATGGCGGTCAGAAGCGAGCGTACGCTTGGAGCGTTTTCGGCAGGGGCCAGTGTATCCAGCAGGATGTGCAGCGACAGGAACATCAGACCAAGGCCGATCGCCACGCGGCCCAAGTCACGGGTGAGCGTTCGGCCCCCGAAATTGAACGCCAAAAGACCGACGACGAACAGGATCGGCGCAACCGCCGAGATGTCGAACGACAAGGCCTGAACGATCAACGTCGTGCCGATGTTGGCGCCAAGCATAACCGCCAGCGCCGGGACGAGATCGATCAAACCCCGCGCTGCAAACGACGTGATCAGTAACCCGGTCGCCGTGCTGCTTTGCAGAAGCGCGGTGACGCCAATTCCGGCCAGAAGCGCTAGGAACCTGTTGCGCAATGCTGTGTTCAGCACGCGCCGGAGTTCGGAGCCGAAGGCGCGCATGATCCCGCTGCGAACCATGTGCAGGCCCCACAGGAGAAGGGCCACTCCGCCCATCAAATCGAGAAGAACAATGCTTCCCATGCTGTGCGCCTTCTTGTCATACCCGCCAGCCCATCGTCCGAGGCCAGCTGATCCGAGACAAGGAATTTTTCGGTAAATAGGCCCGCCAAGTGGTCGGTTCCAGCGCAAGGCTCGCCTTTTCGAACGCGACGCCCGATCGGACTGTTAGACCTTTTGCACTCCCAAGCGGGCATGAGCGCGGAGCTGCCGGGCAAAGGCCCTCGCAGGAATCCAAGGCTCTTAAAAATTCGAGTACGGACACTACCCCGCGCCCAACGGCGATCCTATAAGGTGCGCTCGAAATCACGGAGACAAGAAATGGCTGAGCTACCGCGCCTCAACGGCATCATCCGCGCGCTCGAAGCGGGGCAGCACGCGCTGACGTGCTTCGCACCGGCCGAGATCACCAGCGCCGTGGCGATGGCCACGTCGAAATTCGACGGCTGCGTGTACGAGATGGAGCATCAGCCTTGGGACGGGCGGCTGCTGCGTGACTGCCTGCAATACATGCTCAACCGCGCGCAGATCGCCAAAGCCGGCTCCGTGGTGCCGGGCGTCACGCCGCTGGCGCGTGTGCCGGTGAACGGCGTGGAGATGGCGCAGTGGCAGGCCAAGCAGGCGCTCGACATGGGCTGCTACGGCATCGTGTTTCCGCACATTTCGACGGTTGAGGAAGCGGCTAACGCAGTCGGCGCTTGCCGTTATCCGCGGCTCAGCGACGCATCATTCTTTCATCCGGCCGGCATCCGCGGCGACGGCCCGACCACGGCGGCGCGTTATTGGGGCCTCACCCAGCAGGAGTATTACCAGAAGGCCGACGTCTGGCCGCTCAATCCGCAGGGCGAGATTTTCTGCATCCTGCAGATGGAGGATACCCGCGGCATCGAGAACCTCGACGACATTCTCACCAACGTGCCGGGCATCGGCTGCATCCTGATCGGCGAAGGCGACCTGTCGCAGGAACTGGGCTATCCGCGGCAGTACGAGCACAAGGTCGTGCTCGAATGGATGAAGCGCGTCGTCGACACCTGCAAAAAGCACAACGTCGTGGTCGGCCACCCGCACGTCGAGCAAGGCAACGCCGAACGCATCGTCAAGGAGGGCTATCGCTTCCTGATGTGCGCGCCGGTTCAGAGTTTCGGCCACCTCGAAGCGGCGCGGAAGTACACCGGCCGGACGTAGAGCCGGCGGACGAAGCGCTCAGTGACGCGGACGGGATCGTCCGCAGCGCCGGTGCAGGATATCAAACAGACTGTTACGCTGAGCGAAATCGTGGTGGAGGATGAGCGTCGTCCCGCTGCAAACAGCATTGATACCCATGATGCTGCCAGCGGGCATTTCCAATTGTTCTTTGCCATTGCAGACAAAAACAATGGTCTCGCGGAAAGTCATGCTGTTGCCATCCACGCTAACCGCCGCGCACGGAAACGGAGCAATCGGCGAAAGCGAATATCGTCGCCCCTGAGCGAAGGCCTGGGTGCAGAAGCAAACGAAACACACCGCACCCATCAGCAAGATCGCATCGCCACGTCGCGGCAACGCACCCTCCCCGATGGTTACACCGGCGTTCAAGCCACTCCCAGCCCGCCCTTCTCCTCGATGAAGCTTGCGATTTCGTCGACGCCTTTGCCGGCGCGAAGGTTTGTAAACACGAACGGCCGCGCGCCGCGCATCCGCTTACTCTCGCGCTCCATCGTCTCCAGCGAGGCCCCGACATAGGGCGCGAGATCGATTTTGTTGATCACCAGCAAATCCGAGCGGGTAATCCCCGGCCCGCCTTTGGAGGGAATCTTGTCACCGGCCGCAACGTCGATGACATAGATGGTGAGGTCGGCGAGTTCCGGCGAAAACGTCGCCGCGAGATTATCGCCGCCCGACTCGATCAGCACCAGATCGAGCGCCGGAAATTTTTGCCGCATGTCGGCGATCGCCGCGAGATTGGCGGACGCGTCCTCGCGGATCGCGGTGTGCGGGCAGCCGCCGGTCTCGACGCCGGCGATGCGGTCAGGCACCAGCGCGCCGGAGCGCACCAGATATTCGGCGTCCCACTTGGTGTAGATGTCGTTGGTGATGGCGGCGATCTCGTAACGCTCGCGCAAGCGCTTGCACAGCGCGTCCATTAGCGCGGTCTTGCCGGACCCGACCGGGCCGCCGACACCAACGCGCAAGGGACCATGACCGGCCGATGCTGTCACTTGTGATGCTGCTTCAGATAGTCGTGCAATGATGCCGATCCGGTGGCCTTCAGCAGCGTTTTGAGCATCATGTCCTTCCGGTGGCCTTTCGCGAAGCTCTCGCCATATTCCTTGCGCAGCGAGCCGACCCTGGTGTTGCCGTGCTTCTTTTCGATCCTGCCGGACTTGTCGCGATGGCGGCCATCAAGGCCCCTGTGTGCCTTTGCCATGGTGATCTCCCGTGCACCGTGTAAGTGAAGACTGCACGAGATAGCCTAGCCGCAGGCGCGGCCGCGCGCCATCCTGATTTCCATGGCGGCGATTCCGCGGGGGTGCGAACGCTAATCAGGACCCGGAGCCGTGGTCCGTGCGCGCCTGGCTCACCTTCTGCAGATAAGCGACGATGTCACGGCGCGACGGCGCGTCGAGCACGCGAATCGGCATTTTGACGCCGGGAATGAACGCCCGCGGATCGGCAAGCCAGCGGTCGAGATTATCGGCAGACCAAACCAGGCCGGCGCCGCCGAGCGCAACCGAATAGTCATAGCCCGCGGCGGAGCCGGCCTTACGGCCGATGACCCCGCCGAGCATAGGGCCGATCTTGTTCTGGTCCAGCGCATGACAGGCACTGCATCGCTCGGCGAAAAGCGCGTGGCCACGGGCTGCGTCCGGCGCGGCATTGGCAAGGAAGCGCGATAAATCCTTGGCGTTCGCCGGCCTGGCTGAACGAAAGAACGTATAGCCGAGCGTGATCGTGGAAACGCCGCGCATTTCCGGGTCCTTGCCGAAAGCCGGATCGACATAGAACACGACCGGCATTTTGACTTTCTCGTGCGCGTCGAGGCGTTCTTCGTTGAAGCAAAAGCACTGGATTTTGTTGAAATAGATTCCGCTCGATTGCGGCGTGACGTTAAACGTCGCGTGCCCGACCATGGCCTCGTTGCCAACGTTCTCGGCGGTGAAAAAGACAAGCTTTTGTTCGCCGAGGTGTACGGTCACGTTGCGTTCTATCGGCTCGAACCGCCAGGGCAGACCGGGCGCGACATTGCTGTCGAACTCGACAGTCACGGTCTTGTTCGAAACCGTCGCTGTATCGGCAAGCACGCGTTGGGTCGTGCCGCCGTAGCCGGTCGCGGCGCAAAACATCCGGTACAGCGTCGGCGAATAGGCGACGATCCCGCACATCACGCCGAGCACCGCCAGGCAAACGGCGATGACCTTGAGGTTTTTCCGATCCTTGAACTGCACCCGATTCTGACGCCTCCGTGCGCCTGGCCCGCCGACCTCGCGAACCTCGGGCGTGACCGGCACCGGATGCAGATTACCGCGCATGTTGTCGGCACGATGATGCGGACGTGCGGCCTTTTGTCCGCAATCGCGGCAGAATTCGGTGCGGAGGCCACGGCTAGGCAAAGCCGCGCATTTCCGCCAAGCTGAACAGCGCTTGCGGCGACGGCGAGGGGCGAAGCGTTGGCACCGGCAGACCTCCTTGCGATCCTGCTCGGACTGGCGGTAGCGATCGGGTGCATCAACCACCTCTGGATCAGGCTGCCGCCGGCGATCGGCATGCTGCTCGGGTCGCTCGCTCTATCGGCCGCCGTCGTCTCGAGCGATCACGTTTTCCATCTGCATATCATGCGCTGGTTTCGCGCGACTTTCGCAGCCGCGGACCTGCCGCATTTCTTCCTCGACGGGGTACTTGCGCTGCTGTTGTTCGCCGGCAGCCTGCACGTTGATATCGGGGAACTGAACCGGCGGCGGTGGCTCATTCTGCTGCTGGCGACGACAAGCGTAATCCTGTCCACCCTCGTGTTTGGCGCCGGCATGTGGCTCACGTTCTCGTTGATTGGCGCGGCCGTTCCTCTGGTGTGGTGCCTTGTGCTCGGCGCCGTGCTTGCTCCCACCGACGCGGTCGTTGTCGAAAACCTCCTGCAGCAGGTTCGGCTGCCATCGGGGCTGCGCGCCGCCATTGTCGGCGAGAGCCTGTTCAATGACGGCGCCGGCGTGGTGCTGTTCCTGCTCGCGCTCGGGGTGACCCAAGGCAACACGCTGGTGCTCGGTCACGGCTATGTCCTGGCGGCTTTGGTGCGCGAGATCGTCGGCGGCGCCGCGCTTGGATTGATCGCCGGCTGGGCGGCCGCGTTCCTGATGCGGCGCGTTTCCGACGACGGCTTGGAGCTCCTGATCTCGTTGGCGCTGGTGCTGGGCAGTTACCGTCTCGCCAATCTCTGCGAGACGTCGGGCCCGATCGCCGTCGTCAGCGCCGGGTTGTGCATCGGCTCCGCTTCACCGCGATTCGGAATCGGCTCCACTACGCGCACGGCATTGATCGGCTTCTGGTCTTTGCTCGATCAGCTTTTAAACAGCATGCTGTTCCTGCTGATCGGCCTGCAGCTGCTGGCGCTGATCATTCACCCGATGGAATTGCTGCCGGTCGCCTTTGCCATACCGCTTGCCGTCGTCTCGCGTCTGGTCAGCGTCGCCGTGCCGCTGCTGCTGACCCGCGAAAGCCTCCGCGACAAAGCGCGCGACTCGCTCGTGCTCACCTGGGCCGGCCTGCGCGGCGGCATTTCGATCGCGCTCGCCCTGACCTTGCCGGCGTCACCGTGGCGGGTTGATCTGCTTGTGGTCACTTACGCCGTCGTCATCTTCACCGTCGTCGTGCAGGGCTTGACCATCCCACGATTCCTGCGCGCGGCCTATGCGGCGCCAAAGCCCGCACAACCCGCATAATCGACAGTGATCGGCGGCGTTCAGGAACGAAACAACCGGGTGTACTGGGTCTCGTGCCGCATGGCGGCGATGTCGGCCCGCAACGCGCAGGTGCCGACTTCCTCGAGCGGCGTCGCCAGCGCCCGTTTTGCGGTCGCGGCAATGACCGGCTCGAGTGCGGCCAGCACGCGCTGGCCGTCGGTCTGGCCGAGCGGAATAAGCCGCACGCCGGCAGAGATCCAGTTGGCCGCGAGTGCATGCAGAAAGGCATGCAATGCCGCCGCGCAGGCAATGCCGTGGCCGGCACAGGCGACGCCGACGGCGATCGGCAGCGCAACCGGTCCATTCCAAACGGCGGCAAAATACGGCAGCGCCGGGCACGACCAGGCTGCGCGCGTCACTTCAAGGAAGGCGCGTCCTTGGGCCGTCGTCTCCAGAAATCGCTCTTTCGATGGAACGAAAGCAGCGGCAAGCTCGGCGACAGCGCGTAGAGCCTCGTCATCGTTCGTGGCAATGCAACGGTGCGCGTGAACAAAGAAAACCGCATCGGCAAAGCCGCCGCCTTCGCTCAACATCGCGTCGAGCCATGCCCGCAGCGTCTGCGCGTCTTTAATGTCGCCGGCTTCAACCGCCCATTCGATACCGCCCGAATAGGAGAAGGCCCCGACCGGGTAGGCCGGCGACAGCCAGGCCATCAAACGATAAAGCGCCGCAGAATCGAGCGCGCGCCTCTCATCCTCCCCCGCTTCGCGGGGGCGGAAAGTAGAACGAGCCTTAGTCATGGTCGTGGTCGTGGTCGTGGCCATGATGATGGCCGTGTGCGTTGCCCTGGTGATCGTAGGCGCCATGCTCCGGATCGAACGGCGCTTCAAGCGGCGTCAGCCGTGCGCCGAGCCCGCGCAGCATGTCTTCGATCACATGATCGCGCCGGATGCGCAGCCGGTCGCCGACGATCTGAACGTCAATGTGCCGATTGCCGATGTGCCAGGCGAGCCGCGCCAGCTCGTGCGCGTTCGCCGTCGCAATCTCGATCAGCGGTTCGGGCCGGCCGACAATCCGCACGATCCGGCCATCGTCGAGCACGACGCCATCGCCATCGCGCAGAGCGGTGGCTTGCGGCAGATCAAGCAGAAACCGCGTGCCACCCTCGCCGCTCAGGACAACGCGGCGGCGGTGGCGCTCATCGGCATCAAGCGTGACGGAATCGATGGCGGTCGCGGCGTCCCAATGGCCGGCGGCTCTAACTTCGTGCGCACGCTTCATGTTTGAAACCTCACCCGCTTTTAGCGCAAGAGCCATGCCGCGCGAAAGCCGGATACATGCAGCAGCGGGTGTTGGAAGCCGCGCCGGAGACCGATAAGGTTGCGCCCGCAAAAAGGGGGGGAATTCCCGGTATGAGTGTAAAGGGCAAGGCCTATATCGCCGGCGCCTTCGAGCATCCGACGCGGCACGCACCGGACAAGACGGTAGCGCAGCTTCACGCCGAGGTAGCGCTCGGAGCCGTCAAGGATGCCGGGCTGACGCTGAAGGACGTTGACGGTTACTTCTGCTCCGGCGATGCGCCCGGCCCCGGGCCGGCGTCGATGATCGAATACATGAATCTGAAAGTCCGCCACGCCGAGTCCACCGAGCTCGGCGGCACATCGTATGTGACGCTGGCGTCGCATGCGGCCGAAGCGATCGCCGCCGGCAAATGCGACGTGGCGCTGATCACGCTTGCCGGACGGCCGCGCAGCGAAGGCATGGCGACCGGCACCGCGCCCCGCGCACGTCCGGCGGACCAGCCCGAGGCCGGCTTTGAGGTGTCGTACGCCATCACCACTGCCAACGGCTACGCCATGTGCGCGATGCGTCACATGTACGAATTCGGCACCACGAGCGAACAGCTGGCCTGGGTCAAGGTGGCCGCGTCGCATCACGCGCAGCACAATCCGCACGCCATGCTGCCCGAGCTTGTGACCGTCGAGGAAGTCGTGAACTCGCCGCTGATCGCCGACCCGCTGCACCGGCTCGATTGCTGCGTCATCAGCGACGGTGGCGGGGCACTTATTCTGACACGTCCCGAGATCGCCAAACAGCTCAAGCGGCCGCTGGTTAAAATCATCGGCGCCGGCGAAGCCGTGAAGCACCTGGCCGGCGGCACCTTCGATCTCACCACGTCAGGCGCTGCGCGCTCGGGGCCGATTGCATTTGCGGAGGCCGGCGTCACGCCCGCCGACATCAAATACGCTTCGATCTACGACAGCTTCACCATCACCGTCGTGATCCAACTCGAAGACCTTGGCTTTTGCGCCAAGGGCGCCGGCGGAAAATTCGTCGCCGACGGCAATCTGATTTCGGGCACCGGCAAGCTGCCGTTCAACACCGACGGTGGCGGGCTATGCAACAATCATCCGGCCAATCGGGGCAGCATGACCAAGGTGATCGAAGCGGTACGGCAGCTGCGCGGCGAGGCGCACCCGGCGGTGCAGGTCAAAAATTGCGACCTGGCTCTCGCGCAGGGCACCGGCTTTCAGCTCGCCACGCGTCACGGCAGCGCCACCTTGATCATGGAACGGGAGTAACGCGATGACGCGCAAGCTCATGCCGCCGGTGGTAAACAGCGAAACCGAGGCATTCTTTGACGCCGCGCGCCAGGGCCGGTTCATGATTCCGGTGTGCGCGGCATGCGGTAAAGCGCATTGGTATCCCCGCGCCATCTGCCCGTTTTGCTCGAGCGACAAGGTCGAATGGCGCGAATCCGCCGGCAGTGGCACGATCTACACATTCAGCGTCATGCGCCGGGTCAAAGAGCCCTACGTGATCGCCCACGTCACGCTTGCCGAGGGCCCGACCATGCTCACCAATATCGTCGACTGCGATTTCGACACCGTGCGCATCGGGCAGAAGGTCGCGGTCGTTTTCAGGGAAACCGAGAACGGTCCGCCGGTGCCGATGTTCAAGCCGGCGTGAAACGGTCGCATGCGACCGCCGCATCACGTGGCCCGGACAGCGCCATCACCGCGGGGTACGCTGGCGATGCAGACGTACGATTTCCTGTGCGGTGGCGGATTGCAAACGATTAAAGCGTGCCAGCCGCTGAGCGATCTCGCGTTGGGCGAGGAAACCCTTCCTGGCGCGCAGTACCATAATTTCATTGACCGTAGACGACGATAAACCGATTGCCTTGGCGATGGCGACGAGGTTCTCCGCTTGGTCGCGCGTCATCGAGCGCTCGACGAATTGGATCGGCAGATCGGACATGACCGACAACGCGACGACGACCTGTTCGAAGGCGCCGGCTTGCGCGAATGACGCCACGACGCCGTCGTCGAGTTTTCCCGTCAGCTTCAAGGTCTCGATCGACGGCATCGCTGCGGAATAGTCGAACATCGTCGAAGTCATTCGCGCTTCGACGCGATCTGCTGCCTCGGCGACCGCCTGGTGAATTTGGGCTTTTGCCTGCGGATGCGCGAGCTCGAGTTTTGCGCGGACGGCGGACGACGCTTTCGCGATCAGCGCACCGAGCGAAGCCAGCGGAATTTCGGGCCGCGAACCGACCAGGTCGGCGAGTACATCATCGCCCTCGGACCGCCGGACCAACGTCGAAAACCCGTGGTCGGAAATGCCGGCGCCGAAATTGTCGACCGTATCAATCAGGACCTCGCGATCGCCGAGTTCGACCAACACGTCGGTCACACACTCGTTTAGCGATGCGCGGTGCGAGATCGCGAGCATGTGACCCTGCCCTTTGGTCCTCGCGATTTCGACAAGCGTCATGTCATCAAGCTGCGCCGCCTGGGTTAGAACCGGCCCGGCTACAGTAACCGCGTCGTCGAATGCCAGAGCGCGAATGATCTGCGGCGGCGAATTTCGAATCGGGGCGAGTCGCTTGGCCAGCAATTCGCGGGCAGACAGCTCGATTTCGGTTGCGAGCCGACCAAGGACGCCGTCGAATACGGAAATGTCCTCGCCCGTAAACTGATCCGCGCCGTTGATGAACAAGTCGGTCATCTTACGCAGCATTTCGCTACGACGGCCGCGCGACGCCTTGGCGATGGGGCCTTCGATTTCGTCGATAAAACCGAGTTGCGCGGTCATCCGCTCCCTCATCCGCGACCACTCATTGGGATCGTTGGTAGCGCGACCGGCCGCTGCGCGACGCGCGCATACATCATGGCCGCGTAGGGTAAACCAAAGATTGAGGCGCAAGGCGATCGTTGCCCCTTGGCTTCTGGATCCACTCGTGCTTTGAGAAGCGTCGGCGTTCAGGGTAGATTATTTAGATTACGCAAGGAGTTAACCGAGATGAGATTTGCTCTGCGGGTCGGATGGGCTGGCTCGTCCTTCCGGGCGATGGGGGATTAATGATCAACAAAATCGTGCAGACCATGGCCGAGGCCGTGGCGGGAGTCCGCGACGGTTCGGTGATTCTGATCGGCGGCTTCGGCAGCATCGGTCAGCCGAATGCGCTGATCTACGGCTTGATCGAACAAGGCGCCAAGGACCTGACCGTGGTCGCCAATAATGCCGGCGTCGGTCACGTCGGACTGGCGCGTTTGATGGAAGTCGGCCGCGTGCGCAAGATCGTCTGCTCATACCCGCGCACCACCGATCCCGTCGTGTTCGAGGAACTTTATCGGACCGGCCGCATCGAGCTTGAAGTCATGCCGCAGGGTACGATGGCCGAGCGCATGCGCGCCGCAGGCGCCGGCATTCCGGCGTTCTACACGCCGACCTCCGTCGGCACGCTGCTCGCCGCGGGCAAGGAGGTGCGCGAATTTCACGGTCGGCAATACGTTCTCGAGGAGGCGTTTTTCGGCGACGTTGCGCTGGTCGAAGCCTGGGAGGCGGATCGCTGGGGCAATCTGACCTACAACTCGTCCGCCAGGAACTTCAATCCGGTGATGGCGATGGCGGCAAAGTTGACCGTCGCCCAGTCGCAGCACATTGTTGACTTGGGCGCGCTTGATCCGGAGAAAATCGCCACGCCGGGAATTTACGTCGATCGTGTCGTGCACGTACCCTACGGCGAACCGACGATAACGTAAGGAGGCTGAACATGAACGTGCATGCGAACGTTTTGGCCAGCTGCAAACCATGGACTCGGGAGGAAATAGCCGCCCGCGCGGCCCGCGACATTCCGGAAGGCTTTTACGTCAATCTCGGCATCGGCATTCCGGTGTTGCTCGCGAATTATGTGCCGCCGGAGCGCGAGGTTATTCTGCAATCGGAAAACGGCATCCTCGGCATGGGGCCAACGCCCGAGCCGGACAAGATCAATCGCTGGCTGATCAACGCCAGCAAAAAATACGTCACGCTGGTTCCTGGCGGCGCCTACATGCATCACGCCGACAGCTTCGCCATCATCCGCGGCGGACATCTCGACCTCTGCGTGCTCGGCGCGTTTCAGGTCGCGGAGAACGGCGATTTTGCCAATTGGGCGATGTCGGACACCGACATGCCGTCGGTCGGCGGCGCCATGGACCTGGCCGCAGGCGCCAAAGCGGTCTGGCTGTTGATGGAGCACACCGCCAAGAACGGCGCGAGCAAGGTGATGCGGCGATGCACCTATCCGCTCACGGCACTCGGCGCGGCCAAACGCGTCTACACCAACCTCGCCGTGCTCGACATTACCGCTGACGGCTTCGTCGTCCGCGACATGGTGCCGGGACTGACCTTCGAGGCATTACAGGACGTCACCGACGCCCCGCTGCACCGGGCTAATTAATCTCACGCTCGCAGGATGCGGCGAAGCAATCTGGCGCAGCGTGAAGGCCGGACTTTTTACTGAGCAGGCGCGGGCTTGTTTGCCGGATCGGTCTTGTTTGCCGGATTCCGGTCTTGGCGGCCTTGGTCGGTTTTTTCTTCGGCGTCTCGGCCGCGGCCTTGGTCTCTAATTCAGAAGGCGGCGACGTCGCCAGCGTCGATGTGGAGGTCGGCGTCCATTTGACCCTCGGCTTACCGCCGTCCGTGGCCTTTGGGCCGGCGCTTTTCCCGCCGTTCGAATTCTTGTCGGTGGATTCCTCTTCCGGCGGCTTGGCCGCGGTCTGGGCGCCGGTCTTGCCCTCGGTCTTGCCCTCCGTCTTGGCGCCTTTCTTTTTGTGATGCGGAGCGGCTTCCTCGACCGCACTCAACGTCGCGATCTGGGCCGGTGTACGCGTGGGCCCGGTATAGACCACGATCGGCGGAGCGGCGGGCTGGTCGGAGAGCAGCGCTGCGCCTTTCGGCATCGGCGCCCGCAGGCTTGAGAGCAACACCGAGAACGGCGTGCCCGGCTCAGCGGCGAGATCCTCGCTTCCCGCCCCCTCTTCCTCTTCCACGGCGGGCTTCTTGCGATGCGATCCGCAAATTTCCTCATGCAGATTAGGCGGCGTGGCCTCGATCGGCGCAATCGACTCGACCGACCCCAGCGACGGCGTGAGCCACGACAGACGATCCTGGGTAAAACCGGCTTCCAGAAGTTCCGCCGCCTTCACCGCACGCGCCGGCGACGACGGCGCGCCGAGCACCACCGCGATCAGCCGCCGGCCGTTGCGGGTGGCGGAGGCAACGACGTTGTATCCGGACGCGCAGATGAAACCGGTCTTCATGCCGTCGATGCCTGGATAGCGCCCGATCAGCGAGTTGGTGTTGCGCATCACGCGCCGGCCGAACTTGATCGCCGGAATGTGCCAATAGGAATCGTACTCGGGAAAATCGTGGATGAGTGCGCGCGCCAAAATGGCGAGATCGCGCGCCGACGTGATCTGGCCGTCAGCGGGCAACCCGTTGGGATTGACGAAGTTCGATTCGACCATGCCAAGCGCATGCGCCGTGCGGGTCATGTCGTCGGAGAAATTTTCGATCGAGCCGTCGACACCTTCAGCGAGCACGACCGCCATGTCGTTGGCCGAATGCACCAGCAGCATCTTCAGAGCGTTGTCGACCGTCACCTGCGTGCCGGGCGGCAAACCCATCTTGCTCGGCGCCTGTGCGGCGGCGTTGTGCGAGACCATGAGCAGCGTGTCCATGGTGATGCGATGCTGTTTGACCGCACGCAAAGTGAGGTAAGTGGTCATCAGCTTGGTCACGGACGCCGGATACCAGGGATAGCTCGCATTTTCGGCGCGGAGCACTTTGCCGCTATCCGCTTCGATGAGAATAGAAGCGCCCGCGCGCGCCGGCGTCGACTGCAGCGCCAAGGTACACAGCGGGCTGAGAGCGATAGCCAGCGTCAGCATTCGAAAGGTTTGGGATTGATTCACGCGTCGCGGTCCGCTCGGTTGGTCGGGCCCAACGGTCGTCTCAGGCTCAACCCGAGGGCCGACACAGGGGCCGCGAAATGTTCACAAAAGGTTCCCAAAGCCCAGTTAGCGAACTATCTATAGCCGACTATCTAAGCCCAGGAAACGCTCGAACGCAAAGGTGAATCCCGGTATCGTGTTAGCATCAGCGCGCCCGCTTGACGCTGAAAGATCGGTCGCGATTCACTCAGCCGCTAAAGCACAAGAAAAAGCGTCCAAAGTTCGGCAAGCAGGTTCGACAAGGGTACGCCAGGAAGGAAGCAATCATGACCGCGTGCATTGTGGGTTGGGCGCATACGCCCTTCGGCAAGCTGACCGGCGAGACGGTCGAGAGCCTGATCGTCAAAGTGACGGGCGAGGCGCTCACCGATGCCGGCATCGAGGCGCGCGATGTGGATGAGATCGTACTCGGCCACTTCAATGCCGGCTTCTCGGCGCAGGACTTCACCGCCTCGCTGGTGCTGCAGGCGTCACCCGATTTGCGCTTCAAGCGCGCGACCCGGGTCGAGAATGCGTGTGCGACCGGTTCTGCCGCGGTGCATCAGGGCCTGAAGTCCATCGCAGCCAAATCCGCGCGCATTGTCCTTGTTGTCGGCGTCGAGCAGATGACCACAACGCCGGCCGCCGAAATCGGGCGCAACCTTCTGAAGGCATCCTATGTGCGCGAGGAAGCCGACATCGAAGGCGGCTTCGCCGGCGTGTTCGGCCAGATCGCGGCGCGCTATTTCCAGCGCTGGGGCGACCAATCGGATGCGCTCGCGCAAATCGCCGCCAAAAACCACAAGAACGGCGTCGGCAATCCCTACGCGCAGATCCGCAAAGACCTTGGCTACGAATTCTGCCGCACCGAGAGCGACAAAAATCCGCGCGTCGCGGGTCCGCTCAAGCGCACCGACTGCTCCCTCGTTTCCGACGGCGCGGCTGCTTTGGTGCTCACGGATGTTGAAACGGCGCTGAAGCTTGGCAAGGCCATCGTGTTCCGCGCCGCCGAACACGTGCAGGATTTTCTGCCGATGTCGCGGCGCGACATCCTCAAGTTCGAAGGCTGCGCCGTAGCCTGGCAGCGCGCCTTCAGCGAAGCCGGCATTGGCCTTCACGATCTTTCCTTCGCCGAGGTGCATGATTGTTTCACCGTCGCCGAATTGATCGAATACGAAGCCATGGGCCTCGCACCGGAAGGTCAAGGCGCGCGCGTTATCGCCGAGGGCATCGTCAACAAAGACGGCAAGCTGCCGATCAATCCATCCGGCGGGCTTAAAGCCAAAGGCCATCCGATCGGCGCGACCGGCGTTTCCATGCACGCGATCACCTCGATGCAGCTCACCGGCACCGCCGGCGACATGCAGGTCAAAGACGCCCGGCTCGGCGGCATCTTCAACATGGGCGGCGCCGCCGTCGCCAATTACGTCAGTATTCTGGAACGGCTGCGCTAGCCGTCATGGCGAGCCAACGGGTCCGGCCCGAAGTGGCCGGACCGATGACAAGCTCCGCGAAGCATCCAGTCGGGCCGCGAAGTTCTGGATTGCTTCGTCGCTGCACCTGCCGCCGGATTTGATCCGGTGGCTCCTCGCGACGACGACTTCAATTTGCTCGCTTAGATCGTTGGCTCCGCATCTACGGTAACTGGCGCGAACTGGGCGTGCACCAGTTCGGCGAAATAGCCGCCGCGTTGCACAAGCTCATCGTAAGTCCCGGTCTCGACGACGCGGCCGTTTTCGAACACCAGAATGCGGGTCGCGTTGCGCACCGTGGCGAGACGGTGAGCGATGACGAACGTGGTGCGGCCTTTCATGACCTCATCGAGCGCCTGCGTGACCCGCGCCTCGGTCAAGGGGTCGAGCGCGCTGGTGGCTTCGTCGAGAATGAGGATCGGCGGATCTTTCAGTAGGGCGCGGGCGATGGCGAGGCGCTGGCGTTCGCCGCCGGAGAGCAGCCGGCCGCGCTCGCCGATCCGCGCTTCAAGGCCTTCAGGGTTGCGATCAATGAAATCGAGCGCTTGCGCCCGCGCCGCGGCTTGCCGCAGTTCCGCATCGGTCGCGTCCGGCTTGCCGACCCGCAGATTTTCGGCGATCGAGCGATTGAACAGCAGCGTCTCCTGAAAGACGACGCCGATGTTACGGCGAAGGCCGGTCAGCGTCAGTCCGCGAATGTCCATGCCGTCGACCGCGATCAAGCCGGCCTGCGGATCGAAGGTGCGATGCAGAAGCGCAAGCGCCGTCGATTTGCCGCTGCCGGTCGGCCCGACCAGCGCCACGCGATCGCCGGGCAACGCCGTGAAAGTCAAGTCCGTTACGGCGGGACGTTTGCCGTCGTAGGAAAATGAGACGGCTTTGAATTCGACCAGACCCCGAACGCGGCCGGGATCGATGGCATCCGGCCGGTCGCGTACCGCCGGCACGGTATCGATGACACCGAAAAATTCAGCGAGTTTTGGCGCGTCCATGAACAGGCGGTTGGCGAAGCCGACCACCTGCTCGAGCCGGCCGATCAACAGCGACGCGATCGCCATGAAGCTGACGATCTGGCCGACGGACGCAAGACCCATGAGCTTGAGATAAGTTCCGACCAGGAGAATCGTCAGCAAAGCGAGCGTCGTCGCGGTGCGTGTCAGCACGGCCGCAATCGCCCACCACGACAGCACCGGCATTTGCGCGCGAAGGAGCGAGTTCACCAGGCCCCGCAGCGCCGAGACTTCAAGCTCGACCCGGGCGAAGCTCTGCACCACGGCGATATTGCCGAGCGTGTCGGCGGCGTTCTCGGCAAGATCGGAGTAATGCCGCTCGACCGCGCGCTGCATCGCGTCGGCCCGGTGCATGACCAGCACGGTCACCGCCGTAAACACGGCGCACAGTCCGAGCAACGGCAGCGCCAGTCGCCAATTCAAAATCAGCGACGTCGGCAGCAGCACGACGATGAAGATAAAGGCGGCGAAATGCTCGCGGAAAAACGAAACCCACAGCCACCACAGCGTGTCGGTTCCGGTGAGCATGACCTTCAACTGCCGGCCCGAATGCGCGCCGGAATGGTAGGCCAGCGGCAGTTGCAGCACGTGCTCGAAGAAATCCGCGAGAACGAGATTGCGGCGGCGATGCGCCAGGCGATCGGCAAACCATGCCACCAGCGCTGCTGCAATGATGATGAACAGGCCGAAGCCGACCCAGGCGCCGATCAACGGCGCCAGCACGTGCACGGCGGGCCAGAGGCCGGACGGCAGCACGCCGGACAGGGCATCGATGATGTGGCCGAACAGCACCGGCTCGACAAACTGCGCCACCGCCAGCGCGATATTGGCGAGCGCCAGGATGATCGCGAGGGCTGCTTCCGGTTTGAGAAGGCCAAGCAAGCGCAGATAAATGCGCAGAAACGACATGATGACCGCAGTGATGAGCGTTGGTGGTGCGGCTTCGATCTACGCCATGCCGCCGACGCTGTCAGCACAGCTCATGAAGGCTTTTGCGCACGTTGTCGGCACTGGCGCTCCGCAACAGGCGCTCGGTCTGCGCATGGGTTCGCTTCCAGATCGGCGCTGCGGCGGCGAGCACTGCCCGCCCCGCCGCAGTGAGGATGAGACGGCGGCTGCGTTTGTCCGCGGCGTCGACTTTCACCTTCACAAGGCCGCGCCGTTCCAGCGGCTTGAGGTTGGCAGTGAGCGTCGTGCGATCGAGCATAAGCAAAGCCGAAACGTCGCCGATGGTCGGCGGCGCCGGACGATTAAGCGACATCAGCAGGGAAAACTGGCCTTGCGTCAGCCCGACCGGACGCAGCGCATCGTCGAAGCGGCGCGCCAGCGCCCGCGCCGCCCGCTGCACGTGCAGGCACAAACAATTGTCACGAACCTGGTGCGTTAATGCGAAGGGCAGTTCGGTTGACATACGTTAGTTATGTTGATATCAACGTATTTGTCAAGCGAAGTTCCGCTTACCCGATGGAAAGGAGACCGCGATGCAGGTTCAGCCCTATCTGGATTTCAACGGCCGCTGCGATGAAGCGCTTGAGTTCTACAAAAAGGCGATCGGCGCGAAAGTCGGGATGCTGATGCGCTGGAAGGACAGTCCGGACAAGTCGATGTGCACGCCGCAGAACGCCGACAAGGTGATGCATTCCCAGTTCCAGATCGGCGACACCACCGTGATGGCCTCCGACGGCCGCGGCGGCGGCAAGCCGAATTTTCACGGCATCATGCTGTCGATTTCGACCAGCAGCGAGGCCGACGCCGACAAGCTTTTTACCGGTCTCGCCGACGGCGGCCAGGTGCAGATGCCGATGGGCAAGACGTTCTTTTCGCCGCGGTTCGGCATGGTGGCCGACAAATTCGGTGTCGGCTGGATGATCAATGTGGCACACTAAGGCCTGCGCCCATGGTGGGCGGGGGCAAGCGTTATGGGTATGGAACCGGCGGGTGGGGATTTTGTCATTTTCCGCGTGCTGGAGGCGGTGCGCGAACGGGTCTGGCAGACCTTAACGGACCTCGAAGCCATGAAGCATTGGTGGGGCCCGGCCGGCTTCACCATGATCGCCGGAAAAATGGATTTGCGGCCCGGCGGTTTCTTTCATGGCGGCATAAAATCCCCCGAAGGCTACAAGATCTGGGGCAAGTTTTCCTATGTAGAGATCGTCCCGCCCGAGCGGCTGGTATTCATCAACACGTTTTCCAACGAAGCCGGCGGCATCGGCCGCCATCCGATCATCCCCACCTGGCCGACCGAAACCCTGGCGACGCTGACGCTCGAAGAGTTGCCCGAGGGCAAGACCAAGCTGAACGTCCGCTGGACGCCGCACAATTGCACCGACGTCGAACGAAAGACTTTCGACGCCGCCCATGTCGGCATGAAGGCGACGTGGAACGGCACCTTCGACCGGCTCGCGGCCTATCTCGCGAAAGCGTTTTAATAGCCGCGCCCAAGGGCGCGAGCGGGAAAGCCGGGCATGGCTGCGATCAGACCTAAGCTCGCACCGTGTCTGTGGTTCGATACGCAAGCCGAACAGGCGGCAAATTTTTATGTTTCAATATTCGGGGATTCGCGCATCAAGCGAACAACCCGCTACGGTAAAGTCGGCCATGAGACGCACGGCAAAGAGGCCGGCTCGGTCTTGACCGTCGAATTCGAACTCTGCGGCCAGGCTTTTGTCGCACTCAATGGCGGTCCGCTTTTCAAGTTCAACGAGGCGATCTCGTTTCAGGTCCTGTGCGAGACCCAGGATGAGATCGATTATTTCTGGGACCGGCTTTGCGATGGCGGTGTTGAAAGCGCCTGCGGCTGGCTGAAGGATAGATACGGGGTGTCGTGGCAGGTCGTGCCATCGGACTTGCCGCAGATGTTGACCGATGCCGACAGCACCAAATCCGAGCGCGCGATGGCAGCGCTGCTGAAAATGAAAAAGTTTGATCTGGCGGCGCTGCAAAGAGCCTATTCGGGGCAATAATCGCGCGGCCCCGACGTTCGCATCGCAGCGTCGGCCGCCCTTTTCCTCCGCAACAAAGACTGGATCCGCGTTCACGATGGCAAAACGCTTGACATGCGAAGCGCCCGCTCGTATTTAACCATCTGGTTATTTAACCGATGGGATAAATGAACCTGGACGCCACTTTCGCCGCCCTGGCGGACCCCACCCGCCGCGCCATCCTGGCGCGGCTTGCGCGCGGCGAGACCACGGTGCGGGAACTGGCGGAGCCGTTCGCCATGAGCCTTCCCGCGGTATCGAAGCATCTCAAGGTCCTGGAGCGCGCCGGCCTGATCGCGCGTTCACGCGAAGCGCAGTGGCGACCCTGTCGCATCGAGCCCAAAGCGCTCAAAGACGTCGATGCATGGCTCGATCACTATCGCCGCTTTTTCGACGAGAGCTTCGATCGCCTCGACGATTACCTGAAGAAGCTTCAAGCCGAAGGACCCATGACCAAGCGGGGGAAACATGGCCGCAAGAAATGACGTCGACCTGGACAGCGATCCGCGCTCGATCATCGCCTCCCGCGTGTTCGATGCGCCACGCGATCTGGTTTTCTCGGTATGGACCGATCCGAAGCATCTGGCGCAGTGGTGGGGGCCGCACGGCTTCACGACGACGACGCATAGCTTCGACATGCGATCGGGCGGCATCTGGCGGTTCGTGATGCACGGACCGGACGGCCGCGACTTTCAGAACCGCATCACCTTCGAAGAGGTGGTGCAGCCTGAACGTATCGTCTACCGCCACGGCGGCGGCGAAGACGTTGAACCCGTGCAGTTTAAAACCACCGTCACGTTCGAAGCGCCGGATGGTGACGCCGAGCGGACCCGCATCACCATGCGGATGGATTTCCCGTCGGCAGCCGAGCGCGATCGCGTGATCAAGGAATACGGCGCAGCCGAAGGCGTCGCGCAGACCTTGGCGCGCCTCCAACAGCACGTGGCGGCAACCAGCCGGCAAAGTTCACTGCACGCCGCGAACGTCGGATAACAGGAGTGATCATGGCTTCAACCATCGTGGATTCCGATTTCGTCATCGCGCGCATCTTCGACGCGCCGCGCCAATCGAGCCGACCGCTTCGGGGCCGACCCGCCGGCTCCTCGCCATAACGGAGAAGTGCGCATGAACGCCGCCGCTCAACAGAAACCGACTTATGCCGAACGCGAACTGACGATCACGCGCGTGTTCGATGCCCCGCGCGCACTGGTGTTTCAGGCCTGGACCGATGCAAAGCACCTGGCGCAATGGTGGGGGCCCCGCGATTTCACCAACCCGGTCTGTGAAATCGAGGCCCGCGCCGGCGGCGCGATCCGCATCCACATGCGCGGCCCCGATGGCGTCGTTTACAAAATGAGAGGCGAGGTCCGCGAGATCGTCCCGCCGGAGCGGCTGGTGTTCTCCAACGTTGCCTTGGACGACGCCGACAATCCGATCCTTGAGGGATTGACCACAGTGACCTTCACGGAAGAGGCAGGCAAAACCCGGCTCGTCGTCCAGACGCGCGCCGCAGCAATCGTCGAATACGCCGCCGCCCACATCAAGGGCATGGAAGCCGGTTGGACCCAAAGCATCGAGCGGCTGGAAGCGCTCTTCAATCGCCGCCGCGATGGCTGACCATCGACAGGGCGGAGAGCCGATAACGGCGCTTGTGTTGAGCGCAAGCGCCGTTTGTGCTACAAGAAAGAAGAACGAATTCCCCTCCGAAACCAAGGCGTTAGGGTGGATAAACTCAAGCACAGCATCGCCGATATTGGTCAGAAAATTCGGGCGGCGCGGATCAAAGCTGATTTGAGATTGTCGGATTTGGCGGAAAAGACCGGATTGGCGGAAAGCTCGCTGTCGCGCATCGAGCGCGGATACACCGCAATCTCCGTCACCAACTTGATCCAGATCTGCGAAGAGCTTTCGATCGGGTTGGAGGAGTTGCTCGACGTCAAACCAACGCCATCGAAGACCCGCGTCGCCGCTCACGGCCGTTCCACCGACAAATTCGAAGAGGTGGAGAGCACGGGTTATCTGTGGAAACACCTGGTCGGTGGAGCACGGTTTGATGTTTTCAACGTGTTTCATCTGGTCTTCCCGCGCAACGAAACCATGAAGACCTTGGTCTCGCATGCCGGCCAGGAATACTGTTACGTCCTCAAAGGTGAAGTACGGTTCTACGCGGGCGATGAGGTCCATCACCTGAAAGCCGGCAGCGGTATACTTATCGACTCAGAGCTGCCCCATCGGGCCGAACGATTGGGCGACGCCGAAGCGCACATGTTGATGATTGTTACCCGTTCGGGCGCCGAACAGCTTGCGCCGGAATGGTGGAACGTCGCGCGACAAACGAATCAGGCCTCGCGCGAAGAACAAACGCCAAAATCCGATAGTGGGCTCAGCGCCGGTATTTCAGCGCGTAGGCCGGCACGTCGATCCCGGGCTTGAGTCGCGGGCAGCTTTGCGGCGCTCCTGCATCCAGACGCAGCGGAATGACGCCGGCCCAAAGATCGAGACCGTAGTCATCCTCCACATCCACCACGCCGACGTCGCGGATCTTCGCCGAAACTTCCTTCAGCGGGAAGCGGACAAAAACGGTTACCGCCAGCTCTTGCGGCTTGGATGCGCGAACCCGGTGATCAGGAATGATCCGTTGCACGAAGGCCTGGACAATTTGTTCCTTCTCGGCAGCACTCTCGACCTTCTGGCCGTTTGAATAGATGACGACGGATCGGTAATCCATGCTGCAGCCAAACCCCGATCGGCCGGCGACGATGGAATCCACCAGCGTCACCGCGATGCACGCCGGCGCTCCCTCCATCAGGCATTTGAGCATGTGGTTGTTGACGCTGCCGTGGATGAATACGTCGTCGCCGATGCGCGCGATCGCCGTCGGCAGAACGCGCGGCTCGCCGTCCGACGACAAATCCGACGTGGGCGACGAGCGCTTCGTCGAGGATGCGGTGCACGATGTCGCGGTCGTAGACGGCGCGCTTCGGCCGCCGGCGCACGCGCGTTTTCGGCGTCGGCGCATATCGGGCATTGACTGCGGTCCGTTTCGCCATCGTGCTACGCTGGCGCCAGCGTCATCAGCCGATCGCCTTCGTAGTCCTGAAGATCGATAAGTGATCCGCCGGCGCGCAGAATTTGCAAATTGTCGTAGAGGGATTTCGGCACTTCGACACCGCTGACCGTGGTGCGGAGCCGCGCTTCGTAGCGGCGATCCGAAGGCAAGCGCGTACCTTCCTGTTCGAGGATTTTGGCGAACAGTTTCTCGCCATGCTCGATCTGCGCCATCCGGTTGCCGTTCTCGACACAGCGCACCGGGTCAATCGCCACGATAAGTTCGCCGCCGCACGGCGCACCGGTCCTTGCCGTGTCGCGCTCACCTGCTTCATAGCTCAGAACATCGCCGACCAGCGGTCCCGCCAGCAGTTCGACCATGAGCGCGATCGCGGAACCCTTGACGCCGCCGAACGGAAGCTGCGCGCCGGCAAGCGCGACTTTTGGATCTGTTGTCGGCTTGCCGTCCGGCCCGATCGCCCAGCCCTCCGGCAGCGATTTGCCATCCCGCAAGCGCAGCTGGATTTCACCCCGCGCGCTCGCACTGGCAGCCTGGTCGAACACGAGCGGCGGCCGATTGAGCCGCGGCCACGCGAACGCCATCGGGTTGGTGCCGAATACCGGCTTGATGCCTCCTGCCGGTGCGACATACGGAATTGCCGACACGTAGGCAAAAGCGACGAGCCCGCGTTCGGCGAGACGCTCCACCTCGGGCCAGAGCGCGGCGACGTTCAGCGCGTTGTTGACGACCAGCGCTGCGATGCCCTGCTTTTCGGCCAGATCGGCCAGCGGCGCATCGCCGCGCTCCAGCGCCAAGGGCGAAAAACCACGATGGGCGTCCACCTTGATGATGCCGGGCGCGAGCCTTGAGAGCGTCGGCTCCGCATCGGGCGAAGCCTGCCCCGCGCGAAGTGCGTTGACGTAAAAAGAAATACGGAACAAGCCGTGATGCCGGCATTCATCTCGCTCCGCTGCGGTCACGGTCCGGGCGATAGCCTCCGCATGTTTGGTGTCGAAGCCCTGCGCCAGGAGGAGTTGCTCGGCGGTCGTGTGTACCTCGGCGAGACTCATAGTGACCGTTTCGGTCATGATCGCGCTCGTTTGTTCGCTGCTAGCCGGACCGTCACCGGACGTCACTTCTTGATCAGCGGACAGTCGCTGTCGGCGAGCGGCTGGAACAGCTTGGCTGCCGGGATGGTCTGTAAGAATCTTGTAATAGTCCCAGGGCCCCTTCGACTCGGCCGGCTTTTTGACTTCGACCAAAAACATATCGTGCATCATCTGGCCGTCTTCGCGGAGCACGCCGTTATGGGTGAAGGGATCGTTGACCGGCAGTTCGCGCATCTTGGCCATTACCGCGTCGGCGTTCTTGGTCTTTGCCGCCGCGACCGCTTTGAGATAGTGCAGCACCGCCGAATAGACGCCGGCCTGAGTTATCGTCGGCATGACTTTGCGGCGCTCGAAAAATCTTTTTGACCACGCGCGGCTCTCGTCATCGCGATCCCAATAAAACGCGGTGACGAATTGAAGCCCCTGCGCCGCTTTCAATCCCATGGCGTGCACATCGGTAATGAAGACGATCGGGGCCACCAAAGCCGTCTGTTGGGCAATGCCGAATTCGCCGGCTTGCTTGATGGCCGTGGTCATGTCCGTTCCGGCACTCGCGAACGCGACCGCCTGGGCCTTGGAAGACTGCGCCTGAAGCAGGAAGGAACTCATGTCCGCGGTGTTCAGCGGGTGGCGGACTTCGCCGAGGATGGTGCCGCCGCTATCGGTCACGGCTTTTCTGATATCCGCAGCGAAGGCCTGACCGAACGCATAATCCACCGTGACCAGAAACCAGCTCTTCAGTCCGCGTTCGGTGAGGACGCGCGCGAGGCTGTAGCCGTTGCTGTGGCTGTTGTAGACCCACTGCGCCGAGTTCGGTGTGCAGGCCTTGCCGGTGATCGCCGAAGAAGCCGCGGTAATCAGCGTGACCTTCTGCTTGTCTCTGGTGATCACCTGGACCGCAAGCGCCACCGACGAATTGGAGAAATCCACCGTCATGTCGACGCCGTCCTGGTCGTACCAGGTGCGCGCGATAGAAGCGCCAATATCGGCTTTGTTCTGATGATCGGCCGCGACCAGTTCGACCGGCTTGCCGAGAACCTGGCCGCCAAAATCTTCGATCGCCATGCGCGCGGCTTCGACGGAGCCGGGTCCGGCTAAATCGGCATAGATCCCGGATTGATCGTTCAGGACCCCGATCTTGACCGGCTGGTCTGAGCCTGACGGCTCGGCGAAAGCGATTGTATTTCCGGCAGTAAGCGCCGTCGCAAGTATTAGTGCGCCTAATTTGAAGTACCCGCGCGACATATTCCCTCCGTAAACCCCTTAAAGCTTGGGTGAATACAGCGAACTATTTGGCGCCCGGAACCGTCCGCTCACGATGACTACAAAGTGGACGATAGTCCCCGCACAACGCGAGTCAAGTGAAATTTGCGTTTTCAGCAATATCGATTTGTCTTATGAGCAAGTCTCGGATTTATCCTGGGCATCGCGACCTTGCGGGGCGGGAACACGCGCAAGCGAATAGAATGACGGAAGTCCCGCGCTGCGGACTTGGAAAATGGAAACGCCTTGAAGATGTCGGCTGATCCAGCACCCCTGTTTCGCGCACCGTTCGCGCCGCCCGATGAGGAATTGGCGTCGCGCTTTCTCGCGGACGCCATACGGGACACCGCCGCGGAGCGCCGCATCGATGCTCGCGCGCGTGCGCTGGTTGAGGCGATCCGCGCCAAAGCCGGCGGCCTCGGCGGCATCGAAGATTTTCTGCACGCCTATTCGCTGTCGACCAAGGAGGGGCTCGCCCTCATGGTGCTGGCGGAGGCGTTGCTGCGCGTGCCGGACGCCGCGACCGCCGACCGCCTGATCGAGGACAAGCTTGCCGCCGGCCGCTGGCTCGATGGCGAACTCAAATCCACCGCGCTCATCGTCTCGGCGTCGGCGTGGACGCTCGGCATTGCCGCCCGCATCATTCATCCCGGCGAGACGCCGGACACGATCCTCGACACCATCGTCCGCCGCCTCGGGCTGCCGGCCCTGCGCACGGCGACACGCCAGGCCATGCGGCTCATCGGCTCGCATTTCGTGCTTGGCCAGACCATCGAGGAAGCGCTCTCGCGCGCCCGCTCGCATGGCGCGCTCCGCTACTCGTTCGACATGCTCGGCGAAGGCGCGCGCACCGCGGCCGACGCCGACAAATATTTCGCGGCCTATGCGGGTGCGATCGACGCCATCGGCGCGAGCGCCGGCAACGCCGTGCTGCCGGCGCGCCCCGGAATTTCAGTGAAGCTCTCGGCGCTGCATCCGCGCTTTGAAGCGATCTCGCGCCAGCGCGTTGTTGAAGAACTTACGCCGCGTCTTCTTGAACTCGCGCGCATGGCCAAGGCGCGCGCGTTGCAATTCACCGTCGACGCCGAGGAGGCAGACCGGCTGGAATTGTCACTCGAGATTATCGGCGCGGTTCTGTCCGATCCGTCGCTGCGCGGCTGGGACGGATTTGGGGTTGCGGTGCAGGCCTATCAGAAGCGCGCGCTTGCCGTGATCGGCTGGCTTGAGGAGACCGCGGCGGCGTTGAACGGCCGGCTCACGGTCCGTCTGGTGAAAGGCGCCTATTGGGACACCGAAATCAAGCGCGCGCAGGAGCGCGGGCTTGCCGATTATCCGGTGTTCACGCGCAAGGCCATGACCGACCTGTGCTACATGGCGTGCGCCAGGAAGCTGATCGCGGCGCGCGCTCGGCTTTACCCGCAATTCGCCACCCACAACGCGCTGACCGTCGCCAGCGTGATTGAGGACGCGGGCGGCGTTGAGGGATTCGAATTTCAGCGCCTGCACGGCATGGGCGAGGCGCTCTACGCCGAGCTTCTGGCCGAGCTGCCGGATGCGGCGTGCCGGGTCTACGCCCCGGTTGGCGGTCATCGCGATCTCCTCGCTTATCTGGTGCGGCGGCTTCTGGAAAACGGCGCCAACTCCTCGTTTGTTTCGGTCGCCGCCGACAAAAGCGTGCCGATCGAAGAGATTTTACGCCGGCCTTACGCCCGGCTGGCGAGCGCCCGCGACGCGCGCAATCCAAAAATTCCGCTGCCGCGCAACCTCTATCAGCCGGACCGGCGCAACTCCGCCGGCGTCGAGTTCGGCGATCGTGCAAGCCTCGATGCATTGCTCGCCGAAGTACGCCGCGGCACCGGCGAAGCCGCCAGCGCCGCACCGCTCATCGACGGCATTGCGCTGAGCGGGATCGAGCGCTCCGTCCTCTCACCGATCGACGGCGATGCGATCGGTATTGTGCGGGAAGGCGACGATGCCATCGTTGTGTCAGCGATGTCGGCGGCGGCGGCCGGCTGTTCCGCGTGGGAAGCGACGCCTTGCACGGAGCGCGCCATATGGCTCGAACGCGCCGCCGATTTGCTGGAGAAAAATCGCGGCTCCCTGCTCGCGCTCCTGCAAACCGAAGGCGGCAAGACGCTTGACGATGCGCTTTCGGAAGTGCGCGAGGCGGTCGACTATTGCCGCTACTACGCCGCGCAGGCGCGACATACGCTGTCGCCCGCGTTGATGCCGGGGCCGACCGGCGAAAGCAATCTGCTGCGTTACCGCGGCCGCGGCGTTTTTGTCTGCATCAGTCCATGGAATTTTCCGCTCGCGATTTTTCTCGGTCAGGTGAGCGCTGCGCTCGTGGCCGGGAACGCCGTTGTCGCCAAGCCGGCCGAGCAAACGCCGCTGATCGCCGCCCGCGCGGTTGCGCTGCTGCACGAAGCCGGCGTGCCGGTCACCGCGTTGCATCTGGTTCCCGGCGACGGCGATGTTGGCGCGCGACTCGTCGCCGATCCGCGTGTCGCCGGGGTCGTGTTTACCGGCTCGACCGAAGTCGGCCGCGCCATCAACCGGGCACTCGCCCGGAAAGACGGACCCATCGTGCCGTTGATCGCCGAGACCGGCGGCATCAACGCCATGATTGTTGACGCCACCGCGCTGCCGGAGCAGGTGATCGACGACGTGATGACGTCCGCGTTCCGCTCCGCCGGCCAGCGCTGTTCGGCGCTGCGGCTCCTTTGCCTGCAGGAGGACATCGCCGAGCCGATGCTCGACATGCTGATCGGCGCCGCGCGCGAACTCAAAGTCGGCGATCCGCGCGACCCGGCGACCCACGTCGGCCCCGTGATCGACGCCGAGGCCAAACAAAAACTTGAAAGCTGGATCGCGGCAAACGAACGCGCCGGTCGCGTGCGATTCCGCTGCCGATCGCGAGAAGCCGCTGCCGGCCGGCGGGACCTATGTCGCCCCGACAATCATCGCGCTCGACTCCGCCCGCGACCTGAAGGAGGAAGTGTTCGGGCCGGTGCTCCACGTCGTCCGCTGGCGCGCGGAAGCGCTGGACTGGACTCCTCGACGACATCGCGGCGAACGGTACCGCACTCACGCTCGGCATCCATTCGCGCATCGACCTCACCGTCGAGCGGATCGCGGCTCGGCTGCCCCACGGCAATATTTACGTCAATCGCAACATGATCGGCGCCGTCGTCGGCACCCAGCCGTTCGGCGGGACGCACCTGTCCGGGACCGGGCCGAAGGCCGGTGGGCCGAATTATCTACGCCGCTTTGCCGCCGAACAGGTCGTCACGGTCAATACGGCGGCGGCCGGCGGCAACGCCAGCCTGCTGGCTCAAGACGAATAGAGGCGAATAGCGGGGGAATGAGGATTTTTAGGACCGGCTTAACCGCAGATAAGCCCGCGCCGAGGCCGCCCCGCGCAACTTTAACACAATTGCGACGTTATCTGGTTATTCTGATGGGCGATGGCTGATTCGATTACCCGCCTCTATCAAGCTGTCCTGGCCTGTCGGCACGACGATCCGTCGACGTCACGGACGGCGCGGCTACTGCGCTCGGGCCGCAGCAAGATGGCGAAAAAGCTTGCCGAAGAGGCGGTCGAGGTCGTGATCGATGCGATGCACGGCGACCGCGACGCCGTGGTCAGGGAAAGCGCCGACCTCCTCTACAACTTGATCGTATTGTGGGTTTCATCCGGCATCCGCCCTGAGGACGTCTGGAAAGAGATGGATCGCCGCGAACGGCTCCTGGGTATTGCCGAGAAGGTCCCCAAGAAAGTCACGGACAACAGCGCGCGCCGTCAGATCATCGCGCTCGAAAGCCGCCGTCTGCGCAAACGCCGCTGACCTCGGCGCTCTCGACCTGGCCAAGGTCTGCCGGATTTGTGCAAGTCATCGTAGAAGTCATCGCTTGCTGCTCGTTAAATGACGCAGCTGCCGCGTGGCGCGCCTGCTTGACGCGCATGCGCGCATTCCGCAACATCGATGCAAATGCCTCCACCGATCACGGGAGGCAAACGATAAAGCGCGGGAGGAAGAACAATGAACCGAAGAGAGTTCACCGGCCTCCTGGGCGGCGCCGCCGCTGCCTTGGCCTCACCGTGGCGCGCCTTTGCCGAACCGGCAACCGGAAAGCCGGTGTTGATCGGCGCGCATCTCGATCAGGCAAAGCAGGCGTCGTATTACTCGCTGCTGCAAAAGGACGCGATCGATCTGTTCGTCAAGCAGTTCAACGAGGCCGGCGGCATCAACGGACGCCCCGTGCAGGTGTTGTTCGAAGACGACGAGAACAATCCGGTCACGACTGCCACCAAGGTCGACAAACTCGCCTCAGAGGGCGTGCTCTACATCATTTCTATTGGCTCATCCGCGACAGGTCTTGCGACGCAGGTCCGCGCCAGCGAACTGAAAATCGCGCATGGCGCGCCGGCGAACCTCGCTGAAAAGCTGACCACCGATCCGCCCAAGCGATATTATTTCAGGATCCCACTGCGCGGAAAATACGAGCTTGCTGCCATCGCCCAATATCTGCACAAGAAGTACGGTGCGCCGAAACTCGCGGTCGTCCGTGACACCACGCAGACTGGCCTCGTAATTTCAGATCAGTGGATCAACGATCTGAAAAAAGACGGCTTCAATGTCGTCGCTCTGGAACAGGTCACGCCCGGCTCGACCGAAGCTTCAAGCCAGGCGTTGCGGGTAAAGGATTCGGGCGCCGATGTCGTCCTGACGGTTGGCGCCTCGATCCCGGATTTGGCGAACTATATCAAGGCTCACAAGCTGTTCGAGAATCCCGCTCCGCTGATCGGCAACAGCCTGTTCACGGCCGGCGGCTTCCTCAAGCTGGCCGGCAGCGCCGCCGAGGGCTTCGTCTATCCGGACGCGATCGATCCCTCGCGTCAGGAAATCAAGGAAATCGATGACAAACTGGCCAAGACCTACGGTGACCGACTCAAGAACCAGGCGGTGGCTCTGCAGGCTTGGGAATACGTGCGGCTGGTCTGCGATGCGATCAAGCGCGCTGGCAGCGACGACCGGGAAAAGATTCGCGATGCGATGGAGGCGACCAAAGATTTTCCGATCGCGATTGGTCCTCCTGGAACCACTTTGACCTACAGCCCGGCCAATCACGATCTGTTCACCAGCGCCGATCAAGTGGTGCTGCGCGAAGTCCGCAATGGCGAATTCGGGCCTGCGCTCAAGTGGCGCTAGGGTGCGACACCCGAGGGCGTTTCTGTGACGCTGGCATCAGTTGTTCAGGTGCTCTTGTCCGGGCTTCAGATCGGCAGCATCTACGCCCTTCTCGCGCTCAGCTATTACGTCATCATCATCGCCACCGGCATCCTGAACTTCGCGCAAGGCGAATGGATGATGGTGTCCGGCGTGCTCGGAGTAACATTCCTCAGCTTTGGCCTGCCCTACCCCTTCGCTTTTTGCGCCGGCATCCTGGGCGCCACGATGCTGGCTCTTGCGGCCGAGCGACTGGTGATTCGGCCGTTGCAACAACGCCACGCCTCGGAAGCGATCACGCTGCTTGCGCTCTTTGGCGTCATGCTGGTCGTGCGCTACGGCACCGGTTCCATTTACGGACGTCTTGATGAGCCTTTGCCAGGCCCGGCAGGCAGCCATGTGTTCCGGCTTGGGACAAACGTTTTCGTGTTTTCGCAATCACTGGTCATCTACGGCGTGACTGCCGCGATTTTTCTGTGCGTGGTGCTATGGCTCCGCCTGACCTGGCTGGGCCGCTGTTTAAGAGTTACCGCCATCGATCCGATGGCCGCGACCCTGGTCGGGGTCAATCTAAATACAGTTCGCGCTGTTGCTTTCGGCCTTGGCGCACTCATCGCCGCTATCGTGGCATGGCTCTATGCGCCGCTCTATGCGGTCGGATATCTGACCGGCGCCATTCCCGGCATCAAGGGCTTCATTGCTCTTTTTATTGGTGGAACCAGTTCGCCACTCGGTCCGCTGGTCGGCGGGTTGCTGCTTGGCGTGATGGAAGTCGCGGCGGCGCGCTATCTGCCATCGATTTACGCCGAGGGGATCGCGTTTGCTTTGCTGATGATTATTTTGTTTTTGCGCCCCAGCGGATTGATTGCCGGCCGAGGAGCACAATAGCGGTGCGGGCAATCGCGGGCGCGCACTCACGCCATCTTTATCTGCTCGGACTGGCTGGGGCCTGTATCGTTGCACTGTTGCCGCTCGCCGCCAACCCTTACCAACTCACGCTGGCGGTCAATCTTTGCATCACGTTGATTTTGACCCTGAGCCTGAACTTCGTGGTCGGCAATTCGGGCCAATTTCATCTCTCACACGTGGCGTTCTTCGGCACCGGTGCGTATGTGTCGGCGATCTTGGCCAAGCACGTCGACGTATCGCCTTGGCTCTGCCTACCGTGCGCGGTCATTGCGGTCGCAGTCCTTGCGGCGCTGATCGGATTGCCGGTCACGAGGCTGAAAGGCCTTTATCTCGCGGTCGCCACGCTTGCGTTCAGCCTGTTCGTCGAGGTGCTGGTGAACCAGGGTGGGGCCGTAACCGGCGGCGGTTATGGCATCCAGGACATTCCGCCTGCCGCCATCTTCGGCGTGCGGTTGTCCGCGAAGTCGTTTTATCTGGTTGCTCTGGGCTTGCTCGTCCTAACGATCGTGATTCTCAAGAATCTGCTCAACTCGAAATTTGGCCGTGAAATCGTTGCCAGCCGAGATCATCCGGATGCAGCCGCAGCCGCGGGCATCAATCCGGCTGTGACCAAGCTGACGGTACTGGTTATTGCCGCGGCGTTCGCCGCCGTCGCCGGCTGGTTGCATACTTTCTATTACTTGACGCTCAACCCGGTCATCCTCAGCCCGGAGCTGACCTTCGTCTGGTTTTTCATGGTCCTGGTCGGGGGGCTCGGCAGCATGCTCGGCGTCGTGTTCGGGACGGTGTTGCTCACACTAGCCCCGGAGCTGCTTGGCTTCGCCGCTGGTCAGACCGTACTCGTCATCGGCATTCTCTTGATCGCGGTTACGCTATTTGCACCACGCGGCTTGGTCGGGCTGTTTTCAGATCTGGCGAAGGCCGGATCTTTCGGACGGGCGCGGCCATGAACCGCGGGGCCGACGCGCTTCTTTCCGTGCAAAACGTCTCGAAGGTGTTCGGCGGGCTCGCGGCGCTGCGCGAAGTATCGTTTGACGTGCGCCCCGGCGAAGTGTGTGGCGTGATCGGACCGAACGGCGCCGGTAAATCAACCCTGTTCGATCTGATATCCGGTGCGAAAGCCGCCTCGGGAGGAGCCATCATCTTTCGCAATAACGTGATCAATGGGCGGACGATGTACCAGAGGGCACGAATGGGAATCATTCGGACCTTTCAGCTCGCCAATACGTTCGATTCGCTGACGGTGGAACACAACATTCTGATCGGCGCAGAAGATCACCATCGTCGGAAACTGCTGCAAGCTGCAACGCACCTCGGCGCCTATCACGCCGATCTCGCGACGGCCCGAAGACGTGCGCATGAGATTATGGACCTGGTCGGAATTGGCCAGCTGTCGCAAACGCCCGCCGCACAACTGACCTTCGGTCAACAGCGTCTGGTATCGGTCGCGCGGGCGCTGGCAGGCGATGCCAAACTCATTCTGCTCGACGAACCCGCAGCGGGTCTATCGGGTGGTGAGGTCGAGCACCTTTGCAACGCAATTCAGCGGGTTCAGGCGACCGGCGCAACCGTGCTCATCATCGAGCACAACGTGAACCTGATCATGCAGATTTGCGGCCACGTTGTTGTCATGCATCTCGGCGAAAAGATCGGCGACGGTACGCCCGCGGAAGTGCAGAACAGCGAAAAGGTCCTGGAGGCGTATCTTGGCGCCTGAACAGGCGAGTTTCTTCAAGCTGACCAACGTGTCGCTTTCATACGGGACAGTTCGCGTCCTCGATGACATCAATTTTTCGATCGGGGCGGGCACGAGCCTGGCGGTGCTGGGAGCAAACGGCGCCGGCAAGACGACACTGCTCCGCGGCATTTCCGGGCTGATGGTCAGGCGTCTCGGCTCGATCGAGTTTGAGGGCCGCGAAATCTCCAATTTGGAGCCGCACGACATCGTCCGGCGGGGCATCAGTCATGTCCCGGAAGGAAAGCATCTGTTCAAGCCGCTCACGGTCTCGGAAAACATCGAGATCGGCGCTTTGCCGCTGCATCAGGCCGGCAAAGACGCCGAGGCGAGCGCCTGCCGGGACATGGTCTACGAGCTGTTCCCGGTCCTGAAAGTGCGAACTGCACAAGTCGCAAGTACGCTCTCGGGCGGCGAGCAACAGATGCTCGCCATCGCGCGCGCCCTGATGTCGCGGCCGAAGGTGCTGCTGCTCGACGAACCGTCGGTCGGCCTGGCGCCTAAAGTCAATGAAGCGCTGTTCGCTGCGCTTAAACGCCTGAAGTCGCTCGGCATCACGGTCATCGTCGCCGAGCAGGTGGTCAGGCTCGCGTGCGACCTCGCGGAAGAGGCCGTGGTGATGCACCTCGGCCGCATCGCGATGACCGGGAAGTCCGCCGACGTTCGCGACAACCCTGAACTCAAGCGGCTTTATCTCGGCGGCTGACTTGGTCCTCCGCAGGCGACAGGTCAGGCGTTGCCGACGTTGAAAACCTGTCGGGCGTCCGCGACCGTTGCCGGCTCGCGGCCGAATTTTTGCGCGATGTCCGCCATTGCTTCGACCAGCTGATAGTTATGCTGGGCCGGGTTGCCGTTCGGCAGATAGATATTGTCCTCGAAGCCGACCCGAACGATGTCACAACCCATGAGAACACCGACGGTGTTCATCGGGAACTGGTCGCGGCCGGTGGCCAGGACTTCCCATTTCCAATGCGGGAACAGCCTCGCGCCGTCCTCCGCGGCAAGCGCCAACGTGCGCACCGTCGGCACCATGGCGCCAAATCCAAGACAATAATCCAGCCAGAGGTTTTTGGTGTTGCGGTCGAACACGCCTTCGTCGGCGAAGCGGCTGAGCTTGTGAATTTGGCTCACCTCGGTGATCTCAAATTCCAGCGAAGCGCCGCGCTTGAGAACCGATTTGATATTTTGCTGCAGCAAGTGTTCCGAATTTACATAGGAGACGGTACCGGGATAGCCGCCTTCCGGATGATAGAAATCCCACGAGCCGGTGGCGATTGAGAACAGATCCTGCTTGGGTTCGACGTTATGAAGCGCCAGCCGCTCCTGGTCGTTTGGCCACACATATTCATTGGTTTGCGGATCGCGGCGGACGCCGAAACCGTTCGTCGTCTGAATCAGAATATCGCACTTATCCCTGATCCGCTTGATGATGTCGCTGAACACCTTGATGTCGCTGGTCGGTCCCTTGTCAGCGGCGCGCGCATGGACGTGGATCACCGATGCCCCGGCCTTGTAGCATTGAAGGGCCGTCTCGGCGATTTCCGCCGGCGTGATCGGCACGCGGGCGCCGTCGCGGTCCTGTTGCGCGCCGCCGTTGACTGCAGCCAAAATGACGAGCTTCTTTGCCGCTCCCAAGATAACCTCCCTGATTATTTGAATTGTGCTTTATCGGACCGTCGAAAACCAACGATAGTCCAGATGATTGTCGCCGACGCTCCAACCGCGCGTCAAGCAATGCGGCCACATGCCAGACCTGCGGACGTCAGACTGCAAATGTCCGCAAGCACCTGCGGGATTTGGGTCGGCCAGTCGTATTTATTGGACAACCGCCCCCTCGCCCGCTAACAGACCCGCCCATGCTCCGCGCCTCCGGCCCGCGATGATCGATCAAGTCATTTCAGCGCTCGCCTCCTGGATCGTCGAGGTCATTTCCGCCGCCGGATATCTCGGAGTCGTCTTTCTTATGGCGATCGAATCCGCGTGCATCCCGCTGCCTTCGGAGATCATCATGCCGTTCGCCGGCTATCTGGTTTCCATTGGCAAGGCGAATTTGATCGGTGTCGCGACAGCGGGTGCGCTGGGCTGCAATGTCGGATCGACGGTGGCTTATTACGTCGCCGCCAAAGGCGGCAGGGTGGTGCTCGAACGCTGGGGGAAATACATCCTCATCAGCCGGTCTGAACTCGAGCGCACCGAGCAGTTTTTTGCCCGTTACGGCGCCGCCACGGTGTTTTTCGGCCGCCTGCTTCCGGTGGTGCGGACGTTCATCGCCTTCCCCGCCGGCCTCGCGCGGATGCCGATGATGAAGTTTCAAATCTACACCTTCCTCGGCTCCTGGCCGTGGTGCTTCGCGCTCGGCTATGCCGGCTATCTGCTTGGCGCGCGCTGGGAAAGCGACCCGACTATGCGCAAGCTGTTCCACGACTTCGACGCCGTCATCGCGGTGGCATTCCTCGCCGCGCTGGTCTGGTTCGTCTGGTCGCGCTGGCGCGAGCACCGCGCTTAAAGCGCCGCAACCGCGGCCGCCCCGGTCTGCCGCTTGGCTTTATTGTCGTCGTCCGGGTATTGTGACGCCGGCTCGCGTTCTGCTTCTGCAGCGATGGCTGCGCTGACATGCCGACCATGCCGGAATTGATCAAGCGAAATGGCTTTTGCGGCACTGCCGTCGTGTGGCTCGCCGCCGTGGCTTTTTTAGCTGTCGCCGCCGGGCCTGGGCGCGCGGAAAACACGCAGGCGCCGCCCGCCGCTGCTGGCGCCGTGCCGACGCCCTCCCCGCCGGCTGCGCCGATCGCACCGACCGCCGCCGCACCGCGACCGCCGCAACCATCCGCCCCTGAAAAACCGGGGTTCCTTCACGAACTGGGCCACTGGTGGGACGGCTCGATCGGCTATCTTCATGACAAGATAAAAGCCGCCCCCGGCACGTTCGAAGATATCGGCAAAAAATCCGGCGACGCCGCCAAAGGTGCGGCCGTCGCCACCCAAGAGGGAATGAAGAAAACTTTGGACGTGAGCAAAGACGCCGCGGTCGTGATTGGGCGGCTGCCGAACACGCGCGTGGTGGACGTTCACGAGCGTTGCGCCATTGCGGGAAACGGCGCGCCCGACTGCGCCGCCGCCGCAACGATCGCCTGTCGCGCCAAGGGATTTCAGCGGCGGCAAGCCGCTCGACTCCCGCACCGGGGAGGCGTGCCCCGACACCAAATTGGCGTCGGGAAAGACCCCGGCGCCAGGCCGGGGCGAATGTCCGCTCGAAACCGTCGTCCTCCGCGCCGTCTGTCAGTAATCTGTCTGGCAGTAATCTGTCTGACACTCATCTATAAGTCATCGTCAGCAATAAGGGAGCGTGTCCTCGGCCATGATGTCAGAAGCCGATCGCAACAAAGCCGCCGATATCCTCATCGCCGCCGAGAAAGCGCGCAAACAGGCGGTGCCGCTGTCCAAGACCTGGCCGGACATCACCATGGAGGACGCCTACGCGATCTCCACCGAGGTCGCCAAGCGCAAGATCGCGGCCGGCGCGAGACTGATCGGCCACAAAGTCGGGCTGACCTCGAAGGCGATGCAGCGCTCCTCGCAGATCGACGAGCCGGACTACGGCCATCTGCTCGACCACATGATGGTCGCCGACGGCGGCCGCGTCGCGCACGAGAACTATTGTCTGCCGCGGGTCGAGATCGAACTCGCCTTCATTCTCGGCAAGCCGCTGCGCGGTCCCGGCGTCGGCCTGCCTGACGTGTTGCGCGCCACCGAATATGTCGTGCCGGCCATCGAGATCGTCGACGCGCGGCTGCAGGACCCGCGCAAGATTTTCGACACCGTTTCCGACAACGGCGCCGCCGCCGGCATCGTCATCGGCGGCCGGCCGGTCGGCCCGCTCGACGTCGACCTGCGCTGGGTCGGCGGCATCATGTATCGCAATTCCGAAATCGAGGAGACCGGCGTCGCCGCCGGCGTGCTCGGCCATCCCGCGCTCGGCGTCGCCTGGCTCGCCAACAAGCTCGGCCAGCACGGCGTCGCGCTTGAGCCCGGCCATCTCGTGCTGGCCGGCTCGTTTACGCGCGTGGTGTTCGCAAAAAAAGGCGACACCCTGCACGCGGATTTTGGCGCGCTCGGCGGCATTGCGGTGCAATTTGTTTAACCACCATGCGCGGCACAGGCCGCGCATGACAAAACAGTGAGTTGAACCACGGACGCTTTGGAGTGATCATCATTCGCGGGCGACATGCGCCCGAGGGCGCGGTGATCGTGTTGTCGTTTGTCTCTCAAGCGCTGGATTCTGGTCGCTGCGGCGATTTTTTTGCCGGCGACACTGCTTCACGCCGCGCGGCCGACCGAAACCGATATTCCGGACCGGCTCGTGGCTGAACGGCCAGCTTCTGATCGCATCACCGCAACTGCGCCAGGCCGCCTTCTATCATGCCGTTATTCTTTTGGCGCGGCACAGTCGCGAAGGCGCGTTCGGCATCGTCATCAATCGGCCCGCCGGCAAGCGCTCCGTCGCCCGCATGCTCAAAGGCTTCGGCGACGACGCGAGCGGCGTCACCGACACCGTGCCGGTCTTTTCCGGCGGCCCGGTCGAACGGGACGTTGCGCTCGTGATCCACAGCATCGACTACCGCCGGCCCGACACGCTGGACATTGACGGCCGCGTCGCGCTCAGCGCCGCCGCCGACGTCCTGCGCGACATGGCGATCGGCAAGGGACCAAACAAAAGTCTGATCACGTTCGGTTATGTCGGCTGGGAGGCGTCCCAGCTCGAGGACGAGCTCGCGCATGGCGTCTGGGTGACGTTGCGCGAGGACCCGGCGCTGGTGTTCGACGACGATCGTTCGAAGCTCTGGGCTGACGCGCTGGCGCTGCAGAAGACTTTGCACTAACCGACAGGCGCGGTCCGCTCGCCGCAACGACGCGTCAGTCGAGGCTTTCCAGCGCGCTGACACCGGCCTCTGACAACAGCGTCGCCTTCTCTTCGGTCACCGCTTCCGCGCAGTCCCGGCACTCGAAGGTCCACAATTCGGGAAGCGCGCCAATGCCCGGAATGATGCCGGCGAGCCGCATCGGCCTGCCGCAACTCGGGCAATGCACCACCGGAGGAGGATTTTGGTTGATCATGGCGACACATTAGTCTTCCACCGCCGCCGCGCATTGACGTGGATCAACCGCCGGATGTGCCCTTGCGGCTGCCGGGAGAAGCAGGGCCGGGATGGCTTGGCCGCCATCGCCAGCGCCTCCTTGCGGCCGAGCGCAATGCCATCGGCGACGGCCTGCGCGACCGTTTCGCTCTGCTTCCCGGCCGGCCCGATCAGCAGGCCGTATTCGCCCACGATCACGCGGGCTTTATCCAGGTCGTCCTTCCGGCTCGGCTTGTCGTTCGGCATCGTCCTGCTCCCGGCGTTGAACTGCCAAGCTTACCGCGCGTTGACACGGCCCCGCCATCGGCCTACATTAAATGTGTTCCGAGGGGAGCTCCCAGGAGGGAGCTGAGAGACCGCCGCCGCCTGCATCCTCAACGCGTGAGGGACACAGGCACGCGACCGCGAAAAACCCTTTGAACCTGATCCGGGTCATGCCGGCGAAGGGACAGGAATGATTTCCACTTCCAGCACACCCCGAAACGAGCCCCGCGAGCGCATGGCTGCGCCGCGGCGAACGCGGCGCTGACGCGCCGGAGGATCGAGCCATGCCACCCGTCGTCTTCATCGCCCGGCTTGTCGGTCCGCTGTTTGTCGTGCTCGGGCTCGGCTGCCTGGTCAACCAGACGGTCTATGCCGACATGATCGGACAGGCGGTGCTGGTTCCGGTCGTGATCTACCTGTCGGGCCTGATGTCGTTTCTGGCCGGTGTCGCCATGCTCAACGGCTATCACGCGCTGGACGCCGGACTGGCGGATCATCATCACCATTCTCGGCTGGCTCCTGGTGATCGCCGGCATCATCCGCATCGTGCTGCCGGCGGCAGCCGCCGTGGCCGCCATCTCGCTCTATTCGGGTGGTTATGCGATGGCGATCGTCGGCATCATCGTTCTCGTCATCGGCGGCTTTCTCAGCTTCAAGGGCTACCGGACCGCGACCAAATAGCCGGCAACAAAACAATCATGCGGAAATCGAAAATTCTGGAGTGAACCGATGAACAAGCATATCGCCGAATCCGATCTCGCCACGCCGAAGGTCACCACCGGACCGATCATGGGCTCGCGCAAGATTTACGCGCGGCCGGATGCGGCGCCCGAGCTGAAAGTGCCGCTGCGCGAGATTGCGCTCGATGCCTCTTCCGGCGAGCCGCCGTTTCCGGTCTACGATCCGTCCGGCCCTTACACCGATCCCGACGTCGCGCTCGACCTGGAAAAGGGTCTGCCGCGCACCCGCATCGAATGGGTGAGGAGCGCGGCGGCGTCGAGGCATATGAAGGCCGCCCGATCAAGCCGGTCGACAACGGCAATGTTTCCGGCAAGCACCTGGCGCGCAATTTCCCCAATACGCCGAAGCCGCTGCGCGCATCTTCTCCCTCCCCCCTTGCGGGGGAGGGCGGGGTGGGGGGTCGGGAGGCGAACACTTCGCCGCGGACGGGTGCATTACGCCCGTCTTCGTCCGCGCAAAACCTCCCGACCCCCACCCCTAACCCCTCCCCACAGGGGGGAGGGGAACACCACCCCATCACCCAACTGGAATGGGCCCGCGCCGGCGTGATCACCAAGGAAATGATCTACATCGCCGAGCGCGAAAATCTCGGCCGCAAGAAAATGCTGGAGGTGGCGCAGGCCGCCCACGACGACGGCGAAAGCTTCGGCGCCTCGGTGCCGCTGTTCGTCACGCCGGAATTCGTGCGTTCGGAAGTCGCGCGCGGCCGCGCCATCATTCCCGCCAACATCAATCACGGCGAACTCGAGCCGATGATCATCGGGCAGGAACTTCCTCACCAAGATCAACGCCAATATCGGCAATTCCGCCGTCACCTCGTCGGTCGAAGAGGAAGTGGAAAAGATGGTGTGGGCGATCCGCTGGGGCGCCGACACGGTGATGGACCTCTCCACCGGAAGGAACATCCACAACACCCGCGAATGGATCCTGCGCAATGCGCCGGTCCCGATCGGCACCGTGCCGATCTATCAGGCGCTGGAGAAGGTCAACGGCGACCCGGTCAAGCTCGACTGGGAGTGCTACAAGGACACGCTGATCGAGCAGTGCGAGCAGGGCGTCGATTATTTCACCATCCACGCCGGCGTGCGGCTCGCCTACATCCACCTCACCGCCAACAGAGTCACCGGAATCGTCTCGCGCGGCGGCTCGATCATGGCCAAGTGGTGCCTGGCGCATCACAAGGAGAGCTTCCTCTACGAGCGCTTCGACGAGATTTGCGACCTGATGCGCAAATACGACGTGTCGTTTTCACTGGGCGACGGCCTGCGCCCCGGCTCGATCCGCGACGCCAACGACCGCGCCCAATTCGCCGAGCTGGAAACGCTGGGCGAACTCACCAAAGTCGCCTGGGCCAAGGGCTGCCAGGTGATGATCGAAGGCCCCGGCCACGTGCCGCTGCACAAGATCAAGATCAACGTCGACAAGCAGCTCAAGGAATGCGGCGAGGCGCCGTTCTATACGCTGGGCCCGCTCGTGACCGACATCGCGCCGGCCTACGACCACATCACCTCGGCGATCGGCGCCGCCATGATCGGCTGGTTCGGCACCGCCATGCTCTGCTACGTCACGCCGAAGGAGCATCTCGGGCTCCCGGACCGCAACGACGTCAAAGACGGCGTCATCGCCTACAAGATCGCCGCCCACGCCGCCGACCTCGCCAAGGGCCACCCGGCGGCGCAGCTGCGCGACGACGCGCTCGTCCCGCGCGCGGTTCGAGTTCCGCTGGGTCGACCAGTTCAACCTCTCGCTCGACCCCGACACCGCGCGCACCTACCACGACGAGACGCTGCCCAAGGAGGCGCACAAGGTGGCGCATTTCTGCTCCATGTGCGGCCCGAAATTCTGCTCGATGAAGATCACCCAGGACGTGCGGGATTATGCGGCGACGCT